>QFOD01000019.1 GCA_003241055.1 Roseateles depolymerans
GAATCGGTCACGATCAACCAGAACGGCCGGTCACGATCGACCAGAACCGTCGGTCACGTTGGGCCAGAACGAGCGGTCACGTTGGTCCGGAATACCCACCGAGGGACGCGAGATCGAACTCGCGCATGGTCCTGTACACCATAGGAAGGGAGAGAGAATGTCACTGGACGACGGCAGCAAGCGCGAGTATTCGGCAGAAGAACTGGCAGTCCTCGGCGGTGTGATCGACTACGCCGATCGAATGCTCTACGAAGATCAGCACCTCGATGTTCTCGGCGGCATGGCCGACTCGCGCGGTTACGTGAGGTCGACGCAGGCGCCGCTGTACCGCCTGCTGCGGAAAAGCGCCTACGCCAAGACGGTGATCATCGAGACGGAGTTGCAAGGGCGGGTGATGCTTCGCCTGAGCCCGACCGAAGTGACCTATCCCAACTTCTCGTCGGGTTACTGCACACCTCACTCGCCGCAGGGACGTCTGGCCAGCTTCGTGCAGCCAGGCTACTCGAACCGCAGCAAGGCTTGGGGCGACTACGAAGTCGTCGAGGTCCGTTCGTTTGATCGCTTCGGCGGGCCCGACTTCGAGCCGAACGTTCGCAACTTCCTGCGAATGAGCGTCGTTGGCGAAGCGGGCGCAGGGGAGGTCGCCGACCTCCAGGGATTCCTGCGCGGGCCTCGACGTGCCGGGATCGTCGGGCGCCCAGGGACCGGTGCGGCGACGCCAGAGCCCGAGACCAGGGACATCGAGCCACAGCCGTTGGCGCCGGTCGCGCCGCGTCCGCCGGAGGTGCATGTCGTCGAGTTCGAGGTCGACGAAGAACCGCAGGGCCAACCCGCAGAAGTCCTGGACGAGTCGGAAGAGGAGTGGGATCGGGACGGCCCGCCGGTGAAGGCCGATGACTACTATGGGTTGAGCGAGCGGTTCTTCACGCACCAGACTGAAGAGCAGAACCAGGTCATTTCGCGAACACCGCTCGGGCCGATGTTCGTGGAGGGTGTTGCGGGCTCAGGCAAGACCTCGGCCGCGCTCGGCCGCACGAAGATGCTCACGACCTTCAACGCCGCGAGCGTCGTCGACGAGAAGACATTCCGCGACCTGCTGGGGCCGGGACAGGACTACTGGACGGCGGATTTCGCTGGCCAATTCTCGCAAGAGGCTTGCGTGGGATTCGTCCGCACCGGTGAACTCATTCAGTACCTTCAGGAGACTTGCCGGCGCATCGACTTGCCGGACCTGCCCGTGCAAGAGTTCAAGGAGCTGCAGGTTCGCTTGCGGGACCATCGCAGGCTGACACGCAGCCTCGTGCCCGGGCGACGTTGGGCTGGTCTGACTGACGAGGTGGAGCGGAATGAAGCCACGACCATGGCTTGGCTCCGGGCGGCCGACCAGGCGATTGCTCGCCGTCTCGCGGATCACGTGTTCGAGGCATTCCCGACGGTAGCGGACATCGCGGAGGCTTTTGAGCCATCCGAGCGGCCAAAGGTCGCGCGGGTCATGGGGCCTGCGTTGACCTTGCTTAAGGAGTTGTTGAGCGAGGTTTCGATCGAGCTGCGAGATCCGCCGCGGGACGGTGCGTTTGCGCTCGATCGGCTGGCGCTACGCCTGACCAACATCCTGGCCGAGGTTCGTCGCCGTGTGACCGGGCCGCGCTTGATCTGGACGCAGGTCGGCGATGCGTTTTTCTATGCTGCTGACGAGAACAGTCTCGCGCGGCAACTCGTCGAAGCCAGGGCACCGCTCTACCTCCGCAGCGGCCAGCGCCTGGTCTATGTGGATGACAGCGGCCCGCTCGACGGTTCTCTGCAACTTCTGTCGCCCAATGGCGACGCCGTGGAATGGAGTGCGGACGCCAAGGCTTCCCTGGAAGCGGGCCAGCTGCTGGTCCGTGACGCATCAGGTCAGAACTTCAGGGCACAGGTTTCCGACGTCAACCACCTCTTCCTGCGTCTCCTTCCCGAAGCGACCGAGCGCATCTACGCGACCGTCGGAGGCAAGCTGCGGCCTTTGTCGCGCGAGCATGGCCTTGGCCGGGCCAGGCTGCTGCTGGTCGCGACCACGCCCGCCGCTGTCGAGGACGACGAGCCGGACGAGGAAACCGAGTCTCCCGTCGAGCCCGGACAGCCGCGCTACTCGACGCCAGATGCAGCGTTCGCGAGAGTCACCAGGCGTCGGTTGCTGGCGCCGCTGACGGCGCTGCCGGACCTCTACCTGGACGCCTTGAAGTCCGAATCGAAGCACTTCCCACAGGCGAGCCTGGCGGACGAGATCCTGTCCCAGTTGCAGCAGTTCAAGCTCGCCGAGAGAGACATCGACCTGTTGCTGTGCATTGCCCATCTGGTCGGCCGCGGACTCAGGCAAGGGGGAGCGCCGAGCCTGCGCGAGCCGACGTTCTATCAGGCGGTGTTCATCGACGAGGTGCAGGACTTCACCGAGCAGCAGGTCTACCTGATGGTGGAGCAATCGAACCCTCGCTACCGCGCGATCACCGTGGTCGGGGACTTCGCCCAGAAGCTGCATCACGGCACCAGCATCGAACTCAGAGCCTGTTTCCCGGGGCAATCTCTGCCCACCGTGAAACTGACCGAGAACCTGCGGCAAGGAAACGCCCCGGGGCTTGCCCTGTTCAGCGCGCTCTTCCGAGCGCAGTTCTTCGGTGACCCTGCGCCCTCGAGTGAACTCACCGAAAGGGCGTTCGCGGCAGGTGCGGGGGTGGCCCGTCCACGCGTTCAGGTCTGCCCCGAGATTTCCGACCTCGACAGCGCCGTCGTTGCCGCACTGCGCGCCACGCAGCGAGGCCAGACGGTGGCCGTCTTGTTCCCAAGTGCTCGACGAGCAGCCGAGTCATTTGCGCGAATGGAACCGCAGTTGCGCGCGCAGCTGATCGATGCCGAGCTGTCCGAAACAGTGAATCTCGCTCGACGCCATGTTCGTCACTTCGCCGATGTGACCAACGCGAAGGGCTTGGAGTTCGACGTCGTGATCCTTGCCGGCGTCGACGAGTTCGACCTCGATCAGCCGCCGCAGATCAACCGCCTCTATGTCGGAGTCACGCGTGCCCGGCGCTCGCTCACCTTGCTTTCGCGCCGTGCGGAGCTCGCGCCGAAGTTGGCTGGGCTCTTCAGTTCGTTCGACGCTCTGGTCGCCCACTGAGGGGTCTGCCGGACGACTGGACTTCCGGCATCAACGCAGGATCGCGACTCCGCCCCCCGCGCGACTGCGTGGCGGCCGAGCGCGGTGCGGTCAGCTCGGCACATCCGGGCGAGGCGGGCCGTCCAGAGGCGTGCGGACGAAGAACAGCGTACCGTCCTCATCGCATTGGAGGCCCACCTCCCAGCCTGCCGACGTGGCCAACAGCTTGACGACGGCTAGGCCCAGCCCGCTGCCTTTGGGCCGGTTGTGCCGGACGGAGCCTCGGACGAAGGGCTCCCACATCGCTTGTTGCTCGGCGGCGGGGATGCCTGGACCGTGGTCGGACACGCTGATCTCGATCGCATCGGCCAAGTTCATCCTGCCGAAGCCGTGCTTGAGGATTCGGGCGCGGAGTTCAATCCGGCCCGGGCCGGAGTACTTCACGGCATTGGACAGGTAGTTGTTCAACACCTGGTGCAGTCGGATCTCGTCGCCGTGGACCTGGATCTTGGCGACCTCGGCTGCTTCGACGACGATGGTCTGCGAATTGGCTGCGGCGGCGTCGGCATGCTCGTCGACCACTCGCTGCAGCAGTTCGCCAACGCTGAAGGGTTCTCGTCGAAGCTCGACCAGGCCGTTCGCCAGCCTCGTGTACTGGGCGATGTTGTCCAGGCGACCCTTGATCTGCACGATGCACTGTTCGAGCCCGTTGACCAGCTGCGACGTGATCGGGTCCTGCGGCTTCAGCGCCAGCAGTTCGACGTTGGCGAGCATGGTCTGCAGCGGCGTGCGCAATTCGTGGGACACCATGCCGAGCAGCGCGGTCCGAGCCTGCGCGCTGCGCTGCGCCTCGGCGCGTGCCTCGGCCTGCAGTCGGGTAGCCTCGAGGCGAGCCGCTTCGGCCGCGGCTCGAAGGCGCAGGCTGACCGCCAATGAGATAGCCAACACGATCCCGGAAGCAAGCAGGGCCCCCCAAGCGCTGGTCCGGACCGCGTGCTCGTTCAACGCAAACCACAAGCCGATGATGGCCAGCAACGCGGCCAGCGCCGAAATGCCGAGCAGCACGGCGCGGCTCGACCACAGGTCGAGCATGGCCGGGTCGGAACCGCGCGCCGGTAAGGCGGAGGCCGGTGGAGGGTTTGCTGGAACGCCTGGGTCTGCCATGTGACTCGCTCGCGCCGTTCATCCTTTGGTGAAGAAGGGCGCAGGCACGTCAGCCCCTGCGTTCGCCTAAGGCCAATCGCAGGTCCGATGCAAGCTTTACCCCTGAGTACGGTTTGGCGCGGTACTGGACATGGTAGCGGCCGATGATTCGGGCCAGTGCGTCGTCGGTAGGCACCCCAGCGACGGCCAGGTTCCCCGACAGGAGGAAGATCGGGACACCGGCGGACAGCGGATGGCGCCGTAACGCTTCGATCAGCGGTGCGGCGGTCGTGTCGCCCAGATACCAGTCCAGGACGTAGGCAGAGAAGGGCGTGGCCCGAGCCGCCATCTCGAGCTCGACGGCGTCGGTGTAGGGCACCACGTCGAAGCCGCTCTGCGAAAGGATGGCCGTCATCGAGGCCACGGCAGCAGGATCGTCATCCAGTGCGGCAATTCGAGGCAGGGCGTCGGCGCGCGATTCTGTCGAGGGCGGCTGGGCAGTACTTGCCGCCGGTTGGAGGGAACCCATCGAGCGCCCACACACCGACGCGATCGGTGCAGATCGCGGGACGGCCGTTAAAAACGGCCCGTCGTGACGACTGGCCATCACCATGAGCTCCTCCTCCTATCAGGCGGGAAAACTCTGCGCGCCAAGCCGCCCAATCGGAGCCCGTCGCCGCGGCGCTGGCACCATGCAAAAGTGCGGAGCCTGCGCGCAACCATCATGGTAGCGAACTAGGTTACACGCTGCCACCCTGGAAAGTAACATTGCGGCACCTGAAAGTGTCTCAGACAGTTACAAGGTCGTGCGCTATAACGCCCTATGTTGCGGTAATCATGTCCACCGGCCCTCGTCGAGTTTCGCGGCGCATGAAAGCACCCGGCTGCATCAGGATCCTCATTGCCGATGACCATCCATTGATCATCGAGGGCCTTGCTTTGTCGTTGCACAAGCGTGGCATCGAGGTCGTGGGGAACGCGGCCAGCACCGACGAAGTGGCCCGACAGTACAGGCAGTGCAGGCCCGACGTGGTGGTCATGGACGTCGGCTTTGGCGCAGGACCGACAGGCCTGGACGCCGCGCGGCAACTCATCAGCGCCGACAGCGAAGCGCGCATCGTCTTCTACACGCAGTACGACCAGGACGAGATCGTGCGCGAAGCCTATCAATTGGGCGGCCGGGGCTTCGTGCCCAAGGTCCAGCCGGCCGATGTGCTGGCCGAGGTGATCGCGGAAGTGGCCCAGGGCAAGATCCACTTCCTGCCCGATATCGCGCAGCGCATGGCACTGCTGGGTGTGCGAGGCGACGACTCGCCGCGGGCCAAGCTGGACCAGCGAGAGCTCGATGTCTTCAAGCGCCTGGCGCAGGGACAGACCACGGAAGAGATCGCAGGGGCGCTCAACCTTTCGCGCAAGACCATCTCCCTGGTGGTTCAGGCCGTGAAGGACAAGTTGTGCGTGCAGCGATCAGCGGAGATCACCCGGCTGGCGATTCGCCACCACCTCATCGAAACCTAGCCTCCATTGCACCGGGGAGGGGTGCGCGATGCCAGTTCCATTCGTTCTGCTCGTCTGCGCCATCGCCGCCGTGTGGCTGCCGTCGGTCAAGCTCAGGGACGGGCTCGCCGTCCCGCCGTGGCTCGTGGTCTACGCGCTCGCGCTGGGAGCAGCCCTTGTAGAGGGCTTCGTGCTGCCGGCGGGAGCGCTGGCCCTTGTGGTGCTGGTGGTCCTGTCGGAGCTCTTCCGGCGACCGTTGGGCGTGGCCGTCCATTGGCTGGTGTTCACGCTGCTGCTGTTGCTGGCGCTCGCATTGGCGCTGCATAGGGTGCCCGGCTTCAACAATCCGATCGTCATCGATGCTGTCCAGTTCTCGCCTGAGGCGCGCCCCGTCACGCAGTACCTGAACTTCGACAAAGGCTCCGTCGGTGTCGTCCTTGTCGCGCTGCTCGCGCCTCGCCTGCGCCGTGGCGATGGGGCGGGGCGTGTGCTCTTACGAGCCTGGGCTTATGCGATGGCGACTGCCATCGTTGTGCTCGGGGTGGCAGTCGCCATTGGGCTGGTGCGGGTCGATCCCAAATGGCCGGTGCAGGCGCCGCTGTTCCTGCTCGTCAACCTGTTCCTGACCTGCGTCGCCGAGGAAGGATTCTTTCGCACGCTTATCCAGGAACCAATTGGCGGCCCCGGGGACAACGCCAAGCATCGCTGGCGTGGCCGTGCTGTGCTGGGCATCGCGGTGTCGGCAGCCCTCTTTGCCCTGGCGCACGCGGGCGCTGGTGCGTCGATGGTGGTCATGGCGGCACTGGCCGGCCTTGCCAACGCCGTGGCCTATGCCTGGCATCGCCGCATCGAGGTGCCCATCCTTATCCACTTCGGCGTCAATGCCATGCACTTCCTGCTCTTCACCTATCCGGCCCTGCGGCACTAGCGCCATGCGACCCCAACGCGCCATCCTCGTGCTCGGATTCGGGTTTTCGGTTGCGACCGGAGGATGGGCGGCACCGGATGACACGCCTGCCGACGTCGAGCCGTATCCGGTCGTGCTCACACCCACGCGGCTACGGCAGTCGCTTCAGGACGTGCCCGCCGCGGTGACCATCATCACCGCGGAGATGCTCAAGAGGTTCGGCATCCGCTCGGTGCCGGAGGCACTTCGGCTGGTGCCGGGGATGGAGCTGACGCGCGCCAGCGGTCCGGACTACCGGGTCAACTACCACGGTACCAACGTGCTCGTGCCGCGCCGCATGAACGTCCTCATCGATGGCGTGTCGGTGTATCAGCCGCTGTTCGCACGGGTGGACTGGACCAGCCTGCCGATCGTGATCGACGATATCGACCGCATCGAGGTCACCCGAGGGTCGAACTCGGCCGCCTACGGTCCCAATTCGCTGCTGGCGATCATCAACATCATCAGCCGCCATCCCCGCGATGTGGAGCGGGCCTATGCCTCGGTGGAACGAGGCTCCAACGGCATTGCGGCGGCCACCTTCCGACTCGGGGCCGCAGTCGGCGATGCCGACCTGAGGCTCACGGTGAGTCGTGAACTCGATGGCGGCTATGACATGCAACAGCGCGCCGGCGCCGACCACGACAGCCAGCGTCTCACGCGACTGAACCTGCGCGCAGTCATCCCCTTCGGGGCAACGACATCACTGGACCTGAATCTGGGGCATGTGGCGGGTGTGCGGGAGGTGCCGGGCGTCGACTCGGGAGGCGTGACTTATCCCGATGCTCACCCGGAGGACAGCTACGCCGCGCTCACGTTGACGCACAGCCTGAGCCCCACGCATCAGCTTCAGGTGCGTGGCTCCCTCTGGGTCGACAGCATCCGGCAGGACTGGCGCACTTGCTATCCCGCCGCATTCTTCCTGCCCGAGTTGTATGCGATGTACCGCGCCAACCCCGGCTACGCCAACGCGATCCTGGCGGGCCGGAGCCCGACGGGAGGCAGCGCGCAGGACGACACACTGGCCGCAGCGGCGATAGCCGCTGTGCGTGCACTGGGGGCAGCGGCAAGGACGTCCACCTGCGGCATGGCGGAGCAGGGCCTGCTGCAGCGGCGTGCGGACCTTGAATTCCAGGACACGCAGGTTGTCTCGGATCAACTGCGATTCGTTGCTGGCTTTGGTGTGCGCCAGCAAAGTGGATCGAGCGCGACCTATCTCGGAGAGGCCGTCAGGAATACCGTGTGGCGTGCCTTTGGCAGTCTCGAATACCGCCCTGTTGCCGACCTTGCCATCAACGCTGGCGCCTACGCGGAGCGCGACGAACTGAGCGGCGCCACGGTGTCGCCGCGGCTCGCAGCCAACTACAGGCTGTCCGAACTTCAGACCGTCCGCCTGATCTGGACGCGCGGCACGCGCACGCCCGACGTCCAGGAGCAGCGCGCGGACTGGAGCTACACGCTGACGGGGGCCGAGCCGACTCTGAACGGCGCATCGACGGTCCGGCTCTACCAAAGCGCGCGTTCGCCGGGCGGCCTCAGCAGCGAGCGGATTCGCTCCGTTGAACTGGGCTATCTCCTCAACGTGCCGGCCTATGGCCTGCTGCTCGATGTGAAGGCCTTCGACGACCAGCTGTACAGCCTGATCTCCGAGAAGCTGCAGCTCTCGAGCTTCCAGCCGACCAACAGCGGTGCCGTGCGCCTGAGTGGGCTGGAGTTGCAGGCGAGTGCGGCCATCGCCTCGAACTGGTGGGTCTTCGCCAATTACGCCTACCTGCGGAACCACGCCGCGACCAATCCGCTGGAGACCACCCAGTACTCGAAGCACAGCGGCTCGATCGGCGTGTGGACCTCACTGGGTGCTGGCTGGTCCCTTTCAGCCGCCTACTACGGTTCCTCCGGCAATGGGCTCGGCCAGTCCGACTATGGGCGCACCGACCTGACGTTGGGCAAGTCGTTTGCCGGGCCGGGCCGAAAAGTCGACGCCACATTGAGCGTGCGACGGATGGACAACCTGGAGCAGACGTACTTCCGAGACTTCGGGGCCACCGGAACCTTGAGGGCGGGTTACGACAGCCGGTGGCAGTTGTTTGGACAAATCAGGGTGAGCTTCTGACGAAAGCGGGCATGCAGACCTGGAACGTTGGGTGACTTCACACCAGTTGTGAGACGGACGGCAGCAACAAGAGACTGTGGAACACCGGGAACCATCCGGCGTCGATCTCTCGGTTCACTCGCGCTGAGCCTGTGCCTTGCTGCGCCCATTGCGCGCGCAGCACAACCCGAGTTGCGAATCCTTGCGGCGGAAAAGCCCACCGAAGCCGCACGTGAGGCCCTCAGCGGTCTGCTGGCGAAATTCCCTGCGGCGACTGCCGACAGCGACGCGCGGCGGTTGGCTGAACGGAGTGGCGCCGCGGTCTACGTGACCCTGGGCAGCGAAGCCCTGAAGGAGATGCTGCAGGCCGGCGCCGATGGCCCGGTGTTGTCATTGCTGACCTCCAGCGAGGCTTACCGTGACATCGTGTCTCCCCAGTCGACGGAGCACCGGCGCGTTCCGGTGACGGCGCTCTTTGCAGAGGCCTCACCCGCGCAGCAGATGACGCTGGTGCGCAAGATCTTCCGCCGGCGCATCACGGTGGGCGTGCTGCTCAGCGAGTACACCGCCTCTCTCGAGGCCCAGATACGGACAGCGGCGCGTGCCGCCGACCTGGACCTGGAAGTCCATCGCGTTTCCCCCGCCGAGAACCCCATCCGGGCGCTGACACGCCTGGCGTCGGCCAACGTGCTGCTGGCCCTGCCGGACCGAGCCATCATGTCCGCGGAGAACGTCCAGGCCTTCCTGGAGGCGACTTACCGCCGTGGCATGACGGTAGTCGGGTTCTCTGCCGCTTTGGTGCGAGCAGGTGCCCTGGCCTCCGTCTACTCGACGGTTGAAGAAGTCGTTGCCCAGGCCAGTCTGCTCATTGAACAGCTTGCCAGCGGGCAGCAGCCCGTGCCGCAGTACCCCGCCTATTGGCGTGTTGCCGTCAACGAACGCGTGGCGCGTTCCCTGGACATCCCGATCGACCATGAAGTCCGAAATCTCAACAGCCCCATCCGCTGACGCGCGGCCGGCCTGGCTGGTTCGCTGGCCGTTCCTGGGCAGTATCACCCTGCGGGTAGTGTTGGTCGCGTGCGTGCCGGCGTTGCTGATGTGTCTCGTCATCTTGGCGGCGCTCTACGTGATCGGCAAGGAGGACGCCATTCGTGCGGTTCGTGATCGCGGTGAACTCATCGCGTTGTCGCTGGCCCAGACCGGACAGTACGGCCTGGTCTCAGGGAATGGCGCGTCGCTGGAACGCAGCATCCGCAGGCTCGTGGCGTCCGACCCGTCGATCGAGTCCATCACGCTCACGGATGCGGGAAGCCACACGGTCGCCAGTGTCGGTGTCGGCGATCGGCCCGACAGCCTGGTGTTCGTGAAGGACGTGCGGGCCGACGTATTCACGATCGACTTGCTCGACAACAGCGCGGCGTCGCGGCAGGGCAGGGAGAGCACGACGCGGGAAGGCCGCATCATCGGCCAGGTCACGGTGCGCATGACCAGCGACACGATCAACCAGGAGTGGTTCAGGCGCGTCGCATTGTTCGCAGGTGTCGTTTTCCTGGGGACCTGCCTCAGCCTCTTCGCCGGCCTGGCGCTGGCGAAACGACTGCTCGACCCCCTGCGCGAGGCGATGGGGGCGCTGAGGGAGATCAGGCAGGACCGCTACGAAGTTCGGTTGCCGGTTCGCGTCGGCGATGAGATCGGCGAGCTGCAGGCAGCGATCAACGAGATGGCTCAGGGGCTGTCGGCGCGAGGCGAGGAACTCCGCGCGCTGGTCGACCAGAGGACCGCCGACCTGCAGGAAGCGATGGCCAAGGCTCACACCGCCGACGCCGAGCGCGGGCGACTGCTGGCGCGCAGTAACAAGCAGTTGGAGGACGAGCGCAAGCGCATTGCCGTCGAGATCCATGACCACCTGAATGCCTCGCTGATCGGTCTGAGATCCAAGGCGCAGCACATTGCCGATGTCTCGTCGGGCATGGAGGGCGGTCCCGCACGCGAAGTCAACGCAACCGCCATTGAAATCACGAGCACCATCGCCACGCTGTACCAGAACGCGCGCGACCTGATCAAGCAATTGCGCCCCGAGGTGATCGACGTATTGGGCCTGACCGGCGCGTTGCAGGAGATGACGCGCGAGTACAACCAGCTGGTGCCGGTCATCCGCTTCGTGCTGCATGTGTCCCCAGGCTTCCCGCCTTTGCGCGGGCAGGTGGCCATCGTCGCTTACCGCCTGGTCCAGGAGGCCCTGTCCAATGTCGTGAAGCACTCCAAGGCCAGCCGCGTCGAAGTGTCGCTGGCTGCGCCGGGTGCGATGGCCGAAGTCCTCATCGCCGTGTTGGACGATGGCGTGGGCTTCGACCCAGGCAAGATCGCCGGCGGCAGTCTTGGCCTGGCCGGCATGCGCGAGCGCGTGGCCGGTGCCGGCGGCCACATGCGGATTCGCTCGAAGCTCGGGCGGGGAACTCGCGTAACGTTCCGTCTGCCGGTGCTTGAACCGGACGAATCCCCGAGCTGATTGCCGAATCGGCCCGATGCTTTCTAGACCCCGCGCCGAACGCGATTGAGCGCGACCGCGACGGCGCCCGAGGCCTTGGCAAATGCGGAACCCGATCCCAGCATGCGTGTGGCGTCTTCCATCTGACCGGCGTTGATGCGTCGCGCAACTTCACCGGCTGCCTCATGGAATTGCCGGTGGTCTTCCGGCAGGGCCACGAAGTTCGGTTGTGACCCGTACTGCTTGCCACCGGCGCCGTGCAACCATTTGCCGAGCTGGCATCGATCATCACAGGAGATCGTCTCCGCATCCAGGCGTTCATGGCGCTCAATGGCGCCGCGCAGTTTCACCTTCCACTGCCGGTGCGCCTCGATCGCCGAGTCGATGTCGATGGAAGGTGCGAGTCCGGTGGGTCCGGCCGCCGCTGCGGCGCCCGGCCCGTCGGGCAGCTTGAAGCGGGCGACCTGGGACTTCAGCGCGTGCGCCTGGTCGCGGAGCGCGGAAGCACCGGCGGCCGTCTCCTCGACCATCGCCGCGTTCTGCTGCGTGACGCGGTCCAGTTCCTGCACCGCCTCGCGCACCTGGCCCAGGCCCTGGCTCTGCTCGCGGGACGCCATGGCGATCTGGCCCAGCAGCCGGTTGACGTTGTCGGCACTGCCCACCACGTTGCCCATGGTGGCGCCGGCTTCCTGAGCGCGCGTGTTTCCGAGTTCGACCTTGTCGACGCTGGCGCTGATCAGCGACTTGATCTCGCGTGCGGCGGTCGCGGAGCGTTGCGCGAGCGCGCGCACTTCCGATGCGACCACGGCAAAGCCGCGGCCGGATTCGCCAGCGCGCGCAGCTTCGACGGCAGCGTTGAGTGCAAGGATGTTGGTCTGGAACGCGATGCCGTCGATCGTGCCGATGATGTCGGCGATGCGGCTCGACGATTGCTGGATCTCGGTCATCGTCTGGACCAGATCACCAATGACCTGTCCGCCGCGTCCCGCCAGTTGCGCGTTCTCCGAAGCGCCGCGGGTCGCCTGCTCGGTGTGGTCCGCCGTCTGCTGGACCGTGACGTTGATCTCCTCCATGGCCGCTGCGGACTCCTCCAGGTTCGCGGCCGTTTGCTCGGTGCGCGAAGAGAGGTCCATGGCCCCCGAGGCGATCTCGTCGCTGGCGTGGACGATGTCGTCGGAGGCTGCCCGCACGGTCTGCACCATGCTGCGCAGGCTGGTCTGCATGCTGGTCATGAGCACCATCAGTTCGGCAGCTTCGTCGCGTCCCCACGGCTTCGGGCTCGTGGTCAAGTCGCCGTCGGTCATGGCGTGCAAATGGCGCGCGACCTCCTTGAGCCCACCGTCCATCACCAGGTAGAAGCTGTAGAAGAGGTAGACGGCGACAAACAGAAACGCCGCCATCATCGCCAGCACCAGGTTACGGCCCCAGGCGGTCTTGTCGATCCGCGCAGCGAGCAGTTCATCCAGCAGTTCGCTGCTGTCCTTGGTGAGCGCTCGCAGGCTGTTGACTGCGGCCTGGCCCGGGGCGTCGAGTTCCTTCACGCTCGCGTTGAACTCGCCGTCGAACCAGGCCCGTGCCGTTGCGGTCAGGTACTGGGAGGTCAGCTGCACGGCTTCCTCGGCCTTGATCCTCTTCTTGACCTCGCCATTGGCCTCGGCGGCATGGTCGGCGGCCAGCGTGATGGCTCCCAGACTGTCCTTGCCCTCGTACCAGATCGCATACAACTGCCGCAAGTCCGCCTCGGCGGGCTGCGACTGGCGCGCCGCAAGGCCCGCCAGCGCCCGCGTGCGCGAGACCGATTCGATGACATCGGAGCTCGCATCGGAAGCCAGGGTCATCAGGTAGTAGGTGTCCTGGTCAGGGTCCAGTGTCAGCTCTGAGCGGTCAAGCACGTGGCGGCGAAGTTCCTTCAGCGCATCGACATAGGCTTGAAACGGCACGGCAAGCGCCTGCGGATTGGCATCGGTCGCCAACTGGCCCGCCAGGTTGCGGTGCTGGGCATCCAGGGCCTCGACCCTGCGCACGAAATCCAGGCCGGCGGGCCGTTCCGTCACGCGCTGAAGCACGCCTTTGCGCAGCTTGTCGATGGCCGCCAGATCAGGCGTGGCGCTGAGGCCGGACAGGACCAGCCGGCGCTGCTTCTGGACTTCGATCATCCAGGGCTCCAGCTCCTTCAGGATCGCCACGCCGGCGCGTTCGCGCGCAGTGAGTTCGATCGTGGCCTGCGCTCCGCGGACATAGGCCGCGCCGAGCAGCAGCAGAGGTATCAAGAAGGCCAGCGAGATCAGCGAAGCCTTCGAGCCGAAGCGCAGTTGCCGCAGCAGTCGAATGCCAGGCGCCCAGACGCCGTGATGTCCGAAGAAACTGTCCGCCGTGTTGTTCGTGTTTGTTGTCGTCGTCAATTGATGTCGCCTAGGTTTTGATTCTGTTCTGGTGCCGAGTCACTCGCGTTGATGTTCATCCGTGGACAAAGTGATCCACGTTTGTTGAACGTCAACAGTTTTTTTGATGCGCAGCAAGGCCGCCTTGATATCGATCAATGCGGATGGCCGCGTCGCCTGCCAACGACGCATGCCTGCCGCAGCGTGCGCAAAAAAAGTGAGCACCCTACGAGACGTAACTGACATGTAACTGATGGGGGTATGGCTGCGCCCCTAAGGCGTTGTTCGCAATTCGCCCACCCCCTCCGGCCGCCTCGAACGGGCGAAGGCGCATCGCACTTGGCGACGCAACCCTCGACTACCCCTCTCAATGGCTCCCGGATTTCCGCTGGAAGGCGGGAAGCCGCTGTGGAACAAACACCTCGTCGCCATGACGCGGTGTCGAGATGCAGCCCAAGACGATCCACCAAGCCACCGAGATCCTGAAGGACGTGCTGCTGCGCGGCCTGAGCTTCCGTTCGGCTGGTGCGCGCCATGGCATCGGCAAGTCGACCGCCGAGAAGCAGGTCAAGGTGCTGGTGAGGCTTGCCGCCTCCCAGACGCCGATCAAGGGCTTGCGTGGCTCGGACCTCAACAGCCTGGCCTTGCTGCGCAACGCGCGCGACGAGGTCCTGCGGTCCGTCGAGGCCTTCGACCCTGCGACGCCCACGCCTGCGGCCCGACTGGCCGGCGATGACGAACTCCCCGCCGTGATCCGCAGCGTGCGGTCGCAGAGCGAAAACGCCAACCGCGATGTGGCCTTGCTGCTGCTGATCATCAGCACGGGTGCCAAGCCGCTCGAGATCGCCAGGCTGAAGGTCGTTGACTATCTGGACCGAGACGGAACGCCGCGAGAGTTCGCCGTGGCCCAGGCAGCCAGCGAGGCTGGTAAGGGCCGGCGGCGGCTCTACTTCGTCAGCCAGCGGCTGCGCGACGCGATCGATGCCTACCTGGTGGAGCGGCTGCGCCGTGGCCTCGGGGCCACTGGCGGCGGTGATTTCAGAGGTCTCGACCCCGAGAGCCGTCTCTTCTTGACAAAGGACGGGCGGCCCTTCGCGGTGAAGGCGCGCGGCCCACACGACCCGCGACCCATCTGCCCGGTCGTGGTGGCCATCTGCCGCCGCATCCTGACGCGAGCCGGCCTGCAGGGCGTGACCACGCATGCGCTGCGGCGTCAACTGGCCCAGCGGCTGACGGCCCGTGGCGCGTCCAGGCAGCGCGTCGGTGAGTTGCTGGGCATCGCCAACACCCGTTCCGTCGGGCGGCTGCTGCGCGTGTCCGCGCCGACGGCCGCGCAGCTCTTCGGTGATGCAGGTTAGGACAACGGAGGAACGGATGGATGCCACGCGCTACTTCATCAGAGGCCGGACCTTCCTGGCCACCGACCCGGGGCTGCAGGACGCGCTGGCGCGGGTCTACGACTCGTCGGAGCGGCCTCGGTGCATGTGCGTGCCCGGCGGCGTGGAGATGTACGTCGCACGGCACGCCGAGTTCGTCATCAAGCGCATGCCGGACTCGGGGCGGCTGCATCACGCGACCTGTCCCTCGTTCGAGCCCGAGCCGGGCACGTCCGGTCTCGGAGAGTTGCTGGGAGAGGCGATCGTCGAACACGCGCCCGAGCAGGTGGAGATCCGCACGGCGTTCCCGCTGGCGCGGGTGACCGGCCGACCGATCCCGCACCAGGAGGCCGTCGATGATCCCGCCTCGGTCAGCGCGCCGCGCAAGCGCATGAGCCTGCGGGCCGTCTTGCACTTCCTCTACGACCGCGCCGGCTTCAACCGCTGGTATCCGGCGATGGCGGGGCGGCGCAGCCAGGCCGTCATCCGTCGCTTCTTGCTCGCCGCCGCACAAGGCGTGACGTTGAAGGGCGGCACGCTCGAGGAGCGGCTGTTCGTGCCCGAGCAGTTCCGCGCGGCCGAGGCGGAAGAGATCGGCGAGCGCCGTCGGCGCCGCCTGGCGCTGCTGTTGTCGCCCGAGGCCGACGTGCAGTTCAAGATGGCCATCCTGATCGGGCAGCTCAACGGCGTCGAGTCCACGGCCTATGGCCGCAGGCTCACGGTCAAGCACATGCCCGATGCGCCGCTGTACATCGACAACAAGGCGTGGGAACGCGCGGAACGTGCGTACGGCGCGATCTTGCAGGCCGTCGACGCCGACGTCGAGCACAAGCCCCGCGTGCTGATGGCCGCGCTGATCTACGCCAAGCGGGAGCACATCTACCAGGTCGATTCGCTGTCGCTGATGCTGGTGACCGACCAGTGGATCCCGCTGGACGGCCTGCACGAGCTGCCGTTGGTGGAGGCGCTGCAGAGGGAAGGGCGCTCATTCCTGAAGCCGCTGAAATTCGATGCCAAATCCTCCGCGCCGTTTCCGAACGTGCTGCTGCTCGACGCAGGCAGCACGCCGGTGCCGCTGCATGTGGACAGCCCCTTCCTCTCGGCCAAGGAGCGCGCGCTGAAGGAGAAAGCTGTCGCTGCGCTGGGGCCTGGCGCATGGCTCTGGCGCACCGACTCAGCCCTGCCTGCGCTACCGGCTCTGGTTGCGTCGTCAGTTCCACGGACGCGGCCGCAGTTCGAGGAAGCATGAACGCCGTGGTCGACGCCGTCGAGGAACAACGCGCGGGCGTTGCTGTCCCGAGGTTCACCCTCGACGAAGACAGCAGCGAGCCCATCTACCTGCAGCTGGTCAGCCAGATCAGGCGTCAAGTCGCGAGTGGCAGCCTGATGGCCGGCGACGAAGTGCCGTCGGTGCGGCGCCTGGCGCAGGACCTGGGCGTGAGCCCCATGACGGTTTCCAAGGCCTATCAACTGCTGGAGTCCCAAGGCAGCCTGGTGCGTCGGCGCGGCCGGACGCTGGTCGTCTCCGCGTCACCGCTGGCGGCGGCCCATCCGCAGGCTGAACTGCTGCAGCCGACGCTTGAGCGGGCAGCGCAGGAAGCGTTCGAGCTGGGCCTCTCGGCAGATCAGGCGCTCACGCTGTTTGCCAGCGTGTTGCGGCAACGGGACCTTTGAAACGTAGCGACGTCGTCGCTCGCCGGATGCTGGCCGGCGCTCTCGAAGTGGTCGGACGCCGTGCAGGTCAATGTTGATCGCGATCGCGTTTTCGCCGCACCATCGCGCCAGCCAGCCCAATCCCTGCCAGCAGCAGCACCGCGCTGGCCGGCTCCGGCACCGGCGCCAGGTAGTCAGTGCCCGAGGCCGAGGTGAGCGTGAAGTCGGTGATGCGATTGCCCTGGGCATCGAACACGTCCAGACCCACGAACCGCGCCGTGGACAGAAACTCCGCCGCCGACTCGCCATAGGCCCGTGCCGCCAGGCCTAGCGTCAGCTCCCATGGCTGTCCGAAGACGATGGGGAACGGCAAGAGGATGTCCAGCGTGTCGACGAAGCCCCCGCCGCTGACCGAGCCTACAGCGCCTGTCCATCCCGGCAGCGGGTGTCCCACCGACGTCGCCGTGCCCAGCTCGCCGCGGCGCGTATAGGCCTGCGCGATGCCATAGATCGGCCCGCCCTCGTGCTGGAACGCGAGTTGCGCCAGCGCCTCGCCGAAGTAGTAGGGCATGGGGGTGCCGGTCGCCGCCAGGCTGCCGCTGAACTCGAAGCGGTAGCCCACGAACCCTGCGCTGAACGGCACCACCAGCGGACTGCTTAGCGTCAGGTTGTCGGTGAACCAGGCCGCGCCGGACGCGTCCGACAACGCCGTCTGTCCGCCTGGCAGTCCCGCGCTGTATGCGCCCCGCGCCCCAGCCCGCAGAGCGGTGAACTGCGCGCTCGCGTCCGCGCTGCCCGTGTAGAAGCCCGCAAACCCTGGGTTGCCCAGGATGACCGGCCCGACCGAAGCAGTGGAAGCGGCGGTGCCGCTGGCCACCAACTGCTGCGTCCACCCACCTGAATAGCCACAGGCCGCCACGCCCCCGCCCGGCAGCGCCAGGCCATAGCCGCTGCCGAAGAACGCCTGCACGGAAGCCGGCGCGCCGTAGGTCGTGCAACCGGCCCCGATGTCTCCCGTGCCCAGACCGCCGATGGCGCCTGCGCCGGCGTGGAGCTGCGGCGTGGCGTTTGCAGTGGGCAGAGCTAGCGCGGCCAGCAGGGCCAACGCGATCCATCGGGGCCGGTTCCAGCGTGGGGGGAAGTGAAGCCGCATGGTGACCTCCTGGAGGGCGTGACGCCCTAGGGCTCGGACTCTTGGCCGATTGACCAAAGTTTGGAAGGGGCCTCAGGGGCGGTCAAGGCCGGGCGTCATGCCGCAGGGCTGCGTTCGTGGGGGGGGCGGGTGTACCTTGTGGCCGGATCGAGGGACAAGGGTACGCGGGCGCCGAGTGCAAAAAACACCCGGGGTAGCGGCGCACGGCCGGCGTTGCGCCTTTGCAGCCTCTGCGTCGCGAATGCTGCCGCAGCTCCTGACGACATGGACGCACTGGTCGCGGCGAGCGGAAGCTCGGGTGCAGGCGACGAAGTGCCGTCATCGCGACGTCTCGCGCGCTTGAATTCAAAGGTGCCCGCGGGCCGTGTCAGGCAGGGGCTGGGCCGCTCCGGGCTTCACTTTGCGTCTTCTGGCACCGCCTGCGGCGTGTCGCCCATGCGCTCGACCACCGGAATGAACCCCAAATTCGGCGCAACGTCAGGCAAGCCGTCCAGCAGATCGATCCTGTCGTCTCTGCAGAACGCGAGTGCCGCACGGTTGTCTTCGAGGCGGAACAACTCTGCTTTCTGCAGCACGCCGCCCACGGTGTCACGAAGGATGTTGTCCATCTCTTTCAGGGCGACGCTTTCCACTTGCTTCTTGTCGCCGAGATGGTGCCGAGCACCCTCAAGGTCGTACGCAAAGCGATCGGCGAACTTCCGTGGATCCAGACCATCGGCGTGTCTGGCGATCCGGTTGCGGACATCCTGCACGCGCGCCGCGATGTCGACACCGACGTCGCCAGCCGTGAAGATGCTTTCAGGCCTGGTCGGGTACTCCCACTGTGCGAGCTTCGCACCTTCGTCTGGCGTGTGCGTGACCTTCGCGACCCAGGGCTGGCCGTCCTTCTGTGAGAAACCGAACAGCAGGAACGAGACCTTCTGGTTCGCTGGATTCGAGTGCGTCCTGAAGTAGCGAGCGGAGATCTCGCGCAGCAGGTCTGCAAGTCGCCACGGATCGGGCAGCACTGTCGCGCCGCCATCCAACACCAACTGTTCGACGCACTTTTGGAATAGTGCGGCGATGGAAAGCGCTTCAAAGCAATAGCCAGCGAAGCACAGCCCCAGTTCGGTCTCCGCATAGGGGCTGGGCCACCTGCCCGTCGACGTGTCGAGGCTGCCCGCGTGATGGCATGCGACCCGGACCTTGATGATCTTTAGCGTGCTCTCTTGGAGCGGTACCCACTTCTTGTTCTCTTCCCTAGAGGCCCTCGAATCCGCGATGGCGGTGATCCGCTTGCGGGCATACGACTGGTCAAACCAGCAACAAACCACGGTCATCGTGATGGCTCCCTGAATGCAGGTTCATCCTAGCGCGCCAGCAACATGGTGGGGCCGTGCTGGTGGCCTGGCAACGATCTCGGCGCGACCGGACGGCTACAATCAATGCAGTCGAAAAAGGTGGACCGGTGTGGTGAGCCCCGGTCACTCGAAGCCAGCAAGGCATCGAGCTTCATTCCAACCCGAAAGGGTCGCGGACCACGACAGAAGGCGAACGTGCGTCGTTTTCTGTTCGGTGGTGGGCGTTAGCAGGAGCTGACGTCGATGTCCCTCACCGGGGCGTCACTGCGATCGACAGATTGCTTCGTGCGTTCACATGCGTGCTTGACACGCGCTGTTGACTTGCATCGAGGTAAACATGCAACAAGTCCCCGTATTGATCGTTGGCGGCAGCCTGGTTGGTCTGTCCGCGTCCCTCTTTCTCGCCTGGCGAGGCGTTCCGAGCATCGTCGTCGAGAAGCACGAGGGAAGCGCGCTGCACCCGCGCGCCATGGGCTTCACCGAACGCACGATGGAGTACTTTGCCGCGGCCGGCCTGGGCAGCCAGATCCCCGAGGTCGCACCCGGCACGCGCCTGCGCCGTGCCGTCGTCGAGAGCCTGGCTGGCAAGTGGCTTCGGGAGACCGAGTGGACGCCAGGCGGCGACGCGCTCGTGGAGATGGCCAGGGCGACACCGCACACCGGCGCCGCGATTCCGCAGGACAAGCTCGAACCCATTCTTCGCGCGCGCGCCGTTGAACTCGGCGCGCAGCTGTTGCAGGGCGTCGAGTTCGTGTCGTTCGAGCAGGATGCGGATGGCGTCATTGCCGTCGTGCGTGCGCGCAGCTCCGGGGCGGAGCGATCAATCCGCGCGTCCTATCTCATCGCCGCCGACGGTGCATCCAGCAGCATCCGCGAAGCACTGGGCATTGGCCGCGAGGGCGTCGGCTACCTGCGGACCGTGGGAAGTGTGCTGTTCCGGTGCCCGGACGCCGACCAGTTCCTGGCGCGCGGCGTCCAGCAGTTCGAGATCGAGCAACCAGGTGTCCGTGCCTTCCTCACCAGCTACGGCGACGGGCGCTGGGTGCTCATGCGCACGGACGGACAGGACCTGGACGAGCAGCAACTCGACGGATTCATCCGCACCTGCCTTGGGCAGGACTTTGCCTTCGACATCATCACGACAGGGCGCTGGGAGATGGCCGGTCGCATCGCCACGGCGTACAGCGAGGGCCGCGTGTTCCTGGCGGGCGACGCGGCCCATCAACTGCCACCTACCCGCGGCGGCTTCGGCGCCAACACCGGCATCGACGATGTCTGGAATCTTGCATGGAAGCTGGCCTTTGTGATCGGCGGGCATTCGTCGCCGGCGCTGCTCAAGACCTACGATCAGGAGCGTCGGCCGATAGGCTGGCTCCGCCACCAACAGACCTTCGCGAGGCCGGACTATGCGAAGTGGCTGCAAGCGCCCGCCGAACCACAGGTCCTGCTGGGTGACGTCGCCATGGAGCTCGGCCAGTTGCATCGCTCGCTGGTCATCATGGGCGCCGGCGGCGAGCTGCCTCCTGCGGCGCACCCGAACGATTGGGCGGGCCAGCCCGGCGTGCGTGCCCCCTACCTGGAGATGCGCCGCGATACGGGAAGCGTCTCCACCCTGGATCTCGTGGGCAGGCGCTTCACGTTGTTCGCGGAAGACCACGAGTGGGTTCAGGCGGCACGCAGCGTGAGCGCTGCCACCGGCGTTGAGGTTGACGTCGTGCATGTCGGTCACGACGTGCAAGCGTCGCTCGACGAGTTCCGCCGCAAGTTCGGGGTGGGGCCCGGAGGCGCATCGCTCGTTCGACCGGACGGCATCGTCTGCTGGCGGTCGGTTGACGGTGAGGCTGAGGCGCAGCGAGCGCTCCTCGACGCGGTGCGCCAGACGGCCTTGCTGCGCCAGGACTAGAGCGCCGCGTCGACCCGAGGGCTGTTGATGCAGCCCTTGTCGCTGACCTCGGGGCCATGCCGCGAGGGTTGAAGACGCGCGATCGACTTTGAGGATGACCTCCTAACCCATGGAGGTCGCCATGTCGAAGTCCAACAAGCCAGCGCCCGGCAAATCGTCTCCAGGCCGGCAGACCCTGCTCAGCATGGACGAGTGCCGGCAGATCGCCGCGGCCTTCGATGGCACGACCGCCTGCATCGACGCGTTGCTGGCCACCTGGTCGGCGATCAAGCCGGGCCTCAAGCGCCACCACATCGCCAATGCGGCCAAGCGCGGCGGCTACCAGACCACCAAGGACCGCAAGGCTTGGACGCCTGAAGAGGACAAGTTCCTTGAGGAGCACTGGCACCAGATGTCGGGCGATGCGATCGCGGCCGCGCTGGGCCGCAGCTTCACCTCGGTCAACCTGCGGCGCAAGCGCATCGGCATCTCGAGGTACGACGGCGAGGAGCTGACGATCCGGGACGTCGAGGCACTGACGCGCATCGACCACCGCCAATGGCAGGAGTTCATCGCGCGCGGTTGGCTCAAGGCACGCCAGCGTGATCGGCGCAAAGGTGCGGCGCCCATCACCTACGTGAGCCTGAACGCACTGCGGGCCTTCTTCACCGACCATCCCGAGGTCTACGACTACCGCGCCGCGCCCAAAGACGCCATCGCGGCGCTGGAGCTCGGCCGGCTGCCCGACCCGCCGCTGTGGAAGCGGGTCGTGTGCCGCTCGGCATCGTGGCGCGACCAGGTCAAGGCGACTCCCGTGGGCCGTGCCGTAACCCACGGCGCGGCGGCGATGGCGATGCGCCGGCACAGCTTCCGGCAACCGTCATGCGAAGAGGAGGGCGGCACGTCGTTCTGGGCCGCGCTCTATGCCACGCCGTGCTGCCCGCGCTGCGGGTGCCAGGTGTCGCGCTACTCCGAGGAAGGGCTCTTCACAGACCTGGACCCCGGCAACGACGAAGTGATCGACATCCAGGCGCGCAAGCTGGGCCTCAGCTGGCGCGACGGCAAGCTGCGCGATCCGCAAGGGCAAGTGGTCAGCGACCGCGAGATCCTGGCCGCCTTGTTCAATGCCGGGCGGCGAGCGGCCAAGTCGATCAAAGCCTTCGAGAAGCTGCTCGACGCGGGGCTCAGCCTGGTTCAGCCACACCCCTTGGCCCCACACGTGCTGCTGGACAACATCCTCGAGCTGGAGCTCCGGCCGGACCAGGAGGAGGCGCTGGAGACGTTCGCGCGGACCGGGTCGATGACCGCTGCGCATGCGATGAGCTTCGGCAAGAGCACGCTGGGCATGATGGCGATGACACGAATCTCGGGCCGGCACCTGCTGATGGTGGACACGCAACTGCTGCGCGAGCAGTGGATCGAGAAGCTGTCCGCGCTGGCACCGCGCGTCGACGTGGCCCATTGCTACAAGCCTTCCAAGGACGTCCTGACCGTATTCGACCGTGAAGGCTCGGAGCGCTGCGTGATCGAGATCTACAGCTACCAGACGCGGGCGAAGCTGGACGGCAACTGGGTGGTTGGCTGCTTCGACGAGGTCCATCGGCTGCCGGCCGCGCTGGCGCACCGGCATGCCTTCGTCAAGACGCAGTACCGGATCGGCCTGTCGTCGACGCCGGACCTGCGCTGCGACGGCCGCGGGGTCTTCGTGTCGAAGATGACCGGTGCGCTGGTGGGCGACGACTGGGGTGAACAGATGCGGAGCGGCATCGTGAAGCGCATCCCGGTCAAGGTGCTGCTGGTCGAGAACCGGGAGCACAAGCACCAGGTGGTCGGTGAGCTGCTGCGGCAGCACGAGTCGGTGGTGGTGTTGTGCGAGGCGATCGAGGACGGCAGGGAGCTGGAGCTGCGTTACGGCATCCCGTTCATCCACAGCCAGACCAAGCACAAGCTGCGCGTGCTGCGCAGCGCCAAGAGCATGGTGCTGTCGCGCGTGGGCGATGCCGGCATCAGCGTGCCGCACTGCGAGGTCACTGTGGATCATTCGGGCCTCTTCGGATCGCGCATCCAGAGCCTGCAGCGGCTGGGCCGCCTGATGCACTCCGACCGAGCCAAGTACCACTGCATCCTGATGACCCGGGAGGAGCGCTTCGATCGCTTCGCCGGTCGCGTCGAGGCCATCCGCAAGAAGGGCTTCCCCATCGTCGAAGAGGATGCACCTCCCTATCGGCCGCCAGGCGCCAGCCTGCTGAGCCCGGCGCTGCAGGCGCGCGTCTCCGCGCAGGAGAACCCGTTCCTGTCCATGCTCGGTTGGTTGAAGGACGACGCGCGCGCTGCAGCGTGAGCGAAGGTCGTGCTCCGCAGCTTGGATAGATGGGCTACCTGCACCCGGCGGCCGGGTTTTTCGATGTTCCTGGTCGATGTGGGTCGAAGGGACCGAACAGATACACCGATGTAGCTAATTTGCACCAACGCAATCTCGCCTCGGAGAAAGCGCGCCGGCGGACCGAACGCGATGCGTTCGGTCGACTGACCCCATTGCCGCCACTCGTCAACGCCGTCAGTCTCTTGGCAGCAAGGACACGAGGAGCTGCCCATGGAGTTGACCTGCAATGCATCCGAACACCTGGAGGCGCTGAAGACGGTCCTGGCCTATTTCGGCGCCCCGCCTGGCGGAGCTTTCGATCGCGAGAGGGCGGGAGTGTTTGTTCAGGCGAGCCGCAGGATGCGGGCCTGCGCGAAAGCAAGGATGCCGTGCGGTGATGACCCGCAGGATCTGATACTCGCCTTCCTCCAGGCCCGGTGGGACTGCCGCACCCCCAGCGTCTGGCGTCGCTACAAGCGAGCCCGGCTCCTCCAGCCGGAGATGCCCTTGCATGTGCCGGTCTCGAAAGGGCCGCTGCTGGCCTGGGCCGAAGACGGGCGCGTGGAGATGCTGCCGCTGGAGGCTGCGATCGCCTGTGGCCACCTGTATCTGTACGGCGAGCTGCTGCGGTGCGGCGCTTCCATCGACCGCGTGCCGAGCCGCGCATGGTTCGAGACGCGGCGGCCACTGACCGTGTTTGGATTCATCAGGAAGGCGCTGCCCTGCAAGGCGCTGATCTGCGAGTTCCGTGCGCTCACGGCTCAGGCGATGGGTGCGCATCCTTTGGAGCTCGCCGTGTTCGGGCAGGACGTCGTGTACTTTCAGGAGCTGCTGGCGTACGGCAAGCGCATTCGCTCCATTCCTTCGAGGAACTGGGACGTCGGACGTCGAGGCACGCCGGACGCGCGCACGCTCATTCGAAGCCTCATTTCCGACTCGACGCTGCGGGCCGGGTTCCTGGATCTGATGGAGCGAGCTTCACGTGGCGAGAAGATCCCTAACGACTTCTAGGCTTCTTCGACGAAGAAGAAACTTGCCTGCCGCCAACGGCGCGGACTCGCTCTGATCAGGGCTTTCAACGCGCAGGCCCCTGCGCGCCTTCCGCGCATTTGCAGCAGGCCGCTGCAACCCTCCTTCGCCGTCGTAGAAAATGGCTGCCATGCAGGGCCGGCCTCACCATCGGTGATGGTCCCTGCTCGCAGACCGCGCTGCGGCGCAACGGATGCTTGCGTCACGCCGATCTGGTTGAACCAGAAGGCTGCAACGGTTCAGTCAGGAGGCCTCTCAACAATCGAAAGGTGAAGTCTTGGAAGTCATCGGCATCGTCCTTGCCATGTTCGTGGCCGTCATCCTCAGCGGCCTTGTCGTGCGGGCCTTGCCGGTGGCCGTGCCGCTGCCCTTGGTGCAGATCGCACTCGGCGCCCTGATCGCCGGTGTCTTCAACCGCGGCGTCGAACTGGAGCCGGACATCTTCTTCCTGCTGTTCCTGCCGCCGCTGCTGTTCCTCGACGGCTGGCGGATTCCCAAGGAAGGCTTGTTGCGCGACAGGTTCACGATCCTGGATCTGGCGTTCGGCCTCGTCGTCTTCACGGTCCTGGGCTTGGGCTTCCTGATCCACTGGATGGTGCCGTCCATGCCGCTGCCGGTGTCGTTCGCCCTGGCGGCGATCGTCTCTCCGACTGATCCGGTCGCGGTGTCCGCCATCACCTCTCGTGTGGCCATGCCCAAGCGCATGTTGCACGTACTCGAAGGCGAATCCCTGCTGAACGATGCCAGCGGCCTGGTCGCCTTCCGTTTCGCGGTTGCAGCAGTCGTCACGGGAAGCTTCTCTCTGGCGTCGGCGGCGCTGACCTTCGTCTGGGTCGCCACGGCCGGCCTGGCCATCGGTGCAGGCTTCACCTGGCTCATCTCGTCGGCCAAGAATGCCTTCAGTCGCCGCTATGGCGAGGAGCCAGGCTCGCAGATCCTCCTCAGCCTGTTGATCCCATTTGGCGCCTACCAGATCGCCGAGCATATCCACGCCTCGGGCATCCTCGCCGCGGTGGCGGCCGGCGTCGCGATGAGCTACGTCGAACTCTCGGGCCGCGCGCTCGCGACGACGCGCGTGCAGCGGACGGCCGTGTGGAACACGGTGCAGTTCACACTCAACGGCATCATGTTCGTCTTGCTTGGCGAGCAACTGCCGGAGATCTTCAAAGGCGCGGTGCGCGTGGTTGAAGGAACGGGCCACGAGAATCCCTGGTGGCTGCTGGTCTACGCGATCGCGATCAACGTGGGACTGGCTGTGTTGCGATTCGCATGGGTCTGGATTTCCTTGCAGGTGGGGCGTGTCATCGCGATGCGCCGTGGCCGGCAAGCGCCGTCGGCCGACTTCCGCTTGACGCTGGCGGTGTCATTGGCGGGCGTGCGCGGCGCGATCACGCTCGCGGGCGTGTTGACGCTGCCACTGACGGTTGGCGATGGTTCACCGTTTCCGGCCCGCGACCTTGCGATCTTCCTGGCCGCCACGGTGATCATCCTGTCGCTGGTCGTGGCGAGCGTTGGCCTGCCGCGCCTGCTCAAGGGCTTGGTGGTCCTCCCCGAAACCGAACATGTGGCGCAGGAAGACATCGCCAACGAAGCGGCACGCGTCGCCGCGGTCAAGGCGATCGAGAGGAGCTTGCATGACATGGTGGCGGACGACCCTGAAGCCGACCCCAAGATCTACACGGAAGTGGCAGGCCGCCTCATGGACAGCCTCGAGCATGGCGCGACCGGCGGCTTGGAGCAGGAAGTCGACGCGGAACTGCTGCGGCGACGGGAATCGATCGAACGCGCCATGCGCTTGGCCGCTTTGCGAGCTTCGCGCGACGAACTCTTCAGGCTTGCTCGTGCCCGGCTGATCTCAGACGAGGTGTGCCTCGCCGCGGTGCGGCGGATCGATCTGCAGGAAGGGCGCGTGTAGCGCTCGTCGAGGGCCCTCCAGCGAAGACAAGGGGGCCTGGCGTGATTGAAGCTCTTGGGGGGGCCAGTCTGCGGAGCCGCTTGGGCGCAGTCTGTCGCGACGCGTGAGGTTGTTGTTTTGACGACTTTGACGACATTCGGCATAATGTCGTCAATCTCTGCATCTGGGGCGTGGCTATGTCCGCTGAAGCGTTTCACCCGTCAGTCGCCACCGAGTACGACACCGGCTTGTGCGTTCCGGTGGCAATGCCCCCCGAAACGGACCCTGCGGCCGTCTCGTCGGTGGTCCAGGCGATCGAGAAGGCGCTGGTCGTGCTGGTCCACGCCCGCCAGGGCGAGGTGATCGTCCGAGCCGATCACCTGGCCGAGATCGCGACCGGGCTGCTCGAGCCCAGCAGCGAGTTGATGGAGGACCGCGTGCAGCGCATGCGGACCCTGCGCCAAGTCTTCGCCGAGGGCGACTGGCTGACCTCGGAGCAATTGAATTCGCTGCAGGAAGCCCCTCCCAAGAGCAAATCGCAGCCGGCGAGCGACTGGAAGCGGCGTGGCCGCGTCTACAGCGTCAGCCGCGGCGGCAGGGAGTACTTCGCGCGCTACCAGTTCGACGCGATGTACGAGCCGCTGCCGGTCATGCGGGAGGTCCTGGAAGCCTTCGGCGACGTGGCCGATCCGTGGGTGCTGGCGGCCTGGTTCCACTACCCGAGCGCCTGGATCGCCGGTGGCGACGGTGGGGCGCTGGCCCCGAAAGACGCGCTGGACCGGCGCGACGACGTGGTGCGTGCGGCGCTGAAGCGGCGCACCAGCTACGTCGCATGAGCGTGCCGACGCCTTGTGACCTGCGTGCGCCCGACCTGTCCGAGGACTTCGAGCTCCGCGAACTGACCCATGAGGACGTGGGCGAGTGGTACCACGTGTACTGCACGCGCAGCCACCCCTCGACCCGCGCTGACACCTTCGCCGAGGGCTGGGGCGACACACGCTTCGCCCCCATCGCCACCGAGGCGGGCACGCCGGTGCACACCTACTACGTCGCGAGTACGCCCGAAGCCGCCTACATGGAGTCGGTGCTGCACGATGTGCCGCTGGCGCCGCCTGGGATGTTCGAGGTGGCGTCGCTGAGCCACTACCACCTGGTGCGCCTGCGCCTGCCGGCGTCGCTGCAGTACGTCAGCTTCCACACCCCTTTCCTGCCACGCCTGGCCATCACCCGCGCGCAACTGATCGACAGCCTTGCCGCGTGCTACGGGCAGACGCGGGCATGGTCGCAGGCCGCCTACCTGCAGCGCGCCAATGCCCAGGCCGTGGGCTACGGCTCTAAGCGCGACGACGCCGCCCGCTGCCTGATGCTCTTCAAGCAGCGCCTTCCCGATTCACCCTTCGAGATCCTCGGGGAGGAACCGCTGGCGGTGGGACGGCGGCGGGCCGAGTTGCTGGCGCTGGTGCGCTCGCTCAAGCTGCACGAGGTCTGATCGATGAGCCGACGTTTGAACGCGCTCGTGATCGGCAACGCGGCCTACGAGGCCGTCGACGCGCTGAAGAACCCGGTGAACGATGCCGAGGACGTGGGCGCCAAGCTCGAGACCTGCGGATTCACGGTCATCCGCTCGCTCGACAGCGACCACGCGGACATGGACCGGGCGCTCAAGAAATTCCAGCGCGTCCTCAAGGACAGCGACGTCGGCCTGTTCTTCTTCGCCGGCCACGGCATGCAGATCGACGGCGAGAACTACCTCGCCGCGGTCGACACGGACGGCACCGACGAGATCGCCGCCAAGCACTCTTCGCTGGCGCTGAACCGCGTCATCGAGGTCATGGAGAAGTCCGGCTGCTCCACCAGCATCATCGTCCTGGATGCCTGCCGCAACAACCCGTTCGAGCGCGCCTGGACGCGCTCCATGGAGTCGCGTGGATTGGCCCCGGTGTATGCGCCGCGCGGCACGCTGATCGCGTTCGCCACGTCGCCGGGGCAGACCGCCAGCGACGGCCGCGGCCGCAACGGCGCGTACACGGCGGCCTTGCTGCAACACATGACCACGCCGGACTGCTCCATCGAGACCATGTTCAAGCGTGTTCGCAACACGCTGAGCGCGGCGACGAAGGGGCGGCAGATCTCCTGGGAGCACACGTCGCTGGCGGGCGAGTTCTTCTTCAACCTGAGCCTGGGTCTGCGCATCGACCTCTATGCGGAGACCTCGCTCAGCGACAGCCTGTTCGTGCTGGACGACGCCAAGACGTCGCATCGGGTGATCCGGGAGCTGAAGAGCTCGACATGGCCGCGCCAGAACCCGGCCGTGGACGGCTTCACTGCCGACGTGGCGAACAAGGCATCGGCCGACTCGCTCTTCGTCGTCGGACGCAACCTGTACCAGGCCGCCTGCGGCGGCTCGCATTCGGCGATGGCCTACCTGCGCGACTTTGCCTCGCGCAGCAGCGGGATCAAGGAGCCCAAGCGCAAGGCCTTGCTCGACGGCATGCTGTTCGAGGTCTTCTACGACCCCAACGGCAAGCTGCGCAAGCAGTTCAAGCTGCGGCAGTTTGAACCGCTGTTCGCGCTGCAGCGGCACAAGGACCTGCTGCCGAGCTTCGACTTCATCGCCGAGTGCCTGCTGCCGGAGGCGGCCCGCTTCTACTCGATCCCTGGCAAGCGCCACGAGGTGGTGGTGGACGTCGCGACGCACCCGTCAGCCAAGGCGGGCCACCATGTCCTCGATTCCGTGCATTGCGACGGCGCCAGCATCCTGTGGCTGGAGGACGAGGACTACGCGCCGGAGCCGGGCGAGTCTCCCGAGCGCAAGAAGCTCACCCTGGAGCAGTTCGAGTTGCAACTGGCCGAGCAGATGCTGGTCGCCCCGCACCTGCTGAAGGTCAACTACGTCTCCTTCGAGCCCGAGAGCCGGGACACCATCGCGTTCCCGCTGGGCTGGTCGACCCGCAGGCGCTGAGACGCAAACCGCCATGCCCGCGATCCGTTCCAAGCCCTCCATCCCGCTGGACACGCTGCGCGAGCAGATCGCGCAGGCGATCGCCGGTGCCAAGGCCCACGATGTACCGGCGGTCTGCGTGCGCGTGGGCATCCAGCGCGCGGTGGAAGAGAACGACGCCCAGGAAGCCTTCCGCAGCAAGCGCGTCTACGTCCGCAACCGCATCCTGACCTGGAACGAAGCCGACCTGCTGGCGCTGGCGGGACGCGTTCTGCACGAGTTCGCATCGGACGACTTGTCCGACACCGTCAGCGAGTTGACGGTGCACGCGGAGCACCGGGTGAGCGAGCTGGTGCGGCGCGACGTGCTGAAAGTCATCGACCGGCTTCCTTCGTTGTTTGGGGAACTGCCGCTCATCGACAGCCTGAGCGAGGTCTTCGGCGCCGCCGTGATCCAGGACGACCGGGGCGGGCTGCTCGGGCGCAACAGCCTCCACGGCCAGATCGTTCAGCACTGTGTGCACAACGAGGGCGACTGGTCGCATGAAGAATTGCTGACGCGCTGCGGCGTGCTGACCTGCAGCCAGGCGCGCTTCTTCGCGCTGCTGGCCAAGCTGCTGCATCCCGTGGCCCGCCGCGACGCCGAGCAGGCTGACCTGGCTGCCGCGCTGAGCGCGGCCTTGCGCCGCGACGGTTACATCGTCCGGCAGACCGATGTGGAGTCCGGCTACGCCATCTACGGCGTGGTCCGGGCCCAGGCCGGTGTGGCGGGGGCGATGAAGAACCTCATCTTCGCGTCGATCGGCGAGAAACCGGAGCTCGTGATCCGCGATGCGGTCAACAACGACGTGGAGATCGTCAAGCACGCCGACAAGGTCCTTGTCTTCGACCGGCCGTTGCCCAGTTCGGGCCAGCTTCTCTGGAAGGATCTGCGTGACTGGTATGCCGAGCTGAAGGGCATCGAGTCGGAAGAGAGCGCGAAGGAGCAGTTGTTCCGGCGGCTGCGCCAGGCGGTGCTCGGCGCGCGGTCGGCCGGTGAACTTGCGGTGTTCCAGGGCTACTACGAGCGCTATGGTGCTGCGCTCGGTGACCGCCTGCCGGCGCTGATCCCTCAGGTCTACCTGCACTACGACCCCTACACGAAGCGGCAGCGCGGCGACGAGCAGTTCCTGGCCCGGCAACGCATGGACTTCCTGCTGATGTTGGATCAGGGCGTGCGCATCGTGATCGAAATCGACGGCCGTCATCACTACGCGGTGCAGGACGAGCAGGCTCCGGACCGCTACATCGCCAATGCGCAGCGCTATGCAGAGATGGTGGCGGAAGACCGCCGCCTGCGGCTGATGGGCTACGAGGTCTACCGCTTCGGCGGGCACGAGTTCCTGGACGTGGACCTCGAGCAGCGCAAGCTCGGGCCTCGCGCCCAGCGCTGCGTCGGTGACTTCTTCGACGGCTTGCTGGCACGACACAGCGTGCGTTGAAGAGCCGCAGCGCGCGGCTGCAGAGCGTGCGGCGTGCCTTGAGCACGGCCTCTCCGGCCGTAGCCTGGGCCCATGGTCACCGACGACGAGAAATCCCTCATCCGTGCGTGCATGGACGCGCTGCGCGATGGCATCGAGGGATTTCGTTCGCGCCGGCCGCAACTGGAGATGATCGCCACCGTGGCCGCCGCGATGGCGGCCTGCCGCAGCGGTGATGACGGTGTCGGCTGCGGCGAGCACCTCGCGGTTGTCGAGGCCGGCACGGGCACCGGCAAGTCCTTCGGTGCACTGGTGCCGGCGCTCGTGCTCGCCCGAGCCCGCGGCCGGCGCCTCGTGGTGTCGAGCTCCACGGTCGCACTGCAGCACCAGTACGCCGAGAAGGATGCCCCGACGTTGCAGCGGCTGCTGCCGTTCGAGTTCACGTTTGCCGTGGCCAAGGGACGGCGCCGCTATGCCTGCGTCGCCAAGCTCGCAACCCTTGCCGATGAAGCCCGCCAGGAAGAGCAGGACCTGGAGGACGGGGCGACGGCTCCCGACAAGGGGCCGGAGCGGCGCCGCAGGACCATCGTCATCGGCCTGGCCGAGAGCTTCGAAGCCCAGCGCTGGAACGGCGACCGGGATGAGCTGGCGATGCCGGTGGCCGATGAGGTCTGGAACGAGGTGACGACCGACCGCCAAGGCTGCTCGGGCAGCCGTTGCGCCGACTTCGCGCGCTGCCCCTTCTATGCCGCCCGCCAGCGAGTGAAGGATGCCGATCTGGTCATCGCGAACCATGACCTCGTGCTGTCCGCGCTGGAGATGGAAACCGGCAGCGTGCTGCCGACGCCGGCGGAGGCGATGTATGTGTTCGACGAGGCGCACAGCCTGGCGGCCAAGGCGGTCGAACACCTGTCTGTTCGGCACGGCCTGCGCGGTGCCCAGGAGTGGCTGAACGACGCCACGGAGTCCGTTCGGGACATCGTGCTGTCGATGCGGCTGCCCGAAGTCCTGTTGCAGGATGCACGCACCAGTGCCGAGCGGTTGGTGTCGGCGCTGGAGATGCTGTGGCAACGCGTTCACGGGCTGCAGGCCTTCGGCGAGAAAAAGGCCCGCCGCTTCAAGCCAGGCCCGCTGCCCGGCTGGCTTCTCAATGGCGGTGACGCGGCACGCGACGCTGGCCTGGCTCTCGTGAAGACCTTCGCCCAGCTGCGCGAGGGCCTGCTGGAGCGGGCGCCTTCCGAGGGCGCGCTGGCCACCCGGTTGTTGTCGGCGCTGGGCTTCTATGTCGGCAAGCTGGAGAACCTGCTGTCCACCTGGGACTTGATCCTCGCTGAGGACGGGGAAGGCGATGCTCCTGTGGCGCGGTGGGTTGAATTGCGCGGAGCGGAGGGGGACAGCATCGACTACCTGGTCTGCGCGGCCCCAATCAGCGGTAGCGAACGCCTGCGCAAACTGCTCTGGAACCGTGCGAGCGCCGCCGTGGTGATGTCGGCGACGCTCACCTCGTGCGGCACTTTCGACTTGTTCCTGAGGCAGTCCGGCATGGCCGCGTTCCAGGAGCTGAAGCTGCTGCGTGTGGACTCGCCCTTCGACTACCGGCGCAACGCGAGACTCGTGATCCCGGCCATGCGTGCTGATCCCTCGGACACGGAAGCGCACACGGACGAAGTGGTCGATCGGCTGCCGGAGCTGATCCGCACCCAGGGCACGCTCGTGCTCTTCTCCTCGGCGCGCCAGATGAGGGCCGTCTATGGTGCGCTGGATGAATCCCTGCGGCGCTCCACGCTACTGCAGGGGACCATGCCCAAGATGGAGATGCTGGCGCGGCATCGCGCGGCAATCGACCGCGGCGACCGCTCGGTCCTTTTTGGCCTGCAGAGCATGGCTGAAGGGGTGGACCTGCCGCGCGAGTACTGCACGCACGTGATCTGGGCGAAGCTGCCGTTCTCGGTGCCGGACAGCCCGCTCGAGGAGGCTCGGCGCGAATGGGTCGAGGCCCAGGGCCGTTCGTCCTTCATGGAGCTCACGCTGCCCGAGACAGCCGTGCGGTTCAAGCAGGGCTTGGGGCGGCTGCTTCGGACGACCGAGGACTACGGGACCGCCACGGTGCTGGACCGCCGGCTGGTCACCAAGCGCTGGGGCTTCCTGCTCATGCGGGGACTGCCCGACTTCGAAGTCGTCATCGAGCCGCTGGGGTCGCAACGCCACCCGGCGGAGGCATAGCGGCACGTCGCAGCAACAAAGCGACCGATGGGCGTCGCGATCCAAGACTCGCAGCTCGCCGCTGCCGCCCCGGCAGGACTTGAAGACGGGCGCGCCTGGGTGAGCATTGATCCACAACTCCACCGACAGTGAAGAAAGGAGCAGACCATGGTGACGGCACTCAACGGCTCGGCCAACGGCCACATGCAACTGGCCACCCAGGCGGGCGGCGCGCTGGCCATTCCGACGCTGCTCGGCCGCGGAGCGATGCGCATCCCCGTGGGAGGGCGCATCCGCGCGGGCATCAAGGTCCTGACGCGCAAAGCGGAAGAGGTGCCCGAAGCCCGGGCGCTCTACGAGGCCGGCGTGGCTGCCGGCAAGGGCTTCGAGTCCATCGAGCGGGACATCCTGCAGCGCTGCCAGACGCTGAAGAACCCGCTCACGCCCAAGAACGTCCCGTACTTCACGGTGCGTGGCGAGGACTTCCCGAACCCCGAGCTGGCGCGCCAGATCATGGACCTGTACGCGGAGGACCGCGGCGACGGCGTGCGCCGGCTCTACCGCTTCCCGGTCGTGTTTCCGGCCGATGCCTGGCAGAGCGTGATGCCGCACGAGCTGGTGACCTGGACGGCGAGCGAGCGGCGCTTCTGGTCCGAATACTCCGAGGACGGCCAGACCCGCTACTGCAAGACCCACGAGGCCGTCCCGGTGGATGCGGGAGGGCGGCGCGTGATCCGCATCTTCGGTGGCCGCAAGACGGTACTGCGCGGCGAGAACGGCGGCTTGTGCGACCCGGAGAGCTGCCCCGAGTACCAACAGCGCAAGTGCAACCTCAGCGGGCGCTTCATCTTCTTCATCCCGGGCATCAAGTCGCTGAGCGCCGTCGACCTGCCGACGAACAGCTTCTACGCGATGCAGGCCGCGATCGAGAAGTTCACGACCATCGGCTTCATGCGTGGCGGCCGCATCTCCGGCTTCCTGGACGGGCAGCGCACGCCCTTCTTCATCAGCAAGCGGCTGGTGGAGGTCGCACGCATCGACGACGAAGGCCGGCCCAGCCGCGTGGCCCAGTGGCTGATCGAGCTCGAAGCGCCGATCGACGTGACCTCGCTGCTCCGCCCCGACGATGGCTTCGAGGCCGTGGAGATGCGTGCGGCCGAAGCGGCGGGCGTGCTGATGGGCGAGCCGGCAGACGCCCGGTCGCGGGTCGAGCCCGACGAGGGCGGCCAGGTCATCGACATGGAACCGCTGGTCGAGCGGTCCGGGCGCCGGGAAAGCGCCGGGCGATCCGAGCGGGTTGCACCGGCCCCGGCACCTGCGCCTGCGCGTTCCCCTGCGGCCTCTCAAGCAGCAGCGCCCGGACAGGCCGCCCTCGCGGAAAGGAGCGGCGGTGCCGGGAAGCCGGAGTCCGGCCCTGCACGCTCCGCCGCCCGTGAGGGTGCGTCCCGGGCCGATCACGCCAAGGACTTGCAGTGGATCTTCGATGCAGCGCAGGCGCTGGGCATCGACGCCGAGCGGTTCGAGGCCTATGCCGAGAAGCGCTGGGGCAGGGGCTGGAAGCTGGCTGCGGGCGGTCGCAAGCGCGCGCTGGACGATGTCTCTGCCTTCGCGGACGACGCTGCGGGCTTCCAGGAAAAGGTGCGGGGCGAACTGGAAGTGTTCTCCTGAGCCGGCTTGACCGGCGTCCCGACCGTCGGACGATGTGTTCATGCCCGGCACGCAGCGCCGCACGCCGGGCCCCCAACTTCCAGGAGCATTGCCATGATCCGAGTCGGCCACTTTTCCGACCTTCACTACTGCGAGAAGAACCTGGCCGAGGCCGACCGCTGCTTCGGCTTCGCCATCGAGGAGGCGATCCGCGGGGACATCGACATCGCGGTGATCTCCGGCGACGCCACCGACCATGCGCTCGACGTGCACAGCCCGGCGGTGGTGCGCCTGGCGCGCCGGGTGCTGCAACTGGCCAACCACTGCCCCGTGCTGATGCTGCAGGGCACGTTCTCGCACGAGCCGCCCGGCACGCTGGCGATCTTTCCGCTCCTGGGCGGGCGCCACCCCATCCATGTCGCCGACCGAATCTCCCAGGCTGCACTGACCGCCGAGGGGGGCTGGGTCGCGTCGGACGGCTGGCGTTTCGATCAGGTGCCTGCGGGAACTCGCGCGCTGTTCACCTGCGTGCCCACCGTCAACAAGGCCGCCGTGGCTGCGGTGGCCGGCGCCGTCGATGCCGCAGAGGCGCAAGGGCGGGAGCTGGCCGCGCTGCTCGCCGGCTACGCGCGCATCAACGCCGACGCCCGCGCAGCCGGCGTGCCCACGATCGGCGTGTCGCACGGTACCGTGTCGGGCTGTGTCACGGAGCACGGCGTGCCCATGGCGGGCTTCGACCACGAGTTCACGACGGCTTCGCTTTTCGCCGCCCAGGCCCAGGCCTTCATGCTCGGCCACATCCATCGGCATCAGAGCTGGGAGGAAGCTGGCCGCGTGATCGCGTATGCGGGTTCCATCGGCCGCTTCCATCACGGCGAGGAAGGCGACAAGGGCTTCGTGCGGTGGGACATCGACGCATCGACCGCAGCGTTCTCATTGCGGCCGACGCCGGCGCGGCGCACCGTGGATCTCTTCTTCGACGGGAAACCCGACCTGGCGCGCATCGAGGCTGCGGTGCAGGAGAAGGGGCTGCAGGGCGCCTATGTCCGCGTGCGCTGGGCGGTGGCGGATGAGGATCGCCACGAGGTCGACCGCGACGCGATCCGGCGCGCTCTCGACGGCGCGGCCGACGTGCAACTGGAGGGGCGCGTCATCCCGGTGGTGCGCAGCCGCGCGGCGGGTATCTCGCGCTGCGCCAGCCTGGAGGGCAAGGTCGCCAGCTGGTGCCAGGTCAGCGGTGTGGAGCGCTCGCCACTGCTGGAACGCCTGAGCCTGCTGGCTTGCGACGAACCGGCTGCCATCGCGGCGGACATCCTCGCGGCCAGGCAAGCTGGGACGCAGGCGCCCGTGCAGGATCGGCGCGACGAGATTCCCCGGGACCTCTTCGAATCCTGCGAAACCTGAGAGTCGGGCGGCACGATGCCCGAAAAAAGAAAGCCCAGACGAGGCTGGGCAAAGCCGTCGCGATAAAAAAGGGAGGGAGGTAGAGATCCGCGACGGAAGGAATAGATTGTATGGGAGCTAACTAACGGATTGCAGTGAGTCTCGGGATGGGCTTCATCTGATACCGCAGGTACTGGGGGTTAGTTTCTCGCAGGCGATCCAAGGAGTCGGACCCGGCAAACTGCAGTGCTCCGGTCTTCATGGCGTGATGTGGCTCGCGGGCCTGGGAGTTGATGACCGCTGCACGCGACTGACGTAGCCCGGAACGGCCGGCGCTGTCCGCTGTGTCCAAGTGGCACCATCGCGCGAGGAGGTGCGCTGGAACAGCGTCACCCAGCAACTCCGCCGTCGAAGACCTTCTTCCTTGCCCCGACGTCCGCTCGGCATTGGATTTTGAGGCGCTCCTCTAACGTAGCGGCGATGCAACGATCAGCGCCGCCCACTTCCACCCACGTCGGGCGAGCGCGGCCCGGCCCGCGCCGGCCACGCCAGGCCGAGCGGCGTGCATGCGGCCGGACCATGTGCCTCCGATCGGCGCTGGCGGCAATCGCGTTTCATTGCTCCCGGCGCAACGAGGACCATCGCGGCAGATACCTGTCGAGGCGGTTCGGAGCGCTCCGATCGGCGCATTGCCGCCCCGCCTTGGAACTGCGCCAATGCCCGCTGTAATGACGCGCGGAGATACCGCCCCAGTGCAAATCCAGCAGATTACGGTGACTGAGAATTCTCAACCTCTTCAGACTCCGCGCTCGCAATTGCGGCAATCTCCTGACGCAACCATTGCAAGCCAGGAGAATTCTCCCGGAGTCGATGCCAGATCATGCTTATCTGGACTGGCGGCACTGGGATCGGAAACGGCGCCGATTGCACTGGGTAAAACCGTGCGAATAAATCGAAGAACCGGCGCGGCACGGTGCCGAGAAGGTCGGTCTGGGCCACCGTGGCAGGGATCGCCATGTAGTTGGGAACGAAGGCCTGCACCTGCCGTTGCAGCCCGTTGGTGCCCAGTGCAATCTCGAGCGGGGCGCTTCGTCCTGGACGTGGCTGGATACTGACATGCATGCACTGCTCGAACTTGGCGAGCGTCAGACCTCCGTCAAAGGCCGGGTGGCCAGTTCGACCAATCACTATCAGCTCTTCATCCACCAACGGTTGATACAGCAGGTTGGGGTTGTCGATGTAGATATAGTCGAGCGCCAAATCGAGCGTCCCGTCCGCCAGTCGCTGCGGCAAGGATTCAGCGACTTCATGGCGCAGCACTTTCAAGCGCATGCCTGGCGCGCGAAGCTGCAGCCGGGCCAAGAGCCCGGGTAGCACGCCCAGCTGCCCGTAGTCGGTCAGGGCCAAAGTGAAATGACTCGCGCCCTCGGGATCGAATTGAGGATGCGGCGAGAAACCCTCCTGGAGGATGGCGAGCGCTCTGCGAATCGGATCGTGGAGCTCGTGGGCGCGAGCGGTAGGGATCATGCCTCGCGCCTGTCTGACGAACAGGGTCTCGCCCACTTGCCGCCGCAGCCGCGCGAGCGCGTTGCTGACCGCAGGCTGGCTCATGTGCAGTCGGGTGGCGGCGCGCGTCAGGTTCTGTTCGATCATCAGCGCGTCAAAGACCAAGAGCAGATTCAGATCGAGTTGACGTAGTTTGAGATTCATAGATCCAATGTCGATTCGTTCGTGAAAGCGCGTGATGCGCTCGGGTTGGATCGTGAATAAACCTATTGAGAGGCAGGTTTTGCGTCAACTTGTTTAAGCTTGCGTTCGGTAGGTTTTCTCCTTTGGATGTCATTGCCGTTGAATATTAATTCCCGCGCGACGGCTTCGCCCATATGGCGCCCGACGATGGATTCGATGGTGCCGTCGCGCAGCATCGAAGCCAGCGCGTCGCGCAAGCGCTTCCTGTCCGATTCAGGTATACGCGTGCGCGACATCGCAAGGGCGCCGACAGCGATGTCATCGTTTTGCCAGTAGACAATACGGTATTGGCTGGCGGTGTTTTCGTTCCTGCCGAGGACTGGCAGGCTGAACGGATTGACAAGGATCGCATCGGCCCGGCCATGCTCGAAGAGTTTGACCGCGATATTGAAATCAGAGGCTTCGACGATGCGTCGTTGCTGGCGCATTTGCTGCAGCCAAGCATCGAAATAAGGGCCGTAGCTGAAGCCCTTCACGACGGCAACTGTCAGTTTCTGGTCGGCGCTGAATGACTGCAGCGTGCGAGCCCGTTCGGCCACATCGGCCCGAGCCACGACGAAAGTGCGCCCTTTCAGGTACGGCACAAACTCCGCTGTCTTTTCCCGCTCGCGGGACGGAATTGCCGACAGCGTCAGGTCAAGCGCGTTTCGACTGAATTGCTCCCAGGTCCGCACCCGGGATTCCAGCACGGCAAGGAATTTGCAACCGGTTCGCTTGCTCAACTCCTGCGCAACCTCGTAGTCAACGCCGCCGGGATTCCCTTGCCTGTCCGTGAAGTAAAGCGTGCCGAGCTCGTAATATGCGAGCCGATATGCGCCGCAAGGTAAATCGGCTTCCTTGGCGTTGATCCCAATCGAAAATAGCAGTGCCGCTGTTGCTGCGGCAACCGACTGCAGCGCTACCTGCATGTGGCCTTCTTGGTTCTGCCGAGTCCATGGCAAGCTCGGCGTCGGGCACTGATCCCCTCATCCTGACGATGTACAGCAGTCCGGAATCCAGAAGGGTAGGTGAGGCCAAATCCTGTGACAAATTGATTCTTCGCGAGTCATATATTCACGAAGCTGAAATTGTCGGCTTTCTTGCAATCGGCTGGGGCATTGGTAAAACTACCAAAGCGCGGCTATCGCCGGGGGCGTCGAGATTCGATTTGACCTTCGGCGCGCCATCTCCATGCCGTCAGGACAGCCGTGCGCATCACGGCCGCATTAGGGGCGCGGTTGGGGGCGCGGACGCCGGAGGTCACCACCAGGGAGGCCGAATGGCCGATTTCAGGCCGAGCCTGAAGTTCCTGCTTGCAGGCGAAACACCGCGACCGCCTCGACGAGGCTGTCGGCCTGGCGCCTCAAGCTGTCGGCCGCGGCTGCGCACTGTTCGACGAGGGCGGCATTTTGTTGGGTGACCTGGTCGATCTGCGCGATGGCATTGCCCACCTGGCCCACGCCGGTGCTTTGCTCGGTGCTGGCCGACGTGATCTCCGAGACGAGGCTGCTGACCTGGCCCGCCGAGGAGACGACTTGCTGCATCGTCGTGCCGGCGCGGTTCACCAGCAGCGTGCCGTGGTCGACCTGCTCGACGCTGGCCGTGATGAGCTGCTTGATCTCTTTGGCCGCCTGGGCGCTCCGCTGCGCGAGTGTGCGGACCTCGCCAGCCACGACGGCGAAGCCGCGGCCCTGCTCGCCGGCGCGGGCCGCTTCCACCGCGGCGTTCAGCGCCAGGATGTTGGTCTGGAAGGCGATGCCATCGATGACGCCGATGATGTCGCTGATCTTGGCCGAACTCGCGCTGATGCCCGTCATCATGGCGACGATCTCGTCGACCAGACCGCCGCCTTGCCTGGCGACGTCGCGCGCTTGGGCGGCGAGTTCGTTGGCCCTGCTCGCAGTGTCCGCGTTGCTGTGCACGGTGGTGCCCAGTTGATCCATGGTCGCTGCCGTCTGCTGCAGCGCGCTGGCCTGTTCTTCCGTGCGCTGGCTCAGGTCCGTGTTGCCCGATGAGATTTGCTGCGCGCCGCTGGCGATCGCGTTCGACGCGTCGCGCACCTGGGAAACGATGCCAGCGAGGCTTTCCTGCATGGCTCCGAGGGAAGCCAGTACGCTGCCTCGAGGTGCAACGGCAACGCCAGGAACCTGGCTGAGATCGCCCGTGGCGACCAGCTCGGCCGCCTTGCTCAGCGCGTGAGGCTCGGCGCCGAGCGCGCGGCTCAGGTCGCGGGTGATCAATATCCCTGCCGCGACGGCCAGCGCCAGCGCGATCGAGCACGCCACGGCCAACAACAGACGCTGGCGCCGCGTGTGGGTGACGGAGGAATCGATCATGGTGGTGGCCCGTGCTTCGGTCAGTTCGCGGTAGTCGCTTCCGATCTTCAGCAGCTTCGCCAAGAGGGGACGGCACTCGTCGTTCATCTTGGTGATCGCGGCGTCGCGCTGCTCCTTCAAGGCCAGGTCCACGATCGCAAGGGCCACGACGCTGTACTGCTCTTCGACGCGGGCCAATTCGGCAATGAGCGCCTGCGCTTCAGTGGAGTCCTCGTCCGCGCGGGACATGGAGACCAACCTGCGCAGCTCACGCTGGACCTCCTCGTGCGCCGCCACGACCTGCTTGTGTTCCGCGTCGAGATCCGCCGGCTTGGACACCAGCACCAGGTTGCGCGCGGAGACGGCGCGGGCATCAACGGCCGTCAGAACGTGGCCAAGCACCGTCGCCCGGCTGTTGAGGCCGTTGACGTAGCTGGCGAAGCTGCCGGCAGCCTGATCGAGCGCAACGAGCGAGAGGATGGCGACCGTCAGGACGAGCAGCGACAGGCTGCCGAAAGCCAGAGCCAGCTTGGTACGAACTTTGAGCGGTGGACGCGTGGACGACATGGAACTCCCAACATCTGGTTGTAGTTGCCGAATCGCGCGGTCTTCTTCAGCTTTGTGGCGCCCAGGGCAAAGCCGACGCAATGCATGGATAGCTCGCGTCCTGACGATGTGTCGCGATTCGGCGCGCGCAGATTAGGCGAGTGCCGATCTAGTTACCAATTGATTCTTGACGGCCCACACATTCACGAACCTGAAATCGTGGCGCGCGGCCGGGCCACCGGCGCTGCGGTTTAGGCCCCCGTGGCGTGCGGGGCCGTGACGTGGGGTTGATCTCCCACACTCCGATTGGAGACTGCTTGCAGATGACCCATGGGGGTCTGGCGGAGGACACCAGATGTCGCAAGCAACCACCTCGGCAGCGGCCGGCCAGCAGCAGGCCGGGTACATGCCACACGCCATCACGCTGACCGGCTTCAGGGGCATCCGCAGCGGCCTGGGACGCGACTCGATCAGCCTGGACCTGGACGCCTTGCTGGGGGACGCGGTCCTGGTCGCCATCGGCGGCGCCAACGGTCGCGGCAAGACGACGCTGATGGACAACCTTCACCCCTACCTGGTGATGCCGTCGCGCGCCGGTGCTGACGGCCTCGGCGCGTTCAGCTACTACGACCATGTCTACCTGCCTGAGAGCCAGAAGGAACTGGTGTGGTCCCACGGCGGTGTTCGCTACAAGACGCACCTCGTCTTCAGGGTCAACGGCAAACGCAAGACCGAGGCGTTCCTGTTCGAGTCGGTGGCGGGGGACTGGAAGCCCGTGGTGCTGTCCGATGGCACGCCGGTGGACGGCAAGGTCGACACCTACGAACGGGCCGTGTGCGAGATCCTCGGGCCTTCGGAAACCTTCTTCGCGTCGGTGTTCTCGGCGCAGGGCAAGCGTCCCTTGTCGGCCTACAAGAACGGCGAGATCAAGACGCTGCTGGCCGACCTGCTGGGTCTGGACGAAGTCCGTGCGCAGGGAAGCCGTGCCGCCGAGGTCGCCAAGCTCTTGAAGGCGGGGCTGGGCGTGGTCCGGCAGGAGCAGGCCAAGGCCGCAGAGACGCAGACCGCGCTGGAGCGGTCGATCAAGTCGGGCAGCGAGTGTCCTGCGAAGGTCGATGCGGCGCGGCAACTGCGCGAGCGGTGCGCCGGCCAGGAGACCGAGGCCAAGGGCCTGGTTGCGCGGCTGGAGTCGGAAGGCCGGGCGGCAGAGGGCACGGAAATCCGCCGCGCCCAGGTTCAAGCGGCCATGACACGGGCGTCGGGAGAACACGACGCCGCGCTGGGCCGCCTGTCCAACGAGGCGACGCGTATCGGTCAGCGCCAAGAAGCGCTTCGTCAACGCGTTGCGACGCGGTGCCGCGAGCACGCCAGCCGCCGTCAGCGCCTGCAAGGCCAGCTCAACTCGCATCGGCTGGTCGTCGCCCGCACGGCGCGGGTGCAGTGGGCCATCCACCGGCTGCCGGTGGCCGAGCGCGTGGTCGCCGCACGAGAGGAGGGCGTTCGCGCGTCGCAGGCCGAAGTGGCGCGGCTCGAAGGGCTGCGGGCGCAGCAGGGGCTGCTGCGCCAGGGGATCGAAGCGCTCGATCGCGAGGCCGGCCAACTGGCCGTACGGCAGGCAGACCTGGCGCGACGCTTCGGTCTGGTCGAGCGCGTGCCCTGCGCCGGGACCGATCTGCAGGGCCGCTGCCAGCTCCTGGGGGATGCCCGCGAAGCGCAGGCGCTGGTTCCTTCGGTGGAAGCACAGTTGGCGGCCGTCGGCACGCGCAAGCAGCAGGCGTTGCGTGACCTGGAGACGCTCGCCACGGAACTGAGCCGGTTCCCCACGGCGTGCGAGCGACGCAACCGCTGCGAAGCGGTGCTCGATGCAGCGCAGGCCCGCCATAGCGCGCTGGCCCTGCTGGCCGCTACCGCAGGCGAACTCCGGCAAGCGCAGGACGCTCTGGCGGTCCTGGAAGAGGAACTGAACGGTCTGCCCGCCGACGTGGTGGCCGAAACGACCGAGGAGGCCGCGGAGCGAGCCGAGCACGCGGCCTCCCTGCAGCGGCTGGCCGAGGACAAGGAGCGCAGCATCGCGGCGCACACGCAGGCTCTGGCAGGGCTCGCCGAGCAACTGCAGGCGTTGCCGGCGCCGTTCGACCAAGCCCGGCTGGCCCAGGCGCGACGCGCTGCTGGTCAGGCATCCGACCAACTGCGCGCCGCCGAAGCGGCCGAGCTGGCGGCCGTGCGGCAGCACGAGCAGTGGCTGAGCCAAGTTCGGCAACTCGAAGCGCTTCGGGCCCAGCGCCTCGACGTTGACGAGCGCGCCTCGCGCGTGGAACGAGAGCTGTCCGCGTGGACCCTGCTGTCCAAGTGTCTCAGCAACGACGGCGTGATCGCGCTCGACATCGACGACGCAGGTCCGACCTTCTCGGCGCTGGCCAACGACCTGCTGCTGGCCTGCTACGGCGCGCGCTTCACGCTGGAGGTCATCACCCAGACGGAGACGGCCAAGGGCGACCTGCGCGAGGACTTCGACATCATCGTGCACGACGGGCTGCGCGGCGAGTCCAAGAGCCTCAAGCTGGTCAGCGGCGGCGAGCGCGTCTGGATCAACGAGTGCCTGACGCGCGCCATCGCGCTCTACCTCGCGGGCAACACCGGCCGTCAATACGGCACCCTGTTCTGCGACGAGGCGGATGGTCCGCTGGACCCCGAGCACAAGCGCATGTTCATGGACATGAAGCGCGAGGTGCTGCGCCTGGGTCACTATGCCCGCGAGTTCTACGTGTCCCAGACGCCGGAACTCAATGCCATGGCGGACTGCGTGATTGACCTCGACGCGCTGGTCATGGACGCTGCTGCCACCGCTTGACGGCGCTCAAGGCCGAGGCGGGCGCAGGCAGACCCGCCTGTCAATTCCAGAAGCCCTGGCCGGTGCCGAGTTTGGAGTCCATGCAGCCCTCCACGAGTTCCAGGCCGTTCAGTGGCTGGATACCCAGGCCTCTGCAATACCAGACATACTCCACCAGATCCAGGCGACGCTCGCCCAGTTCCACCTTCTGGACAAAGGAGTGCGGCATCCCCAAGCGCAACCCCAGTTCGCGCATGCTCAGGCCCAGGCCTTCGCGCTGTTCGCGCAGCCACCGGGTCAGAACCTGCATCTCCTGTGTATTTATGCTCCTCGTCACTCGTACCTTTTATAGGTACAATGCGATGTACCCAATTTGGGTACACAAGGCGGCGTTTTGCCTGCATTTGCCGGCGCAAGCGCTGGGGCCGCCTTGAGCGGTTGTCGCTGTTCGGTTCCAAGTGAGTTGCCGACCTACCAAAAGGCTCTGAAAGCCAGGACGCGGGAGTCGAATGGGGGAGGGAAGCCGTTTCGTTGATGCAGTAGTCAGCAACCTCCAGGGACGGGGAGCGCCTCGCGCCGCGCGGGCTGCAAACATCGTCCACCGGGTCAGCTGCGCAGGGACGACGCCAGCGTGAAAAGCGTCGGCGACATGCGCATCAGCAAGGTCTTTGGCCTGCTGTCGGACTGGCTGTCCGTGCGCACAGACAGCCCCGAACTGCGCATGGTCCAGTTCGCCGCGTTGGCCAGGCTGATCCCACTGATGTACTTCATCCTGGTGGTGAATGCGTGGGTGCTGGCGATCCTCTTCTACGACATGGCCCCCATCACGCTCACCGTCTACACGACGGGTGCGCTGACAGCCATCTGCGTGCTTCGCCTTCTGTTCTGGTGGAGGCAGTCAACGAAGCCGCCATCGCCGCTCAGCGCAGACATCGCGGCGCGGGAACTGCGGCGAACCAACCTGATTGCGGCGATCCTGGCGATCGGCTTCCCGCTGTGGGCCTTCGCGCTCTTCCCCTATGGCGGCGAGAGCGAACAGGCGCATGTCGCCTTCTTCCTGACCATCACGATGCTCGGGAGCATGCTGTGCCTCATCCATGTGAGGTCGGCCGCCTTGATCATCGCCGTCGTCGGCGGCATTCCCATCGTGGTGTTCCTTGCGATGACGGGCAAACCGGGGCTCATTGCGCTCGTGATCAACGCGGGTCTCGTGGTTGCCGCGGCCGTGAAGATCATCTTCATCCAGTCCCGGGACTTCGCTCACATGGTCAACGCCCGGACCGAGGCGCAGCGCCGCGAGTCCGAACAGAGTCGGCTGCTGCGCATGATCGACGACATGCCGGTGGCGGTGATGACCGTGGATCCGCAGACGTTCAACATCGACTACGTCAACGAGACGTCGCGCCGGACGCTCGGCCGCATCGAGCACCTGCTGCCGATCACCGTGGCAGAGCTGCAGGGGTGCTCGATCGATGTCTTCCACAAGCATCCGGAACATCAGCGCAGGATCCTGTCCGATCCGTCGAACCTGCCGCACCATGCGCGAGTTCGCCTCGGTCCCGAGACGCTGGACCTGCAGGTCTCGGCGATCACCGATGACGATGGGTCCTACATGGGGCCGATGCTCAGCTGGACGATCGTCACCAAGGAGGTCGAGACGGAGAACCACGTTCGGCAACTTGCGCTCTACGACAGCCTGACGGGCCTGCCCAACCGCGCGACGTTCAGGAAGCAGCTGGACAGCGCGCTGGAGCCTGCGGACGCAGGCCTGGCGCTGATGTTCGTCGACCTCGATGGCTTCAAGATGGTCAACGACACGCGCGGGCACCGGATCGGCGACGTCCTTCTTCGCCAGGTCGCGGGCCGGCTGCGCGAGGAATGCGAAGCCACGGACATGGTGGTCGGGCGGCTGGGTGGCGACGAGTTCGCGGTGCTGCTTCCCCGCGGCGACCGCGAGACTGCCGAGCGCCTCGCCATCCGGTTGGTGGAGGCGATCGGCGCTCCCTACCGCCTGGACGCCGATCACAGCGTGCAGATCGGCGCATCCATCGGCATCGCCGTCGCGCCCGAACATGGCTCCCACAGCGAGGCGCTGCTGTCACGAGCCGACATCGCCTTGTACGCGGCCAAGAGCGCGGGCAAGGGCGGTGCTCGCACCTTCTCGGCCGACATGGAAGCCCAGGTACGCGAGCGCGTACAGATGGAGGTCAGGCTGCGCCGCGCCCTGGAAACCGAAGAAGGGCTCTTCGTGTTCTACCAGCCCATCGTCGACATCGGGACCGGCGCCACGACGGCCAGGGAAGCGCTGGTTCGCTGGCACCATCTGCAGCGCGGCTGGATCTCTCCGGCCGAGTTCATTCCGGTGGCGGAAGATTCCGGGCTGATCGACCGGCTGACGACCTTCGTCTTCAACCGGGCATGCCGCGAGGCGGCCCGCTGGCAGGATGCGGCCAGCGTGGCGGTCAACATCTCGCCGGTCCAGCTCGGTACCGGGCTCCTCGTGCCGACCGTCTCCCATGCGCTGGCGCAGAGCGGCCTGCCGGCGGCGCGACTCGAGATCGAGGTGACGGAAACCGCGCTCATGCATCGGGAAGCAGGCGGTCTTGAGGAACTGCGGCAACTGCGTGCGTTGGGCGTGCGCGTCGCGCTCGACGACTTCGGGACCGGCTACTCGTCGCTGGCGCACCTGCGCGTCTTCAGCTTCGACAAGATCAAGATCGACGGGTCGTTCGTCCGTGACTGCGTGGACCGGCCCGACTGTGCGGCGGTGGTCGGGGCCGTCGTCGAACTCGGTGCCAGGCTGGGCATGAAAACGGTCGCGGAAGGCGTGGAGACCGAGGTGCAGCTGGAGCGGATCAAGCGCGAAGGCTGCAACGAGGTTCAGGGCTATCTCGTCGGTCGGCCGGCGCCCAGCGACGAGGATGCGGCCAAGGTCCAGGAATTGAACCTGCTGACTCCCGTCGCGACCGCCAGCGTGGCGGCGACGATGACGCACTTCACGCGATCAGCGTGGGTCGGCATCGAAGGGGAGCCAGAACTCGCCGCACCGCTGCAGGCGCCTTGAAGGCCCCGTGCAACCGTCCGACCGGACGGAGCGATGCGGTCAGGGCGTGATCGCGACCTTCAGCACGCCGTCCCGCTGGTGCCCGAAGAGATCGTAGGCGGCGACGATGTCGTCGAGCTTGAAGCGGTGCGTCACCATCGCGCCGAGGTCGACGCGGCCTGACTCGATGACCGACATCAGCCGGCGCATGCGCTCCTTGCCGCCCGGGCACAGCGTGGTGACGATCTGGTGATCGCCCAGCCCCGCCGCGAAGGCGCCCAGCGGAATCGTCAGGTCCGTGGAGTACACGCCCAGGCTGGAGAGCGTGCCGCCAGGGCGCAGCACGCGCAGCGCAGCCTCGAAGGTCTGCTGCGTGCCGAGGGCCTCGATGGCGACGTCGACGCCGCGGCCGCCCGTCAGGCGCAGGATCTCTTCGACGGGATCGACCTTGCTGGCATCGATCACGTGGTCGGCACCCAGCCGGTTCGCGATCACCAGCCGGCCGGCCAGCCGGTCCACGCCGATCACGACGCTGGCGCCGCTGAGCTTGGCGCCGGCCGTTGCGCACAGCCCGATCGGGCCCTGCGCAAACACGGCCACCACATCGCCGATGCGGATGTTGGCGCGCTCGGCGCCGCTGAAGCCTGTGGACATGATGTCCGGACACATCAGGACCTGTTCGTCGCTGAGCCCGTCGGGCACCGGCGCGAGGTTGGTCATCGCGTCGGGCACCAGGACATACTCGGCCTGGCAGCCGTCTATGGTGTTGCCGAAGCGCCAGCCGCCGAGGGGCTTCCACCCGTGCTTGGTGCCGGCGCCGTCCTGAGAGCAGTAGCCGCAAAGGCAGGCGTTGCTCCACCCGCTGGGCGTGATCGCGCCGGCGATGACGCGCTGTCCTTCCTCGTAGCCCTGAACGGCGGACCCCAGCCGCTCGATGACGCCGACGGGCTCGTGGCCGATGGTCAATCCGCTGGCCACCGGGTACTCGCCCTTCAGGATATGCACGTCGGTGCCGCAGATCGTTGTCGTGGTCACTCGTATCAGCGCGTCCAGCGGGCCGACCTCGGGGATGGGCTTTTCGCGCAGCTCAATGCGCCCGGGCTCCACGAATACGGTGGCCTTCATTGTCGACATGGCTTCCTCCTTCAGCGGCTGACCGCAGGGCGCCCCATGGCCACTGCTCGCCCCATCTTCGTGGAACGCCAAGCGCACGACTTGATCGAGATCATGCCGACAAGGGGAACAACCACGTGGGTGAAACCATTCGACAGACCCGACTCGCGGACTTTAGAAGCGCGTCGGGCCGTCGCCGGATCTGGCCAAGGTCTACTGTTTCAGTCGCACGTGCAAATGCACAAAGCCAGAAGCATCGGTTTCCTCCTTGAAGTCGAGGTACGGTTGCTTTCGAACAAGGTCGCTGAGCTTGCTGAATCCGTAGTTTCGGGCGTCGAACGAGGTGTTGTTCTTCCCGATGAAGCTTCCGACCGCAGCCAGGGAGGCCCATCCGGTGTCGCGCAGCGTTTCGCGGATCGCGTGAGCTAGAAGGCCCTGAAGAGCAGGGATGTCCTGGACCTGCAAGGGGGCTTGTGTCGCCGCGCCGGCAGCGGGCTGCTTCAGCACTTCGGTGAATATGAATTTGTCGCAGGCTGCGATGAACGGCTCTGGGGTCTTGCGCTCGCCGAACCCATAGACGACTTTGCCAGCTTCACGCAGACGCGTGGCGAGTCTGGTGAAGTCGCTGTCGCTGGAGACGAGACAGAAACCGTCGACGTTGCCGGCGTAGAGCAAGTCCATGGCGTCGATGATGAAAGCACTGTCCGTCGAATTCTTGCCCTTCGTGTATGCGAACTGCTGCATCGGCTGAATGGCATGGCGATGCAGGTGTTCTTTCCAGCCGACCAGGTTTTGTGTGGTCCAGTCGCCGTAGGCGCGCTTCACCGTCAGGGTCCCGTACTTCGCGACCTCTTCAAGCAATTCCTTGGTGACCGCTGCGCTGGCGTTGTCCGCGTCGATGAGTACCGCCAGCCGAAGTGCATCCTGTGCCATTGAATCGTTTCCTCCTCACGGTAGCGTACTGCACGGAGGTGACCATCCGGCGCGTTCGGATCGACCAGTCTTATCGATAGCTATCTCGCCCAGTGCAGCACTGGCTCTGCCTTGGGAAGGGGGCAGGTCCAAGGCGTCTGCGCCTCGGAGAATCTTCGCGGAGTGCGCTACCGCGGCTTGATCGAAATCAGGTCATCGGCATGGCTAGCTGTGCTGCCAATGCCCGAGCGACCCGGGGCGTCATGCATGCTGCTCTTGCTGCGACTGACACTCGATGCATAGGCGTGCCGCCGGATTGATCTCCAGCCGGGCATTCGCGATCGGCCCGCCGCATGCTGTGCAGGTGCCATAGGTGCCTTCTTTGAGCCGGGTGAGGGCGTCCTCGACATCTTGCAACTCGCGCACGGCGCGTGCCATCGTCGCGTCGTAAACGGCTCCGCGCTGCGCCTTCTCGGCAACATCCTTCAGGTCCGTGATGTCGGCTTTTTCAGCGCCGTCGTCTGCGATAGACGCTCGCGCGGCCGCCATGGCTGCGGAGACCTCTGACTGCAGCGACAGCAGCAAGCGGCGAAGCGCATCGAACTGGCGTCGGTTTTGGACTTCGGCGTCGGTGTTCATCTCAAACTAGCGCTCATCCTGTGTTGTTCGTTGCGGGACCATGCAGCGTGGGTGTTCGTCACCTTGCCTTCTGCATCGGAATTGCCCGCGCTCGGCGGGAAAGTCTAGGAATCACAAACGCCACTGGCATTGCGCTGGATCAAGCCCTGCGTGAACGGTCTCGCGCATGCATACAGCGCGGGCCCGGTCCCGGGCCACAAGCCCTCTTGGCTTTCGTGCCCACACACCGCGTCCGCAACGCAAGCAGGCAAGGGGCCCAACTCAGCCTTCGTGCAGACCTGCTGACCTGCGGCTTCAGCGCGCCACCAACACCGGCACCTTGGCGGCCGAGAGCACCGCCAGGGCCTGGCTTCCCAGGAAGGGCGCCATCTTTCCGCCACCCAGGCCGTGCGAAGCCATCACGATGAGATCGCAGGGGCCGTGCCCCGCTGTGTCCACGATCTCATGGCTGGGCGAGCGTTCGCTGATGATGACGCGGCGCTCGATCTGGGCGATCCGTGGATCTCCACGGCCGGCGCGAGCCAGAGCTTCTTCGAGGTCGCGTCGGGCGCCTGCTGCAATCTCTTCGCGCAGCTCCTGGGCATCTGGGCGATGGCCTATTGCCGCGCGGACGTACTCGGCCAGGCCGTAGTCGTGGGCCACGATGAGGGCCGTGATACGCGCGTTGCCGGCGTCCTGCAGGGCCAGCGCGATGGCCTTGTCCGCCAACGGTGACCCATCGCTGGCGACCAGTACATGTTTGAAAGCATCTTCCACGGCGCCTCCTCTCGGTGTCAGCGGACGATGAGCACAGGCGCCTTGGTGTGCGCCAGCACGCGGGAGGCGACCGAGCCGAGCACTGCGCTGAGGAAGGCACCATGGCCATGTGAGCCCATCACCAGCAGGTCTGGCTTTTCGTCGTTGACCATCTCGGCCAAGGTGTCACCGGGATGGCCGACCGCATGGCGCTCGCGCAGCTTCCAACCCTGCATCTGCGAAAATTCGCGGACCGGCCTCAAGACCTTTTCGCCTTCGTCCTGGTAGTACTGTTGTAGAAGATCGTGACTGAGGAAGTGCGTCGCGTGTGGCGGCACGGCCACCGTCACGTTGAGAGCGACGAACTCGTTGTCCTTGCCCACCAGCTCTTCACGCGCGGCAATGTAGGCCAGCATGTGCTTGGTGTAGACACTGCCGTCGACGGCGAGGACGACTTTCATGGTGACCCCCTTTCGCCATGGCGAAGATGTAGCGATGAGGTGAGGGCCACGGCGCCATCACCGTGATTGATCTTCGCGGAATGACGGGCCGGCGACTTGATCGAGATCATGTCGTCGGCATTGCACGCAGGACCACTCGACAACCACCACGCGGCGATGCGGGAGGCTGTCGGGTGGTCCCCGGAACGAGTCCGGGGACGCAGGAATCGGCGCCCTCATTGAGATGACGCCAGCGCATCCACCTACAGCGGGTAGGCGGCAAGCAGTTCGTGAAACTTCGCGTCGCGCGGCAGGCTCGGGGGCGAGACGGCCGCATAGTGGGCCGGGATCTCGCCGGGTGCCAGGCGCTGCTCGCTGACCGCGTTGGCGTAGGCCTCGCGGCGCTCGTACCAGGCCAGTTCGTACTGCGCGATGGCATCCCAGTGCAGCGGGGACCCCGACTCCACGCGAAACGCATAGTCAGACGGCGCAGTGCTGATGCCGTGGCCGTCGCGCGAGCCGTAGGCGACGCAGACCTCGAAGTAACTGCCGAAGTCGTGCGGGTACTTGCGCACGGTGAAGCGCGCCTCGACGCCTTCCGGCACCGGGAACATGCGCTCCAGCATGCGCTTGTATACGCCGCATTCGCGGCGAGCATCACGCTCGTAGTCTGGCGCGCCGACCTGGGCGCAGCTCTCTTCGGCGGGCACGGGGCCAAGCTCGATGTAGTTCATGATGGTCTCCGTCTTGCCGGCCGGTGGCCGGCGTTGGATGAGCCTCAGAGCAGCCCGGCCTCGGCGAACGAAGCGCAGGCCGAGCCGGCCACCACCAGGTGGTCGATCAGGCGCACGTCGATGCATGCCAGCGCCGACTTCAGGCTGTCCGTGAGGCGCTGGTCGGCCGGCGAAGGCGTCGGATCGCCGGACGGGTGCGAGTGCGCGCAGATCAGCGCGGCCGCGTTGTGCTCCAGCGCGCGCCGCACGATCTCCCTCGGGTAGACCGAGGTCTGAGTCAGCGTGCCGGTGAACAGCTCCTCGGTGGCCAGCACGCGCATGTGCGCGTCAAGGAACAGCACGACGAAGGTCTCGCGCTCGGCGCCCGCGAAGTGGACCTTCAGGAAGTCCTTCACGAGGGTCGGCGAGCCGAGGATGCTGCGGCCCTGCACGGTCTGCGAGGCCACGCGGACCAGCAGTTCGTGCGCCGCAGCCAGGACGTGGCGCAGGCGGGTCGAGCGCACGTCGCCGGGAGGCGGCAGCAGCTCGGCCGTCAGGGCCTCCGAGCAGCGCAGGGGTTCGGCCTCGGTGGACGGTGGCGTCAGGATGATCGCTTCCAGTTCGGCGCGATCGAGTTGGGCCAGGTTCATGGCGGTCTCCGGTGAAGGTGGGCCGCATCCCCTCGGGGTTGCGGCACCACGAGGGGTTGGATGAACGTCGCCGCGGTTGCAGCGGGTGGTTTGCGGCGGCTTCAGACGCCGTAGTGCTGGCGCACGAGGCGTCGCCGCGCCAGGTAGCAGCGGCCCTGGGTGACCTCCAGCGGCGCCAGGTGGATCAGCCAGCGCAGCGCCGCCACGCGCAGCAGCACGGAGTGCCGCCGCTCGCGCACGATGGGGATCAGGTCCGGGACGGTGCAACGGCGCAGGCCGGCCAGCAGGTTCAGGAAGCGGCGCAGCCGATATGTGGGCATGGCCGACTCCCGCTAGTCGATGGCGCGGCGGATCACCAGGTGGTCGGGGTGATGGCCGATGTACTCGAGCAGCTGCTCGTACTTGTCGTTGAGCTTGTCCAGGCCCTGCCAGATCAGCGCGTTCAGCGCGAAGATCGTGGCGATCAGGCCGGCAGTGTCGGCCGATACCTGGCCCTCGAACCCGTTGCCGTCGACGCTCATGTCGAAGGTGTCGGCGCCGGTCGGGACCATGTAGCCGCCGTCGTTGGACAGCTCGATGAAGTTCCAGTGACCGCCGTTGTAGGCCGGGCACAGGCGCTGCATCCAGGCGTAGATGCTCATCTCGACGCGCAACATGCCGACCAGTCCGAACTTGGACGGCAGGAACTGCATGCGGCGGTCCTCGGGCACGAGGCTGGCGGTGATCACGCTGGGCGTGCTTTCCGCGCCTTCGTCGGCGTGGCCGTCAACGTCCAGGAGGGCGGTGGATGTGTCGTGGGTCATGACGCTTCCTTTCAAGCGCATGAGCACGGTCCTCCCGGCTCGGGAAGACCCGAGCTCGGGGTGGATGGATGCAGGACAGTCCTGCGAGGTGTCGAGCCAGCGATGCCGGCCGATGGGTGGGTGGCCCCGTTGGGCGGGGCTGGCTGTCGTCGCGCCACGGCTGGCGCGCAAGTCCCGGTATCGGGACGGATGCGAGTGCGGGTCTCGACCGCTAACGCCGCTGCGCAGGGGCAGCGGATGCCTCCTCTTGCGAGGTTGGCCACGGAAGGGCCACAAGGTCCGGGCCAGTATGGCGCGCGCCGGCCGCCGCGCGCAAGGCTGCGCCGCAGGCGTCGCATGCACATGCGTGCAGTGAGCGCGGAATAGACGGGCGGCGCGGGCTTGAAGGGCAGGGTGTAGCCGGGAGCATCGACGCCATCTCCTTCACGGGCTCCCCAGTGGATACATCGGCACCGCCCCAGGCCGGCTCGCTTCCGGTCCTCACCCCCGAGCAGGTGGAGCGACTGCGTGCCGCATTGCTAGGACGGTTGGTGGCCCTGTGCTTCGGTGCGGGTGTCGACTCGACGGCGCTGCTGATCGCGCTGCATGAGGCCGGGCTGCGCCCCGATGTCATCACCTTCGCCGACACCGGCGGGGAGAAGCCTGAGACCTTGCTCCACCTCGATCGCGTCAACGCGTTGCTGAGACGGTGGGGCTGGCCGCTCGTGCAGGTCTGCCGCAAGCTCACGATGGCGTCCACCGGCTACACCGACCTGTACGGCAACTGCTGGTCCAACGAGACGCTGCCCTCGCTCGCCTTCGGGCTCAAGTCCTGTTCGATCAAATGGAAGACCGACTGCCAGGACCAGTACCTCAAGGGCGTGACGCGCGGTCCGGCCGCGCGCCCGCCGCACGCGCTGTGGCTTGCGGCGCAGGCCAAGGGCGAGCGGATCGTGAAGCTGATTGGCTACGACTGCGGCAAGGCCGACATGCGTCGCTCGAAGGTGCCGCGCGAGGCCGACGCGGACTTCGACTACCTGTACCCCCTGCAGCTGATCGGCTGGGACCGCGCCGACTGCGTGCGCGTCATCGCGCAGGTGTTGGGCGCGGACATGGTGCCCATCAAGTCGGCGTGCTTCTACTGCCCGGCCAGCAAGGCCTGGGAACTGTGGTGGTTGGCGGCCCACCATCCGGACCTGCTGGAGCGCGCGCTGCGGCTGGAGTACCGCGCCCTGACCGGGCGCCACAGCCGGTTCGACGAGGTGGAATTCGGCGCGAGCTGGGAAGAGCTGGTCCGCACGGCGGACCGCTTCCCCAGCACCAGCACCACGGTGGGTTTGGGCCGCAGCTTCGCGTGGAACCAGTGGGCCCGGGTCAACGGCGTGGTGGATGCGCAGTTTCAGGTGCGCCGCGATGCGCAGAGCCGCGCGCGCTTCATGGCGGTGGCCGAGGCGATGCGCGACGGTGGCGGCGGCAACGCGCTTGACGCACGAGGCCGGGTCATCCCGATCCAGGTCGCTGCGGCTCAGGCGACGGGCCTGCAAGACCAGCATGCGCAGGCGGTCGACCTGTTCGCGGACTGAGCGCCGATGCGTGCCGGCGCGGGGTTGATGCGGCAGGGGTGCGCGGGACCATGACTCCGTGCCCTCAGCAGGCGCAACCCACAGGAGGCTAGATGCAAGATCAAGTGCAACCGACTCTGAAGGTCCGCCAGATCGTGTCGGGTCCGAACCACCGGACCTACTACGACCCGAAGAAGATGGCGGAACTGGAAGAGGGGCTGCGCGCGGCCGGCAAGGTCACGCAGCCCATTCAGGTCCGACCGCACCCCACGCGGGAGGGCGTCTGGGAAATCATCGCCGGCGAGCGCCGCTGGCGCGCGGCGCGCAAGGTGTTCGGCGAGGACTACGACATGCCCGTCGTCGTCAGCGAGGCGACCGACGCCGAGGTCCGCGCGCTGGGCATCATCGAGAACCACTACCGCGACAACCCGAGCGACATCGAGCAGGCGCGCGGCGCGGCCGAACTGCTGCAGTTCAACCGCGATGACAAGGAAGAGACGGCCAAGCAGCTGGGCTGGGGCGTGGACACGCTGGAGCGCCGGCTGCTGCTGCTCAACTGCGCGGCCGAGGTGCAGGAGGCGCTGATCGAGCGCCGCATCAAGCTCGGCCACGCCGAACTGCTGGCAGGCCTGCCCAAGGACCGCCAGGTCAAGGTGCTGGCCGGCGTGCTGGAACACCGCGTGCCGGTCGAGGTGCTGAAGAAGCAACTCGGGCAGTTCGCCAAGCGGCTGGCCGACGCGATCTTCGACACCGCGCAGTGCGCTTCGTGCCCGCACAACTCGGCGCAGCAGGCCGCGCTGTTCGATGAAACCATCGGCGACGGCTTCTGCCAGCACCCGACTCACTTCGATGAACTGACGATGGCGGCGCTGGAACTGCGCGCGGGTCCGCTGCGCGAGCAGTACCAGGTCGTGCGCATCGTGCGCGCCGTCGATGCGTTCGTGCCGCTGCTGGTGGGACCGGACGGTGAACTCGGCGTCGGCGCCGAGCAGTACGGGGACTGCAAGTCTTGCGCGAACTTCGGGTGCTCGCTGTCGGCGATCCCGGGCTCGTATGGGCGGCTCGAAGAGTCGCTGTGCTTCGATGCGCAATGCCACTCCACCAAGGTCGCGGAACGGCGGCGCGGCGAGCGCGCGGCGGCACGGGCCGCGCAGGCGGACGCGGCCCCGGAGGCCAGTAGCGTCGGCGCCAAGAAGGCGGTGGCGAAGCCCGGTGCACCTGCCGCGCCCAAGCGGGCCAGCAACACGACGCCGCCGCGCGTCGCGCAGTACCGCACCGAGCGCTGGCGCACCTGGGTGGCCCGGGGACTGATGGCCGACGCGCCGAGCAGCCATCGCGTGCTGACTGCGCTGATCACGTCGAGCAACCTGCAGTCGTTCACGCCGCTGAAGTTCACCGAAGCGGTCGGCAAGATCGCCAAGCCCGCGAAGTTTGGCGTCAACGGCTTCAAGGGCGCGCTGGAACTGGCCGACGCGATCGACGCGGCCAAGCTGCCCACCATCGTGCAGGCCGTGGCGGCGTGCGCGGCCTACGGCGTCAACCAGGGCGACCTGGAAGTGCTGCTGAACTACCTGGAGGTGGACGAAGCGCGCCACTTCAAGCTCAGCGCCGAGTACCTCGAACTGCTCACGGTCAGCGAACTGGAAAGCCTCGCCGACGAGTTGAAGCTGCGCAAGGCGATGGGCGATGCCGCGTTCAAGAAGGCGCGCGCCGGCACCAAGGCCAAGTTCATCGAGGCGCTGCTGAACATCGAGGGCTTCGCCTATGCGGGCGCGGTGCCCAAGGCGCTGCGCTACCAGCGCCGCAAGCTGCGGATCGCAGCAGGTGCAGAGCCTGCCGCCGCTGGTGCTGTCGCAGATGCCGCTGCTGGTGCCGCCGAACCTGCGCTGGCAACGGCCTAGACAACGAGGGGTGCCCTGAGACGATGAGTTTCAGAGGACTCCCCTCCCTCTCTCACCCAAGGAGATTCACACCATGACCATGTTCAGCGAGTTGTACCGGCTGGCCCTGGGCGCGACGCTGACGCTCACCATCAGCGCCGACGACAAGACCGGCCGCATGACGGTCAACGTCATCCCCAAGCCGCGCCAGGATGCGGGCGAGCCGGCGCTGTCCACGCCGCTCGTGCTGACCGCCACGCCCGAGGAGTTCGATGCCGAGTTCGTCGGCGTGCTGACCGGCTATCGCGCCTCCCACGCGAGCCTGGCCGAGCAGGCCCAGGTGACCCAGGAACTGCTGGACGCCGCGAAGTCGGCGTCGGCGAAGAAGGCCACGGGCGCGGTCGCCAAGGCCCAGGCCAAGACCACCCCGGCGCCCGCGGCCGCCAAGCCTGTGTCCGCGCGCTCCGGGGATGACGATGACGAGGGCGGCGGCCCGGACGACGAAGGCGGCGGTGCCGGTGGCGCTGCGGCGGCTCCCGTGGCGCCGGCCCCGGCGCCGGCCGAGGACGACCGCGAACCCCAACTCTTCGGCTGAAGGAGTGCGCTCATGTCCATGCAAGTCCAGGTCATCACGCGTCGCTATCTCTACAACGGCATGACGCTGCCCGACATTCCCGGCCAAGAGCCCCGGGAGGTCCGTGACATCTACAGCGCGCAGTTCCCCGAACTGCTGAGCGCCGATATCGAGGCCGGGGAGGTCAGCAATGGCGTCCAGGAAATCACCTTCAAGCGCGCTGTCGGCGTCAAGGGCTGACCCTGCGGCCGCTTTCCGGCGCGCGCTGGAACGCACGGCCCAGCGCAGCCAAGGCAGCCTGCAAGCGGCAATGCTGGATGCACTGGCGTCCAAGACGGCCCAGCGCGCGGCGCAGGCCTTGGTGCACACCGCCGAGTCCACGGTGCGCGTCGGCCGCGAGGACTACCGGCCCGAGCGGCTGACGGCACCTTCCGAGTCCCTGCCTCCCTTGCCCTGAGGAACCCGATCATGGACACCATCTTCCAGTTGCCGGCGCTGTGCGCGTCCATCCCCGCCGAATTCAATCCCGATGCCGGCCAGGATCGCGCCGTGGCCCTGGCCCGCTGCCTGCTCGATGCCGGCGTGATCCACGGTGCGGTGAGCGCGCGGCGCGCCAGCGATCCGCTCGGCACCAGCCGCCTGTTCCTGGAGCGCTGGGTGGCCGAGCGCCTGCAGGGCCTGCACTGCCTGTTCCCGGCCTTCCGCCTCGTGATGGAAGGGGCCTCGGAAATGTGCAACCACACGCGTCCGCGCGAGCCGGGGCAGGCCACCATCGTCTGGTACACCGAGTGCAGCGCGTTCGCCGTGGGCGAGGCACTGGACCGGCTGGAGCAGGTTCACCCTCGGCTCGGGGCGACGGTGCTGACGGTGATCGACCGCATCGGGCCGCGCCTGATCCCGACCTTCACGCCCACCGACGTGATGGGCACGGCCCAGGAGTACTACTGGTACGGCGAACAGGACGAGTCAGCGGCGCTGGACGAGCAGTGTGGCGACGACCCGGCCGAGCGCGAGGCGATGCGCGAGCAAATGGTGACGCGCGAGAAGATCGACGCCGCCTTCCCGGACTGGGCCACGCAGTGGCCGGGCCAGCGCAAGCGCCTGTCGCGCGCTGCCTTGCAGCGCATCGCCAAGGGCGCCCGCAGTTGCCGCGTGCGCCAGCTCGTGGGCGATGTGCTGGCGCTGGAGAAGCTCTCGCTGAGCGACGAGTTCCGCCCCAACGGGGACGGCTGGTTCGTCGGCTATGGCGCCGTGCTCACCTGGAAGCCCGACGACATCGCGGTGCGCGTGTTCGACGACTTCGCCAACGACGCCGTGCAGGGCGATTTCGTCGACTGGATGGGCGAGGCGGAGTTCAGCATCGGCGAGCCCGAGACGCTGCAGCACTGGATGGCCGACATGGAGGTGCGCCTCGCCGGCATGCGGCTGTTCGACGGCTTGATCCACGAACTCTCCAGCGGAGACTGGCTTCGAGTCCCGAAAGGAATGCGATGAACAGGGCAGTGAGATTCGAGATTGCAGCCGGACGCGAAGCGCCGCTGAAGCTGAGCAAGGCCATCCTGCTGTACCGGGGCGGCAACGACGCGGCATTCGCTACCGTCCACGAGATCGGCATGAAAGGCAACGCGCCGCTGATCCTGGAAGGCAAGGCGCTCACGCCGAGCGCGGCGGTGCAACTGGCGCTGGACCTCGCGAAGAACGCGAACCGCGGCGGCTTCGTGCCCGAGTGCCTGCTGTACCTGGACGGCGACACGATGGCCTGGTGGGTGCCCCCGGCGCGCCGCCACATCGCCTTCCGCTCCACCGAGTTGGGTGCGCCCGAGCGTGGCGAGGTCGTTCCCCATCCCGGTCTCGTCTTCCGCGTGAACGGTCGGCGCCACTGGCATGTGTGGGCCGTGACGGGCGCGGCGCGGCCGACCGAGAGCACGCCGCTGCTGCAAGCGCCGTACTTCAACGTCTACGGCGACGGCGGCATCTGCACCGGCAACGTGACGCTGCCGGACGGCACCACCGCCGAGCGCATCGAGGCCTGGAACCGGGCCTTCTTCGGCTCCTTCTTCACCCACCCGAACGTGAACGGCAAGCTCGTGACCTACCGGGGCGGCGCCTACAAGTTCTGGCGCGACATGCTCGACGGGCGGCACCCCGAGTTTCCGGAGCGTGTGCTGGTGCCTTCACGCAAGACGCTGGGCGAGGTGCTGGCGCACCGGGAGAGCGGGGCATGAGCGCCGATCCTCGCGACCTTGCGCTACAGGCCATCTGCCCCTGCGTGCCCGTGCCGCGCTTCGGCGCGCTGGCGGACCTGGCGCCGGGGCAGCGCACGCTGATCGGCCGCAACGGCATCTTCCTGGAAGTGCGCCGACCCTGGCTGCGCTGCGTGCTGAAGCTCGCCGACTTGCCGGCGTCGCCGCCGCTGCCGTACGGCGAGGTGCGCGAGTGCATCGAGTTCTCGTTCGGCGTGATCCCGCTGGCGCTGCTGGAACAGTTCATCGCCCACGGCCGCGAACACCTGCCCAACGAGGTGGCCGGCGCGCTGATCTACAACGCCAGCACCCGGCGGTTGCGGCTGCAAATCCACGAGTCGATCGAGGCGGGACCGGCCGGCGTGCGCTACCGCCAGCCCGATCTGGCCGCCGACGAGAGCCTTGCCGTGGACCTGCACACGCATGGTCGATTGCAGGCCTTCTGGTCGAGCACCGACGACGAGGACGACCAGGGCGTGAAAGTGTGCGGCGTGTTCGGCTCGCTGCACCGCGAGCGTCCCAGCGCGGCCTTCCGGCTCGCCGTCAACGGCGCGTTCAAGGGCCTCGCGCACCCCTGGCAAGAGGTGGCGGCCGACGACCTTGATCTGGCGGAACGGTGTCCCACACTGGCTTCGCTTGGATTCGAGGAGGTCGACGCAGCATGGAACACCTGATCAAGCCCGAACTGCTGTCGCGGCGCGTGCGCCTGCACCTGGTGGGGGTGGGCGGCAACGGCGCGCAGATGGCCGCCTGCCTGGCCCGGCTGGATATCGCGATGCGCGCGCTGGGGCATCCGGGTGGCCTGCACGTCGTCGCCTTCGATGCCGACGACGTGAGCCCGTCCAATGTGGGCCGCCAGCTCTACAGCCCGTCTGACGTGGGGCAGAACAAGGCACTGCTGACGATCCATCGCCTGAACCTGTTCTACGGCCTCGACTGGCAGGGACGGCCCTGGCGCTATGAGCAGCTGCGGTCCAGCGATGCGGTGGCCGACATCGTCGTGTCCTGCGTGGACAGCCGCTCGGCGCGGCGGGCGCTGCATCAGGTGCTGACCCAACCGGCCTGCGGCACGCGCTACTGGTTGGACCTGGGCAACACCGAATCCACGGCGCAGGCCGTGCTCGGCGAGCCGGCCCGTACAGGGCGGGGCGCCGACGAGGCCCGACTGCCGTGCGTGACGGAGCTGTTTCCCGAACTGCTCGATGCGGACCTTCCGGACGACAACGCGCCGTCCTGCTCGGTGCGCATGTCGCTGGCCTCGCAGGGGCTGTTCGTCAACGACACGGTGGTGCGCTTTGCGGCTCAGCTGCTCTACGAACTGTTCTCGCGCGGTCGGCTGGCGCAGCACGGCGTCGTGATCAACCTCGCCAGCAAGCGCACGGGCCCCATCGACGTCAACCCGGAGGTCTGGAGGCGCTACGGTTTCGATCCGGCCGCGCCGGTCGCGAAGCGCAGGGCCAGACCGAAGCGCGCCACGACGCCGGCCCGACAGGCCGTGGCCGCTTGAACGGCCGGCCCTTCGCAGCGGCGCCTGCGGCGCCCGGATTTCCGGCTGGCGGGCAGGGCGCCTACCGCGCAGCATGGCGGCGTCCATCACCTGCCTGGAGACGCGTGTGAGCGAGCACGATCCTTCGGCGCACGACAAGTTGCGCCTCGACATGATGCTCTCGGCCTGTCCGCTGAGCGGCAGGCAGACCCTCACCATCGTCATCGCGGACGCACCGGAAGGCAGCTTGCTGGCCCTGGTCGCGGCGGCCGTCCTCGACACGCTCGAAGGCGCGCTGTCCGTAGAGGCGCTCCAGGCCGCGCCGGCAACGCTGCATTGAGGCGTGGCATGAAGACCGGAGACCGTGCACGGGCCGTTGGGGTCGGCGCCCAGCGCAGGCCGTACCACCTGAGCGCAGAGGCTGGGCGGCCGGGCTCGGAGGCGGCGCGATGCAACTGACTGCCGAGCAAGTCTGTGTGGTGCGCTCGCGCGCACGGCGCCTGACGGTGCAGGCTGGCGCTGGCGCTGCGAAGACCACGACGCTGGGGGCCTATGCCGATGCCCGGCGCGGCGCACGCGTGCTGTACCTCGCCTTCAACAAGGCGATCCAGCTCGAGGCGGCCACGCGGATGCCGCCCAACGTGACCTGCCGCACCACCCATTCCATCGCCTGGCGCAAGGCCCGGCAGCTCTTTGGCGAGCAAGCCGGCGACCGGATCGGGGCGACCTATCCTTCGACGGTGGCCAGGGCGTTGGGATGCAGCGCGCTGGTGGCGTCGGGTGCGCTGCAGGCGGTCCAGCGCTGGTGCGGTTCGTTGGACCCGCGCATCGAACTGGACCATGTGCCGCTGGACATCGCGATGCGGCTGGCCGACCCGAGCGTCGCCGTGCGCGCGGCACGCGAGGTCTGGCTGCGGATGACCGACGCCTGCGAGCGCGACCTCAAGCTGCCCCACGACGGCTACCTGAAGCTCTTTCAGATGGACCGGCCGCCGCTGCGCGGCTACGACGTGATCGCGGTGGATGAAGCGCAGGACCTGAACCCCTGCACCTTCGACATCGTTCGGTCGCAGAGCGTGCCCATCGTGATGGTCGGCGACGCCTCCCAGGCCATCTACTCGTTCCGTGGGGCGACGAACGCACTCGCCTTGTTCGACGCGCAGGAGCGGCTGCCACTGACACGCAGCTTCCGCTTCGGCCGCGGCATCGCCAGCCTGGCCAACTCGCTGCTGTCGGGCTTCAAGGCGGACTTCAACCTGCCCCTGGTCGGGGCCGGCGAGCCCCAGGAAACGCGGCTGGCCATCGACACGCGGCGCCCTTTCGCGTTGATCGCCCGCACCAACGCCGCCGTCTTCGAAGAGGCGGTGGGCTTCCTCGCGCTGGGCCGGCGCTATCACTTCGTCGGTGGCATCGAAGGCTACAAGCTGGAGAAGATCCTCGACGCCTACCAGCTCTGGATCGGCGAGCGGGCGCTGATCCGCGATCCCTATCTGCGCTCGTTCAGCAGTTTCGACGAGCTGTGCGAGCTGGCCGAGGACTCGGACGACCGGGAGCTGAAGCACCTGGTGCGCGCGGTGCAGGACTACGGCCACCAGGTGCCGGGGCTGGTCGAGGAGATCAAGGCGCGGCATGTCGATGTGCGCAAGGAGGACTGGCGCCAGTTCGACGGCATCTTCCTCTGCACGGCGCACAAGTCCAAGGGGCTGGAGTTCGACCAGGTGTGGCTCGCCGACGACTACATGCGCTTCTTCGACAAGGGGCGCGAACTGGAGGCCGACGACGTGGAGCAGGAGGAGGTGAACATTCTCTATGTCGCGCTCACCCGGGCCAAGGCGGCGATCCGGCTCTGTACCAGCTTCGAGGAGTGGCTGCTACACCGGGACCTGATGCCGGCGTGAGCTTGAAGGCATAGGGAATGGCCCGACGATGCTGCTTCAGGAGGATGCCTTTGTGAAGCCCGTGATTCGATTTCTGCGCATGCGCTGCCGCAGCCCCGACGCGCCGCCCGAGCCTCATCGCGACGGCGTGTTGGCCGTGGCGGCGATCAACGAGCGCGCCGGCCTCGCGCGTCTGCTGCTGGTGGACATGGGCCCGTGGGGGCGCAATGACGGTGCCAGCGTGACCAACGCCTTCCAGGTGATCGTGCCGGCGGCCCATCGCTGGCTGATCGGAGGCTTCGGGGTCAGCTTGTCGGAGACCCTGATCGTCGAGCTCGATGGCGCCGGGCACTTCGACCTGATCGGCGACCTGGGGGACGGCGCGGGATTGCGGCACATGCCGCTGCCGGCGGCGCGGGGCACCAGCACGCCGCGCACCCGTGCCGCGTTCATGCAATGGGCGGGCGAGGCGGCCGTGCCGATGCTGAAGGCCGTCGACGCCATGCGGGAGGGCATGTGGGCGGGCGTGGAGGGTTGATCGGCATCGCCTGAGGGTGATCCTGATCGCACACACAGAGCAAGGAGGTGTGCCATGGACATGAGACATCCGGTTCAAAGCCTGACCTGGGCCCTGATGCGCGCGCTGGAACAAGACCTCGCCGGCAGCGAGTCGGCCCTGGTCAACGAGTTGCTGCGCACCGAGGCCGGCCCCATCACCGTCCGGCCGCGTGTTGAGGACTGCACGGTGGTCCTGTTCTCCCAGGTCTGGCGCGCGGGCGACCTGGGTTGGGTGCGGGGCGACGAAGAAGAGCGCATCGAGGCGGAGACCGTCGTCATCACCGGCCCGGCCGGTGACGCCTGCGTCTACGTCTCCACGCAGCTGATGTATCACGTCGGCCACCCGAACCGCCGCTTCTTCCTGGATGTGGCCGGCCAGTGCATGCGCGCCCGGACGCAGAGCAGTGCCTACGAGGGCCGCGACTCGGCCGACCTGGAGGCTCTCGACTTCGAGGTGGCTGGGGCACTCGCCCGTATCAGCGGCGCGCTGCACGGCATGGACCAGCCGGATGCGGCCCGCGTGGCGCGAGCCCTGCGCGATTGCGTCTCGCAGGTCGAGGCCACAGCCGGCCTACAGCAGGGGCTTCCGGTGACGGCGGTGCAAGCCGTGTCAGGATGACTCTGCCGTAACGAGCAAAGGGAGCCGCATCATGCGCAAACTCTGGATCGGCCTGCTGATGGCCGCGATCATGGGCACCGCAACCGCGGACGACGCCACGCCGCCCATCGAACAACAGCTGACGGTGCCCGCCGACGCCGCCAAGGCGCTGTCCGAGCTGAAGTCCACCCCGTTCGTCCTGCGCGCGCGACGGTATGCCGGCAACGGTGCCTCGGAGGCCGCCTACCGCCGGCTCGACGCGGCACTCACCGACCTCGCGAAGTCGCGTGGCCTGCCGGTGGCCAGCGACGGGGCAGCGTCCTATGTCGTGGAAGTGGACTCGACCTTCTACGTGTACACGAGCAAGTTCAATGCGCGCCTGGTGCGTCTCGCGGACTACACCGACGCACAGATGGCCGGCACGGCGGACAAGGTGGCGACGGCCCAGCAGCCCGTCGATGCGCTGCGCATTGCGGCGGGCGCGCTGGGCATCGTGCGCGGCTGGATTTCGCCGTCGTTCGGTAGCTACATGATCGCGGGCGGCGCGGCGCCGGTGCTGTTCGGTTCCGGCGAGGCGCCGCGCAGGCTGTTCGTGGCGGGCCGCGAGCGCTACGAACGGGGCGAGCAGGAAGTCAACACGAAGCTGCGCGTGCTGAAAGACGGCACGGTCCTCGCGACGGCTTCGGTGCGGCACTGGACCCGGGGCGACGAGCCGCCGTTCAGGATCGACGAGCTGGTCACCGCGAACTGGGACGAGGTGCTGCGCCAGCTCGGAGCCGACGCGTCGCGGACAGGCGGGGAGGGCGCTAAGCCGGCCTCTTGAGCAGGCTCGCCATCAGCGATCCTGTTGGTATATACTTTGTATATAGTCAATGGAGCTCGACATCATGAGTGCTGCCTCGCCCGGCCTGCTGCTGAAATTCCGCAAGCGCGACACGCAGTTCGGCGTGACCCGGGCGACCGTGAAGGCGATGGCCGCGCAGTTCGATCTGTCGGAGACGGAAGTCGTGCACATGGCGCTGTCGCGCTTGGCCAAGGACGAGCTGCCAGCCTATGAACCCGACGATGGTCCGCTGTCGGCGAGTGACCTCAAGGCGCTGGCCAAGGTCGCGAGCGCGTCCCTGCCGAAGGGCAAGGTCCTGGAGAAGAAGTCCTTGTTCTGATGGCTGGCTGGGCACCTCCGACACCAGGCGACATCGTCTGGTGCCACTTCCCGAACCTGCCGCGCCGCACGCCTGGCCCTAAGCCGCGGCCCGCGCTGGTGTGCGATGTCACGACGCGCGAGGACGGGCTGTCCGTCACCGTCGCCTACGGCACGTCACAAGGGCTGAACAAGCTTCACTCCGGCGAGTTCACGATCACCAAGCAGGCCCAGCCGGCGGCCTATTCGACGGCGGGCTTGTCCTTCGACACCAAGTTCGATTTCCGGCAGCGGGTCGAATTGCCCTGGAACGACGACTACTTCGCGGTCCCTCCCAACGCACCTCACGGCCAGCATCCCAAGCTCGGCAGCCTTCACGCATCGATGGGGCGGATCGCCAGCACCGCATTTCAAGCGACACAGGGGACGCCTTGATGGCTTGTCTCTTGAAGCTGGGCCCGATGAACCGCAACCGTTGCCTAGGCGCGAGGGAGGCACCGTGCTGCTGACTACCACGGTCGACGACGACTTGTTCAGCGAGGCCATGGAGCATGCAGATCCCGGCATGGATCAGGACGAGCTGGTGCGCGAGGCGATCAAGACGTTCGTCAGGGTCCAGACCGCCAAGCGGCTCGCGGCGCTGGGCGCTTCGATGCCTGAAATGCGCGAGGTTCTGCGGCGTCGCGAGGATGCACAGAAGTGAAGTGCGCTGACACGTGTCTTTAGAGGCTGGTTTGCGTGCAGTGCGGCGAGAGCCAGTTTGATTTTTAACGCGTAACGGAACAGGAGGAACGCATGGGAGTGATGAGCGAATTCAAGGAGTTTGCGGTCAAGGGCAACGTGATGGACCTGGCGGTCGGTGTCATCATCGGCGGCGCCTTCGGAAAGATCGTCGACTCCCTCGTGGGCGACGTCATCATGCCGGTGGTCAGCAAGGCGGTAGGCGGCCTCGACTTCAGCAACTACTTCATCCCGCTTGCCGGGCAAACGGCGACCACGCTGGTCGAGGCGAAGAAGGCGGGTGCCGTCCTGGCATACGGCAGCTTCATCACGGTCACGCTGAACTTCCTGATCCTGGCCTTCATCATCTTCATGATGGTCAAGCAGATGAACCGCCTGAAGCGGGAAGCGCCGGCAGCCGACGCAGCACCTCCGGCCACGCCCGAGGATGTTGTCCTGCTTCGTGAAATCAGGGACGCCCTCAAGTCGGGCAGGTGAATCCGAGGGAGGACTCGCCACTGTGCTCAGGGGCCGAGTTCAGCCTTTCCTGCGCTGCCTGTCTTAACGCCGCGATCAAGCGGTTAGCGAGTTCAGCGGCCGCGGCCGTGGTGCGGGAGGCCCAGTGCGGCCGAATGGCGCGCCCGCAGCGCAACGCACTCGGGCTCGCCAGGCCGGTCTGACATCGGTGCCAGCCGCGCGAGCTTGAGGGGTCGGCGCGCCCGGCGTCGACCCAACTCACGTCAAGGCGAACCGAGCGCAACCAGTTCCACGCCGCTCAGCCCTGCAGCAATGACCAGACCGTCCAGCTTCTGTTTGGCGGCGTCATTCGCGTACATCCGAGTGCCGACAGTACGCGGGTCCTTGAAGATGGCCGCAGCTGACGGTGTGGCGTCGTCCCGGAAGACCTCCTTCAAGATGACGCCGGTCGAGCGCTTCTCGGAGCGGTCGGGGTCGATGCAATCGACCAGGTTGGTCACGTTGTAGAAGTACTCTGTCGAGCCACCCACATCCAGCTCCAGAAACTGGCCGAACTCCTGCAAGAACGGTCCCAGGGCGTCATGGGCCTTCTGATTGAGGACGAGCGTTCCCGACATCAGCAGGCTCACGTCGGCCCGTGGCAGGGCTGCCTTCTTCTTGGGTTCCTGGAAGACGCTGACTTTGGGGCGCTTCTTCCATTGCAGCGGCTTTCCACGGGCTTCGAAGGTTCCGGCCATCGCCTGAGCCTCTGTTGGGGCCAGTGGTGCGAACCTGTCCGCCGGAGCGGTACGGAGTAGCCAAATCGACATCTCAGCTCTTCATGTAGGGGAAGGTGCCAGCAATCATTTCCGCCCGCATGGCGCGGAGTTCTTCGCGAGCGGCAGAAGCTGGCTCACCGGCGCGTTCGCGAAGCCGGTCCGTGACCTCGAAATGGTACGGGCCGCTATGGAGCGGGGAGTGAGGAACAGCCTTTTCCAGCCCGGCGATGTTGGCGCCAAGCTTTTTCGGGAGGAAGACGCCGTTGTCCGCATCGTCAATACCAATCTTCCAACGGAAGAGGAAGCCGCGGGCGATTGCCGCGAGGTGATGGCGACGGGCGACGATGTGGTGAGCATCCGTGGCATCCGGCTGCATCTCTCCTCGGGCGAGTTGAATGTTTCCGGATAGCGCCTGGCTGTGACTGCCCTTGGTCAGGGCATCTGCCTGGAGTCGCTTGACGGAAATGCGCTGCTTCGTGAATCCGTTCTTGTAGCAGACCAGCGACTTCGCCTTCCGAAGGGCGCGGTCATTGCGCACCGCATACGAATTGACCGTCTTGTCGGTGCCCATCAGCAGGTTCGCGAGGATTGCCTGCTCTTGCAGCTCCGCAGCGGATGTTGACAATGCCTGTACGCTGCCGACAGGCGCTTCCTTGGCCATGCGGCCTCCCTGAAATGGTCGTTATTGAACCTCGTGAGCTAACGAACAGTATGCATGGCCAAAGACACTAGGACGTCCGCCCAAACGGATGAAGACTGCAACACGATGTGTTCAGCCGTGGCCGAGCTGCGTTCAGCTCGTAGCCACGGGCACAAGAAAACGCCCCGGCGCGGGCCGAGGCGGGTGAGGGCGGGGTCAGCGCTGCGCCGGCTTCGCGAGCTGGCAGGTGACCTGCAGGTGGACCAGGCCGGCGTACTGCTGGCCGAAGTCGTCGAAGGTCGCGCCCACGGCGCGGTACTCGGGGCTCACCAGGACGGCATGCCCGCCCAGCCACTCGGCTTCGATGAACTCGGCGAGTGTCGTGTCGTCGGCGCGCGCGAGCTGCGCCAGCGGCACCTTGGCGGTGAAGGTCGCGAGAACCTCGTGCGTGACGAAGGGCTCGAGCTCGGCCGGCGTGAGCGGCTGGCGCAGCGGGTAGGGCACGTGCTGGTCGTTCTGGTATTCGGCCAGGGACCGGCGATCGCCCATGAGGCATTGCGCGATGAATTCCATTGGGATCCTCTTGTCGGTTGCGCAAAAGAAAAAACCCCGGCAAGCCGGGGTTCAAGTCTTGGAGCGGGCCTTCTGTCGGCCACGGAAGTCGAGGAAGAGCGGGTGCCGCGGTGGGTGTTCCATCGCGGCGCGCTCTTTCACCCGGCTACCGTAGGCCAAGACCACAGCAAACGCTCCCCAGATCACGATCGACAACCAGGCGATGGCCAGGCCGGCCAGGTCAGGATCGGAGTTGAGTGCGCTTGCCACGGAGTCCAGAAGTGCTTGCATGTTGCTGCTCCTCAGGCTCTTGCGAGCCCTTCTTCTCCTCGATGCTGAGGAGAATGACGGCCAGGGTCTGTGCGACCAACCAGCCGACCACCACGATGGCCATGTAGGCCAGCGATCCCTTGGCCAGGCCAAGGGTTGCGTTCGCTGCCGCCAAGGCCCACGACGCCTTCTTCAGCGCGTCGGCCGCGCTGGTGCGGGCCTCTTTGTTGAAGAAGAGCGTGAGACGGCGGCGCTGCTCGACCTTGAGCCGAGCACGTTCAGTGCGAGTTGCCATGGAGTCGTCCTTTCAGGTTGTCGAGAAGGACGCCTCCACCCGACCGGGGATGGGGAGCCCCGCTCGGGTTCAGGTTGTGCAGACGACGGACGTCTGCGTGGATTCGCAGCCACTGTTTCAGGCTGCCGCTTGCTCCGGTTCTGCAAGCGTGAGCCAAGGGGCCAGGAAATCCTGGCTGGCCTCGGCGGTTGCCGGCTCGGCCTGCTGCTGTTGCAGCAGGTGTTCGAGCTTGAGCAAGAGGGCGCGAGCGTGCTCGGTGACCTCCGCGGACGCGTCCTTCATCCCGTTGCGGACCGCCTCGATGTGGCGGGTCAGCGTGGGAATCGGCGCGTTCGCGGCGTCGAGCTCGATCGTCGTCAGGGCTTCAGTCGTGATGGTCATGACTTCGATCCTCGAAAGGGATTCGTGGGATCTCGACCCGCGACACTCTTGACCGGAACGCGCAGCATGGCCGGCATACCGAGAGGACCACGGGACATCGAGATGATTCGCCTTGGAAACAGCATCCGGCTCACCCGGCGAGAGGTCGAGCGCTTCACGAAGATCACCGGCATGCCGCCGGTGGGTGTGAAGACGCTCGACGATCTCGACGCGTACATCCGGGAGTGCAAGGCCCATTTCTGGGGCGAGTCCGAGGACACGCGCTTCCTGCACTTCCTTCTTGACGAGGAACGCTCACGCTGCCTTGGCGCTGCGTGAACCCTCGACTTCGGCCGTCGCACCTGCACCGGCCGCAGTGCCGGCGAACCGTTCCTTCGCCGGAGCGAAGTCGGGGTCGCCGCGCAGCGCGGGGGCGCGGGCGCGAGACGGTTCCCTGCGCACGGGCGGCAGGGCTTCGATGGCGACACCGGCGGCCACAGACCGGGCGGCGCGAAGCCATCTGAACGGGCCCAGGACCACGGAGGTCAGGACCCAGCGCACGAAGGAACCGATGCGCTGATTCCGCGCGTCGACCGCCTTCTGCTCGCGCAGCGTCGTCTTCGCACGGATGTACAGCGCCAGGTGGGTGCGCTTGGCTTGGGGGTCGGCTTCGAGTTGCTTGACCACTTCCTCGGCGGTGGAGGGATGGCCAATTGCCGTGTACAGCTGCGACCAGGCCCGGTCCTCCTCGACGTAGCGTCGCTGAGAGCCGTGTCCGTGGGGCCGCTGCTGCGGGGGCAGGTGCTGCTCGATGTCGTGGGCTTCTGTCATGGGTCTCTCCTGTGGTGAGCAGGGAGACGGACTCGCCCACAGCAGGGGACAGCCGGTCCCCGCTGGGGTAGCATGGAAGTCCGCTCACGCGGATCCACATGAAAGCCGTCACGATGAATCGCTCGGGCACTTCTCTTCAAGTCGTCGAAGGCGGGCGGGCCGCACTCGAGAGGGAGTTGCTGTGGGCTGCGGCGTTGAACCGGCCCGGCTTCGAGTCCCTCCTGAGGCGGCTGACGCCGGCGGCTAACGATGCTCTTTCGAGCGCGTCGCCAGGTTCTGACGGATCAGCACCTCCTCGTCGATCAGGCGCAGCATCCGACGCAGGTCGGAGCGAACACCCGGCTCAGTGACGGCGGCCTGCGTCGAGCGCAGCCGCTGTTTCATCAGAGCCAGTTCTTCCTCGTTGGCTTCATCGAGCCAGCGAAGAAACTGCTTCCACTCGTCCTTGTCCATCGCGATCACGCCGCCAGGGGCAGCATCACGCAAGGGGCGTCGACCGCACGAGGGCGGGCCGGCGCGAGCAGGGCAGCAAGCTTCACGACCGGCACCACGACGAGCGGGGCGCGGCCGGAACCGCCAAGCAGGCGGCACACGGGTTGAGACGTGTTGTTCGACATGGTCGTTCTCCTTTGCGTGAGCAAAAGGGGAACGCCGGCCTCCGGGTGGAGAAACGATGTTCCCCATTCCGGGTTGCAGGCGCCGCGGTCGCGGGCCCAAAGATGGCGAGAGACCCAGGCCGAGGCGTTGGGTCTTTCGCACGATTCAGGAAGGGGATGCCTTCCCGGGGATGCACAGGCCGTACGAGACGACCTGATCGACGGCAGGCCTGTCCTCGCGAGCGAGGTCAGGACGGTGCCGAAGCGATGCGGCGGCTGCGGGAGCCCTCACGGGTCCGGATGCGAGCCGGCGTGCCCAGGACCAGTCCGTCGAAACGGAGCCGGCGCCTGCGCGCGTTCATGCTGAAAGCATGGTTGCCGATGGTTGACACCACCCACACCACGACAGTCGGGCCACGGTCCGCAGGGGACTGCGGCCGAGGATTCGGACGGCGCCAAAGGGCGCGGTCCAGGCTCTTTCGAGCTTCATCGCTTGCGCGACATGGCCACCAGGGTGGCCGATCCAAGGGCGGGTCACGACCGCTAACGCCAAGGTGCCAGAGGCACCGTGGACTTCAGGGAAGAACCGAAGACGGCTCGCCATGAAGGCTGCACCAGCACGAACGCCGGAAGGAAGCCCAACCAGTCTGCCACCGTCGCGCCCCGGGCGGTAGGGGGCGGTTGCAAGCGTCCGACGCACATCGGCACCGGCCGGCGGCTTGACTTGGCTCAAGTCCAGGCGATTTGCTGGGGGCAGCCCGGGGGCTGGCTGGGTTTTTGCGGGCGCAGAATGGAAACTGGGCCGTCACTTTCTGTTGCTGACCACGGACGATGGAAGACTCAGACCGCTGCAATCCCACCGGCCTCGTCCTGCGGCCGGCGCCAGCCTGGGCGCCTTGGCGTGCCAGGCTGGCCGGGCTGCTGCAGGCGGCGCTGGTCATTTCAATGCTGGCCGCCCTGGAGCCGGCCCCGGCCCAGCCGGCGTCCTACCACTTCCGACTGCCGTCCCTGACCTCGCCGATCAAGCTGGGTCCCCAGGTGCTCAGCCCCGAGGAGCAGGCCTACCTGGCCGCGCTGCCCGAGATCCGCGTGGCGATCGGCGTGCCGCCGCCCAGCCCCTACCAGACCGTGTCCAGCGACGGGGAGATCGGCGGCATCCACAGCGAGATGCTGATGTACCTGATGCGGGCTTTCGGCCTGCGGGTCAAGCCGGTCGTGGTGCCGAGCTGGGGCGCGGCGCTTGACGCGGTGCGCCGGCACGAGGCGGATCTGATCATGACGGTGGGCGTCACCAACGAGCGCATGTCCTACCTGGAGTTCACGCTGGGCGTGACGCCGTGGCCGGGGGCGCTGTTCGCCCGCACGGAAGGGCGGCCAGTGCCGCTGGAGCACGCGCGCTTCGCCATCGAGCGGGACTACATGGCCATCGACTTCGTGCGGCGCCAGTACCCGGACGCCTCCATCCTGACGGTGGACAACACCGGCGACGCGCTGGCCGCCGTGGCCAACGACAAGGCCGACTACTACCTGGGCGCGCTCTTCGAGGCCGTGGACTGGTGGTCCAAGCCGGGCGTGCAGGGCGTCGAGGTGCGGCAGCTGATGAACTACGGCACCGGCTACTACCACTTCGGCGTGCGCAAGGACTGGGCGCGCCTGGCGCTGATCCTCAACAAGGGCATCTCGGCGCTGCGCGACACGCCCTTGCCGCAGTGGCAGGCCAAGGTCCAGTCGCTGCCGGCCAACATCAAGGTCTCCGCGCCGCTGCCGCTGTCGCCCGAGGAGCAGACCCTGCTGGTGGGGCATCCGACCTGGCGCATGGGCGCGGTGCGCGGCCTGACGCTGCTCAACGACATCAACGACAAGGGCCTGCACTCCGGCATCGCGGCCGAGTACGCCGAGCAGGTCGCGCGCCGGCTGGGCGTGGGCCTGCAGGTGCTCGCCTACGACAGCGTGGGGGCGATGCTGGACGCCCTGCGCCGGGGCGACATCGACCTCGTACCCTTCCTCACGCGCACGCCCGAGCGCGAGAAGGAGTTCGTGTTCTCGACCGCCTACGTCGAGATGCCCTACCTGCTGGTCTCGGGTACCGACGGGCGCTACTACTGGGACCTCAACAGCCTGCGCGGGCACAAGCTCGCGCTGGCGGCGCAGCACCCGTTGCGGGAAGTCGTCGCGCGCAAGTATCCCGACATCCAGATCGTCGACGCACGCGACGGCGCAGCAGCCATGGACGCGGTGGCGCGCGGTGATGCCGACGCGGCGGTCGAGATCAAGCTCTTCGCGAACCTGCGCATCAACTCCGATCCGGGCAACCGGCTGCGGGCGGTCGCCGCGGTCGATGCCCTGCCGGCGCAGTTCCACTTCGCCGCCTCGCAGCAGTCGCGCGCGATGATCCCCATCATCAACCGCGTGCTGGCCGAGATCCCGGCCGCCGACAACGAACGCATGCTGCGGCGCTGGATCGCGGTCGACCTGGACCCGCCGTTCCCGTGGCGGCGCTACCTGCCCGCCGTGTCGGTGGGCGTGGCGGCGCTGTTCGGCGTCGCGTTGCTCAGCCTGTGGTGGATGCGGCGGCTGTCGCGCGAGGTGGCCCAGCGGCGCGTGTCCGAGGAGAACCTGGAGGACATCGGCAACAACCTGCCTTGCGTCGCCTTCCGCTACGTCGTCGACGACACCGGGCACCTGCGCAGCACCTACTTCTCCGCCGGGTCGGAGGCCTTCCTCGGGGTTGCCCTGCAGCCGGGCAAGACCGTGCTGTCGAACCTGGAGGCCTACATGAACCCGGAGGACGTGGCCGCGGCCCGGGAAGCCGGCCGGCGCAGCTTCCGCAGCGGGGAACCCTTCAGCGTCACCTACTGCTACCTGCGGCCCGGCGACGGCCGGCGCTGGATGCATTGCCAGGCCGTGCGCCGCTCGGCCGCCGACGGCCGCTCGACCTGGACGGGCTACGTGGTGGATGTGACCGCCGAGCGCGACCTGCAGGCGCAACTGACCGAGGAGGCCCGCAAGCGCAACCTGATGCTGGCCTCCGCGAGCCACGAGTTGCGCGCGCCGGCCCACACCGCGCTGCTGGCGCTGCAGGCCCTGCAGAGCGACGGCCCGCCCGAGGCGCGGGCCCGAGCCCTGTCGGTGGCGCAGGACGCCATGCACACGCTGAAGCAACTGCTCGGCGACGTGCTGGACGCAGCCCAGCTCAACCATGGCGAGCTGCACATCCGGCCCCGGGTCTTCGCGCTGCGGCCATGGATCGACCAACTGGCCGACTCGGCCCGCCAGTGGGCCGAACGCAAGGGACTGGCGTTCGAGCTGATCGTCGACCCGGGCCTGCCCAAGGTCGTGATGATGGACCCGCTGCGCATGCGCCAGGTGGCGGACAACCTGCTGAGCAACGCCGTGAAGTACACCGACCGGGGCTGGGTGCGCCTGCATGTCGGCGCCGTGGCCAAGCCTGACGCGGGCGCGGCGCTCGCGCTGATGATCTCGGACTCCGGGCGCGGCATCACCCCGGCTCAGTTGGAAAAGGTCTTCACGCCGTTTGCAGGTGCCGATGGCCAGGCCACGGTGCCTGAGGGCAGCTCCGGCCTGGGCCTCAGCATCTGCCGGCACCTGTCCTCGCTGATGGGCGGGAGCGTGGAGCTGCGCAGCGAACTCGGGCAGGGCACGATGGCCGTGTTCGAGGTGCCGCTGCGCTCGCTGGCAGGCGCCCGAGCGGAGTCGGTCTCGCAGGGCGTGCTCGTCTGTGACGACGACGATGTCTCGCGCCTGTTGATGGCGCAGATGCTGGCGGCCCAGGGCTTCGTCGTCGCGGAGGCCCGCGACGGCAGCGAGGCGCTGGTGCGGCTGCGCAAGGGCGGCATCGGGCTGCTGGTGACCGACCTGCGCATGGGCGGGATGGATGGCTCCGAACTGCTGCATGCGGTGGCGAAGCTGGAGGAACTGGGCCAGCCGCGGCCCCGCATCGTCGTCTGCTCGGGCGAAGGCGCGCCGACGGACGAGGACGGCCTGGTCTTCGACGCCTATCTCGGCAAGCCGGTCGAGATGGACGTGCTGCTGGACACGCTGTCGGCCATCGGCTTCGAGCCGCCGCTGCGCCGTCGGGCGACGGTGGGCACCGCCGACGAGTGAGGCGCGGCCCGGGCTGTCCGTGGCGGCAGCGGGCCTGGCCCGGCTCAGGCCGTCGTGCCGATCTCGCCCTGGGCGGCCAAGGTCTGTGACGTTCCCGGTGCCGGTGTCCACACGACCACGCGGTTGCGGCCCGAGTTCTTCGCGCGGTACAGCGCCTCGTCGGCCTGGGCGATCAGCACCTGCGGCGCGTGTTCCTCATCCGGGAACACCGTGGCGACTCCGGCGCTGATGGTGATGTGGGCGTCCGGCCCGCCCTCGATGGGCACAGCCTGGCTCTCCACGTCCTGGCGGATCAGTTCGGCCAGCTCCAGCGCGCTGGTCTGGTCCAGGCCCGTGATGAGCGCGAATTCCTCGCCGCCGTAGCGGGCCGTCGTGTCGCTCGCGCGCAGCATGCGCCGCTTGAGGGTCTGCGCCAGCTGGCGCAGGCAGTCGTCGCCGGCGAGGTGGCCGTAGGTGTCGTTGAAGCGCTTGAAGTGGTCGACGTCGACCATCACGAGCGTCAGCGGCAGGCGCAGTCGCCGTGCCCGCTGCCACTCGCTCGCCAGCGCGTCGTCGAAACGGCGGCGGTTGGCGATACCGGTGAGCCCGTCGGTGGTCGACAGGGCCTCCAGGCGTTCATTGGCCTGCTGCAAGGCCTCGGTGCGTTCGGCAACCCGCTGGTCCAGCGTCGCGGCGAGTTCGCGGGCCGTGTGCAGCGCCTTCGCCAACTGGCCGGCCAGCGTGGCACCCATCACCATGATCGTGCTGGGGATGACGTAGGTGACGAGGTAGACGCCCTCGAACGCCGAGCGGCCGGTGAGGCGAAACCAGTCGATGAAGCTGCAGGCGACGACTGCGGCGAAGGACAGCGCCATGCCCAGGTCGGCGCCGCGGCGCGAGCGCCAGGCCCAGCGCAGCGACGCGCCGGCCAGCAAGGGGCCAAAGAGCATGAAGGGGGCGTACATGGCCGCGACGACGCTGCGGTTGCTGCCGCTGAGCCAGACGGCGGTGGGCGCGATCAGCATGAAGGCCAGCAGCGCGCGGCGCGCCCATGGCCAGTCGCGCCGGAAGAACGACAGCACGGTCAGCATCAGCAGCGGCGCCGTGAGCTGGTTGGCGCTGAAGACGAGCCAGCTGAAGACCTCGGGCCGCACGATGGGCGCGGTGACGGTGTAGTTCAAGTTGCACAGGGCGATGGCCAGCGCCGTGACGCCGAACCATCGGTAGAGGCGGTCGCCGCGCAGCGCCAGCGAGACGCTCAGCGCGATGAGGCCCATGCAGCACGCCGCCCAGGCGAGGCCGTTGGCGACGATCACCTGCACGAAGCGGCGCTGCCCGTATTCGCCCTGGCTCAGCTGGGCTGCCGGCCCCACCGTGACGGCCGACAGGCCGTTCATCTGGCGGCCGGTGGCGTAGATCTCGACCTCCAGCGTGTTGCGTCCGCTGCGCCAGTGGCTGGCCGGCGGCACGAAGAGATAGGGCCGGTGCAGGCAGCGCAGCTGCTCCAGCGGCCCGAGTTCGCAGGCGCCGATCCGCTCGCCGTTGAGCGTCACCTGGCCCGCCAGGCTCATCTTGGGCACGTAGATGCCCATCGGTTCGGCGGGCAGGCTGGTCAGCTCGAACTGCAGCCGGTAGCGGACGCGGCTGCCCTGCGGCGAGAAGTCGGCCGGCGTGAGTACGTGGGGCAGGGCGGCTTCCTGGGTGCCGGCCAGCGAGGTCAGCGTGGCACTGTGGATGACCTGGGCTGTGTCGCCATCGGTCTGGGCGACTGAGGTGGCGCAGTAGGCGCTGACGGCCAGAAGCAGGGCCACCAGCAGGAGCCAGCCGGCAGAGGCGCGGCGCGTCGAAACAGTGAAGACTTCGTCCATGCGCTGCGACGCGGTGCCGCCCGGAGGACGCGACCCCATGACTCCTCGTGGCGGTGGGTTGTGATTATTCCATTTCGTCATCAGGGGAATGGGTCTGTCTGGCGTTCGCTGCCTCCAGGCGGGCGCAGGGCGCCCACATAGGGGTTTATAGAGTTCTATAATTCCCTATAGTCCACCATAGTCACCTGACGGAGGCATGACATGGAGATCTTTCATCGCACCGCACTCGCGGCGGACATGGCGGGCAAGATCCTGTTCGTCTCGCCGACATCGGCGTCGAGTTCAGGCCTCTTCCTTGCCGCGCCCCGGCGCACCGGCAAGTCCACGTTCCTGCGCGAGGACCTGCGCCCGCAGCTGGAAGAAAAGGGCGCCCTGGTGGTCTACGCGGACCTCTGGGAGGACCGCAAGGCCGACCCGGGCGACGTGATCGTCCACGCCGTGCGATCCGAGCTGGCCAAGCACGAGGGCGTGATCAAGCGCCTGGCCAAGGCCGCCGGCATGGAGAAGGTCGCGCTCGGCGGCCTGTCATTCTCCCTCGACCGGGTCGGGCTTGGCGATGGCGTGTCGCTGTCGGCGGCGCTGGCCGCGCTGTCCGACGAGAGCGGTCGCCCCATCGTGCTGATCATCGACGAGGCGCAGCACGCCATCACCAGCGACAAGGGCAACGACGCCTTGTTCGCGCTCAAGGCGGCGCGCGACGAGCTCAACAGCAGCCGCCACCACGGCCTGCGCGTCGTGGCCACCGGCTCCAACCGCGACAAGCTCGCGATGCTGCGCAACAGCCGGGACCAGGCGTTCTTCGGTGCGCCACTCGTGAACTTCCCGCCGCTGGGCGCCGACTACATCGGCTGGTTCTGCGAACGCGCCGACCTGCCCGGGCCCCTCGATCCGGCCCAGGTGCTGGACCTGTTCCGTCGCGCTTCCTTCCGCCCCGAGCTGCTCGGCGCCGCGGCCGACGCGCTGCGCTTCGCGTTCGACCTGCAGGCCGATGCCGTCGCGGGCCAGTTCGCGCAGGCGGTGGAGGAGCAGATCGCGGCGAGCAACAACGAGCTGCTGCGCGTGGTCCACAGCCTGACGCCGCTGCAGTCGGCCGTGCTGCGCGTGCTGGCCGCGCGGGGCAACGACTACGCGCCGTTCGAAGCGGGGACCATCGCGGCCTACCAGGCGGTGCTGCAGGCCACCGGCCAGCCGGCGGACGCCAAGGCCGACGTGCCGGGCGTGCAGCAGGCGCTGCTGGCGCTGCAGGAGAAGACGCTGGTCTGGCGGGCCGCGCGCGGCGTGTACGCACTGGAGGAGGCTTCGTTGAGCGACCTGATGGCGGCCGACGGCCTGCTGGCGATGGTGCCGCCCCTGGCGGCGACAGCGGCCGCAGCGGCCAAGGCGACGGGCGCGGGCTAGCCGCCCGCTCGACGGAGGCGATGGTGGCGGAACCGGAGACCCGCCCCGTGCAAGACCTCGCGACAGGGAGAGAACAACACCATGACATGGCGAAACGAATACCGGGCTTTCCGGCGGCGCCTGATGCGGTCCGCAACATGTTCCCAGGGCCGCGTTGAATCGCTGGAGCCCGGTGAGCGGTTCGCTGCGGGCCGGCGCGCGATCGGCGAGTACAGGTGGACGGTGGCGGACCAGGCCAAGCGCCTGATGCTGGAGTCGCCTCAGCACGAGGCCTTCGTGCGTCATGCCTTGCGCATCCCGCACTCGATGCGTGTGCTCCACGACTTGTGGTCCGTTGGCGAGGTGCTGGTCTTCTCGTGCCTGCCCGTTCCGCTGCGCGCGGCCCGCGCGCGCCGGCTGCTCGGCCGTGTCGGCAGCTACGAGGGCCGCAAGCTCATCTTCAGGCGACACATCTCGCCTTCGTTGCCGGAAAAGCTGCACTACGACGAAGCGCTGGACATCGCGTTGGGCCATCTGCCCTCGGCGACGGCCACGCGCGCCGACCTCCAGTATTGGGATCGTTCGCGGCCCTCGCTGGTCAAGCTGGCGATGCTGTTGAAGCTCGAAACGGTCGCCGAGGTCCGCAGTGCCTTCCCGCCCGATCCTCGCCGGCGCAGCGACCATCTTCTGCGGTTGCTGATCGAAGAAGGCGCGATCCGTTCCAGTGAGGAACTGTCCTGGGCCGGCTCGTCGGATTCGAGGGTATGGAGTCCCGGCGACAAGCCGGATGCCGAGGAGGCGCACAAGCTGCGCCTCACCGTCCGCCAGTTGCTGGACCTCGGCATCGAGCGCCGCCAGGTGGCCGGCGTCCTGCGCTACCCGTTGTGGGCGCTGGACCCGGAGCTGCTTGCCGCCAATGCCAGCCTGCTCAGCAGCACCGAGGGCACGGACCTGAACGGCACGCTGGCACGCGTCGGCGACCGGCTGTGGCGCACGTCGACGGCGACCTGGCGTTTCGTGCTCACGACGATCGGCGCGCGCACGCCGGCCGAACTGGGACAGTTCCGGCAACTGCTGGACTGCCGCCATGCGCTGTCGTCAGAACTCGTCAGCCGGTTGAAGCTGCTTGGCGCGGGCCTCGCCGACCTGGAAACCTGCCAGCGCCTGCTGCTCGCGCTGGACCCCTCGACGCACAACGTCGGCGCCTTCATCGGCCATGTTCAGCGTCTGTCCCGCCCACCGCACGCGCTGGATCTCGCCCAGCTCTCGCAGTGCGCCAGCCTGCTGCTCGGTGACGAGGCGCTGGAACCGTTCCTGCAAGTCCTGTCGCGGCATGACCTGGCCGATGCCGATGCCGTGATGGAGTTCAAGGGCTGCTTCCGCAAGGTGTGGCACGAGCCCCTGGACCGCACCCTCACGATCCTGGAGGCCGCGGGCTGCGACGAGCCACTGGAAGAGCGCGTCGGCTGGGTGATGCAGGCCGGGCAGCAAGGGGGGCAGGTCGCCGGCTTCCTGGACAGCATCGACTACCTGGTGTCCGCGCTGCAGTTGCGCGGCCTGCAGCAGCTGCAACCCATCCTCAAGCTGGCGCCGTTGGGCGTGCCCTTCCTGCGTTGCGTGATCGAAGAGCGCGGACTCGACACGCTGAAGTCGCTTCGCGGGTGGTACTACGAGGCGCGCGGCATCGAAAACTTCCGCAGCTACGGCACCTACGACGACGTGGACCGCCTGCTGTTCCACGATGCCTTCGACCGCAATCAGTTCAACCTGCTGGAGACCAACACGGCCGCGATGCAGGCGATCGCCCAGGTGCGGGTCGAGCGCGCGTTGGGCCGCTGGCCGTGGCAGGGCAGCGAGGAGGAACAGGAGCTTTACCGGCAAGCGACCCGGGAGCTGAAGCGGCAGATCCGCGCCGAGTTGCTGCCGGTGCTGCCGCTCATCCTGGGCGAGACGCGCGGCGTGTTGCTGCCGAGCCTGTTCGATGACGAGACCGACGAATCCTGGGACCTGCACCAGCGGCTGGCTCGCCTGTCGCCGGTGCTGGCCGAGCTGATGCAGGGTCGAGGACCGGTCGGCGACGCGCTGACGCCGCTGGAGTTGGACGCCATCGCGCTGGTCTATCGCACGCCGCACGAGACCATCCGCACGACCTGGCCGAAGCTGCTCGGCCGGCAGGTCGATCTGCAAGGGCTGATCCTGCGGCCGGCCTATGCGATGTCGTGGCGCCATGTCCGCTGGCGCCTGCGCTACCGGCTGGATCGTGACGTGTTCTTCGCGCTGGGGCGCGCGGCGGACTTCTGCAGGCAGTTTGGCTCGGACCAGTACCGCAACATGTTCGCCGCCTGCCAGCGCCTGAAGCCCAAGCAACTGGGACCGACGGCCGGCAATCCCGATGTCCGCACGCTGGCCTGGCATCTGGGCAGCCTGCTGGTGCTGGCGCGTGCCGACTCCGTGGTCGGCCGCTGGGTGGATTCGGGCTTCGATGCGCTCACGGGCCTCGACGAGGACACCCTCGACGCCTACCAGCGCATGACCGAGCTGCAAGACCTGTTCAAGGTCGTGCTGCCCGACGCGCTGGACGCGCACGCAGAGGCCTACATCGCGCGCTTGAGCGACGACGATGCCGTGTGCTGGGCGTCCCGGCTGGGGCCGCCGCACGACTCGCTGTCGGGCAGGGACTTGCTGCGGGCGTTGGTGCAACGCACGCGAGACAGGGTGCTGCCGGCCTATGCGGCCTGGGCCCGGCGGCAGGTCAATCGCTACAAGAAGGACGACGACACGAGCCGGCTGGCCCAGCCGCTGACGGCCATGGTGTCCAAGCAGCCTGCGGTCTTCTTCGCCAGGAAGGCCGCCAACCTCTGCACCGCGGGCAATGTGGCGATGTGGACGGAGCCGCGGCATGCGCACCTGCTGGTTTTCGACCAGGCCGGGCAACGCCTCGCCGGCATGGCCTACCTGTATGTCCAGGCCATCCCGGAGCTCGACCGCAAGCGCAAGAGCCTCGTGATCCGCGCGATCAATCCGACCGAGGACATGGTCGGCGGCCACGAGATCCGCTCCATCGTCGAGACCTTCCTCGACACCGCCATCCAGATCGCGGAGGACAACGGTCTGGGCTGCGTGGCGTTTCCGGCGCTGACCGGTGCCCATGTGGTGTCCAACCGCAGCCAGGTCGAGGCCTACGTCAAGGCGCGCTACGTCGAGCGCGCGAAGAAGCGCTACGGCACCGTCGCGCAGGCTGGCGAACCGCCGCTGCGGGAGCAGCCGCAGCCGGTCGATGTCACGTTCTACGCCTACGAGCACGGGGAAGAGCCGGTGGGAACGCTGTACGTCGTGTGGCGTCCTGAGGCCACCGTGCCGGAGCGCGCGGATCGCGAGGCCGACCTCGTGGAGGCTTGAGGGGACTGTTCCGGGAGGCGAGGGCCGCCCAGAAAGAGAAAGGCCCCGGGGCCTTGAGGGCACCGGGGCGCAAAAGCCTCGTCGCTGTCATCACGGCGAAGCTCCTGCTCAGGGAGGAAAAGCAGGGGGCCGAGCCCAGGGCTGCAGTCTAACCGACGCGTATCGGTTTTGGGTACAGATTGCGTGGCTCAAACCCCACGGTGAATTCCCCGAGGCGGTTTTCATACGCCTTGATGATGCGCAGTCGGGGCGAAGACTGCCTCTCTATGAAGTCCAGTGCTATCCGGGGCGCCATGCCACCCCTGAACCCGATCCCGCGCGGTGGCGCGTGCGCCGCCACAGGCACCTCAACTGATGCCGATCTGATGCCACTGAGGTGTCGAGGCCGTGCGGGCCGGCTGCAGGACGGCCGGTGCCGTTGGAGCTGAGGCCCGCTTCATGGGATACCTCAACCCCTTGTTCCGCCTGCCGGCCGCGAAGGCCTTGCTGGCGCTGGGGCGGCCGGAGCGTGCGGCGATGGCGGCGCTCCTGCTCGATCTGCGCGCGCAGGCCAACGAGGAAGCAGAAAAAGCCTGGGCGCGGCGCAAAGGCCCGATGGCCTGCTACTGGCGTGCGGTCTCGACCTACGCGAGGCATGTCGCCCACCTCCTGAGGCACGGCCGGGGCCCGGACCCCGAAGTCCCGGCGGGCGACGATCTGGCCCGGCTGAAGCGCGACGCCGAGATGGCGCGTCGGCAGGTGACCCTGCTCGTGAACGCCGCGGCAGCGGCCCTGCCGCTGGAGTTGCATCCCGCGCAACCATCGCCCGAGAGCTGGGCGCGCCAACTCGCCGCCGTGGCCGCACCGGGGGCCGCCAGTGGCCTGCAGTTGTCGCTGCTGCTGAGCGCGACGGCCGAGACGCCGCCGCACTGACCGACTTGAGCGCGCGGCGTCGCGGGGAGGCGCCAGCGGCCAGGGCGGGCGCGAGGTTGAAGCAAGGTGCCCCGGCGGGAGCATGGCGACTCCCCATCCCAGGAGCGCGAGCGATGAGCAACCTCGAGACAGTCCGCACTCGCAGCGTCGTGTGGACTTCCATCGCGCGGAGGCCGGCTCGGTGATCCGGGCCGTCGGCGAGCAACTGGCGCTGTTCGGCGGCTGTCAGCGCTGGCGCGAGCGCCGGGCGCACTACAGACCTGCCGGCGAACCCTTCGAGCCGACGCGCTACGGCGTCGAGCCGATCGATTTCGGGCCGTCACGGCAGTTCGTCACCCAGCACCACTACAGCGGCACGATGCCGGCCGCGCGACTGCAGCTCGGCCTGAGGCACAAGGCCTCGGCCTTCCAGTCCGACACCCTGGCGGGTGTGCTCGTGTTCTCGGTGCCGATGCAGGAGCAGGCCGTGCCGGCGTGGCTCGGCCTGCCGCCCAGGCTGGGCATCGAGATCGGCCGGCTGGTGCTGCTCGATGGCGTGCCCGGCAATGGCGAGTCCTGGTTCCTGGGGCGGTGCTTCCGGCTGCTGCGCCAGCTGCTGCCCGAAGTGGAGGGTGTGCTGTCGTATTGCGATCCGCTGGAGCGTCGCGATGCGCAGGGCCATGTCGTCAAGCGCGGCCACATCGGCACCGTCTACAAGGCCTTCAACGGGCGCTATGCCGGCCGCTCCTCCGCGCGTACGTTGCTGCTGTCGGCCGACGGGCGCAGCGTCAACGAACGCACGCTGTCCAAGATCCGGCTTGGCGAACAGGGCGCGGGCTACGCGGTCCGCCAGTTGCAGGCGCTGGGTGCGCCCGCACCGCGTCCTTTCGAGGGCGGCCCCGACTACGTGGCGCGAGCGGTCATCGAAGGCGGATTCCGCAAGGTCCGGCACCCCGGCAACCTCGCGTTCACCTGGCAGTTGCCGCGCGGGCATGGCATGGCGGCAATGTGAGAATGCTCGTGAAAGGAACGACCCATGCGCCAGCTCGACGATCAACTGCTGCGGGCCTTCATGGAGCGCCTGAACGCCAAGCTCATGGACGAGGCCAGGACGCGCGCGAACGAATGCGAGCGCGGCCTGGAGAAGCCCGAGCTTGGCGGCTTGATCATCCAGAAGGTCGGCCAAGGCATGGCCGCCGCCGTGGAGATCCTGTCGGACATCCTCGACCAGCGGATTCCTGGCCAGGTCGAACAAGACGCCGCCACGGCGCTCGTCGACCCGGCGTGGCGCGAGAACATGCGCCTGCGATGGAACGCGGTGGCGGGGCTTGACCTGTCCCAGCCGCGCGCGGGTGCTGCCCCGCCAGACTCGGACGCGCACTGAGCGCTGGCGACGGCCTTTCGGTGGCACTTCAGCGAAGTGCCGCCGCGACATCTTTGATCTTGGCAACGCGACCGGCGGCGAGGGCTTGCCGCGGCGCCGCGCCGCCCAGCGAATCCTTGCGTGTCAGGAAGAACTGCAGGCATGGCCGATGGCTGTCCCACGGGCTGAGTCACGAGCCCTTGAGGCGATGGGACGGGCTCGTAACGTGGTCTCAAAAGGAGCCACCGCATGCCGTCCACATCGTCTCCCACCGTCGCGCGCAACGGGTCCAGCGCGCACATTGCCCCCTTCGCCGGCTTCCCGGCTGGCGCGACGACTTCCACGGATGAACCGGCCACGATCCGCTGCCGCCTGTGCACTTGCCTGCTCGGCGCCGAGGACGATGACGACGAGGACCTCGCGCTGTGTGGCTCCTGCCGGCGCCGGCCCGAAGCCCGCCGCCTCGGTTTGCCGGCCACATCGCTGACCCCCACGCCGTCCCGGGCAGCAGCCGCGATCCCGCGTCCCGCGCGCGACTTCACCGAAGCCGAGCGCGCGCTGATCCGCAAGATCCACGGCTTCATGCCGGCGCAGCAGCTCCTGGCCTTGCTCAACGAGCGCCTGGCCTGCGATCTCGGACCGGATGCCGCGCCCTACAGCATGGAGCAACTGCACGCGGCCATCGGCGGCCTCGCGACGCCCGCGCCCATCGGCGGCCACGGCTGGGCCGCGCAGCGCAAGCTGATCGCCCAGGCGCGCCGGGGCGGGCTGCTCGATGCGGTCACCGAACAGCTCATCGACGACTTCGCCGTTGTCTTCTCCCTCAACCCCAAGCAGGTGCTGGTGCTGCGCGACACGCTGCTGCAACCCGAGGAGGACGCCTGATGCAACACGCCGTCATCCAGCGCGACGAGATGCTGAGCGCCCAGCTCGACCTCGGCGGCGCGCCGATCGACCTGGCCGAATACGCCACCACCGGCCTGCTGGCCGTCGCGGTGGGTCCACGCGGCATGGGCAAGACCAACGCCGGCCTGCTGATGGCCGAGCAACTCTCCGCCCAGGGTTGGGTCAGCGTGCTGATCGACCCCGAGAGTGAGATGGAGTCGCTCTACGGGGCCGCCGTGCGCGACGCCGAGCACCTGGGCACGCTGCTGGACTCGCGCGAGCAGGCCATCGTCGTGGTCAGCGCCCGGGACGCGACGGAGTTCCTGCCCTACGGCCGCGCGATCCTCGACGCCGCCGAGCGCTTCCGCAAGCCGCTGTTCGTGGTCATCGACGAGGGGCAGCTCTTCAGCGCCACCAAGAAGCGCAAGGAGGACGTGGGCGAGGCCGCCGAGATCATCAACGAGTTCGCCGGGCGCGGCCGCAAGCGCGCGCTGGACCTGTTCATCACCGCGCTGCGCTACACCGGCACGCTGCACCGCTCGATCTTCAGCAACAAGAACCTGACGCTGATCGGCTTCCAGGAGGACCCGACCGCCTGGGCCGCGCTGGCGCCGCAGTTCCGGGCTTCGCGCATCGAGTTCAACGACCTCAACGCGCTGGCGCCCGGCGAGTTCTTCTGCTTCTCGCGGCGCGGCGTCGAGAAGGTCAAGATGCCGATGGCCCAGGCCCTGCGCCGCGTGGCCCCCAAGGCACGCGCCGTGCGGCGCACGCTGCCGGCGACCTTCAGCCAGTGGGACCGCGCGATGCGGGGTATCCCGACCGAGCGGCTGCGCGCGCTGACCGATCCGCTGGTGAGCCTGCTGGGCGCCATCGCCGGCCTGTCGAGCCAGCAGATGATGTCCGGCGCCGGTGCGCTGCAGGACGAACTGGAGACGCGGTGATGGCGGCGCCGCAATCCACCGGGGCCGACTGGCGCGCCTTCGTGCTGGCCCATGGCTGGCGGGCCGCGAAGCAGGAGCTGGCCGCCGTGCTCGGCGTCACGCCGGGCGCCATCGAGGCGCTGCGCGGCACCGGCGCCTGCACGAAGCTGGCCGAGCCGCTGGACTTTGCCGCACTCTTCGCGCTCTGGCACGGCCGCGCGCCGGCCGACGACGACTGGCCCGCGCCACGCAAGGCGGGCCATGGCGCCTACGAGTGGCAGGCGCCCGAGATCGCGCTGCTGGCCAGCCTCGTGGGCCGTCTCGGTGCCGACGAGATCGCGCCGGTGCTGACGGCCCGACTGCGCCAGCGCTCCGGCGATGCTGCGGCCGAACGGACCGTGGTCGCCGTGCAGGTGCGCATCAACCAGATCGGCCTGCAGTCCAGCGACGTGCTGGGCGGCATCACCGTCACCGAGGCAGGGCGGCTGGCCGGCTCGACGGCCGTGGTTCACCAGGCGATCCGCAAGGGCACGCTGGCCGCACGCAAGGTCGGGCGTCTGCTGGTGATCCCGCACGAGGCCTGGGAGGCCTGGAAAGCCCAGCACGCCGCGCCGCCCGAGGGCTATGTGCGCCTGTCCACGCTGCGCCAGCCGCTGGGCATCCGCAGCGACAAGCTCTCCGAGTTCGCCCGCATGGGCCATGTGCCGGGCGCGGTGCGCTGCAACCCCTTCGGCGTGCCAGGCCCCTCCACCCAGTTCGGCACCTGGTACATCGCCCCCAAGGACGCCGCGAAGCTGCTCGCCGACCGCCGCGCCGGCCGGCCCATGCCCTGGCACGGCAAGCCGCTGCTGGACAACCTGCGCGTCACCTTCCGTCTGTGGCAGGCACGCCGGCATCCCGTCATCTGCCCGACCTGTGCCGCGATCTGGGGCGAGCAGGGCGCGCCGGCCGACTTCGAGGACTACATCGCCCGCTACCCGGCGCTGGCCCATGGCGCCAAGCGCCACCTGACGCTGCCCTGGACGCCCGGGCTGACGGTGGCCGAGGTCGCGGGCCAGTCCGGCCGCAGCCAGGCCCATGTCCGGCGCGCCGTCGGCAACGGCGTGCTGGCGGCGACCACCGACGACGACCGGCTCTATGTGACGCGCACCGATGCCACGCGCTGGATCGCGCGCGGCTGCCCGAGCGGCGACGGCGAGAAGTCCTGGATTGCCGTCGACACCGCCTGCCGGCAGTACCTGTTCACGTCGCGCGACCTGCAGCGCCACATCGACGAAGGGCGCCTGCAGCACAAGGTCGGCAGCGCCGGTGCGATGCGCGGCATCGCCTACGTGCTGCGCCAACAGTGCGCGCAGTTGCGCGAGACGTTGGGCTTCAGCGAGGAGGAGGCGGCGCGCCGCGTCGGCGTCAGCGTGGAGCGGCTGCGCGTCCTGCTCGAAGGCCTGACCTGGCGCCGCGCCGAAGGCATTCCGCTGGCCACCGTGCAGGCGGCGATCAAGCGCCGCGAGTCGCAGGAGGGCTACACGCTGGAGGAAGCGGCCGCGCTGCTCGGCACCTCCCTGGCCTGGGTCAAGGCCCGCAAGCGCGACGGCACGGTGCGGGTGTCGCAGGCGCGCTGGGACCGGCGCCGCCAGTACCTCACGGCACCGATGCTGGAGCGGCTGCGCGAGGCGCTGAGCCGGCCGGCGCCGCAGGCACAGCCGATCGGCGAGGACTGGTTGAGGCTCGGCGAAGCCGCGCTGGAGGCCGGGGTGTCGGCGGCGACGGTGCTGCGCTGGGCCGGGGACGGTGAACTCGCACGGCACGCTGCGGCCAGCGGAAGCCGCTACCACCGCGAGGCGGTGCGGGCACGGGCGCGGCGCTACTGGGCCGGCGTGCGCTTCCACCGCGCCACGCCGCCAGCCTGGCTGGCAGCCGAAGGCTGGGAACGCGCCCGGGCCGCATAGAGGTCGCGCCAAGGCCGCCGCACCGTCGTTGACCCAGGCGCATCGGGCGGGACGCTGTCCCCGTTGGCCTGCTGTCGCGGGCACGGAGGAACCGCGATGGGCCACAAGGAATCCGCCGCCGCGCTCGGCCTGGACGGCGCCGACCACACCAAGGAACTGCTGCGCTTGATCCGCACGACGGCGCACCGCTGGAGCCAGCACGAGGTGTTCGCGGACTTCGTGGAGCTGTCCAGCCTGTCCTTCAGCAACGCCGTGGACCCGCGCCAGTTCGACGTGCGCGAGGCGCGCTACCTGGAGATCGCGAAGAAGTACCCCCGCGACGATTTCGAGCGGTTCCCGCGCATGATGGGGCACCTGACCCTGGCGATGGAGCAGTGCTGCGTGACGGGCGAGCTGACCGACGTGCTCGGCGGGGTCTACATGCAGCTCGAACTCGGCAACGAGCGGGCAGGGCAGTTCTTCACGCCGTATCCGGTGTCCAGGCTCATCGCCGCGATGCTGGTGGGTGACGGCGCCGAAGCCCGGGAGAAGGGCTTCATCGACATGTCGGAACCGGCCTGCGGCGCGGGCGGCATGGTGATCGCGATGGCGGACGCGTTGCAGCAGGCCGGGCTGAACCACCAGAGCGCGATGCACGCGACCTGCATCGACATCGACCCGCGCTGCGTCCACATGACCTACCTGCAGCTCTCGCTGCTGCACATCCCCGCCGTCGTGCTGCACGGCAATGCGCTGAGCCTGCAGGTCTGGAGCCGCTGGTACACGCCGGCCCATGTGCTGGGAGGCTGGCGACGACGCCTTGAGGAACGGCTTGAGCGCGAAGCGCAGGCGGCAGGCGCGAACGGAGAGCCCGAGGCCGTGCCGGAGGAACCCGCCGCCACTTCGGCGCCGAGGTCTCCCGCCCCACCGCAGGCCCTCGTGCAACTCAAGCAGCTCAAGCTGTTCGAGGACTGACGGCACACAGGTGGCAGGGGTGCCGCTCCCCGGCTCCGCGTTGAGGATGCGTCCCGGCGCGTGATCCTGAATCCGGCAGCGATGGTGCTGCCGCTTCGATGGACCCGCCTCGCAGGGGCTCTCGGTACTCGCCGCCGTGGCGAGACATGTTCCCGCTGCCGATGGCTGGCGCCACGCCATGCAACAGATCGAACTGCCAGGCCTTGCGCCACCCGCACCTCCCGTCTTTCCTGCCGCCTCGGCATCGATGGAGCGCTTCGCGCTCGCCCGCGACCCCATGGTGGACATCGCGTTGGCGGGCCACGCGCCGGTGTATCTCGGGGTCAGCGGCGGCAAGGACAGCCAGGCCCTGGCCTACCGCGTGCAGGCCCATCTCGACGACGTCGGCCACGCCGGACCGCGTGCGCTGATCCACAGCGACCTGGGCCGGATCGAGTGGCGCGATTCGATCATCGTCTGCGAGCGGCTGGCCGAGCGTCTCGGCTGGGAGCTGATCGTGGTCCGGCGCGCTGCCGGCGACATGATGGACCGCTGGCTGTCGCGCTGGGAGGCCAACGTGGCGCGCTATGCGGCGCTCTCGTGCGTGCGGCTGATCATGCCCTGGAGTTCCGCAGCCCAACGCTTCTGCACGTCCGAGTTGAAGTCGGCCGTTATCGCCCGCGCGATCCGCGCGCGGCACCCGAGCGGCACGGTGATCTCGGGGGTGGGCATTCGGCGCGAGGAGAGCACGGCCCGCTCCCGCACGCCGGCGGCCAAGCGCGATGAGCGGCTGACCCGCGCACGCGGCATCGGCCTGACCTGGAACCCGCTGATCCACTGGCCGCGTGCCGACGTGCTGGACTACATCCGCTCGCGCGGGGACATCCTGCACGCGGCCTACCGCATCTATGGCAGCAGCCGCGTGTCCTGCGCCTTCTGCGTGCTCGGCTCGCAGGCCGACCTGCAGGCCTCGGCCACGTGCCCGGACAACGCGGCGATCTACCGCGAGATCGTCGAGCTGGAGATCCGCTCGACCTTCTCGTTCCAGTCCAACCGCTGGCTGGGCGACGTGGCCCCGGACCTGCTCGACGCGCCGACGCGCGCGGCCCTGGCCGAGGCCAAGGAACGGGCGGCGCGGCGGCAGGCGGTGGAGGCCTTGATCCCGCGCCACCTGCTCTACGAGGCCGGCTGGCCGACCACCATGCCGTCGCGCGAGGAGGCGGCGTTGCTGGCCGATGTACGACGCCAGGTCGCCGTGACGGTGGGGCTGGCCGACGTGGGTTGCCTGGACGAGGGCGCGGTCATGGATCGCTACGCGCAGCTGCTGCACGAGAAGGCGCAGCGCGAGGCTTGATGGCCCGGCGAGGGATGCCTCGCGAGGCCTGGCGGCGCCCCGGGGCTGCGACTTCCGGCTGGCGACTTGAAGGAGGGCGGGTGCTTTTTAGCCTGGCTTCAGCCCAGGAGAGAAGCCATGCTGAAGCCCACGAAGCCGGGGATGCCCCGCGCCCTGATCAACGCCCCCTACGAGCCGGCCGACCGATTCGTGATGCGGGTAGGCATCCCGCACCGCGGCGGGCGGCTGGCCTTCCACGCCTTCGAGCAGGGCTATGCGGCGATGGTCAGCGCCAGCGCCTTCTGGAACGCCAGGCGCGGCAGCTTCACCATCCCCGAAGCGACCAACCTGCACGAGGTCGACTTTGCGCTCGACAGCGCCGGCTTCACGGCGATGAAGCTCTGGCAGGCCAGGGGCACGCAGCCGGGCATAGCGGGCGTGTTCCCCTGGACCTACGCGCAGTACATCGAGCTGGCGTGCTCGGTGGGCGCCTGCTGGTGGGCGCAGCCCGACCTGTGCTGCGAGCCGCAGATCGCGGCCAGCGACGAGGAGGTCGACTACCGCATCCGCGCGACCGCAACGCTGCTGGAAGGCGTGCTGCGCATCGTCTATGCCTGGCAGGACGAGTTGGCCAAGACCAGCAGCCCATCCGTCGTGGCCCGGCTGGTTCCGCCTCCCGTGCCGGTGATCCAAGGCTGGACCGCCGACCAGTACCTGCGCAGCCTGGACCTGCTGGACCAGGTCTGGCGGCGCTGGGAGCCCTGGCTGGCCCGGCCGGCGCTGATCGGCGTGGGCTCGGTGTGCCGCCGCCACCTGCGCCACCCCAAGCATGGGCTGCTCGCGATCCTCGGTCGGTTGGAGACGGCCTTGCCTACGGGCGCGCGGCTGCACCTCTTCGGCGTCAAGGGTGCCTGCCTGGACCACCTCAAGATGCGCGGCTGGATCGCGTCGGCCGACTCGATGGCCTACGACGACGGTGCGCGGCGCCAGGCCTGGGCGCGCGGCCACTCGAACACGGTGGGGCACCGCAGCGACGCCATGAGCCGCTGGATGCGGGGCGCCGCCGAGAGGCTGGCCCCGGCGGCCGGGGACCAGTACCAGCTGCGGTTCGCCTAGACGCCGTGCGTGCGGTGCTCAGCCGATCACCACGCGATTGCGTCCCCCGTCCTTGGCCCGGTACAGCGCGGCATCGGCACGGGCCAACAGCTCGTCGATGCGCGCGTCGCCGGGGGCCGCTGCCGTCACGCCGACGCTGACCGTGCAGCCCGGCGCGTCGCCTTGCCCGGTCCGCGTCTCGACGGCCGAGCGAATGCGCTCCGCGGCGATGCTGGCGGCAGCCCCGTCGGTCTCCGGCATCAGCACCACGAACTCCTCGCCGCCATAACGGCCCAGCAGGTCCACGCCGCGCAGTGCACCGCGGACCGCGTGGACGAAGTCGACCAGCACGCGGTCGCCCACCAGGTGCCCATGCTTGTCGTTGACCTGCTTGAAGTCGTCGAGGTCGATGAGCAGCAGCGACATGGGGCGGCCGTAGCGCTGCCAGCGCCTGAAGGCGTCCTCGCCGGCGACCAGCAGTGCGCGGCGGGTCAGCGCGCCCGTCAGCCCGTCGTGCGAGGCCAGGTGCTCGAACTCTGCGCGCAGGCGCTCGCTGGCCATCAGCAGCACCCCCACCGCGATCGACATGCCCCCGAGGCTGTAGGCCGCGAAGTAGATGGATTGCAGCGTCGAGGGCTGGAAGCGGTTGCCGTCAGGCTGGTCGACCCAGAAGGTGAGGGCACCGCGCACGATGACGACGAGGGCTTGGAGCACCAGCACGCCGAACACGAAGCGGGCCGCGAAGCCGCGACCCTCGCGCAGCAGCAGGTGCGCGTGGACGAGGATGACGATGGCCATGCAACTGGTGAAGGCCGCCACGCGCACGCGGTAGTCCGGCTGCGCGACGAGGAACCATCCCAGGACGGCCAGGCAGGCCAGGTCCAGCGCGAGCCACGGCCCCCAGCGCACGGTCTTGCCGTAGAAGCGCTGGCTGCCGAACAGCAGCAGGGCGTAGCCGGCCATGAGGCAGCCGTTGCCCACGAGGACGACCACGGGCTCGGGGATGCTGCCGGTCAGGTAGTAGCTCGCGACCGACACCATCCACAGCACTGGCGCCAGCCCCCACAGGTACACGCCCTGGATCGTCTTGGGGTAGCTGCGGCCCTGGCCCAGCATCACGACGCCCATCAACAGCGTCAACAGACCCGACGTGAAATTCAATGCGCGTGGGTCGAAACTGGACATGGCTATTCGTCAGGGCTAATTGGCGGCCCTGTCCTTGAAATGGCCAATGCATGCGCAATCCAATTGGGCCAACCTTTAATTCTTCTAATCGATGTGGGCGGCTCCCAGTATCGATGAGTCCCCCCTCGACATCGGGCCGGCCTGACGGGTATTCGCAACAAGCACTACCCGCCCAGGCGCTGGGCTATCGCTTCAAGCCGGCGCCCGAGGCGCTGAAAAACTCGCCGTTCAACCGTGGAAGGAACTGACGTAGAGCGCAGCGCACATGCGGGCCGCAGCCTCCGGGGAGCCCTCGCTGGCGGCAGTCCGCACGACGCGATCGGCCCACTGCACCGCCTCCCAGGAGGGCATCATGCAGACGTGATCCAGCAGCTCGAGCGCGAAGTAGAGCCGCCATTGCGAGCTGGTCATCAGGCGATACCGCGAGAGCATGGAATTCACTGGACCTCAACTGCGCCGGATCGTCCCCGCGCCCCGGCACGCCGGCCGTTCGCGCGCGTCAAGCGTGTGCCGATGATAGGTCGCACGCGATGCGTGGTCCGCGACCTTGGACGTTGCCGCACGCGCGCCGTCAACTCTGGCACGCGCCGGGTCTCCGCGGTGATGCGTCCGGGCGGCGCTGGCGACTCGCGCGTGTGTTCGCCAGGCGCACGGCGTGGCTTGCAGACCAGGGGCGGCCGGCAGGCCGGCGCTGGGTCTCGCTTCAGGTGCCGGAGCTGACCCGTCGCCGCTGCCACCAGGCATTGACATCGTCCCAGGCCGGCAGCACGGCCAGGATCGCCAACAGGATCGCCAGCGGCACGGTCGCGACGTAGCCCAGCTGCTTGAACATCCAGGCACCGGCGACACCGCCGCAGAAGAAGCCCAGCAGCAGCAGGCTCAGCAGGGCGAGGCGGTCCCGGTTGGCCAGCACCGGGGACAAGGGGGCGGCCTCGCCGCTCGGGCGGTTCCAGTACACGAGCTTCCCCAGCTCGATCCCGATGTCCGTGACGAGCCCCGTCACATGCGTGGTGCGGATCTCCGCCTGCGACAGCTTCGTGATCAGCGCGTTCTGCAGGCCCATCGTGAAGCACAGCAGCATCACGGTGATGGGAACGGCGTAGGCGTGGAGCTGGGCCAGTTGACTGCCCAGCAGACCGAAGACCAGCAGCAGCGCGGCTTCGAGCAGCAGCGGTCCGGCGTACTCGCTGTGCAGCAGGTGACGTCGTCCGAAGTTCACCATGATCGCGGAGCAGGCGGCGCCGGCCAGGAAGGCCAGCAGCGCGCCGGCGGTGGCCACGACCACGTCCCAGGCGCCGAGCACGACATGGTCGGCCATCGACGACACGATGCCCGTCATGTGGGAGGTGTACTGGTGCACCGCCAGGAAGGCGCCTGCGTTGGTCGCGCCCGCGACGAAGGTCAGCACCAGGCCGACGTGGCGGTTCGCCTGGTCGGAGCGGTGACGGCCGGTGAGGCGGCGGGCGTAGTGCAGCGGCATGGATGCGAAATCACGGCCGCAAGGCCGAGGACGGCAAAGTGGATGGTTCCGGCCATAGTACAAGCCGCCTTGCCACCGCATGCGATTGGCGCCGGCAGGCAGGGGGAATTGCTCTTTCAGGCGCCAACTTCGCCGAGGATCTTGTCGGCGATATCCCGCGCTTCCTTCGCCAGTTTGTCGGCCATGCTTTCCAGCCGCTCCGCATGCTGGATGCTCTCGGAAGAGGGGCCCGCGCCATTCCCGGCCAGCGCCGCGACATAGGCGGCCGTGACCAACCCACGGGCCTCGCGCGCCATTTCGTTGGCCTCGACATAGAAGTCATGCAGCGTCCGCCAATGCTCCCGATATTCGGCCAGCGTCGCGATTTCGGTTTCTTGATTCGGCATATTCAAAGTATCGAGAAATCACTACGCGGGTCAAGACGCCAAATATCCGGATTCGCCGCTTGCCTTGACGCCGCGCAAATTCAGATGGCCAGGGCCATGCTCCAGGCCCGCAGCGACAAACGCCATTGCGGCGGGTCCGTGACCATTTGGGCCACGAGGTAGTCGACCAACTGGCCCGCGATTTCGGGCCGGCGGCGAACTTCCTCCACCAGGGAAGCCGCGTGTTCATCGCCCAGCAGTTCCATGCTGCAGCGGTCGAACGAGCGCGCGCTGACCAGCTCGTCCGCGGCGACGAGCAATTCGCCGTGGCGTGAGTCGCGCCGAATGCGCGCCAAGGTCGCGTCGACTGCCTCTGGCGCGCCTTCGAGGATCTGGGCGAACAGCCCGGGCCCGACGGCCAGCACGCCGGTGATGTCGTTGCGGCGGTTGTTGACCTGGCCCCTGGAAATGATCCGGCGCAGCGAGGCGTCGGTCATTTCTGGGGGCATCTTGCTTGTATAGAGAACTCGTCGCAGCACGTCAGAAACTCCGGAACACGGCAGGTGGCCGCATCGCGCGGCCGCCTTGGAAGTGTTCCTGGCCTGGCCTCCGGGTGCCAGCCGTGAAACACCGTCGCGACGCGTAGGCAAATTGCCTACACACCCCGGCAATCTCCGCACACCAGCGACGCTGAAGCTGCGCTGAACCCGCCGGACCCGTACCGAGGTCGGGTGAACTTGAGCAGCGGGAATCTCACCACGGCGCCCGGCGCATGAAAGATTTGCCAACTTTTCGAGGTTCAAAAGACCTCGACGCCGACAGGGCTTCAAGTTGCCGGCCCGCGCAACCGAATTTGTGAGCGGTTCTGGCCCGCTCTTGAGGCCAGGCATTCGAAGGATCACCTGAGTTGATTCGCGCGCTCATTTCTGGCGTTAAGCGCAGGCACGCGGCCCGGCGGGCCGGTGCACCGCTGCGCCACGGGCCTCGGCTTGAGGGGCGCCGATGGGCACTCCATCACGCAATGGCTAACTGCCACGTTCGAAGGGCTGGATGCCTTGATGTGGATCAAATCGCGTCGTCGGCGGCCCCCTCAATCTGCGGGGTGGCCCGTCATCACCGTCCTGCGTGCGCGGCTCGTTGGGCCAACCGCGGCACTGGATAAGCCAGGCGTCCGCCCCGTTCCGCGCCACTCACAACCCGATAAGAAACCTGGATCGCTGATGACAACCGCCTCCGTGCCCGTTCTTCCGACTGCCGACTTCAATCGACCCCAAACCCGTCCCCCGGCCCCGCCGTCTCCCGGCACCGCCGACTTCTTCCGCTTCCACGGTGTCTGGGCGCCCGGGGTGCGGCTGTTCCGGCGCATCAACTTCGCGACCAAGGCCAGCCTGGTCTCGGTCGTGTTCCTGGTGCCGCTGATCCTGCTGCTGGTGGCCTACCTCAAGAACGTGCACGAAACCGTGGTGTTCGCCGAGGAAGAGAAGGCCGGCATCGAACTGCTGCAGGCGGCCGAGCCCTGGATCATCGAGGTGCAGAAGCAGCGGCGCCTGGTGCTGTCGGGCGCGGCGCCGTCCGTGGACATCGCCGCCATCGAGGCCGCCTCCAAGCCGCTGAAGCAACTCGTGGCCCAGCACCATGCGGGCCTGGACACATCGGCGGGCCTTGCCGCCGCCGTCAAGGCGCACGAGTCCCTGGTCGCCGCACTGGCCCAGGCCAATGACGCCCATCACGCTGCGGAGCCGATCCAGGCCTATGTGGCGGCGCTGCAGTCCATGCGCCAGACCGTGCTGGACGTGTCCAACCTGTCCCTGGACCCCGAGCAGGCCCCGTACTACGTGATGTCGGTGTCGACGACCGTGGTGTCGGACGTCATCGAGTCCGTCTCGCGCAGCCGGGGCCTGTCCGGCTACGTCGGCCGTGAAGGTGCGTCGGCGCGCAGCCTGCAGGAGCTCTACGCCATCTGGTCGGACGGACGCGGCAAGCTCGACAGCATCAAGGACCAGCTCGCACGCGCGGCCCTGGTCGAGCCCAGCCTGAAGGGGCGACTGTCGGCCGACGAAGCGGTCGCGGCGGCCAGCGGCTTCTACGGCGCCAGCGAGAAGGCGTGGTTCGAGGGTGGCTTCAACGCCCAGGTGTCCGAGCTGCAGGACGGCGGCCAACGGGCCGTCGACACGCTGCGCAAGCTCGGCGCCGACGGGATGCGCGTGCTGGACCAGTTGCTGCAGCAGCGCATCGACAAGGTGAGCAGGCAGCGCAATGTGACCTTGACCATCGTCGCGGTGTCGCTCGTGCTGGTGCTCTATCTCTTCTATAGCTTCTACCGGGTGATGAGCGGCGGCCTCAGCGAAGTCGAACGCCACCTCAAGCAGATGACCGACGGCGACCTGACGACTTCGCCCCGGCCCTGGGGCAAGGACGAAGCGGCCCGCCTGATGCTGACGCTGGCCGACATGCAGCATGCGCTGCGCGGCATCGTGTCCGAGGTGCGCAGTGCGTCGGACGGCCTGGTGAACGCCGGCAACGAGATCGCGATGGCGTCGACCGACCTCAGCCAGCGCAGCGAGAAGGCCGCCGCCAACCTCGAGGAATCGGCCGCGGCCATGGAGGAGATCGCGACCACGGTGCGCAACACCGCGGATGCCACCACCGCCGCCGCGCAGCTCGCCAGCGACAACTCGGTATCGGCCGCCGCTGGTGGCCGCACGATCACCGAGGTCGTGGAGATGATGGAGGGCGTCCAGTCCTCTTCCAACCGCATCGCCGACATCATCGGCGTGATCGACGGCATTGCGTTCCAGACCAACATCCTGGCGTTGAACGCCGCGGTGGAAGCGGCCCGTGCCGGCGAGCAGGGCCGAGGATTCGCGGTCGTGGCCGGCGAAGTGCGCACGCTGGCGCAGCGCTCGGCCACCGCCGCGCGCGAAATCAAGTCGCTCATCACCGACAGCGTCGAGCGCGTGGATGCCGGCGGTCGCGTGGTCGGCAACGCCGGCCAGCAGATGGGTGGGTTGCTGTCGACGGCCGAGCGCATGAAGGGCCTGATGAGCGAGGTGCTGAACGGCACCGCCGAGCAGAACGCCGGCATCAAGCTGGTGAGCGAGTCGCTGCAGACGCTGGACCAGCAGACGCAGCAGAACGCGGCGCTGGTCGAGCAGACTGCAGCCGCCGCGACGACCTTGCGCGAACAAGCGGTCGGGCTCGCCGATCGCGTCGCCCGGTTCAAGCTGCCCGCCTGAGGCTGGGGACGGCGGAACCGGCCAGATACCCTAGAACAGCCGGTCCGGTGGGTCGCCCGGGGGCTGCCCCCAGCCGGCCGCCGGGCCGAACAGCGGCGGCTCCTGCCGATCGGCCGCCGGCTCAGCCAGCGGCGCAGCACCCGCCAGCCAGTGTTGCGTGGGCGCCGCGGGCGCGGCAGGAGAGGGGGCCTCACGGCCCGCCAATTTGATCGGCATCAAGGGTTCGTCCCCTTCGTCGCCCGTACGCTCCGGCCCAAACAAACTGGTTGCAGTCCGTCCGGGGCTGCCCCACAGCGTCGGTGCGTTCGCGGCCGGGGCGGGGCGCCTGGCCTTGGCCAACTGGGCTTTTCTCTGGCGCGCTGTCCCGGGCGGGGTGGCGCGCTGTTCTCGCAACAGCATCTGCCGCTCGATCTCCGAGGGGGTGGGAGGGTCCAACTCGGATCGCAAACGCGGCGTCCTGCTGCGATCCGGCATTTCTTCCGGCGCTTCCGCGGGCGGTTGCGCCGGCTGCGGCCTGCGAGCGAGGTTCTGGAGTTCCCGCTTGATGCGATCCAGCAACTTGCCCATGCTGTTCCTCCGGAGGACGGTCTCAAGAGGACATCGTCCGGACCCCGCTGGCACCTGTCCACCCGAAATCCACGGGCCGGGGTTGCAGGAATCCCGACCCAGGGCATCCTGGAGCGGACCTTTCAAGCCGCGGACGGTTGCCAGTAAGGCAATGCCGCGATATCCGCTGGTTTAGTGCAGAAGATGGATGGCGAGGCCCTGATCGCGTCAGGAATGTGCCTTTTATCGACCCAGCGAATTATTGAAAAGATGTTACATATAGACGCAAACAGACAAGTCCGATAAGCAGGAGACGGATGTGAGTTGGGAGAGAGATAACAGATAACAGGCATCGCTGGCTCCGCTTCTGGTTATGGGCGACCGTGACGGGTATGAGCTTCACGCTCGTGGCCCTCGTGGCGGGGACGATGCATTACTCACTGCTGGCCGAACATGCCAGCGAAGAGATGGCGCGCCAGATGGAGCTGAACGCGCGCATCCGTCAGCTGCAGATGGTGCTGACTGCGCTGAGCGACGCGGAGACCGGCCAGCGCGGCTATCTGCTGACGGGCAAGCCGGCCTACCTCGAACCCTACCGGCGAGCGGTGCAGACCATGCCCGGCCTGCTGAAAGCGCTGGACGGCGTGCCGGGCAGCACCGCCGAACTCGATGCGCGGGCGGCGCGGATCCGCGAGCTGGTGGCCGCCAAGCTCGCCGAGCTGGCCAAATCCATCGCGCTGGTCGATGCCGGGCAACGAGAAGCGGCCCTGGAACTGGTGAAGACCGACGTTGGCCTGGTCCAGATGTCGCAGGTGCGCCAGGAGCTGGACACGGCCCTGACAGCACTGCGAGGCGACCGCGATGCCATGGTGGCACGCACCGTGGCAGCCATCCTGGAGCGACGGCAGTTCACGAACGGCACGGTCGCGGCGTTGGTGGTCTGCGCGTTGCTGTCCGGGCTGCTGATCTCGCTGCTCGTGACTTCCCAGCGCCGGCATGCCCGCGAGCTCGCGCAAAGCGAGGCACGCCATCGCGCGATCGTCGAGGATCAGCAGGAGCTGGTGTGCCTGACGCGGGTCGGCGGAATTCTGACCTTCGTCAATCCGGCTTTTGCGCGGGCGTTCCGCGCACAGGCCCAGGACCTGGTGGGGCGCAGCCTCTGTGAGTTCGTCCATCCGGACGACCTGCCGCAGGTCACCGAACTGATCCAGCGCGTCATCCGCACCGGCGAGCCCGGGCATGGCGAGAACCGCATCAAGACCGGCGACGACAGCACGACCTGGATCGCCTGGTCGAATGCGATCCAGCGGGGCGCCGACGGCGAGGTGCTGATCCACTCGGTCGGCCGCGACATCACCGAGCGCAAGCAGGCCGAAGACGCGCTGCGGGCCAGCCAGGAGTTCCTCGCCCGCACCGGCCGGGTGGCCGGCATCGGCGGCTGGGAAGTGGACCTGCGCACCGACCGCGTGCTGTGGTCCGAAGAGGTTCGCCGCATCCACGACGTGCCCGACGACTTCGTGCCGACACGACAGAACGCGGTCGAGTTCTACGAACCCGAGCACCGAGCGCAAATCGCCGAGGCCTCGCGCGCGGGCTTCGAGGACGGGACGCCCTTCGACCTCGAACTGCCGATGATCACCGGGCGGGGCAAGCGCATCTGGGTTCGCAGTGCCGGCGAGGTCGAGCGTGATGCCGCCGGTGTGCCGGTGAGGATCGTCGGGGCGCTGCAGAACATCACCGAGCGCAAGAAGCTCGAAGAACAACTGGCCGCCAGCGAACGCTTCCTGCGGCAGATCACCGACAGCCTGCCGGTGCGGCTCGCCTACCTGGATCTCGAACGCCGCTTCCGCTTCGCCAACGCGGCCCAGCAGCGGCGCATCGGTCTGCCGCTGGAGCAGGTCCTCGGCCGCAAGCGCGTCGACCTCATGCAAGGCCCGCAGGAGGCCGCTGTCATGCAGTGGTACGAAGGGGCGTTTGCCGGCCAGACGCAGCAGCAGGTCTACGAGGAACTGATCGGCGACGAGCCGCGGGTCACGCAGAGCCAGTGGATTCCTGACATCGGTCCGGACGGCCAGGTCGTGGGTGTCTACGCGATCAGCATCGACGTGACCGAGCAACAGCTGGCCGAGCGTCGCCTGCGCGAACTCAACGAGATCCTGGAGAGCAGCACCGACTTCGTCATCCAGACGGATTGGCAGGGGCGCATCCGCTATCTCAACCCGGCCGCACGGCGAGCGCTGGGCATGGCCGGCGAAGAGCCTGTCGAGCACCGCTCGTACACCGAGTTCTTCACGCCGGACATCCTCGCGCGCTACGCCGACGAGATCATGCCGGCCGTGCGCGAGCGGGGGGTGTGGGTCGGCGAGACCAGCGTGTTGCTGCTGGGCGGGCAGGTCACCCCGATCAACCACATGGTGATCGCCCACCGCGATGGCAGCGACCGGGTCAGCCGCTACTCGTCGGTGATGCGCGACATCTCGGAACGCGTGGCCGCCCGCAAGACGCTGCGTCAGCAGGCTGCCACGATGGGCGCGATTGTCGACTCGGTGCCCGCCATGGTTGCCGTCTTCGACGTGGACCTGCGCTACATGGTGGTCAACCGCGCCTTCGAGCGGTGGCGGGGGCGGCACCGCGACGAGGTGATCGGCCGTGGCATTGCCGAGCTCTTCGGCGACCACGAGTACGAGCGCAGCCTGCCCTGGGCGCAGCGCGCGCTGGCCGGCGAGACAGTGAGCTACGAGAAGAGCTACCCCGAGGCGGTGTTGAACCAACACCTCAGCGTCAACTACGCGCCGCTGCGGATGGAAGACGGCAGCGTCATCGGCCTCGTGGCGGTCGCCCAGGACATAACGCTGCAGCGTCTGGAAGAGAAACGCCTGCTGACGCTGGCCGAGCGCGACTCGCTGACGGGCGTGCTGAACCGTGTCGGCTTCAACCATCACCTGGCCGGACGAGGCGACGGCAGCGCCGGCGCGACGACGGCGCTGCTCTACATCGACCTGGACCACTTCAAGCCGGTCAACGACACGCATGGCCATGCGGTGGGAGACGAACTGCTGCGCCAGTTCGCGGAGCGCCTGCGCAGCGCGGTGCGGCCCACCGACGCCGTGGCGCGACTGGGGGGCGACGAGTTCGCGGTGGTGCTGGACGAGGTGCGCAGCATCACGCACGCCAACGCGGTGGCCGACAAGATCGTCGACGTGGCCCGGTTGCCCTTCCAGATCGGCGACCAGCAAGTTCAGATCAGCGCCTGCGTGGGCGTGGCTCATGGCCTGGAGCCCGAGACCGGCTGGCAAGGCCTTGTGGACCGGGCTGACGCCGCCGTCTATCGCGCCAAGGGCGCAGGCCGGAATCGGCGCTCCTGAGATCCTCGACGGGCCGCTATCGACCTTCGGGCTCTTGGTAACGACCCGCTGCTGTTGGTTCCCGTGAGCCGTTCAAAGGGTCCGCAGCCGCCAGGGTGCGCAGAAACCTCAATGCGCGGCCAGGGCCGCAGGCAGGACGGTGCTGGGTGACAGCTCCGCTGCCGGGAACTCGATGTCGAAGCGGCAGCCTTGCCCGGGCCGGCTGTCCACCGTGATGCGGCCGTGCAGGCGCTGCACGACCGCCACCTGGGCGACGAACAGGCCCAGCCCACTGCGCCCTTGGCCGAATCGCGTGGTGACGTAGGGGTCGAACACGCGCGACTGCAACTCGCAGGCAATGCCCCGGCCGTGGTCCGCCACGGCCATCAGCACCTGCCCGCCTTCGATGCGCGCGTCGACGTCGACGACGCCTTCCTGATCGGCACCATAGGCATGGCGCTCGATGTTCTGAAACAGCTGCAGCAGGACCTCGGTGAGGGCCTCCGCCGGCAGCTCCAGCTCGAAATCGGCGCGGCAGCGCAGGCGCAGCGGCGAGCCGGGCGTCACGGCCCGCTGCCAAGCGGCCTCGACGAGCCGCCCCAGCACGACACGGCGCATCGGCTCCGGCGCATGGCCGGCGTCGATGTGAAGGTAGGTCTGGACCAGGCTCAGCGCCTGCTCGACATTGCGGCGCGCCAGTTCGGCGCCTTCCTTGCAGCGCCCCAGATCGGCGGTGAAACGGCTGCGCGAGACCGGGCCGCCGTCGGCCAGGTGGTGGGCCAGCGACCGGCTCAGTTCGGTGGCCGTCGACAGTGCAATCAGCGCCGATCCGAGTGGTGTGTTCAGTTCGTGCGCCATGCCGGCCAGCAAGTGACCCAGCGTGGCCAGCTTGCTGCGTTCGATCAACTCGGCCTGCAACTCGCGCTGCAGGTCCAGTGCGTCCTGCAGTGCCGAGGCCCGGGCCGCCAGTTCGTCGGCGTAGGCTTCGGCCTTCAGCTTCAGTTGTTGCGCGTGCGCCAGTTCGATGCGCTGCAGCTCAAGCGCCATGTCGCGGCGGCTGCCTTCACGGGTCTCGTCCAGCTCCATCTGGTGCGCTTCCTGCACCGTGGCCAGCGCCGCGGCCGAGTCACCGTCGGCCAGTTGCCAGCGCGCCAGCTGCTTGAGCCGAAACACGACCTGGCGGCGCATCGAGTAGGCGCGGGTGTCGGCCACAACGCCTTGCATGAGCGCGATCGCCTCTCCCAGCCTGCCCTGACGCGCGGCCAATGTCGCCTGGGCGGCGTGGACTTCCTTGGCGATGCGCTCGCCGCCCGGCCCGGCCAGCCGCAGGTACTCTTCCGCGGCGCGCAACAACGGCACCGCTTCGGCCTCGCGACCATCCGTGAGCAGCTCTTCGGCCAAGGAGGCGGCGGTATTGCAGGCCGAGATCCAGCGCTTCTGTGCGACCGCCGTTTTCATGCCCTCCTGCAGTGTCCGCTGCTCGGCCGCGCGCTCGCCCAGGTGCCGGTACGCGACGGAGATCGACGCATAGATGTCGACCCACCGGCCGCGGTCGCGGCAGGCCTGGTAGCCCGTGATCGCATCCCGCATCGCGGCGATCGCCGGCTCGAACTGCGCCTGCGCGGACAATGCGCCGCCCAGCGCGCGGGCGCAATGTGCCCGGTCGATGTCGCGCGGGCTCGCTGCGGCGCGCCGGGTCACCTGGTCCAGCAGCGCCAATGCGGTGGACAGCCGGCCGAAGCGCAGGTGCATGCGGCAGCGCAGGGCCAGCACATGCACAGCGACGGCCTCGCCGAAGCCCGCATCGACCCAGGGCAGCACCGCGTCCAGGACCGTCTCGATCTGCTCGGCGCGCCACAGTTCACCCAGCAACTCGGCCAGGTAGGACGCCAGTTCGACACCGAAGTCGCTGGGCCCCAGCGCCTGCACCTGGTCGAACAGCACCAGCGCCGGCTCAAGACGCTCGTAGGCGCTGCAGGGGGTGTCGGCATAGGCACGCAACTGCGCCGCTAGCCAAGCCCGGCAGGCCGATCCATCGGTGACTGGCGGCAGTTCCCTCACGACTTTGCCTCCTGTTGTCAAACCATTATGGGGCGCGCGTTCCTGGCCTGGAACCATCAAAGTGTGTGGCTCGAAAACGAGTATGGAGTGATCGAGAACGAGTTGCATTCCGACCGAACTTGATACTCCGGGTGGGCTGTATCTGGTATGGGCTCGCGTGCGCTGGCTCCGCAGAAATCAAATACCAGTACGACAGCGCTCCGTCCCGATCCGCGATGTATCTCCCGAGGGGGTATGGGCGATATTCGAGATTCCCGATCCGGAGCCGGCACCGCGAAACTCTTGACCATGACGCGACACCAGATGACGCAGGTCTCGCTGGCCTGTTGAACGGCCTCTCCCGAGGCCGGCGCGTCGCCGCCCGGGGGCGCCTTCAATTGCAGCGATGGGTCGACCAATCTGATCGGGTTGGGTATTTCTCGCCTCCCGAATTTGCCCTGGGGGAGCGCGCCTGTTGCGCAGCAATAGCTTCGTGCGACCCTCCAAATGGCCTGAAACCGCTTTCTAGGGGCAGGGATTGCGCAGATACGCGCGGATTCGCGCTGTGTTACACCTTGCCAAAGGGGCGGTATGGCACACGCCGCGGCCCGTTGCAAAGGGAATTCCGATGATCCGATATCTGTGCGCCAGGCTGTCGCGCTGGGCGGTGGCGGTGATTGCCGCAGGCGCCGCCGCGACACCCGCCTGGGCCTGTGGCCCCTACCGCGTGGTCTTCTATGAGTACGGCTCGATGTACATGCTCAACCCGGCCGGCAGCGGATCGGGCGTGGACAAGGACGTGCTGGACGAGGTGGCGCGTCGGACCGGCTGCAAGTTTGTGCCGAGCGTGGCGTCGCGCGTGGCGACCTGGGCCTACATGACCCGCGGGGTGGCCGACATCACGGTCTCATCGATCCGCACGCCCGAGCGCGAGCGCATGGCTGCTTTTGCGATCTATCTGAAGGGCAGCGTCACGCTGTACGTGCGTGCGGAACTGGCGGCCACGATCGACTCCCTGCACAGCTTCGTGAGCCAGGGGGCCTGGACCCTCGCCGTCGTCAAGGGATTCAGCTACGGCCCGGTCTTGGACGCCGTGGTCGAAGACCTGCGCAAGCGCGGCCGCGTGGTCGAGTATGCGGACGCCAAGGTGGCGACCCGGATCATCGGCCTGGGCCGCGCGGATGCCTTGCTGGCGTTCCCCTTAGCGTGGGAACCGCTGTTCAAGGCCGAACGCCTGGAGGATCGTGTCGCCGCCGTGGCGACCCCAGGCGTGCCACCCGCGGAGGCTGGACTGGCTCTGTCCCGGGAGCGCGTCAGCGAACGCGACATCCAGCGCATGACGCAGGCCGTGGCGGACATGCGAGCGGATGGCACGCTCACCAGAATCCTCGAGCGCTACGGCGCGCCGGAGATCGCCCGCCGGGCATTGCCTTGAGGCGCCCAATCGCGTCAGCCGCCCGACGGCGGCGGCTGAAAATGCTTGGCCACCGTCTCCGCCAGGCGACGGATCAGCACCAGTGCCGAACGCGTCGTGACGTCGGCGCGCCCGCCGGCCGCTGACACGTCCATCGCGACGATGATGTCGCGGACTTCGGCGCTGGCGGCTGCGACCTCGGCGGGCTCGCGGGCCAGCAGCAGCGTCAGGCGCAGCACCTCCACGCAGCGGTCCGCCTCCTTCAACTGCGACTGCATCTGCCGGCCCCAGGTCTTGCCGGCAGGCACGGACTTTCGCAGCAACAGGATGAGCTCGTCGAGGTCGCGGACCTTGGCGTTGATGTCGTCGGACACCGGAGTGGCTGGGGTTTCGATGGCGTCGGAAGAGTTCATAACGGGACCAGTGAGCATTTTCCCATCGCGCGTTGCCGTGCCGCCGCATCGCAATGTCAGGTGAGGTTTCGACTGCCAGCCAAGCGGTTGGGCGGTATGCGCACAAGTCGTGTCGACAGTGCTTTCTCAAGCCAGCAGATGCGCATCAAAACCGGCGCTGCGGCCCAAGGGCTCACTCCTAGAATGATTAAATGGCCGAGCACGACCTAACTCCTACAAACTCGGCCACACCGCCGCGATGCCGGCGCTTCTCCAGCATCAGCACCAAGCTGCGCGGGCTTGTCGCGGTGATGGCACTGTCGTCGTTGCTGCTCAGCGTCTTTGCGGGCTTCGCCGTCTTCAAGGCGGAGCGCGATGCGGCGATCCACGCGGCGGCTCAGACCGCCCACGCGTTGGCCTCTGTCGTGGAGCGCGAGATGGCCGTCCGCTCTGCCTTGCTCACGGGGCTGGCGGCGTCGCCTTCGTTGCGCAGCGGCGACCTTGCCGCCTTCTGGGCCGAGGCCAAGCAGGTGGAGCGCAACGCCAACGACGTCATCGTGCTGCGCGATGTCGGGGGAAACGCGCGGCTCAGCACGGCGGTCCCTTGGGGGGCGCCGCCACATCGAGTCTCGCCGTTTGCCGGCACGGCTTCCGATCACAACGTCTCCGATCTGCTGGTCGCGACGGATGGTCGCGGGCCGATATTTGCTGTGCGGGTGCCCGTGGTGGTTGCCGGTGAGCGAATGTTCCTGCACCTGCAGAGCAACGTCGCGGAGCTCCAGGGGGTGTTCAAGGAGCAGCCGCTGCCCGAGGGCTGGACGGGCACCGTGCTGGACAGTCGCGGCTACGTCGTGGCCCGGACGGTCGACGCCGCGCGGCGGATCGGCCAGCGCATCAGCGAGCGCACGCAGTCGGCGGTGGCTGCATCGCGCTACGGCATCGTCGAGGCCAACAATCTGGACGGCGAGCCGGTGTTCGGCCTCTTCAGCAAGGCCACGGGATCCGACTGGCTCGTGATCGTCTCCCTGAGCCGCACGCGCTTGGCGGAGGGCGCCTGGGCCGCGTTCGTGACGACGCTCGCGATGTCGCTCGGCTTCGCACTCGTGATGCTGCTGCTGGCGCAAGGCATCACCCGCTCGGTCCTGCGGCCGCTCCGGGCTCTGTCGCTTCAGGCACAGCAACTGGGTGCCGGCCACCCCGTTGACGAGCGTTCCACCGGCATCCCCGAGATCGATCCGGTGCAGTCTGCGCTGGCGCGCGCAAGTTAGGGCTACGCTGAACAAGCCGTTGATTTCGACACTGCGTCGGGCTGACGCCCTACTCGCCTGACTTGACGCTGTTTCTCCACGCCAATGCCGCATTT
>QFOD01000020.1 GCA_003241055.1 Roseateles depolymerans
TGACCGTCTCCGCTAGACTCTGACAGCGCAACGCCTCACGCCACGCAACCGGTCACGATGGACCAGAATGGGCGGTCACGATCACAGGAATACGCACCTCGGTCCTAGTATGTACCGCTCAGCGCAGCAGACCAGGGAGTGGTCACCGTAGGTGCATCAAAGCGCTGTCTCCGATCACCGGGTCAGGCCGCCCAGCGCGGCGGCCATCCCATGCACGCGCGCGAATGTTCAGCTCGCGGTGGTCAAGCTGCAGGCCGGCGACGGCAGGCTGGGAGTTCGACCTGCGCTGCGACGAAGACGGCACCAACTTCTTGGTTCGATTGCCACTCGAGCGTGCGTGACGCAGTTCACGCAACAGCGATAGCACATTGATTGACGCTCACTACACTGGTTAGCTGATCTATCCGCATCCAAGGGCGACCTCGCGCGAAAGCCGAGCACGCAAAGCTACCGGCCTGACGACTCCACGACCACGGAGAACAAGGCAGCGGGGCTGCAAACAAACCGTTCGAGATACCGGCAGCGCCGGCGCTTTTCGGGAGGGCGTTCTTGGTCCTGGCACCAAACCTCTCGAAAGGGCACCCTTGAAAAACGCGCTCCCCCGCCTCTCCCTGGCAGTCACGCTCGGCCTCGCCTTCATCGCCGCTCAGGCTGCGGCTCCTGCGGTCGACGACAAGGCGGGCATCACCTACGTTCGCGGCAAGATTTTCGGCTGGGACAGCGACACCGACTTTGCCCGCACGGCTGATTTCCACCGATTGACGGCCGAAGGTGCAAGCACGGTCGAGGGCATTGCCATCGATCGAATCTACAAGTTCGATGGCGACGCGGATCGCTACGCGTTCTGGCTCGCCACGAACCACAGCTACGCATCGCTGGTCGAGGCCTTCAAAGCAGCGTCTCCCGGGGTCGACGCCACGGTGCTGCGCGCACCGGCGGCAACCGCGTTCGCCGATTTGTGCAGTCCGGCCGCCGATCGGCTGATTCGCCAAGGCAAAGATGGCATCGACATGTCACAGCGCTGGTACTGCGAAGGCGCCGAACAAGCGTTTCGCCAGTCTCTCCCGAAGAGCGCAAATGGCATCGCGCAGTTGGGCATGCTGCTGAGCCAGGCAACGGCCGCGAGTCTGGCCTCCACCTCGACCGTCAACCATCGGATCTCAGTCGACAACACCGGTGGCGTCTTCGTGCAGTTCCTGCAAGGCAAGAGAAACATCGGCGTGGCTTACCTGGTCCTGGCACAAGCCGCCCATGAAGCGCAGACCGGAACCAAGAACCAGGCGATTTCCTACGCCACCAAACAGACCATCGGCCCCCACCTGCAGATTTCCGTGGTGGCCTCGGCAGACCAGGCCTTTGAGGCACAGCGCTTCAACGCCGACGCGATCCTCGCCGACATTCCGCGCTTCCTCTGGAAGAACCCGCGCGACAACCGCTTGTTCGAGGGCCGCCGCGGCCTGAACGCAGCCGATGTCTACGCACTCACCGAGAGCGTGTTCCCGGCCACGAAGGCTGACATGGAACGAGCCTTCAGAGACCGTCTCGCCGAGCAGACCGCTGGGCGGCGATAACGTCGACATCACCGTCGTTCGCCCGCTTCGGCCATACGGCAGTTGTGAGAGGATGTTGATGCGCTCCGGGATTTGAAGCGCCCGCGCATCGCCGTACGTGCGCGATTGCAGGCGCCGGTCTCCGAGGCGGGCGCTTGTCCTGCTCGCGATGTGTTTGCGGAGCTGGCTGGCACCCACGGCCTGCGCCGTGATCCGACCCTTCAATGGACCACTCGAGAGGGACGATGAAGTTCAAGGACTACTACGACACACTCGGGGTAGCGCGCGATGCGTCGGCGGACGACATCAAGCTGGCCTACCGCAAGCTCGCGCGCAAGTTCCATCCCGACGTGAGCAAGGAGCCCGACGCCGAAGCCCGCTTTAAGGAAGTCGGCGAAGCCTACGAGGTCCTGAAGGACGCCGAGAAGCGCGCGGCCTATGACGCCATCGGCCAGCGCAGCGGCGGTGACGAGTTCAAGCCGCCGCCCGACTGGGACACGGCCTACGAATTCCATGGTCGCGGCGAACGCCCAGAAGAGTTTGGGGCGCACGACCACAGCGAGTTCTTCGAGGCGATGTTCGGCAAGGCAGCCCGCGCCGCGGGAGCCCGTCGCGGTGCGAGCATGAACCTGCGCGGCGAAGACCACCACGCCAAAGTCCAGATCGACCTGGAAGACGCCTTCAGCGGCGCGCGGCGCAGCATCACGCTGCGCATGCCGGTGTTCGACGAACAGGGGCGCGGCGTCCTGCAGGAGCGCACGCTGGAGCTGTCCATTCCCAAGGGCATCCGCCAAGGCCAGCAGTTGCGCCTGGCAGGCCAGGGTGGGCCGGGACTGGGCAGCGGCCCGGCCGGTGATCTGTTCCTCGAGATCGAGTTCAAGCCGCATCCGCGCTACCGCGTGGACGGCCGCGACATCTACGTCGATCTTCCGCTCGCTCCGTGGGAAGCGGCGCTTGGCGCCGCTGTACCGATCGCCACGCCCTCAGGCACGATCGAGCTCACGATTCCCACCGGCTCGACGCCAGGCCGCAAGCTGCGGCTGAAGGGCAAAGGCATTCCCGGCGATCCGGCCGGCGACCTCTACGCGATCCTCACCATCGTGCTGCCTGCGGCAGACAGTGACGCCAGCCGACAAGCGTATGAGGCTCTCAAGGCGGCAGCCGGCCCGTCCTTCAATCCGAGGAGAAGCGCATGAGCGATCACACCGTACCGGCGGAAGTGCTCGACGAAAGCGTCGAGTTCACCCTCGTCGAGTTCTGTCGCGCGTCCCGGACCGCCGTCGAAGAGGTTCAGGTCTGGGTGGTCGAGGGCGTGCTCAAGCCGCAAGGCACAGGCCCGGATGATTGGCGCTTCGCCGCCGGGGCGCTTCGCCGCGCAAGGCTGGCTCGCACGCTGGTCCAGGAGCTGGACGTCAACGTTCCAGGCGTTGCCTTGGCCCTGGACCTGATGGACCAGATCGAGACCTTGAAGGCCAGCTTGCGGCGGGCGGGACTGGAGGGATAGGCCGGCGGCCCCTCAGGCGCCGCCTGCGCCTCGGCCGACACGGATGATGGTGCTGTTCATCATGACGCTGTTGGGCACGATCACCTCGTGCTGCTCGTCGTCACGCAGCACGGTGAAGCCCAGGGAAATGACCTCGACCCGCGCGGTCACGATGCCCTTCGGCGACGTGAGGCATATCGAGTCGCCGACCCGCACTTGGCGGTAGAGCACCAGGGAGAAGCCTGCGATCAGGTTGCCCAGCGTGCTTTGCGCAGCCAGACCCACGACGACGGAGACGACGCTGACGCCGGCGAGCAACGCCGTGCCCAAGGCGCGGAGCTCGGGGACCAGGTGCGCGAAGAGCACGAAGCCGATCAGATAGGTGAGCAGCTGTGCCAGGGCGCTGACGAACTGCAGCGCGGTCACGTCCGACAGATGCCGCTCGACACGCCGCGCGCCGCCACGGATGAGCAGCACGACGGCGGACGCAAGGACGAAGAACAACAGCCCGAGCAGCGCGGCGCCCACCAGCGATCCCGGATCCAGCCAGCCGGAGGAAGCGCGTTCCAAGTGCCCCATCTGAAATGACCTCCCTCAGCGTGCCAGCGGGTTCGGCGTCGGTTCCGCCACCTTGCTCAGCAGGTTCTTGTCCGTGTGGTGAAAGGGCTCGGACTGCCCGTGGATCGCGAGCACCGTGTCCTCCTCGTAGCTCCAGGTCCCGTCGTCGTTGTAAGTGACCCGGATGCGGAACTCGTTGGTCTTGAAGGCGTAGGTGAGGAACGGCGACGAGCAGATGCCCCAGGTCTCGAGCCCCTGCGTGGCCACGAGCTCGAACGAAGAGGCGTCGGGTTTGGCCTGACCCGAGGCCATCGCCGTCATGCCGCGAGGAATCGTGAGCGTGTGCATCACGGTGCCCGTGGCCGGCTCCCAGAGCCAGTAGCCCACCTGCTCGTGATAGGTCTTCACCAGGCCGGGCTTCGTGATGTGGGTGGCGTAACGCAGTCCGTAGAGCAGCTGCGGGCCGTTGGTCACCGGGTCGATCGGCTGCAGCTCGATGCGCTCCACGTAGGCCTGCTTCCTGGGTCCGTCCGCTTTGGGCTTGACGTCCAGGCCGCGCTGCCCCTCCCAGATGCCGGCCATGCGCCGCAGCGGGCCCAGGTTGGCCAGCGTGTTCACGTCGACCGTCGACGGCTCGGTGTAAACGTCGTCAGGAAACTCGCCCATGCGCTCCCCCATGTCGTGTGCGCCTCGTTGGGCTGACGCCCACGGATCGCCAACTGATATTGCCCGAATTCAATTTATGGCTCGAAATTGGTAACTGAAAGAGTACAGTTTGCCAGCGGCCCCTGCTGAATTCTCGCGGCCGCGCCACCGAGGAGAAGTGCAGCCGCGAAAAGGGGGGCCGATGAAGCTCTACGAGCAACTGGCCGACGAGATCGAATTGCAGATTCGCAACGGCGTCTATCGCGACGGCGAAAAACTGCAATCCATCCGCCAGACCAGCCAGCAGCGCCAGGTCAGCATCACGACGGTGCTGCGCGCCTACCTGCTGCTCGAGAGCCGCGGCCTCGTCGTCAGCCGGCCGCAGTCGGGCTACGTCGTCACCCTGCCCTCTGCCGCTCCCGGGGAAACGGCCGGGGCCGCGCCGAAGCCCGCACCGCCGCCGCTGTCGTCGGCCGTCGACGTCAGCCAGCTGGTGCTGTCCACGCTGCGTGCGATCTCGGCAGACGAGGCCGTGCCGCTGGGCTCCCCCTACCCCGACGGCGGCGTCTTTCCGTACGAGAAGCTCAACCGCTACGCCTATGCCGCCGGGCAGGACGTTCAGCCGCGCAGCCTGGGGGACGCGCTGCCACCGGGCCATCCATTGCTGATCCGGCAGATCGCCAAGCGCTACCTGGACAAGGGCCTGGTGGTCGACCCCCACGAGATCATCATCACGGTGGGCGCCACCGAGGCCATCAACCTGTGCCTGCAGGCGGTGGCCAAGCCGGGCGACGTGGTGGCGGTGGAGTCGCCCACCTTCTACGCGATGCTGCACGCGATCGAGCGCATGGGCATGCGGGTGATTGAGATCCCCACGCACCCCGAGTTCGGCATCGACGTGCAGGCGCTGGAGCGCATCGCGCAGGACCAGCCCATCGCGGCCTGCATGGTCATGCCCAACTTCCAGAACCCGATGGGCTTCCAGATGCCCGATGAGCGCAAGCGCGCCCTGGTGGACTTTGCGGTCCGCGCCGGCATGCCCATCATCGAGAACGGCGTCTACAACGAGCTGCACTACAGCGCCACCTGCCCCACCAGCCTGAAGTCCTACGACCGCACAGGACTCGTGCTGCATTGCTCCTCGTTCTCCAAGACGCTGACCTCCACCTACCGCATCGGTTGGGCGCTCCCGGGGCGCTACCGCGACGAGGTCGAAAGGCTGAAGTTCCTGAACACGCTGACGACGCCGGCCCTGCCGCAGATGGCCATCGCGCGCTACCTGGAGCGGGATGGCTATGACAAGCACCTGCGGCGCGTGCGCAAGCTTTACGCGCAGAACGCCAAGCTGATGACCGCCGTGGTGTCGCGCTTCTTTCCCGAGGGAACGCGCGTCTCGCGCCCACGCGGCGGCTACGTCTTGTGGGTGGAGCTGCCTGAACAGGTCGACGCGCTGCGCCTCTACCAGCTCGCGCTGGAGCGTCGCATCACGGTGGGCCCGGGCTACATGTTCTCGGTGTCGGACCGCTACCGCCATTTCATCCGCCTCAACTACAGCGTGCCCTGGTCGACCGAGATCGAGCAGGCCGTCATCACCGTGGGCAAGCTGGCCGGGGACTGCGCCCGCTGAGCAGGACCTTCGGCACGCGCCGGACCGGTGGGTCGCGCGCTGCGCTTGACCAGGTACATCGCTTCGTCGGCGGCCAGCAGCAAGCGCTGGGGCGAGTGGCCATGCACGGCACTACATGCCAGCCCAACGCTCGCGCCGACCTTCACGGTGCCTCCGTCAGTCAGCTGGATCGGCTGCCGAATCTTCTCGATGCAGCGGTCGACGATCGCGCGCGCCTCCTCTTCGGTCCCCACACCCGCCAACAGCCACGCGAACTCGTCGCCCCCCAGGCGGGCCACCGAATCGTTGTCGCGCAGTTCATGCCGCAGCCGCGCGCCGATTTCGCGTAGCACCGCGTCTCCGGCGTCGTGCCCGTGCGTGTCGTTGATCGGCTTGAACCCATCGAGGTCCATGTAGCAAACGGTCAGGCCCTGCTGCTGCCGCCGCGCCTGTGCCGAGGCCTGGCGCAGCAGTTCCTCGAAGAGGCGCCGATTGGCCAGGCCTGTCAGTGCATCGTGCAGCGCCATGTGCTGGGCATCCTGCTCGCTGTGCTTGAGCTGGTCGATGTCCACGACCATCCAGAGGAACTCGGTTCCGCCGGTCGCAGCAGCGCTCAAGTCCACCCAAAGATCCTTGCCGTCCCGGCTGCGCATCTGCAGCTGGGCGTGGAAGCGCCCGTCGCGGCGCAGCGCCTCGTAGCCAAGTTGTCCCACGCGCTCGAAGGTCGCATCGTCCGGATACAGCAAACGCATCGACTGGCCGGCGAGCGACGTATCCGGATGCCCAAGGATGCGATGCAGCGCGCGATTCGCCCAGAGGATGCGTCGCCCCTCCACGCGCACCATGCCCACCAGGTCGTTGTCCAGCAGCAGGGCCTGCTCGCGCGCCACGCGCAAGGCTTGCGCGCGCTCGGTCGCCTGGCGGCGATGCTGCAGGATCATGTAGACGAACCCGCTGAGCACCATCAGCATGATGGTCGCGGCGAACAGCCATTGCCGCGTCTTCTCCGCCTCCCAGCGCGCCAACTGGGTTCCGGTGCCCAGGTCTGCCAGCACCATGAAGGGCCGGCCCGGAACACGGCGGTAGGCCGTGACGCGCTCGACCCCGTCGAAGGCCGAGCGCGCGACGAACCAGCCTCGCTCGGCGTCCCGGTCCAGCGCCTGGAGCAGTTCCGAAGGAGCATCAGCACTGCTCGGGTCCTGCATCGACGCGGTAGCCGCCGGCGTGTGACGGGCCAGCATCCGCAGGGTCGTGGAGCGCAACGCGATCGCGCCGTCGTCGCCGATCGACATGCGGCCGAACAGCGTGCGGAAGTGCTGAGCGGCAAGCACCGCATAGACCACGCCCTGGAACTCTCCACGCTCGCCCTGCAATGGGCGGGCCACGATCAAGCACCAGTCGTTCAGCGCGCGGCTGTAGATGGGCTCCGACACGACGGTCGCTCCCTCGCGCCGTGCCGCACTGAAGTATTCGCGCCCTTGGATGGAGAACGGCGCCGTACCGCCTGGAAGGCCCAGCAGCACGCGTCCCGTCGCATCGGCCGCACGCAATCCGCTGATGAAGGGCAGCAGCCGCTCCTGCTCACGCATCGACTGCTGCAGCTGCGCGTTGCGCTCGGCCTCCGTCGCGCCCGCGTAGCGGGTGGCGATCGTCGTCAGCGCGTTGTCCACCAGGCCGAGCTCCGAGGCGACCTCGATGCTGAGGCTGTGGGCGAGGTTGTCGGCCGCCTCGCGGACACGGTCCAGTTCCTCGGCACGGCTGCCGTGCAATGTCAGCACCGTGCCAAGCATCAGCACCGCCGCCACCAGCAGGTTGCCGAGGATCACCCAGTGCGCCACGCGAAGCTTCATGCCGCGCGGCCGCCGCGTCGTCGCCCGGGACCCGGGCCCAACGCCGAAGGACGAGGCCTGCCCTTCGCCGGTCAACAGGTCCGACGCGCTCATGTCAGGCGGTACGCCGCATCGGGCGCCATCGGAGGCGGCAACTCGCGCCCGCCCAACTCGCACACCGACCTCTCGATCGTGCGCGCCATGGCGTCCAGGGCCAGGGCGTTGGGCGCCAGGCCGAAGGGTTCGGACACTTCGTTGGCCACGGCCTCCAGCGCAATCAGCGTGTAGGCCATGAACACGCACAGCAACGGTGTGAACAGCTCCGTCGAATCGACCAGTCCGAAAGGCAGCAGCATGCAGTAGGTGTAGACGGTGCGGTGAAGCAGCACGCCGTAGGCGAAAGGGATGGGCGTGGACGCGATGCGCTCGCAGCCGCCAACGGCCTTTCCCAGTTCGCTGAGCTGTGCATCCAGCGTCCACAGCCGCGCATCGCTGATGCGGCCCTCATTGGCGTGCGTCACCAACCGCGCCCGCAGCTGGTCCAGCAGCACCGTCGCCTGGTGCTGCTTGCCACGCAGGGCCTGCGCCGCATCGGCGCCCAGCAGACGCCGGAAGTCGGCGTCGGGGTCCGTGCCGCGCAGCTCGTGCTTGAGCGCATACACCGCGGCCACGGCCAGGTCCGCGAGCGCGGCGGACTCCCCTTCGTCGGACAGGTAGTGCTGGATCTGCGACACGAGCGAACGCGACGCGATCAGCAGGTGCCCCCACAGCTGGCGCGCTTCGCAGAAGCGCTGGTAGCTGGCGTTGTTGCGAAAGCCCAGGAAGATCGCCAGCGTCAGGCCGAAGGGTGTCAGCAGCGCCGTGTTGAGCGGGATCTTCTCGCCGAGTACGCGCCCGTGCGACACGACGGCCAGGCTGCTGACCACCGCCATGAAGATGAGTTGCGGAGCGATGGTGGGCAGCACCGAGCCGTTCCAGACGAACAGCAGCCGGAGCCAGCTCTCCTTGGGCCGGACGATCATGATGGGTGGGCGCGGTCAGGCCGGCACGTTCAGAGGCGAGCGCTGCAGGCGCACGGGGATGGACTTGTACGAGGGCGTGCCGCTCTCCTCGTCGATGTAGTCCAGCGGCACCAGCACGTTTGCCTCGGGGTAGTACGCCGCCACCGTGCCGCGCGCGATGTCGTATTCGATCGCGGTGATGCCGGACAGGCGGTGGGTTCGGCCCGCCGACACGGTCTCGATGTCGACGATGTCGCCGTGGGCCAAGCCCTGCTCGGCCAAGTCGTCCGGGTGCATGAACAGCACGTCGCGGCGGCCGAAGACGCCGCGGTAGCGGTCGTCCAGGCCGTAGATGGTCGTGTTGTACTGGTCGTGGCTGCGGATGGTCACCAGGCGCAGCGCGTGCTCGGCCCAGGGCGCATAGCGCACGCGTAGCCCCGGGAAGACCGAGAACATGGCCTTGCCAGTGGCCGTGGGCCAGCGCCGCTCGGTCGGCGGCAGCGGCATGCGGAAGCCGCCCGGCACGCGGATGCGATCGTTGTAGTCGTCGAAGCCGGGAATGGTCCGTTCGATCAGGTCGCGGATGCGGTCGTAGTTGCCCACCAGGTGCATCCAGTCCACCTTGGTGTCGGGCAGCGTGGCGCGGGCCATGCCCGCCACGATGGCCGGTTCGGACAGCAGGTGCTCCGAGGCCGGGCGCAGCCGCCCGGCCGACGCGTGCACCATCGACATCGAGTCCTCCACGGTGATCGACTGCGGCCCTTCGGCCTGCACGTCGACTTCCGTGCGTCCCAGCACCGGCAACAGGAAGGTCTCTTTGCCGACCAGCAGGTGGGACCGATTGAGCTTGGTGCCCAGGTGCACGCTCAGGTCGAGCGTCTGCATGGCCGGGTAGCAGCGCTCCGGGTCCGGCAGCGCGACGGCGAAGTTGCCGCCCAGGCATATCAAGGCCTTCGCCGTCCCGTCCACCATGGCCTGCATGGTCTTCACCGCATCGTGCCCATGGGCCTGGGGCGGCTTGAAGCCAAACTCCCGCTCCAGGCTGGCGAGGAAGGAATCTGACGGCTTCTCGGTGATGCCGACGGTGCGGTTGCCCTGCACATTGGAGTGCCCGCGCAGCGGGCAGATGCCGGCGCCGGGCTTGCCGAAATTGCCACGCAACAACAGCAGGTCGGCAATGAGCCGCACGTTGGCCGTGCCCAGGTTGTGCTGCGTCACGCCCATGCCGTAGGTGACGATGGTCGCGTTGGAGCGAGCGTAGGCCGCGGCCACGGCCTCCAGCGCGGTGCGCGGCAGCCCGCACTCCTTCTCGATCGCTACCCAGTCCGTGACTTCCAGGTCCGCTGCCATGGCCTCGAAGCCCATCGTGTGTTCGGCGATGAAAGCGCGGTCCAGCACGTCGCCGCGCTCGGCCTCAAGGGCCAGAAGCGCCTTCATGATGCCCTTGAGCGCAGCAGCGTCGCCGCCGGCGCGCACCTGGTAGTAGGACGAGGCGATGTCGGTCGACCGGTAGGTCGCCATCTCGATGACGTTCTGCGGGTCCGCGAAGCGCTCCAGCGCCCGCTCGCGCAGCGGGTTGAAGACGATGATGGGGACGCCGCGGCGCGCCACCTCGTGCAGCGTGCCCATCATGCGCGGGTGGTTGGTGCCGGGGTTGTGGCCGATCGAGATCACCAGTTCCGTGGACTCGAAGTCGGCCAGCGAGACGGTACCCTTGCCGATGCCGATCGACTGCGGCAGCCCGACGCTGGTGGCCTCGTGGCACATGTTGGAGCAGTCGGGGAAGTTGTTGGTGCCGAACTCGCGGGCGAAGAGCTGGAACAGGTAAGCGGCCTCGTTGGAAGCGCGGCCAGAGGTGTAGAACTCGACGGCATCCGGGTCCGGCATGCGGCGCAGCGATTCGCCGATGCGCGCGAAGGCCGCATCCCAGGCGATGGGCTGGAACGTGTCGCTCACCGCGTCGTAGACCATGGGGTGCGTCAGGCGGCCGAAGCCCTCCAGCTCGAAGTCGGTCAGCTTCAGCAGGTCGCTGACCGTGTGCTGCGCAAAGAACTCCGGCGTCACCCGCTTGCTGGTGGCCTCCCACGTCACGGCCTTCGCGCCGTTCTCGCAGAACTGGAAGGTCGACTTGTGCTCCTTGTCGGGCCAGGCGCACCCGGGGCAGTCGAAGCCCGCCGGCTGGTTGGTGCGCATCAGCACGATGGGCGCTTCGATCAGGTCCATCTGTGTGCGCACGGCCTGGGCCGTGGCTTTGAGGGCGCCCCAGCCGCCGGCCGGACCGTCGTAGGGGCGGATGCCGGGTACTTCGCGACGCTTGTTCATGGGCAGCCTCCGTGGGTTGTGCTGTCACACCACTGTAGGAAGGCCCTTGTGTTCGCGGTGTGTGCAGTTTCGGGTCGGCGAGAAGAGCACAGTTGCGAGGCGCCCAGGGGAAAACCAACTGTACGTCGGTGGTCGACCGAAGACTGTGCTCTAAGGAAGTCGGCGCGAACCCCCACCATTTCCGTGCGAGGACGTTGGCGCCTCGGCAGTACACGTATGGAGTGTTACTTTGGTTCTCGACGACATTAAAGAAGACGCCCGGATGCCGAGCCGCATTGCGACCACCCAGCAATTGCGAGATGCCCAGCAGTTTCTGGGCAACCGGGTCAGCGCGCCCGAAACGCTGCATGAGCTGCCGCTGCCCGCGTCGACGGGCCGCATCCTGGCGCGCACGCTGGACATCCTGGACACCAACGGACACGGTGGGGAACTGGCCGCCGGCACCCGCATCGACTGGTACCTGCTCCCGCTGCTCGCGGCCAGCGGGCATTGCACGGTGCCGACCTTTGCCACGGTGCGCTGCGGCATCGTCTCGATGCAGGCCGCGACCTGCCAGGCCGATCAGGCCGTCGTCGCCATCACGCTGCAGGCTGCGTTGGAGAAGATGGGCGTGAAGTCGGTCGGCGCGAACGTCACGACACGGCCTCTCGAGGACCGCTCTTCGCTGGAACTGTTCGCCAAGCACTGCGATGTGCTGCTGGTGATCGACCAAGCCGCGCAGCCACCGGTGCCTGGCGCCGAACTGGCACCCCCGCTGACCTTCGATGTGGACGGCCGTCCTTGCTTCGTCCTCCCGACCTGTCCGCTCGCGGCCCTGGGCATGTTCCTCGCCTTCATCGTGCCGCTCATCCGAACGCTGCAGGGACGCTCGACCGAATTGCCACCCTTGCGATCAGCGGTTGCTGCTGACCCTGACGGTGAAGCCTTTCCCGGCCACGCGCTGGTGTGCGTCAGCGCGACCGGCCACGGCGACGCCATTCGCGTGCGTCCCTGTGCTCCGTTGGATGGTCGTCCCGTTCAGGGCATCTCCGACGTCTCCGGCATCGCCTGGTGTGCTGACGATCTCCGCGGAGAACGCGATGGCCTGCTCGCCTATCTTCCGCTGGCAGACTGGTTGCAGTGAGCTGTTGATGTCGCGCACGCCTGCACCGGCTGCACGACACCCGGTCATTGAATGCCCGTCAGGGCTCGTCGACTCTCAACGTACCCAGACCATCAGAGCCAGCGCGCAAAGGGCTGAAGCATTTGCGCGAGCTCGCCGCTGTTCCGAATTCGCGTCAGCCCAGCATTCAGGGCCGCCAGGCCCGCCTGTGCCTGCGGCGAGCGCCCTACGAACGCAGAGTGGAGAGGCGATTCGGACACAGCCGGCTCCAGCCAGGCCAGCGCCGACACGCCCGAAAGCAACTGCGTCTGCAGCAGGTAGAAAGCGACACCCTTGTCGATCAGGGCCAGATCGATGCGCCCCGCCAGCAGCTTGCGCAGGTTGTGAAGATCGTCCATCGCGGGGTCCAGTTTCAGGCGCGCCTTCTGGATGGCCGGGGGATTGGAATAGTCGCGAACGACGCCAATGGTCAGCCCTCGCATTCGGCCCAGCTCACTGACATCGATGGCCGTACCGGCGCGCGCCATGAAGCCGATCCGGTTGGTGACGCCGAGCGGCTGGGTAAAGGAGAGGAACTCTTCTCGCTCCGGACTGCGCCACAAGCCGATCACGCCGTCGCACTTGCCCTGCCGCGCCTCGTTCAGCGCGCGCGCCCATGGAAGCACGGCCAAGTTGATCTCCCAGCCCTCACGCGCCAAGGCCGTGCGGGTGATCCACGTGGCCAGCCCACCATCTGCCAGGCTAGAGCTCGTATACGGGGGGAACTCGGTCATCACCATCCGCAACGGTGATGGTGGCGCTGAACCTGATCGCGTCGTCAGTTCGGCTGCCCGGCTCTGCATTGCAGGCGTGACCGAAGAGGCCAAGGCGAGCAGTGCTGCGCGGCGGATGACCATGGATTCAGTTCACTTTGTTGGGCAGGCGTTGGCGGGCAGAAAACCAGAGTAGTTCCTGCTCCCTTGTAGCACAGCAGCAAGCCCGCCAGGTGATCAGGATCAGACCCTGCAAGACGTCCTCAGTTCGAAACCCGCGGTCCGAACATGATGACGGCCATGCCGACGAAGCACAGACCAACCCCCACCCAGTCACTGGTGGTGGGCACAACCTTGTCGACCAGCCACAGCCAGAGGATCGCGACCCCGATGTAGACGCCACCATAAGCGGCGTACACGCGGCCGGCAGCCGTAGGGTGCAATGAAAGCAACCACGCGAAGATCGACAGGCTGATCGCAGCGGGCACCAGCAGCCATGCCGGCCTGTCCTGCTTGAGCCAGAGGTACGGCAGATAGCACCCCACGATCTCCGCGAGCGCAGTGGCGACAAACAGCCCGATGGTCTTGAGAATTTCCATGGAGGCATTGCCGCAACGCCGTCTCCAGCACCCGCAGATCCGCCGCCGGCTGAGCGCGTAACTCAGGATGAGAACGGGTGCCCGACGAGGTTTGATGGCACCTCCCTCGGCAGCCCCCAATCACCTCGCCCCAACGCGTCTTGATGTTCATGCGACGGTGCGTGTCGCACGCTTGCTGCTGCGGCTGCCGGCCCGGATACTTTCAGCACTGCTGGAGTTTCGTCTCCACAGCGGCCCCGTCGTGGGCCCCGACCTGGTCGGCGTTAGCGGTCGTGACCCGCACCTAGATCCCGGGCTGAACCTCTTCCGCCCGGACACCTGAACCGGCACCGCTTCGCGCGGCTGGCCGTCCCCGCACCCACCCGCTCGCCGCGAGCGCCGGACTTCGACACCTTCACGGTGCCGACGGCCTCGCGCTGCGCCGACACATCCACCTGCCGTTACGCGCTCTGCGCGCCACGGCGCATCCCCAACGGGGAGCTCACGCTCCCCAGGGAGTCGTGCGCTCTCCATTCGCATGGAGAACCACGATGGCTACCAATGCCACCGAGGCGAAAAGCCTCTGGCTGCCGGGCTTCGGGCCCGACGACGAAACCCATTTCCCCGATCTCTTCGACGAGCCTGCCCCGGCGGTCGTCGAACCACCTGCACAAGAACCCGCGACCGCCGTATCGCAGCCTGAGGCTGTCCCCGTGCGCCGGTGGAAGCCTTCGCTGGTGCGCACGGCTGCGAACGCAGATCGCGCCATCACCTGGCCTGCATGGAACGACGACGCCCTCGAGGCGCTGACCGGTCCAGTCTCGAAGTTCGAGGCCAACCTGCAGGCGATCGCCGTGCTGCGCGAACTCGCTGGCGCGCAGTCCGAGCCCACCGGCGAGCAGCGCGCCGCGCTGCTGCAGTTCACAGGCTGGGGCGGCATCCCGGCGAGCTTCAATCTTGAGCAGCGCGACGACGCCTGGAAACAGCGCGCGCAGCATCTGACCACCGTGCTGGACGCTGGTGAACTGGAAGCCGCCAAGGCCTCCGTGAACACCAGCCACTACACGGACCCGGCGTTGATCCGCTGGATCTGGCAGGCCATCGAGAAGCTCGGCTTCCGCGGCGGCCGCGTGCTCGAACCCAGTGCCGGCATCGGTCACTTCATCGGTGGCATGCCGCCGCGACTGGCCTCCCCCTCTCGCTGGACCGCGATCGAGCTGGACCCGACCGCCGGCGCCATCCTGCGCGCGCTCTATGCGCCGCTGGGCGTCGACGTCAGGGTCCAGGCGACGGAGACGGCAGCGCTGGCCGACGACGCTTTCGATCTGGTGGTGACCAACGTCCCGTTCGGCAACTTCCAGGTCAGCGACGGGCGCAACCGGCCCTACAGCCACTTCAACATCCACAACTGGTTCGTCGGCAAGGCGCTCGACCTGGTCGTCCCCGGCGGACTCGTCTGCGTGATCACGTCCAGCTACCTGATGGACGACTACGACGGCGCAGCCCGTGCCTATGTGGCCTCGCGCGCCGACCTGCTGGCCGCTTTCCGGCTCCCGCAAGGAGCCTTCGAGCGGCTGGGTGGCACCGCGGTGCAGACCGACCTGCTGCTGCTGCGCCGACACGACGCGGAGGCGGCCGAGCGCGAAGAGCCGGCGTGGCTCGAACTGGCCTACGTCGGCGATCAGCTGCGGCACCCGCGCTGCCTGGACCGCTACATGCGGATCAACAGCTGGTACTGCAGCCGCCCCGAGTTCGTGCTCGGGCGGATCGACAAGGTCAGCAATGGCTACTCCCCGGTGCCGACGGCTGTGCTGGACGGCGACCTGGCGCAGGCGCTGCAAAGTGTCATGCACTTGGTGCCCGCCGACGCCTATCAAGGTCGACCGGCACAGGCCAGTGAAGAGACCAACGCGGCCAATGCCACGCCGGCGCCAGACGGTGCGCGCCCGGGCAGCTTCGTGCTGTCGGCGGGTCGCATCCATAGCGTCGAGCAGGGTCAGTTGGTCGATGTGCATGACCGGCTCAATGCCACGGTGCGGCTGCGCATCAGCGGGCTGTGCGAGATCCGTGATCGCGCGCGGACGCTGCTTGCAGCGCAGCTCGGCGACACCTCGGACGCGGACCTGGCGGCAAAGCGGCTCTCGCTGAACCTCGCCTACGACCGCTTCGTGGCCAAGCACGGCTACCTGAGCAACCGCGCCAATGCGCTGGCTTTCCGCAGGGATCCGGACTACCCGCTCCTGCTGTCGCTGGAGCGCTATGACGACGAAGAAGACAAGGCCACCAAGGCCGACATCTTCCACCGGCGCACGGTGTCGCGCATCGAGGAGCCCGCCCACGCGGAAAGCCCCGACGAGGCACTGGCGCTGTGCATGCAATGGAAAGGCCGCGTCGACGCCGGCTACATGGCCCGGCTGCTGCAGGCGGAACCCGCCGACGTGGTGGCCGAGCTGCAGCAGAAGGGCCTGGTGTACCTGGACCCGGACAGCGAGGCCTACGAGACCGCGGATGCCTACCTCTCGGGGGACGTGAAGCGCAAGCTCAAGGCGGCCGCCGCTGGCGGGACGGCCTTCGAGGCCAACGTGCTGGCGCTGGAGAAGGTGATCCCGGAAGACCTCCCGCCGGCATCGATCGAGCCGCGCCTCGGCGCGGTGTGGATCCCGGCCGACGTGATCGAAGCCTTCATGGTGCAGGTGCTGGGGCTGGAGTCGGCGACGGTGCGCTACCTGGCTGTCGCCGGCACCTGGTCGGTGAAGGCCGACCAGTGGGCCGTGAACCGCAACCTGACCTGCACGCAGGAGTTCGGCATCCAGCGCATGGACGCGGTCGAGCTCATCCAGCACGCGTTGAACGTGCAGACACCGACGGTGCGCGACCCGCATCCGGAGAAGGACGGCGCCTACGTCGTCAACAAGGAACAGACGCTGGCCGCACGCGAGAAGCTCGGAGCCCTGAAGGATCGGTTCGCCGCCTGGGCCTACGAGGAGGTGCCGCGGCGCGAGCGCCTGTGCAGGATCTACAACGACACCTTCAACTGCCTGCGCCAGCGCGCTTTCGATGGCTCGCACCTGAAGCTTCCGGGCTTCTCGCATTGCTTCGAGCTGCATCCCTCGCAGCTCAACGCGATCTGGCGCATCGTGCAGTCCGGCAACACCGGGCTGTTCCACGCGGTGGGTGCGGGCAAGACGGCCATCATGGTCGCCTCCAGCATGGAGCTGCGGCGGCTGGGCCTGGCACGCAAGCCGGCGCATGTGGTCCCCAACCACATGCTCGAGCAGTACACGGCCGAGTTCGTGCGGCTGTATCCCTTCGCGTCAGTGCTGATGGCGACGAAGGAAGACCTGGCGGGCGACCGCCGGCGTGAGTTCGTGTCGCGCATCGCGACCGGCGATTGGGATGCAGTGATCCTGACCCACTCGACCTTCGAGCTGCTGCCCATGTCGCGCGAGTTCACGGTCGGCCACATCAAGGCCATCATCCGGGAGCTCGAGCTGGCCGTCCGCGCCACCAAGGCCGACGACCGATCCAACCGGATCATCAAGCAGCTCGAACGCATGAAGAAGGTGTGGAAGGTCCGCCTGGAGCGCCTGGACAACCAGGAGCGCAAGGACGATTTCCTCAGCTGGGAAGCGCTCGGAATCGACTACCTGTTCACGGACGAAGCGCACCTCCATAAAAACCTCTGGCGCCATACCAAGATGGCGCGCATCGCAGGGCTTCCGCTGTCGAACTCGCAGCGCGCCTTCGACCTGTACCTGAAGACCCGCTACACGATGAGCCTGCATCGCGGCCCTGCCCGCGGCGTGGTGCTCGCAACGGCGACGCCGGTGGCCAACAGCATGGCCGAGATCCATACGTTCCAGCGCTACCTGCAGCCTCACACGCTGCGCGCGCTGGGGCTGGAGCAGTTCGACGCCTGGGCGGCCACCTTCGGGGAAACCGTCACGGCGCTGGAGATCGCGCCCGACGGCAGCGGCTACCGGCTGAACACGCGCTTCGCGCGCTTCATCAACGTCCCTGACTTGATGGGCGTGTTCTGCGACGTGTCGGACATCCGCACGAAGGAGATGCTCAAGCTGCCAGTGCCGGCGCTCAAGGGCGACAAGCCCCGCACGGTGACGTGCAAGCCCAGCGAGGCGTTGAAGGCTTTCGTGAAGACGCTCGTCAAGCGGGCGGAGCTGCTGAAGACGACGCGCATCGATCCGCGCGTCGACAACATGCTGAAGATCACCAGCGAGGGCCGCAAGGCAGCGCTGGACATGCGCCTGGTGTTCGAGGGCGCGACGAGGGATGTGAACGGCAAGGTCGCGCAGTGCGCGGCCGAGGTCCACCGCATCTGGCAGCTGACCGCGAGCCTCAAAAGGGCTCAGCTGGTGTTCTGCGATTTGTCGACGCCACGCGTCGACGCGGGCTTCAGCGTCTACGACGAGCTGAAGGCTCTCCTGATCGAATTGGGAATGCCCGAGGAGCAGATCGCCTTCGTGCACGACGCGGAAACCGATGCCCAAAAGGCGCGGCTCTTCCGGTCGGTGCGCGAGGGCAAGGTCCGCGTGCTGCTGGGCTCGACCCCAAAGATGGGCATCGGCACCAACGTGCAGAAGCGCCTGGTGGCCCTGCACGAGCTGGACTGCCCATGGCGGCCCTGCGACGTCGAGCAGCGCGAAGGGCGCATCCTGCGCCAAGGCAATGAGTGCGACGAGGTGGAGATCATCCGCTACGTCACGGAAGGCAGTTTCGATGCGTACTCCTGGCAGACCGTGCTGACCAAGTCCAAGTTCATCGCCCAGGTGATGAGCGGCGACAAGGGGCTGAGGTCGGTCGAAGACGTCGAGCTGGCGACGCTGAGCTACGCCGAGGTGAAGGCCTTGGCGTCGGGCAACCCGATGGTCATCGAGAAGGCCGGCGTGGACGCCGAGATTGCGCGCCATTCGTCGCTGTTCTCGGTCTGGCGCAACCAGCGCTATGGCCACGAATCCGAAACGTCGAACCTGCCGATGCGCATCAAGAGTATGGAGACGCTGGTGACAGCGCTGCGTGCCGACGAGGCGGCCGCGCTGGCGGCCCTGGCCGACGGCCCGGTCGTCGTGATCAACGGGCGCAGCCTGCGCGATCGGGAGGAACTCGGCGACGTGCTGCGGGCACTCGTGCGCAATGCGCGCGCCAGCCTGACGGGCAAGGCCTCTGAAGAGAGGTTGGGCCAGGTGGGTAGTCTGCAGCTGTTCCTGTTCAGCGGCCGCGAGGCCGAGGACGTGCACCTGTACCTGCAAGGGCAGGCGGTGCATGACTGCAAGGCTTACCAGACCGGACCGGCGCTGGCGGCCGAGCTGATCAGCGTGCTCAACGGCACGGTGGGACGCGCGGCCGATGCCGACCACAGGCTGGCGTCGATGCGTCAGCGGCTGGTGGACCTGCGCGAAGAGCTCACGAGGCCCTTCGAGCATGAAGACCGGCTGACATCGCTCCTGGCACGACAGCGCGAACTCGCCCGAGAACTCGACATCGACAAGGATGAGGTGGGCTCGCAAGCCGTCGAGGCAGATGAACAGGCCCTGGCTGCCTGACTTTCCCTTCAGGGACTCGCGCATCCGCGCGAGTCCCTTTTCTTTTGTCTGTCGCAACGCTGGCTTCGGGTTGCCAGACGCCAACACGGCCGCGCCGCCCCCGCCCATTGCTTGATCCAGCGCAAGGAATTGAGGAGCCGCGATTCCTACGCTAGATGCATACGAAATGCACCTTTTGCTTCACCACACGTTGGAGGGTCTATGACATTCGGCATCAAGCGGTCCTGTACGGCGCTGTTGGCCGCCATCTGCCTCGCCGGTTCAGCCATCGCGGCGGGCGCGGCCGGCGGCACCGTCGCGGCCAAGGGGAAGGCACCCGGCGACTTCGGGCCACCGCAGGGCGCACCCATCAAGGCGGTACTGACCAGCCCGCCTCACGTACCGCCGCCGATCACGCGCAAGTACCCAGCGAAGGTCATCGTCGAGCTCGAAGTGGTCGAGAAGGAGATGCCCATCTCCGAGGGCGTGACCTACACCTTCTGGACCTTCGGCGGGACGGTGCCCGGCAGCTTCATCCGTGTCCGCCAGGGCGACACGGTGGAGTTCCACCTGAAGAACCATCCGAGCAGCAAGATGCCCCACAACATCGACCTGCACGGCGTGACCGGCCCGGGCGGCGGCGCGGCCTCCAGCTTCACCGCGCCGGGCCACGAATCGCAGTTCACGTTCAAGGCGCTGAACGAAGGCATCTACGTCTACCACTGCGCCACAGCGCCCGTCGGCATGCACGTGGCCAACGGCATGTACGGGCTGATCCTCGTCGAGCCGCCCGACGGCCTGCCCAAGGTGGACCACGAGTACTACGTGATGCAGGGCGACTTCTACACGACCGGCAAGTACCGCGAGAAGGGTCTGCAGCCCTTCGACATGGAGAAGGCCATCGACGAGAAACCCACCTATGTGCTGTTCAACGGCACCGAAGGCGCGCTGACCGGCGACCGTGCGATGCCGGCCAAGGTGGGCGAGACCGTGCGGATGTTCGTCGGCAACGGCGGCCCCAACCTGGTGTCCAGCTTCCACGTCATCGGCGCCATCTTTGACCAAGTCAGGTACGAGGGGGGCAGCAATGTCCAGACCAATGTGCAGACCACGCTGATCCCCGCCGGCGGCGCGGCCATCGTGCGCTTCAAGACGCGCGTGCCGGGTAGCTACGTGCTGGTCGACCACTCGATCTTCCGGGCCTTCAACAAGGGCGCGCTGGCCATCCTCAAGGTGGAAGGCAAAGAAGACAAGACCATCTACTCGGGCAAGGAACTGGACTCGGTCTACCTCGGCGACCGCTCGCAGCCCAATCTCAATGCCGTGGCCCAGGCCACGCAGGCTGCGGCCCAAGGCACGCTGACGGTCGAGGAGCAAGTCCGGGCAGGCGAAGCCCTCTTCGCCGGCACCTGCTCGGTGTGCCACCAGGCCAACGGGGCCGGCCTCCCCGGCGTATTCCCCCCGCTGGCCAAGTCGGACTTCCTCGGCGCCGACACGAAGCGTGCGATCAGCGTCGTGCTGCATGGCCTGACCGGCAAGGTCAAGGTCAACGGGCAGGACTACAACTCGGTGATGCCGCCGATGAACCAACTCAACGACGACGAGGTGGCGAACATCCTCACCTACGTCCTCAATGCCTGGGACAACCCCGGCGGCCGGGTCACCACCGACGATGTGCGCAAGGTCCGCGCCCAGAAGCCGCCCGCAGCGGCGAAGTCGGAGCACTGAGTATGACCGGGAGCCATCGGTGACGCGCCGTCCGATCAGGGTCCTGGCCACGTTGGCGGCCGCACTGCTGCCGCTGTGCAGCGCCGCGGCGGGGTATGTGGATCTGCCGGGCGGGACGATCCGCAGCGTCGTCGCCGGCGACGCAACCGGCGGTCAGGTCAGCGTCGCTCCCTTCAGCATGCGGACAATGCCGGTAACGCGGGCGGAGTTCGCGCGTTTCCTGGCGGCCAACCCCAACTGGAAGCCCGGCACCGTGCCAAGAGTCTTCGCTGATGCCGGCTACCTCGCCGACTGGCCCGCAACGGGCGCATTGCCCGCAGGGCGGTCCGAGCAGCCTGTCACCCGCGTGAGCTGGTTCGCCGCGCAGGCTTTCTGCGAGTCCGAGGGCGCGCGGCTGCCGACCTGGAACGAGTGGGAGTTCGTGGCGGCGGCCGACGCCAGCCGCGCCGATGCCCGCGACGATCCCGCCTGGAAGGCCCGCATCCTGTCCTGGTACTCGCGGCCAGCGGCCGCCGAGCTGCCCGCCGTCGGCGGCGATCCCAACGTGTACGGCCTGCGCGACCTGCACGGCCTGGTGTGGGAATGGACGGAGGACTTCAACGCGCTGCTCGTCAACGGCGACAGCCGCTCGTCCGACGACCCCGACAAGCTCAAGTTCTGCGGTGCCGGCGCCATCAACCTGCAGCAGCGGGACAACTACGCCGTGCTGATGCGCGTCGCCCTGCTCTCTTCCCTCAAAGCGTCTGACAGCACCGCGAGCCTGGGCTTCCGGTGCGTCCGCGCGCACTAGGACCACCTCTGCATGAACCGTCGAAATCTGCTCAAGGCCAGCATCGCCGCTTCGGCCGCCTTCGTCGCCACCTCGCGCGCGCTGGCGGCCATACCCGTCGGACAGGCCGCGAAGCCGTCCCTGCCCACCGATTCGGTCTACCAGCTGGCGACGCCCCTGACCGACCAGAACGGCCGCCCGTTCACGCTGGGCGACGGCCGCGGCACGCCGACCATCGTCAGCATGTTCTACACCTCGTGCCAGTTCGTCTGCCCGATGCTGGTCGAGGCCATCCGCGCCACGCAGGGCAAGCTGGCCGACGGCGAGCGCCAGCGCCTGAACGTGTTGATGGTGACGTTCGATCCGCAGCACGACACGGTGGCGGTGCTGCAGAAGACCGCGAAGGAGCGTCAGCTGGAAGACGCGCACTGGACGCTCGCCCGGACCGAAGCGCCCAACGTGCGCAAGCTGGCCTCGGTGCTGGGCGTGCAGTACAAGGCGCTCGGCAACGGCGACTTCAACCACACGACCGCGCTCATCCTGCTCGATGCCGACGGCCGCATCGTCGGCAGGACCTCGCAGCTGGGCGACGCGGACCCCGCATTCGTGAAGCTGCTGAAGACCACGATCGCCACTGCAGGTCATTGATCGGCAGGCCTTCTTCGAGGCCAACAGCCGCCTGTCCACGTCGCCCGCCCTTGCCACGAAGTCGGGCGCGGTGCGTCCCGACCCCGTGTCGCGGGCCCTGCCCTAGCAACGTCTTTCAGCCCGTCCTTTGATCGCGATCAACCCAGCGCAAGGCGGCGCTTTCCACAATAGATGCATCTCGAATACATCTTATGAACTGCAGGAGAGTTCCATGAGCCTGACCACCTACGGCACCAAGATCGATCTGCGTCCTCTTCGCCCCGGCGAGCGGCATGCCCTGACCTTCAACACCTTCCGGAGCCTGGGCGCCAGCGAATCGATGGAACTCATCAACGACCACGACACGCGCCCGCTGCAGGAGCAGTTCCAGGCCCAGTTGCCCGGCAGGTTTTCGTGGGAATACCTGGAGTCCGGCCCCGCCTGGCGCGTGCGCATCACCAAGCTCGCCATCGAGGAAGGCAGCCGCCAATGCTGCGGCGCCTGCGGTGGCGCCTGACCCCTCCCGACGATTCATCGGCAACCCAAAAGGAAGCATCATGAAGTCCGCACACACGCTCTGGCGCTGGCTAGGCCTCATCTCCGTCCTGTCATTCGGAGCGCTCGGCTACCTGGGATGGCAGATCTATCTCTCGGCGCCGCCCATCCCCAAGCAAGTCGTCACCAGCGACGGCGACGTGCTGTACACGGGCGAGCAGATCCAGCTCGGCCAGCAAGCCTGGCTGTCCGCCGGTGGCCAGCAACTCGGGACGGTGTGGGGCCATGGCGCCTACGTCGCGCCCGACTGGTCGGCCGACTGGCTGCATCGCGAAGCCATGACCCTGCAGACCGTCCGCACCGAGGCGCTGCGCAAGGCCGCGCCATCGCTGACGGAAGCCGACCGGGCCGCGGTCGAGACCCGCGTGCGCGACGAGATGCGCCGCAACACCTACGACGAGACCAGCGGCACGCTGAAGGTGTCCAGTGAACGCGCTCAGGCCATTCGCCAGGTCGCAGCGCACTACGACGGCCTGTTCGGCAACGACCCGGCGCTCGCCAAGCTGCGCGACCAGTACGCGATGACGGAGGGCGTGTTGCCCAGCAAGGAATACCGCGAAGCGCTGACTGCCTTCTTCTTCTGGTCGGCCTGGGCCACGTCCACGGACCGTCCGGGGGAAACAGGCCTGTCCTACACCAGCAACTGGCCACACGAGCCGCTCGTGGGCAACACGATGACCACCTCGGCCGCGATGTGGTCGATGGCCAGCATCATCCTGCTGCTGGCCGGCATCGCCGCGATGCTCTGGCTGCACAAGGGCGATGCGGACGAAGGTGTCGCCGCGGTCCCGAAGGCTGATCCGCTGCTCGGCGCCAAGGCAACGCCGTCGATGAAGGCCACGCGCAAGTACTTCTTCGTCGTGATCGGCCTGATGCTGCTGCAGATCGGCATGGGCGCGATCACCGCGCACTACGCGGTGGAAGGTCAGGCCTTCTTCGGCATCCCGCTGGCGCAGGTGTTGCCGTACACGATCAGCCGCACCATCCACACGCAGATCGGCGTCTTCTGGATCGCCACGGCCTGGCTGGCGACCGGTCTCTACGTCGCGCCACTGCTCTCGGGCCGTGAGCCCAAGCTGCAGAAGCTCGGCGTCGACCTGTTGTTCTACGCGCTGCTGATCGTCGTGCTCGGTTCCACCATCACCGGGTGGCTCGGCACGCTGCAGCATCGCGGCGTCGACTTCAGCTTCTGGCTGGGCAACCAGGGCCTGGAGTTCACGAGCATGGGCCGTGTCTGGCAGATCCTGCTGTTCATCGGCCTGCTGTTCTGGGTCTTCCTGCTCGGCCGCGCGCTGTGGCCGGCACTCAAGAAGGCTTCGGAGACGCGCGGCCTCATCGCCATGGTCTTCCTGTCGGCCACGTGCATCGGCGGCTTCTACGCCACCTCGCTGACCTGGGGCCAGCACACCCACTACTCGATGATCGAGTACTGGCGCTGGTGGCTGGTGCACCTGTGGGTGGAGGGCTTCTTCGAGGTGTTCGCCACGGCCGTCGTCGCGCTGATCTTCACGAACCTGGGCCTGGTGCGCGCCGCGTCGGCCAACCGGGCCATCATCGCGGAGACCATCGTCTTCCTGTTCGGCGGCATCCTCGGCACGCTGCACCACCTGTACTGGACCGGCACCCCGACCTCGGTGATCGCCGTCGGCTCGGTGTTCTCGGCGCTCGAGGTCGTGCCGCTGACGCTGATCGGCCTGGAGGCACTGCAGACCTACCGTCGCTCACAGGGCGTCGCCTGGCTGGGCGCCTACAAGTGGGTCATCCTGTCGTTCGTCTCGGTCGGCTTCTGGAACACGGTCGGCGCTGGCCTGCTGGGCTTCGCCATCAACCCACCCGCCTCGCTGTACTACGTGCAAGGCCTGAACATGACGGCGGCCCACGGCCATGCGGCCCTGTTCGGTGTCTACGGCATGCTGGGCGTCGGCCTGATGCTGTTCTGCCTGCGCGGCCTCTTCGACCGAGCACTGCATGCCGACAAGTTCCTGAAGCCCGCGTTCTGGGGTCTCAACATCGGCCTGGCGATGATGGTCTTCATGTCGCTGCTGCCCGCCGGCATCTACCAGGCCTACGAGAGCATCACGAAGGGCCTGTGGTACGCCCGATCGCCGGAAGTCATCCACTCCAAGTTGATGGAGACTCTGGTATGGCTGCGCGTGCCGGGCGACATCGTGTTCGCCGCGGGCAGCCTGTTCCTTGGCATCTACGCGCTGTACCTGCTGCGCCGGCCGGCCCGCGAACAGATGCCTGCCGGCGCGATCCCGGCCGCGGCCAAGCGTTGAAGCACTTGAGGAGGGCCACGCGCCCTCCTCCGAACTTCGGACCCCACCGATGAAACTGACCGCCTTCACCGACTACAGCCTGCGCGTCCTCATCTACCTCGCGGCGGAGCCTGGACGCCGGGCCACGATCGCGGAGATCTGCACGGCCTTCGACATCAAGGCCAACCACCTCACCAAGGTCGTCCACCACCTGGGCAAGCAAGGCTGGGTGGAGACCGTGCGCGGCAAGGGAGGCGGCCTCACGCTGGCCCGTGCGCCCGCGGACATCTGCATCGGCCAGGTCGTGCGCGACACGGAAGGTGCCGCGCAGCCCGCCGAGTGCTTCGCGGCGGAGCCGAGTTGCTGCTGCATCGTGAAGGTGTGCCACCTCAAGGATGTGCTCGCCGAAGCGGTCAACGCTTTCTACGGCGTGCTGGACGGCTACACGCTGGATGACATCACGAAGAACCGCGTCGTCCTGTCCCGCATCCTGCACTTCCAGCGCCGGGCTGCAGCATGAACGCCGACGACGCCCTTCCCTTCCCCTACGCAGGTCCGCCTGAGCTGCAAGAGAAGGTGCTCGCCGCGCTGCGCCGCGTCGTCGATCCCGAAGTCGCCATGACCATCGTCGATGTCGGGCTGGTCTACGGCGTCACCGTTACCGCCGAGCGGATGCACGTCCTGCTGACGATGACGTCGGCAGCGTGTCCCGTCACCGAGGTCATCGTCGATGAGGTCGAAGCCGAGCTCGACAAGATGGCGCCGCCGGGCATGGCGATCGACGTCGAACTCGTCTGGGAACCGCCGTGGACCACCGACCGCATGAGCGCGCGAGCGAAGGCGTTCATGGGGTGGTGAGCACCCGAGTCCATCATGAGAAGCGTCACGCGCTCCCCCTCGCTCACCCGCATGACGGCGCGCCTGGTGTTCCCGCTGGTGGTGGTCGCCTCGCTGGTGGCCGGCATCGCAGGGGGACTGGTGCGCGCAGGCCTGGTCCCTCCTTTGGATACCGCCAGTTGGCTGACTCCGGCGATCGCGGCCCATGCCTTCCTGATGATCTGCACTTTCATGGGCACCGTCATCGGCATCGAGAGGGCCGTGGCCGTCAGGCACCGGCTGGCCTTTGCGGGCCCGCTCGCCTCCGGCGTCGCCGGGCCGCTGCTCCTGGCCGGCTGGTCGACTGCGTCGAGCTGGCTGGTGGTGATCGCCTCGGTTGCCTTCGTCGCCGTGAACACCGTGGTCGTGCGGCGCCAGATGGCAGCGCACACCGTGCTGCTGCTCGTGGCCGCGCTCGCATGGTCGGCGGGCAGTGTTCTTCACGCCCTCGCCGCCCCGGCCGAGGCCGTTGTCCCGTGGTGGTTCTCGTTCCTGGTGCTGACCATCGCGGCCGAGCGCCTGGAGATGACGCGCCTGATGCGGCGGCGACGCGGCAGCGCCATCGCGCTGTACCTGGTCTTCACCCTCATGCTGGCCGGTTGCGCGCTGTCTGGCTGGCAGCCGCGCGCAGGCGGCGTCACGTACGGCCTCTCGCTGGCCCTGCTGGCCGGCTGGCTGACCAGCTTCGACATCGCCCGCCGCACGGTGCACGCGAGCGGGCTCAGTCGCTACATGGCCATCTGCCTGCTACTCGGCTACTTCTGGCTCTTCGTCGCTGGCGCGGCCTGGACCGCAACATCGCTCGGCAGGCCATGGCGCGATGCGGCCCTGCATGCACTGGGGCTCGGCTTCGTGTTCAGCATGATGCTGGGCCACGCGCCGGTCATCCTCCCGGCCATCGCCCGCGTCAAGATTCTCTTCGGCGGGTACTACTACCTGCCGCTGGCGCTGCTGCACGGATCGCTCGCACTGCGCCTGGCCGGCGGCCGATTCGACTCCTACTCGCTGACGCTGGGCGCCGCCGGCAACGCCCTGGCCATCGCCGCCTTCGCGGCGACCGTCGCGGGCTCCGCCGTGGCCTGGCGCGCCAGCCACTCTTCCTCCCGCTCACGACATCATGGCGACATTGCTGAAAATCGATGAGCCGCCGCGGCCACCGCAAACAGGCTTCGCGCTGCTCGCCCTGGGCTTCAGGCCCTTCTACCTGTTGGCGAGCGTCTTCGCCGCCCTCTCCATCCCGCTGTGGGCCTTGCAGTTCTCTGGCCTGCTGCCGCGTCCCTACCTGTCGGGTCCACTCTGGCATGCCCACGAGATGCTGTTCGGCTTCACGCTGGCCGTCATCGTCGGCTTCCTGTTCACCGCGGGCCGCAACTGGACCAACCTGCCAACGCCGACCGGATGGAAGCTGGGCGCGCTGGCTTTGCTGTGGCTCGCGGCGCGCATCCTCGTGCTGTCGCCCTACGCGGCGGCAGCCGCCGTGGCGAACGTGGCCTTCCCGCTGGCGGCTGCGGTGGCCCTGGCCATCCCCTTCTTCAAGGCGAGGAACAAGCGCAACTACTTCTTCATCGTGCTGCTGATGTTGCTAGCCGCTGCAGCCGCGTGCATCCATCTCTCGCAACTCGGCATCGTCGCCGCACCGGCCTGGCCCGCCGTGCAGGTCGCGCTCGACGTAGTCCTGTTCATCCTCGTCGTGATGGGCGGGCGGGTCATTCCGATGTTCACGAACAACGGCATTCCCGGCTTGGAGGCCACCAAGAAGCCTTGGCTCGAGAAGGCGGCTCTGGGATCGGTGCTCGCGCTGCTGGCAGCCGATGTCCTGGCACTGCCGGATGCCGTGCTGGCCGCGCTCGCGCTGTTCGCCTGCGCTGCGCATGCCTGGCGTTGGGGCCTGTGGCAGCCCTGGCGGACGCTGTCCGTGCCGCTCGTCTGGGTGCTGCACCTGGCCTACCTCTGGATACCCGTCCACCTGTTGCTGAGGGCCGCGGGCGCGCTCGGATGGTTGACGCCTTCGGTGGCCACCCACGCGCTCACCGTGGGCGCCATTGGCGGTCTGATCATCGGCATGATGACGCGGACGGCCAAGGGCCACACGGGGCGGCCGCTTCGCGCCGATCGCTACGAGACGGCCTGCTACGTCTTCATCGCACTTGCCGCGCTGGTGCGCGTGGGCCTGCCCCTGGCGGCTCCCGAACTCACCATCCAGGCCATGCTGTATTCGGCAGCCCTCTGGTCGGCAGGCTTTGGTCTGTACGCCGTTCGGTACTGGCCCATCCTGTCACGACGTCGCGTCGATGGCCGACCCGGCTGAGCCATGGACTACTTCACCGTCAAACTCGTGCACCAGACGGCGGTCGCGCTGTCCATCTCGGGCTTCTTCATCCGGGGTGCCGCCTCGCTGGCCGGCGCGCGCTGGGTCCGCAGCCGCGCAGCGAAGACACTGCCGCATATGGTCGACTCGGTGCTGCTCCTGTCGGCGCTGCTGCTCGCGTGGATGCTCCGCCTGACGCCGGATCGTGCGCCGTGGCTGCTGGCCAAGATCGTCGGCCTTGTCCTGTACGTGGGGCTGGGCGTCATCGCGCTTCGGCCGGGTCGGCCGCTGGCGATCCGCGCGACGGCTTGGCTCGCGGCTCTTTTCGTTGTCGGATGGATCGTGTCGGTCGCCGTGACCAAGAGCCCGTTCGGCCTCTTCGGCCTGCTCGGATAGGCCACTCCTACTGCTGAGTCCCGCAATCAACAGCAAGCCCCCAACTCCGCAGAAGCGGGGAAGCTGGGGCGTTCACGCCGATTGGATATAACTGCTGCTGGGGAAAACTACTGCAAACAATAGCTTATGGCAAACCTCGCAACTGCGTTGAAGAGCGAAATCGCACGGATCGCGCGCAAGGAATTGCGCGACGAGTTCGCCAGTCTCCGCAAGACAGTGACCGGGCATCGGACCGACATCGCCAAGCTAAAGCGTGAGCTGACGGCGGCCAATCAGGAGCTGCGGCGGCTACGCAGGGAGGTCGCGCGGAATGCCCCGGCGGTCGAGGCGGCAGGCGAGCCCGATGCCTCGAAGTTCCGCTATTCCGCCGAGCGCCTGGCGGCCAGCAGGGCCAAACTGGGCTTGTCTGCGGAAGACTATGGCCTGCTGGTGGGTTCGTCCGGCCTTTCCGTCTACAAGTGGGAGCGCGGGGTGAAGCCCAGGCAGCGCTTCATGCCCGCGCTGGCTGCCGCATTCAAGATGGGCAAGCGTGAAGCCGCCGCACGGCTGCAAGCAATCAAAGCCGCCGCGGCCTGACCGCAGCGCTCGACTCGGCCTCAACGCGACAGGGCTGACAGATCCTCTCCCTGGATGACCTCGAAGCCCTGCGCGGATGCTTCTGCCAGCGCCCCGTCGGTGAGGCGGCTGGTCGTGATGATCATGCCGCGGCTTTGCGTCCCCTTGCCTCGATCCGCGGACGCGATCGCGCCGACCAGTTCCCGCACTACGTCCGGCCCTACGGGGCGGTGCGGCGACCAGCACTTGCACTGCACGACCCAGCAGACACCCGCGGCATCGACGGCATAGAGGTCAACGCCGCCGTCCCCGTCGCGTTGCGCCGCTTGGTGGATCACGCGCATCCCCCGCGCCGCAAGGAGATGGGCGCAGTCTTTCTCGAAGTCGAACCAAGCAGGCCTGGTTCCCGTTGGCGCCGTGGCCAGTTCCTGGAAGATCATCCGGGAGGCAGACCGGCTGCGGTAGACGCGGATGCGTTCCTCCTCGGGAACCCCGCCCCGTTCGTGCGGCCGAACGAAGGTGAATCCTTCCGGCACGTTGATGCCGTAGCGCTGCGCCAGAAAGCGTTGCGCAGCGGAGGCATTGCCCGCTCGGCGCAGGTGGTGGCCTACCGGATGACGTGCGCGCACCGCGGCAGCATCTTCCGCGGTGTCGGCTGATCGCACGGCGGCCATGTCGAGACGGTCATATCGCACCCTGGGCAGGTAGATGACCGTTCGCAGGTCGCGGCCCCGTATGCGCCGACGCATGGGCCTGGACGTGAACACGGACTCGCGCTGCTCCACGACGACGAAGTCCCGCACGATGGCTGCCGCGACCAGCGCCAGGCTCGCCTCGGCATCTTCGTTCCAAAGCAGCGCTCCGTCGTCGGCGCGGCGTCGGACCAGCCGGGTGCTCACAGCGCGCGGCGGACGCCTCTGCAATCCCACCGAAACCAGGAAGTAGCGGTCGTTGACGTCCAGAAAATGGCAGGAGAACTCTCCGGCCTGCTCGAAGATTCGCACTGCAACGAAGGGTCCGAGGGTCACCTCCACGCGCGCGCCCCAGGGAATGGACCACTGCCGGGCTTCCTGGGCCTCCTGCAGCAGTTCCCTGGCCCTGTCCATGGCATCCTCAGGCGAGCCCTCGAGCGCCAGGGACTCAAAGGCCGCGCAGACCTGTTCGAATGGAACGACGAAGTCGTTGGGGCCGACACGAATGCCTAGCTCGATCAGCGAGTCTGCTTCTGAGGCGGAGGCCCACGTGTTCTCGATGTCCTCCAGCGGCGCCTCGAGGTTGAACCCATCCGCTCGCAACAGCAGACCGTAGCCCTCAGGGGAGTTGGCGAGCCAAGGGCGCTTCGCCCCGCTGTCAGTGATTCGGGCATCCAGCAACGCTGCCTCGTAGTTGGCCTGCATGGCGTGTATCAACGCCTCGTCGCCGATGTCGTGTAGCAACTCGAGCAGCTTGTCGAGCATGCAGAAGAGGTCGTACGGCGTGTTCAGGACTCGATACGCGGCGTCATAGGCCGCCTTGGCATCAGGCGCAGGTCCGGCCACGGCGACCAGCCACGCGCCTACCGAAGGGGCCCGCTCGGCGAGCACGCGCAGCCGGTCGCGGAAGGCATCCTTCTGGATCCATTCGCCGCGCTCGTCGACCAGGGGCTCTCTGCCGTCCAGCGTCTGGCGTTCCTTCATCACCTGGACCATGCCGGCCGCACGTTCACGAAGCTGGAGGGCCTTGGCACCCCACGCTGCACGGGCCCGGTCCTGCACGGTCAGGTCGCCTGCCCACGGCCCCGAATGGCGCATCGTTGACCAGAACTCGCTCTCTGGTTCTGCCCACAGCGAAATCTCGTCAGCCCCTTCGGAGTTGTAGGGCTCGCGGCGCTCAGGGTCGAATCGTTCATGGATGTTCGAATAGGAGATACCAGGCGTCGGGAATCCCCACATGCGGTCGAGCGCAGGTACACCGCGCCCATGCGTCTGCGTATCCCGATCGAACGCCGCGTCCATCCAGCCGGTGGTGGCTCCCAGGGCGGTGGTCACCGTGATCAGGAAGCGCCCCTCTCTCCGGAGGGCCTTCACGACCGGATCTTCGCTCGGCCGCATCCAACGAGCGTGCGGCCTCGGCGTATTGCCCGTGACACCCAGGGTCAAGGAGAAAAAGGCGCTGGGCTCGTCGTTCCAACGCCAGCCGATGAAGACACAGGAGCGCTCCTGGCGCACTCGCCGAACCAGCCTGTCATCCGGGGCCAGCATCACGATGCAAGCCAGGCCCTGGTCGTTGACCCAAGCGGGTCCGCGATACTGCTGCACATTGGACTTGGCACCCTGCGCGGAGTAGGGCGCGACCATCGCGGCCAGTGCAGCGTCGTTGATGGGCGGCAACGCGCTGCCGACCGTTGCTTTCGCGATGGGAATGCTGCCAGGCTCTGGGGTCATCTGCTTACGGCTGTTGAGTTGCACAGCGTAGCCGAGTTGCACGGTCATTCGCGGCACCTCAAAGCACGCACGGGCCGTCGGCCCCGGAAAGCCAAATCGCGATGCCCAAGGCACGTTTCGGGCGATGCCGCGAACCTCGATGCTCCCCAGCAGCCACGTCCTCCCCGCTCCTGCTACAGTCGACCGAAGGAGATGGCATTCCTCCTTTAACCGCCTGATCACAGGCTGATGATGCCTACGGACCCCTGCCGGGGTTGCGTAGGCACGCGCGTCCTCCGGCATAGCACTGGAGGATTTGGATGCCCACCCTGCTTGTCGTTGTCGCGTTCGGCGCATCCGCCGGCGCCATTATCCGCTGGGCGCTTTCGGCTTGGCTGAACGGCCTCTATCCGCCCATCCCGATCGGCACGCTGGCTTCGAATCTGATCGGCGGCTACCTCGTGGGCATCGCGGTGGCCGTGTTCGCTGCCTGGCCAGGGTTGTCTCCGATGTGGCGGATGCTGCTCGTCACCGGTTTCCTGGGCGGGCTCACCACCTTCTCGACCTTCTCCGCGGAGGTCGTTGCCAACCTGCTTGACGGCCGTCTGCTGCATGCATTCGCGGCCGTCGCAGCTCACGTGCTGGGCAGCCTCGTCTGCACGGTGCTCGGCATCGCCACCGTCCGCTGGCTCAACGGCACCCCACCCATCGGAGGATGAACATGCGCGGCTTCCTGCTCACCTTCTTCACGCTGCTCGATGAGCGCCACCATCACAAACCCCTGCACGAATGGCTCGCCGGCGCTGCGCAGCAGCTCGGCATACGCGGCGGCACATCGGTCGCCGCGATGGAGGGGCGCGATCGACAGGGTAAGTTGCACTCGGCCCACTTCTTCGAACTGGCGGATCAACCGATCGAGGTGCATTTCGCCGCCACTGAGAACCAAGCGCAGGCGTTGTTCGACCTGATCCGGCGCGAGGGGCTGGACATCTTCTATGTCAAGGCACCCGTCGAGTTCGGATCCACTGGGAGCGCGACATGAAGCCCTGGGTGCTTCACGCCTTCGTTTCGATGCTCTTCGCAGGCTTCACCTCAGTCATCGCCAAACACGGACTGCAAGGAATCTCAGGTGACCTCGGCTTGGTCGTTCGGACATGCTTCGTGTTTTGCTTCGTGCTGCTGTTCGGTGCAGCGTTCGTACCGGCGCAGGAGATCAAGACGATCACTCCGCACAACCTACTGTGGCTCGGTGCTTCTGGAGTGACGACGGCGCTGTCCTGGATTTACTACTACAAGGCCATCAAGGCTGGTGAAGTGTCCACGGTCGCGTTGATCGACAAAGGCAGCGTGGTGGTCTCGCTCTTGCTCGCGGTCTGGGTGCTGAATGAGGTGCTGACACCCGCAAAGCTCTTGGGCGGCGCCTGCATCCTGCTGGGGCTGCTGATCATCGCGCGAGGCTGAACAAGCGCGAGGCCACAGTTCCTGTGGCTAGAATGGGCCGCAACGGAGATGGCATGCCTCCGCGAACCGCTCACGGGCCGCGATCCGTGATGCTGATGATGCCTACATCGTCCTGGGAGACCAGGGCTTTGTGGGCGTTCGCCTTCTGAGCCTTCATCGACCAGGTGTTTGTCACAACCCTGGCTCCTGATGAAGCGCCACAAAAAACACCCTGAACAACTCGACCTGCTGCCCTACGTGGGCCGCTGGCTGCTGCTCGCATCGGCCGTCGCCGTGCTGGCCGGCAGCGCCTCTGCCATCTTTCTGATCGCGCTGGATTGGGCCACCGGCACGCGCGAAGCCCACCGCTGGCTGATCTGGGGCCTGCCGTTGGCCGGCCTCGTGGTCGGATGGGTCTACCTGAAGCTGGGCCACGGCGTGGAGGCCGGCAACAACCTGCTCATCGACGAGGTGCATGACCCGAAGAAGGTCGTGCCGCTGCGCATGGCGCCTCTGATCCTCGTCGGCACGGTGGTCTCGCACCTCTTCGGCGCGTCGGTGGGGCGCGAAGGCACGGCTGTGCAGATGGGCGGCGCGCTGGCAGACCAGTTCACCCATGTGTTCAAGATGCCCCCCGAGGACAGACGCATCCTGCTGATGGCGGGCATCAGCGCGGGGTTCGCGTCCATCTTCGGCACGCCGTTGGCGGGCGCCATCTTCGGGCTGGAGGTGTTGGTCATCGGCCGCTTGCGCTACGACGCGTTGCTGCCGTGCTTCACCGCCGCCATCGTGGCCGATCAGGTGACCACGCTCTGGGGTGTGCACCACACGCACTACGCCGCCGGCGCCATCCCCGGCGTCACGCCGCTGACGTTCGGCGCCGTGGTCGTGGCGGGCATCCTGTTCGGCCTGGTGGGCATGCTGTTCGCAGACGCCACGCACGCTGCGTCGGCGTTCATGAAGCGGCATATCAAGTACGCGCCGCTGCGTCCGCTGATCGGTGGCCTCGGCATTGCCACGGTCATCTGGTTCACGCAGGCGTGGCGGTATGCCGGCCTGGGCGTCCCGTCCATCGTGCAGGCTTTCGAGCAGCCCGCGGCGCCGTGGGAGTTTGCCGTGAAGCTCGCGCTGACCGTTGCGTCGCTGGGCAGCGGCTTCAAGGGCGGCGAGGTGACACCGCTGTTCTACATCGGCGCCACGCTGGGCAGCGCCCTGGCGCCTGTGCTGCACCTTCCGTTCCCCATGCTCGCGGCATTGGGGTTCGTTGCCGTGTTCGCGGGTGCCGCCAACACGCCCCTGGCCTGCACGTTCATGGCGCTGGAACTGTTCGGCTCGCAGATCGGCGTCTACGCCGCGACGGCCTGCGTCGTGAGCTACCTGTTCTCAGGCCACACGGGCATCTATAGGTCGCAACGCGTCGGCCACTCCAAGCACTGGCACCTCCCGGAGGGGCTGCGGCTGGGCGACGTGCCCGCCTTCCGGCGAAAGCAGCGCGCTGAGCCGAACGGACATGTCGGTCCCGTGACCTCTGAAACCAAACAAGAACACTGACCCTCCCATGAGCCAACTCACCTCCGTTCGCTTGTATTTCACCCTCTCCGCGCGCGCCAAGGGCACGCGCTTCTGGCACCGGCTGAGCGCGCCGGCGCTGGGCCACCACCTGCTCCACGCGGCACGCCGCGCGCACATCCAGCAGGCCGTGATGCATCACATCACGGCGGGCTACCTGCCTGGTGACCGGATGGCGCACAGCCACCCGGAGACCTCGTCAGGCCGGCTGCCGCAATGCATTGAGCTGATCGACACCGAAAGCCGTCTGCGCCGCTTCCTGCATGACCACGCCGAAGAGATCGAGAAGGTGCACGTGGTGATGTACCGATGCGAACTGCCCCTGAGGCCCGCGGCCTAACAACGACGAGATTCATCAACCGCAAGAGGAGACAACCATGCTGACCGTTCGCTACCTGCCGCCTGAGCCGACCTTGCGAGACGCTTTCACGGAGAAGGGGCTGCTGAAGGGCCTCGGCCTGTGGCTCATCACGATGGCCTGTCTTGTAGCCTTGATGGCACCAACGACAGACAGAGACAGATTCCAGCTGCGCGTCATCGATGGGATCGAGGTGTACTCACCCATCCTGAACGATGACCGGTGCGCAGCCGAGGCTGATGCTGGCGAAGAGCTATGCCTCGTCGGAACCAGACCGGTGGTGGGGCCGCTGGGTTAGCCGCGACTGGATCCGTCGACAACGGCAAAGAAGGCTCAGGTCTCTGCCCACTCCAGGTATTCCGGCACTGACGCCGGCCAGCGGTGGCGTTCCTCGATCGCCTGCCGCAACGAGTCGGCAGCAACCGGCTCGCCATGCGTGACGTACACGTGGCGGGGTGCGCGCGGCAACGCCGCCAGCCAGGCCAGCAGGTCTTCGCGGTCGCCGTGCGCCGACATGCCGTCGATGCTGGCCACCTCGGCCCGCACCGGAATCCACTCGCCGTGGATCTTCACCTGCTTGGCGCCGCCCACGAGGGCAGCGCCGCGCGTGCCTGCTGCCTGGAAGCCGGCGAAGACGATGGCGTTGCGCGCATCGGGTGCGAACGCCTTGATGTGATGCACCACGCGGCCGCCGGTGGCCATGCCGCTGGCCGAGACGACGACGGCAGGGAACTTCAGCTGATTGATCTCTCGCGACTCGGCCTCACTGTTGACGATGCGAACGTTCTCGGAAAGCGCACGGCACTCCTGCTGGCTCAGCCGGTGGTCGGCAGCGAGCCGCTGCAGCAGGTGCGTGACGTCTGCTGCCATCGGGCTGTTGAGAAACACCGGCAGATCCGGGATCCGCTTCGCGGCCTTGAGCACGTGGAGCGCATGCAGCAGCGTCTGAGCCCGCCCCACCGCGAACGCCGGCATGACCGTGATGCCACCCCGCGCGGCCGTGCGGCTGATCACGTCGGCCAGGCGTGCCAGTGGATCGTCGTCGGGATGCGAACGATCGCCGTAGGTGGATTCGATGAGCACCCAGTCGGCGGGATCGGGCGGCGCAGGCGGCTTCATCAGCAGGTCGTCGCTGCGTCCGAGGTCGCCCGAGAAGAGGATGCTGCCCTCGTCGCATTGCAGGTGGATGCTGGCCGCGCCCAGGATGTGGCCCGCGCGCCGGTATCGGAGGACCACGCCAGGTAGGGGCTCGAACGGCTTGTCGAAATCACGCACCTCGAAGCGCGAGAGCGCCCGCCGGGCCTCGGCCTCGGTGTAGAGCGGCAGCGCTGGCGCGTGCTTGCTGAAGCCGTGGCGGTTCGCATAGTTGGCCTCTTCCTCCTGCAGGTGGCCGGAGTCCGGCAGCAGCAGCTTGCACAGGTCGAAGGTGCCAGGCGTCGAGAAGACCTTGCCATGGAAGCCGAGTTCGATGAAGCGAGGAAGGAAGCCGCTGTGGTCGATGTGGGCATGCGTCAACACAACGGCATCGATGCTGCGCGGGTCCACCGGCAGCGGTGCCCAGTTCCGCAGCCGCAATTGCTTCAGCCCCTGGAACAGGCCGCAGTCCACCAGCAGCCTCTTGCCGCGATGCTCGAACAGGTACTTCGATCCGGTCACCGTGCCGGTTCCACCCAAAAACTGCAGTCGCATATCTTCTCCTTGTCTTCGTGCTTGTCCCTTCAGGCGGTCTCGTCAAGCGATTCCGCATCCGCGGGTGATGAACGCGTGCCCAGTTCCAGCACATGCCGTTGCGAGTCGGTGTCGCGCAAGCCGTCGACGGACGGCTCCGTCGCGAAGCCGTTGCGCCGCATGAGTTCGCGCATGGGTCCGTTTTCTCGAAGCACGTCGCCCACCATGCGCTGCGTTCCATGCTGTCGCAGGTACTCGATCATCTTGTTCAGTAGCATCTGCCCGAGCCCCTGGTGCTTCAGGTCGGACCGCACGATCAGCGCGAACTCGGCCTCGACGTTGTCCGGATCGCAGACCGACCTGATGACGCCCAGCGTGTCGCCACCGCTCTCGGAGGGCTGCACGGCGATGAAGGCCATCTCGCGTGCGTAGTCGATCTGCACCAGGCGCGCGAGCTCGCTCGGCTGCAGGCTCCTGCGCGCGCTGAAGAAGCGCAGCCGCAGGTCCTCGGGCGCCAGGCGCTCGACGAATGTTCGGTGGCGGGCTTGATCCTCGGGCCGTATGGCCCGCAGCTCGATCTCCTGCCCTTGCCATGGGACCCGCTCGCCCAACTCGGCCGGATAGGGAAGGATCGCGAACCGGTCCAGGGCATGTCCCGCAGCCGCTTGCACGCGCAGGCGGGCGTCCAGCGCGATGACGCCTTCGTCGTCGGCCAGCAGCGGGTTGATGTCCAGCTCGGCGATCTCGGGCAGGTCGGCCAGCATCTGCGAGATCGCGACGAGCACGTCGCAGATGGCGTCCAGGTCCGCGGGCGGCCGGTCCCGAAAACCCGCGAGCAGCCGCGCCACGCGAGTTCGGCTGATCAAGTCTCGCGCGAGCACTCGGTTCAGCGGCGGCAGCGCGATGGCGCGGTCGGCAGCGACTTCGACCGCGACGCCGCCCTGGCCGAACAGGATCACGGGCCCGAACAGCGGGTCCAGGCTCGCGCCGACGATGAGTTCCTGCGCCCTGCCCCGGACCACCATGGGCTGGACGGTGAAGCCGGTGATGTCCGCGTCGGGCCGTTGCGACCGCACGCGGCTCAGCATGCCCTCCACCGCGTCCCGGACCTCGGCCTGGCCGCGTAGCCCGAGCGCCACGCCGCCGACGTCGGACTTGTGGCTGATCTGCGGCGACAGGATCTTCAGCACCACGGGATAGCCGAGTTCCTCCGCAGCCTGCACGGCGGCCTCGGCGCTCGGGTCGACCGCGCGCGTAGGCACGGTCGAAATCCCATAGGCGCCGAGGACCGCCTTCGCCTCTCGCTCATCGAGCATCGTGCGGCCGCTGGCCAGCACGGCTTCGATGGTGGACTTGGCCGCCTGCAGGTCCGGCGTGGCATGCTCGCTGGCCGTCGGTGCTTCCAGCAGCAGGGCCTGGTTGCTGCGGTAGGTGCGCAGCATCGAGAAGGCGCGCACGGCCTCCTCCGGCGTCTCGTAGTTGGCCACACCGCACTCGCTGAACACGCGCCGCGCCTCGGCCACCGCGGCGTCTCCGAGCCAACTGGCCATCATGCGAGGCGAGGCCCCGCGGACGATGGGCGCGCAGGCACGTGCGATGTCAGCGCTGCGCACGATCGCCGTCGGCGCATGCATGAAGAGCACGGCGCCGGTGCCGGGGTGCGCGAGCAGCGCCTGCAGCGTGTCCGTGTAGCGGCTCGCCGGCGCGTCGCCGATGATGTCGATCGGGTTGCCCCGCGACCAGTTCGCGGGGAGCGCCGCATCGAGTTGCGCGACCAGCTCAGGCTCCAGCTCGCGCAGCGGCACGCCCGCCAGCGCCGCGGCGTCGGCCGCCATGACACCCGCCCCGCCGCCATTGGTCATCATCGTGAGCCCGGCCTCGCCGACCTCGCGGAATCGCGCCAGCGTTTCCGCCGCGAGGAACAGCTCCTGCAGCGTGTCCACGCGCAGCATGCCGGCGCGGCGGATCGCGGCGTCGAACACCACGTCCGAGCCGGCCAGCGCGCCCGTGTGCGACGCGGCCGCCTTGACGCCATTGCCCGCACGCCCGGCCTTGACGACGATCACCGGCTTGTTGCGCGCGGCGGCGCGTGCCGCCGACATGAACTTGCGCGGGGCTTCGCCGGATTCGATGTACAGCAGGATGGAGCGCGTGTGGGGGTCGCTGCCCAGGTAGTCCAGCAGGTCCCCGAAGTCGACGTCGGCGCGCTCGCCGAGGGAAATCAGGTGCGAAAAGCCCAGCCCTCGCGACGTGGCCCAGTCGAGCACGGCCGTCACCAGCGCGCCGGACTGCGACACGAAGGCGACGTCGCCCGTCAAGGCGTCCGTGTGTGCGAAGCTCGCATTCACGCCCACGTGCGGGGACAGCATGCCGATGCAGTTCGGGCCCAGGATGCGCAGCAGGTGGGGCCGCGCGGCGTCCAGCATGGCCTGCTTCTGCGCCCCGCTGAGACCCGCCGTGATGACAACGGCGGCGGCCACGCCGCGTTGCCCGAGCTCCTCGATCAGTGCCGGCACGGTCGCTGGAGGCGTGCAGATCACGGCCAGGTCCGGGGTCTGCGCTAGCGCGGCGGCGTCGGCGAAGGCCTGCACGCCGTCCAGCGTCGTGAACTTTGGATTGACCGGGTAGATGGAGCCTGCGAACCTGCCGGCCCTGAGGTTTCGCCACACGGTCGTGCCCACCGATCCAGGCCGGTTGGACGCACCGATGACCGCGATCGATCGCGGGTTCAGCAACTGCTCCAGATGACGAATGCTCACGAGGACTCCCACGAGGAAAGGCCCAGCTGCCACGGCGGCATCGACTCGCTGGCCGAGACGCGACAGCGGCGCCCTTCGGGCAGCATATATCGCGCCCTATCGTTTCCGACGCATCGATAGCTCCGCGTCTTGATCAAGCGCAAGCGGCCTGGCGGTCGCAGCTCGGCCGCGTCACACCTGCACGGGCATTCTGACCGCGCTCCGTGAACGAACGATACGGAAGGACCGCCTTGCGCAGCACGCGCGTGGCTCAGCCCAAGCTCGGCTCATCCTCTGTAGGACTCGAGCAAGGGCTCGACGCGCGACCGCTATCCGTTGTTGAAAGCGCCTCGTAGGTCACCCGGACATTGGTCCACCACAGCGGTCAGCAGCGTCAATGCCGCCCGCACCAGCGCCTCGTCGCGGCCGGGAGCCGCCTCCGGTGAATGCTTGCCGCCATGGAACAGGTTGTGCCGGACGCGCACCGCCGCGTCGATGGCCTGGGCCAGGCGCTGCGCGCCGCGCAGCGGCACGGCCTGCCAGCCACCGGCGAAAGACTGCACGCGCGGCGGTTCCGTGACCAGCAGCTCGATGGCCTGTTCCAACGGGCTGCCCCCCTCGACCTGCACCCAGCCAACGGCGTCATTGGCCAGCCGCTGCCACGCGGCCGCCGCAATGCCATGGTCATCGCGCGCATAGGTGGACGCCTTCATCGCGTACTCGCAGCGTGAAAAGCAGCCGATGAACGCGACCACGAGGTCCTGGGGGACAGCGAGGGTCAAGAAGGGATCAATCAGGGGCATGGGTCGGGCCTCGGCACCGTCGTTCGAAGTGGCTCCCCGGACCGCTGCGTCAAGGCAGTCCGGTCTGCTGGGCCTCCAGTGTCCACCGCCCCGCCAGCGCCGACGCGCAAAACCCCAAGGTGCAACGCCGGCGGCGTGTCGATGACACAGGAGGCCGGTCGTGAGTTGCAGCGCTCATGGCGGTTTGCTACGCTATCGCACGGTCTCAAGCACGAGGCCGGCCTGCCCGAGATGGCGAAGCAACTGCACGTGCGTGGAATTTTCGACCTGGCTTTGGTGAGCCGAGGGTCCCTGACGGGCACAGCGACAGACGGCGCAATCCAAGCGAGGTCCTTTCATGCCATCCATCTTCACACCTGCCGACGTCGAGCAACTGCGACGCCAGGCCAAGGCGCGGCGCAGCGGCACCGCCCTTACCCAAACCCAAGCTCTCGACCAGATCGCCCAGGAGCAAGGCTGGCCGAACTGGGCCCTGCTCCAGAAGAATGCCCAACCGGCAGCTTTGGAGGACGTACTTCAGCTCACGATCGACCAGTATCGCGGCGGCGACCGGGGCGTTTTCGTCCTGCAGCTCAAGTTGAACGACCTGAAGCAGCGGACGTTGCTCGAGCGCGGCGGCGAACTCTCCTTCGAGTTGCCGCCAGTTCCGCCGCGCTGGATTGTGCGTCGCTTCACCGAGTTGCGAGGCTCCGCGCCTGACCCTTTCCTGGACCGACGTTGGGACGCGCCGCGAGGGCGGTTCGTGGACGGACGCTTCCTTTGCATCGTCTCCACCAACGGCGTGCAAGACAGCGAAGTCGAGGCAGAGATTGCTGGCCGACTCAGCCTGTTGGGGGCAAGCTTCCGCGAACGGGCGATCGTGGCGCTGCGCGTCGGCGTAGATGGCCGACACGCAGGCCATGTCGTCCGGTTGTTCTATTCCAAGCCCAAACCCGGTGGTGGCGACGAGATCCTCGAGCTCACTTTCGACACGCTGGATGAGGCGCGGCGAGCGGAGTTGCCGCCTGGCGGGCGAGCGATCGGGGTCCCCACACCGCAAGGCTGGTGGACCTATCAAGCCTCATTCGGTTGGCAGCCACCTGCACCAACGACAACGACCGTGGCGAACGCGTAACTGGCGAGCGGTAGTGAAGCCACGTCTCGCTCCGGCGCCTTGAGTGAGGTCCAAGGGGGCAATGTGCATGCGACAGATGTAAGGCTGGGCTTGACCGCGGGCTCGCCCTTTCGTAAGGTGGCTCCGACTGCTTCATGCAAGAAGCCGGAGTAGTCTCTGTCGGCGACGCGTTCAAGTTGCCGGCCGCTGCCAACACGCAGCCGTTAGCGGTCGTGACCCGCCCTTGACCTAGACCTCTCCGGAGGCGCCGGTGGTTCCACTTCCGGCGGTATGTCGGGATCCATCCTCCCGACGCGAATCCGACAAGCTCTCCGCCCAGCAGCGTCCCGCCGCACAAATCCATCCAGTGCCTCGGGGTTGGCGGACGTAGCTCCTCATCGAGTTCCCCCCCTTTCTGCAAGCGCCTAGCGGAGCGCGCGATGTCAACGCGCGCTCGAACCGACCTATGCGGGCGCTGCACAATCACATGGAGAGGCTGCTATGTCTCAACGATTGCTTTCCCCAGCGCCGGACCGTGGTTCCCTCTTCGCAGTACGCGCGCGATCCACGCTGCGAGTGGCATCCTGCCCTGGCGCCCCTGGTCGCACCCTCCCACGCAAAGCGTTTCGCCGCGAACCGAAGTTGTTCCCCAACCGATCACCTTGCCGCGGCAAGGACACTTCGGGGAGGTGAACCGTGATCACCTCACTGGCCCTGATGTCCATTTACCAAGCGCCCACCGTTCCGCTCGACCGCATCTGCGATGAATACCTGGGATTGAGTAGACAAGAGGCGATGCGGCAGGCTGCCGCAGGCGAGCTACCTATCCCCGTCTTCAGGCTGTCTCGCAGCCAGAAGGCACCCTACTTGGTCAGCGTCGAGGACCTAGCCAAGCTCATCGACGAAGCCCGGTTGAAGGCTGACGAGACATGGAAGCGCTGCCAGGTCTAACTCAAGTCAGCGCGCCGCTTCGGAGGCATGCACTTGCGGAGTGCCGCGCAAGCTCGTGCCGACTCTGGCGGCTGGCGCGCCTGATCACCGTCGATTGCCTCCATCAGACTTCTGGCGTCGATCCTGTTGCAACGGCGCAGGCTCCGGACGGTCAGTTCGGCCAACCCATTTTCGTCGTTAGCAAATCGCATCTTGCAACGACGCATCACACCGCATCACCGTGCGCAGCCGGTGCAACTGCAGCGGTGCAACAACAAGGTCCACTTTTTTTGCCCTCGACCCCAAAAGTGCAACTGGAGTGCAATCCCGATTGCGGTATCGGCAAAAAGCTAGGTGCGGCACGTACTTAGGAGAGCATCAGTCCAGTCCATCATCGGAGCGACAGACAAACGCCACATGCTATGTTGTTGATTTACCTGGCTTTTTTCCATCGCTAGAACTCACAAAACTGGCCGTGTTCAGTCAAATCTACACACAAGGTACACACGTCGTACATGGCTCGGGTACCATGGGTACACGATTGGACCGACACAGAGTACACACGGACATGGCCACCTTCGCACAACTCCCCAGCGGCAAATGGCGCGCCCAGGTGCGGCGCGTTGGGTTCTACAAAGGCGCGACCTTCGAGACTAAACGTGAGGCCAAAGAGTGGGCGGCCGCCATCGAGCATCAAGCCAACCACGTCAAGCACAGCGGCTACATCCCGGTCCCGAAGACGGCGACCCTGGATGACCTCATCGACAAGTACCTTGAGACAACCACCAAGGAGCCCGGCAAAACCAAGGCGGCGACTCTGGCGATGCTCAAGCGGGAACTCGGCAAGGTCCGACTCGCCCAATTATCGCCGTTCGTCCTCCGAGAGTTCATCGACAAGCGTGCAGCGGCTGGCGCTGGCGGCGTCACCATCGCAGCCGACCTGTCGTTCCTGTCGGCGGTGTTGAAGTGGGCTCGCCATGCTCGGCAGCTTGATGTGCCCGAGCGGCTGGCCATGGAGGCTCGCGACAGCCTGCAACACCGTGGCCTGAAGACCCGCAGCACGGAACGCGACCGGGAGCCGACCGACCAAGAGCTTGAACGGCTCTACGCGCACTGGGAGGCCAAGGCCCGCCAGAAGATCGACATGCCCATGATGTGCCGGTTCGCCCTGGCGACGGCCATGCGCCTCGGCGAGATTTGCTCGTTGCAGGTTGAGGACGTGAACGCTGAGGCGCGGACCGTGGTGATCCGCGACCGCAAAGACCCAAGGCACAAGATCGGCAACGATCAGACCGTGCCCCTGTTGCCTGACGCCTGGGCCATCGTTGAGCCGTTGATCGAGGGCCGCACGGAGGGCAGCATCTTCGGTGTGCGCGCCGAGTCGGTATCCACGGCGTTCACCCGTGGGTGCCAGGACGTTGAGCCGCCCATCCTCGACCTGCACTTCCACGACCTGCGGCACCGTGCCACCGCTCAACTCTTCCGCATGGGCCTGGACATACCCCGCGTCGCTTTGATGACCGGGCACAAGACCTGGACCATGCTGCGCCGCTACACCGACATAAAGCCCGCCGATGTGCTCGCCGCAGTCGAGAAGCACACCGGGGGCAAGTCGTGAAGCCCCGCGCAAAGCCGCAACGGCTGGCCGGCCTGGCACAGCCTGGCAGCCTGGGCATCGACTTCTCGGATGTGCGAATCGGCCTCGAACGCTTGGACGAGTGCCGCGACTACCCCGAGGAACGTGAACTGGTGGGTGCACGATTGATGCAGGTGCTGGCCCTACCCCGCACTCTGGCCGGTGTCGCCGATCTGCATGACGCCATCGCCAGGACCGTGGACTACGGTGACCCGATAGGGGCCGACGCGCTGGCCGCTCTGCAGCGCGTCACTGAGGCGCACGCGGGGTACTCAATGGTCGCCGCTGTGGACAAGGCCCAGCGGCAGCAGTCGGGCGCTGATGGCGAGAGGGGCGGTCGTCCTAACTCGATTTGGGCTGCCGACTGGTCGCGCACCATTGAACGCATGATGGCCGAGAACCGAAAGCTGACCAAGACAGCGGCCTTTCAGAAGCTCGCTGAGGTGTGGCGCGAGGAAGTCAAGGTCGGCGGGGAGATCGTCGTACGCGGTCGGCACTGGACCACGATACGGGACGCGGTACACAACCACCGCAAAGAAACAAAGGGCTAACCCCCCTTTCCACGATAGCCCCCTCTCTAACGTCACGGCATCGATCAACCACTTCGATGCCACCATGGACACCGACACCGACACCGAAATCGACGCCCGCGTTCGCAAGCTCGCCGAATCGTTGGACTGCATCACTGAAGAGGACTTCTGCCTGCTGGCGGGCATCCTGCCAAGCACTGGCGAAGCGTGGCGCAAGCGCGGCCAAGGCCCTGCCTTCGTGCGCATGGGCAATCGCTACCTCTACCCCCGCACCTCGGTCGCCGAGTACCTGCAAGGGCTCATCCGCGAACGCACCCCCATCGCGGCCAAGGGGCTGCTGTGATGTTGCCCGTCAACCCCAAGCACCCCGACCTGATCGACCTGCGCGTTCATGGGTACTGCACCGGCATCGACGCCGAGGGCATCCCGGACCGCGGCCCGCTGGTCATCACGGCTGATGCCCGGTTCTGGGAGCAGGTCATGCTCGCGTTCCGCTACCTTGGCGACGAAGCCAAACCCAGCAAGGGCAAGGGCCGGGACTCCTACTGGCTCAAGCACGAGGTCGAGTATTGGACCGAGCAGCTCGGCGGGCGCCACTACATCCCGAACGGCGCACTCATCGTCGCGGCAGTGATGAAGGGCCTTACCGTGCGTCGCTCTGAATTCAAGTACAGCCCGAACGCAATGATCGGTGTTTCGGTAAGGCCTCAGCAGCGACCGAGCCAGCAGCGCAACAAGCGCACGCGGACCTAGACCCGCAACTCCACACCGCCAGCGGTCGAGCACTCGGCCCGACTGACCGCAGGCAGCACCACACCGGATTTCAGCTCGGCGCATTGCGTCGTGTCGGCGGAGCCTTGTCCGATTGGATGAACACATCATGGAACCGAACGCACAGCCGGGATCGCAGCCCGGCGACGAACCCAAAAAAGAGGCCGCTGCAACCGGCGACAGTCACAGCGGCCCCGAGCACCAAACCCAAAACGGCTCCGACCCCAATGTCCCACAGGAGCCCCCGGCTTCGGATGCCGCAAGCCAGCAGGCCGACCCCCTGGGCAATTTCTGGGAAGAGCTTCAAAGCCGGAGCGCGGACCTGCGCTACCAGCCGAAGGACGACGAACCCGAAAACCCAGATGACGAGTTCTTCCGGGCACGGCAGGCCGCAGGTGAACAAGCGAGTGAGGACGCGCGATACCAGCCGCAGGACGACACCCCGCAGGGCGATCAACCCGGTGGCGCTGGCGACGACTTCCTGGCAACCGGCGACCGCGTAGCCCGAGACCTGAGCTACAGCCCCGCCGACACCGCGCCGAAGGTTCGCGCCCCTCTCATCGGACTGCTTCGTGATCCAGACGGCTTGAACGCTCGGGCAGTGGCCGAACGCTTCTATCAGCGGCACCGCGACCTCTTCACCTACGGCGGCGCATCCGGTGGCCGTGGCGCAACCTTCGTGTACGACTCGCGCTCCGGCATGTGGACCGCAGACAGAAATCGTGTTCGCAACACCGTGACGGCGCTGTGCCTGCACTTGGCTGATGACGCCTACGAGGAACTTGCCGCCCTGCTCCCTACGCGACAGGAGGCTGTGGCCGCAGGTCGCGACACGGCAGACATGGACCGGCGCATCGACCGCTTGAACGCCCGCATCAAGTTCTGCGCTCAAGGCCCCACGATGAAAGCGGCTCGGGACTTTGGTTTTGCACTTGTCGAGACGGTGATTGCAGAAGAGACGCGGGACATGGACCCCGACCCTGAGATGCTGGCCTGCAAGAACGGCCTGACGAATCTGCGAACGAAGAAGGTGCGCCACATCCGGCCAGAGGATCGCATCACGCGCAACACCGGCACGATCTACAAGCACGACATTGACTATTCACCCTGGCACACGGTCGTCACTCAGATCATGGGTGGCCGCGCGGACTGGGCCAACGCGATGCAGCTTCAGTGCGGCTTGTTCTTGACCGGCTACACGGGTCAGGACTGCGGCAGCATCTTCCCCGTTTGGCACGGCGACGGCGGCAACGGTAAGAACGTCATTGCCGACTCGATGCTCGCTTGCATGGGCACTTACGCACGGGTCGTAAACCCGAACGTGCTGGACGAGAAGGCCAAGGACAACAGCGTCACCTATGCCAAGGCCGAGCTTCCCGGTGTGCGCTTCGCCCCGGCCTCCGAACCCCAGGCCGGGATGACCTTGCACGAGCAGTTCATCAAGGACTGGACCGGCAACGCCAAGACCACGGCCCGCCTACCCTACATCCCCGAGTTCGACTTCCGCCCGCAAGCCAAGATCGTGCTGCTGACCAATCCGCGCCCACGGGTCAAGGGCACCGACGACGGCATCTGGCGGCGCGTGAAGCTGATCCCTTTCGAGCAGTCGTTCGGCACGCAGGCCGAGGTCGATGCCGCCGCCAAGATGGGCAAGACCAAGTACCTGAAAGACACCGGCCTGCTGAAGCGCTTCACCTCGAAGGAAGGCCGCGAGATGGTGCTGGCCTGGGCCGTTGATGGTGCCCACCGCTATATCCAGTCTGGCGGCGGTGAGTTGAAGTTGCCCCGTGAATGGGAGAACGCAACAGCGCTGTACCGCCGCGAGGAAAACCAGCTTGCGCAGTTCCTGACGGCGGTATCGGCCTACGTGCCGCAGCACGATATCGACGCATTTGAAGCCCGCGAGAAGGAGCGCCGCGACAAGCTGGAGGAGTCCTTGTACGTGGACAAGGACGTTCTGTATCAGCTCTACACGGAGTGGTGCGAGCACAAGGGCTACAGGCAGGTCATGTCAGAAGGGGTGTTCAAGCGGCAGGTTTTGAAGACGGACCGCTTCTGCGAACGCGACAAGGGCGACGAGATGGACACAGAGCCGATGGCCTGCGTCGAGGAACACTCGTACAAGCGGGCGGTCCAACAGGGCGGCAAGACGCGCTACGAACGGCGGCACGTGTACCGCTACTTTCGGTTCAACACCAGCCCGCTCGGCGCTCGTGGGCTGGTACTGCTGGAGCAGTTTGCGAAGGGCATTCAGCGCCCGCACTTGAATGGTGGCCACCGTGGCGCGATGCCCGGCCAGTGAATCGCGGCTCTTGGTGCTGCGCCCTCGGCCCGTTGCCCTTGCCTGTTCGGCCTTGAGCGGCGAGCTGATGGCAACGCCGAGCAGTGCTGGCGAGGGTGTTTCAAGGGCCAACCCTCAGCAGTCCGGCCACAGTTCCATAGAAGTACCCCCGTTTTCCAAAGATAGCTATACGTGTGTGTGTAGGGAGAAGGTTTGGAAAAACGGGGGGCCAAGTGTGGAAGTGTGGCCGGGCCTTGTTGACCAGCCCCGGCGTTGCCCTGATGCCGCTGCCCGGCGTTGCCCTGCCGCCCTCGGTTCAAGACCCCGAGGGGGCATAGGAAAAGTTAAATCGCTCGCCGACGGCAACCGGCAGATCACCACGCTTTTCGCGGCAACCCAGAAAGCGGCCCCGGTTGCACCCTCGAATGCCTCGGACGTGTCCGCAGAGCAGCGCCAGCGCAGGGCCACGCGCGAGAGGGCCGGTGTTGCCCTGGCTCGGCGTCGTCGGCCATTCGCGCAGGGCAGCGCCACAAGCGATTTCATCGACCGCACCCCTACCGACCCCTGACCCCACCCCAAGAAATCGCACCACGGCCCGATTTGCAAGGCCCGTGCGCGATCCCCACCACCAGCCCCAGGAGCCCAAGCCATGAGCCACGCCACCACCCCCGCCGATCCCATCGCCGCCCTGCGCGATGTCGCCGACCAAGTTGCAGCCGCCTGGGCCGCACTCATCGACGGCATGGACCCCGCCCACCTGGAACAACTTCAAGCCGCCATGCGCGAAGGCCAGCGGCCCGGACTGCTGGTGATCCCCGCCAGCGACCCGCATCCGCTGACCGTGCGCTTTGTCGTGGCCGATGCGCAAGGCCGCGTGCGCCCGTTCGCCACGGTGCAGGCCGAGGCCCCGGCAGCCGCTCGAACGCTGAATTAGCAGCATCGGTCAGCGGGCCGCGAGAAATCACGCTTCGTCGGCTTGTGACCTCAAGGATGGCCCGTGACGATCCTTCCATCGGGCGCGCGGCTGGCACATCGCCAGCCGCTGTCGCTTGAGGGCGGCGCGAATGAATCGCGGGCCGTCGAACCCAAACCCCGGAGTTCCGAAATGTCCATTCAAGAAAAGCGCGAGCAGCTCGCCACCGTCCTCAAGCAGTCGAACGAGTTGCTGACCAGCGTCGGCAACAAGGCCATGACCAAGGATCAGCAGGCCGCCCATGAAAACCTCATGGATCAGTCGTTGCGCCTGCAACGCGAAATCCAAGACATGACCGACGTCGCCAACAACGCGGGCCGGACCTTCGAGGCCAGCCAGCTCGGCAGCGAGGCCGACGACCCGGACGCCCCGGTGATGCGCAATGCGGACGACTTCCGCAAGCACTACTTCGCCAAGGCTCGGCAGGAGGGCATGAGCACCGACAAGGATCGCGTGCGCCTGCTGGACTTCATGCGCGGCGTCGCCAACCTGAAGACGACCCGTGCGGCACAGAACTCGCTGTCGGTCGGCACCGACTCGCAAGGCGGCTTCACGGTGCCTGCTGTCGTGATGCCGGAAATCCTCGAAGCCCTGGTGCCGAACTCGTCCCTGCTGCAAGCCGGTGCCGCCATCGTGCCGCGCAACGACGGCGCGAAGAGCTACACCCTGCCCGGCATCCAGACGCTGCCGACCGCTGCATGGCGCAATGAGAACGGGGCCGTCGCAGAATCGGACCCGGTGTTCCGCGCCCTGACCGCTGCGCCGAAGAGCTTGGCGGTGTTCTTCAAGGTCAGCCGCGAACTGCTGGCCGACTCCAGCGGCATGAACGCGGCCCTGCGCAAAGTGCTGGCCCAGGCGTTCGCCAAGGAAATGGACCGCGTGGGCCTGCGCGGCACCGGCACGGCTCCGGAGCCCAAGGGCATCCTCAACACCTTGGGCATTCAAGCGGTGTCGAATGGCGTGAACGGCGCATCCCTGGCGACTCTGCGCTATGGCAACTTCCTCACCGCGCTGCAATCCATCCTGGGCGCTGATGCCCCGATGCCGACCGCCGCCATCATGTCGCCGCGCAGCCGTGTCGGTCTGGCCTCGCTGATCGACACCACGAACCAGCCGCTGGCCGCGCCGCCGATGGTCAGCGACCTGAAGATGCTGACCAGCTCGCAGATTCCGAACACGCTGACCGTCGGCACCTCTACCGACTGCACGGAAATCTACATGGGCGACTTCAGCCAGGTGCAGTTCGTCCTGCGCGAGAACTTGAGCATCCAACTGCTGGACCAGACGTTCGCCACCACCGGCCAAGTTGGTTTCATTGCCCACATGCGCCTCGACATCCTGGTGCCCTACGCGGCTGGCCTGGCTGTCGTCACTGGCGTCCGTCCGTAAACCCCGAACACCGGGCGGGCCGAGAGAGCGGCCCATAGGCCCGCCCGGTGCGGCCCCGCATGTCTAGAGCCATGTTGGATCGCCGCTGATGGGTTTGCATGGCAGGTAGGTCAGCACGCCTGCGACGGGGATCACCGCGCCACAAACGCTGCACGCCCCACCCCTTCCCGGAGTCGCCCGATGGACGAACCCCTTACCCCTGTCGTCATCGACGGCGTGCTGCACCTGCTCACCCCGTCGCAACTGATGCACCACCAGTCGAAGGCCGGAAGCGCGATGAGCGAACAGCAGGCGCACGACGAACTGCTGGCCCAGCAACTGGGCCCACGCCGACCACTCACGGAGAACAAGACATGAAGCTCACATTGCCCGCTGAAACGTGGTTCGCAGAAACGGCCATCGTGTCGGTTGATGGCCGATTCGAGGTCCGCATCCACGGCAAGCAAGTGGACCCGCTGGACAACCTCTTCCGCGCCCCGCTGCCGATGGCGGTCGTGACCGTCGAGCGTGACCCCAAAGGCTCCCGCGCCGGGTTCCTGCGCGCGACGGCCAACCTGCTCGCCGCCGCGCCCACGATGGCCCGCGCTCTGGAAGCGGCCCTGAAGACCGGCGCACTGGCCCAGCATCCCGAAGCCGAGAAGGCCGCCCGCGATGCTCTGCGCATGGGCTTGGAGTTCAAGTGATGAGCGCCGACCAGACCACCGCCACCGACCCGCGCACCGGCCCGTGGCGGGTGCAGTCCTCGGTGTGGCACAAGGGCACCGGCTCGGCCTACGTGATGACCACGCCCGCCGACCGCAAGCAACGCGGCGCACTGGTGGCGCGTGTGTACCTGACCCACCCGGACGGCGAATGCGATGCAGCCCGCGCCATCCTCGCCACGCTGGCCGCCCAGGTCGCCGCCGCCCCGGTGTTGATCGCGGCGCTGCGCATGGCTGTCGGTAGCGGCTCGCTGCCCACCGAGATCGCCCAGGCAGCGCGGGATGCGCTGGCTGCGGCTGGCGGTTAGCCGGGCGTTACAGCGGACTCAGCGAATGTTTGAAGGCCCGCGGAACTGCGGCTGCACTTGCTCGTTTGTGTAGCACCTCGCACCCCCAGTACCCACAGGGGTGTACCGCTGAACCTTGCCATCCTTGATGTAGAAGATGTTGTTGCAGGCAGCAAACCGTTGAACGCAACTCGCGAACTGGTTGTAGCTCGTGTAATTCAGTTGCTTTCCATAGACGGCTCCGCCGCCAGTACACGAGCCGAGATTGGCGCCGTTGACGTAATTCCATATCTCGGTGCCGTCGGAAGCCATTGTCTTGACGACAGGTATGGTCACAAAGATCGGGTGCGTCTCGAGCGCTGCGACAGGCTGTCCGACCCACGCATCTAGATCCACTTGCCGCACCGACGCACAACCGACGAGCACAGCGACAAGCGAGGCCGCCAAAAGCTTCTTTTCAACCATACACGCTCCCTACTAGACAAGACGACGAATGGACTTCTGCCAGTCTGATTGCAACCGATTCAGTGCTGCTCATGGTTGCAAAGCTGCTACTGCGCCGGGAAACCCTGGCGCGTAGCTTTGGCATAGACCTGACCCGTTGCCGTGTTCACGACGGCCAACATGTCCAGGGTGCCCATCAGCGCCTTGAAGTTGGTCGTGTTGTCGAACGGCAGATCGCGCGTCGGGCGCGAACGCTCGGTGAACTTGAACGGCCCAGGCGGGCTAACAGTGAACACCGAGAGGCACGAGATGCTCTTGTCCTGCTCGCGGGCATCCGCTGGCGGCATCGGGACGTTGAACGTGTACGCGCCGTAATTCAGCTTGTACGGCACTGGCCCGCGCAGGCTCGTCGGTGCCGAGACCCAAACGCTGTTCGGGTCGTTGTAGAGCTCGGACGTGAACGTGAGAACGAACATCTCCGAGACAGTGCGTGAAATCTCCGTGTTCGCACCGTAGGCGTTCTGCCCGGTGTACGTGTCCTTCACGACCTCGCCCCGGCCAATGGTGACTTTGCGCAAGCGCAGCGCCTCGGGGTTCGGGTCGCGCAGCATCACGTCGTCAATCGAGAACCCGCTGACCTTGACCTCGTATGCCTGCTGATCGCCGTTGTACTTCTTCGAGCACGGGTGAATCACGGCAAGCGGTCCGATGGCCTTGAGCTTGTCCACCACCGCCGCCTCGTAGGTGCGGCGTTCCTCCGTAGTCGAGAACTGGTCAGGCTTGCCGGGCACTGCGGCGACCTGCGCACTGATCCACTCGTAGACCTTCGCGGCCTCGTTCGGCGCATAGGCCGTGATCGGGGCGTCTGCCTGCCAGCGCACCGGCGCGAACGGCGGCGGGGGCGGTGGAGGCGGGGCCGGCTTGGAAGCGGCAGGCTCGGGGGCGGGTGCTTTGGTTGCCGGTGTCGCCTTGACTGGCTTCTTCGCGGGCTGCGGAGCGGGCTGCTGTGCAAGCGCCCCAGACACCGCGACGGTCGCTGCAATCAGCGCAGCAAACTTGTTCGAGATCATCGGTTCTCCCTGTCTAACGAATTGTTCAACAGGCAGTTTATGTCGGGGCACACCGTGAGCCACCGTAGGGCCTGCCCTTGGGGCCAGCCAGGCACGCGCCTGGGCGCTGTTCGCCCAATGGGTCAGGGGTAGGTACTGGCCCCGCTGGCGAACGCCCGTAGGCCCGCCCTACCCCGCTGTGCCGGTCACGCCCTGGCAGTCCAGAACTGTGTTGGACCGACAGCGGGCGGGGCACACGGGCCATGTGTAGGGCATCACAAGCGCACGGCCAACTACACACCAATTACACACAACTCACCGCTAGGCCCCCGTATTTCCTAGCTTTGCCGTCCAGTCCATCATGGGAGCGACGGACAGACGCCAGGGAGAGTGGGAGGTCGACTTCACGGACTGGATTATCGAGCGGCGGCGGCGCCCAGTCCGGTGTGAAGGTCAACGAGCCGAGGAAGCCGCCTCTCCCAGCAAACTCATCAGTACCGGCTCCAGTTGGGGCGCGAGGCTCAACGCAAATGCCTCCGACAAATGATTGCGGTCTGCGAACATGATCATGTCGCCACGCGAAGTGCTGCAGACAGGATCGGAGCAGATCGCAGAGGCCAGGTTGATGAACATGGCCCTGCGCTGCCCGACCGCCGCTTCCTCGGCCCGAGCTCGCTCGCCGATGCGCGCCTCTTCATCGGCGGCCAGATAGGTGCAGGCCTGCCCAAGCGACCAGCCGCGCCAGGCTGACCGGGCATGGCAAACGGGCACATCAAAGCCCGGAAACGGGGTGTCCCGAATATAGCCAACCTTGGCACCCATGTCCTGCAGCCGGGCGACCGTGCGGGCCACCCCCGCACCCCAAAGGGCCGGTGCCGTGCTGTAGTCGGACGAACTAGCCAGCAACACCAACTGAGGCCTCATGGCGTCGATGCGACTGAACATCCGCTCCCGCCAAGTGGTGCATTCATGGTAGTCAGCGAGCGTGCTATAGACGTCCACCCGCACGGCGACTGACGGACAAGCCGTCTTGGTCAGCATCACCAGGCGCCAGTGGTTCTTCTCGGCCAGTTGCTCCAGCGGCCCGAACCATTGCGATGCATGGGAGTCGCCAAACAAGACCACCGTCACCTCGGCATCCCGGCTGCCGAATTCGCAAACCGGCTGATCCAGCGCGGAGGCCGACACCAGGCAGCCCGTCCGGTCGACGGCATCCCACCGGGCAGCACGGACGAAGGAGTCCTGCTCCGGGCCGACCTGGATTCTCGAGCGGGCGATCTGCGCCGCAATCGCGATGAGGACGCACAGCATCAGGCCCGCGGCGATTAGCTGGCGAGCAGAGCAGCCCTGCGCGATCGAATGCATGAAGGGCTGCTCCACGAAACGGTAGGAGAGATGCCCCAACACGATGGAAACCCCCAGCAGCACCACAATCAGCCCGGCGTCCGGGTGCGGGACGAAATGGGTTGCCGCGATCAAGACCGGCCAATGCCACAAGTAAACGGAGTAGGAGCAGTCACCCAGCCAGCGAATCCAGCGCGCCTTTAGCTGCCGGCCGACCCACGACTGGCTTCCGTGCTGGACGACCAGCAGCAGCGCCGTCGCCGCCGCCACCGGGATGGCGGCCCAGAAGCCGGGGAATCTCATGCGGCCGTCGAACAGCAGGCTCACCAGCAGAAGTGCCAACAGGGCCAGCCCGCCCAGTACGGACAGCGCCCTCGATGGCAAGCCCCGCGCGAGGTGCGACCAGCTCATCACAGCCATGCCAGCGGCGAACTCCCAGATGCGGAAAGGCGTCAGGAAGAAGGTGTACTTGTAATTGATCAACGACAGCACGACACAGGCGGCAAAGCTGACCACACCCAGGACGCCCGAGAGCCAGAGCGTTGTCCAGCACGCGCCACGACGGGTCCATCGGGCCACCGCCAACATCAATAGCGGCCACAACAGATAGAACTGCTCCTCCACCGCCAGCGACCAGAGGTGTAGCGCCGGGTTGGCCTCGGTATGGTCGCCGAAATAGTCGGTGGGCCGGCTGGCGAACCAGAGGTTGATCGCATAGAGCGACGCAGCCCGGACCGAGGAGAGCAACTCGTCCTGCTCTTGCGGTGAATAGAAGTAGCGGATGCCGACGAGCACCGCCATCAGGAGCACGGCCGATGCCGGCAACAGACGGCGAATGCGGCGCGCAAAAAAAAGCCACAGGTCGATGCGCCCGTGGGCCTCCAGCTCACGCGTCAGCAGACCGCCAATGAGATAGCCCGAGATCACGAAAAAGATGTCGACACCGACGAAGCCGCCGCCAAAGCCGGGAACGTGGGCGTGGTTCAGCAGCACCAGCAGGATGGCCAATCCACGCATGCCTTGCAGGCCTGGATTGAAATTCGCACGGCGGGTCTGCGTCATCGCCGCACTGTCGACGGCGAATGAGCCTACGGTGCTCAAGCGAGGTCCTTCAAGGGATGCTCATCCTTGGGCCAGGCGGGTTTAAAAAATGCCGCGACCTCCGCTGCATCGATCTCCGCCGCGCTCGCCGGCCGCCACCGCGGCGCATGGTCCTTGTCCACGGCCAGCGCACGTATGCCTTCCACAGTCTCGCTGAGATCAGCGGAGCCGCGCAGGTGGAAGCAGTGATGCACGAGATCACGCTCCAGCCGCAGATCCTCTGCGAGACTGAGCCGGCGGCCCCGGCGCACCAACTCCAGCGTGACGGCCATCATCAACGGGGAGCGCTTGAGCAGCGTCCCCCGCGTCTGCAGAGCCCAGTCGTCGCCAGCGGCAGCCAGCGACTCCAGGATGGCACCCACCGACGGTGCGCCGAAGTGGCGATCGATACGCTCTGCCGCCGCCTTGGGGTCGGACAGCGGCGCGAGCTCGGCCCGCTCCATCACGGTCGCCACCACGTGCTCGGCGCTCAACTGTGGCTCGGCACGCAAGGCCTCAATCAAGCCCGGCAGCTGAGCCGATGGCACGAAGACGTCGCCCAGGCCCCATTCGATCGCGTCACCCGCAGCGATGCTCTGCCCGGTCAGCGCTAGCCACTCGCCGACATGGCCAGGACATTGCGCCAGGAACCAGCCGCCACCGACGTCCGGGAAGAGGCCGATCGCCGTCTCCGGCATGGCGAGCTTGGACTGTTCGGTCAGCACCCGCAGCCGCGCGCCCTGGCTGATGCCCATGCCGCCTCCCATGACGATGCCGTCCATCAAGGCGATGTAGGGCTTGGCATAGCAGTGGATCAGGTGGTTGAGGCGATATTCCTCGGTGAAGAAAGCCGCCAGCGCGGGGTCTCCCGCGTGCGCTGCCTCGTGGAAGAAGCGGATGTCGCCACCGGCGCAGAAGGCCGGCGCCTTGCCGGGCCGCCCCGCCCCCATGACCACCACGGCCTTGATCTGCGGATGTTCGGCCCAGTGCTGCAGCAAACGGGTGAGGTCTCGCACCATGGCCAGCGACAGCGCATTCAGCGCCTGCGGGCGGTTCAGCGTGATCAGGCCCAGACAGCCGTTCACTTCGGCCAGGATCTGGCCATCGGACACCAGGGGCGGAATCAACTCGGTCATGCGCTCTTCTTGACTTCGGAAACGACGGGCAATGGGGGGCAAGGCTCGATCCAGGCACCACTCAGGCCCGCGTCAGCCATCTCTGCCGTCAACGTCGCGGTGCGGGCGATCTCGCCAGCCGAGAGGGTAGCGTCAACAGCAGCACCCGGCGCGCACCGGCAGGGGGTCAGATCATGAGGACTGACCCTGAGTAGGCGCGTGGCAGCGATCTGCGCCCGATCCCCCTGAACCGAGTCAGCATATCGTCCCGCTGGCATCGCACGTCGCCAGCGTGTCCCTGGAGTCGGTGTCTGGCGTCCCCCCGAATGGAGTGGGGCGAAACAAGGCGGTCCCGGCACTGCAATGAAAACGCCCCGATGACGGGGCGCGAAACACAGGCATTGACGACCTGTGCGATCAACGAAGCGACCCGCACACGGGCCGCATGGATGGGCGATCAGCCGCCGCGGGCCGCGCGCTTGCGCTCGTTTTCGGTCAGGAAGCGCTTGCGCAGGCGCACGCTCTTGGGCGTGATCTCGACCAGCTCGTCGTCATCGATGAAGTCCACGCCGTATTCCAGCGTCAGGTCGATGGGCGGCGTGATCTTGATCGCGTCTTCCTTGCCGGACACGCGGAAGTTGGTCAGCTGCTTGGTACGGGTGGCGTTCACGACCAGGTCGTTGTCGCGGCTGTGGATGCCGACGATCATGCCCTCGTAGACAGGATCGTTGGGCTTGACGAACATGCGGCCACGGTCGTCCAGCTTGCCCAGGGCATAGGTGAAGATTTCACCATCGTCCATGGAGATCAGCACGCCGTTCTTGCGGCCGCCGATCTCGCCCTTGTGGGCCTCGTAGCCGTCGAAGATCGACGAGATCAGGCCCGAGCCGCGGGTCAGGTTCATGAACTCGTTGGCGAAGCCGATCAGGCCGCGCGCCGGAATGCGGTACTCCAGGCGCACGCGGCCATTGCCGTCCGGCTCCATGTTCAGCATCTCGCCCTTGCGCAGGCCCAGCGCCTGCATGACGCCGCCCTGGTGGGTTTCTTCGACGTCAGCGGTGACCAGCTCCATGGGCTCGCTCTTCACGCCGTCGATGTCCTTGAACATCACACGCGGCTTGGAGACGGCCAGCTCGTAGCCCTCACGGCGCATGTTTTCCAGCAGGATGGTCAGGTGCAGTTCGCCGCGGCCGCAAACTTCGAAAATGCCGTCCTCATCGGTTTCCGAGACGCGCAGGGCCACGTTGTGCTGCAGTTCCTTCTGCAGGCGGTCCCAGATCTGGCGGCTGGTGACGTACTTGCCTTCACGGCCGGCCAGCGGGCTGGTGTTGACGCAGAAGTTCATGGTCAGCGTCGGCTCGTCCACCTTCAGCATGGGCAGCGGGGCCGGGTTGGCCGGGTCGGTCACGGTCACGCCGATGCCGATTTCCTCGATGCCGTTGATCAGCACGATGTTGCCCGGGCCGGCTTCCGTGACCTGCACGCGGTCCAGACCCTGGAAGGTCAGCACCTGGTTGATGCGGCCGTTGACGGCCTTGCCGTCCGGGCCTTCCATGACGCTGACCTGCATGCCGGGCTTGATGGTGCCCTGGCTGATGCGGCCCACGCCGATGCGGCCGACGAAGGAAGAGAAGTCCAGCGCCGAGATCTGCAGCTGCAGCGGCGCCGTCGGGTCACCCTTTTGCGGCGGCACGTGCTTGAGCACGGTGTTGAACAGGGCCGACATGTCGGGGCCCCATTGCTCGCCCGGAGCGCCTTCGGTCAGCGAGGTCCAGCCATTGATGCCGGAGGCGTAGACGACCGGGAAGTCCAGCTGCTCGTCGGTGGCACCCAGGTTGGCGAACAGATCGAAGGCGGCATTGATGACCGCGTCCGGCTTGGCACCGGGCTTGTCCACCTTGTTGACCACGACGATGGGCTTGAGGCCCAGGGCCAGCGCCTTCTTCGTGACGAAGCGGGTCTGGGGCATCGGGCCTTCCTGCGCGTCGATCAGCAGCACCACGCCGTCGACCATGGACAGCGCACGCTCCACCTCGCCGCCGAAGTCCGCGTGTCCAGGCGTGTCGACGATGTTGATGTGCGTACCTTCCCAGGACACGGCGCAGTTCTTGGCCAGGATGGTGATGCCGCGCTCGCGCTCGATGGCGTTGTTGTCCATCACGGTGTCGACGACCTTCTCGTGGTCTGCGAAGGTGCCGCTCTGGCGCAGCAGTTGGTCGACCATGGTGGTCTTGCCATGGTCAACGTGGGCAATGATGGCGATGTTGCGAATCGGGGTGCTCATGACTACTTGCGGGGTGTTAACCGGATTTCAGGCGGACAGAAGTGCCTGGACCTCCGGGGGGGTCAGCAGGCGGTCGGCGATCAGTTCACCGGCGGTGATGTGGGCACTGCCCAGGAAGGCGCGTGCCTCCGGGCCATAGACCCGCACCAGCGGGGCATCGGGTTGCTGCACGCGGCGGCGCGAACCCGACAGGAAACGGGCCGCTTCCGCGGCATTGAGGCGGACCTCGGGCACGTCAAGCATCAGCCGGTCGGGCGAGGTCAGCAGCCCGGCGCGCTGTTCATCGGGCAAGGCCTCCAGCGCGGCCAGCGAAATGCTGCCCTCCAGCGTCAGGCCGCCGGACGCCGTGCGGCGCAGGGCCGCCAGCGAGGCGCCACAGCCCAGCCCGGCGCCGATGTCCTCGGCGAGCGTGCGGATGTAGGTGCCCTTGGTGCAACGGACGTCCAGCGTCACGGTGCCAGGATGCATGTCGACGATGTCGATGGCGTGAATCGTCACGCGACGCGGCTTGCGCTCGATCTCGATGCCGGCGCGCGCGTATTCGTACAGCGCCTTGCCTTCATGCTTGAGCGCCGAGTACATCGGCGGCAGCTGCTCGATCTCACCCACGAAGGCCGCGCAGGCCGCCGCGATCTGCTCGCGGCTGACGTCCACATCGCGACGCTCCAGCACCTCGCCCTCGGCATCGCCGGTGGTGGTGCGAACGCCCAAAGCGAGCGTGGCGAGGTAGCGCTTGTCGGCATCCAGGCTCAGCTGGCTGAACTTGGTGGCCGCGCCAAAGCACAGCGGCAGCAGACCGGTGGCGAGAGGGTCCAGCGTGCCGGTATGGCCGGCCTTCTCGGCGCGCAGCAGCCACTTGGCCTTCTGCAATGCATCGTTGCTGGACAGGCCCAGCGGCTTGTCCAGCAGCAGCACGCCATGCAGCGGCCGGCGCTGCACCCGCACGCGCGGCGCGCGTTCGGCGCGCGGCTCGACGGCTTCAGTCGTTGGATTCATCGGCATCCGCCGCGCGCTGCGCGTTGGCCTGGGTGATCAGCGAGTTCATCTCGGCCGCGCGCTCGGTGGTGCGGTCGAAATGGAAATGCAGGCTGGGCACGGTATGGATCTGCAGTCGCTTGAACAGGCCGTTGCGCAGGAAGCCGGCGGCCTCGTTCAGAGCCTCCTCGGTCTCGGTGGGATCGCCCACCAGCACGGAGAAGAACACCTTGGCGTGGGCGTAGTCCGGCGTGACCTCGACCGCGCTGATGGTGGCCATGCCGATGCGCGGGTCCTTCAGCTCGCGGATCAGCTCGGCCAGATCGCGCTGGATCTGGTCGGCGACGCGGAAGGAGCGGTTGGGAATAGCGCGTTTGTGTCTCATGGCATGGTTTCCTGAAAGAACAAACCCCGCCCCGAGGGGCGGGGTTCACCCTCAGTGCGAAGGGTCAGAGCGTGCGAGCCACTTCCTTGATTTCGAAGAACTCCAGCTGATCGCCTTCCTTGATGTCGCTGTAGTTCTTGAGCTTGATACCGCACTCGAAGCCTTCCTTGACCTCGCGCACGTCGTCCTTCTCGCGACGGACCGATTCCACCTCGCCCGTGTAGACGACGGTGTTGTCGCGCAGCAGGCGGAACTTCGCGCCACGGCGGACCAGACCGCTGGTGACCATGGAGCCCGCCACCGTGCCGATCTTGGAGGCCACGAACACGACGCGGATCTCGGCCGTACCCAGTGCTTCCTCGCGCTGCTCGGGCGCCAGCATGCCGGACATGGCCTTGGTCACGTCATCCACAGCGTCATAGATGATGCTGTAGTAACGCAGGTCGACAGCGTTGCCCTCGGCCAGCTTGCGCGCACCGGCATCGGCACGCACGTTGAAGCCGATGATGACCGCCTTCGACGCGATCGCCAGGTTGATGTCGCTTTCGCTGATGCCACCCACCGCGGCGTGCACGATCTGTACCTTGACCTCGGCGTTGCTGAGCTTGAGCAGCGAAGCAGCCAGCGCTTCCTGCGAGCCCTGCACGTCGGCCTTGATGATGAGGGGCAGCGTCTGCACGTCGCCCGCACCCATCTCGCTGAACATGTTCTCGAGCTTGGCGGCCTGCTGCTTGGCCAGCTTCACGTCGCGGTACTTGCCCTGACGGAAGGTGGCCACCTCGCGGGCACGACGCTCGTCGGCCAGCACCATGAACTCGTCACCCGCCTGCGGCACCTCGGTCAGACCCTGGATCTCCACCGGGATGGACGGGCCAGCCTCGTTGGAGGCCTTGCCGTCCTCGTCCAGCATGGCGCGCACACGGCCATAGGTGGAACCGGCCAGCACGACATCGCCACGCTTGAGCGTACCGGTCTGCACCAGCACCGTGGCCACCGGGCCGCGGCCCTTGTCCAGGCGGGCTTCGATGACCAGACCCTTGGCCAGCGAATCCTTCGCCGCCTTGAGCTCCAGCACTTCGGCCTGCAGCAGCACCTGCTCCAGCAGTTCGTCCACGCCCTGGCCGGTCTTGGCCGAGACGCCGACGAAGGGACTGTCGCCACCGAATTCTTCCGGCACGACCTGCTCGCCCACCAGCTCGCTCTTGACCCGCTCCATGTTGGCATCGGGCTTGTCGATCTTGGTCACCGCGACCACGATGGGCACGCCGGCGGCCTTCGCGTGGTGGATGGCTTCCTTGGTCTGCGGCATGACGCCGTCGTCGGCAGCCACCACCAGGATGACGATGTCGGTCGCCTTGGCACCGCGAGCACGCATGGCCGTGAAGGCCTCGTGACCCGGGGTGTCGAGGAAGGTGACCATGCCGCGCGGCGTGTCCACGTGGTACGCACCGATGTGCTGCGTGATGCCGCCGGCTTCGCCTGCGGCCACGCGGCTGCGGCGGATGTAGTCCAGCAGCGAGGTCTTGCCGTGATCGACGTGACCCATGACGGTCACAACAGGCGCACGCGGCAGCAACTCGTGCTCCGCCTCGGCAGCCGCGCCCTCTTCTTCCAGGAAGGCATCGGGGTCATCCAGCTTGGCCGTGAAAGCCTTGTGGCCCATTTCCTCGACCACGATCATGGCCGTTTCCTGGTCCAGCTGCTGGTTGATGGTGACCATCTGACCCAGCGTCATCAGCTTCTTGATGACCTCCGCGGCCTTGACCGACATCTTGTGCGCCAGGTCAGCCACCGAAATCGTCTCGGGCACGTGGACCTCGACGATCTGCTGCTCGGCCGGCGGCACGAAGTTGGACGAGCCACCGCGATCGCCGCGGTCGCCACGACGACCCGCAGCGCCACGCGCCGGCGCACGCCAGTTGGCACCCGCACCACGGCCGGCACCGGTCGGCGAGCCAATGGTCTTGAGGCCGCGCTTCTTGGCGGCATCGTCTGCCCAGCTGGACGACAGCTTTTCGGACTTGACCGACTTCTTGTCGCCCGGCTTGCCCGTGCCTGCAGGCGCGCCAGCCGGGGCCGGAGCACCCGCCTTCTTGTGGATGGTGCCCTTGATGCCGGCGCCCTCGGCCGGCTTCGGCTCTTCGGGCTTCTTAGCGACCAGCACCTTCTTGGGTGCATTCATCATCGCGCGGATCTTGGCGGCCTCGTCCTCGGCGGCCTTGCGGCGGCGGGCGAGGTCATCCTGCTTCTGCTTCTCTTCGGCAGCCGCGTCAACAGCCTTCACCACGCGCAGGGCGGGCTTGGGCGGCTCGACGGGCGCCGCAGGCGCGGCAGCCACGGGTGCCGCCGCCACCGGGGCAGCAGCTTCGACCACGGCAGGCTCGGCAACAGGTGCGACCTTGGCACCGGAACGCTTGGCGGCCGCAGCCTTGTTCAGAAGGGCGGCCTCGGCGGCGGCGGCAGCAGCAGCGCGAGCGCGCGCCTCGGCCTGGGCATCCTTGCTCGGTTGGCTGGCAGCAGCCTTGGCGGCGGCTTCGGCCTCGGCGGCAGCCTTGGCCTCGGCCGCGGCCTTCGCTGCGGCTTCGGCAGCGGCAGCTTCGGCGGCGCGACGCTGTTCGGCTTCCTCGCGAGCCAGGCGCTCAGCCTCCTCGCGAGCCTTCACCTTGGCGGCCAGCTCTTCCTCCTGGCGGCGCAGGGCCTCGGCCTGAGCCTGAGCCTCCTCTTCGCGACGGCGCAGTTCGGCGTCGTCCGGGCCTGCCGAAACGTCCTCGCCGGACTCGTCGCGCTTGACGAAGGTGCGGGTCTTCTTGACCTGGACCTGGATCGTGCGCGCCTTGCCACTGGCATCGGCCTGCTTGATTTCGGTGGTCTGCTTCTTGACCAGGGTGATTTTCTTGCGCTCGGTGCCTGCGGTGCCATGGGCACTGCGCAGGTGGTCGAGCAGGCGTTCCTTGTCGGAATCGCTGAGCGCGTCCTCGACGGAAGACTTCTTGACGCCCGCGGCTTGCAGCTGCTCCAGCAGCGTGCCCGCTGGCTTGTTCAGCTCAGCGGCGAATTGGGCGACGGTAGTCACGGCCATGTGGGGATCCTTCAGATTGCTTTCGGTGCGGCGCGGTTGTCGATCAGGCGTTGAACCAGTGTTCACGGGCCTTCATGATCAGCGCGCGGGCGCTGTCTTCGCCCAGGCCGGTCAGTTCGACCAATTCGTCCACGGCCAGGTCGGCCAGGTCATCACGCGTGTGGACACCGCCTTGAGCCAGCTTGGACAGCAGCTCGGGCGTGATGCCTTCGAGGTCGCGCAGATCCTGCGATACCTCGTCGACCTTCTCCTCACGGGCGATCTCCATGGTGAGCAGCGCGTCTTTCGCACGGGTGCGCAGCTCGGTGACCGTGTCTTCATCAAAGGCCTCGATTTCCAGCATTTCCTGCATAGGAACGTAGGCCACTTCTTCCAGGCTCGTGAAGCCCTCGGCGATCAGGATGTCGGCCACCTCGGCGTCGACGTCGAGTTTCTCGACGAACAGCGCGCGGATGGATTCGGTCTCCTGCTCCTGCTTGGCGGCGGATTCCTCCGCCGACATGATGTTGATACGCCAGCCCGTCAGTTCGGACGCCAGGCGCACGTTCTGGCCACCACGGCCGATGGCGATCGCGAGATTCTCCTCGTCGACCACCACGTCCATCGCATGGCGTTCCTCGTCCACGACGATGGACTGCACATTCGCCGGCGCCAGCGCGCCGATCACGAACTGCGCGGGGTCTTCCGACCACAGCACGATGTCCACCCGCTCACCGGCCAGCTCCGTGGTCACGCCGTTGACGCGCGCACCGCGCACGCCGACGCAGGTGCCGATGGGGTCGACACGGCGGTCATGGCTGACCACGGCGATCTTGGCGCGGCTGCCCGGGTCGCGGGCGCAGCTCTTGATCTCCAGCAGGCCCTGCTCGATCTCAGGCACTTCCTGCGCGAACAGTTCCTTCATGAACTCCGGCGAGGAGCGCGACAGCATGATCTGCGGGCCACGCTGAGTCGGGTCCACGCCCAGGATCACCGCACGGACGCGGTCGCCGCTGCGCAGGTTTTCCTTCGGGATCATTTCGTTGCGCTTGAGGCGGCCCTCGACGCGGCCGCTCTCCACGATGATGTCGCCCTTGTCCAGGCGCTTCACCGTGCCGACCATGATCTTCTCGCCACGAGACATGAAGTCGTTCAGCAGTTGCTCGCGCTCGGCATCACGAATCTTCTGCAGGATCACCTGCTTCGCGGCCTGTGCGCCGATACGACCGATGGGCACGGACTCGACCGGCTCCTCGATGTGGTCATCCACCTCGATATCGGCGATCTGTTCCTGAGCCTCGAACAGCAGGATCTCGGCGTCGGGGTTCTGCAGGCCGGCTTCATTCGGCACCACATGCCAACGGCGGAACGTCTCGTACTCGCCCGACTCGCGGTCCACAGCCACGCGAATGTCGGCTTCACCGCCGTAAATCTTCTTGGTGGCCGAGGCCAGCGCGGCTTCCACCGCACCGAACACGACATCGCGCTCCACGCTCTTCTCGCGCGAGATCGCATCCACCAGCATCAACATTTCGCGGTTCATTGATCGAGACCTCCGTCAACCTTGTCTTGGCCAGATGCCGCCGGCTCGGCGTCATCCTGTGTTTTCTTTGCGTTCGGCTTCTTGGCCGATTTTTTGGGCTTGATCACCCCGCGCTGCCCGGGCTTGCGATCAGGTGCCCGCGCGCCACCGCGCCCCTTGAAGCTGAGGACGGGCACCAGCTTCGCATCGCGAACTTCATCCAGCGTGAAATCGAGCGCCTGCTCACCCTGGCCGTCGTCAAATACCAGGCGCCAGGCACTGCCACCCTCGACGCCGGGCTGTGCCTCCAGTACGCCGCTGTACTTCTTGCGCCCCTGGAAAGGCTGACGCAACGAGATCTCGACCTCCTGCCCGACGAAGCGTGCGTAATGCGCCGCAGTCTTCAGGGGACGATCCAGCCCGGGCGAGGAAACCTCCAGCCGCGCGTACTCGAAGGCCTCGACCTCCAGCACGTACTGCAACTGACGCGTCACCTTCTCGCAGTCATCCACCGTGATCAGCTCGCCCGCGTCGGCCTGCGCAGGGAGCTTGTCGATCGTCACGCGCAGCAAGCCCCCCGCACTGCGTTCGCAGTCCACGAGTTCGTAACCCAGGCCGGTCACGGTCGTTTCAACAGCGGCTTGCCAAGTCATGCGTGCGTTCAGATCCGGGATGTCAAATTCGAAAAAGCAAAAAAAATGGGCAGCAAAATGCGCCCACCTCACTCACCAAACCCTGCGCCGTGGGATGCCAGCCGGCGCAGTCGTCATATCTGGTGAAGCTCGGATTGTACCGTGCAAGCTCCGTGCCCGCAAGCTGCCGCACCCCTCTCGTGCCAGAATCGCTGGCTGTATTGATTCCGACTGGAGACACGAATGGGCTTTCTCGCCGGCAAGCGTTTGCTGATCACGGGCGTGCTGTCCAACCGCTCGATCGCCTATGGCATTGCGCGGGCCTGCCACCGCGAAGGAGCAGAACTCGCGTTCAGCTACGTGGGCGAGCGATTCAAGGACCGCATCACCGAATTCGCCGCCGAATTTGACTCCAAGCTGGTCTATGACTGCGATGTGTCGGACGACGCTCAGCTGGAGAAGCTGTTCGCCGACCTCGGCGAGGTGTGGCCCGAGTTCGATGGCTTCGTGCACTCGATCGGCTTTGCACCGCGCGACGCGATCGCTGGCGATTTTCTCGATGGCATGACCCGCGAGAACTTCCGCATCGCCCATGACATCTCGGCCTACAGCTTCCCCGCCATGGCCAAGCTGGCAGCCCCCCGGCTGCGCACCGGCGCTGCCCTGCTGACGCTGAGCTACCTGGGCGCGGAGCGCTATGTGCCCAACTACAACACCATGGGTCTCGCAAAAGCCAGCCTGGAGGCCAGCGTCCGCTATCTCGCGCACTCGCTGGGCGCCAGGGGCGTGCGCGTGAACGGCATCTCCGCCGGCCCGATCAAGACGCTAGCGGCCTCGGGCATCAAGGACCTCGGCAAACTGCTGAGCCAGTTTGCCGCCTCGGCCCCCATCCGCCGCAACGTGACCATTGACGACGTGGGCAACGCCGCAGCCTTCCTGCTGTCGGACCTGGCCGGCGGCGTCAGCGCCGAGATCATGTACGTGGATGGCGGCTTCAGCCACGTCGCCTTGGCCGGCGAATAAAGCCCGCCACACCGATCGCCAGCAAAAACGGGACCCTCGGGTCCCGTTTCGTTTTCGGAGGCACCAGCCCCGACTCGATCAGCCCTTGACGCAGTCGACGAAGTACTGCCCGCGCCCGCTCTCCTCGTCCACCTCGTGCACCAGGCCATGAACGTCGGTGGCGAAGCCGGGGAACTTGGCGTTGAAGCTGCGCGTGAACTTGAGGTAGTCGACGATCTTCTTGTTGAAACGCTCGCCCGGAATCAGCAGTGGGATGCCGGGCGGGTACGGCGTCAGCAACGAGGTCGTGATGCGCCCTTCCAGTTCGTCGATGACCACGCGCTCGGTCTTGCGCTGCGCGATGTGCGCGTACGCGTCCGTCGGCGTCATGGCCGGCTGCAGGTTGGACAGATACATGTCCGTCGTCAGACGGGCGATGTCGGCATCCGCATAGGCCTGATGGATGCTCTGGCAGAGGTCGCGCAGCCCCATGCGCTCATAACGCGGGTTAGCAGCACAAAACTCGGGCATGATGCGCCACAGCGGCGCATTGCGGTCGTAGTCGTCCTTGAACTGCTGCAAGGCCGTCAGCAATGTGTTCCAGCGGCCCTTGGTAATGCCGATGGTGAACATGATGAAGAAGGAGTACAGCCCCGTCTTCTCAACCACCACACCGTGTTCGACGAGGAACTTCGTGACGACCGAGGCCGGGATGCCGCTGGCCGCAAAGCTCCCGTCCATATCCAGCCCGGGCGTGATGATGGTGGACTTGATCGGGTCCAGCATGTTGAAGCCCTCGGCCAGGCCGCCGAAGCCGTGCCACTTCTCATCGGCATGCAGCATCCAGTCAGCCGACACGGGCTCGCTGCCCTCCTCCTGGCGCAGAAAATCCGGCCCCCAGACCTTGAACCACCAGTCATCGCCATAGTCGGCCTCGACCTTGCGCATCGCGCGACGGAAGTCCAGCGACTCCTTGATGCTCTCCTCGACCAGTGCGGTGCCGCCAGGGGGCTCCATCATCGCCGCCGCCACGTCGCAGCTCGCAATGATCGAGTACTGCGGTGACGTGGACGTATGCATCAGGTAAGCCTCATTGAAGAGGTGCTTGTCCAGTTTCACCGACTGCGAGTCCTGCACCAGCACCTGCGAGGCCTGCGAGATGCCGGCCAGCAGTTTGTGCGTGGACTGGGTCGCGTAGACCATCGCCTCTTTGGGGCGGGGCCGGTTCTTGCCCATCGCATGGAACTGGCCGTAGAAATCATGGAAAGCCGCGTGTGGCAGCCATGCCTCGTCAAAATGCAGCGTCGGGATGAATCCGTCCAGCTTGGCCTTGATGGTCTCGGTGTTGTAGAGCACGCCGTCGTAGGTGCTCTGCGTCAAGGTGACGATGGACGGGCGAACGGTGGCCGGGTCCACATGCGCCAGCAGCGGGTTCGCAGCGATCTTGGCGCGGATGGTTTCCGGGCTGAACTCGCTCTCAGGGATGGGCCCGATGATGCCGTAGTGGTTGCGCGTCGGCGTCATGAACACCGGGATGGCGCCGCACATGATGATGGCGTGCAGGTTGCTCTTGTGGCAGTTGCGGTCAATGACGACGACGTCGCCCGGCGCCACCGTGTGGTGCCACACCATCTTGTTGGATGTGGACGTGCCGTTGGTGACGAAGAAGCAGTGGTCGGCATTGAAGATGCGCGCCGCGTTCTTCTCTGACGCTGCGACCGGACCGGTGTGATCCAGCAACTGGCCCAGTTCTTCCACCGCGTTGCAGACGTCGGCGCGCAGCATGTTCTCACCAAAGAACTGGTGGAACATCTGGCCCACAGGGCTCTTCAGGAATGCAACGCCGCCGGAATGGCCCGGGCAGTGCCAGGAGTACGAACCATCGGCCGCATAGTCCATCAGGGCCTTGAAGAACGGCGGCGCCAGCCCGTCCAGGTAACTCTTGGCCTCTCGAATGATGTGACGCGCCACGAACTCCGGCGTGTCCTCGAACATGTGAATGAAACCATGCAGTTCACGCAGCACGTCGTTCGGAAGATGCTGGCTGGTGCGCGTCTCGCCATAGACGTAGATCGGGATGTCCGGATTGCGGAAGCGGATCTCGCCGATGAACTTGCGCAGATTCAGCACCGCAGGATCGAGGTCCGGCCCCGGCGTGAACTCCTCATCGTCGATGGACAGGATGAAGGCCGATGCACGGCTTTGCTGCTGGGCAAACTGGGAGAGGTCACCGTAGCTCGTGACGCCCAGCACCTCCATGCCCTCTCGCTGGATGGCCTCCGCCAACGCACGGATACCCAAGCCCGAGGTGTTCTCGGAGCGGTAGTCCTCGTCGATGATGACGATGGGAAAGTGGAAACGGATCATCGCGGCCTCCAACGGGCGGGCATCAAAAAACGAAGCCGCGAAGTGTAGGGCCGAGAGATGTCAACGTTCGATGACCCCACACGACATTGCTCCAGAATCTGGCCTATTGGTCCGGCTTCGACCGAACGCCCTGAGCGGGACAAAGCAAGAGCCTGCTGCATGACTGTGACACCCGCCAAAAATAGAGGACCGCAAGCGACGCTCACCTGTAGCGCAGCTCAACAACAGTGGGCGCCCTGACCTGCCCCGACCACAGACATCCACCTCAAAGGCTTCGCACAACACCGCCCCTGGCGAGGATCAGCTTGAGTACACAAAGCGCAAGAAAGTCGATCATCAGCCGCGCGAACCAATTTCTACGCTATACTAGCGGGCTCGCAGGAGAGGTGGATGAGCGGTTTAAGTCGCACGCCTGGAAAGCGTGTGTGGGTTAATAGCCCACCGCGGGTTCGAATCCCGCCCTCTCCGCCAGCCCAACATGGACTGGCAATGCAAGACCAAGCAACGGACCCTTATGGGTCCGTTTTGCTTTGGCCCGTCTGATTTGTCGGCACTCGATTGCCGCAAGGCCCATAACGCCCATGGGCGGCCGCAATTCAGCCCCTCGAAATGGCAATTCGTCGCCGAACGCTGGCCCCAGACGCCGGACTCCGTGACACTTCCGCCCGTCACTGCTTAAGCGTCACACGGAGCCACCTGATGCAGCAAGTCCCGAAAGCCTGGGCAAGCCTCGGCCTATCGCTCGCCCTGACATTCGCCTGCCTGCCCTCACAGGCGAGCGAGGTCGTCAAGCTGGCCCGGCTTGTGATGAGCGGCAAGAGAACAGCCACAGAGCCCCCGCGCAGCAGCCCCCCCGAGCCCAGAAGTCCAAGCGCGCCGCAGGCACACGGCTCAGGCGGCTCCGACGAGGCCGGCAATGCCCCCACCCCCTCCCGAGGGATTTCCTGAGACGCAAGCACCGGAAATCTATAGCCCGTAGCCCGGGCTTAAAACACAAAGCAAAAAGCCCTGCTGACGAAAATCAGCAGGGCTTTTAATTTTGGCGGAGTGGACGGGGCTCGAACCCGCGACCCCCGGCGTGACAGGCCGGTATTCTAACCAACTGAACTACCACTCCGCGTGGGATGAATTCGATATTACCTCGCGGCAATACCCAAGCTCATCAAACTTGGCGTCCCCTAGGGGATTCGAACCCCTGTAGCCACCGTGAAAGGGTGGTGTCCTAGGCCTCTAGACGAAGGGGACAAATTCTTCATCGAACAGCGCGCCGCCTAACCTTTTTAAAGTGGTGGAGGTAAGCGGGATCGAACCGCTGACCTCTTGCATGCCATGCAAGCGCTCTCCCAGCTGAGCTATACCCCCGATTTATCAAACCAGAAAACTGGATTGAAAACCACGCTGTTCGATTTTATTGTAAATCAAGCCAAGCAACCAAACTCGACGATTCACGAATGATTTGCAGTCACGACAAATCAAAATAACTGGCGGAGTGGACGGGGCTCGAACCCGCGACCCCCGGCGTGACAGGCCGGTATTCTAACCAACTGAACTACCACTCCGCGTGGGATGAATTCGATATTGCCTCGCGACAATATCCAAGCTCATCAAACTTGGCGTCCCCTAGGGGATTCGAACCCCTGTAGCCACCGTGAAAGGGTGGTGTCCTAGGCCTCTAGACGAAGGGGACTAAACCTTCATCTCTCGAACAACGCGCCACTCAACCTAAATCAGGCTGGTGGAGGTAAGCGGGATCGAACCGCTGACCTCTTGCATGCCATGCAAGCGCTCTCCCAGCTGAGCTATACCCCCTAACAAGGGCAAATCTCGTTTTAGGCAAGCCTTAAACTTGATTTGTTGCGCTGTTCAAGCGAGAACGAGAGTATAGACCGATTTTTAGGAGCCTTGCAAGCGTTCGATCACAATTTTTTTGTCGAACAGTTCCAGAACCGCATCCACCGACGGGGTCTGCGCCCGACCGCAAACCAACACCCGAACCGGAATCGCCAGTTGGGGCATCTTGAGGCCGGCCTCGGCCAGCGTTTCCTTCAGTGCCTGCTGGATACCGGCCTTCGTCCAATCCGTCAGCTCATCGAGACGTGAGCACAGCAGCGTAAGCGCCGGACGCACGGCATCCGTCACATGTGCAGCCAGGTCGGATTCAGAGGGATGAACGGGCTCGAAGTACATGCTCAACCAGCCGGCCAGTTCGGCGGCGGTGGCGCAACGATCCTTGAAAAGGGCGAGCATGGGGCGGACCCGTTCCGGCGATGCCGCCACGCCCCGAGCAGCCAACTGGCCGACTACCAGCGTGGCGAGGCGACCTTCGTCGATCTGCTTCAGATATTGGCCGTTCACCCAATCCAGCTTGGCGGGATCCCATTGCGCCGGACTCTTGGACAGATGTGAGCCATCGAACCAGGACACCATCTGCGACGCGGTGAACAGTTCATCGTCACCGTGGCTCCAGCCCAGGCGTGCCAGGTAGTTCAGCATCCCCTCCGGGAGATAGCCGCCATCGGCGTAGGCCGTCACGCTGACCGCACCGCGCCGTTTGGACAGCTTGAGCCCGTCATCGCCGAGGATGATGGGCAGATGGCCGAAGGCGGGCAGCGGCGCCCCGAGCGCACGGTAGATGTTGATCTGCCAGGGCGTGTTGTTCACATGCTCGTCACCGCGGAACACATGGCTGATGCGCATGTCCCAGTCGTCCACCACAACCGCGAAGTTGTAGGTCGGCACGCCGTCCGCTCGCATGATGATGAGGTCATCGATCTCGCGGTTGTTGATGGTGATGGGGCCCTTGACCAGGTCGTCCCAGGTCACATCGCCATCCACGGGGTTAGCAAAACGGATCACCGGCTTCACACCCTCGGGCGCTGCCGGCAAAGTCTTGCCCGGCTCGGGTCGCCAGCGGCGGTCGTACAGCGTCTTTTCACCCCGGGCGCGCTGCGCCTCACGCATGGCCTCCAACTCTTCGGGCGTCGCGTAACAGCGGTAGGCCTTGCCCTCGGCAATCAGTTGCTCGATGACGGCCTGGTAACGATCCAGGCGCTGCATCTGGTAGATCGGGCCTTCGTCGTAGTCCAGGCCCAGCCAGTTCATCGCCTCAATGATCTGATCCACCGAGTCCTGCGTGGAGCGGGCCACATCGGTGTCCTCGATGCGCAGAACGAACTCGCCGCCGTGATGGCGAGCGTAGGCCCAGGAATACAGCGCCGTACGCGCGGTGCCCAGATGCAGGAAGCCGGTCGGCGACGGCGCGATGCGGGTGCGGACCTTGTCGAAAGCGGAGGAACTCATCGGATGCTCAAAGTGTGTTCAGGGTGCCCAGGCCGCGCAGCAGGTCGTCGCAGATATCGTCGACATGCTCCAGGCCGACGGCCAGGCGAATCAGCCCCTGGCCGATGCCCGCTGCCTGGCGTTGCGTCTCGCTCAGGCGGCCATGCGAGGTGGTCGCGGGGTGGGTGATGATGGATTTGGTATCGCCGAGGTTGGTGGCGATGGACAGCACCCGGGTGCTGTCGATGACATGGAAGGCGGCTGCGCGCGCCTGCTCGGGCGTGTCGCCACGTACATCGAAGGATACGACCGCCCCGCCCTGCCCGCCTTGCTGGCGCATGGCCAGCTCGTGCTGCGGATGCGACGGCAGACCTGGGTAGTAAACCCGCGCCACTTCGGGTCGGGCCTCCAGCCAGCGCGCCACCGCCAGGGCCTGCGCACTCTGCGCCTGCATGCGCAGGCTGAGTGTCTCCAGCCCCTTGAGCACGACCCAGGCGTTGAACGGCGCCAGCGTCATGCCCACGGTGCGCAGCACCGGGCCGAAGACGTCGCGGATCAGCGACGTCGGGCCGCACAGTGCGCCAGCCATCACGCGCCCCTGGCCGTCCATGTACTTGGTGGCGGAGTGCATCACCACGTCCGCACCCAGCGAGGCGGGACGCTGCAGCGCCGGCGTGGCGTAGGTGTTGTCCACGGCCAGCAGCGCACCGGCCGCATGGGCCAGGTCGGCCAGTGCGCGAATGTCGCAGACCTCGGTCAAGGGATTGGTCGGCGTCTCGGCAAAGAACAGCCGGGTGCTGGGCCGCACCGCCGCCCGCCATTCGGCCAGGTCGGTTTGCGAGACGAAGCTGGTCTCGACGCCGAACTTGCCGAACTCCTTGGCAAAGAGATTGATCGTGGAGCCGAACACCGAGCGCGAGCAGACGACATGGTCGCCCGCCTTCAGCAGCCCCATGCCCAGCAGCAGGATGGCGCTCATGCCGGTGGAGGTGGCCACCGCGTCCTGCGTGCCTTCCAGCGCGGCCAGACGGGCCTCGAGGCTGCGCACGGTCGGGTTGCTGGTGCGCGAGTAGGTGAAGTCCTCGGACTGCGCGAACTTGCGCGCCGAGGTCTCAGCATCGGCCTGCACGTAGGCGCTGGTCAGGAACAGCGCCTCCGAGTTCTCGCCATGCTGACTGGGCGGCAGTGCGGTACGCACGGCCAGCGTTTCGGGGCGCAGCCCGTCGGGCAGCGGACGACGACTGTCGGCATCGCTCATCACTCAGCCCTCGCTGCCGCTTTGCAGCGCCAGGCGGCTGCGGGCCGAGGCGTCTTCCTCGTCGCCCTGCGACATGCGCTGCTCACGGATGGCGGCGAAGTCGGCCAGCGACACATCGCCCGTCACATAGCTGCCGTCGAAGCAGCTGGCCTCGAAGCCTGCCAGCTTGGGCTGCAGGGCCGAGACCACGCGCTTCATCGCGTCGACGTCCTGGTAGATCAACGCATCGGCGCCGATGTACTGACGCACTTCCTCGATGCTGCGGCCATGGGCGATCAGCTCCTCCTGCGTGGGCATGTCGATGCCGTACACATTCGGGAATCGCACCGGCGGCGCGGCCGATGCGAGGTAGACCTTGCGCGCACCGGCATCGCGGGCCATCTGCACGATCTCCTTGGACGTGGTGCCGCGCACGATGGAGTCATCCACCAGCAGCACGTTGCGGTCCTTGAACTCCACGCCGATGGCGTTGAGCTTCTGGCGCACGCTCTTCTTGCGGGCCCCCTGCCCCGGCATGATGAAGGTGCGGCCCACATAGCGGTTCTTCACGAAGCCCTCGCGGTAGGGCTTGCCAATGCGGTGGGCAAGCTGCATGGCCGACGGCCGGCTGCTCTCGGGGATCGGGATGACCACATCGATGTCGCTGGGCGGCATGGTCGAGATGACCCGCTGCGCCAGGGTCTCGCCCATGTTGAGCCGCGCCTGGTAGACCGAGATGCCGTCCATCACGGAGTCAGGTCGTGCCAGATAGACGAACTCGAACATGCACGGGTTCAGCGACGGGCTGTCGTTGCACTGCTCGGTGTAGAGCTGGCCGCTCATGTCGATGAACAGCGCCTCGCCCGGCGCGACATCGCGCTCCAGGTGATGGCCCGTGCCCTCCAGCGCCACGCTCTCACTGGCCACCATGAAATCACCGTTGGCGCCGCGGCCGAAACACAGCGGGCGGATGCCGTAAGGGTCACGGAAGGCCAGGATGCCGTGGCCGGCGATCAGTGCGATCACCGCATAGCTGCCCTTGATGCGCTTTTGCACGGCACGCACCGCCGAGAAGATCTCCTTGGGCGTCAGCGGCAGATCGCGCGCCGCCATCTCCAGCTCATGGGCCAGCACGTTGATCAGCACCTCGGTGTCGCTCTCGGTGTTGATGTGGCGGCGGTCGATATCGAACAGCTCGTCCTTCAGCGCGTGCGCGTTCGTGAGATTGCCGTTGTGCACCAGCACGATGCCGAACGGCGCATTCACGTAGAAGGGCTGGGCCTCTTCCTCGCTGTAGGCATTGCCCGCCGTCGGATAACGCACCTGGCCGAGCCCCACATTGCCGGGCAAGGCGCGCATGTTGCGAGTACGGAACACGTCACGCACCATGCCGCGGGCCTTGTGCATGAAGCACTTGTGCCCCTGCATCGTGACGATGCCGGCTGCGTCCTGGCCGCGGTGCTGCAGCAGCAGCAGCGCGTCATAGATCAGTTGATTGACGGGGGTCGCGGAAAGCGTGCCGACGATGCCACACATGGCGAGGGTCCTTAATCTGTCGCCGCCGGCGCAGGCCGGCTCAGCGAACGGGAGACAAAACGGGAAAGCGGTTCGGGCAGCAGGGGCGCCACATCGCCCAGCACGCCGCTCAGCACTGGCGCCGCATGCGAGGCGCGCCAGGTGGTCGATTCAGCAAATGGCGTCGCACCCGCCACCAGCACGACCAGCAGCACGATCAGCACGCCACGGAGTGCGCCAAATCCAGCCCCGCCCAATCGGTCCAATGCAGACAAGGGTGAGGCCTGGATCAGGGTCTTCAAGAGTTTGGAGATCAGGCTCCAGATGATGAGCACGAGCACGAAGGCGCCAACCAGCGCGAGCAGTTGCCGAACGCCGGGAGCTATCGCTGCCCCGGATTCGGGCCAGATGGTCTGCAGGATGGCCGCCAGCGGCGGCGCCGCGAAATAGGCCACCACCCAGCCGGCCAGCGACATCACCTCGAACACCAGCCCACGCCAGACGCCGACCGCGACGGACAGCACCAGCACCGCCAGCAGCGCGAGGTCGACCCAGCTCAGCATCAGGTCCATGTCAGAGCGTCAGGATGGCGCCCGCGAGGCCGACGCCCTTGAGCTTGGCCGCGGCGCGCTCGGCTTCGTCACGGCTGGCGAACGGACCCAGCCGCACCCGCACACGCCGGCCGTCCGGCGTTTCCACCGCCTGGGCGTAGGTCTTGAGCCCCAGCTTCTCGACCCGGTTGCGCACCTCCTGCGCCGCCTTGTTCTCACCGTAGGCCCCCACCTGCACGATGTAGCGGGCCGCGGTGGCAGGCGCCACCGGCTCACGCCCATCCAGCAGGGCCTGGGCCCGTGCGCCGTCCGCACCAGCCGCCGGCTTGCTCGCCGGTTTGTCCGTCGGCTTTTCAACAGGCTTGTCGGCCGGCTTGGGCTTGTCGTGGCCCTTGTCATGGGGACGATCCTGGGGCTTGTCGACGGGTTTTTCTGCCGCTTTCTCGACCGGCCTTTCGACCGGCATGTCGGCGGACTTGTCCGCCGGCTTAGGTGCCGTTTTCCCGGGTGGCTCCGGCGTGGGTGCAGGCTCGACCGGCAGCTCAGCAGCGGGCGCGCGAGCGAGCGTCGTGCTCGCCGGCTGCGCCTCTGAGGGCGGCGTGGCCTGGGCTTCACGAGCAGGCACATCCAGCGGCGGCGCGTTGTCCTTGCGCGGGATCTCGATGGGCAGATCGACCGGCATGGGGCGAGGCTGCGTTTCGAATATCAGCGGAAAACCGATCACGCCCACACCCACCAGCACGGCCGCGCCGATCAGGCGCCGACGCGCCCGCACGCGCAAGACCTGGACATCGTCCGACGAACTGCTGCGCGCGCCGGCCTTGCCTGCCTTCTTGGGCGGTGCATCGGCACCGGGCGTTCGCTTGAGGAAGGAAAACAGGCGCATCGGCGGTGTCGCTGGCGTCAGTGAAGGGTGGGAGTCGGGTCGGCCGGGCGGCCGGCGGTCACGCGTGGCGGGCCATCGGAAAGCACGCCGCCCACGGTGTAGAACGAACCAAAGACCAGAATTCTATCGGCCGGCGTCGCCTCGCCCGCCGCCGCCTGCAGGGCCTCCATGGGGTTGGCATGGGTGGCCGTGGTCACGCCCGCCGGCGTCTTCAGCCCGGCAGCCCGGAAGGCCCGTTCCAGAGCCGCCGCGCTCGCCGCGCGCGGCAGCGGCAGGTCGGTGAAGTGCCAGTGATCCACCAGCGGTGCCACACGTTCCAGGATGCCGGCCAGGTCCTTGTCCGCCATTGCACCGAACACCGCATGCGTTCGGGGGAAGAATCCCATCTGATCCAGGTTCTGCGCCAGGGCGGCCACCGCGTGCGGGTTGTGCGCCACATCGAGCACGACGGCCGGCTGGCCGGCCAGCACCTGGAAGCGCCCGGGCAACTCCACCAGCGCCAGGCCGGTGCGCACGGCCTGGGCACTGATGGGCAGGCGATCCGCCAGCGCCTCGAAGGCCGCCAGCACACCGGACGCGTTCAGCAGCTGGTTCACCCCCCGCAACGCCGGGTAGGCCAGGCCGGAGAAACGCTTGGTCCGGCCGGCCCACTGCCATTGCGTGCGATCGCCGCTGAAGGTGAAATCGCGCCCCAGCTGACGCAGGTCGGCGCCCAGCTCGGCGGCGCGCGCCGCCAGCGAGGCCGGCGGCATGGGGTCGCTGACCACCACCGGACGCCCAGCGCGCATGATGCCGGCCTTCTCGCGGCCCACGCTCTCACGGTCAGGGCCCAGGAACTCGGTGTGGTCCAGGTCGATGGAGGTGATGACGGCGCAGTCGCCATCCACCACGTTGACCGCATCCAGCCGGCCGCCCAGGCCGACCTCGAGGATGACGAGATCCAGCGGCTCGCTCTGCAAGCGCCGCATGATGGCCAGCGTGGTGAACTCGAAATAGGTCAGTGTGATGTCGCCCCGTGCGGCCTCCACAGCCTCGAAGTGCGGCACCAACGAATCTGCCGCCACCGGCTCGCCACCCACGCGGCAGCGCTCCTGGAAGTGCACGAGATGCGGCTTGATGTAGAGCCCCACCCGGTAGCCCGCATGCAGGGCCACAGACTCCAGCATGGCGCAGGTCGAGCCCTTGCCATTGGTGCCGGCCACGACGACCGTGGGGCAATCAAAGCGCAGGCCCAGCCGCTCCTTCACCGCGGCCACGCGATCCAGCGTCATGTCGATGGTCTTGGGGTGCAGGCGCTCGCAATGGGCGAGCCAGTCGGCTAGGGTCTTCATGCAATCAGAAAGCAAAACGGCCAGACCGTGGGGCCTGGCCGGGTGGGGCGGGCGCCGGGCTCAGGCCACGGCGTCGGAACTCTGGCGCTGCAGCATGGCCAGCGAGCGGGCGATGGTCTCGCGCAGCTGGCGGCGATCCACGATCAGGTCAACCGCGCCCTTCTCCATCAGGAACTCGGCGCGCTGGAAGCCCGGTGGCAGCTTCTCGCGCACCGTGTTCTCGATCACGCGCGGGCCGGCGAAGCCGATCAGCGCCTTGGGCTCGGCGATGACGATGTCACCCACGAAGGCGAAGCTGGCCGACACGCCGCCCATCGTGGGGTCGGTCAGCACGCTGATGTAGGGCAGCTTGGCTTTGGCCAGGCGGGTCAGCGCCGCGTTGGACTTGGCCATCTGCATCAGCGACAGCAGGCCTTCCTGCATGCGCGCACCGCCGGTGGCGGTGAAACAGATGAAGGGCGTCTTCTGCTCGATGGCGGTCTCGACGCCGCGCACGAAGCGCTCGCCGACCACCGAGCCCATGGAGCCGCCCATGAAGTCGAACTCGAAGCAGGCGGCCACCACCGGCACGCTCATCACTGCGCCGCCCATCACGATCAGCGCATCGGTCTCGCCAGTGGTTTCCAGCGCTTCCTTCAGGCGATCGGGGTACTTCTTGCTGTCTTTGAACTTCAGCGCGTCGACCGGCAGCACCTCCTGGCCGATCTCGTAGCGTCCTTCCCCGTCGAGGAAGGCATCCAGGCGCGCACGCGCGCCGATGCGGTGGTGATGCGAGCACTTGGGGCAGACATTGACGTTCTGCTCCAGGTCGGTCTTGTAGAGCACCGTCTCGCAGCTGGGGCACTTGATCCACAGCCCTTCGGGCACGGTGCGGCGGTCGGCCGGGTCACCTTGCTGAATCTTGGGCGGGAGCAGTTTGTCGAGCCAGCTCATGCGTTCTCTTCCTTGTGGGACTTAGAGGGTGTCCAGCGCCGCGCGGATCTCGCGGATGAAGGCGGCGCCAGTCGAGGCGACATTATCGACGCTCTGAGATTCCAGCAGTTCGACCAGCCTGGAGCCGATGACGACCGCGTCGGAAACCGCAGCCACGGCCTTGGCGGTGGCCGCATCGCGGATGCCGAAACCCACGCCCACCGGCACGCTGACGTGACGGCGTATGCGCGGCACGGCCTGGGCCACCGCGTCGGTGTTGAGGTGGCCGGCGCCCGTCACCCCCTTCAACGACACGTAGTACACATAGCCGCGGGCCAGCTGGCCGACCTGGGCCATGCGCGCCTCGGTGGACGTCGGCGCGAGCAGGAAGATGGCATCCAGGCCTGCTGCGCGCAGCTGGGCGGCAAACGCCTCGCATTCCTCCGGCGGGTAGTCGACGATCAGCACACCGTCCACACCGGCTGCCTGGGCATCGGCCACGAAGGCCTCGCTGCCGTAGCGCTCCACCGGGTTGGCGTAGCCCATCAGCACGACGGGCGTGCTGTCGTTCTGCGCGCGAAAGGCGCGCACGAAGCCAAGCACATCCCGCAGCGAGATGCCCTTGGCCAGCGCTCGCTCGCCGGCACGCTGGATGACGGGGCCATCCGCCATGGGGTCGGAGAACGGCACGCCCAGCTCGATGACGTCGGCGCCGGCCTTGGCCATGGCCAGCATCAGGTCGACCGTGGCGTCGGGGTACGGGTCTCCCGCGGTCACGAAGGGAATCAGCGCCTTGCGGCCCTGGGTCTTCAGCGCGGCGAAGGTGGCGGCGATGCGGCTCATTGCGCACCTCCCTTGACCTTTTCGCCGGCCTGCGAAGGGCGGTCGAAATACGCCGCCCCCGAGAGATCGGCCACAGTGCCAATGTCCTTGTCGCCTCGACCGGAGAGGTTGACGAGCAGCACCTTGTCCTTCCCCAGCGTCGGGGCCAGCTTGATCGCATGGGCGACCGCATGGCTGGACTCCAGCGCCGGGATGATGCCCTCGGTGCGGCACAGGCGGTGGAAGGCTGCCAGCGCCTCGGCATCGGTGATGCCGACGTACTCGGCCCGGCCGATGTCCTTCAGATGGGCATGCTCGGGGCCGACGCCGGGGTAGTCCAGGCCGGCGGAGATGGAGTGCGTCTCGATGATCTGGCCGTTGGCATCCTGCAGCAGATAGGTGCGGTTGCCGTGCAGCACACCGGGGCTCCCGGCGCTCAGCGTGGCCGCATGCTTGCCGCTGGCCATGCCCTGCCCTTCGGCCTCCACGCCGATCAGCCGCACGTTCTCGAACGGGATGTAGGGGTAGAAGATGCCGATGGCGTTGGAGCCGCCGCCGACGCAGGCGATCACCGCATCCGGCTGGCGCCCCACCATCTCGGGCATCTGGGTCAGGCACTCGTCGCCGATCACGCGCTGGAAGTCGCGCACCATCATCGGATACGGGTGCGGGCCCGCCACGGTGCCGATGATGTAGAAGGTGTTCTCCACATTCGTCACCCAGTCGCGCATGGCCTCGTTGAGCGCGTCCTTCAGCGTCTTGCTGCCGCTCTCCACGGGCACCACGGTCGCGCCCAGCAGCTTCATGCGGTAGACATTGGGCGACTGGCGCTTGACGTCCTCGCTGCCCATGTAGACCACGCATTCCAGGCCGTAACGTGCGCAGATGGTGGCGGTGGCCACGCCATGCTGTCCGGCGCCGGTTTCCGCAATCACGCGCGGCTTGCCCATGCGCTTGGCCAGCAGCGCCTGGCCGATCACGTTGTTGATCTTGTGCGCGCCGGTGTGGTTCAGGTCCTCGCGCTTCAGGTAGATCTGCGCGCCGCCCAGTTCGCGGCTCAGGCGCTCGGCGTGGTAGATGGGGCTGGGGCGCCCGACGAAGTGCGCCAGCTCCTTCTTGTACTCGGCGATGAAGTCCGGGTCGTTGCGGTAGTGCGCATAAGCGTCCTTCAGCTGGTCGAGCGCGTGGACAAGCGTCTCGGACACGAAGCTGCCGCCATAGGTCGGCGTGCCGGCATGGCGGAAATGCCCGGTGGCATCGGGCTGGTCGTAGGCAAACATGGTCTTTCCTAGCGGGTCAGTTCGGCATCGGCGCGGTCGTCGGCGCGACGAACAGCGCGGCAGAACTCGTGGATCAGATCGGCGCTCTTGATGCCCTTGGACACCTCGACGCCGGAGCTCACATCAACGGCCCAGGGCCGCACCCGTGCGATGCCATCGGCTACGTTGGCAGCACTCAACCCACCAGACAAAACGACTGGAAAGGGAGCGCTTTGAGGAATGAGTGACCAATCGAAAACCTTGCCGCCGCCGCCATAGCCGTCGACGAAGGCGTCGAGCAGGATGGCCTGGGCACTGGAAAAAGACTGGCCGAAGTTTAGCAAGTCAAAACCTGGCGCCATGCGTGCGGCACGCAGATACGGGCGCTGCACGCGCTCGCAGTCGGCCGGTGTCTCGTCGCCATGGAACTGAAGCAGCATGTTGGGCACGTCGGCCAGCCCGGCCTGCAGTTCGGCGTCAGACGCGTTGACGAACAACCCCACCGGCGTCACGAAGGGCGGCAGCCGACGGGCCAGCACCCTCGCCCGCTCCGGCGTCACCGCGCGCGGGCTCTTTGCATAGAACACGAAGCCGATGGCGTCGGCGCCGGCAGCGACCGCCGCATCGACATCGGCCTCGCGGGTCAGACCGCAGATCTTGATTCTCGTCATGGGAGCCAGTCCAGTGCGGCCACCTGCCGCGGAATGTCGAGCTCGGCATCGTAGGCCGGGCCGAGGAAGTACAGGCCATCGGGCGCAAAGGTCGGCGCCGCCACCTTGCGGTCGCGCGCGGCCAGCACCTCGGCCATCCAGCCCACGGGCCGCGCGCCGCTGCCCACCGCAATCAGGCAACCCATCAGATTGCGCACCATGTGATGGAGAAAGGCGCTGGCCTCGAACTCCAGCCGCCAGTAGGCGCCCCGCCGGCTGATGCTGATCTCGCGCAGCGTCTTCACCGGGGACGCGGCCTGACATTCGGAGGAACGGAAGGACGAAAAATCATGTTCGCCGATCAGCAGCGCCGCCGCGGCCTCCATCGCGCCCTGGTCCAGCGGCCGGAACACCCAGCCCGCCTGGCCTGACTCAATGGCCGGGCGCACGGCGGACTCCAGCAGCAGATAGGCATAGCGCCGGCCGCGCGCCGCATTGCGGGCGTGGAAGTCGGGGCCGACGAAGCGGCACCACTGGATGGCGATGTCCGGCGGCAGGTAGCGGTTGCTGCCGCGCACCCACGAAAAGGGCTCGCGCGCGACCTCGGTGTCGAAATGCACCACCTGGTTGATGCCGTGCACGCCCGCATCGGTGCGACCGGCGCAGATGGTGCGCACCGGCTGCGCCGCGAATGCGGACAGGCCGCGCTCCAGTGCGTCCTGCACCGTGCCGCCGCCGGGCTGGCTCTGCCAGCCCTTGTAGCCGCCCCCGCGGTAGCTCACCCCCAACGCGACTCGCATGCCTGCCTTCTCTCTGATCCCAATAAAAACGCCCGGCCGAGGCCGGGCGTGGAGTATCGCGGCTGGGCCCGGGCGCGGGCCGCAGCACGGGCTTCAGCGCAGCTCGTTCAGCAGTGCCTGGGCCTTGTCACGCAACGAGCCGCTGGCGCGCTGGATCAGCTCCTGCAGCACCTCGCGGGCGCCTTCGGTGTCGCCGATCTGGCGGAACTCCTCGGCCAGCTCCAGCTGACGCATCAGCGGATCGCCTTCTTCCTCGTCGCCCAGCGCATCCAGCGCGGCCGTGATGCTGTCGGGCGCCCCCGGCTCGACGCCGGGCTGGGTATCGGGGTTGCCGAGGTCGAAGTCGAGGTCCATGCCACCTTCGGCCGGGGCCGGGGCGGGCAATGGGGTCGGCGACGCACTGACTGGCAGATCACCCATGCCGCTCAGGTCGAAGTTCAGGTCGGGTGCCGGCGGTGCCGTGCGCGCACCGCTGCCGGACACGTCGAAGTCCATGGTCATCGGCGCCTGCTCGACCGAGGCCGGCAGGGCCTGGGTGGCCTGCATCGCCGTCGGCGAGACAGGCTCGGGCGCATCGAGATCCAGATCCAGCGCCAGGTCGAAGCCGCTGACCGGGCCAGTATCCGGGCCGCTGCGGGTCAGCGCGTCGGTGGCCAGATGCGCCGCAGCCGCTTCCTTGGCCCCGGGTGGCAACGCCGTCTGCGGCAGCGTGCTGGCGTTCATGGGCTCGGGCCGCAACTCGGCCCCGCCATCGTTCAGCAGCGGTGCGCCGCCGGGCTGGTAGAGCGGATTGTCCGGGTCGATGCCGCGCCCCAGTTCCTGGGCCTTGGCCCAGTCCTCGCCGGTGCCCTGCGTGTCGGCGTAGAGCTGCACCGCGAGCTGCTCGAAGCCCTTGATGTCGCGGCGCTTCGCATACACCTCCAGCAGCTTGACGCGAATCGCCAGGCGGTCAGGATTGGCGCGCAGCGCCTCCTTCAGGATTTCCTCGGCCTGCAGGTCGCGACCATAGGCGAGGTAGACATCGGCCTCGGCCACCGGATCCACATCCCCGATGGCATCGAGCTGGCTCAGCGAGTAGCTCATCGACGACTGGCCGCTGTTCTGCGCATCACGCGTGTCGACGCGCTGACCACCGGAGCCACCAAAGAAGGAGTCCGCCTGCATGCGGCTCTCGTGGAAGCCGGTCTCACCCGACTCCAGCTGACGACGCGAACGCAACCGGTACAGGCCCAGCCCGCCCAGCACCGCGACGAGCACACCGGCCAGCGGCAGCACGATGGGGTTGTCCAGCAGCTGCTCGATGAAACCAGGCGGCTCGGCCATCGGCGGAGGCGGCGCGATGTTGGGACGCGAAGCCGGCCGCGAGGCTGCACTGGCCGCCTGAGGGGCCGCGGAAGCGGGCTCCGCGGGCCGGCCCACGGGAGCGGTCAGGCCCGACTGGGCAACCGACGCCGCCGAGGCACCGGACATCGCCGGCTTGACCTCGCTGGACAGGCGCTTGAGCTCCTCGACATTGCGGGTGAGCTCGGCCACCCGCGCGGCCGCATCCTTCTTCTCGGTCTCACGCGAGAGCTTGGCTTCGGGCGCGCTCGCGCCGCCCGCCTTGCTCAGCGTCAGCTTGTCGGGCGTGGGCGCGGCGGCGGGCTTGCGATCCTCGACGGCTGCCTGCACCTTGCCGCGCGACTGGCGCTCGCTCTCGGTGTTCTGCAGCGTGGGCGCATTGGTCGCCAGGCGCTGGCGATAGGCCGAGAAGTCGGCACTCTGCGCCACGATGAGCCGACGTGCCTCGGCCGCCGGCACCTCGGCCAGCGTGTCACTGGACGGCACCTGCAGCACCGCACCGGCACGCAGCAGATTCATGTTGCCGTCAATGAAGGCATCAGGATTGTTGCGGAACAGGCCGACCAGCATCTGGTCCAGCGAGATGCCGCTGACCTGGGTTCGGGTCGCGATCTTGGACAGCGAATCGCCCGGCCGAACGGTGTACTCGCCCGCCGGCACGCGCGCAGCGGCGGGGGGGCGCACCTGAGTCTGCGCCGGCGCAGGCGCAGGGGCTGCCCGAACGGGTGCCGGTGCCGGTGCGGGCGCTGGCGGTGCGGCCACAGCCACCGGGGTCGTGGCAGGAGCCGGCGCAGGGGCTGCCGCGACGGCGGGCGGCGCGGTCACGACCGGCGCCGGCTTGGGGGTGCCCGGCGGATCGAACAGCAGCGTGTACTCCCGCACCAGGCGGCCACCGGACCAGGTCAACTCCAGGATTACGTCGACGAAGGGCTCCTGCACCGCACGGTCGCTGCTCACACGCAGCACGGGGCGGCCTTCACGTCGGGCGAGTTGCACCTGCGTCCCGGTGAGCACCGGGTTGTACTCAACACCACTGCTGCGGTAGGTCTCGGGTGGCGCGACGCGCACCTTCAGCGTGGCCGCCTCTTCGGAGCTCAGACTGGAGAGGTCGATCTCGGCCCGCATGGTCTCGCCGAGCGCCGACTGCACATTCAGCTTGCCCAGGCCCAGGGCCTGCGCCCCGCTGCTGGCCACCAGCAGCGCCGCGAGCGCGAGATGGTGGCGGGCGAAACCGGCTCGCCGGGCTCGATCCGAAGCGTCACGGAGTTGAAGTTTCAAGGCATTCCCCAAAGCAACAAGGCGGAGCACCTGGGCGCCCCGCCTGTCTCGATCGTCAGACCCTGCTGAGTAATCCGCGTATCACCGCTTTTCACGCTATGGCCTGCGTCGAGTCTTGATCTAAAAAGACAACGACATCAAGCATATACGGGGAAATGCTCACGCGATACCTGATGTGTGGCGCGGCGTCCATACCGCGCCTAGGGTAGACCCTGGCTTCCGCCCCCCGATCAGCGCTCCAGCAGGATGCGGAGCATGCGGCGCAAGGGTTCCGCAGCGCCCCAGAGCAATTGGTCACCAATTGTGAATGCGCCCAGATACTCCGGCCCCATGGCCAGCTTGCGCAGGCGGCCGACCGGGATGGTCATGGTGCCGGTGACCGCCACCGGGGTCAGGTCGCGGATGGTGGCCTCGCGGGTGTTGGGCACGACCTTCACCCACTGGTTGTCCGCGGCGATCATGGCCTCGATGTCGGCCAGCGGCACGTCCTTCTTCAGCTTGAAGGTCAGCGCCTGGCTGTGGCAACGCATCGCGCCCACGCGCACGCAGAAGCCGTCCACGGGAATCGCGCCGGAGCCGAGGATCTTGTTGGTCTCGGCCATGCCCTTCCACTCTTCCTTGGACATGCCGTTGCCCAGATCCTTGTCGATCCAGGGAATCAACGAGCCGCCCAGCGGCACGCCGAAGTTGGCGGTTTCCTCGGCCGACAGCGAACGCTGCTTGGCGATGACCTGGCGGTCGATCTCGAGAATGGCGCTCTTGGGGTCGTCCAGCAGCGGCTTCACGGCCGCGTTCAGCGTGCCGTACTGCGTCAGCAGCTCGCGCATGTGCTGGGCGCCGCCGCCCGAGGCCGCCTGGTAGGTCTGGGTGGACATCCACTCAACCAGCCCGGCCTTGTACAGCGCACCCACGCCCATCAGCATGCAGCTGACCGTGCAATTGCCGCCTATCCAGTTCTTGCCGCCGTTGGCCAGCGCCTGGTCGATGACCGGGCGGTTCACCGGGTCCAGGATGATGACCGCGTCATCAGCCATGCGCAGCGTGGAGGCGGCATCGATCCAGTGGCCGGCCCAGCCCGCGGCGCGCAGCTTGGGGTAGACCTCGGTCGTGTAGTCGCCGCCCTGGGCGGTGATGATGATGTCGCAGCGCTTGAGTTGTTCGAGGTCGAACGCGTTCTGCAGCGTCGTCTCGTTCTTGGCCTGCGCGGGGGCGGCGCCCCCGGCGTTGGAGGTCGAGAAGAACAGCGGCTCGATCAGGTCGAAGTCGCGTTCGGCGGTCATGCGCTCCATGAGCACGGAGCCCACCATGCCACGCCAGCCTACGAGGCCTACCAGGGTCGTCATCTTCAAATCCTTTGCTTCACCAAACCCCTTCCACTTTGGGCCCCGGCTCGTTCGCCGGGTCTGGTGGGGGCGAGACGAGACGGAGCTTGCTAGCTCTTGATGGTTTTGGTGGTCGTGATGGCTTTGACGACAGCGTCGCCCATCTCGCGGGTCGAGACCTTGGTCGTGCCTTCACTCCAGATGTCGGCCGTGCGCAGGCCCTGCGCCAGCACGGACTGCACCGCGGCTTCGATACGAGCAGCGGCGTCGGGCTGGTTGAGGGAGAACTTGAGCATCATGGCGGCGGACAGGATTGTAGCCAGCGGGTTGGCGATGCCCTGCCCTGCGATGTCCGGCGCGCTGCCATGACTGGGCTCGTACAGGCCCTTGTTGTTGGCGTCCAGCGAGGCCGACGGCAGCATGCCGATGGAGCCGGTCAGCATGGAGGCCTCGTCCGACAGGATGTCGCCGAACATGTTGCCGGTCACGATGACGTCGAACTTCTTGGGCGCCTTCACCAGCTGCATGGCCGCGTTGTCCACGTACATGTGCTCCAGCTCGACGTCGGGATAGTCCTTGTGCACCTCGGTGACCACGTCCTTCCAGAACTGGAAGGTCTCCAGCACATTGGCCTTGTCCACCGACGTGACCTTGCCACCGCGCTTGCGCGCCGCCTGGAAGGCCACGTGCGCGATGCGTTCGATCTCGGGGCGCGAGTAGCGCATGGTGTCGAAGGCCTCTTCCGCACCGGGGAAGTGGCCATCCACCGCGGTGCGGCGGCCGCGCGGCTGGCCGAAGTAGATGTCGCCGGTCAGCTCGCGGATGATGAGGATGTCAAGACCTGCCACCAGCTCGGGCTTTAGCGAGGACGCGTGGGTCAGTTGCTCGTAGCAGATGGCCGGGCGCAGGTTGGCAAACAGGCCCAGCGCCTTGCGCAGGCCCAGGATGGCCTGCTCGGGGCGCAGCGGCCGGTCCAGCTTGTCGTACTTCCAGTCGCCCACGGCGCCGAACAGCACAGCGTCGGCCTCCTGGGCCAGCTTCAGCGTGGCGGGCGGCAGCGGATGGCCGCTCGTTTCATAGGCCTTGCCTCCCACGTCGGCCCAGTCCAGCTGCAGCGGCAGTTCCAGCGCCTGCAAGACTTTGACGGCCTCGGCCATGATCTCCGGGCCGATGCCATCGCCCGGCAGCACTGCGATTTTCTTGATGCTCATGTTTCAGACGATGCGTTGGTTGAGCCAGGGCTTGGCGGCGATGCGCGCGGCCTCATAGGCGCGGATCTTGTCGGCGTGGCGCAGCGTCAGGCCGATGTCGTCCAGACCACCCACCAGGCACTCCTTGCGGAAGGGCTCGATGTCGAAAGGCAGCTCGCTGCCGTCGGGCTTCACCACCACCTGGCGCGGCAGGTCCACGGTGAGCTGATAGCCGGGGAAGGCCGCTACCTCGTCGAACAGCCGGGCGATCTGCGCCTCGGACAGCACGATGGGCAGCACGCCGTTCTTGAAGCAGTTGTTGAAGAAGATGTCGGCGAAGCTGGGCGCCAGGATGGCGCGGAAACCGTACTGCTGCAGCGCCCAGGGCGCGTGCTCGCGGCTGGAGCCGCAGCCGAAGTTGGCCCGCGCGATCAGCACGCTGGCACCGGCATAGCGCGGCTGGTTCAGCACGAAATCGGGGTTGGGCCGGCGCGTGGCCGGGTCCTGCCCCGGCTCGCCGCGGTCCAGGTAGCGCCACTCGTCGAACAGGTTGGGGCCAAAGCCCGAGCGCTTGATGGACTTCAGGAATTGCTTGGGGATGATGGCGTCGGTATCGACGTTCTCACGGTCCATGGGGGCCACCAGGCCCTGGTGGATGACGAACTTGTCCATGTTCAGCTCAGCGTGCGGACGTCGACGAAATGGCCGGTCATCGCAGCCGCGGCCGCCATGGCCGGGCTGACGAGGTGGGTGCGGCCACCCGCGCCCTGACGGCCCTCGAAATTGCGGTTGCTGGTGGAGGCGCAGCGCTCGCCCGGCTCCAGCCGGTCGGCGTTCATCGCCAGGCACATGGAGCAGCCCGGTTCGCGCCACTCAAAACCTGCCCCCTTGAAGACCTGGTCCAGCCCCTCGGCCTCGGCCTGCGCCTTGACCAGGCCGGAGCCCGGCACCACCAGCGCCAGCTTGATGTTCCTGGCCACGCGGCCGCCCACGCGGCGCACGATGGCCGCAGCCTCGCGCATGTCCTCGATGCGGCTGTTGGTGCAGGAGCCGATGAAGACCTTGTCCACATGCACGTCGCTCAGCGCCTTGTTGGGCTCCAGCGCCATGTATGTCAGCGCGCGCTCGATGGCGCCGCGCTTGACGGGGTCCTTCTCCTTGTCGGGGTCGGGCACGCGATCCTCGATGGACAGCACCATCTCGGGCGAGGTGCCCCAGGTGACCTGCGGGCGGATCTGTGCCGCGTCCAGCTCCACCACCTTGTCGAACTGCGCGCCGGCATCGGAGTGCAGCGTGCGCCAGTAGGCGACAGCCTGGTCCCACTCCACGCCCTGCGGCGTGAACGGGCGTCCCTTGACGTAGTTGATCGTCGTGTCGTCCACCGCCACCAGGCCGGCTCGTGCACCGGCCTCGATGGCCATGTTGCAGACCGTCATGCGGCCTTCCATCGACAGCGCGCGAATGGCCGAGCCGCCGAACTCGATGGTGTAGCCCGTGCCGCCGGCCGTGCCGATACGGCCGATGATGGCCAGCACGATGTCCTTGGCGGTCACGCCCTTGGCCACGCGCCCCTCCACCTTGATCAGCATGTTGCGGGCCTTCTTGGCCAGCAGCGTCTGCGTGGCCAGCACATGCTCGACCTCGCTGGTGCCAATGCCATGGGCCAGCGCACCGAAGGCGCCGTGCGTGGAGGTGTGGCTGTCGCCGCAGACCACCGTCATGCCCGGCAGCGTGGCGCCCTGCTCGGGGCCGATCACGTGCACGATGCCCTGACGGCGGTCGTTCATCTTGAACTGCGTGAGGCCGAAGCGGTCGCAGTTGGCGTCCAGCGTCTCGACCTGCAGGCGCGACACCGGATCGGCGATGCCTTCGCTGCGATCGGTGGTGGGCACGTTGTGATCGCTGACCGCCAGGTTGGCGGACAGGCGCCAGACCTTGCGGCCCGCCAGGTCCAGGCCTTCGAAGGCCTGTGGACTGGTCACTTCATGCACCAGGTGACGGTCGATATAGAGCACGGCGGTGCCGTCGGGCTCGGAATGGACGACGTGCTCGTCCCAGAGCTTGTCGTAGAGGGTACGGGAGGTCGTCATGTCTGCCCCTCGTCTGGTGAGTACACCAGCCGATCCCCCAAGGGGATGCGGGCCGGCTTGGGAGCGGCCCGGCGCTCGGCCCGGCTCGCGCCGTGAACGGCGTGGAATTGAATCATTGCTTGTCTCGGGGGATGAGGGTGTCGACGAAGCGTTGCACCACGGTGGGCAGGCGCTGTTGGCGCAGCACACCGAGGTAGTAATCGCGCTCGGCCCAAGGCTCTTCGAGCCGCAGCGCGCGCACGCCGAACACGCGGGTAAAGCGCTCGGCGGGGTGTTCAGGAAGCACGGCCACGCCCAGGCCCGACTCAACGAGCTGGGCGATGCCGTCGAAGCCACGCACCTGCAGGCGGGCATTCAGCGTCTTGCCGCGCGCCGCGGCCTGCTCGCGCATCAGCTCCTGGGCGCTGGCGCCGGCATGCAGGCCGATCAGGTCGTAGGCCAGCAGGTCGTCGAAGCTGACCGACTCGCGGTTGGCCAGCGGGTGCCGCAGCGGCACCAGGGCAGCCAGGCGGCCGGTGGCGAAGGTCCAGGTCTGCACCCGGTTGTCCAGCACCGGGCCGGTGAAGATGCCGACATCGGCGCGGCCTTCGGCCACCGCGGCCTGCACCTCGGCGCTGGTCAGGTCTTCCAGACTGATGCGGATCTGCGCATGGGCCTGGGAGAATTCCACCAGGTAGGGCGGCAGGCATTCGGCGATCGCGCTGGTGTTGGACGCGATGCGCAGATGGCCCTTGATGCCACGCGAGAACTCCATCACCTCGGTCTCGAGCGCGTAGAGTGACGCATGCAGCGAGCGGATGTGGCGCACCAGCGCACGCCCCGCCTCGGTCGGCTCCACGCCGCGCGCGCGGCGCTCGAAGAGCTGCACGCCCAGGCGGCTCTCCAGGTCGGACAGACGCTTGCTCGCAGCCGCCAGCGCCAGGTGCTCCTGGGCCGCGCCACGCGTGATCGAGCGGGTCTGCTCGATCGCCAGCACGAGATTGAGGGTGGTGAGGTCGTGGCGCATGATGTCTCTGGGCTCCAGCATAGCCTTCGCAGAAGCGGATATTCTGCGCCATAAATCGACTTAGATTTCGCAATTCGCGAATTCATGCGCAAGGCAGCGCAGCACCATCCGAACAGCGCTCGCCGGCCGCGATGGGCGGCACCGATCTGGGTCGTCAAAGCCCCGCTGCACCTGCCTTCGCCCAGGCCCGCATCCCGCCAGAATCCGGGCCTCGGTCCGCGTCGACCCTAGACCCGCCCACCGCCAAGGAGCCCTGAATGTTTTTAGAGGACGAATCCTTTGCCGCCCAGTCGGCGCAGATGAAGGGTGAGTTCCTGCGCACGCCGCTGCTGGGCAAGCTGCCGCGCCCCGAGGGCAAGAAGGCCCTGCTGATCGGCTCCTGCCTGGCCAACTACATCATCCGCAAGGACATGTGGTGCCCGTCGGACCTGCTGCTGTTCAACGGCGGCGCCCTGCAGGACATCGCCGGCATCATCGACAGCTACGACCTCGTCGTGATCCAGGTGCCGCTGCGGGCCATCCTGCGGGATGGCGAACTCTGGCACACCCCCTACGGCCAGCCCGAGGCCTATGCCGAAGCCTTCGAGCAGGCCAAGCAACGGCTGGCGGCCTATCTGGCCGAGTGCCTGCGCAGCTGCAAGGACAAGCCGGTCTTCGCCACCAACTTCCTGGTGCCGGTGCTCAACCCCATGGGCAAGCTGCTGCCCAAGTACGAACTGCGCAACCTGCAGTTCTTCATCCAGCAACTCAACGTCGAAATGGAGCGCCTGCTGCTGGCGCGCGGCGCGCACAACAGCTTCATCCTGGACGCCGACGCCATCGCGGCCACGCTGGGCAAGCGCTTCACGTCGGACGAGTTCTTCAACGCGCTGAACCATGCGGCCCCCGGCGAGGTCGACGAGACCAGCGACATCGAACTCGGTGAGCAGGAGTTCCCGCGGATCGACCCGCTGCCGGCGCAACGCCTGCACTGGGAGCGCCAGGACGCGCGCCAGTTCGGCCGCATGCTCAGCCATGAGATCCTGGCGATGTACGAGACGCTGACCCAGCCCACGCCGATCAAGCTCATCGTCGTCGACCTGGACAACACGCTGTGGCGCGGCGTGCTCTCGGAGGAGGCCCACGCACACGAGGGCCGCATCTCGGCGCGGGTCAACCAGGCCTTCTACAACAACTTCGGTGTCGAGGACGGCAGCCTGTACCGGCTCGCCGAAGGCTTCCCCTACGCGATCACCGAGGCCCTGCACTACTGCAAGAACCGCGGCATCCTGCTGGCGATCATCTCGAAGAACACGCATGACGACACGGTGCGCAACATCGAGCGCATCTACGCCGGCAAGCTCAGGCTGGACAGCTTCGTGTCGGTCAAGATCAACTGGGAGGCCAAGGCCGACAACATGCGCCAGATCCTGCAGGAGGTGAACCTGCTGCCGGACAACGTGCTGTTCATCGACGACAACCCGGTCGAGCGCGAGCTGATGCACCAGGCCTTCCCCACGCTGAAGGTGATGGGCAAGTGGATCATGTACACCAAGTCGGTGCTGCACCACAGCGTGCTGACCGAGGTGCCCTTCATCACCAGCGAGTCCGGCCAGCGCACCGAGATGCTGCGCAACACCATCGCGCACCGCGAGGTCTACGAGGCCTCCAAGGCCGGCAACGCGCTCGACCAGCTGGAGATCGCGATCCAGGTGCGCGAAGTGCCCGCCGACCCGGCGCAGCCGGCCTTCATCCGGGCCGTGGAGCTGCTGAACAAGACCAACCAGTTCAACCTCAACGGCCTGCGCAGCTCCGCGCCCGAGCTGCTGCAGCTGATGCAGGGCGGCTGCCGGCTGTTCTCGCTGCAGGCCCGCGACAAATTCACCGAGCACGGGCTGGTGGGCTTCGCGCTGGTCAACCCGAACGGCATCCTGGTGCAGTGGGCCATCTCATGCCGGGTGCTGGGCCTGCAGATCGAGCGCAGCTTCCTGCAGGACGTGATGCGCCAGACCGGCCGGCCGCGCCTGGTGCTGCACTACCTGGCCACCGACAAGAACTTCCCGCTGACCACCTGGATCAAGAGCCAGTGCCTCCAGGAAGGCGGCCTCTATCTGATGCCCCAGGGCGACCCCGCCCCGCACGTGCGGCTGCTGCCCTGACGCGGCCGCACGCCACCGGCCGCAGCTCAGCCCAGCGCCGCCACCACCTCGGGCGGCGCCTGCACCAGCTCGATCAGCACGCCCTCCCCGGCGATGGGGAATTCGTCATTGCTCTTGGGGTGGATGAAGCAGATGTCGTAGCCGGCCGCGCCTTGGCGGATACCGCCGGGCGCGAAGCGCACGCCGTTCGCCGTCATCCATTCCACGGCCTTGGGCAGGTCGTCCACCCACAGGCCCACATGGTTCAGCGGCGTGGTGTGCACGGCGGGCTTCTTGTCGGGGTCCAGCGGCTGCATCAGGTCCACCTCGACCTTGTGCGGCCCCGAGCCGATCGCGCAGATGTCTTCATCGACGTTCTCGCGCTCGGACACGAAATTGCCGGTGACCGTCAGGCCCAGCACGTCCACCCAAAGCTTGCGCAGCGCGGCCTTGTCGGGGCCGCCGATGGCGATCTGCTGGATGCCGAGGATGCGGTAAGGCTTCTGTGTCATTCAAATTCTCCAAGGCCAGCCACAACGTGGCACCGAGCCGCGGCAAACCCAGCGGCACCCAAGGATCCGGCTCCGCCGGTCCAACGGGTGCGCCCCCTTGAGGGGGCCGGCGCAGCCGGTAGGGGGTGGGTCACTGAAACCTCAGGATGGGCTGATCCACCGCCAGGCTCTCGCCCGGCTTGGCCAGCACCTCGGCGACCGTCACGTCCTGCAGTGCGGTCAGGATGTTCTCCATCTTCATCGCCTCGATGACCGCCAGGCGCTCACCGGCCTGCACGGTCTGGCCCGCCTGGACGGCGATGTTCACCAGCAGGCCCGGCATGGGCGACAGCAGCAGCTTGGAGGTGTCGGGCGGCGCCTTGTAGGGCATCAGCGCCTGCAGCTCGGCCGCACGCGGGCTCAGCACGGTCAGTTCCACCGAGAGGCCGCCATGCTGGATGCGGTAGGCCAGTGGGTTCTTGGCGGTGCCGCGCTCGGCCTGGGCGGTGAAGGGTTGGCCATTCACCTGCCCGGTGATGCGGATGTCGCTCAGGCGCGAGTGGCTGACGATGCGGTAGTCGCGCCCGCCCACCTTCACCAGCGCCTCGCCCAGGGCGCCGGCGAATTCGGAGATGTGCAGCACATGGCGCTCGCTCTGCCCGCCGCCGAGGTTGACCACGGCCACGTAGTCGTGTTCGACCTGCACCTCGTGGCCCGGCAGCTGGCCGCTGATGCCGGCCTCGCGTTCGCGCGCCTTGCGGCGGATGAAGCCGGCCAGCGCGATCAGGAACAGCGGATCGTCGTGCGGCACGTCCTCGGCCTTGAAGCCGCCGGCGTAGTGCTGGGCAATGAAGCCGGTGTTGAAGTTGCCGGTCTGGAAGTCCGGGTGGGCCAGCAGCGCGGCCTGGAAGGGAATGTTGCTGCTGATGCCGCGGATCACGAAGCCGTTCAGCGCCTCGCGCATCTTGGCGATCGCGTCCGCGCGGTCGCGGCCGTGCACGATGAGCTTGGCGATCATGGAGTCGTAGAACATCGGGATCTCGCCGCCCTCGTAGACGCCGGTGTCCACCCGCACGCCGCCGAAGGCATCGCCCGCATAAGCCTCGCCCTGCAGCGTCTCGCTGCCCTGCACCAGGTTGGCCGCCGGCGGCTGGTACTTCACCAGGCGGCCGGTGGACGGCAGGAAGTTGCGGAAGGGGTCTTCCGCATTGATGCGGCATTCGATGGCCCAGCCGTCGCGGCGGATGTCGGCCTGCGTGATGCCAAGCTTCTCGCCGGCGGCAACGCGGATCATCTGCTCCACCAGATCCAGCCCGGTGATGCACTCGGTGACCGGGTGCTCCACCTGCAGCCGGGTATTCATCTCCAGGAAGTAGAAGTCCTGGTTCTTGCCGACCACGAACTCCACGGTGCCGGCGCTCTGGTACTTCACCGCCTGGGCCAGCGCCACGGCCTGCTCGCCCATGGCCTGGCGCGTGGCGTCGCTGATGAAGGGCGACGGTGCCTCCTCGATGACCTTCTGGTGGCGGCGCTGGATGGAGCACTCGCGCTCGTGCAGGTAGACCACGTTGCCGTGCGCATCGCCGAGGATCTGGATCTCGATGTGGCGCGGCTGCTCGACGAACTTCTCCATGAAGACGCGGTCATCGCCAAAGCTGTTGCGGGCCTCATTGCGGCAGGACGTGAAGCCCTCGAAGCACTCCTTGTCGTTGAAGGCCACGCGCAGGCCCTTGCCGCCACCGCCGGCGCTGGCCTTGATCATCACCGGGTAGCCGATCTTCTTGGCGATCTCGACGGCTTCTTCCGGCGACAGGATGGGCTCGTTGTGGCCGGGAATGGTGCTGACCCTGGCCTCGTTCGCCAGCTTCTTGGAGGCGATCTTGTCGCCCATGGCCGCGATGCTGTAGTGCTTGGGGCCGATGAAGGCGATGCCCTCTTCTTCGCAGCGGCGCGCGAAATCCTCGTTCTCGGACAGAAAGCCGTAGCCCGGGTGCAGCGCCTCGGCGCCGGTGGCCTTGGCCGCCGCGATGATCTTGTCGGCGACGAGATAGCTCTCCCGCGACGGCGCCGGCCCCAGCAGCACGGCCTCGTCGGCCAGCGCCACATGGCGGGCGTCCTTGTCGGCCTCGGAGTACACCGCCACGGTGGCGATGCCCATCTTCTTCGCGGTGGCGATCACGCGGCAGGCGATCTCACCGCGGTTCGCGATCAGGATTTTCTTGAACATGGAGAGCCTCTTTATTTCGTTTCCGCGAGCAGGCGCTTGCGCTGCTCGGTGAAGTGCCACCACGGCTGGGCGGCGCCACCGTTCATGAAGTCGTGCGCGGCCATCAGCGTGTCGAGCACGCAGGGGTCATGGCGCCGGCCCTGCGGGTCGCGCAGGCGGTCGTAGGCCTGCAGCGGGTCCATGGCCTTCACGTCGGCCGGCGTCGCAATGCCCAGCCCCACCAGGTCGGCCGCGGCGGCCGGGCCGATGTTGGGGATGTCGGTGAGTTGCCGAACCTCGGCAGCGCAGGTGGCCTTGGGCATGGCGTTTACAGCGGGATGTTGCCGTGCTTGCGCCACGGGTTCTCGAGCTTCTTGTCCTTGAGCATCACCAGCGAGCGGCAGATGCGCTTGCGGGTCTCGTGCGGCTGGATCACGTCATCGATGAAGCCGCGCTCGGCCGCCACAAACGGGTTGGCAAAGCGCGCCTTGTACTCGGCCTCCTTGGCCGCGAGCTTGGCCGGGTCGCCCTTGTCCTCGCGGAAGATGATCTCCACCGCGCCCTTGGCGCCCATCACCGCGATCTCGGCATTGGGCCAGGCGAAGTTCACGTCACCGCGCAGGTGCTTGGACGCCATCACGTCGTAGGCGCCGCCATAGGCCTTGCGGGTGATCACGGTGATCTTCGGCACGGTGCACTCGGCGTAGGCGTAGAGCAACTTGGCGCCATGCTTGATGATGCCGCCGTACTCCTGAGAAGTGCCGGGCATGAAGCCGGGCACGTCCACGAAGGTGATCACCGGGATGTTGAACGCATCGCAGAAGCGCACGAAGCGCGCGGCCTTGATGCTGCTCTTGATGTCCAGGCAGCCGGCCAGCACCAGCGGCTGGTTGGCGACGATGCCCACCGTCTGCCCCTCCATGCGCGCGAAGCCGGTGACGATGTTCTTGGCGTAGTCGGGCTGCAGTTCGAAGAAGTCGCCGTCGTCGACCACCTTGAGGATCAGCTCCTTGATGTCGTAGGGCTTGTTCGGGTTCTCCGGCACCAGGGTGTCGAGCGAATGGTCGAGCCGAGCGGCCGGGTCCCCGCTGGGGCGCACCGGCGCCTTCTCGCGGTTGGACAAGGGCAGGTAGTTGAAGAAGCGACGCAGCATCAGCAGCGCCTCGACATCGTTCTCGAACGACAGGTCCGCCACACCGCTCTTGGTGTTGTGCGTGGTGGCGCCGCCCAGCTCCTCGGCGGTCACCTCCTCGTGCGTCACGGTCTTCACCACCTCGGGGCCGGTGACGAACATGTAGCTGCTGTCCTTCACCATGAAGATGAAGTCGGTCATGGCTGGCGAGTACACCGCGCCGCCCGCGCAGGGGCCCATGATCATGCTGATCTGCGGGATCACGCCCGAGGCCATCACGTTCTTCTGGAACACGTCGGCATAGCCGCCCAAAGACGCCACGCCCTCCTGGATGCGCGCGCCGCCCGAGTCGTTCAGGCCGATCACCGGTGCGCCCACCTTCATCGCCTGGTCCATCACCTTGCAGATCTTCTCGGCGTGGGCCTCGGACAGCGCACCGCCGAAGACCGTGAAGTCCTGGCTGAAGGCGAAGGCCAGGCGGCCGTTGATCATGCCGTAGCCGGTGACGACGCCGTCGCCCGGGATCTTGTTGTCCGCCATGCCGAAGTCCACGCAGCGGTGCTCGACGAACATGTCCCATTCCTCGAAGCTGCCCTCATCGAACAGCAGCTCCAGCCGCTCGCGCGCGGTCAGCTTGCCCTTGGCATGCTGGGCGGCGATGCGCTTCTCGCCACCGCCCAGCCGCGCGCGGGCGCGCTTGGCTTCCAGGGCTTGTTGGATGTCTTGCATGGTGATCAGCCTTCAGAGGAAGAGAACGGGAAATTGATCTCCACGCCGTTGCCGGCGGGGTCTTGCAGGAAGAACTGGTGCTGGCGCGTGACGGGTGAGCGCTCCTCATGGAACGCCACGCCCGCGGCCCGCAGCTGAGCGGCCATCGCGGCCGGCTCGGCGCCGGAGAACGCGATGTGGTCGAAGGTGGTCGGCGCGTCGGCCCGCACCGGTGTGCGCAGCGGCTCGCCGGAGCGCTGCTCGCTCAGGTGCAGCACCGGATGGCCGCCGGCATAGAGCCAGTAGCCACGGCTCTGGAAGGCCGGGCGCGCACCTTCCTGCAGGCCCAGCACGTCACGGTAGAAATCGCGCAGCACCGCCAGCAACGCGGCAGGAGCCCGCAGGTTGAAATGGTTGAGCCCGGTGATCATCAGCGGGCCTCGAAGGGCGAACGAAAAGCCGCCAGCAGCTGGCGTGCGGCGGTGGACGGCGGCGTTAGGCCCTCGCGCACCTCGGCGGTCATGCCGGCCAGACGAGCGGCCACTTCAGGGTGATTGGCAAAGGCCTGCTGCAGCCCGGCCTGTATGCGCTCCCACATCCAGGCCAGCGATTGCTCGCGGCGCCGGGCGGCCCAGGCGCCACTGGCCACGCGCGCATCGCGCTGCGCGCTGATGGCCTGCCACAGCGGCTCTATGCCATCGGCCTTGAGCGCGCTGACCTGCAGCACCCGCTGCAGCGCCGCAGCCTCCAGCGGCATGCGGCCGTTGCCCAGCAGGCGCAGCGCGGACGTGATCTGCGCCTGGGCCCGCGTGGCCGCGGCCGGGTCGATGTCGGCCTTATTGATGACGATGAGGTCCGCCAGCTCCATGACGCCCTTCTTGATGGCCTGCAGATCATCGCCGGCATTGGGCAGTTGCAGCAGCAGGTAGAGGTCGGTCATGCCGGCCACCGCGGTCTCGCTCTGGCCCACGCCCACGGTCTCGACGATGACCACATCAAACCCGGCCGCCTCGCACAGCAGCATGGCCTCGCGGGTCTTCTCGGCCACGCCGCCCAGCGTGCCGCTGCTGGGGCTGGGGCGGATGTAGGCGCGCAGGTCCATGGACAGGCGCTCCATGCGGGTCTTGTCACCCAGGATGGCGCCGCCGCTCACGCTGCTGGATGGGTCCACCGCCAGCACCGCGACGCGATGGCCGCGCTCGATGAGGAACAGCCCGAAGGCCTCGATGAAGGTGCTCTTGCCCACGCCGGGCACGCCCGAAATGCCCAGCCGCAGCGCACCGCCGGTGTGGGGCATCAGCGAGGTCAGCAGCGCATCGGCCTGCTCGCGGTGGTCGGCCCGCGTGGACTCGACCAGGGTGATGGCCTTGGCCAGCGCACGCCGCTGCACCGGGCCTGGCGGCCGCTGCAGCAACTGCTCCGCCAGCACCGAGGAACTCAGGCTCAAGCCGGCACTCCGGCCACCTGGGCCTTGATGGCTTCCAGCACGCCCTTGGCGCTGGCCGGGATAGGCGTGCCGGGGCCGTAGATGCCCTTGACGCCGGCGGCGTAGAGGAAGTCGTAGTCCTGCGCCGGGATCACGCCGCCGACGAAGACGATGATGTCGTCGGCGCCCTGTGCTTTCAGCTCGGCAATGATGGCCGGCACCAGGGTCTTGTGGCCGGCCGCCAGCGTGGAGACGCCCACCGCATGCACGTCGTTCTCGATGGCCTGGCGCGCGCATTCCTCGGGGGTCTGGAACAGCGGGCCGATATCCACGTCAAAGCCCAGGTCGGCAAAGGCCGTGGCGACGACCTTGGCACCGCGGTCATGGCCGTCCTGGCCCAGCTTGGCGATCATCACGCGCGGGCGGCGGCCATGTTCGTCGCCGAAGGCGGCGATCTCGCCCTGCAGCTTGGCCCAGCCCTCGGCCGAGTCATAGGCCGCGGCATAGACGCCGCTGACCTTGTGCGTGTCGGCGCGGTGGCGGCCGAACACGGCTTCGAGCGCATCGGACACCTCGCCCACCGTCGCGCGAAGCCGCACGGCCTTGATGGAAAGATCCAGCAGATTGCCCTGGCCGCTCTTCGCGGCCTCGGTCAGTGCGGCCAGCGCCGCCTGGACCTGGGCCGTGTCGCGCGTGGCCTTGATCTGGCTGAGCCGCGCGATCTGGGCGTCGCGCACCTTGACGTTGTCCACGTCCAGGATCTCGATGGCGTCTTCCTTGGCCAGCTTGTACTTGTTGACGCCCACGATGACGTCGGCGCCGGAGTCGATGCGCGCCTGCTTCTCCGCCGCACTCGCCTCGATCTTGAGCTTGGCCCAGCCGGAATCAACCGCCTGGGTCATGCCGCCCATCGCATCGACCTCCTCGATGATGGACCAGGCCTTGTCGGCCATGTCCTGGGTGAGCTTCTCCATCAGGTAGCTGCCTGCCCAGGGGTCCACCACGTTGGTGATGTGGGTCTCTTCCTGGATGATGAGCTGGGTGTTGCGGGCGATGCGGCTGCTGAACTCGGTGGGCAGCGCGATCGCCTCGTCCAGCGAGTTGGTGTGCAGGCTCTGCGTGCCGCCGAAGACCGCAGCCATGGCTTCGATGGTGGTGCGCACCACGTTGTTGTACGGGTCCTGCTCGGTCAGGCTCCAGCCGGACGTCTGGCAGTGGGTGCGCAGCATCAGGCTCTTGGGGTTGGTCGCGCCAAAGCCCTTCATGATCCGGCACCACAGCAGGCGCGCGGCCCGCATCTTGGCGATCTCCAGATAGAAGTTCATGCCGATCGCCCAGAAGAAGGACAGCCGCGGTGCGAAATCGTCCACGGCCAGGCCCTTGGCCAGGGCCGTCTTCACATACTCCTTGCCGTCGGCCAGCGTGAAGGCCAGCTCCAGCGCCTGGTTGGCCCCCGCCTCCTGCATGTGGTAGCCGGAGATGCTGATCGAGTTGAACTTTGGCATGTTCTGCGCCGTGTACTCGATGATGTCGCCGATGACCCTCATGCTCGGCGCCGGCGGGTAGATGTAGGTGTTGCGGACCATGAACTCCTTGAGGATGTCGTTCTGTATGGTCCCGGCCAGCTGCTCCTGGCTCACCCCCTGCTCTTCCGCGGCCACCACGTAGCCGGCCAGCACCGGCAGCACCGCACCGTTCATCGTCATGCTCACGCTGACCTTGTCGAGCGGGATGCCGTCGAACAGGATCTTCATATCCTCCACGGAGTCGATGGCCACGCCGGCCTTGCCGACGTCACCGGTCACGCGGGGGTGATCGCTGTCGTAGCCGCGGTGGGTGGCCAGATCGAAGGCCACCGACACGCCCTGCCCGCCCGCGGCCAGCGCCTTGCGATAGAAGGCATTGCTTTCCTCGGCGGTGGAGAAGCCGGCGTACTGGCGGATGGTCCAGGGCCGCACCGCATACATCGTGGCCTGCGGGCCGCGGATGAAGGGCTCGAAGCCGGGCAGCGTGTCCGCGAACGGCAGGCCCGCCGTGTCGGCCGCGGTGTACAGCGGCTTGACGGTCAGGCCCTCGGGCGTCACCCAGTTCAACGCCGCCACATCCCCGCCCGGCGCCGCCTTGGCGGCGGCCTTGGCCCATTGCTCCAGCGTCGCCTGCTTGAATTCAGGCTGTTGTTCCGGGGCGGCCCCGGGCTGGCTGGCGTCCGACATCTGCAATCTCCTGGTGATGCCTGCATCATAGGCGCAGGCCGTCATTCATAATTATGAATTCAGAACTCTACGCCGAACTGACACCCACCCATGAGCCACGCCGACCCGCCCCTCGCGCACCGCGCCCTGTACGAGCAGGTGGCCGACCGGCTGCGCCAGCGCATCCTCTCGCGCGAGCTGGAGCCCGGCGCCTGGATCGACGAGCTCAAGCTCTGCACCGAGCTGGGCATCAGCCGCACGCCGCTGCGCGAGGCGCTGAAGGTGCTGGCCTCGGAAGGCCTGGTCACGATGAAGCTGCGCCGCGGCGCCTACGTGACCGAGATGAGCGAGCGAGACGTGCGCGAGGCCTACCAGCTGCTCGGCCTGCTGGAGAGTGACGCCACCGCACGGGTCGCCAGCCAGGCCAGCGACGCGGAGCTGGCGGAACTGGCCGCGCTGCACGACGCGCTGGAGCGGGCCCTGCACGAACCCACCGGGTCGCGTGACGCCTTCTTCGCTGCCAACGAGCGCTTTCACCTGCGCGTGCTGGAACTGGAAGGCAACCGCTGGCGCCAGCAGATGGTGACCGACCTGCGCCGGCTGATGAAGCTCAACCGCCACCACTCGCTGTTCCGCGAGGGCCGTCTGGCCGAGTCACTGCATGAGCACCGCGCCATCATGCAGGCGCTGCTGGCCCGCAACGCCGAGGCCACGGCGCGCCTGGTGCGCGAGCACTTCCAGAACGGCCTCGCGGCCACGACGGACGAGACCTGACCCCACGGACGACGCGGCGCGCTCAGGCGGCCGCGCCCTGCCCACCTTGCGCGGCCTCCCAGGCGAGCCAGCGCTGCACCACCAGCCGCGCATCGCGGCGGCTGAAGATGTCGAAGCCCCGCTGACCCAGCTCGGCCAGTGCGGCCGGGTCTGCCAGCAGGCGGGCCGCCAACTCGGGCAGCTCCTGCTTGTCGGCCCAGGCGACGGCGTCCACGAGATCCGGCTCGACATGCAGGCCGGGCAGGCGTTCGCAAAGCACCGGCAGCCGATTGGCCAGGTAGTAGGACACCCGTGCCACCTCGAAGATGCGCAGCCTCGGACTCTCGCTGGACACATTGAGCAGCAGCCGGCTGCGCCCCAGCATCTCGTCCCGCAGTGCGCCCCAGAAATTCAGCAGCACCGCCACCGATGGTCGCGCCTCGGATGACGCGATGCGCAGCAGCTTCTCAGACCGTACCGCACCCGCCGCACCGACGAACAGCGCGTCGATGTCCGGCGCATTTGCCCTGGGAATGCGAACCAGCGTCGGCGCAAAGCTGACCGGCGCGTGGAAGGCGCTCAGCCCCGCGCGCCGCCAGTAGTCAAGATTGGCAGCGGAATAGTCCCAGATCCGGAACGGCTGCAGCATCTGCACCGTGGCAGCATCGGGCGCTTCCAGCTCGGAAAACTGCTCGAAGTTGTAGAGGATGCTGCCCGGCGGCAGGCCGCGCAACTGGTTGATCTGGGCCGCGACGATCCAGCCGAACACGATGTTGCGCCGGGACAGGTCCAGCTCGTTGTGCCGCACGCTGCAGTCGATGCCGCTGGCCATCAGGCCCCAGCGCAGCGCCTCCATCGCCTCCAGATGGGCGTCCATGATCTTCCAGCGCGGTGAGCCGGGCTTGAAGAGACAGAGGTTGTAGGCCTGCACCACTCAACCCGCGATCACGGCCCGCATCGCCCACTGCATGGGCGTCGCATCGCGCACGGCCTCGTCGGCATCGCGCCCCAGTGCCAGCGCCATCTGACGTACACCCTGGAGCGCCTGCTCCCGGATTGGCGGCTCGGCCACCACACAGGGCACGCCCGCCTCCACCCGAAGGCCCGCCTGCTCGAACAGCTGCAGCATGGTCTGACGGGTGAACCAGCGCAGATGGGTGCGATCCATCAGCCCCGTAGCCTCGTACTGAAACGCCCCCATATTGAGGCGCGCCTGCACGCTCCAGTGCTGGGCATTCGGAATGCTGGTCACCACGCAGCCCCCCGGCGCCAGCACGCGACGCACCTCGGCCAGCACACGCCAGGGGTCGCGCAGATGTTCCAGCACGTCGCCAAACACCCAGCAGTCCGCGCCGGCCAGCTGCTCGAACAACGCCGAGCCTGCCGAGTCGATGTCGACCTGATGCACGGCATCGCAGCGGCTGCGCGCCATCTCGGCCGCACGGGCATCCAGTTCCAGACCAGTCACCTGCACCCCGGGCTGGCGCGCCTTCAGCGCCTGGGCCAGCGTGCCGGTGCTGCAACCTACCTCGACGATGCGCCGGGCGGTCTCCGGGATGAGCCGCAGCACGAACGGGTTGTAGCCGGTCGGCTCTGCGGCGGCGCGCACGTCGGCCGCCTGTCGGGCCTGTTCGGCCTGCCGGGCCTGCACCTCGGCCATCCATTCGTCGAGGTGGTAGCCCTGGGTGTTCAGCACGGTGCCTCGGCCGACATGGTCCACATAGACCTTGTCCGTGCCCGGCGTCACGTCGTTCAGCACCCAGTCCAGATGCTGGAGGAGTTCCGACTTGCCGGCATCGTGCAGGGCCAGCATCGGCGCCACCATCGGCGCTCCATGCTTGATGGGCATGGGCCACTGCCGCATCACCTCGATGTTGCACAGCATGCAGGGCGGATGCAGATAGGGCACGGCGCCGTAGGCGTAAGGGATGTCGAAGCCCTCGCGGTTCACATAGGCCACGCCGCCGACACCATAGTGCTGCGGCTGCAACTGCTCCAGCATGGCCTCCAGGAACCCGGCGCGACGCACGATGATGTCGCTGTCCAGAAAGAGTGCGACCGGCCCCAGCGGCAGTTGCTGAATGGCCCAGGCCAGGCCCGGGCCATGGTGGATGTTGTAGCCCTGCACATGCAGCGACACCCCCTCGAAGGGCGCCACAGCGGCACGAATGGCGTCGACATGCTCGGCGTCCGAGCCCTCGACGACATGCACCGGATTGGGATAGAAGCGCCGAAGCGACGCCAGCAGGTGACTCAACAACTCGGGGCTGTTGTACGAGACCGTGACGATGGGAATCTGGTGTGCATCCATGAGGGGCTGGCGGCCGTAGCCGCTCCTGGGCTCAGAACTTGTGGCTGTTCAGAAAGACGTTCCAATGGCGCAGAAAGTCTTCCTCAGCCGTCGCGTCGCCCTCGCTGAGGCGACGCATGATGTCGACGAAGGGCGCCACGTCGGCCTCCTCGGCATAGCGGGAGGCCAGCGCAGCATGCAGCCCCGCATAGGCCTGACGCGTCTGGTCCACGCCCAGCCGGCCGATTCGGGAGGCCCCCAGCGCCAGCGCGCCGTAGCCCAGGTGGGCCGCTTTCATGTGCTTGCCCATCATCTGGGCCGAGTGCCCCTCGCCGCCGGCGCGGAAGGCGCCCAGGCGATCCTGGACATAAGGGATGGGGCCGATCAGGCTGGCCGCGAGGAACGCTCCGAGATCCCAGAGCCCGGCATAGGACACCCCGCCAAAATCGGGCTTGAACAGCAGTTCGGCCATCTCCTTGCGCATCACGCAGTTGGAGAATTCGCCCAGCCAGTTCTGGCACTCCGGCAGCGTCGTGGAGAACAGCACCGTCGCGTCCAGCAGCAGCGTCCGGTCGTTGGAGAACCACACGGCCTTGGGAATGGGCATGCCCTCCACCGGCTGCCCCCGCTCGTTGGCGCACCAGCGCGCACTGATGCTGCCCGGGTAGCGGCCGGTGGCGTGGGCCATCATGTGGCGCATATAGAAATCCGGGTAGATGACATCGTCATCCAGCAGCAGGTGCGCAAAGTCGGTCGAGCCGCCCCAGAGCCGGACCAGGTGCTTGAAGTTCTCGTACGCCCCCGCCCTCGGGCCGACATGGATCTCGATGGGCAGCTTGCGCATCGCCAAGGCCATGCCCGGCGACAGCAGCAATTGCGAAAACTCGCCGTTCGGACTGTCATCCGACACGATCACCCGGGTCGGCTTGTGCGTCTGCGTGACCAGGCCGGTTAGCAGTTCTACCAAATATTTGGTCTTGTAAGCGGGAATCAGGGTGGTGATTTGCATGGGATGGGCGCCCGGAGATTGCGCCGCGACTGTATTGGAGCCGCGAGCTCTGCCCGTCATGACAGAAACAAACCAAAGTTCCTCAAGCTATTCAATTCACTGTCGATAACGATGAGGCCTAGGATTGCAACGATTAGTTAACGATTGGATCTCCCACGTGAAGCGACCGCCTTTATGTCGACGGACGACGAACGGTACAAAGCGGCACGATTTCGCGTGGGCCCGGTCCTCCCCTGGACGGCTGGCTAAAGCCGCCAGGGCGTCTGCCGAAATCCGCTGTACCTAGGGCTGTCATCCGAGTTTCAGTTTTTCGCGGAATTTGCCGCTTTGGATGACGGATCCGTCCGTTTTTGATCAACCCGCCACCGCGTGCCCGCAAGGGCCGGCGCGTGGCGAGCCCCGGTGAAGGGTGGCGCGTCTCGGGCGATGCGCCGCCTCCACCGGGGCAGAGAGTTCCGCGAGACCGCCCGAGCAGCGCCAACTTGAGGTAGAGAAAATATGCCGTCCATCATCACCAGCCTCACCAGCGACCAGATCGCCGGCCTCACCTCCGCCACGCTGCGCGCCCTCAAGACCGAGGACTGGGTGGCGTTCACGTCGGACCAGCTCAAGGCGCTGACGACGGACCAGATGACGAGCCTGACCAGCTTCGCCATCAAGTCGCTGACGACGGACCAGATCTCCTTCTTCGAGACCGAGGACATCGCCAAGCTGACCACGGCGGCGCTGACCGGCCTGAGCTCGGCGCAGGTTCAGGCGATGAACAGCGACCAGGCGGCGGCGCTGACGACCGCGCAGCTGTCCAGCCTCTCGACCCAGCAGATCTCGGCGCTGGAAACGGCGGACCTCGTCGCCATGAACACCGACGTGTTCAAGGTGCTGACCTCGCGCCAGCTGGGCGCGCTGGCGTCCGATCAGCTGGCGGCGATCGAGACCGCTGATCTCGGCCAGCTCAGCACCTCGGCCTTGCGCGGCATCACCTCGGACAACATCGATGCCTTCGGGTCCGACCAGATCAGGGCTCTGAGTACCCAGCAGATCCTGTCGCTCACCACCCAGCAACTCAGGGGCCTGGGCACCGACCAGGTGGCCGCTCTGGAAACAGAGGACCTGCGCGCGTTGACGACGGCGCAGGTTCGTTCGTTGGGGACGGACCAAATCGTCGCCCTCGGGACCGACCAGGTCGCCGCGCTGACCACCGCGCAGGCGGCCAGCCTGACGACCGCCCAGGTCGCCGGCCTTGAAACCGGCGACCTGATCGCGCTGGGCACGGAGCACTTCAAGGTGATGAGCTCCGCCCAGATCGGCGCCCTGGTTTCCGACCAGCTGGCCGCCATCGAGACGGCGGACTTCGGCCAGCTCAGCACCAGCGCGCTGCGCGGCATCGCCTCCGAGAACATCGATGCGCTGCACACCGATCAGATCAAGGCCCTGGGCACGGCCCAGATCCAGTCGCTGACCACGCAGCAGATCAAGGGCCTGGGCACCGACCAGGTCGCCTCGCTAAATACCGACCAGCTCCGGGCCCTGACCACCGCGCAGATCCGTGGGCTCGCCACCGACCAGCTCAACGCCCTGAGCTCCGACCAGGTGCAGCAGCTGACCACCGCCCAGGTGGCCAGCCTGAGCTCCAGCCAGGTGGGCGGCATGGAG
>QFOD01000021.1 GCA_003241055.1 Roseateles depolymerans
AGCGGCTTGTCGCTTGCCATCGTGTCCACCTAAGTTACGTGGACACGATCCTTGCCGACGGGGCCGGCAGCTTCAAGGTGACTTGGCCAGACGCTTACGGCCTGAGCCGGCAGGGCGGCCGCACCCAGCGCGGCCAGCGCCAGGCCGGCCAGCAGGCGGCGGGCTTGAGAGGGGATGAGGTGGGGGCGGGTCATGAGGGCTCCTGAAAGCCGCAGCACCGGCTGCGGACCTGCCTATTCAACGTGGCGGCCGGGCCGCGGGTTGTCGGCGGCCGGGGGCCGGGCGTGTAGGACGGGGCGCCGTCAGACCGGCTCGACGGCGGGCTCGGTGGCCTGCGGCGCCTGGGCCGGCAGCCGCGCCAGCACCAGCGTGCCGGCGCCGGGCGCCGAATGCAGCTCCAGGCTGCCGCCCAGGCTTTCGATGCGGTAGCGCATGCCCAGCAGGCCGTGGTGGCCGGGCGGCACGCCGGCGGGGTCGAAGCCGCGGCCGTCGTCCCGCACGCTGAGCTGCAGCCAGCCCTCGCCCTGCGTCAGTGCCACCCGCACCTGCTGTGCATGGGCGTGGCGCAGCACGTTGGTCAGCGCCTCCTGCACCAGCCGGTACAGCGCCAGCCGGCCGGCGTCGTCGGTGCCCACCTCGCTCAGCTCCTGGGTCAGCTGCAGGCCGGAGCGCTGGCCGAACTCGCGCAGGAAGATCTCCAGCGCCGGCGTGAGGCCGAGGTTGGCCAGCGCCGAGGGGCGCAGGTCCTCGATGATGCGGCGCTTCAGTGCGATGCCCTGGTCGATCAGGCCGCTCATGTGCTGCAGCCGCTCGTCCAGCTCGGGCATGCCGTTGCGGGTGGTGCGGCGCACGCGGGCCACGTCCAGCTTGGCCGCGGTGAGCAGCGCGCCCAGCTCGTCGTGCAGCTCGCGGGCCAGGTGGGCGCGTTCGTCCTCGCGCACCGTCTGCAGGTGGCGGGCCAGCTCGGTCAGGTCGGCGGTGCGGCGCGCCACCTCGGCGTCCAGCCGGTCGCGCTCCAGCCGCAGCTCGATGGCATGCAGCCGCCGTTCGGCCAGCAGCGCCTCGTTGCGGCGCAGGAACACGATGAGCCCGGCCAGGCTCAGCAGCGTCAGCCCCAGCACGCCCAGCCGGCCCAGCAGCAGCGAGCGGAACACCGCGTCGCGTTCGATGCCGATCTGGGTGAGCTCATGCCGGTCCAGGCGCTCGACGGCCTCGCGCACCGCCTGCATCTTTTCGCGGCCGATGTCGGATTCCATCAGCGTGCGCCAGGCCGTGGTCGAGCCGTCCCGGTACTCGGCCACCACCAGTTGCAGTTCGGAGAGCTTCTCGTCGGTGCGCCGGCTGGCCTCGGCCACCAGTGCCTCCCACTCCGAGCTGGCGTACTGGCTGCGCAGCCGTTGCAGAACGGCCGGCAGCTCGCGCTCGGCGAGGTGCAGCGGCTCGAGATAGTTGTCGCGCCCGGTCAGCAGGAAGCCGCGCTGGGCGGTTTCGGCATCGGTGAGCAGCTCGCGCAGCTTCAGCCCCTCGTTGCGGGCGTTGTGCCGGGCCTGCACGTTGTCGAGTGCGCGATCGGCCAGCTGGAAGGCCACCTCGTTGACGGCCAGCACGGCCAGGGCGGCGAGGGCGGCGGCGGCGAGCGCCAGGCCGCGGCGGCGGCTCAGGCGGTCCAGCAGCGCACGCACGGGCTCAGCGCGCGACTGCGGCATTGCCGTCGGGACGGGGCTGGGCCTGATGGGCGACCTGTGCGCAGTGACTGATGAGGTCGTCCAGCTCGTGGCTCTTGTCGAACACCCGCGCCGCGCCCAGCTGGGTGCAGCGGCGGCGCATCTCGTCGGTGGCGTAGTTGGTCAGCACCACCAGCTCGCCCGGCACGCTGAGCTCGCGCGCGGCGGCCAGCACGCCCAGGCCCGAGCCGCTGCGCAGGAAGACGTCGACGATGATCAGGTCGGCGCCCGACGGCGTCTGCCGCAGCCATCGCACCGCGCCGGCCTCGTCCGGCACCGTGCCCACCACCTCCACCTCGGCCAGCTCCTCGAGCGTGGCCACGAGGTTCTCCAGGATGACGGGACTGTCTTCGACGATGAAGGCTTTGAGTGCAGGCATGGCCCGGCGCGGAATAAGGGTGCGAGGACGGTGGCAAGTATGTACTGCTTCCCGGTGGGGCCGACCGGGTGGGGAGCGCGTCGCGATGTAGGACGAATCCTAGGACCGGAGGGGCGCTACCTCCAGCCCGCATCGCGGGCGCTCCCCGTGAGCGGGGCGGCGTCAGCTGGGGCGCACGACGATGTTGTTGTGCACGGCCACGACGCCCGGGGTGCCGCGGGCCAGCTTCTCGGCCATGTCGCGCTCGTTGGCACTCTTGGCGAAGCCCGACAGCTGCACCGTGCCCTTGAGCGTCTCGACCTGGATGGCCATGGCGCTCACCTCCTCGTTGCTGGCGAACTTGGCCTTGACCCGGGTGGTCAGCGTGGCGTCGTCGACATAGGCGCCGACGGTCTCCTGGTCGCGCACGACGGCGCAGCCGGTGGTGGCCAGCAGGCCGGCGAGGGCGCCGCTCAGGGCGAGGGTGGCAAGAGTCTTGTTCATGGAATCTCCTTTCGGTGAAACCGGACCCGTGGGTCGGTGCCTTGACTATGGTGGGCGCGCCGTCCCGGCCGGCTCAGCCGACGGCGGCACCGGCTGTCGGACGCCTCCGCGCCGCGTGTAGGACGCCAGGCCTCGCCCGGGGCGCGTGGCGCTGCTACGCTCGCGGCCTTTGAAACCCTTGTATTCGCCATGATCCGCATCGGCATCGTCGACGACCACGCCATCGTGCGCACCGGACTGCGCCAGTACCTGTCCGACCATGTGGACCTGCGCGTGACCGGCGAGGGCGCCAGCGGCAAGGATGCGCTGGAGCTGGCCCGCGGTGGCGAGGTGGACGTGCTGCTGCTCGACATCTCCATGCCCGACCAGAGCGGCGTGGATGCGCTGGCGGCCATCAAGGCCCGCTTTCCGGACCTGCCGGTGTTGATCCTCAGTGGCTTCCCGGAGGCGCACTACGCGACGACGCTGCTGAAGCAGGGGGCGAGCGGCTACCTGAACAAGGAATGCGACCCGGAGGAGATCGCGGACGCGATCCGCATGGTCGCGCGCGGACGGCGCTACATCAGCCCGGCGGTGGCCGAGCAACTGGCGGATTCGGTGGTGGGCGGCGGCAGCGTCGAGAGGCTGCCGCACGAGGCGCTGTCGGAGCGCGAGCTGCAGGTGTTCCTGCGCCTGGCCAAGGGCGAGACGGTCGGTCACATCGCCGAGGCGCTGTTCCTCAGCGTGAAGACGGTGTCGACCTACCGCACGCGCGTGCTGGAGAAGCTGTCGCTGCAGACGAACAGCGACCTGACCTACTACGCGCTGAAGAACGGCCTGATTCAGTAGGCCTGGGCCGGCTCGCCGCCGGGTGCCGGGTCGGTGTCGGCCAGCACCCACGGCAGCGCCGATTCGTAGCCGAGATCGACCTCGGCGGCACCGGGCGCCTGGCGGCTGCCCCAGCGCGACAGCAGGCCGGCCCAGCGCGAGCGGGGCTTGGGGCTGCCAGTGGACGGCGACAGCGAGGAAACATCAGGCAGGGGGCGGGCAGTGGCGGCCATGGGGGGCTCCGGCGATGACGTGGAGCCCAGTCTGGGCGACCGCGCGTTGCGGCACTGTCGGCCAGCGGCGGCGTGGTTTGTCAGCCGAGGCCTACATCGTGCGCGGCTTCAGCCGGCGAGTGCGGCGTCCAGCAGCGCGGCGGCCTGCGGCAGCGGCTGGGTGCCGAGCAGTCGGCCGTCGGCGCCAAAGCGGGTCGTGACGAAGGCGTCGGCCGCCGTCGTGCCCGCCTGCTGGCGCATCAGCACGGCCTGGGCGCACAGCACCAGGTCTTGCGCGATGCGACGGGCCTGCGGCTCCAGGTCGGCCGGGTCGCCGCCGAGACGCTGGCCGAGTCGGGTCAGCGTGGCGCGCACCGGGGCGTCGTCCGTGCCCGCCCGCAGTTCTTCCAGCAGCCCGAGCGCCACCTCGGGCTCACGTGCCACGGCACGCAGCACGTCGAGCGCCATCACGTTGCCCGAGCCTTCCCAGATGGAGTTCACCGGTGCCTCGCGGTACAGGCGCGCCAGCACGCCGTCCTCCACATAGCCGTTGCCGCCCAGCAGCTCCATGGCCTCGCCCGTGCACTCGATGGCGCGCTTGCAGACCCACAGCTTGGCCGCCGGCGTCATCAGGCGCTGCCAGGCGGGCTCGCCGGCTTCGAAACCCTGGGCCAGGCGCAGCATCAGGCGCATCGCCGCCTCGCTCTCCAGCGCCAGATCGGCCAGCACGGTCTGCATCAGCGGCTGCTCGGCCAGCCGGCGGCCGAAGGCCTGGCGGTGGCGCGCGTTGTGCAGCGCCTGCACCAGGCCGGCGCGCAGCAGCGCGGCGCTGCCGATCACGCAGTTCAGCCGCGTGTAGCCGGCCATCTCCACCAGGGTGGCGATGCCGCGGCCTTCGTCGCCGACCCGCTGCGCCCAGGCGTCGTGGAACTCCACCTCGCTGCTGGCATTGCTGCGGTTGCCCAGCTTGTCCTTGAGGCGCAAGACCTGGATCGCGTTGCGGCTGCCGTCGGGGCGGTAGCGCGGCAGCCAGAAGCAGGTGGGCCCGGCGGGCGCGCGGGCCAGCACCAGATGGGAATCGCTGCCTGGTGCCGAGAAGAACCATTTGTGCCCGCTGAGGCGCCAGCTGCCGTCGGCCTGCTCCACGGCAACGGTCTGCACGCGGCGCAGGTCGGAGCCCCCCTGCTTCTCGGTCATGCCCATGCCGATCCAGATCGACGACTTGGCCGCCAGCGGCAGCTCGCGGGGGTCGTGATCGGTGCTGAACAGCTGCGCCCGCAGCGGTTCGAACAGCGCCGGCTGCCTCTGCAGCACCGGGATCGCGGCCTGGGTCATCGTGGCCGGGCACAGCGAACCGGCCTCCACCTGCCCATGCAGATAGAAGCCGGCGGCGAAGGCGGCCCAGCGCCCCGGCACCGCGCTGGCGAAGGGCGCGGCGATCAGCCCCTCGCCACGGATCAGCGCCAGCAGCTCGTGCCAGGCCGGATGGAACTCGACCACATCCAGCCGCCGGCCACGCGCGTCCAGCTGGCGCAGCTGCGGGCCCGTGCGGTTGGCCTCGCGAGCGAGCTGCGCCAGCTCGGTGCTGCCCAGCCGTTCGCCGTAGCGCTCAAGCGCCGGCAGGGCCGCGGGGGCGGCGCGCTGCAGGCTCGCCCGCAGGGACGGGTCGGTGGCCAACAGGTTGTGTCCGACCCAGTCGTCGACCAGATTGGCGGTGTCGTCGGGAGCGGCCATGTTCATCTCGTGCAGGAGGCAGGCTGGAGGCAGGCGGCCATCATCGGCCGCGCTCAGGCCGGTGGGGACGGGGTTTTCCGCCGACATCCCATGAATACCGGATAGGCGCGCCCGGCCTGCGCGACAGAATGCTCGCGCCACTTCCGGGAGGTCTGCCATGCCTGAGCTCAGCGCGTCGGTCGGTCAGGGCGGCGTCAATCGCCGCGAGGATGTGCTGCTGGTCCAGCAGCTGCTGGTGGCGCGCGGCTACACGACGCTCGGCGCACCCAGTGGGGTCTGCGATGACGCCACGGTGGCAGCCCTGCGCGCCTACCAGGCCGGGTTTATGGCGCGGCCCGACGCCCGCGTGGACCCGGGCGGCAACACCTGGCGCCATCTGTCGGCCAGCTATACCGGGCAGGCGCCGCAGCCGCCGGCCGCCGGTGCCGATCTGCTGCGGCCGGTGCCGCGGCCCGTGCAGGGCATCAACCAGGGGCTGACGGCGGTCAGCAATGCCTACATGCTGTCGGCGCTGGGCTCACCCCTGCTGGACGGGGGCTACAGCTCGCTGTGCCAGGTGCCCACGCTGCCTCGGCTGCGCCGCCATCTGGTGACGGACACGGTGGGGCCGTTCCGCGTGACCGGGCTGGTGCCGGCGGTGCTGAGCCTGAAGGCGGTGATGGCCGATATCCAGGCCGAGCAGCCGGCGGCCTACGCGGCGCTCGGGACGGCGGGCATGCTGTGCTGTCGCCTGGTGCGCGGCTCCGACACCGCCATTTCCAACCACTCCTGGGGCACGGCGATCGACCTGACCCTGAACGGCGTGCTCGATGCCTACGGCGACGACCGGGTGCAGTATGGGCTGACGCTGATCGCGCCCATCTTCAATCGCCATGGCTGGTATTGGGGCGCGGCCTTCAGCAAGGAGGACGGCATGCACTTCGAGGGCAGTCGCGCGCTGGTCGAGCAGTGGCTGGCGACGCTTGACTGACCCAGCAGCGCCGCGACGGTCGGCCCGCCTGTGGCGGGCGGGCCGGATGGTGCTGGCGATGGCTCTGGCGACGGCGGGCAGTCTCGCCGGTGCCGAGCCCGCGCTGGTGGGGGCGCGGGCCTGCCGCTTCGAGGCGCCGCCCGACTGGCCACGGGCGTCCCTGGTCTGGGCGGGTGACTGTGCCGACGGGCTGGCCGACGGGCGTGGCGTGCTCCGTGCCTACCAGCGGGGCGCGGTGGTGCGCAGCTTCTTCGGCCGGCTGCAGCGGGGGCGTCTGCTGTTCGGCGTGACCAGCCTGGACGGCGGCTACCAGGCCGGCAGCTACGACGCGGGCCGTCTGGTGCCCGGTGCCGGGCGTGACGAGATCATCCTGGCCTTCGACGAAGCGGCCGCCGCGGCACGCGCGCTGGCGGAGCAATACCGGCAGCGGGGCCAGACAGCCTCCGCACGCTTCTATGACGAGCAGGCGCGGCAGCTGGCCGCGCAGATGGACTGAGGGACTGCGGGACGAGGGCCTCAGTCGCCCAGGCCCGGCTCTGCCATCAGCTGGCCGCGCCCGGCCTGGCGGGCCTCGTACAGCGCGGTCTCGGCGCGGCGCTGCAGATCCACCAGGCCGCGATCCCCGGGGCGCAGCTTGGCCCAGCCGCCGCTGAAGGCCAGCGGCAGCCCCAGCTCGGCGGGCGCGCGCTGGGCCAGCGCCTGACGCATGCGCGCGTCGAGTGCCTGCGGGCCCTCCAGCTGGCAGCGCACCATCAGCACCCCGAAGCGGTCGGGGCCGATGCGTCCGGTCAGGTCGCCCAGCCGCATCTGCGCCTGCAGACAGCTGGCAAACAGCGCGAGCGCCCGGTCGCCGACGTCCACGCCCTGCTCGGTCTGCAGCATCGTGAAGTTGTCGACCTCCATGACGATCAGCGTGAGCGATTCGCCATGCCGCCGCGCCAGCGAGAACATCTCGACGGAGCGGCGCTCGAAGGTGTCGCGATCGATCAGGCCGGTGAGCCCGTCGGTCTGCGCCAGGCGCGCGAGCTCGGCCTCCGTCTGCGCCCGCCAGGCCAGCAGCAGCATGGGCAGCACGAGCAGCATGGCCAGCTGCGCAGCCAGTGCCAGCACCAGCTCGGTGGTGGCGAGATCGGCCTCGCCGAGCGCGTTGTGCGCCGCGCGCAGCAGCAGCGCCGCCAGCAACGGCAGCATGGCGCTCAGGCCCAGCAGCCGCCAGCGTCGGCTGTGCAGGCCGTGCAGCACGCTGCTGCGCCCCGGCCGTGCCAAGGCCAGGCCCAGGCCCGCAAGCTGGGCCGCCAGCAGCAGATCGGCCAGGGCCTGCGCCGCCGCACGGTCCGGCCACAGCAGGCCATGGCCCGCCGCCAGCAGCAGGGGCGCGGCCCACATCAGCCGTCGCCCGGCCTGGGGCGCCAGCCAGCGGGCCAGCGCCTCCCACAGCGCGCTCAGGCCGGCCGACACGGTCACCAGCCCGAGTGTGCGCTGGGCGTGGACGGCGATGTCGTCGAGCTGCCACCAGGGGCTGTGCAGCACCAGGCCGAGCGCCAGCAGCAGCATGCCGGCCTGGGCCCAGCGCCCGCCATCGCGCACGCCGCGCCAGCCGACCAGCGTGGTCAGCACCAGCGCGGCGGCCAGCGCCTGCAGCGGCAGCAGCGTGAAGAGCGCGCCGGAGAAGTTCACGGCTTCAGCGGGATCGGGGTGTCGCGCGGCACGGGCACGGCGGTCACGCTGTTCTGCGGCGAGCCGTCCACCAGGCGGTCGGAATAGGTCAGGTAGACCAGCGTGTTGCGCTTGGCGTCCACCATGCGGACGATGCGAAGCCGCTTGAACACCAGCGAGATGCGTTCGCTGAAGACCTCTTCCTGCTTGGGCAGTGGCTGGGCGATGCGCACCGGGCCGACCTGGCGGCAGGCGATGGAGGCCTCGGACTTGTCCTCGGCCAGGCCGACGGCGCCCTTGATGCCGCCGGTCTTGGCACGTGACACGTAGCAGGACACGCCCTCCACCTTGGGGTCGTCGTGCACGTCCACGATGATCTTGTGATCCGGTCCGATCAGCTTGAAAGCGGTGTCGACCGAGCCGACCGGCTCGGCACCGGCGGCTGCGGTCGCCAGCAGAAGCAGCAGGGCGCGTTTCTTCATGAGCCCAGTCTAGCGAAGCGCGATGACCGGCCGCACCGGCGCATGGCGCATCGACACGGGCGTTGCGCACGGACCGCACTGCGGCAGACCCCAGGAGCGCTTGTCACAGGCGCCACCTACACTGCTTGCATCTGGTTACAAGGCGCTATTGATGGCTTTGCACGTGCCCACCTTGCTGCTGCTGTTGGTGATGGGTTTCGGCCTGCTGACGGTGCAGCTGGCCGTTGCGCAGCGTGGCCAGCTGCATCAGGGCGAGCTGGTGCTGGTGGGGCTGGGCTCGGCCAGCCTGTGCGCGGGTTTCATCGCGTTCGGCCTGCAGGCCTGGTCGGCGCACTGGCTGACCGCGCTGCTGGGCAATCTGTTGATCGTCTCCGGCATCGGCTGTTTCGCGGCAGCGGTGTATCGCTTCACGTTGAATCGGGACCTGCCGCAGGCCTATCGCGTGCTGCTGTGTCTGGGCGCGGTGCCGGTGGTCGTCGTGCTGGCGCTGGGCTCGCCCTGGCGGGTGGCCGTGCTGTCGCTGACGGCGGCGGTGATGCTGGCGCCGGCCGTGCTGGTGGCGCTGCGCCACGGCTGGCGCAGCGAGAAGTCCTTCCGCGTGGCCGGGCTGCTGCTGCTGACGGCGCTGATTGCGTCGCTGGCGCGGGCGGCGCAGGTGCTGCAGGACCCGTCCGGCCATGACGCCTCGTCCTGGGACACCGTGGGCGGGCCGACGCTCTGGCTGGCGCTCACCTACACCAGCCTGATGGGCGCAGGCTTCGGCCTGGTGCTGGCCTGCTTCGAGCGCATGTCCAGCCAGCTGCGGGAGCTGGCGTCGGTCGACGGCCTGACCGGCTGCTGGAACCACAACACGACCGTGTCGCTGCTGGCGCACTCGCTGGAGCGCGGACGCCGCGAAGGCCAGCCCGTGGGCTTCGTGATGCTGGACCTCGATCACTTCAAGGCCGTCAACGACCGGCATGGCCATGCCGGGGGCGACCGGGTGCTGCGAGCCTTCGCGGCCTGCGTGCGCGAGCGGTTGCGGGGCTCCGATGTGCTGGGGCGCCTGGGCGGCGAGGAGTTCGGCCTGGTGCTGCCGGCGACCGGCGCCAGTGGTGCACGCCATCTGGCCGACCAGATCCGGCTGGCGATCGAGGCCTTGCAGGTGGTGGGTGAAGACGGCGAGCCCATGCGGGTGACCGTGTCTGCCGGCGTTGCGGTGGCCGAGCCCAGCCGCGGCGACACCGCCGAGGCGCTGATGCGGCTGGCCGACAAGGCCCTCTACCAGGCCAAGCAGCAGGGCCGCAACCGGGTGGTGGTGGCCGACGACTGGATGCGCAATTCGACGCTGCAGGCCGTGCTGGCCTGAGCCCGCAGCGGGCTGCTAGCAGCCTTCGTATTTCCAGTTGCGGGACTTGCCCTCGGCCAGCCAGGCCACGGCCTGGGCGATGCGACGGGCTCGGGTGTCCTCGCGCTTGGCCTCCAGCACCCATTCGAGATAGTCGCGCTGCTTGCTGGGCGCGAAGGCCTGGTAGTGCTGCCGTGCCGCGGGGTTGGCGGCCAGCGCGGCGGCGAGATCGTCGGGCATGGACAGCGTCGGCCGCGGGCCGCGTGTCGGGCGCGCGGCGCGGGGGGCGCCGGCCTGCAGCAGCGCGGCGGCGGCCCGGATGCGGCGCGCCAGCTCGGCCGGCGGGGGCAGGTCGGCCAGGGAGGTGATGCGGCCGAGGTCGCCCATGGCGCCCGGCTGCCCCGGCTCGGCGCCCTCGCGCTGCCAGAAGCCGAAGGCGCAGTGGGCCTTGAAAGCCGACATGCCGCACAGGATCCTGTCATGCAGCAGAAAGTGCGGCCTGCTCCACTTGAGGGTCTCGACGACGTCCGGACAGGCCTGGTGCACGTCCTGCCGCAGCCGCTCGAGGATGGGCCTGGCGAAATCGGGGGCGCCGGACAGGTAGGCGTCGACGCGAGGGTCCAGTTGGGGCATGGCTGTCGCTCAGTCGAGGGGCGGGTGTTGCCTGCCCGCAGTCTAGACTTTCCATTGCCGACGCCCAGCCTCGAATCACCCGTGCGCTTTCTTGGTTTCCTGCTCTCTGTTGCCGCCACCGTGGCCGTTGCCCAGCCGCCGTCTCTGACGCTGGAGCAACTGCCGCGGCCCACCATGCCTGCCGGCGAGCGCGGGCCCGTGGTGCCGGCCCAGGTGGAGCGCTGGCGCCAGGAGGCCAAGGCGCTGGAGTATGGCGACGGCGTGCCGCGCGACGAGGTGGCTGCGGCCCGCCTGTATTGCCGGGCCGCCCGTTATGGTGACGCCGAGGCGCAGTACAGCCTGGGCTGGATGCTGACGAATGCCCGCGGCATCCAGCGCAACGACGCCGAGGCCGCGCACCTGTTCGCCGCGGCGGCCGAGCAGGGCATGAGCCAGGCGCAGAACATGCTCGATGCACTGGGAGGCACGCCGCAGGGCGACCCGCCGCCCTGCCTGCGGCCGCTCGAGGCCGAGGCGGCCCCGGTGGCGTCGACCGCCCGCCAGGCCGAGCCGCGCGGGCGCGTGTCGCTCTGGGCCACGCTGCCGGTGCCGACGAATGCGCCGCCGGCGGTCGTCAACTTCGTGAAGCTGGTGGCGCCCGAGTACCAGCTGGCGCCGGCCCTGGTGCTGGCGGTGATGGCCACCGAGTCCAATTTCGACCCGCTGGCGCGCTCGCCCAAGAACGCGCAGGGCCTGATGCAGCTGCTGCCGGACACGGCGCTGCGTTTCAAGGCCACCAAGCTCAGCGACCCGACGCAGAACATCCGCGCCGGCATGGCCTATCTGCGCTGGCTGCTGGCCTATTTCCAGGGCGACGTCGCGCTGGCGCTGGCCGGCTACAACGCCGGCGAGAAGGCGGTGGACCGCTACCTGGGCGTGCCACCCTATGCCGAGACGCGCCTGTACGTGCGCCGAATCATGGCCGCGGTGGGCGGGCAGCGGCTCCACCCCTTCGACGCGAACGTCGTGCCGCCGTCCAGCATGCTGGTGCGGCTGCGTGGCGGCTGAACGGAGTCTGGCGTGGAACCCCTGCATGTCGAGACCCTGCTGAGCGCCTACGAGCTCGTGGCCACGCTGCTTGCGCTGGCCACACTGGGCGCGGCCTGGCAGATGCGCGGGGAGCGTGGCCTGTGGCTGTGGGCGGGCGCGTTCGGTGTCGTGGCACTGAGTCAGTGGGCGCGCCCCTGGCTGCAGTGGCTGCAGGCGCCGATGGCACTGCGCTCCATCGGTCATGTCGGTGGCGTGTGGGCGGCCACCCTGGTGCTGCTGGCGATGCGTGCCTTTCTGGGACGACCGCTGCACTGGCCGCTGCCGGTGGCGGCCGCGCTGCTGCTGACCCTGGGCTCCGGCGTGCTCACCTCCGTCAGTGGCGCGCTGGCCAGCTCGCTGGTGCTGACCCAGTACGGCGTGGCGGCGCTGCTGGCGCCGGCCGCCTGGGCCGCGTCGCGCGCCTGGCGCAGCCAGCGCGGCTTCGCGATGGCGCTGATGGCGGGCCAGCTCTGGGCCAGCGTGCTGGCCTGTGTGGCCCGCGGGCTGATGGTGTCGCCCTGGCTGGTCACCGAGCGGACCCAGGCGGTGCACAACAACGCGGTGTGGCTGCTCGTGTTCATCGCGCTGATGCTGGTGCAGGCGCTGGCGCTGCAACTGCTGATCCAGGATCACGCGCTGCGCCAGATCCGCCGGCTGGCGGAGATCGACACGCTCACCGGCCTGCTGAACCGCCGCGGTTTCGAGGAGCGGCTGCTGAGGCTGCTGCGCCGCGGTGAATCCGGTGCCCTGGTGCTGGCGGTGCTGGACGTCGATCACTTCAAGCGCATCAACGACAGCCATGGTCATTCGGTGGGCGACGCGGTGCTCAGCGGCATGGGCGAGCGGCTGCGCAGCACGCTGCGGCCCATGGACCTGGCGGTGCGGCTGGGGGGCGAGGAGTTCGCCGTGATCTGGCCGCAGGCCGAGCCGGGTGGCGAGCAGCGGCTGGGCGAGCGGCTGCGCGAGGTGGTGGCCAACCAGCCTTTCGACACGCCGGTGGGCCCGGTGACGGTGACGATCAGCGTCGGCGTCGCCCGCGCACGTGCGGCGGACGAGGCACCGGCTGCGCTGTTCAGCCGGGCGGACGCGGCCCTCTACGACGGCAAGGGCGCCGGCCGCAACGTCGTGCGCCTGGCCGCCTGACCCCCCGCGGCCTTCCGCAACCGCGAGGACGCCGTGCCGCCGCGGGCTTGAATGACGCAGGCCGGCCCTGCATGCTGCGGGCCCTTGCCATCACCGGGCTCAGCCATGCCTTCACGTCACCTTGTGCTCTGCATCGACGGCACCTGGAACGACCCCAGCCAGAAGACCAATGTCTGGGAGCTGTTCCGCCGCTTCAACGGCACGCTCACCGAGGTGCCGGAGGTCGACGGCCTGCGGCGCCACCAGCGCCTCAGCGGACCGGAGCTGGACGGGCTCTACATGGAGGGCGTGGGCGCCGGCGGCCAGCGGCTGGCCGGTGGGGCCCTGGGCGTGGGCCTGCACGACCGGGTGCTGGACATGTACGTGCTGGCGTCGCGGCTCTGGCAGCCCGGCACCCAGCTCTGGGTCTTCGGTTTTTCGCGAGGTGCCTGGGCGGCGCGCAGCCTGGCCGGATTCATCGCGGCCGCCGGCCTGCTGACGGCCGCCGAGGCCGCGTCGCCGGACGCGGTCAACCTGGCCAATGCGCGCTGGCTGGCCTTCAAGACCAAGGCGCTGCCCCCGGCGCTGCGCCGTTTCTGGGATGACGCGGGCCAGCCCCAGCCGATCAGCCTGGTGGGCGTCTGGGACACGGTGGGGGCGCTGGGCATTCCGTTCTTCAATGGGCTGCGCAGCGTGGACAGCGTCGAGCGCAGCGTGCTGGACTTTGCCGACCTCGACCTGAGCCGGCGCGTGGCCGCCGGCCGGCATGCACTGTCGATCGACGAAACCCGCTACGACTTCACCCCCACGCTCTGGAACGCCCGCGACGGTGTAGTGCAGCACTGGTTTCCGGGTGTGCATGCCGATGTGGGGGGAGGCTATCCGCAACGCGGTCTGGCGGACCTGTCGCTGCAGTGGATGCTGGCCGAGGTGCAGGCCCTGTCGGCCGGCGCCCTGCTGAGTGCCCAGGCCCAGGCCGGCCTCGCGCCCAACCCGAGCGCCGACCGGCACGAGGAGGCGACGGCGCTGGTCTGGCAGTTGCGTCCGCGCAAGCCGCGCGAACTGCCGGACGAGCCCGAGGCGCTGCACGCCGGGGTCGCGCAGCGGCTGGCCGCGCGGGCCGACTGGCGGCCGCTGGCGCTGAAGCGCATCCGCCAGCTGGCCGCCTGGTTCCTGCATCCGGCGACCGTCCCCGAGCAGATCTGCCCGGCCGGCAGCGAGGCCGTGCAGGCCGTCGAGCTGGAAGTCGGGGCCGGCGTGACGCGCGCCGTCGAGGCCCGCAAGTGGTGGAACGGCACGGGGCTGCGCGTGCGGGCCGGGCAGCGTTACCGCGTCGTCACGCCGGGCCTGTGGACCGACAAGGGCCACCCCTGCGATGCCGGCGGCTATGCGAGCACCGGCAACTGGGCGCTGCAGATCGCCGAATGGATGCATGCACGCCGACTGGCCCGCGCCGACTGGTTCCGGTTGGTGGCGGCCGTGCATGCGGACCCCTACCTCGAGGCGCGCAACGCCGACGACGGCAACGTGGCCGAGGATGTCGCCCACCTGATCAGCGCCCACGTGCAGGCGGCGGACCGCGACTCGCAGCTCGAGGCGGTGGGGGCCGACGGCGTGCTGGAGGTCGCCCGCGACGGCTACCTCTACCTGTTCGCCAACGACAACAGCGCCTTCTACGGCAACAATGACGGCACGCTGCAGGCCAGCATCACGCGGCTGGCCTGACGCGGCTCACATGCTGCGGCGGTACTGGCCGCCCACCTCGAACAGGGCGCCGGTGATCTGGCCCAGCGAGCAGACGCGCACCGCGTCCATCAGCACCTCGAACACATTGCCGTTCTCGATGACGGCCTGCTGAAGCCGATTCAGCAGCGCCGGGGCGTCGCCCGCGTGGCGGGCGTGGAAGTCTGCCAGCCGCGCCAGCTGGCTCTGCTTCTCTTCCTCGGTGGACCGCGCCAGCTCGATGTGCTCGGGCACCGGGTCGCCCTTGGGGTTGCGGAAGGTGTTGACGCCGATGATGGGGTACTCGCCCGTGTGCTTCAGCATCTCGTAGTGCAGGCTCTCCTCCTGGATGCGGCCGCGCTGGTAGCCGGTCTCCATCGCGCCCAGCACGCCGCCGCGTTCGCTGATGCGCTCGAACTCGGCCAGCACCGCCTCCTCCACCAGCTCGGTCAGCTCGTCGATGATGAAGGCGCCCTGGCTCGGGTTCTCGTTCTTCGCCAGGCCCCACTCGCGGTTGATGATCAGCTGGATGGCCATTGCGCGGCGCACGCTGTCTTCCGTCGGCGTCGTGATCGCCTCGTCGAAGGCGTTGGTGTGCAGCGAGTTGCAGTTGTCGTAGATCGCGATCAGCGCCTGCAGCGTCGTGCGGATGTCGTTGAAGGCGATCTCCTGCGCGTGCAGGCTGCGGCCGGACGTCTGCACGTGGTACTTCAGCTTCTGGCTGCGGTCGTTGGCGCCGTAGCGGTCGCGCATGGCCACGGCCCAGATGCGGCGCGCCACGCGGCCCAGCACCGTGTACTCCGGGTCCATGCCGTTGCTGAAGAAGAAGCTCAGGTTGGGCGCGAAGTCGTCGATGTGCATGCCGCGCGCCAGATACGCCTCCACGAAGGTGAAGCCGTTGGAGAGCGTCAGCGCGAGCTGCGAGATCGGGTTGGCCCCGGCCTCGGCGATGTGATAGCCCGAGATGCTCACCGAGTAGAAGTTGCGCACGTTGTGGTGCACGAAGTACTCGGCGATGTCGCCCATCACCTTCAACGAGAACTCGGTCGAGAAGATGCAGGTGTTCTGGCCCTGGTCTTCCTTCAGGATGTCGGCCTGCACGGTGCCGCGCACATTGGCCAGCACCCAGTCCTTGATCCTGGCGGTCTCGTCAGGCGTCGGCTCGCGGCCGTTGTCGGCGCGGAACCGGTCGAGGTTCTGGTCGATGGCCGTGTTCATGAACATCGCCAGGATGCTGGGCGCCGGGCCGTTGATGGTCATGGACACCGAGGTGGTGGGCGAGCACAGGTCGAAGCCGTCGTACAGCACCTTCATGTCGTCCAGCGTTGCGATGCTCACGCCGCTGTTGCCGACCTTGCCGTAGATGTCGGGCCGCGGCGCGGGGTCGGCGCCGTACAGCGTCACCGAGTCGAAGGCGGTGGACAGGCGCTTGGCGGGCATGCCCTCGGACACCAGCTTGAAGCGGCGGTTGGTGCGGAAGGCGTCGCCCTCGCCGGCGAACATGCGGGTCGGGTCCTCGCCCTCGCGCTTGAACGCGAACACGCCGGCCGTGTAGGGGAAGCTGCCGGGCACGTTCTCCAGCATCAGCCACTTCAGCAGCTCGCCGTGGCATTCGTAGCCCGGCAGCACCACCTTGCGGATCTTGGTGCCCGAGAGGCTCTGCGTGACCAGCGCGGTGCGGATCTCCTTGTCGCGCACCTTCACGACGTACTCGTCGCCTGCATAGGCCTGCTGCACGGCCGGCCAAGCCGCCAGCAGCTGGCGGGCGTCGGCGTCCTGGCGGGCGCGCCGCTGCTCGGCGAGGTCGGCCAGCGCTTCCGTCGCGCGGTCCTTGCCCGGCTTGTCGGCCTGCAGCATGGCGCGGCTGGCGTCCAGCTGCTGGATCTCGCGGGCCAGGGCTGCCTGGCGGCGCGCGCGGGCCTTGTAGCCGCGCACGGTGTCGGCGATGTCGCTGAGGTAGCGAACCCGTCCGGCCGGCACGATGGGGGTCTGGTGCGTGCTGTGGCGGGTGTCCACGCGCGGCAGCCGGGCCTCGCCCAGCGGCAGGCCGAACGTGGCGAGCCGGGCCTTGAGCGCCTGGTAGAGCGCCGTGACGCCGTCGTCATTGAAGCGGCTGGCCATGGTGCCGAACACCGGCATCTGCTCCGGCGGCGTGCTGAAGGCCTCGCGGTTGCGCTGCACCTGCTTGGCCACGTCGCGCAGCGCGTCCTGCGCACCCTTGCGGTCGAACTTGTTGATCGCGACGAACTCGGCGAAGTCCAGCATGTCGATCTTCTCGAGCTGGCTGGCGGCGCCGAACTCCGGCGTCATCACGTACATGGGCAGGTCCACCAGCGGCACGATGGCGGCGTCGCCCTGGCCTATGCCCGAGGTCTCGACGATGATGAGGTCAAAACCTGCCACCTTGGCCGCGGCGATGACGTCGGGCAGCGCGGGGGAGATTTCCGAGCCGAAGTCGCGCGTGGCGAGCGAGCGCATGAAGACGCGGGCGCCGTTCTGCCACGGCGAGATGGCGTTCATGCGGATGCGGTCGCCCAGCAGCGCGCCGCCGCTCTTGCGGCGCGAGGGGTCGATGGAGATCAGCGCGACACGCAGGCTGTCGGTCTGGTCCAGCCGCAGGCGGCGGATCAGCTCGTCGGTCAGGCTGCTCTTGCCGGCGCCGCCGGTGCCGGTGATGCCCAGCACCGGCGTGCGGATTTCCTTTGCCTGTGCGCGCAGCGCGTCGACGATGGGCCCGTCGGCCCGGCCGTTCTCAAGTGCCGTCAGCAGCTGGGCCAGCGAACGCCAGGCGGCCTCGGTGTGGCCGGTGATGGCCGACAGGCTCTTGGGCGCATGCACGCAGAAGTCCTGGTCGGCCTTCATGACCATCTCGCCGATCATGCCCTGCAGCCCCAGGCGCTGCCCGTCCTCGGGGCTGAAGATGCGCACGCCATGCTCGGCCAGCTCGCGGATCTCGGCCGGCACGATGACGCCGCCGCCGCCGCCGAACACCTGGATGTGCGCGCCGCCGCGCTCGCGCAGCAGCTGCACCATGTACTTGAAGTACTCCACGTGGCCGCCCTGGTAGGAGCTGACCGCGATGCCCTGGGCGTCTTCCTGCAGCGCGGCCGTGACCACCTCGTCCACCGAGCGGTTGTGCCCCAGGTGTATGACCTCGGCGCCCATGTTCTGCAGGATGCGCCGCATGATGTTGATGGACGCATCGTGCCCGTCGAACAGGCTGGCCGCGGTGACGAAGCGCACCTTGTGCGTGGGCCGGTAGTTGGCAAGCGCCTGGTGGTCGGCGGCGAGGTCGGTCATGGCTGTCTCCTGAGGCCCCTGACCCGGGGCACGGCTTGGTTTTGCGGCGATTCTAGGGTCGCCAATTGACGTTAACGTCAATTGAGGCGATTCGCGCGGCTAGGGTTATCCGTGGACGGCTGACGGTCGGGCTGCCGCGATGATGCGCGCTTCGACAATTTCTCCCGTTCTCCGAATGAACGCGTCTGCACCTTCCACGCCCCAGCTGGGCACCGAGCTGACGCTGCGCGGCATCCTGCTGGGCATCGTCATCACGCTGGTCTTCACGGCGGCCAATGTCTACTTCGGCCTCAAGGCCGGCCTGACCTTCGCGACCTCCATTCCCGCTGCCGTCATCGCGATGGCCCTGCTGCGCAAGGCCGCCGGCAACTCCATCGGCGAGACCAACATCGTGCAGACCATCGCGTCGTCCGCGGGCACGCTGTCGTCCATCATCTTTGTGCTGCCCGGCCTGGTGATGATCGGCTGGTGGACCGGCTTCCCGTACTGGATGTCGGTGACGCTGTGCGCCCTGGGCGGCGTGCTGGGCGTGATGTATTCCATCCCGCTGCGCCGCGCGCTGGTGACGAACTCGCCGCTGCCCTACCCGGAGGGCGTGGCCTGCGCCGAGGTGCTGAAGGTGGGCCATGCCAGCGACAGCGGCGAGGGCAGCCGCCAGGGGCTGGCGGCCATCGTCGTTGGGGCGCTGGTGTCGGCTGGCTTCAGCGTGGTGGTGGCCACGCAGCTGTTCGCGGCCAACCTGGCGCAGTATTTCCGGCTGCCAGGCGGAGAGCCGGGCAAGCCGGCCGGGGCCACCGGCTACGACCTGAACTTCAGCTTCGCGCTGCTGGCCGTGGGTCACCTCGTGGGCCTGTGGGTGGGCATCGCCATCCTGGTGGGCGCCTGCATAGGCTGGCTGGGCGGCGTGCCCCTGCTGACCCAGGGCGTGGACGGCGCGGCCGAGGCGGTGGCGCTGTTCGCGTGGAGCAAGAAGGTGCGCTTCATCGGCGCAGGCTGCATCGCGGTGGCCGCGATCTGGACGCTGCTCAAACTGGCCAGGCCGGTCTTCAACGGCCTCAAGTCGGCCGCGGCGGCGGCGCGCGTGCGGCGTGCCGGCCAGGCGCATTCGCTGCCTCGCAACGAGCAGGACATCCCCATCGGCACCGTGGGCCTGATCACGCTGGCCTGCCTGCTGCCCATCGGCTTCATGCTGGCGAACTTCGCCGGCAGCGCCGGCCTGGGCGAACAGCTGGGCCTGCTGGTGGCGGGCGGCGTGGTCTATGTGCTGCTGATGAGCTTCTTCGTCGCGTCGGTGTGCGGCTACATGGCCGGGCTGATCGGTTCGTCCAACAGCCCGCTGTCGGGCGTGGGCATCCTGGTGGTGATCGGCGCCTCGCTGCTGCTGGCGCTGGCCGTCAAGCCGCTGCTGCCGGCGTCGGCCGGCCAGGCGCTGGTGGCGTTCGCGCTGTTCGTCACGGCCGTCGTGTTCGCGGTGGCCACCATCTCCAACGACAACCTGCAGGACCTGAAGACCGGCCAGCTGGTGGACGCCACGCCGTGGCGCCAGCAGGCCGCGCTCATCATCGGCGTGCTGGCCGGCGCGCTGGTGATTCCGCCGGTGCTGGACCTGCTGAACAAGGCCTACGGCTTTGCCGGTGCGCCCGGTGCCGATGCCAAGACCGCGCTGGCCGCGCCGCAGGCCGCGCTGATCTCGGCGCTGGCCAAGGGCGTGATCCAGGGCGATCTGGACTGGAACCTGATCGGCCTGGGCGCGCTGGTCGGCGCCGCCTGCATCGCGGTGGACGAGCTGCTCAAGCGCGCGTCCGGCGGCAAGGCCCACCTGGCGCCCTTGGCCGTGGGCCTGGGCATCTACCTGCCGCTGAACAGCACGCTGACCATCGTGGTGGGCGCCATCGCCGGCTGGTGGTTCGACCGCCGCGCCGAGCACAGCGCCCAGCCCGAGGCCAGGAAGCAGCTGGGCGTGCTGATGGCGTCGGGCCTGATCGTCGGCGAGAGCCTGCTGGGCGTCATCCTCGCGGCCATCGTCGTGTTCTCCGGCAACGGCGCACCGCTGGCCCTGGTGGGCGAGAGCTTCGCGCCCACGGCCCAGTGGCTGGGCACGCTGGCCTTCGCCGGCGTGGGCGTCGCGCTGTATCGCTGGCTGCTCAGGCTCAAGGCGAGCTGAGCTCCGGGCGCTGGCTCAGGCGCGTCCTAGGCGTTCAGGCCCAGCAGTGCTGCGCCGGCCTGCCAGCCCAGCACGATCAGTGCGGTCGAGCTGGCCAGCGCGCCGGTGCCCAGGCCTAAAGCGCCCAGCATCAGCAGGCCGTCCCGCGCCGCCAGCGCCAGGCCGGCCAGCATCAGCGTCAATGCCGGCAGCAGATTGCCGAAGGGAATGGGCAGGAAGATCAATCCGGCCATGACCAGCGTCAGCGGTGCCAGCCACCAGCGCGCGGCCGGCCCGGCCAGCGGTGCAAGCCGCGGGCGGCTGACGCGATGGGTCAGCTCGTAGACACGCGCCAGCAGCGACAGACTGCGTGCCGCACCGTCGCGCGGCAGCGCGACGCGGGCCAGGCGCTCGGGCAGGGCGCTGTGCGGCGCCCGCCACATCAGCAGGCCCAGCAGCGCCAGCCCCAGGCTGAGCACTGCGCCCACGCCCGGGATGGGCAGCAGGCAGGGCGCCGACATCAGCAGCAGCAGGCTGGCCTGCCAGGAGCCACCGTGCGCCTGCGCCAGCGTGCCCAGCGAAACCGGCCCCGGAGGCAGGGTGCCGGCCGCATCGCGCAGCCGGCCGGCCAGTTCCTGCAGCTTCATCGCGGGCCGGCCCGTGCTCAGTCGTCGTTGCTGGCGAAGCCGAACAGGCTCAGCAGGCTGGTGAACAGGTTGTAGATGGACACGTACAGGCTGACGGTTGCCATCACGTAGTTGGTCTCGCCCCCGTTCACGATGCGGCTGGTTTCAAACAGCAGCATGCCGGCCGACAGCAGGGCCACGACGGCGGACACGGTCAGCGCCAGCGCCGGGATCTGCAGGAACACGGACGCAAGACCTGCCACCAGCGCGACGATCATGCCGGCAAACAGGAAGCCGCCCATCCAGCTGAAGTCGCGACGCGTGGTCAGCACCCAGGCCGACAAACCCAGGAAGACCGCGCCGGTGGCGCCCAGCGCCAGCATGATGGTCTGTCCGCCGCCGGGCAGGGCCAGGTAGCGGCTCAGCATCGGAGCCAGCGTCCAGCCCATGAAGCCGGTCAGCGCGAACACCAGGCCCACGGCGGCGCCGCGGTTCTGCAGCTTGTGGATGGCGAACAGCAGGCCGAAATAGCCCACCAGTGTCAGGATGATGCCGGGGGCTGGCAGGCTGAAGGCGACGGCTGCGCCGGCGACGGCCGCGCTGAACAGCAGCGTCATGGACAGCAGCGCATAGGTGTTGCGCAGCACGCGCTGCTGTCCGACGCGGTCAAGTGCCCCGGACCGCAGCACGGTGATCGGGGTGGACGAGGTGGTGACGGACATGTGGTTCTCCTGAAGAGACAAGAAAGGTTGTCAGCCTAGGTGTCGTTTGACTTCCAAAAAAGCGGAAAATCAAGAAGAGAGCATCAGCCAAAGACTGAATATGAGCCTGGCCTTCAGCTACCGACACCTCTACTACTTCTGGGCCGTGGCCAAGGAGGGCAGCCTGACCAAGGCCGCCGAGCGCCTGGGCCTGTCGGTGCAGACCGTGTCCACCCAGGTCAAGGAACTGGAGCAGGCGCTCGGCGCCGCGCTGCTGAAGCCGGCCGGCCGTGGCCTCACGCTGACCGATGCCGGCCGCGTGGCGCTGACCCAGGCGGAGCGCATCTTCGAACTGGGCGAGGCCCTGCCGGAGCGGGTGCGCGATGTGGGCAGCACGGCCACCGTGAGGCTGGCGGTGGGCATTTCGGACGGACTGTCCAAGCTGGAGGTGCTGGACCTGCTGGCGCCCGTGCTGGACACGCCGCGCCTGCGTCTGCTGTGCCACGAGGGCGAGTTCGACGACCTGCTGGGCGAGTTGGCGCTGCACCGGCTGGACGTGGTGCTGGCCGACCGGCCCGCGCCTGCCAACCCGAACCTGCGGGTCTACAGCCATGCGCTGGGGCATTCGCCGCTGGCCTGGTTCGCGGCGCCGCAATGGGCCGAGGCGGCGCAGCGCAACTTCCCGCAGTCGCTGGGCGCGGTGCCGCTGCTACTGCCGACCTCGCACGCGGCGGTGCGCCCGCCGCTGGAGGCCTGGCTGGAGGCGCGCGGCCTGCGTCCGCGCATTGCCGGCGAGTTCGAGGACAGCGCACTGCTGGCCACCTTCGGCGCCGCCGGCATGGGCGTGTTCCCGGCGTCGGAGCGCATGCAGCACAAGCTGGCGGAGCGCTACGGGCTGACCTGCGTAGGGCCCTGCGAGGGCGTGGTCGAGCCTTACTTCGCGATCGGCACTGAGCGCCGCGTGGGCCATCCGCTGCTGAAGCGGCTGCTGCCGGCGCACTGAGGCGAACTCAGGCGGGCGCCGGGCATGATCTACAGTTGACGTGTACGTCAATTAAAACGAGCCGGGTCCTGCCCGGCCAGCTGGAGACTTCATGAACCTGCCCGGACTCAACCATCAGCTCGGCGAGGACATCGACGCGCTGCGCGACGCGGTACGTGCCTTCGCCGAGGCCGAGATCGCGCCGCGTGCGGCCGAGATCGACCGCAGCGACCAGTTCCCCATGGACCTGTGGCGCAAGATGGGCGAGCTGGGGGTGCTGGGCATCACGGTGCCCGAGCAGTACGGCGGTGCCAACATGGGCTACCTGGCCCACATGATCGCGATGGAGGAGATCAGCCGCGCCAGCGCGTCGGTGGGCCTCTCGTACGGCGCGCACAGCAACCTGTGTGTGAACCAGATCAAGCGCAACGGCAACGAGGCGCAGAAGGACAAGTACCTGCCCAAGCTGATCTCCGGCGAGCATGTCGGCGCGCTGGCGATGAGCGAGCCCGGTGCCGGCTCCGACGTCATCAGCATGAAGCTGCGCGCCGAGGACAAGGGCGGTGTCTACCTGCTCAACGGCAGCAAGATGTGGATCACCAACGGCCCCGATGCCGACACGCTGGTGGTCTACGCCAAGACCGAACCGGAACTCGGCGCACGTGGCGTCACGGCATTCCTCATCGAGAAGGGCATGCCCGGCTTCTCCATCGCCCAGAAGCTCGACAAGCTGGGCATGCGCGGCTCGCACACCGGCGAGCTGGTGTTCCAGAACGTGGAGGTGCCGGCCGAGAACGTGCTGGGCGGCGTGAACAACGGCGCCAAGGTGCTGATGTCGGGCCTGGACTACGAGCGCGCCGTGCTGACCGGCGGGCCGCTGGGCATCATGCAGAGCGTGATGGACAACGTGATCCCGTACATCCACGACCGCAAGCAGTTCGGCCAGAGCATCGGCGAGTTCCAGCTCATCCAGGGCAAGGTGGCCGACATGTACACCGTGCTGCAGGCCGCCCGCAGCTTCGCCTACACGGTGGCCAAGAACCTGGACATGCTGGGCCCTCAGCATGTGCGCCAGGTGCGCAAGGACTGCGCCAGCGTCATCCTGTGGACCGCCGAGAAGGCCACCTGGATGGCCGGCGAGGGCGTGCAGATCTTCGGCGGCAACGGCTACATCAACGAGTACCCGCTGGGCCGGCTGTGGCGCGACGCTAAGCTCTATGAGATCGGTGCGGGCACCAGCGAGATCCGCCGCATGCTGATCGGCCGCGAACTGTTCGCCGAAACGATGTAAGCACAGCGCGGCCCGGCGCGCAGCAAAGACCCTGGCGGAGGCGCTGCGCCGCCGTGCCGGAGCGGCGTTCGTCAGGCCCCGCATGGACAATGCCCGTATGAGCACGACGAGCAATACCCCGAACGACCTGCTGGACCTGCTGGACAACAACAAGCGGTGGGCCCGTGATACCGAGCAGCGCGAGCCCGGCTTCTTTTCGCGCCTGCTGAAGCAGCAGACCCCGCAATACCTCTGGATAGGCTGTGCCGACAGCCGCGTGCCGGCCAACGAACTGGTGGACCTGCTGCCGGGCGAGCTCTTCGTGCATCGCAACGTGGCCAACGTCGTGGTGCACTCCGACCTGAACTGCCTGTCGGTGATGCAGTTCGCGGTGGACCACCTCAAGGTCAAGCACATCATCATCGTGGGCCACAGCAACTGCGGTGGCGTGCAGGCGGCGCTCACCGATGCCCGCGTGGGCCTGGTGTCCAACTGGATACGCCATGTGCAGGACGTGCGCAATGACCATCAGGAATGGATCATGAGCCTGCCCGAGAGCCAGCGCGTCAATGCGCTGTGCGAGCTGAACGTGCTGGAGCAGGCGCGCAACGCCTGCCGCACGACGGTGGTTCAGGACGCCTGGGCGCGCGGCCAGGAGGTGGTGGTACACGGTTGGGTCTACGGCCTGCACAACGGCCTGCTGGAAGACCTGCAGATCACGGCCGACTGCGCCGAGGCCGTGGAGCCCGCCTTCAAGCGGGCCCTGGCCAAGGTCAAGCTGCGCTACGAACAGCGCTGAGCGCCCGGGGCCCGCGGCATCAGGCCGGGCGGCGCGATCGCGGGGCGGTGACCCCGCCGACGATGAAGTCCACCGTGTCGTCCACGAAGGCCTCGTAGGCGGCCTCATGGCCGGCCGTGACCGGTCCATGCGTGTGCAGCCACATCGCGAGCGCGTAGGTGCCGTGGTGATAGGCCAGGCTCATGCGGTCCTCCAGCGTCTGCGGCGGCAGGCTGCCCAGTGCGGGCTGAATCAGCGTCATGGACAGCCGGTAGCCCTCGGTCAGTGCCTCGGGCACCAGCGCGTGGAAATCCAGTTCCGGGTGGAAGAACACCTGGGCCAGCACGCGCACGAAATCAGCGCCCCAGGGTTCATCGCGCACCGCGTCGGCCAGCACGCGGAAGGACTCGCCGATCACCGCATGCGGCTCGTCGGCCTTGCCCAGCCGGGCCAGCAGCCGCAGGCGCTCCAGCCTCAGCTGGTTGAGCCGCCGGATGCGCCGCGACAGCAGTGCGGCCAGCAGCCCTTCGCGCGACCCGAAGTGATAGCTGACCGCCGACACATTGCGCTGCCCGCTGGCCACGCCCAGTTCGCGCAGCGACACCTTGTCCACGCCATGCCGGCTGAACTCGCGCTCGGCCACATCGAGGATCTGCCGGGCTGTCGGCGCCAGCGGGTCGTTCGGCGCAGCCACCGCACCGGGTGCTGCTGCCAGATCGCCGGGCGCCGTCGGGCGCGGGTCTTGGGGCAGGGAGCCGGAATCCATGGATGCAGTATTAATTCGCCTGCATGATGGGGCTATCCCGCCGGCGACAGGCAGGCGTGTCCGGCCCCGGCTCCATTCACTGTAGACCTCGGCTCCTGGCCGTGGTTATGACGATCGCGCATGCGATCGCAACGAATGGATATTGGCGGAGGCGCCAAGCGTGAAGTAGTTGGCTTGGGTGATTTGACCTGCGTCAAATATGATTCATGCAGTTGAATTACTTGCCCCGCCGGGGTGAGTGCTGTCCGGGAGCCGGTGCAGGCCACGACGCGCTGAGCGCGGGGGCCGGGCGCGCCGAGCCGCCCGACCTGCCTGCCGGCTTTCCTGTCCTGGCGGCGCAGGCTTCCTCTGCGTCCCTACCCAAGCCATGACACACAGCCGACTGCGCAGCCTCAGTCTCGGTGCCCAATTGACGGGCGCCAACATCCTCATGACCGCCTTGCTGGTGGGGGCCTTCACCGTGGTGGTCTCGCTGGCCTTCACGCGCACGGTCGAGACCGAGTCCACCAGCGATCTGCAGATGCAGACCGATGTGCTGACCAGCATGATCAACGCGTCGGCCAAGGACCTGAAGGAGCGCGCAGGTGCGCTGGCCCAGGCCTACCAGTCCAGCCTGCACGGCGAACTGGAGGCGGGCAAGGGTGAGGTCGAGATCAAGGGCCGCGCGACCCCGGTGCTCATGCTGCACGGCAAGCCGGTGAACCTGGACTTCTCGGTGGTGGACGATTTCAGTGCTGCGACCGGCTCGGTGGCCACGCTGTTCGTGCGCAGCGGCGACGACTTCGTGCGCATCACCACCTCGCTGAAGAACGACAAGGGCGAGCGCGCGGTGGGCACGCTGCTGGACCGCGAGCATCCGGGCTACAAGGCCGTCAGCAGCGGCCAGCGCTTCGTCGGCGCCGCCACGCTGTTCGGCCGCAACTACATGACGCAGTACGACCCGGTGCTCGACGACAGCGGGCGGGTCATCGCGGTGCGTTTCGTGGGCCTGGATTTCACGCGGCTGATGGGCGAGATCAAGCAGACCATCCGCGGCATGAAGATCGGCCAGACCGGCTACTTCTACGTGCTGGACGCCAAGCCCGGCAAGACCCTCGGCACGGCCCTGGTACACCCGACCAAGGAGGGCAACTCGCTGCTGGACGTGGCCGATGCGAACGGCGTGCCCTTCGTGAAGGACATGCTGGAGCGCAGGTCCGGCCAGCTGACCTATGCCTGGATCAACAAGGAGCGCAACGAGACCCAGCCGCGCGACAAGATCGTGGCGTTCCGCAGCGTCGACGACCTGAACTGGCTGATCTGCGGCGGCAGCTATGTCGACGAGTTCACGGCCGGCGCGCGCGGCGTGCGCAACATGGTGCTGGGCATGGCCGCGGTGCTGCTGGCGCTGATGGCGGCGGTGTCCTACCTGGCCATCCGGCGCCTGGTGAGCCGTCCGCTGCGCGAGGTGCAGCAGGCGGCCGAGGCCATCGCCGGGGGCGACCTGACCGTGCGCCTGCAATCCGGCCGCGGCGACGAGGTGGGCCGCCTGATCGGCGCGATCAACCGGGTGGGCATCAACCTGACCGAGCTGGTCGAATCCGTGCGTCGCAACTCCGAGAACCTGGCCATGGCCAGCTCCGAGATCGCGCAGGGCAACCAGGACCTGTCCACCCGTACCGAAAGCCAGGCCGCCGCGCTGGAGCAGACCTCCTCCGCCATGCAGCAGCTGGGCGCGACCGTGCAGGAGAACGCCAGCTTCGCGCAGGATGGCGACCAGCGGGCCCGTCAGGCCTCCCAGGTGGCGCAGAAGAGCGGCGAGGTCATGGGACAGGTGGCGCTGACGATGAAGGACATCAGCGCGTCCAGCCGCCGCATCGCCGACATCACGAGCATCATCGACGGCCTGGCCTTCCAAACCAACATCCTCGCGCTGAACGCTGCCGTGGAGTCGGCCCGCGCCGGCGAGGCTGGCCGCGGCTTCGCGGTGGTGGCCACCGAGGTGCGCAGCCTGGCGGCCCGCAGTGCCGAGGCGGCCAAGGAGATCAAGTCCCTGATCGCGGCCAGCGTGGAGCGCGTGGAGGCCGGCTCGGCGCTGGTGGACCAGGCCGGTCAGACCATGGCCGAGCTGGGCGACAGCATCCGCCAGGTCACCGAGGTGATGACCAGCATCAGCCAGGCCAGCCAGGAGCAGGCCACCGGCGTGGGCGAGGTGGGCACGGCGGTGGCGCAGATGGACCAGAGCACCCAGCAGAACTCGGCGCTGGTCGAGGAGATGGCCGCCGCCGCCAGCAGCCTGCGCAGTCAGGCGCAGACGCTGGTGCAGTCGGTCTCCATGTTCAAGCTGCTGGGCAGCGACGCCGACCCGCGCTGAGCGGCGTCGCTCCCGCCGGCGGGGTCAGGGCTTGACCGCCTTGAACTCGCCGAAGGGCTTGAGCTGCTCGGCGATCTTCTCGGGGTCGCCCACCACCACCCAGCTCTGCTCGTCGGGGTTGAAGTACTTCTTGCCCATGGCCTGCACGTCGGCCGCGCTGACCTTGGCGATGGCCGGCACGAACTGGCCCAGGAAGTCCGCCGGCAGGCCCACCAGCCAGTTGTTCGCCAGCTGGCCGGCCACCGAGCCCTGCAGCTGTGCGCCCACCAGGTAGCTGCCGGCCATGTAGCGCTTGTGCATCGCCAGCTCGGCCTCGGGCACGGGCTCGCTGCCGATGCGGCGGTACTCCTTGATGTATTCCGTCATCGCGGCGCCGGTCACGTCGTTGCGCACGTCGGCCCCGCCGCTGATGGCACCACCGGCCCGCCAGGACTGGGCGCCCGCCCGGGCGCCGTAGGTGTAGCCCTTGTCCTCGCGCAGGTTAAGGTTCACCCGGCTGGAGAAGCCGGTGCCGAGGATGGTGCTGGTCAGGCGCAGCGCCACCTGATCGGCGCCGCTGGCGGCCATGCCGGGGCGGCCCAGGCGCAGCGTGGACTGCACGCTGCCCGGCCGCTCCAGCAGCAGGTGCTGCACCGGCATCGTGGCGGGCGGCGCGGCCAGCTCGGGCAGGGGCGCGCCGCTGGCCTTCCAGCCGCCGAAGGCCTCACGGGCCAGCTTTAGCGCCGCTTCGGGCGTGATGCGGCCGGTGATGACCAGCAGGGCATGGTCGGGCCGGATGCGGCGCGTGTGCTCGGCGCGCAGCGCCTCGGGCGTGACGGCGCCGATGGACGCCTCGGTCTCCTGTGTGTGGCCGTAGGCGTGCTCGCCGTAGATGGCCTGGTTCAGCGCCTTGGTGGCGCGGAAGGAAGGCTGCGAGCTGCTGGCCTTGAGCGCCTGCAGCGCATTGGTCTTGGCCAGCTGCACCTCGCCGGCCGGGAAGGCCGGCTCGCGCACGATCTCGGCCAGCAGGCTCGCCATGCCGGTGGCGTGCGAGGCCAGCGCGTTGCCGGTGACGGTGATGCCGTCGTTGCTGGCGCTGGCGCCCACCGCGCCGCCCAGCGACTGGGCGGTCTCGGCGATCTGGCGCGAGCTGTGGCGCGCCGTGCCTTCGGTCAGGAGGCCGGCCAGCAGCTTGGCGCGGCCGGGCTCGCTGGCGGCATCGGCGCCAAAGCCGGCGCCGCGCAGGGCCAGCACGAAGTCCACGCGCGGAATGCCCGCGCGCGGCACCACCCAGACCTGCAGGCCGTTGGCCAGGGTCTGCTGGGTGATCTTGGGCACGCTCAGCGGCTTGTCCTTGCCGAAGGCCGGCAGCTCGGCCGGAAACACCAGGGGCGCGGCCTGCGCGAGTCCGGCGGCCAGCAGTGCAGCGCCGAGCAGCAGCGGGCGCAAACGAGGGGTCAGGGCTTTCTTCATGGCAGTCCTCCCGGCTTCAGGGCTTGGATGCTGCGGACGCAGCGGGGGCGGGCGGGGCCAGCATCGCGGCCGGCTTGCGGTCGATGACGGAGCGGTTGGCGCGGGTCAGGTAGGTGGTGGCCACGCGCTGAACGTCGGCCGAGGTGACGCCTGCAATCCAGCCGGGCACCTGGTTGACGACATGGGCATCGCCCCACAGCGCCTGCAGCTTGGCCAGGCGGTCGGCGCGGCGCAGGAACATCTCGAGGTCGTTGTTCCAGTCGGCCAGCAACGCGGTCTTGAGGTTGTTCAGCGTCGCGTCGTCGACGCCGTCCTTCACGATGCGGGCGATCTCCTCGTCCATGCCGGCCAGCAGCGCATCGGCCGAGCTGCTGGGCTTGTAGAGCGCGAACACGGTGAACAGGCTGGGGCCGTCGTATTCCCACACGCTGGTCAGGCCGTAGAGCGAGTCGAGGTTGAGCGCCAGCTCGCGGCCCTTGACCAGGCCCTGGTAGAGGCGCGAGGCATCACCGCCGGCCAGCAACTGCCCCAGCACGGCGAACGGCGCCTGATCCTTGCTGCCGCGCTCGGGCAGCTTCCAGGCGGCGGCGATGGCGGGCACCTGGGCCAGCTTGTCGGCCTGCGTCAGGCGGCGCTCGGCGGTGTTCAGGCCTTCGCGGAAGTCGCTGGGTTTGGGCGCGGCACGCGCGGCGATCTTGCCGAAGTACTTCTCGGCCAGCGCAAAGCCCTGGGCGGGTGTGACGTCGCCAGCGATGGCGAGCACCGCGTTGTTGGGGCCGTAGAAATCGCGGTGGAAGGCGCGCACGTCGTCCAGATTGGCGTTCTCCAGGTCCACGAAGCTGCCGTAGCCGTCGTGCTTGTTGGCCCACTTGTCGAAGGCCAGCGCCGAGATGTCCAGCCACATGAAGCCGCCATAGGGCTGGTTCTGCACGTTGACGCGGATCTCCTCCTTCACCACGTCCTGCTGGTTCTTCAGCGTCGCGGGGTTGAAGTCCAGCGTCTTCATGCGGTCGGCCTCCAGCCACAACATGGCTTCCAGCGAGGACGAGGGCGCGGTCTCGATGTAGTTGGTGAAGTCCGGCCGGGTGGAGCCGTTGTTGTTGCCGCCGCCCGAGGTGATGACCTTGTCGAACACGCCCTTGGGCGCGGTGGGCGTGCCCTGGAACATCAGGTGCTCGAACAGGTGGGCGAAGCCGGTGCGGTTCTGCGGCTCCAGCCGCATGCCCACCTTGTAGACCACGCTGATGCCCACCGTGGGGCTGCTGGCGTCGGGGGAGATGACGACGGTCAGGCCATTGGCCAGCGTCTTCACATGAACGGGAATCTGCCAGCGGTCGGCCTGCGCGGTGGCGCTGGCGGGCGCGGCCTGCACGGCGGGGCCGGTCAGCGCGAGGCAGGCGGCGGCGAGCACGCCCAGCGCCGCGCGGCGGGTGGTCTGCAACATGGGTCCTCCTGAGTGGAATCCGGCCCAGTGTCGGGCCTGGGGGCGGGGGTGTCAGAGGGCACATCGGGTTATTCCCAGGCCCGGGCGGCGGGCGCGGCGGCGGCGCGCGCCGGGCACCGACAATAGCGGGCAACTTTTCTTCCTGCCCTGAGCACCATGAGCGATACCCGTCCCCCGCTGCCCGACCACCTGAGCGTCGACCCGCGCAGCCCCCACCATGTGGCCGCCGTCTTCGAGTTCGACGTCGGCATCCGCTTCAACGGCAAGGAGCGCTTCGACGTCGAGGAATACTGCATCAGCGAAGGCTGGGTCAAGGTTCCCGCCGGCAAGACGCTGGACCGCAAGGGCCGCCCGCTGTGCATCAAGCTCAAGGGGCAGGTCGAGGCCTTCTACCGCTGAGCGGTTTCGCGCCTCCCGGGCATTGGGGCCTGTTAACACTACGGCAGTAGGTCGCGAAGGCCGGCCGCCCGCGGCCAATCAAGGCGCAGCGCGCAGCCTGCATTGATATGCAGGCAAGTGCTGCAACGCCGAGTGGCCGCGGGCGGCCAGCCTTCCCTTCGGGTTGTGGCCAGAAAGCCCGCGCGCGGCCTTGCGAAGCCTCGCTTGGGGCCTACCCAAGCTTCGTTTCGCGCCTTGCTCGCGGGCTTTCTGGCCACAACGCGGCCTGCTACCGTAGTGTTAACAGGCCCTAGTACCCGGGGGGCGATGGATGGGCCGATGATGCCGGCATGAAGCCGATCTGCTGGATGCCTGCCCTGGCCCTGCTGTCGCCGCTGGCCCTGGCCGGCGCTGGCGATCGATGGGTCAACGCCACCTCCCTGCTGTTGCGCGCCGAGGCATCGCCCACGGCCGCTGTGCTCGCCCGTCTCCAGCAGGGCAGCCGCGTGCGGCTGGTGACGCCCGCCGTGGGCGGTGGCGACTGGTGCATGGTCGAGGCCGGTGCCCGGCTGGCCTTCGTGGCCTGCCGCTACCTGAGTGAGCAGCCGGTGGCGCTGCCGCGCGCCGGCGAGGGCGGTGTACCGGCCGATCAGCGCTGGGTCGGGGGCAGTCAGCTGCTGCTGCGCGCCCAGCCCCGGGCCGATGCTGCCGTGCTGGCCCGGCTCCCCCTGAACGCGCCGCTGCGCCTGACCGGTCCCGATGCCGGCGCAGGCTACTGTCCGGTGCAGTTGCTGGAGGGTCAGGCCTTGTCCGGCTATACCGCCTGTCGCTACCTGCAGGCTGCGCCGCAGGACCTTGACGGGCTGAGCCGCCCGCAACTTCCCGACGGTGGCGACAACCCCGACTTCGATCCGGCACGCGCCTTCTGGATACAGCCCGACTGGGGGCTGCTGGCCCACTACGCGCGGCGGGTGGCCCAGCAGCGCGAGGCCCAGGGCGAGGCTGCACCGCGCGGCCCCGACGAGCAGCTCGAGCGCATGAAGGCCCGGCTCTCGGGCGAGCTGCTGACGGAAACGGAGGCGCCGACCGTGTGGCCGGCCTGGGACGATCTGCGCCAGGGGCCGGCGGATGGCGCCTCGGCTGCGCTGGCCTTGTGGAGCGAGGTCTTCATGGAGGCGGGCGGGCGCCGGGTGGCGGCCTTTGTGCGGGCCGTGCCCGCGTTGCCGCCGGCCGCTCCCTCCTGGTGGCGCAGCGAGGTCGAGCTGGCAGGCCCGGCTGAATCGCCCGCGGCGCTGGCCAGCCGTTTCGGCGCTCAGGTGCAGCGGCTGCACGAGTCGCTGCAGCCGGGCTCGCCCCATCGCGGCGAGGTGGCGCCCGGTACCCGCATCGACCGCCTGAACCGGCCGCTGCATCGCATCAGCCTGACGGCGGGCGAGCAACTGCACGACGAGCTGCGCCGCCCTGAGCTGGCCGCCGACGAGTGGGACCCCACCCGCGACTACAACTGCCCCGGATGGCAGCCCGGCTTCAGCCATGGCCAGGCCGACGCGGCCACCTACCGGCGCAACGGGTTCGAGCTGCCCGCCACCCGCGGCCCCGCCACGCTGTTCCGCTTCTGGAGCAGCCGGCCGCTGCCGGCCGGCCCGGCGCGCTGGACCCGGCAGACGGCGGCGCTGGACCGCGAGGCCACCGGCTTCGTCCGCGCCGAGCTGCGCAGCGTGGACCTCGACGGCGATGGCATCGCCGACCTGGTCTGGCTGCAGGCCACCGGCCGCGGCCCGGGTCATCTGGAGGGGCCGCCGGCGCATGACGACCCCTGGTTCCGCGCCTTGCTCGCCAATGTGGCCGGCCGCTGGCGACTGCTGGCGGTGGACAGCTTTTCCTACGGCTGCGGCTGCTGAACCCCAGCGCCTTGCCGGGCTTTGCGGCGGTTGACGTAAACGTCAATCAAAAGGCCGACAATGGACTATTCCCATCACGTTCAGGAGACCCTCATGTCCGACCCTATCGTCATCGTGTCTGCTGCCCGCACGCCCATTGGTGGCCTGCTGGGTGACTTTGCCGGCCTGGCCGGCTGGGAGCTGGGCGCCGTGGCCATCAAGGCTGCCGTCGAGCGCGCCGGTGTGCCCGGCGACGCGGTGGACGAGGTGCTGATGGGCAACTGCCTGATGGCCGGCCAGGGCCAGGCGCCCGCCCGCCAGGCGCTGCGCCGCGCCGGTCTGCCGGACTCGGCCGGCGCCGTCACGCTGAGCAAGATGTGCGGCTCCGGCATGCGCACCATGATGTTCGCCCACGACATGCTGGCGGCCGGCTCGGCCGAGGTGATGGTGGCCGGCGGCATGGAGAGCATGACCAACGCGCCCCACCTGATGTTCGCGCGCAAGGGCATCAAGTACGGCGCCAGCGCCGTCTACGACCACATGGCGCTGGACGGCCTGGAGGACGCCTACGAGCGCGGCAAGGCCATGGGCGTGTTCGCCGAAAGCTGCGTGGCCAAGTACGCGTTCAGCCGCGAGGCCATGGACCAGTACGCCATCTCGTCCACGCAGCGGGCCAAGGCTGCCAACGAGAACGGGGCCTTCGACTGGGAGATGGCGCCGGTGACGATCAGCAGCCCCAAGGGCGACACGGTCATCAAGTTCGACGAGCAGCCCTTCAAGGCCAAGCTGGACAAGATCCCCACGCTGAAGCCCGCATTCAAGAAGGACGGCGCCATCACGGCCGCCACCTCGTCCAGCATCTCCGACGGCGCCGCGGCGCTGGTGCTGATGCGCGAGAGCACGGCCAAGGCGCGCGGCCTGCAGCCCATCGCCCGCATCGTCAGCCATGCGGTGCACGCCCAGGCGCCGGAGTGGTTCACCACCGCCCCGGTCGGCGCGATCCAGAAGGCGCTGGCCAAGGCCGGCTGGCAGGCCGGCCAGGTGGACCTGTGGGAGGTCAACGAGGCCTTTGCCGCCGTCACGATGGCGGCCATGGCCGAGTTCAAGCTGCCGCACGAGATCGTCAACGTCAACGGCGGCGCGGTCGCACTGGGCCACCCCATCGGGGCCAGCGGCGCGCGCATCGTCGTCACGCTGCTGGGCGCGCTCAAGGCCCGCGGCCTCAAGAAGGGCGTCGCGGCCCTGTGCATCGGCGGCGGCGAGGCCACGGCGCTGGCGCTCGAGATGGTCTGACCCTGCGGCGGGGTCTGCCTCCGGGGACCGGCGATGATGTGCGTAGGCAGCCCGTCGCCGGCCCGGCGCCGCGCGAGGTCCGGGCTGCCCCGCTCCCGTGCCGCGCGCCGACAGGCCCGGTGCGGTCATTTCCTCTCGCTGGCCGCGCATCGGGCGCCGGCTGAAAGACCTAGACATGCATGTGCTGATCATCGGGGCCTCGCGCGGGCTTGGCCTGGAGTTCGTTCGCCAATACCGCGCCGCCGGGGCTCAGGTCACGGCCACCGCGCGTGACGACGAGGGCCTGGCCCGCATCACCGCGCAGGGCGCCAAGCCGCTCAAGCTGGACGTCACCAGCACGGCCAGCGTGTCAGGTCTTGCCTGGCAGATCGACGGCGAGGCCTTCGACGTCGTTGTGATCAACGCGGGTGTCTACGGCCCGCGCACCCAGGGTCTGGAGGCGCCCACCGAGGCGGACTTCGATGCCGTCATGCACACCAACGTGCTCGGCCCCATGCGTGTGCTGCCGCAGTTGCAGGACGCGCTGGCGCCGGGTGCACGCATCGCGGTGCTGGCCTCCAAGATGGGCTCCATCAGCCTGCGCACCAGCCCGGCGGGCTGGCTCTACCGGGCCTCCAAGGCGGCCGCCAACTCGGTGATGAAGGATGCGTCGCTCGTGCTGGCCGGCCGCGCGACGCTGCTGAGCTTCCACCCCGGCTGGGTCAAGACCGACATGGGCGGTGACGGCGCCGATATCGACCCGCCCACCAGCGTGGCCGGCATGCGAACGGTGCTCGCCAGCGTGAAGCCGGCCGACACCGGCAGCTTCTTCAACTACGACGGGCAGCGGCTGGACTGGTGATTCCTGGCTTCATACGCTAACGCATCATTGCGTAGCATCTGCGTCGGGAGGCGTGGATGAGATCAGCGTGGCGGTGGTTGGCGACGGCCGTGGGCGGCGCCCTGTGTGTGTGGGGGCGGCATGGGTCGCCAGCAACGGGCCGTGGGCGGATGTGTCGCCCGAGCCGCTGGCGGCCGAGCTGCGGCTGGAGCCCGAACAGGCACCGCGCGATCGCAACGGATTCGTCGCATTGCAGGGCCTGAGCGCGCCTGTTGGCGTCGATGTCTTTGTCGCCGGGCAGGCCGCGCTGCGGCGTGGCGCAGCCCAGGGGTCGGGTCTGCTGCGCTGGCCCCAGGACCCCCTCTGGACCTGCCGTCCGGGCCGGGATCGCTGTGTCGCGCTCTGGCTGGCGCAGCCCGAGCGGGCCCACCAGCTGCTGGCGGCGGCCCAGGTGCTGGGCGCGCGCTGCGAGCTGGTCGAGCAGGCGGCGTTCTATGAAGAGCTGTTGCCCGAGCGTGAGCCTGGTGGCTCTGGCGCAGCGCGCCCTTTTGCCTCGCTGCCTTTGCCGCGCTTCAGCGACCTCGGCAGCTGTGTGCAGTGGTTCGGCATGACGGCCGCACTGGCTTCCGACCCCGCCCAGGCCGAGGCAGCGCTCAGGCATGCCGACCACCTGGCGCGCCGCGCGCTGGCGGGTTCGCGCAGCCTGCTCGGCACCATGATGGGCGTGGCCGCGGTGCAGCGCAGCTGGTTGCAGGCGGCGGAACTGGTCGCGCGCGGCAGCGTCCGCCGCGAGCTGCTGCAGTCCCTGCTGGTGCCGCTGCCGGCCCGCGCGCTGAGCCCCAGGCACTGGGTGCCCAGCGAAGCCCGTTTCACGCGTGAGGTGCTGCGCGATCTCGCGGCCGCACGGGACGGCTGCGCCGATGCCGCATCGGCGCCCGAGTCGGGCGTGCTCGATCGGCTGGCGTGCCGCTATCGCTATCAACTGGGGTTGCTGCCTGAACTGAGCGCACGGGACAGCGATGCGCAGTGGCAGGCCCGCCTGGCCAGCGCGTCGGCCGACGGGCCGGTGGCCTGCGAGCAACTGTCTGCCGCCCCCTGGCGCGTGGAGCCGCGCCGCTGGCCGGCCTGGCGCAACACGCTGGGGCGCTGGACACTGGATGCCGCGCCTGTGGACTGGGCGGTGTACGCCGCGCGGCAGCTGGATCTGGAGCTGCTGCGCCAGAGCCTGCTGGCCCCGTTGATTGGGCAGGCCACCCCCAGTGCGGCGCGCCTGCGGCGGGAAGGCGATGTGCAGAGGTTCGCCGGCTGTCGTGCGCGGCTCGTGCCGGACGACCCGGACGCTACGCTGAGCTGGGCCGCCCTTTGAGCGTGGGCCGGGTCATGGCCCGGCAGCGTTTGTGCGCCTCAGCGTGAGAGCGACACGTCCTTGCGGCGGCTGATGCGTGCAGCGCGCAGCGCCAGCAGGCCCACGCCACCCAGCATCAGCGCCACGCTCGCCGGTTCGGGTACGGCCGAGATGCTCAGGGCGCCGACGGAAATGGCACTGGCGGTAGTCATGTTGTAGTAGGCGGCCGACATCGCAACGTTGACGTTGCCATCGGCCCAGCCGAAGAAGTAGAAGTGGTCGGGCTGCGACGTCTGCTGGTAGATGTTCCAGCCGAAGGTGTTGGTGCCAGCCTGGTGCCATTGGGTGATTTCGGAGCCGTTCCAGTCAAAGCTGTAGGGCATGAAGGTGGCCAGGTTGTTGGCCGTGTAGGTGCCGTCGCTGAAGCTGCCCAGCGTGCCGCCTACGCTGGACGAGGTCACGGTGAAGTCCAGCACGTTGTAGGTGCCGGCTGCATTGCCCGTGCCATCGGTTTGCATCGTGCCCTGCTCGCCGGCGAAGGACCAGACCCAGGTGGTGGCGTGGCTGGCCGACGTGGCAGCAGCAAGCAGCACGGCGGCTGCGGCGGACTTGAACATGGTGAGCTTCATCGGGTTCTCCCTGGCAGGTACAGATCGGGTGTCGAGGCTGGGAGTGTCTCCGTGCCGATCGTTTTCGGGGTTACGGTCTGCCCCCCCGACCTTGGGGGGCTCCGTCACGCTGCCGCCTTGGCGCCGCTGTCGCGGCCCGATCGGTCGCGGCCATTGACAATCGCGCACCGCAAGGACAAGAACACAAGGAGACTTTCATGCTGCTGAGCGACGACCACCTGGCCGTCCAGGACGCCATTCGCACCTATGTGCAGGCCGAGATCGCCCCCCATGCTGCGGCCTGGGACAAGGCCCACCATTTCCCCGCCGAGCAGCTGAAAGGCCTGGCCGCGCTGGGCTGCTACGGCGTTGCCGTGCCCACCGAGTGGGACGGCGCCGGGCTGGACTACCTTGCGCTGGCCGTCATCCTGGAGGAGATCGCGGCCGGCGACGGCGGCACCAGCACGGTGGTCAGCGTCAACAACTGCCCCGTGAGCTCCATCCTGATGGCCTTCGGCAATGCCGACCAGAAGGAGCGCTTCCTGAAACCGCTGGCGCGTGGCGACATGCTGGGCGCCTTCTGCCTGACCGAGCCGCACGTCGGCTCCGAGGCCGGCGGCCTGCGCACCACCGCCACACGGGATGGTGACGACTATGTGCTGAACGGCGTCAAGCAGTTCATCACCAGCGGCAAGCACGGTGACGTGGCCATCGTGATGGCCGTGACCGACAAGAGTGCCGGCAAAAAGGGCATCAGCGCCTTCCTCGTACCCACCTCGACGCCCGGCTACACGGTCGCCCGCATCGAGGACAAGCTGGGCCAGCACAGCAGCGACACGGCCCAGATCCTGTTCGAGAACTGCCGGGTGCCGGCGGCCAATCGTCTGGGCGAGGAGGGCCAGGGCCTGAAGATCGCGCTGTCGGGCCTGGAGGGCGGGCGCATCGGCATCGCATCGCAGAGCGTGGGCATGGCCCGCGCGGCCTTCGAGGCTGCGCTGCGCTACAGCAAGGATCGCGTCACCTTCGGCCAACCCATCTTCGAGCACCAGGCCGTCCAGTTCATGCTGGCCGAGATGGCCACGCAGATCGAGGCCGCGCGCCAGCTGATCTGGCATGCCGCCAGCCTCAAGGATGCCGGCCGGCCCTGCCTGAAGGAGGCGGCGATGGCCAAGCTGTTCGCCAGCGAGATGGCCGAGAAGGTCTGCTCCCAGGCCATACAGATCCACGGCGGCTATGGCTACCTGAGCGACTTCCCGGTGGAGCGCATCTACCGCGACGTGCGCGTCACGCAGATCTACGAGGGCACGAGCGAGGTGCAGAAGATCCTGATCGGCCGCGCGCTGGCGGCCTCTTGAGGCGCCTCAGCCCAGCGTGATCCCGGCGCTGGGCCGCACATGGCCCAGACGCGGCATCACGTAGCGCATCGAGCCCTGGTGCGCCTCGGCGACCGGGCCGCTGCACAGGTCTTCGGCGATGTAGAGCTGGTAGCCCAGCTCCCAGGCCGCGCGCACGCTGCCCTCCACGCCGATGTGGGTGGCGATGCCGCCGAACACCAGCGTCGTGATGCCGCGCCGGCGCAGTTGCAGATCCAGCTCGGTGCCGTGGAAGGCATTCCACTGGCGCTTGGTGATGAGCAGGTCGCCCGGCTGCGTCGGCAGCCCGGCCGGGTCGGCCCACCAATCGGCGGGCAGGCCGTCCGCGGGCGGCGCGGCGCTGAGGTCGGCGGTCTGGCGCAGCAGCTCGGGATAGCCCTCGCTCCAGCCCACCTTCACCCGCACGATCAGCGCCCCGGCGGCGCGAAAGCGCGCTACCACGGGCGCCGTGCGCTGCACCAGCTCGGCGCCGCTGCAAGGGGCCTGGCCGTAGCCGAGGATGCCTTGCTGCAGGTCGATGAGCACGAGCGCGGTCTGGGATGGATTTAGCATGGGACTTCCTTTTTGTGAGCGATGGCTCATGAATTGAGTTTATGAGTGAATCCTCACAAAAATCAAGCCCGCCCCCCGTTGCGCGACGCGAGCCGCGGCGCCAGCGTGGGCAGCTGCGGGTCGAGGCCCTGCTGGCTGCCGCCGCCCAGGTGTTTGCGGACAAGGGCTATGACGCCGCCACCACCGCCGAGATCGCCCAGGCGGCGCAGTCCTCCATCGGCTCGCTGTATCAGTTCTTTCCCACCAAGGAGGCGCTGGCGCGGGCCGTCATCGCCGGCCAGGCGGCCGACCTGCGCGGCCGGCTCGAGGGCATGGCCGCGGCCAGCCCGGCCTGGAGCCGCACCGAGCTCGCCGCGCAGATGCTGGGGGCGCTGGTGGCCTTCCGGGGGTCGCACCCGTCGTTCGCCCGGCTGCTGGATTCGCCCGGGGCGCCCGAGGCGTTGATCCTGGAGGTCCGGCGCGAGGTGCGCGAGCGCGTGGCCGCGGTGCTGGCGCCGCATCTGCCGGGGCTGGATGCGGCGCGGCTGACGGCGGTGGCCACCGTGGTGCAGCAGCTGATGAAGAGCGCCGTCGCCATCCACGACGATGCGGCGGCCGGGTCGCCCGCCAGCGTGCGCGCCGCGCTGGACGAACTGCGGCGGGCGCTGGAGGCCTATCTGGACGGCTTGCCGGGCGCCGGCCCCGTGCGCTGAGCGAACGGCTGTTGGTGATGCCCGCCGTCAGTCGGCGGCGATCTGGGCGTAGGCCTTGTCCAGCAGCGCCGCCGAGACGGCCAGGGCCGCGCATTCGGCAGCGTCCATGTCGGGTTCCATCACCTGCACGGCGCCCTGCAGCGTGATCAGCGCGGGCAGCGACAGCGCCACGCCCTGCAGCCCGGCCGCGCCGGTCTGCACCCGCGACACCGGCAGCAGCGGCCGCTCATCCCGCAGCACCGCGGCAATCAGCCGCGCGGTGACCAGGCCGATCGCGTGGTTGGTGGCGCCCTTGCGCTGGATCACCTCGTAGGCCGCGCGCCGCACCGACTGCGCGATGCGCGCCTCGTCGTCCGCCTGCCAGCCCGGCCAGTCGCGCAGCGCCACGCCGCCCACGCGGGCGCCGTGCCACAGCATCACGGAGGAGTCGCCATGCTCGGCGATCACCTGGGCGTGCACCGCCTGCGGCGCGACCTGCAGCCGCTTGGCCAGACGCTCGCGCAGCCGCGAGGTGTCCAGCAGCGTGCCGGTGCCTATGACCCGCTCCGGTGGCAGGCCGCTGGCCTGGGTCACCACGCGCACCAGCACGTCCACCGGGTTGGTCACGACGACGATGAGCCCGCCGAAGCCGGCCAGCGCGCGCCCGATGTCGGCCGCGATGCGGGCGTTGTCGCGCAGCAGGTCCAGCCGCGATTCGTCGGGCCGGCCATTGCGCCCGGCGGCGATCACCACCACGTCGGCCTCGCGCAGCCGCTCCAGCGGCACGGCCTGCACCGCGCAGCGCGGGTAGAAGGCGGCGCCGTCGGCCAGATCCAGCGCCTCGCCCTCGGCCACCGCGCCGCGTGCATCGTGCAGCCACAACTCGCCGGCCACGCCGCTCATCAGCGTGGAGAACGCGACGCTGGTGCCGACCCAGCCCGTACCGACGATGCCGACGCGATGTGCCATGCGGCCAGTATGGCGCGATTCACCCCGTGGCGCTGTCGATTCACGCCGCGGGCTGACCACTGGTCGCACCGGATCGACGCGCGTCACCTGGCCTGTCTAGCATCGCGGCCGTTCGACACTCCAGGGAGCCGTGTGATGACGGATGGACAGGAAGCCGCGCTGCGCGTCAGCGGCCTGCGCAAGGCCTACGGCGCGCGCCAGGCGGTGGCCGATGTGGCCTTCGAGCTGCGGCCCGGCGAGGTGCTGGGCCTGCTGGGGCCCAACGGCGCCGGCAAGTCCACCACGGTGGGCATGATCAGCGGCCTGACGGTGCCCGATGCCGGCCAGGTGCAGCTGCGCGGCGGCCTCAGCCTGGCGGCCGACGAGGCGGCCTACAAGCGGCGCATCGGCCTGGTGCCGCAGGACATCGCGCTCTTTGATGAGCTGCCGGCGCGCCACAACGTCGAGCTGTTCGGCGCGCTGTACGGGCTGCCGGCCGCCCAGCGGCGGCAACGGGCCGACGCGGTGCTGGCCCAGGTGGGCCTGCTGGACCGCGCGGCCGACCGCCCGGCCACCTTTTCCGGCGGCATGAAGCGCCGCCTCAACATCGCCTGCGCGCTGGTGCACGACCCCGAGGTCATCCTGCTGGACGAGCCCACGGCCGGCGTGGATCCGCAAAGCCGCAACGCCATCTTCGACCATCTCGAGGCCCTCAAGGCCGCCGGCAAGGCGCTGATCTACACGACGCACTACATGGAGGAGGCCGAGCGCCTGGCCGACCGCATCGTCATCATCGACCACGGCCGCGTGGTGGCCAGCGGCACGCAGGCCGATCTGTTCGCCCGCCTGCCCGCCGCGCAGACCCTGCAGCTGGAGCTGGACGGCGAGGTGGCCGACGCCGCGCTGGCCGGCCTGGCCGGTGTGCGCCGCACGGGCCAGCGCCTGGAGCTGAGCGTGGCCGACATCGCAGCCGACAGCGCCGCGCTGCTGGCCGAACTGGCCCGCCGCGGCGTGGCCGTGCGCCGCATCAGCTCCGAGCGGGCCACGCTGGAAGACGTGTTCCTGGCCCTGACGGGTCGCCAACTGCGCGACTGACGCGTGCCGCCCCGCTCTTGCAAAGGAACCCCGCCATGAACGCCCTGATCGCGTTGGTGCGTGCCGAACTCCGGCTGCACTTCTCCAACCGCCGCGCGGTGCTGATGAGCATCGTCGCCCCCATCCTCATCGCCGCCTTCTTCGGCTCGCTGTTCGGCAGCTCCGGCAGCAAGCACGCGGGCATTCCGATCGGCGTGGTCGACCTGGACCGCAGCGTGCTGTCCCAGCGCGTGGTCGCTGCGCTGCAGGCCGATGCCACGCTCAAGACCCAGGCCGGCAGCGAGGACGAGCTGCTGCCGCTGGTGCGCGCCGGCAAGCTGCAGGCGCTGGTGGTGCTGCCGCAAGGCCTGGGCCGCCAGGCCGGCGGCGCGCTGTTCGGCGCCGGCCGCAAGCCCGAGATCACGCTGCACTACGACCCCTCGCAGGCCCAGGCGCTGGCCGTGGTGCGCGGGCTGCTGGCGCAGTCGCTGATGCAGGAGGTGGGCCGGCAGGCCTTCAGCACCGAGCAGATGCACGGCTTCCAGCAGCAGGTGCGCAACGCGCAAGACCTGCCCCCGGAACGGCGCGCGTCGCTGATGCGCATGTTCGACGCGATCGACGAGGTGAACCACGGCGACCCGGCCGCCGCAACGGCCGCGGCCTCGGCGGCCGGCGCTGGCGCCTCGGCCGCCGAGGGCGGCGGGCTCTCGCTGCCCTACAGCACCCGCGAGGTCGAGGCCGTGCAGGCCGACGCCAACGCCATGCCGGTGGCCTACAACAGCTATGCCCATTCGTTCGCCGGCATGGGCGTGCAGTTCATCCTGATGGCCGGGGTCGACATGGCGCTGGGCCTGCTGATGATGCGCCGCCTGGGCCTGTGGAAGCGCCTGCGCGCGGCGCCGCTCGGCCGGGCCCAGCTGCTGGGCAGCCGCATCGTGGCCGGCACGCTGATCTCGCTGATCGTGTTCGCGGTGGTCTACGCGGTGGCCTTCGCCTTCTTCGGCGTGCGGCTGCTGGGCAGCGCGGCCGGCTTTGCGCTGGTGCTGCTGAGCTACTCGCTGCTCACCGCCTGCTTCGGCCTGCTGGTGGCCGCATTGGGCCGCACGCCCGAGGCCACCCGGGGCCTGGCCATCCTGGCCACGCTGCTGATGGTGATGCTGGGCGGCGCCTGGGTGCCGGCCTTCATCTTCCCGGAGTGGCTGCAGACCGTCTCCCTGGCCGTGCCCACCCGCTGGGCGGTGGACGCGCTGGACGCCATGACCTGGCGCGGCCAGCCGTTCTCGGCGGCACTGCTGCCCTGCGCGGTGATGCTGGGCTTCAGCGCGGTGTTTGCCGCGGTGGCGGTGTGGCGGTTCAGGTGGGAGGAGTGATCTCGATCGGCGCGAGGTGTCACTGGATCTCGCTCCCCCATCGCCCCCACCTCGGGGCCATCCGCCAGCCGTCCTCGCCCAGCCAGTCGGCCGATACCAGCACATGATGGGCGCGGCCGATGAAGGCCTGGCGGGGCACGGGGCCGAAGTAGCGGGAGTCCTCGCTGTTGTCGCGGTTGTCGCCCATCATGAAGAACTGGTCGGGCGGGAGCGTGATCTCGGCCATGTCGCGGCGCGCGGTCACGGCGGGCAGCTGCTGCACCAGGTGGGGCCGGCCGGGCAGGTGCTCGGTGCGGCGCAACGCGTCGGTGGCCCAGCCGGGGGCCAGCCACTCGCCGGCATGCTGGGCAGGGCCATAGGCCAGCGGCTGGCCGTTGATCCACAGCTGGTCGTCATGCAACGCGATGCGGTCGCCGGGCAGGCCCACGATGCGTTTGATCAGCCGGGTGCCGGTGGCCGGCGAGCTGAAGGTGACGACGTCGCCCCGTCGTGGCTCGCCCAGCGGCAGCAGCACCACGTCGGTCAGCGGCAGCTTGAGGTCGTAGGCCAGCCGGTTCACCAGCACGACATCGCCCTCCTTGAGCGTGGGCCGCATGGAGCCGGAGGGAATGGGGTTCCAGTCCGCCACCGCGGTGCGCAGCAGCGCAAAGCTGACCAGGAAGAGCAGGAAGCCGCGGTTGTTGCGGAGCAGGGTTCGGTACTTCATGGGGCCGATGCTGACCGGGCCGGGCGCGGCCGCGGCGGGCGGGCCGGCGAATGGCAGGCCGGGGCGCATGAGTGGCCGACGGCGACGCGCAATGGCAGGTGACGGCCGGCCGGGCGCTGAATGCCGCCGATTGCCGTGGAAAGCCGCGGGCCGAGCCGGCCCTGTGGCACAGTGCGGCCGCCGCGGCGTTGCCGCCCGCTGTCCTTTGATGCCCATGTCCGTCTCGTCCTCGTCGCGGTTTCGTTCGTCCAAGGCCTTGTTGCTGGGCTGTCTGCTGGGGGTGGCTGCTGCGGCGGTGCTGGGCGGCTTGGCGTCGCGCGGGGCGCCGGTGTTCTATGCGCAGTTGGCCAGGCCGTCCTGGGCGCCGCCTGCGGGGGTGTTCGGGCCGGTGTGGTCGCTGCTCTACACGCTGATGGCGGTGGCGGCCTGGTTGGTGGCCCGCGAGCCGGCCGCGCCCGGGCGCCGATGGGCGCTGGGTCTGTTCGTCGCGCAGCTGGCGGCGAATGCGCTGTGGTCCTGGTTGTTTTTCGCGTGGCGCGATGGCCGGCTGGCCTTCGTGGACGTGCTGCTGTTGCTGGCCCTGGTGGCGCTGACGGCCTGGCGCTTCTGGCGGGTGCGCCCGCTGGCCGGGCTGCTCCTGCTGCCCTACCTGGCCTGGGTGGGCTTCGCGTCGGTGCTGACCTGGGCCGTCTGGCAGGGCAATCCGCAGCTGCTTTGAGCCCCCGGGGAGCGGGGCCGCGCCAGAGGGGCGACGGTAAACTGCCGCGATGCCCGTTTTGCTTGCCTTAGACAGCGCGACCGACACGATGGCGCTGGTCCTCGTGACGCCCGGCGGGGTCACCTGTTTCGAGGCCGCGGGCGGCCCGCAGGCCTCGGCCCGCATGCTGCCCGAGGTGCGGGCGCTGCTGCAGGCCGCGGGCCTGACGCTGACCGATGTGGACGCCATCGCCTTCGGCAAGGGCCCCGGGGCCTTCACCGGCCTGCGTACCGCCTGCGCCGTGGCCCAGGGCCTGGCGCTGGGGGCGGACAAGCCGGTGCTGGCCATCGACAGCCTGATGCTGGTGGCCGAGGACGCCCGCGCCCAGGGGGCCGGGGACGACATCTGGGTGGCGATGGATGCCCGCATCGGCGAGATCTACGCCGCCCACTACCGCTGGGCGTCGGGTGGCTGGCAGGTGCTGGAGGCCCCGGCGCTGTATGCCCCGGAGGCCCTGGTGGCGCACTGGGCGGCGCAGGGCGAGCCGCTGGCGGTGGCCGGCACCGCGCTGACCGAATATGCCCAGAAGCTGGGCGAGCGCCCGCGCGCCTGGCCGCGCACGGTGTCGCGGGCCCGCGCGCTGGGCGCCCTGGCCCTGGCCGCCTGGCAGCGCGGCGAGCGCCTGGATCCGGCCGAAGCCCTGCCGGTGTATGTGCGCGACAAGGTGGCGCTGACCACCGCGGAACGGGAGCGCGCATGAGCGCCCAGCCCCAGCACGGCCTGCCGGCCTGGGAGGCCGCGGCGATGCGCGTGCCCGATCTGACCGAGGTGATGGCCGTGGAGCGCCAGGCCTATCCGGTGCCGTGGACGCACGGCAACTTCGTCGACGCCATCGCGGCGGGCTATCCCGCCGAGGTGCTGCGCGGGCCGCAGCTCGAGCTGCTGGGCTACTGGGTGGCCATGGCCGGTGTGGACGAGATGCATCTGCTCAACATCACCGTGGCGCCGGCCTGCCAGGGCCGTGGGCTGGCGGTGCTGATGCTGGACCGGCTGTCGGCACTGTGCCGGGTGCAGGGCCTGACGCAGCTGTGGCTGGAGGTGCGGGACAGCAATGCGCGCGCGCGCCAGGTCTACGAGCGCTATGGCTTCGTGGCCGTGGGGCGGCGGCGTGCCTACTACCCGGTGCTGCAGGGGCCGCGCGAGGACGCGGTGCTGATGAGCCTGCAGCTGGCTGCCCCATCGGAGGCGCCGCGATGAGTTGGGACGAGCGCCAGCGCGCGATGCTGGCCGAGATGGGCCTGCGGCTGCCGCCGCTGCGCAGCGATGCCGCGGTGCCGGCCGTGGACGATGCGCCGCCGGCCGCGGCCCGCCCGCAGTCGCGCAGGGATGCCGCCGTGGACGAACGTGCCGACCCGCCGCCCGAGCTGCCGGCGCCGCCACCGGCCCAGCCCGCAGCGCGTGCTGCGCGGCCGGCGAGCCCGGCCGCCGAAGCCGCCGTGGCCCCCGCGCCCCAGGCCGCATCGGCCGCGCTGCCGGGCCTGGAGACGCTGGGCCTGGAGGCGCTGCGCGAGGCGCTGCCGTCCTGCCAGGCCTGCGGACTGTGCGGCCAGCGCCGGCTGCCAGTGTTCGGCGCCGGGGCGGGCGAGGCGGCGGCCCGCTGGCTGGTGGTGACCGACCCATCCGACGAGGCCGACGATGCCGCGGGCCAGCCGCTGGTGGGCGATGCCGGCCGGCTGCTGGACCGCATGCTGGCCGCGGTGGGCGAGCGCCGCAGCGGCGAGTCCCCCGGCGCCTTCGTGACGCCGCTGGTGAAGTGCCGGCCGGCGCGTGGCCGGGCGCCCAATGCGGCCGAGCTCGAGGCCTGCGAGGCCATCCTGGCCCGCCAGCTCGCGCTGCTGCAGCCGCGGGTGCTGCTGGCCATGGGCCCGCAGGCCGCACGGCGGCTGACCGGCTCGGCCGAGCCGCTGGGGCGACTGCGGGGGCGTGTGCACCAGTGGCACGGCACCCCCCTGGTCGTCACCTACCATCCGGCGTATCTGTTGCGCTCGGCGGCCGACAAGGCCGGTGCCTGGGAAGATCTGTGTCTGGCCCGTTCGATTCTGAACCCCTGAACTCGGCGTCGGCCGACGTGCTGGCGGCCCGGCTGCGGCTGGTGTCCAACCTCGTGCCCGCCTGGATCGCGCTCTACGAGGCGGGCACCTACCGCTGCCTGTTCGCCAACCGCGGCTATGCCGAGGCCTTCGGTCTCACCGAGCAGAGCATCATCGGCCTGACCTTCGGCGAGATCGTTGGCGAGGCGGCGCTGGCCGCGGTGCAGCCGGCGGTGGACCGCGTGGTGCGCGAGCAGGTGTGCGTGACCTACGAGCGCGAGCTGCCGCCCGGCGGCAACGCGCCGCGCCATATCGAGGTGCAGCTGGTGCCGCACTTCGACGACGGCGGCACGCTGCTGGGCTGCTGCGTGCTGGTCAACGACATCACGCGCCACCGGCTCGCGGAGCGCCAGGTGCGCGAGTCCGAGGCGCGGCTGGCGAAGTTCATGGACGCCTCGGTCGAGGGCATCGTGTTCCACAAGGACGGCATCACCACCGACGCCAACCGCCCGGTGTGCGAACTGACCGGCTACCGGCTCGACGAGGTGCTGGGGCGGCATGTGCTGTCCTTCCTGCCGCCCGACGAGGTGGACAAGGTGCGCGACGTGATGATCAGCGGTCGCGAGACCCGCTACGAGACGCTGCTGCTGCACAAGGACGGGCACCGCCTGCCGGTGGAGCTGATCGTGCGCACGCTGGAGCGCGATGGCGAGTCGCTGCGCATGACCATCGTGCGCGACATCCGCGACCGGGTCGACAGTGAGGCCCGCATCCAGTACCTGGCCGAGCACGACAGCCTGACCGGCCTGCTGAACCGCCCGGCGTTCATGGAGCGCATGGCCCGGCGCATCAACCTCGCCGCGCATGACGGCGAGATGCTGGCGCTGCTGTTCATCGACCTGGACAACTTCAAGCGCGTGAACGATTCGCTGGGCCACCTGGAAGGCGACCAGGTGCTGGTGACCGTGGCCGAGCGGCTGACCAGCGCGCTGCGCGACAGCGACCTGGTCGGCCGCTTCGGCGGCGACGAGTTCGTCGTGCTGCTGACGGAGCTGGGCGACCGTGACGACGCCAAGGTCGTGCTGCAGGCGCTGCTGTCGCTGGTGGAGGTGCCGGTGAAGGCCGACGGCCGGGCGCTGTCGGTGACGCCGTCCATCGGCGTGGCCTTCTTCCCGGACGACGGCCGGCATGCGGACGAGCTGATCCAGCACGCCGACACCGCGATGTACCGCGCCAAGGCCCGCGGCCGTGCGACCTACCAGTTCTTCGAGCCGGCGCAGGCCGAGGCGGTCTATGCCGACCTGGTGCTGGAGGCCGAACTGGCGGAGGCGCTGACACGCAGCGAGTTCGAGCTCTTCTTCCAGCCCCAGGTCGAGGCCTCCACCGGTCGGCTGAGCGGCGCCGAGGCGCTGCTGCGCTGGCGTCATCCGCGCCGGGGCCTGCTGGGGCCGGACCACTTCATCGCCGTGGCCGAGCGTCTGCCGCTGATGCACGACCTGGGCACCTGGGTGCTGCGCGAGGCGGCGCTGACGGCCCGGCGCTGGCGCGAGATGGGCCTGAGCCATGCGCGCATCGCGGTGAACCTGTCCAGCATGCAGTTCCAGCTCGAGGGCTTCGTCGACACCGTGCGCGAGGTGCTGCAGGAGACCGGCGCGCAGGGCGACTGGCTGGAGCTGGAGCTCACCGAGCGCATGCTGGTGGACGACATCGAACACGCGCCGCACACGCTGGCCGCGCTGCGTGCGCTGGGGCTGAGCGTGTCCATGGACGACTTCGGCACCGGCTACACCTCGCTGTCCCACCTGACCGAACTGCCGGTGGACAAGCTCAAGATCGACCAGAGCTTCATCGCGCGCCTGCCGGCGGACCGCGGCGCCCAGGCCATCACCCGTGCCATCGTGCAGATGGCCGTGGGCCTGGGGCTGGACGTCACCGCCGAGGGCGTACGCGCCAACGAGCAATGGCAGCTGCTGGCCGGCTGGGGCTGCGGGCAGCTGCAGGGCGAGCTGATCGGCCCGCCCATGCCTGCCCCGGCCTTCGAGGCCTGGGCCCGAACCCGATGAACCTGAATGAACTGATCCATGCCGAGATCGCCCGTGCGGGGGGCTGGCTGGGCTTCGACCGTTTCATGTCGCTGGCGCTGTATGCGCCGGGGCTGGGCTACTACGCCGGCGGTCGCCGCAAGTTCGGCCTGATGCCGGAGCAGGGCTCCGATTTCGTCACCGCACCCGAGCTGTCGCCGCTGTTCGGCCGGGCGCTGGCGCGCCAGATCGCGCAGGCGCTGCAGCAGACCGGCTGCCGCGAGGTGGTGGAGTTCGGTGCCGGCTCCGGGGCGCTGGCGGCCCAGCTGATCACCGAGCTGGACGCGCTCGGCGCGGGCCTGGCGCGCTACCGCATCGTCGAGCTGTCGGCCTCGCTGCGTGAGCGTCAGCAGGAGCGGCTGGCCGCCTGGGCCGACCGCGTGGAGTGGCTCGATGAACTGCCCGAGGCGCTGGAGGCGGTCTGCGTGGGCAACGAGGTGCTCGACGCCATGCCAGTGCAGCTGCTGGCCTTCGATGGCAGCCGCTGGTGCGAGCGTGGCGTGATCGGCGCGGGGGCGGGTTTTGCGTTCGAGGATCGCGACACCGCCCTGCGCCCGCCGCTGGAGGCCGCCTACGTGCCCGGCACCGTCACCGAGATCCACGCTCAGGCCGAGGCCTTCGTCGCCACGCTGGCCCGGCACCTGACGCGCGGCGCGCTGTTCCTGATCGACTACGGCTTCCCGGAATCGGAGTACTACCTGCCGCAGCGCCACGGCGGCACGCTGATGTGCCACCAGGCCCACCGTGCCGACCCCGATCCGCTGGTGGCCGTGGGCGACAAGGACATCACCGCCCACGTGAACTTCACCGGCATCGCGCTGGCCGGGCAGGCGGCCGGGCTGGAGGTGCTGGGCTACACCAGTCAGGGGCACTTCCTGCTGAACTGCGGCCTGGCCGAACTGATGGCCGAGGCCGACCTGCCGACCCGCACCATGGCCCACCGGCTGCTCGCCGAGCACGAGATGGGCGAGCTGTTCAAGGTGATCGGCTTTGCCGTGGCGGGCGCCGGCTTCGACGCGCTGGGCTTTACCCGCGGCGATAGAACCCACCGGCTCTGAGCCCATGTGCCCGGCGCTGGCGGCGCCGGCGCGTCTGCCGCATCATGCGCCGCGCGGGGCCGGCCAAGGCTGGGGCGCCGTACGGGAGGTGCTGATGAAAAGCTGGATCCTGCCTGCACTGCTGGCCTGCGCCCAGGCGGCGCCGGTGCGGGCGCAAGCGGTGCCGGAGCCGCTGGTGGCGCGCAGCCTGGCGGCCACCTGCGCCAACTGCCACGGCACCAACGGCCAGGCGCGCGGCGCGATGGCGCCGCTGGCCGGCCGCCCGGCCGAGGCCCTGCGCCAGCAATTGGCCGACTTCAGGCGCGGCGCCGCGCCCGGCACCGTGATGCCGCAGATCGCGCGGGGCTACAGCGATGAGCAGCTGGCCCTGATCGCCGCCTACTTCGCCCGCCAGCCCGCGGCGCGCGCCGCGCCATGAGCGCCGGCCTGACACGCCGGGGCTGGCTCGCGCTGAGCGCCGCGCAAGGCCTGACCCTGGCCGGCTGCGCCACCGGGCCGGCCGGGGCCTCGCCGGGGCGGGTGCTGGTGGTGGGTGGCGGCTTCGGCGGCGCCACCGCGGCGCGCTACCTGAAGCTGTGGGGCGGGGCGGTGGAGGTGACGCTGGTGGAGCGGCAGCCGCGGTTCGTGTCCTGCCCCATGTCCAACCTCGTCGTGGCCGGGCAGCGCGATCTGGCCAGCATCAGCCACGGCTACGCCGGCCTGCAGGCGCTGGGCGTGCGGTGCGTGCAAGGCGAGGTGGTGGGGCTGGACCCGGCGGCCAAGACCGTGCAGCTGGCCGATGGCCGGCGCCTGCAGGGCGACCGGCTGGTGCTGGCGCCGGGCGTGGATTTCATGCCCGAGACCGTGCCCGGCCTGGCCGAGGCGCTGGCGTCCGGGCGCGCGGTGCATGCCTGGAAGGCCGGGCCGCAGACCGAGCTGCTGCGCCGCCAGCTGCAGGCGCTGCCGGACGGCGGGGTGGTGGCCCTGTCCATCCCCAAGGCGCCCTATCGCTGCCCGCCGGGGCCGTACGAGCGGGCCTGCCTGGTGGCTGAGTACCTGAAGCGCGCCAAGCCGCGCGCCAAGCTGCTGGTGCTGGATGCCAACCCCGAGATCCAGAGCAAGCGGGCGCTGTTCGAGCGCGCGTTCGCCGAGCACTACGCCGGCGTGCTGGAGTACCGGCCCAATGCCGAGTTGAAGGAGGTGGCGGGCGGCGTGGCGCGCTTCGAGTTCGAGGACGTGCGGGCGGATGTGCTGAACCTGATCCCGCCGCAGCGCGCGGGTGATCTGGTGCACGCCGCCGGCCTGGCTCAGGTGAACCGCCGCTGGGTGGGCGTGGACTGGCTGAGCATGGAGGCCCAGGGCGCGCCGGGCGTGCATGTGCTGGGCGACGCGATCTTCTCCGCGCCGCTGATGCCCAAGTCCGGCCACCTGGCCAATCAGCAGGCCAAGCTGGCCGCGGCGGCCATCCTGCAACTGCTCAAGGGCGAGCCGGTGAACCCGGCGCCGGTGGTGATGAACACCTGCTACAGCTTTGTGTCGGCCAGCGAGGCCATCCACGTGGCCTCGGTTCATCAGTACGACGCCACCGAGCGTTTGCTGAAGGTGGTGGCCGGCGCCGGCGGCGTATCGGCCCGGGCCAGTGTGGCCGAGGCCGGCTATGCGCTCGGCTGGGCCGACAACATCTGGGCCGACAGCCTGGCGCTGTGAGGCGCCGGGGCCGGGCGGCTTACCAGCTGCCCGTGTTGGGCATCGAGACCCAGGGCTCGGCCGGCGCCAGCGCGGGGCCGGCCTGCAGCAATTCCACCGAGATGCCGTCGGGCGAGCGCACGAAGGCCATGCGGCCGTCGCGCGGCGGGCGGTTGATCAGCACGCCATGGTCCTGCAGCTTCTGGCAGGCGGCGTAGATGTCGGCCACCTCGTAGGCCAGGTGGCCGAAGTTGCGGCCGCCGGTATAGGCCTCGCCCTTGCCGTCGGCGTCGGGCCAGTTGTAGGTCAGCTCGACCTGGGCGGCCTCGTCGCCGGGGGCAGCCAGATAGATCAGCGTGAAGCGGCCGGCCTCGCTGTCGAAGCGCTTGACCTCGCGCAGACCCAGCGCGTCGCAATAGAAACGCATCGACGCGTCGACGTTCTCGACGCGGACCATGGTGTGCAGGTATTTCATTCGCCGGATTTTCGTTCACGCCCGCGCACCGAGTGAGCGTGGGGTTGCCCGTCCGCTGTCGTTGCTCGGCCCGCCGGTTGATGGGGCTCGCTCGTGCGACGACCCAGCGACCGCCACGGATCCGGCTTGGCCGGTCCGTCGGCGGTGCCCCCTCGAGGGGGCGCGCGCAGCGCGTAGGGGGTGGGCTAATAGTCCAACCATTCCATGGGCGCCACCAGCGGGCCGCCGCGCAGGCGCTCCAGCGTGCCGGTCAGCACCTCGATGTTGTTGTCGAAGCTGCCGTGGCTGGCGGCGATCTGGTCGCCGGCCCGGGTGGTGCGCACCTTGGGTGTGCTGACGAGATTCAGCAGCGCGCCGGCCGGCCACAGCCGGCGCCAGGCGGCCACGTCGGCGGCGGCGTCGGCATCCCACTGGTCGGCCGCCCAGGCGGGGTCAGGTTTGACCAGGGCGCGCTCCATGCCCAGCAGCGGTTGCTTGCGCACGTCGTCCAGCGCACGCGACACGAGGTAGAGCAGCGACTTGCCGTAGATGTCGCGCTCGGCCGTGGGCAGGCCGTCGGCGCGTTCGTTGGCGTCGGTCAGCACGTGCAGGCGCAGATCCTGCAGCTGCAGCACGCCGGCCTGCTGGGCGCCGCCGTAGTGCTGCACCGCGAAGCCGCTGGAGCAGGCCGCGGCGTACAGCTCGCAACTGCGCACCGGCAGCGTGTCGGCCCCGCCCAGGCGGCCCAGCAGATGGCCCAGCAGGATGGAGCCGGCCGAGTGCCCCACCAGGTGCAGCTCCAGCTGGCGGCCCTTGCCGGCCAGCTGCAGGCGCAGCTGTCTGAGCAGCGCGGCGGCGACGTCCAGCACATGGTCGGGTCGGGCGCCGCCGGCCGCGTTCTCGCGCATCTCGCTCCAGATGCCGCGTGCGAATTGCCGGCCCACGGCCTCGATGGCGCGGTCCTTGGCCTCGGCGGCGGCCTCGCGCAGCTTGTCCAGCCAGCCCTCGGCGCGATCGTCGCCGCCACCGATGACGCGGCGCTTGAGGTCGTCCAGCATGTCCAGCAGCGTCTCGCCGGGCCCGGTCTTCCAGGTGAAGAACACCGGGTAGATGCCATTGGCCAGGAAGTAGGGCGCCAGCACGCGGATGCGCTGCACCGATTCGATCTCGGCGTTGAGCCCGCCGTGGGCGTAGAGCGCCAGTTTCAGCGTCTTGGCGCTGCCGGCCCAGGCGAGCGGGCGCTCGATCAGCACCTCGCGCGCCAGGCCGATGCGGTCGCTGCGCGCGCGGGTGAAGTCGGTGGCCATCAGCTGGCCGTCGTTTCCGGACACCAGCGTGTGGGCGTAGGCCTCGGCGGTGCGCAGCGGCTGGTAGGGCTTGTGCAGGAAGTCGTGCGTGACGGGCCAGGGGTCGTCGCGCGGGTTGTCGCTCTGGCCCAGCGTGGGGGCCACGCTGGCCAGGCCCTGGCCGGCCGCCGCCCGAAAGCCGCCCGCCACGGCCGGCGTGCGGGCTGCGGCGCGGCCCTTGCGCGCGGCCGTGGGGTGCAGGTCCGACAGATCCTGCGGCACGCCCAGGGCCACGGCCCAGGCGTCGCTGCCGTTGCTGACCCAGTCCTCGTAGCCCAGCACCGCGAAGCCGCTGGCGCCCCAGCCCGTGCCCCAGCTGTTCTGCACGACGAAGCCGCGCTCGTTGTAGCCCACCAGCGCGAAGGCGTGGCCGCCGGTCTTGTCGGGCTGCGCGGCGATGCGGGGCAGCTGGTCGTGGCTGGCCGGCAGGCCGCTGGCGGGCACCGACCAGCCGTCATGCACCTCGGCCGACACGTAGACCGCGCCGATCTCGCGGATGGCGGCCTGCATGTCGACGACGGACTGTCGATCGACCCGGTAGTACACGCCCAGCGGCCGGCCGGGCGCATCGGCATCCCAGCCGGCGGACGGGCGCACGAAGCGGCCCTTGCTGTCGGCGTAGGGCCAGAGCTCGGCCGAGCAGACGCCGTGCTTGTGCCAGCCCTTGAGCGCCCCGCGGCAGCTGGAGCCTTCGTAGTCCTGCCCGGGCCACTCGTCGTAGAGCCGGGCCAGCTCGTAGAACATGCGCGGGCTCACCAGCGCCGGGGCCTTGCGCGTGCCCAGTTCGAGATGGCGCAGCCAGTAGAGGTAGTTGGTCACGCAAGCCAGGCCGAAGCCGGTGCAGGCGCCCTCGGTGCCCTGATCCAGGATGCGGCCGGCCTTCACATAGGCGGGCAGCAGCTTCTTCAGATCGGCATCCAATGGCCAGCGCGGCGGCAGCGAGCGCAGTGGCGGGCGGTAGGGCAGGTCGCGCAGATCCAGCCGGTCGGGGCGGGCGTCGAGCCGCGGTGTGGGGGTCGATGAGGGCGGGGCGGCCGTCTTGCGGGCCGGCTTGCGTGTGGTGGCCATGCGTGTCTCCTGGTGGCCGGCCATCATGGGCAGGGCCCCAGGGGCGCCGCAAGGCTTGAGAGACGCGTCTCCCCAGCTTGAAGTCGGGGGGGTCTCAGTAGTTGTAGGGAAGGTCGCCGGCGTAGCGGCGCCACATGCGGTGCAGATCGCCGGAGCGGGCGGCGCGGGCGAAGGCGGCGTCGATCTCCGGCAGCAGGGCAGCGGCCGCGCTGTGCCGCGCCGCGGCCAGGTGCAGCGCCGGTGCCGGCACGTCGGGCAGCGGTGCGTGCGCCAGGCCGGGCAGGGCGAGATAGTTGGTGCGCCCCAGCTCGAGCTGAGCCACCACCTCGAGCTCCTCCACGAAGTAGTCGCAGCGTCCCATCATCAGTTTCTCGATCAGCGTGCGGAAGCTGCGTGCGCCGAGGTCGAGGTCGTCGGGCTGCAGACCGTAGTGGGCGTAGCTGGAGCCGTTCATGCCGCAGCCGTGCCAGCGCTTGAGGTCTTCGCGGGTGCGGATGCCGAGCTGCCGGTCGCTGCGATAGAACACCTGCGGCGTCAGCGTGCGGATGGGCGCGGAGAACGCGAGCGTGCGCTGACGCTCCTCGTCCTTGTAGGCGCCCAGCACGAAATCGACCTGACCCTTGGCGACGGCCTGCAGGCAGCGCTTGAACGGCAGGTCGCCGATCAGGCGCAGCTCATGGCCCATCGAGCGGAACAGCTGGGGCCAGAACTCCGCGCTGAAGCCCAGGAGCTGGTCGCCCTGGTTGGGCGACCGGTACAGCCAGGGCGGGCCGTCGCCGGGTTCGGCGCAGGCGGTGAAGCTGTGGGCACTGGCCAGGCCGCTGCACAGCAGCAGCAACAGACCGAGCAGGCGGCAGCGCAGCGGGCCAGGTCTTGCGTCGAACGGGAGGCGGAACAGCACCGGGGCAGTCTAGGCGTGAGGCGATGCTTGGGAATGCTGGTAAACCGGGGTTTAGTCGCGCGTGCGGGCCCAGCGCTCGTGGTCGCGCCAGCGGCCGCCTATCTTCAGGTAGCGCGGCGAATAGCCCTCCAGCCGGAAGCCGCAGCGCTGCACCAGCGCGATGGAGGCGGCGTTGGCGGGCTGGATGTTGGCCTCCACGCGGTGCAGGCCGAGTTCCTGGAAGGCGTGGCGCACGACGGCCTTGAGCCCCTGGGTCATCAAGCCCTGACCCTCGGCGCCCGCAAAGGCGTAGTAGCCCAGATAGCCGCTGCGGAAGGCGCCCATCACGAGGTTGGTGAGGTGGATGGCGCCGACGAGTCGGTCGGGCGCCTCTACCAGGAAGCCGTGGTTCACCACGCCGTCGAAGCGCGCCAGGTAGCGCTCGAAGGCGGCGTTGTCCTGCGGCGCGCTGACCCAGGGGCGGTGCAGCGCGCGGCTGGCGCGAGCCGCCGACACGAAGGCCGCGGCGTCGCCGGCGGCCACCGGGCGTATCGTGATGCGGCCCATGGCCTCAGTGCCCCAGCGGGGCGATGCCCAGCCAGGCGGCGTGCAGCCAGAACGCGAACAGCGCCCAGGCGGCCGCGCCGATCAGCACGGTGGCGGCGGTGCCGGCTGCCGTGGGCGCCGGCTGCGCTGCCACGGGGCGACGGCGGGCGGCGCGGAACACCAGGATGGACCAAACCAGGAAGCTGCCGAAGAGCATCAGGTCGGCCAGCGTGTTGTTGGCCAGCAGGTGGGCCAGGGCCCAGGTCTTGACCGCCAGCGTCATCGGATGCTGCAGCCTGGCCTTGAGGTGGTTGCGCGGCACATAGGCCGCGGCCATCAGCACGAAGGCCACCAGCGTCAGCATTGCGGCCAGGTGGTTCATGCCCCGGATGGGGGCCCACAGCGCGACCGGCTGCTGCCGGGCCTGCGAGAAGCCCCACAGGATCAGGCCGAAGCCCAGCAGCGAGATGGCGGTATAGAGGCCCTTCCAGCCCTTGTCGCCCAGCTGCGCGATGCGCGCTTCGCGCCAGCGCGGCGCCAGGGCGCGGGTCAGGTGGATGCTGAGGAACAGCGCAAGGCCGAGGGCAAGCCAGGTCATCAAGGGCTCCTGAGGGGCGGGAGGGGTGTCGAGGTCGACAGTGTGCCCCGGGCCGCCCGTGGCGCGGGGCTCAGGCCATGGCGAACAGGTCTTGCGTGTGCGCGCCATCGGCCAGGCTGCCGGCAGGCAAGACCTGGCGCAGCCCCGTCACCAGTGCCGCATCGGCCTGCGGGGTGAGCTCGGCGCGCACCCGGGCCAGTGCGGCGGCGTCCCACAGCAGCAGGCCGCAGTCCTGCTCGGCCACGCAGCCGGCGACCGGGTCGGCGGTTCGCAGCACGGTCCAGTCGCCCGGGCCGCACAGACGCGTGGAGACGGCCGGCAGGTCGGTGCGCAGCTGCTCCAGCAGCTCGGGCTGCCCGGCCAGGGCCGCCAGCGCCTGTGCGGCCAGCCAGGCGTCGTCGGTCAGCGCGGCGATGCGGCCGACCAGTTGCTCGGCCAGCGGGCCCAGGGCCAGCCGCCCGGCCTGCAGCAGCGCCTGGCCGTGCGGATGGGACAGCAGGCGTCGGCGCGGCTCGCCGGCCTGCGGGGGCTGGCCCAGCATCAGCAACAGGCGCTGCAGCGCCGCTTCGGCCTGGGCGGGCGACTGCTGTTCGCGCAGGCTGCCATGCAGCACCAGCGCGAGGCCGGGTGTGTCGCAGGGCTCGGCCCGTGCGTAGCGCAGCGCCCGTGCGTGGCGCAGCAGGGCGGGCCCGGCAGGCGCGGGCAAGGGGGCGAGGCCGCGCGCGAGCACGGCCGGTTCGGGGTGCAGCGGCGCCGGGCCGCGGGCGGCGATGCCGAGTGAGCCGGTGAAGGGCGGCTCGTCGCCGGTGGGCAGTTCGGCCTCGTCGAGCGCCTGGTTCCACAGCGCCGGCGGCTCGGGCAGCGCGACGCCCTCGCGGGCCAGCGCGTACCAGAGGCGCTCGAGGAATTGCGAGCCCTGGGCGTGGCGGTTCAGGAAGTCCTGCGTGAAGAAGCGCGCCGTGAAGCGCAGGCTGGCGCTGCGGGCGTCGTTGTCGGCCAGCAGCACGCTAGGGGCGGGCGTGTGGCAGATGCCGGGCAGGCCGCTGTGCAGCACGCGCAGCGCGCACCGGATGATCTGGCCGGGCGGGTGGCGGCTGGAGATGGAGAAGCCCAGCTCGTGGCGAAAGGGCTGGCCTCGCGGCACCACCTCCAGCGCGCGGCTGGTGAAGTCGGCGTTGGGCAGCACGATGATGGAGCCGCGCGGCGTGCGCACCGACACCGAGCGCCAGCTCAGCGACACCACCTCGCCCTCCAGCTGCTCGCGTCGTATGCAGTCGCCGACGCGCAGCGGGCGCTCGATCTCCAGCGAGATGCCGGCGAACAGGTGGCCCAGCGTGGGTTGCAGCGCCAGGCCGACGATGACCGAGAACAGTGCCGACGTGGCCAGCACGCTGGTGATGTCCAGTCCCAGACCCAGGCGCAGGTAGAGCAGGCTGGCGACCAGGTAGAGCAGCACGCGCAGCAGCGCCTGCAGCAGGTCGGAGCTGGCGCTGCCGCCGGCATGGCGCAGACCGTGGCTCAGCAGCCGGTGCAGCAGCTGCACCCCGGCCAGCACGGTCAGGCCGGTGGCGAGCTGGCGCAGCGCCTGCGCGGGCAGCCAGTCCGGCAGGCCGGCCTCGCCGCCGAGGCTGACCTGCAGCAGCCAGCTCAGGGCCGCGAGGGCGACGATGATCAGCGTCCACATGGCGTCAGTGCCCGTCGCCGCGGCCGTCATCGCGACCTTCGCTGCGGTCTGCATCGCGCGGCTTGCCCTCGAACAGGCGCAGCGCGCGGTCCAGGCTGAACTTGAGCCGCAGGATGGCGGCCTGCAGCTCGCCGAACTGCCCGCCCACGTTGGCGACGTCGCCGCCCTGCGGTTCGCTGTGCAGGCTTTCCAGGTGGGCGCTGCGGGTCAGGGCCTCCAGCGGATGCGTCACGTGCCGGCGCAGCAGCAGCAGGAATACGGCGGCCGACAGCACGAACACGCAGCTCAGCGAGCCGACGGTGACCAGCACGCTGTTCCAGGCGCGGGCCCGCGCCGGTGCGGTGGGCACCTCCACCAGCTGCATCGCCACCACGTCGCCCAGCTGCCAGCCGAAGCCGTGGCCGCTGCCGTACTTGGCCAGCATGGCCGCCGGTGCCGCCGCGGGCGTGCTGTGGCATTGCAGGCAGGCAGGCGACTGCATGCGTATCGGCCGGGCGACGTAGAAGTGCCGCGCCTGGCCCTCGCCCGTCTCGCCACTCAATTCCTTGCGCTCGGGGTCGGCACGGAAGCTGCGCAGCAGGCCCACCTCCCAGTCGCTGGCGCGGTCGTCCAGGTTGGTGGGGTCGAGCGCGCTTTCGCGGTAGCGGTAGTCGGGGAACTTGGTGCGCAGCCGCTTCAGCGTGGTCTGCGCGACGAAGGAGGGCACCTGGGCGGCATGGAAGTCCGACGGGTTGAGGCGGTTCAGCACCGGCGTCAGCTCCTCGGCCGTGAAGGTGCGCAGCGACATGGCCGTTTCCAGCAGCAGGTCGGCCTTCTGCTTGATCTCCTCGTGGGCCTGGCGCACCTCCAGCCGGTACGAGATGGTGCCGGCCACGGTGACACCGAAGCAGAAGCAAAAGGCAATGATCCACGCGAAGCGTGTCTCTATCCGCATGGCGGGTTCTCCCTGGGTGGTCTGCTTGTCTTGGCGGGCGCAGGAAGCGCGGCGCTGCGGCGGACCAGCCTAGGGAGCGTGCATGACGGTTTGATGACGGGGCGACGTCAGGCGCTGCGATCCACCCGCAAGGCCAGCACCACCGAGCTGTTGGTGCGCAGCACGCCGTCGATCTCGCCGATCTCGTCGAGCAGCGCGTCGAGCCGTGCCGTCGTGTCCGCGCGCAGCAGCGCCATGTAGTCGAACTCGCCGCTGACCGAGGCCAACTGGCGCAGCTCCGGCAGCTCGCTGAGCCGCTTCACCACCTCGCGACCGGCCTTGGGGCTGACCGTGATGCCGACGAAGGCCTGCACGCTGCGCCCGGCCTCGCTGCCGCCCAGCCGTGCGGTGTAGCCGACGATGCGGCCGCTGGCTTCCAGCCGCGCCAGCCGCGCCACCACGGTGGTGCGCGCGACACCCAGCTTGCGCGCCAGCGTGGCCGTGCTCTCGCGTGCATTGGCCTGCAGCAGCAGGATGAGGCGGCGGTCCAGCTCGTCCGAGGCGTCCCTGGTGTTTACCCGTGAATCATCCATTGCGACGGAATCGATGGTCGATATGACGAATCATTGATTGACTTCGTCGAAGTATCGCTTTCTTTCGTCATCACGCCTCCCTAGAGTGCCGCCCAACGCAACCCACTCCAGGAGTACCCCCATGAAAGTCGCTCTGCTCGGCGCCGGACACATCGGCCAGACCATCGCCCGCCTGCTGCACGCCACCGGCGACTACCAGGTGACGGTGCTGGACAAGAACGCCGCCTATCTGAAGGTGCTGGCCGACGAGGGCATCGCCACCGCCGAGGTGGACAGCGACAACCGTGGCGCGCTGGCCGCCCAGCTGCGCGGCAAGGACGCCGTCGTCAACGCGCTGCCCTACCACCTGGCCATCACCGCCGCCGAGCTGGCGCTGGAATGCGGCTGCCACTACTTCGACCTGACCGAGGACGTGGCCGCCACCAAGGCCATCAAGGAAATGGCCAAGGGCGCCAAGACCGCCTTCATGCCGCAGTGCGGCCTGGCGCCAGGCTTCATCGGCATCGTGGCCCACCACCTGGCCAGCCAGTTCGACGAGGTGCGCGACGTGCAGATGCGCGTGGGCGCGCTGCCGGCCTTCCCGACCAACAAGCTGAAATACAACCTGACCTGGTCGGTGGACGGCCTGATCAACGAGTACTGCCACCCCTGCGAGGCCATTCACGGCGGCGAGACCATTGCCGCGCTGCCGCTGGAGGGCCTGGAGCACTTCAGCCTGGACGGCGTCGAGTACGAGGCCTTCAACACCTCCGGCGGCCTGGGCACGCTGTGCGAGACCTGGGCGGGCAAGGTGCGCAATCTGGACTACAAGACCGTGCGCTATCCCGGCCACCGCGACCTGATGCAGTTCCTGCTGGGCGACCTGGCGCTGAAGGGCGACCAGGAGAACCTCAAGGCCATCATGCGCAAGAGCATGCCGGCCACCATGCAGGACGTGGTGCTGGTGTTCGTGACCGTGTCCGGCATCAAGAACGGCGTGCTGCTGCAGGAGGTGTTCGCGCGCAAGATCTTCGCCACGCGTGACGGCGCCCAGCCGCTGTCGGCCATCCAGATCACCACGGCTGCCGGCATCTGCGCCGCCGTGGACCTGTTCCGCGCTGGCAAGCTGCCGCAGTCGGGCTTCATCCGCCAGGAAGAGGTCGCGCTGCCCGACTTCCTGGCCAACCGTTTCGGCTCGGCCTACCAGCAGTCGCGCCAGGTCGAGTCGATTTCCTAAGATGCCGGCCATGAAGCAACAAGCCCTTTCCGTTCTGGACGCCCTGGGCGTCCACCTGCCGCCCGCCGGCGACCTGACCGTGCGCTCGCCCATCGACGGCGCCGTGCTGGCCCAGCTGCCCACCGCCAGCGCGGCCGACATGCAGGCCGCCGTGGGCCGCGCCCATGCCGCCTACCTGGCCTGGCGCGTCGTGCCCGCGCCCAAGCGCGGCGAGCTGATCCGCCTGTTCGGCGAAGAGCTGCGCGCGCACAAGGCGCAGCTGGCGCAGCTCGTCTCCATCGAGGCCGGCAAGGTCACGAGCGAAGGCCTGGGCGAAGTGCAGGAAATGATCGACATCTGCGAGTTCGCCGTGGGCCTGAGCCGTCAGCTGCACGGCCTGACCATCGCCAGCGAGCGCCCCGGCCACCGCATGATGGAGCAGTGGCTGCCGCTGGGCGTGGTGGGCATCATTTCGGCCTTCAACTTCCCCGTGGCCGTGTGGGCGTGGAACTCGGCGCTGGCGCTGGTGGCCGGTGATGCCTGCGTGTGGAAGCCGTCCGAGAAGACGCCGCTGACCGCGCTGGCCACGCAGGCGCTGTTCCAGCGCGCGCTCAAGGCCTATCGCGCCGCCGGCCATGCCGCGCCCGAGGGCTTGAGCGAGCTGGTCATCGGCCGCGCCGATGTGGGCGAGGCGCTGGTGGACGATGCCCGCGTGGCGCTGGTGTCGGCTACCGGCTCCACCCGCATGGGCCGGGCCGTGGGCCCGCGCGTGGCGGCCCGCTTCGGTCGCTGCCTGCTCGAGCTGGGCGGCAACAACGCCATCATCGTGACGCCCAGCGCCGACCTGGAGCTGGCGGTGCGCGGCATCCTGTTCGGCGCCTACGGCACGGCCGGCCAGCGCTGCACCACCACGCGCCGCGTGATCGTGCACGAGAGCATTCACGACGCACTGGTGGAGCGCCTGGAGCGCGCCCGCGCGCAGCTCGCCATCGGCTCGCCGCTGGAGCAGGGCACGCTGATCGGCCCGCTGATCGACGCCCAGGCCTTCGAGGCCATGCAGGCCGCGCTGGCCGACGCCAAGGCCCAGGGCGGCCAGGTGTCGGGTGGCGAGCGCGCGCTGGCCGAGCGCTTCCCCGCGGCCTTCTACGCCGCGCCCGCGCTGGTGCGCATGCCCGCGCAGACCGAGGTGGTGCGCCACGAGACCTTTGCGCCCATCCTCTACACGCTGAAGTACTCGACACTGGAAGAGGCGATCGCGCTGCAGAACAGCGTGCCGCAGGGGCTGTCCAGCGCCATCTTCACGACCGACCTGCGCGAGGCCGAGGCCTTCATGAGCGCGGCCGGCAGCGACTGCGGCATCGCCAACGTCAACATCGGCACCTCGGGCGCCGAGATCGGCGGCGCCTTCGGCGGCGAGAAGGAGACCGGCGGCGGCCGCGAGAGCGGCTCGGATGCATGGAAGGCCTATATGCGTCGCACCACCAACACGGTGAACTACTCCAGCGAGCTGCCGCTCGCGCAGGGCGTGAAATTCGATGTCTGAAGTTTTTTCTTGAAGGCCGCCAAAAATAGGCTATAGTGGCGGTCTTGCCTGAGAGCCCAGGTGGCGGAATTGGTAGACGCACTAGTTTCAGGTACTAGCGGGTAACTCCGTGGAGGTTCGAGTCCTCTCCTGGGCACCAAACAAAAAGGGTCAGCACGAAAGTGCTGACCCTTTGCGTTTTGGGCGCGCCATTTTGCTGCTGCTGCGGGGCAGGTCTTGCCTGCAATCGGTTCGAGGGCGCCGCGTCGACCCAGCCAGGCTGCCGGGGTCAAGTCTTGCGCTGTCGTGTCTGCCGCCATGAGCCGGTGAAATCGTGGGCAATTTCGCGGCGGATGCCCGGCTCCGGGAGGGGCTTCGTGAAGTGTTGCGGCTGGTCACGACTGCGATGCCTGCGCCTTGAGCCACAATCCTGGCGCCCGAGTCGTTCGGGCGCGTTATTTCGAGACCCCCCGCATGAACAAGACCGAACTGATCGAACACCTGGCCTCCAAGCACGAACTGAGCAAGGCCGAGGCCGGCCGTGTCATCGAGACGCTGCTGGATGCGATCGTCACGACCGTCAAGAAGGGCGGCACGGTGGCCATCCCCGGCTTCGGCTCCTTCAAGCAGCACGCCCGTGCCGCTCGCAACGGCGTGAACCCCAGCACCGGCGACAAGATCAAGATCGCCGCCGCCAAGCTGCCCAAGTTCACCCCGGGCGCTGGCTTCAAGGCCGCCGTTGACCCCAAGGCCGCCGCCAAGAAGGCCGCCGCCAAGCCTGCTGCCAAGCCGGCCGCCAAGGGCAAGAAGTAATCGGAGCCCTCCGCGTGAGTGCGCGCGGCTCCAGCCCCACCATCGTCGATGTGGCCCGGGAAGCGGGCGTGTCGATCAAGACGGTGTCGCGCGTGCTCAACCAGGAGCCCGGCGTGCATGAAAGCACCCGGGCCCAGGTGCTCAAGGTGGTGGAGGCGTTGCGCTACCGGCCCAAGCAGTCGGCGCGCAGCCTGGCGGGCGGACGCTCCTTCCTGATCGGCCTGCTGTATTACGACCCCAGTGCGTCCTTCGTGGGCAGCGTGCAGCAAGGTGCCACGCTGCGCTGCCGGGAGCTGGGCTATCACCTCGTCGTCGAATCGCTGCACAACGATGCGCCCGACCTGCGCCAGCAGGTGGACCGCATGGTGATGGCGCTGCGGCCCGACGGCATGATCCTGACGCCGCCGCTGTGCGACAACCCCGAGGTGCTCGCCGCGCTGCGCGACAGTGGCACGCCGTGCGTGCAGATGTCGCCCGAGCGCGATCAGGTCGGCGTGCCCTCGGTGCGCATGGACGACGTGCATGCGGCCGAGGAGATCACCAACCTGCTGCTCAGCCTGGGCCATCGGCGCATCGCGCTGATCAAGGGCCCGGCCGACCAGTCGGCCAGTGCGCTGCGCAGCCAGGGCTTCATGAATGCGCTGCGGGCCCATGGCCTGGAGCCCGACCCCGAGCTGATCCTGCCGGGGCTGTTCACCTTCGACAGCGGCCGTGAGGCCGCCTTCCAGCTGCTGAGCCGCCGCCAGCGACCGACCGCAGTGTTTGCGAGCAACGACGACATGGCCCTGGGCGTGCTGGCCGCCGCGCACCGGCTGGGCCTGGATGTGCCGGGCGAGCTGTCGGTGGCAGGTTTTGACGATTCCCCCACGGCGCGGCTGGTGTGGCCGCCGCTGACCACGGTGCGTCAGCCGGTGGTCGAGATGGCGCGCGCCGCGGTCGAGATGCTGGTGGCCGCGCCCAAGGCCGAGGCCGCCGAAGGCAGCGAGGCGGAGGCTGCGTTGCACCGCGTGCTGCCGCACGAGCTGGTGGTGCGCGACTCGACCCGCGCCGGCTGACGAGCTCGGTCGCTCCTGCGTACGCTGCCGGCGCTCAGCAGCGCCCGCACAGGTGCTCCACCAGGGCGCGATGGGGCGGCAGGTCCGCAATGGCCCGCGGTGCCAGCTGGCGCAGGGTCTGGAACTCCTGCCGCGCTTCCGCCGCGCGCGGCCAGGCCGTCGCGTTGGGTGCCAGTTGCGTCGGGTACTCCATGCCGTAGAGCACGTACTGCCAGCTCGACGGCGGGTACATCTCCAGGTCGGTGATGAAGTCCAGCCGGTGCGGGGCGCGGTGGCGCCACATCGCGAGCTGCTCGCGCAGCAGCGGCGAGAAGCTCTCCGGGGCGGTGTTGTCCTGCCAGAAGGCGCTGTCGTGGCGCTGGGTGAGGCCGTAGTGCAGCTTCACGAAGTCGGCGATGCGTTCGTAGCGGGTGCGCATCTGCTGGTTGAACTGGCGGGCCGCAGCCTCCAGCTCGCCGCCGTGCGGGAAGAGGTGGGCGATCAGGTAGACCGCCGCCTCCACCAGGCCCAGCCCCGAGGCTTCCAGCGGTTCGATGAAGCCCGAGGACAGGCCCACAGCCACGCAGTTGCCCTGCCACTGCGTCTCGCGGTAGCCGATGCGCAGGTCCAGGCGGCGTGCCGGCAGCCCCTCGGCGGCCGGGCCGATGTAGGCGCGTAGCTGGGCCTCCGCCTGCTCATCGTCGAGGTAGCGGCTGGCGTAGACATGGCCGATGCCGCGGCGCTCGCGCAGGCCGATGTCCCAGATCCAGCCTGCCGTCTGCGCGGTGGAGATGGTGTAGGACGCAATCGGCGCATCGGCGCGCGCATAGGGCACCTGGATGGCCAGTGCGCGATCGACGAAGAGGCTCGATGCCAGGCTCCGGAAGGGGGAGCCCAGGGCGGCGCCTATCAGCGCCGCATGGAAGCCGCTGCAGTCCAGGAACAGATCGGCCTGCAGGCGTCCGGCCTCGCGGGTGTGGACCGCCGCGATCAGGCCGCCGTCGCCCATCTCCACGCGCTCCACCGTCGCGGCGATGTGCTGCACGCCCAGCGAGCGGGCCTGCTCGGCCAGCAGCGTGGCAAAGCGGCCGGCGTCGAAGTGGTAGGCGTAGTTCAGTGCGCCGGTGTAGTCGGCGTCGGTGGGGCGCTTGGGGGCGCGGGCGGCATCGGCCACGCGCTTTTGCAGCGTGGCCGCCTCGGCAAAGGCCATGCCTGGGCCGGCCTCGCCCTGCAGCCAGTAGGGCAGCAGCTCGGGCCCGCCGGCTCGCTGACTGGGCTGGCTGAAGGGGTGGAAGTAGTGGTCGGCGCCGGGCTGGCCGGGCGGTCGCACCCAGTGGTCGAAGCGTATGCCCTGCTTGAAGCTGGCGCTGGCGTCCCGGATGAAGCGGTCCTCGGCGATGCCTATCGTCGCCAGCGTGCCGCGCAGCGACGGGAAGCTGCCTTCGCCGACGCCTATCGTCGGGATGCCCGGCGCCTCGACCAGTGTGATGCGCGGCCCCTGCGGCGACTGGCTGCCCAGGGTGCGGGCCAGGTAGGCCGCGGCCAGCCAGCCGGCACTGCCGCCACCGACGATGAGAATGTTGCGAATCGGCGTCATGGCGCGATTTCCTTTGTGGATCAGGCCACTAGGACAAACCCGAGTCGGCCTGCATGTCTCTAGGGGAAATCATAGATCGAATGCAGACACCGCTGTCATCCCCTGTTGACAGCGTTGTCAAGCCTGCGCAATATGCCGTCACTGGATCGACGAATCCAGCGCGCCACGTGCGACCAAATCAGCCAGGAGACAACATGAAACGCAGCCTTCGCCCGGCCCTCGCGGCCCCGGGTACCCCGATTCAATGGGCCGTGATGGCCTTGCTGGCGGGCTCGGTGCCTGCCTGGGCGCAGACGGCGCCGGCCAAGCCCGCCGACAACAAACTGCCCGAGGTGGTCGTCACCGCGACCAAGAAGACCACCTCGCTGCAGAAGACACCGGTCGCGGTGACCGCCTTGAGTGCCGAGACGCTGGAAGACGCCCACATGTCCACCATCCTGGACATCGTGCATCTGGTGCCTGGCCTGCAGGCCACGGCCCAGGGTGACCACGGGGTCACGACGATGACGCTGCGCGGCATCGGCAACGACACCGCCAAGACCGAGTACGCCGACCCTGAGGTCGCGCTGTTCGTGAACGGCATCTACACCGCCCGCCCCGAAGGTGCGGCGGCGCTGATGTTCGACATGGCGGGTGTCGAGGTGTTGCGCGGCCCGCAGGGCACGCTGTGGGGGCGCAATTCCACCGTGGGCGCGGTGAACTTCAAGACTGCGCCGGCTGACCTCAAGAACCAGTCCGGCAATGCCGAGGTCGGCATGGGCAATTACGGCCGGCTGGGCATGCGTGGGCATTTCAACCTGCCGCTGGCCAAGGACATGGCCGTGCGCTTCGCGTTCGCGCATGAGCAGCACGACGGTTATGTGGACTACCAGAACCCGGTGCGCTACACGGTGGCGCAGCAGCAGGCCGCCTGGCTGGCGGCCAGTTCGAGCAACACGCTCGCGCAGTGGAAGCCCATCAACTACAACCTGTTCGTGCAGGGCGGGCAGAAGTATTCGGCGCAGGATCAGACCGGCGCGCGGGTGAGCTTTGCCTGGCAGCCCACGCCCGAACTGCGCTGGGACATCTCCTACGAGCGCTTCCAGGATCGCGGCACGCCGTCCATGGCGCTGGTGCAGCGGCCGCGCGAGGGCCAGAAGTTCTGGTCGGCGCTGATCGACACCGCGCCCTACCTGCACCGTGATTCCGACGTGATCCGCAGCCGGGTGGACTACGACCTGAGCCCGGGGCTGCGCCTGAGCTACGTGGCCGGCGTCAGCAAGTTCTCCGGCTCCGGCACCTTCGACCAGGACATGGGCCAGGGCGGCTCGCCCACCAGCTTCGCCACCGGCGGTGCGGGCTTCCAGGAGGACCGCACCAACTGGAGCAAGTACCGCTCGCACAGCCATGAGGTGCAGCTGCAGTCCACCGGCAAGCAGGAGCTGGACTGGATCCTGGGTCTGTACTACGGCGCCGAGAACAACGGCATCCGCTTTGACATCCCCATCTTCAACGGCACGCAGGAGGGCACGGTGGGCTGGCAGGGCAGCTTCATCCAGCCCAAGGAGACCGTGGACACCAAGGCCGTGTTCGGCCAGGCCACCTGGAACCTGACCGATGCGCTGCACCTGACCGGCGGCGTGCGCTACACCCGCGACGTGCGCGAGAACATCAATGGCCGCGGCCACGGCTGGGCCTATGACCCGGCCTACCCGGCCGTGCCGGTGGACCCGGGCTGCGACACCAGCGGCGTCAACCTCAAGGGCGGCTGCGGCTTCGGCGAGGGCGACGTCAACGACGGCCGCTACTCCGGCAGCAAGGCCACCTGGCTGGCGCGCGTGAGCTACGACCTGTCCAAGACCGACATGGTCTACGCCAGCGTGGCGACCGGCTACAAGTCTGGCGGCCTGCAGGACCGCGGTGCGACCTACAAGCCCGAGAACCTGACCAGCTACGAGGCCGGCTACAAGACCACGCTGCTGGACGGGGCGATGACCTTCAACACGGCTGTCTATCACCTGAACTTCCGCGACTTCCAGTTCGGCGCGCCGGCCATCGATCCGAGCGGCGCGCGCTTCTTCGGCTTCTCCAATGCCAAGGGCGCCAAGGTCAGCGGCCTGGAGTTCGAGGTGGCGGTGAACCCGACGGCCAATGACCGCGTTCATCTGTCCGGCGCCTTCACCAAGAGCAAGCTGGGCGAGCTGATCGGCTTCTCCAACGACTACACGCTGCCGCCCTGCAGCGACCCGCGGGCCTACAACAAGCCGGGCGACCCCACCAGCGGCTACATCAGCGCCAACTGCCTGGACGTGACCGGCAACAAGATGCCGCACGCCCCCACCTTCAGCGCCACGCTGCTGTGGGAGCACAGCTTCCATCTGGCCAACGAGGCCACGCTGGCGCCGCGCATCGCGCTGCACTACGAGACCAAGAGCTATCTGTCGGTCTTCAACCTGGCCGAGGGCAATGCGCGTTTCAACCCCGCGCAATACGGCGGCGTCAGCGACGGCGACATGCAGAAGTCCTATGCCCGGCTGGACATCGGCGCGCGCTACACGGCCAAGAACTGGTACGCCGACCTGTTCGTGCGCAACGTCAGCGACGGCAAGGTCAAGACCAGTGCCGGCGGCGGCGCCAACGGCGTGTTCACCGCGCAATACAAGCCGCCCCGCACCATCGGCCTGAACGTCGGGACGGACTTCTAAGCCGGGTCTTTCCCGCATGGGCGGACGGCCTCGCCACAGAACAATTCCACGCCGTCCGCCACCCTTCTGCCTCCCATGTCCAACGCCACCTCCCCCCCGGTCATCGGCCTGTGTCGCCGCAGTCTGCTGCTCGCCCCGCTGGCGCTGGCGGGCGCGGCGCACGCGCTGCCGGCGGCCCAGCCGCTCACGCTGGCCAGCTTTCCCGACCTCGACCGCGCCGCCAAGGCCGAACAGGCCGCCTGGGACCGTGCCCATCCGGGCACGCCGCTGCGCATCGTGTCGCGCAACTACGCCGACCACCACAACGCGATGAGCGCGGTGCTGGCCACCGGCAGCGGCCAGCCGGACGTGATGGCGCTGGATCTGCGCTTCATCGGCAAGTTCGCCGCCGGCGGCGGGCTGGAGGATCTGCTGCAGTCCCCGTATGACGCCGGCCCGCTGCTGGCCGGCTTGCCCGCGTTCTCGGTGACGCAGGGCCGCTCGCCCAAGGGCGCGCTGGTGGCCATGCCCACCGACATCGGCCCCGGCACGCTGCTGTACCGCCAGGACCTGCTGCAGCGCGCCGGCCTGCAGGAGGGCGACCTGACCGCCTCCTGGCCCGGCTTCATCGCCGCCGGCCGCGAGCTCAAGCGCGCCACCGGCGCCGCCTTGCTGACCGATGCGGCCGAGCTGCGCGACATCCTGCTGCGCGTGGGCCTGCAGGACGGCGAGGGCATCTACTTCGGCCGCCAGGGCGAGGTGCTGGTGGGCAACGAGCGCTTCCAGCGCGCCTTCGAGCTGGGCCTGGCGGTGCGCCGCGCGGGCCTGGACCTGAAGGCGCCGTCCTGGACCAATGAATGGGGAGCGGCCTTCCGCCAGGGCCGTGTCGCCACGCAGATGATGGGCTGCTGGCTGGCCGGTCACCTGAAGAACTGGCTGGCGCCCGAGCAGGCCGGCCTGTGGCGCAGCGCGCCGCTGCCCGGCGGCCTGGTGGCCAGCTATGGCGGCAGCTTCTATGCCATCCCGCGCAACGCGCCCAACAAGGCCGCGGCCTGGGCCTTCATACGCCAGATGGTGTTCGACCGCGCGACACAGCTGCAGTCGCTGCGCGTGCTGGACGCCTTCCCCGCGCTGCTGTCCGCGCAGGATGACGCGGTGATGGAAGAACCCATTCCCTACCTGGGCGGCCAGCGCGCCCGGCTGCTGTGGCGCGACATCGCGCGGCGCGTGCCGGCCACGCCGGTGCACAAGCACGACTCGCTGGCCACCGCCGTGGTGCGCAGCGCCTTCGAGGATGTGGTGTCCCAGAACCGTCCCATTCCCGAGGCGCTGGCCGAAGCCCGCGACCTGGTGATACGCCGAGCCCGCCGATGAAAAAGCTGCTGCCCTACGCGTTCATCGCGCCCTTCTTCGTGCTGTTCGCGGTGTTCGCGCTGTTCCCGATGTTGTTCTCGCTGTGGCTGTCATTCCACCAGTGGGAGCCCTCCGAGGGCCTGGCCGCGATGCGCTGGGTGGGCCTGGAGAACTACGCCTTCGGCCTGACCGATCCCTGGTTCCTGCAGGGCCTGTGGAACACCGCGTGGCTGGGCCTGGCCGCCGGCCTGCCCCAGCACCTGGTGGCGCTGCCGCTGGCCTTCTTCATCCACCGCCGCGTGCGCCGCGGCCGCGACCTGGTGGTGGGCGCCTATTTCGTGCCCTACATCAGCTCCAGCGTCGCGATCGCGCTGATCTTCGCGACGCTCTACTCCAAGGACTACGGCCTCATCAACGCCGCGCTGGCCGAGCTCACGCGCGTGCCGCTGATCGGCGCCTGGCTGCCTTTTGACCCGGCGGCCCTGCCGGACTGGCTGGGCGACGCGGCCTACACCAAGCCCGCGGTCGCCTTCGTGGTGTTCTGGCGCTATCTCGGCTGGAACCTGGTGCTCTACCTGACCGCGATGCAGACGCTGGACGACGAGATCTTCCAGGCCGCCAAGCTGGACGGCGCCGGTAATTGGCGCCAGTTCTTCAGCATCGCGCTGCCCCAGCTGCGGCCCATGGTCTTTCTGGCGGTCACGCTGACGCTGATCGGCTCGCTGCAGCTGTTCGAGGAGCCCTTCATCCTGGTGGACACCGAGAAGGGCGTGGCCCGCTCGGTGATGACGGCGGCCATCTTCATGTACCAGACCGCGTTCAATGATGGCGACTTCGGCACCGCGTCCGCGCTGGCCTGGGCGCTGTTCGCGCTGATCGCGGCGCTGACCTGGGCCAATGCCCGGCTGTTTGGCAAGGGAGGCTCCCATGCGTGAGGCCCGCGGCCCCTCCTGGGGCGCCTGGCTGGTGCTGGGTGCCGGCGCGCTGCTGGTGCTGGCGCCGTTCTATTTCACCTTCGTGTTCGGCACCCACCAGCGCACCAGCATCTTCAACGTGCCGCCGCCGCTGTGGTTTGGCGACGCTGCCGCGCAAAACCTGGACCTGCTGCTGGGCAGCATCCCGTTCTGGCGCAATCTGGGCATCTCGCTGTATGTGGCCCTGGCCACCACGGCGCTGAACCTGCTGTTCTGCTCGGCGGCCGGCTATGCGTTCGCGCTGCTGAAGTTCCGCGGCCGCGACCAGCTGTTCGGCGTCGTGCTGGCCACCATGATGGTGCCCAGCTTCCTGAACATGATCCCCAGCTTCATGGTGATGCAGTGGCTGGGCTGGCTGGATCAGCCTCGGGCGCTCTACATCCCCGCGGGCTGCGGCGCTTTAGGCGTGTTCCTGATGCGCCAGGCGGCGCTGCAGTCGGTGCCGCGCGAGCTGCTGTCGGCCGCGCGCATGGATGGCGCGGGTGAATGGCGGGTGTTCTGGAGCGTGGTGCTGCCGCTGCTGCGCCCGGCCCTGGGCACATTGGCGCTGATCACCTTCATCGCCAGCTGGAACAACTTCATGGCGCCGCTGGTGGTCATGCGTGCGGTCGAGAACTACACGCTGCCGCTGGCGCTGCGCGCGATGCAAAGCCCCAACAACACCGAGTGGGGCGCCCTGATGCTGGGCAGCGCGCTGGCCCTGCTGCCCCTGCTCGTCGTCTATCTCTTCAGCGCCCGCAAGCTGGTCGCCGGCATCGCGGCCGGCGCGGTCAAGGGCTGACCCTCCCCCGGCGTTCTCGTCATTTCCGCCTTCACGATGAATCTCCTCGACCTCACCTCCCGTCTCGACGCCGACACCCTGGCCCAGGCCTTTCCGCCGGGCTTCCGCTGGGGTGCGGCCACCAGCGCCGCGCAGATCGAGGGCGCGGCGTTCACCGACGGCAAGGCCGCGTCCATCTGGGACAGCTTCTGCCGCGAGGCGGGCCGCATCAACGACGGCTCCAACATCGACGTCGCCTGCGACCACTACCACCGCTACCCGGAAGACGTGGCGCTGATGCGCGGCCTGGGCCTGGACAACTACCGCTTCTCCTTTTCCTGGCCGCGGCTGCAGCCGCTGGGGCAGGGCGCCTGGAACGAGGCCGGCTTCGCCTTCTACGACCGCCTCATCGACGAGCTGCTGGCCGCCGGCATCCAGCCGCACGCGACGCTCTATCACTGGGATCTGCCGCAGGCGCTGCACGACAGCATCGGCGGCTGGCTGTCGCGCGACATCGTGCCGCGCTTTGCCGACTACGCCGCCGAGATCGCGCGCCGCTTCGGTGACCGTCTGGCCAGCATCGCCACGCTCAACGAGCCCTGGTGCGTGGCCACGCTGGGCTACCAGACCGCGCAGTTCGCGCCCGGCCACACCAGCCGCGCGGAGGCCTCCCAGGTGTCGCACCACCTGATGCTGGCCCACGGCGACGCCATCCAGGCGATGCGGGCGCACACGCGCGCGCCGCTGGGCATCGTGCTCAACCACACGCCGGCCTACCCGGCCGAGCCCACCGACGCCGACCGCCAGGCCGCGCAGATCGACGACGGCCTGAGCGTGCGCTGGTACATGGACCCGATCTTCCGCGGTGCCTACTCGGCCGATCTGATCGAACACCTGGGCGCCGACGCGCCGCGCATCGAGGCCGGTGACCTGGCCCGCATCCGCCAGCCGCTGGACTTTCTGGGCATCAACTTCTACACGCGCAGCTTCATCAGCACGCGCCAGCCGCCGGTGCCGGCGCCGGGCGAGCAGGGCTTCACCGACATGGGCTGGGAGATCTACCCGCTGGCACTCACGCAGCATCTGGTGAGGCTGTCGCGCGAGTACGCGCTGCCGCCGCTCTACATCACCGAGAACGGCATGGCCAATGCCGATCAACTGGTCGACGGGCGGGTGGCGGATGTGGAGCGCATTGCCTATCTCGGCGCTCATCTGCAGGCTCTCGCCGCGGCCATGGCCCTGGGTGTGGACCTGCGCGGCTACTTCTACTGGAGCCTGCTCGACAACTTTGAATGGAACTCCGGCTACACCAAGCGCTTCGGGCTTTTTCACGTGGACTATGCGACGCAGGCCCGCGTCGCCAAGGACAGCGCGCATTGGTATCAGGGCCTGATCGCACGCCATCGCGCGCTGCGCTGAGCCAGACGGCTCAACCCGCGCCGTGACGCCTGCTCGCGCAGGCTGTCCGCGAACTGTCGCGGCGTGAAGCAATACGGGGTCGGATCTTGCGGGATTTCCCTGATTTGCCGCTCGGCTAGGGCGACAATCAACGCAGGAGTGTCTTGATCCCGCTCCCCGCGAATCCGGCGTGCCAGCTCTGGTGCCCTGTCGGTGTCCCGCGCTCCTCAACGGGCCTGGACGGCTCGACTTGTTGCGTCAGGCATGCATTCCTCCGCGTTTGCACCAATTTGGCAACGGCAAATCGGTCACTTTCAGGCGCTAAGCTGCGAGGGTGATTAATTCCGTACGCCCGTGCGTGGCTGGCCCTGATCGGTCGGGCGCTGAAGGGTGCGGCATCCGGTTTCGTTGGGGCGCGGGAGTCAATCAAGAATGACCCGTGGACAGTGCGGATGAGTTGAGCGAATGCAGGACAGAACGACAGATCCATTGATCGACGTTAATCAGCTGGCGGTGGGGATGTTCATCCACCTGGACCTGGGCTGGATGTCGCATCCGTTCCCGCTTTCCAGCTTCAAGATCACGTCGTCCGATCAGCTGCTGGTGCTGCGGCGCCTGGGCCTGACCCAGGTGCGCTGGAGTCCGTCCAAGAGCGATCTGTCGCTCAACCCCGCCGCCTCGCCGCTGCCGGCGCCAGAGCCGGCCGCCGCTTCCCAGAGTGCGACCCCCGATCCCGAGGCGCTGGCCCGCGAGGCCCACCGCCGTGCGCTGCAGGCCCAGCGGGATGCGCTGCGGCTGTGCGAAGCCCAGTACGGCGAAGCGGTCGAGGGCTATCGCGGCATGGTCCATCTGGTGCAGGGTTCGCCCCACGAGGCTCGCGATCAGGCCGAGAGCCTGACGGCGGCGCTGCTCGACAAGATGCTGGTCGAGGACGACCTCAACATGCGGCTGCTGAACGAGGCCGCCGGCGACCGCTCGACCGCGCATGCGCTGAACGTCTGCATCATCTCGCTGCTGCTAGGCCGGGCCTTCGGGCTGGGCCGCGAGGAGATGATGGAGCTGGGCATGGGGGCGCTGCTGCACGACGTCGGCAAGCTCGAGGTGGCGCCGCGCCTGCGTCATCGCGACGAGAGCTTCACCTCGGCGGAGACCCAGGCCTACCAGCAGCATGTGGTCAAGGGCGTGGCCATGGGCCAGGCCATGGGCCTGCAGCCGGGGCCGCTGCTCATCATTGCGCAGCACCATGAGCATGCGGACGGCAGCGGCTTCCCGCAGCGCATCAACATGGACCGCATGAGCACCGCCGCGCGCATCGTCGCGCTGGTGAACCGTTTCGACGGCCTGTGCAACCCGGTGGTCACCTCCAAGGCGCTGACGCCGCATGAGGCCCTGTCGCTGATCTTCGCGCAGGGACGCACCCGCTTCGACGCCACCATGCTGAACGCCTTCATCCGCATGATGGGCGTGTACCCGCCCGGCTCCACCGTGCAGCTGACGGACGATCGCTACGCGCTGGTGATGTCGGTCAATCCGGGCCGGCCGCTCAAGCCCCGCGTGATGGTTCACGACCTCAAGGTGCCGCGCGAAGAGGCCCTGGTGCTGAACCTGGAAGACATGCCCGACCTCGGCATCCGTCGCAGCCTCAAGCCGCAGTTCCTGCCGCGCAGCGCGCTCGACTACCTGGCGCCGCGCTCCCGCATCGCCTACTTCTTCGACGCCGCCACCAGCACCATCCCCGGGGAGCTGGCGGCGTGACATTCGCCCGCGCGCTATCGCCGCGGAATACGGCCAGCGCGCCTTCTTTGGTCGATGCCTTGCTGGACAGCCTGCCGGAAGCGGCCTGGCTGGTCGACGGTCGCAGCCTGACGGTCTGCGGCATCAATCGTGCCGCGCTGCGCCTGCTGGGCCTGAAGCCCGAGCGCGCGATGGGTGTGCGACCGACGCAGCTGTGCGGGTCGCTGGAGGATGAAACCTTCTGGATGGGTGCCGAGCAGGATGCGTTCGCGCGCATCCGCTCCGACACCGTGCTCACCCACAGCGATGGCCAGCCGCGCTGGGTCAGCCGCAGCATCAGCCCGCTGCAACTGCCCGATGGTGATCACTACTGGCTGGTGCTGCTGCACGACCAGACGCGTCGGCGCCGTGCCGAGGCCGAGCGCGAGACGCTGCTGGCCGAGCTGCGCGCCACGCTCGAATCCACGGCCGACGGCATCCTGGTGGTCGATCTGGCCGGCCGGGTGCGCAGCTTCAACCGCCGCTTCGCCAAACTCTGGGGCCTGCCCGGCGGGCTGCAGCACGAGCCCGGCGATGCCGGCCTGTGGCTGAGCCTGCAGCGCGTGATGCGCGATGGCGAGCAATACCGCAATCGCATCCAGGCGCTGCTGGAGGCGCCGCTGATGCGTTCCAGCGACGTGCTGCGCCTGGCCGACGGCCGGGTGCTGGAGCAGGTGTCGCTGCCGCAGATGAGCCGGGGCGAACCCATAGGCCGGGTGTTCTCCTTCCGTGATCTGTCGGAGAAGCTGGCGGCCCACCAGCGCATCGAGGAGCTGGGGCGCTCCGACGTGCTGACCGGTGCGCCCAACCGCCGCGCACTGTCGGACCGCATCGTCCAGCAGATTGCCGCCGTGGCCGACGGTTCGCCGGGGCCGGGTTTTGCGCTGCTGCATGTGGACCTGGACCGCTTCAAGCAGATCAACGACACGCTCGGCCACAGCTATGGCGACCGGGTGCTGCGCGAGGTGGCGATGCGGCTGCGCGGTGCCGTGGGCGAAGCCGACACGCTGGCACGGCTGGGCGGCGACGAATTCGCGCTGCTGGTGGACGCGGCCGATGCATCGGCCGCCGAGGCCAGCGCCCGTCGGGTGCAGGAGCTGCTGGCCCAGCCCTTCAGCTTCGACACGCTGAGCTTCACCGTCACCGCCAGCTGCGGCATCGCGCTGTACCCGGGCGACGGCCACACGCCGGACGAACTCATGGCCAGCGCCGAGCGCGCGATGCACTGGGTCAAGGAAGGCGGCCGGGCGGGTTTTCGCTTCCATGTGCCGCGCCGGGAGGTCGACCTGCTGTCGCGCATGCGCCTGGACCACGCGATGCGCCAGGCCCTGGTGGACGGGCGTTTCCGCCTGCACTACCAGCCCCAGGTCGAGCTGGGCAGCGACCGCGTGATCGGCGCCGAGGCGCTGATCCGCTGGCGCGACCCGCAGCGCGGCGATATCTCGCCCGCCGAATTCATCCCGCTGGCCGAGGAGAGCGGTTTCGTCGTCGCCATCGGCGACTGGGTGCTGCGCGAGGCCATCGGCCAGGCGGCCCGCTGGCTCAGCCAGGGTCTGCGCATGCCGGTGGCGGTCAACGTGTCGGCCCTGCAGTTCCAGCAGGCCCAGTTCGTCGATACGGTGGCCAATGCGCTGCGCGACGCCGCGCTGCCGCCCAGCCTGCTGGAGCTGGAGCTCACCGAGGGCGTGCTGCTGGGCGATGCCGAGGAGGCGCTGCGCCGCGTCAGCGCGCTGGCCGCGCTCGGGGTCAACCTGTCCATCGACGATTTCGGTACCGGCTACTCCTCGCTGGCCTACCTGAAGCGCTTCCCTATCCAGCGGCTCAAGATCGACCGCAGCTTCGTGCAGGGCCTGCCCGGCACGGCCAGCGACGCCGGCATCGCCAACGCCATCGTGCAGATGGGGCGGGCGCTGGGCCTGCAGGTCATCGCCGAGGGCGTGGAAACCGAGGCGCAGCGCGACTTCCTGGCCCAGGCCGGCTGCCATGAGTTCCAGGGCTATCTGTTCGCGCCTGCGCTGCGGCCGGAGGAATTCGAGCAGAAGGTGCGGCCGCGCCGCGTGATCAATGAACTGCCGGGCGTGTCCGGCTGGATGGGTCTGGCCGGCAACGGCTGAGGTGCGGCCATGCTCTATCGTTTCCGTTCGCCGGCAGGGGCCGATGTCGTGATGCTCGGTGACACCGGCGCCACGCTGCTGGAGCTGCTAGGCCGCGAGCCTGGGGCGCAGGGCCTCTTCAAGGCCGGCGAGCTGCCGGCGCTGATTGCGCGGCTCGAGGCCGCAGTGGCCGACGACGAGACCCGCTTCCAGCAGTCCGTCGAGGCCGCGCGCGCCGCTGGCGAGCCCGCGCCCAAGCGAAGCGGCATCAGCCTGCGTCAGCGCGCCTGGCCGCTGCGCGAGCTGCTGCAGCACAGCCAGCGCGAGCAGGTCGACGTCGTCTGGGGCGTGTAGTGACGCAGGAACCCACCCGCGTCGTGCTGATCCGTCACGGCGAGACGCTGTGGAATCGTTCGGCGCGCATCCAGGGGCACACCGACATCCCGCTCAGCCCGCTGGGCCTCGAACAGGCGCGCCGCCTGGCCGCGGCGCTGGCGGACGAGCCGTTGACGGCCATCTACAGCAGCGACCTGCAGCGCGCCCGGCAGACCGCCGAGGCGCTGGGCGAGGTGCATGACCTGACCCTGAAGCTGGACCCCGGGCTGCGCGAGCGCAGCTTCGGCTGCTTCGAGGGCCTGACCTGGGACGAGATCGCGCAGGCCCACCCGGAGGACGCCGAGCGCTGGCGGCGGCGCGAGCCCGGATTCGCGGTCGGGGGCGGCGAGTCGCTGATCGACTTCAGCGCGCGGTGTGTGTCGGCCGCGTTGCGCGCCGCCGGCGCGCATGCGGGCGGCGTGGTGGCCATCGTGGCGCATGGCGGCGTGCTGGACTGCCTCTACCGCGCGGCCACGCGCGTGGCCCTGGATGCGCCGCGCAGCTGGCAGCTGGGCAATGCGTCGATCAACCGCCTGCTGGCCACGCCCGAGGGCTTCACGCTGGTGGGCTGGAACGACGACCATCACCTGGCCGGCCTGACGGCCGACGACATCAGCGCCTGAGTGCCCGGGCGGCGTGGCGGGCGTACCGCAGGAGGAACGATGAAGGGGTTCGTGTTCATCGCCTGCGCGCTGCTGGCCGGCCTCCCGGCCTTCGCGCAGGGCACGCTCACGCTGTGGGGGCGCTTCAACACCAGCGTCGAGAGTCAGAAGTTCGGCGACGCACCGCGCCGAGCGGTCATGCAGAACAACGGCTCACGCCTCGGACTGAAGGGCGACGAAGACCTGGGGGCCGGGCTCAGGGCCTCGTTCTGGCTGGAGCATGGCTTCAATGCCGACAGCGGGGCGGCCAGCGGCACCACGTTCTGGAACCGCGCGTCCTACGTCGAGCTGGCCAGCGCGGCGCTGGGCGGCGTGCGCGTGGGCCAGTGGTTTCCGGGCTCCTACTACGCCACCGCCGACTACGTCAGCATCTTCAACCACGACACCGGCACCTCGGCCGATGCGCTCTACGCGACGCGCTTCCAGACGTCCAACAAGCTGGCCTATTTCAGCCCCCGGGCCGGCGGCTGGGGTGCCGAGCTGTCGGTCGCGGCCGGCGAAGGCACGACGACGCGGGCGACCGACGCTTCGGTCAGCTACGACGCCGGCGCGGCCCATGCCGGCCTGGGGTATGAACGCAAGGGCAGCTTCACCCAGGTCGCGCTGCGCGGGCTCCACGAATTCGGCCCTCTGGTGCTGGGGGGCTATCTGCAGCGTGCCCAGGATGATCGCCCCGGGGTGGGGCGCCGCCACTGGCAGGTCTGGCGTCTGGCCGGCATGTATGCCGTGGGCGCGGCGGAGCTGCATGTCAGCGTCGGGCGGGCCGGCGACATCCTCGGCGAGGACGGCGCCCGGCAGCTGCTGCTGGGGCTGAACTACCACCTGAGCCGCCGCACCAAGCTCTACGGCTTCTACACGCGGCTCGACAACCAGGCGCGCGCCGTCTACACACCGGGCGGCCTGTCGGGCTCGGCGCCCGGGGCTGACTTCTCGGCCCTTTCGGCGGGCCTGCGGCACAACTTCTGAGCGCCGGCCGCGCCGGGCGGCCTCAGCCCTCGAAGAGATCGGGGCCGGCCTTGGCCGGCGGCGCCAGCCCCAGGTGGCGGTAGGCGGCCAGCGTGGCCACGCGGCCGCGCGGCGTGCGTTGCAAAAAGCCCTGCTGGATCAGGTAGGGCTCGATGACGTCCTCAATGGTGCCGGCCTCTTCGCCAATGGCTGCGGCCACGTTGTCCAGCCCGACCGGGCCGCCGTCGAAGCGGTGCACCACGGCCTCCAGGAACTTGCGGTCCATCAGGTCGAAGCCCTGCGGGTCCACATCGAGCAGGGCCAGCGCCTGGTCCGCGATGCCGGCAACGATGCGGCCGTCGGCCTTGACCTCGGCATAGTCGCGCACCCGGCGCAGCAGCCGGTTGGCGATGCGCGGCGTGCCGCGCGAGCGGCGTGCAATCTCCAGCGCGCCCTCGGGGTCTATGGGCGCGCCCAGCAGGCCGGCGGAGCGGGTGACGATGGTCTGCAGCTCGGCCGGCGTGTAGAACTCCAGCCGCGCGACAATGCCGAAGCGGTCGCGCAGCGGGTTGGTCAGCATGCCGGCGCGGGTGGTGGCGCCCACCAGCGTGAAGGGTTGCAGGTCCAGCTTGATGGAGCGTGCGGCCGGCCCCTCGCCGATCATGATGTCGATCTGGTAGTCCTCCAGCGCCGGGTAGAGGATTTCCTCGACGACGGGGCTGAGCCGGTGGATCTCGTCGATGAAGAGCACGTCGTTCTTCTCGAGACCGGTCAGGATGGCGGCCAGGTCCTTGGGCTTCTCCAGCACCGGCCCCGAGGTCTGGCGCAGGTTCACGCCCAGCTCGGTCGCGATGATGTGGGACAGCGTGGTCTTGCCCAGGCCCGGTGGGCCGAACAGCAGCACGTGGTCCAGCGCCTCGTGGCGTTTGCGCGCCGCGCCGATGAAGATCTCCAGCTGCTCGCGCGCCTTGGCCTGGCCCACGTAGTCGTCCAGCAGCTTGGGGCGCAGCGCGCGCTCCAGCGCCTCCTCGCGGCCCGAGGCGGGGCCGGCGGCCACCAGGCGCTGCTGCTGGGGCTGCGGGCTGAAGTCGTCGGTCTGGATGCTCATGCCGGCGCCTTCAGGACAGCTTCTTCAGCGCCAGCTTGATGCCGTCGCTGACGCCCACGTCGGCCGGCAGCGCCTTCAGCGCGGCGGCGGCGTCCTTCTCGCTGTAGCCCAGCGCGATCAGCGCCTGCAGGATGTCGGCCTGGGCGTCGCTGGCGACCGTGGCGGGCAGCGCAAGATCCGGCCCCAGCTTGCCCTTGAGCTCCAGCAGCAGGCGCTCGGCGGTCTTCTTGCCGATGCCGGGCACCTTGGTCAGCCGCCCGGCCTCCTGGCGCGACACGGCCTGCGCGAGCTCGGGCACCGACAGCCCCGACAGCAGCGCCAGCGCCATCTTCGGCCCGACCCCGCTGATCTTGATGAGCTGGCGGAAGGTGGCCCGCTCTTCCTGTGTGAGGAAGCCGAACAGCTGCTGCGCATCCTCGCGGACGACGAAGTGCGTCAGCAGCACGGCGCGCTCGCCCACGGCGCCCAGGTTGAAGAAGGTGCTCATGGGCACGTCGACCTCGTAGCCGACGCCGCCCACGTCGATCAGCACCTGGGGCGGGGTTTTCTCGGCAATGACGCCGCTGAGTCGTCCGATCATCCGCGGATTGTGCCGCCCCCGAGCCACCCGTCGGCCGAGCGCGGCGTGTGCAGACGCCTGCGGGTGCCCGGTTCAGCTGCCGCGCCGGGGCCGGCTCAGTTGCGGCCGAACAGCCCCAGGCGTTGCGCCTCCAGTGCGGCCTCGGCGCGCGAGCTCACGTTGAGCTTGCGGTAGATCTGCTTCACGTAGTCGGCGATGGTGTGGCGGGACAGGCCCAGCTGCACGCCGATCTCGGGCAGCGTGAAGCCCTTGGCCACGCGCAGCAGCACCTCGGTCTCGCGGTCGGTCAGCGACACCTCGTGCAGCAGCGCCTGCGAGCTGGGCTTGGCGTGGGCCGCAAAGTAGGCGATGACCTTGCGCGCGATCGACGGCGACAGCGGCGGTTCGCCCTGGCTCATGCGCTGCAGCTGTTCGACCAGCAACTCGCGCGACTGTTCCTTCAGCAGGTAGCCGAAGGCGCCCGCCTGCAGCGCAGGGAACAGGTGCTCGTCGTCGTCGTGGATGGTGACGATGACCGATTGCACCTCGGGCTGCTTCTCGCGCAGCGCGGCGATCACGTCCACGCCGGAGCCATCGGGCAGGCCGAGGTCCAGCAGCGCCAGCGTGAAGCGCTGGCTGTTGACCAGGGCCAGCGCGTCCTGGACGCGCGAGCATTCGGTGATCTGTGCATTCGCAAACACCTGCTTGACCAGAGCCTTCAGCCAGGCGCGGATCTCAGGGATGTCTTCGAGCAGCAGGATATGGTTCATAAAAGGCTCCGCGATCAAAGAGGGATCGTCAGGCGGATCACAGTACCCCAGCCGGGACCGGACTCCACCAGGCACTGGCCATGCATCTGCTTGGCCCGTGATTTCATGCTCGCCATTCCGTGGCCCCGATCCAACCTTCCGTCCAGTTCGGTCGGAATGCCCTGGCCGTTGTCCTGGATGGTCAGGATGAAGTCACCATGCTGCACCGCGCTGCTGATGGTCGCGTGCGTGGCGCCGCTGTGCTTGATGATGTTGGACACGGATTCGCGCAGGATACGCGTGGTCTGCACATAGGCCCGGGCCTGCAGCGTGTGCGTGACCTCTTCCGATGGCGACTTCCACTCGGCCAGGATGTTGGCCTGGCCCAGGCGCGACACCACCTCGGCCCGCCAGTCGCCCAGCGCATCGATCAGATGGACCGGCTTGCCAGTCAGGCCGCGCACCGACAGACGCATTTCCTCCAGCGCTTCACGCGCCAGCGTCGAGATGCGGTCGGATTCGCTGGTGTGCACGATGGTCAGCAGCTTGGCGCCCAGGTCGTCGTGCAGGTCGGCCGCAATGCGCTTGCGCTCGCGCTCCGTCACCTGTTCGAGCTTCTGCTCCGCCAGTGCGCTGTGGTTGCGCTCCACCTCGGCGACCCGGTCCTGCAGATGCTGCTCCATCGCGACGATGTGGCGTTCGGCGTCCACCCGGGCCTGCGCGATGCCGCTCACCACCTGCAGGCCCAGGCCCAGCATCAGCACCGGCAGCATCAGGCCCAGCCAGGGCGACCACTCCCACCATTGCGTCGGAGCCGCCAGCGCCAGCAGCAGCTCGCCGGCCAGCGCGGCCATCGTGGGCAGCAGCAGCGCCGCGTGCCAGCGCCAGTCGCTCGCGTCGCTGGGTTCGGCTGTGTCGGCCGCCTCGGGGCCACGTCGTGCCAGCCACAGCGCCCAGCCCATGGCGGCGATCAGCTCCAGGCTCAGCACGGCATGCCAGATCTCGTCGAGCAGACCGCCCTGGCCGCCGGTCAGCAGCAGGCTGGCCGGCACGATCAGGCACTGGATCAGCAGCGCATGATCGATCCAGCTGCGCTTCCAGTTCTGCTGGCGCAGCAGGTACTGGGTCGCGCACAGCACCAGCAGCGTCATCAGCAGTGAGCGCAGGCTGGCCGAGCCGGGGCCGGAGGCGGCCCGCAGCAGCACCCAGCTCAGCATCATGCCGACCAGGAAGTTGGCGGGCCGCTCCCGCGGGTGCAGGCCGGCCACCAGGCCGATCACGGCCGCCATCAGCGCCAGCATCGCGGCGACCCAGCCGTGCACGGTCGCGGCCCACAGCTGGCCGACGGACTGGGCTTGGGCGGCGGCGGGCAGCACCAGCAGCAAGGGCAACAGCCACCGTGCGCGCCGCGCTGCGCCCGACGGTGTAACGGAGTTTTTCATGGGCCGGCATTGTGAGGGAGGCCCCAGCCCTTCCGGGGCGGGGAATGCACCAGCGACAATCTGGCTTCGCGCTCATTCCTGCCTGCCGTGATCCTCAAATTCAGCTTCGAACCCGTCGACAACACCCGTCTGGCCCGCCTGTGTGGCAGCCTGGATGCCAACCTGCGCGAGATCGAGGCCACGCTGGGGGTGAAGATCACCCGACGCGACGCAGAGTTCCGTGTCGAGGGCGCCAAGGCCGCGGCCCAGCGCACGGAGAGCCTGCTCGAGGCCTTGTACGAACGTGCGCGCCGGCCGCTGCCGGCCGAAACGCTGCAGCTGGCGCTGGTCGAGGCACTGAGTCCGCCGGCCTCGTCTGCCACGCGTCAGGCCGCGGCCGCACCGCCCGGGGCCGACGGCCCGCTGGTGCTGCGCACCCGCCGCGCCGACCTGTCGGCCCGCACGCCGCGCCAGCACCAGTACCTGCAGCAGATCCTGTCGCACGACATCACCTTCGGCCTGGGGCCGGCGGGCACGGGCAAGACCTTTCTGGCCGTGGCCTGTGCGGTGGATGCACTGGAGCGCGCCGGCGTGCAGCGCATCATCCTGACGCGGCCGGCGGTGGAAGCCGGTGAGCGCCTGGGCTTCCTGCCCGGCGACCTGACGCAGAAGGTCGACCCCTATCTGCGCCCGCTCTACGACGCGCTCTACGACCTGATGGGCTTCGACCGCGTGACCAAGGCCTTCGAGAAGGGGCAGCTGGAGGTGGCGCCGCTGGCCTTCATGCGCGGCCGCACGCTCAACCATGCGTTCGTGATCCTGGACGAGGCGCAGAACACCACGCCCGAGCAGATGAAGATGTTCCTGACCCGCATCGGCTTCGGCAGCCGCTGCGTCGTCACCGGCGACACCAGCCAGATCGACCTGCCGCGCGGCGTGATGTCCGGCCTGGTGGACGCCGAACGTGTGCTGGCGCGGGTGAAGGGCATTGCCATGACCCGCTTCACCAGCGCCGACGTGGTGCGCCATCCGCTGGTGGCCCGCATCGTCGAGGCCTATGAAGCCCGCGCCAAGCGCGAAGCCCGCGAGGCCTGAGCCCATGAAACCCGAACTCCAGTTGTCCCTGCAATTCGCCGATGCCCGCCATCGCGACCAGCTACCCCGCCACAAGGTGGCGCGCTACATCCGTGCGGCATTGGAGCTGCCGGGCGAGATCACGGTGCGCATCGTCGATGCCGAGGAGGGGCGGGCGCTGAACCGCGAGTTCCGCGGCAAGGACTACGCGACCAACGTGCTGACCTTCGATTACGCCCACGAGCCCGTGGTGGCGGCCGACCTGGTCATCTGCGCCGAGGTGGTCGAGCGCGAGGCGGCCGAGATGGGCATCGCGCTGCTGGACCACTACGCCCACATGCTGGTGCACGGCACGCTGCACGCGCAGGGCTATGACCACGAAGAGGACGACGAGGCCGAGTGCATGGAGGCCCGCGAGACCGAGATCATGCTGGGCCTGGGCTTTGCCGACCCCTATCTGAATCCCAAACGAGCCTGACCCGCTGGCCGCGGCCGTCCTGTTCGAAGCCCAGCCGTGCACCCAGCCGCGTGCTGGCCTGGCGCACGATGGCCAGGCCCAGGCCACTGCCGGCCTGTGAGCGGGCACTGTCGCCGCGCCGGAAGGCCTCCTGCAGCGCCTCCAGCTGATGGGGCGGCAGGCCGTCGCCGGCATCCTCCACGCACAGCTCAATGCGGCCGTCATCCCGGCGCAAGACCCGGACCCGCACCGGCGGCCGGCCGTGCTTGAGCGCGTTGTCCACCAGGTTGGCGATCAGCCGTTCCACCAGCAGCGCGTTCGCGTTGTTCAGCAACAGGGTGGCCGGCGCCTCCAGGCACAGCTGCTCGTCGGGGCGCTCGAAGCCCGAGACCGCCGCCCGCGCGAGTGCGGCCAGATCGACGCTCTCGTTGCACGGCAGCTCGCCTGAGCGGACGAAGTCGAGGAAGCTCTCGATCAGCCGGTCGCTTTCGACCACGTTGCGCACGATGACCGCGCGGCGCCTGGCGCTGTCGGCGTCGTCCGGCAGCAGCTCTGCGGCCATGCGTATGCGCCCGAGCGGGCTGCGCAGGTCGTGCGACACGCCGGCCAGCAGCAGCGCGCGCTCGCGCTCGTGCCGCTGCCAGCGGGCCAGCAGCTCGGCGTAGGCTGAGTAGATGGTGGCCACCTCGGGGGGCAGGTCTTCTCCGGGCGGCGCGGCATAGGGCGCGCCGGGCTGCTGATGCTCGATGCGCCGGCGCAGCGCCTCCAGCGGGCCGGCCAGCCGCCGGGCGGTCCACCAGCTCAGGCCCAGCACCAGCGCCGTCACCAGCACCAGCGCCAGCACCGTGCGGCGCGACCATTCGGGCGCCACCACCTCGCCGGCCATGCCCAGCCAGAGCGGCGGGCGGCCCGCGTCGGCCACCTGGACCCAGACGCGGGTCTGCGGCCGCGACAGTTCGATGCGCAGCTCCTGCACCGGCACGCCGTGAGCCCGCAGCGCCTCGCGCAGCGCGACGAAGCGGGGCGCCAGTGCCGACACCTGACGGGCCTGCGCGGGCGGCGCATCACGGCGCTCCACCACGGCGCCGGAGAGCGCCGGGGGCGGGGCCAGGCCGGCCGCCGCCGCCAGCTGCGGCGCCCAGGCCTCGGCGTACAGCCGGGCCACGGTCACGTTGCGCTCCACATAGAAGAGCACCCAGATCACCAGGCCCAGGCCCACGACCAGCCCCAGTTGCGCGAGCAGCAGCCGGGCGAACAGGCTGGCGTGGCGGCGTGCGCGGGGGTGGTCAGCGGGCGACGAAGACATAGCCCTCGCCACGCACCGTGTCTATCCAGTCGCGCCCCGGCGCGGCCTCCGCCAGCTTGCGGCGCAGCCGGGCCACCTGCACGTCCACGGTCCGGTCCAGCGGCCGGTAGCTGCCGCTCTGCACCGCCTCGCTGAGTGCCTCGCGGTCGAGCGGCTCACCCGGCGCGCGGGCCAGGGCCACGAGCAGCTTGTATTCCACGCTGGTCAGCGCCACGGCGTTCGTGCCGGCCAGCACCTCGCGGCGCAGCAGGTCGACGGTGAGGCCGTCGAAGCGCAGCTGGGTCGTACCGTCCGCGCGGCCCGGCGCCTGGCGGCGCAGCAACGCCCGTACGCGCGCCACCAGTTCGCGCGGCTCGAAGGGCTTGGGCAGATAGTCGTCGGCGCCGATCTCCAGCCCCAGCACCCGGTCCAGCGGGTCGCCGCGCGCGGTCAGCATGATGAGGCCCAGCCCCTCATGCAGGCCACGCCAGCGGCGGCACAGGTCGAAGCCGTTGGCGTCCGGCAGCATCACGTCCAGAAGCACGGCCTCGGGGCGCCAGCTCGTCAGCGCGCGCTCGCCGTCGCCGCCGGTCAGCACCGTGCGGACCTCCCAGCCCTCGCGCATCAGCAGTTCGCTGACCATCTCGGCCAGCTCGGCGTCGTCGTCCACGATGAGCACGCGGGGCTTGTTCATGCGGCCAGTTTAGGGAGGGGCCCGGCGTGTAACGCCAACATTTCAAGGCTGTCGCATTTCGTCGCACGGCGTGGCCAACGCAGGAGAGGGGCCGGCGTTCAATGAGGGCAGGCGCTGGTGCCTGCGTCCTCTTCCCTCACTCAGACCAGGAGTTCCCCATGTCCAAGCTCTCTTTGCTGATGGCCGCCGTTGCGGTGACCTTGCTTGCCGCCGCGCTGCCTGCTGAAGCCGGCCGTGTCCGCCAGACCACCGTCACCGGCCCGCAGGGCAAGACCGCCACGCACGCGGTGACGCGCGATCACGGCGACGTGCAGTCCAGCACCACCGGCCCGAATGGCAAGACCAGCAGCCGCAGCGTGGACCGCTCGGCCACCGGCACGACGGCCACGGTCACCGGCCCGAATGGCAAGACCGCCACCCGCACCACCAGCCGCAGCGCGTCGTCGGTGCAGCCCTGACCCCTTCATCACCCTGGAGCCCCCCATGAAACCATCGTTGACCCCTCTGCTGCTGGCGCTGGCCCTTGGCCTGCCGCTCGCCGGCCCGGCCGCTGCCGCCGACCGTGCCGCCGCCATGGCCTGCCGTGCGGACTTCAAAAAGCTCTGTGCTGGCGTGAAGCCCGGTGAAGGCCGAGGTGCCGAATGCCTGAAGCAGCATGAGGCCGAGCTGAGCGATGGCTGCAAGACGGCCATGGCCGGTGCGGCGCGCTGCGTCGACAAGGTGCGCGAGCTGTGCGGCTCGGCTGGCGATGCGGCGGCCCGCAAGGCCTGCGTGAAGGCTCACGCCTCGGAGCTGGGCGACTGCAAGTCGGCCGACTAGGCGCATGAACCTCGCCGGGCTGCCACCGGAGTTCCGCCCCTGGCTGCTGGCGCTGCTGGGGGTGGTGCTGGGCGCCGCCCTGCTGGAAGGGCTGGTGCGCCAGTTCGTGCTGCGCAGCGGCTACGACTGGCGGGCTTTCGCCGCGTCGCTGGGCGATGTCGTCGGGCGCCGGCTGGTGGATGCACTGGGCGTGTCGATCGCGCTGCCGGTGCTGGCCTGGGCGTACAGGCATCGCCTGGGCGATCTGCCGCTCGACACGGCCTGGGCCCTGGCCGTGCTCCTCGTCGGTCAGGAGTTCTGCTACTACTGGTATCACCGTGCCGCGCACCGCGTGGCCTGGTTCTGGGCCACGCATTCGGTGCATCACTCGTCGAACGAGCTCAATCTGGCCGCCGCGCTGCGGCTGGGCTGGACGGGCAAGCTCACCGGCACGACGCTGTTTTTTGCACCGCTGGTGTGGCTGGGCTTCCCGGTGCCGGCGGTGCTGGGCACGCTCACGGCCAATCTGCTGTACCAGTTCTGGCTGCATGCCCCGTGGATACCGCGGTTGGGGCCGCTGGAGTGGGTGTTCAACACGCCCACCCATCACAGCGTGCACCACGCCTCCAATCCGGAGTACCTGGACTGCAACTACGGGGGCGTGCTGATCGTGTTCGACCGCCTGTTCGGGACCTTCGTCGAGCGCCGCGATGACCTGGCGATCCGCTACGGCCTGATCGAGCCGCTACGGACCAACAACCCCTTGCGCCTCAACGCCCATGGCTGGCTGCAACTGGGGCGGCGCCTGCGTGCGGCGCGGGCCCCATGGGCCTGGGCCGCGGCGCTGTTCGGCCCGCCGGGCGAGCCGACGCCCGCGGCCGGCCGGGGAGGTCAGCGCGAGGTGCCCAGGTAGCGCTTGCGCCTGAAGAAGAACCACAGGCCCAGCGCGACGGCCAGCATCAGCAGCGCCGCGTCCCAGAAGCCGCCGGCCATGTGGATCAGCGGCATCCAGTCGAAGTTCATGCCGAAGATGCCGGTGATCAGGTTCAGCGGCAGGAAGATGGCGGTCAGCACGGTCAGCGTGCGCATGATGCTGTTGGTGCGGTGGCCCAGCGCGCTGAAGTGCATCTGCACCGCCGACTCGGCGGAGGACTCCAGCCGCCGCACATGGCTGAGCACCCGCTCCACATGCTCCAGCACGTCGCGTGAGCGCACGCGCAGCAGCTCGCGCTCGCGGTGCAGCTGCGGGTCGTCGGTGGCGGGCCATTCGTCCAGCGCGTCTATCCATTCCTGGATGGCGCTGCGCTGGTCTTCGCAGGTGTCTTCCAGGCGGTGCAACGCGTCGCGGCTTTCCAGCAGCAGCGGCCAGTCGTTGAACTCGCTGTTCTGGTCCAGCAGCACGCGCTGCAGCGTGGTGAGCTGGCGGGTCAGCAGGCGGCGCAGTTCCAGATAGCTGTCCACCATGTGGTTGACCATGCGCAGCATCAGGTCGGCCGGGCTGGTGGGCAGGCGGTTGCCGCCGCGCAGGTCGCGCTTGTCGCGGCCCTCGGTGAGGCGGTCCAGCTTCTGCGCGAAGAACTCGCGCACTTGGCAGTCGGTGGGGTGCACGGTCACCAGCACGCGGTCGAACACCGCGAAACCCACCGGGCTGGTGTCTATGGCGCGCAGCGCGCGCTGGGCCGAGGCCAGCGTGCCGTGCTCGTCATCGACAAAGAGATCCTGGCTGCCGGGCGCGGCGGCCAGGCGGCGGAACACCAGCAGGTCGTACCAGGAGGTGGTGTCGAAGTGCGAGGGCAGCAGGTTGTTGATCAGGTCGGACACATGCAGGTCCACCAGCGAGCCGCAGTCCCAGCGCGTCAGCGCCTGCTGCACCGCGGCTTCGCCCACCTCGAACTCGCGCCGACCGTAGCCCAGCCACAGGAAGCCGCGCTCCGGCAGGGCCTCGGGCAGCGCGTTCAGCTCATGAAAGCCGCCTGGCCCGATGTGGAAGACCCGCACGCGGCTCAGCCCTGCTTCAGCAGCCGCGCGGCGTCCAGCGCGAAGTAGGTCAGCACGCCGTCGGCACCGGCGCGCTTGAAGGCCAGCAGCGACTCCATCATCACCGCGTCGTGGTCCAGCCAGCCGTTGGCCGCTGCGGCCTTGACCATCGCGTACTCGCCGCTCACCTGGTAGGCGAAGGTCGGCACGCCGAACTCGTCCTTCACGCGGCGCACGATGTCGAGGTAGGGCAGGCCGGGCTTGACCATCACCATGTCGGCGCCCTCGGCCAGGTCCAGCGCCACCTCGCGCAGCGCCTCGTTGCTGTTGCCGGGGTCCATCTGGTAGGTCTTCTTGTCGGCCTTGCCCAGGTTGGTGGCCGAGCCCACGGCATCGCGGAAGGGACCGTAGAAGGCGCTCGCGTACTTGGCGCTGTAGGCCATGATGCGGGTGTGGATGTGGCCCTTGGCCTCCAGCGCCTGGCGGATCGCGCCGATGCGGCCGTCCATCATGTCGCTGGGCGCGACGATGTCCACGCCGGCGTCGGCCTGGGTCAGCGCCTGCTCGGTCAGGATCTCCACCGTGCGGTCGTTCAGGATGTAGCCGTTCTCGTCCAGCACGCCGTCCTGGCCGTGGCTGGTGTACGGATCCAGCGCCACATCGGTCAGCACGCCGAGCTGCGGGAAATGCTTTTTCAGTGCCTGCACCGCGCGGGGCACCAGGCCGTTAGGGTTGAGCGCCTCGGCGCCGTCAGGCGTCTTCAGCGCCGCATCGATGACCGGGAACAGCGCGATCACCGGCACGCCCAGGGCCACGCACTGCTCGGCGGTGCGCAGCAAGGCATCGATGCTCAGGCGCGAGACGCCGGGCATGGAGGGCACCGGCTCGATGCGGTTCTCGCCCTCGTGGACGAACACCGGCAGGATCAGGTCGCTGGGCAGCAGCGCATGCTCACGCACCAGCGCACGGGTGAAGGCATCGCGGCGCAGACGGCGCGGGCGGGATGCGGGATAGGGGGCGGGCAGGGAGGAGAAACGGGACACGACGATTCCTTCTGTGGCTCGGCGCGGCCCAGCGTGTGACGGAGCCCACGTCCTAGGCGTCATTTATGCGTGACGCGGCCGCCCAAGCACGCTAAACTTGCCGGTGAATGATAGCCGCAAGGTGGTCGTTCCCTGCTTTTCCTCCCTGAGCAGGAGCCTTAGCGTGATGACAGCGGTAAGGCTTTCTCACCCCGGCTTTGAGCCGGGGTTTTTTTTGCCCGCTCGCTTCGTCCTTGCACCGCCGTGCGGCTTGCGCTGGCCTGAACGTGTCCGTGTCGGGCTCTGCCCATAATGCGGCCATGCTCTGGGTCAAAGCTTTTCATATCGTCTTCGCCGCCGCCTGGTTTGCCGGCCTGTTCTATCTGCCGCGCATCTTCGTGAACCTGGCGATGGTGCCGACCGAAAGCCACGCGGAGCGCGAGCGCCTGCTGCTGATGGCGCTGAAGCTGCATCGCTTCAGCGGCGGGCTGATGCTGGCCGCGCTGCTGTTCGGGCTGTGGGTGTGGCTGGGCTTCGGCGCGACGCGCTTTGCCGGCAGCTACTGGCTGCACGCCAAACTGACCCTGGTGGTGCTGGCGATTGGCTACCACCATGCCAACGGCCGGCTGCTGCGCAAGTTCGAGCAGCTGTCCAATCGGCGCAGCCATCGCTGGTTCCGGGTCTACAACGAGGTGGCGGTGCTGGTGTTCACCGCCATCGTGGTGCTGGTGACCGTCAAGCCCTTCTGACCCATGACCTTGCCCTCTGAGCTGTCGAGCGGGCTGATGGTGGGTTCATGCTGAGGCGCCAGAGCTCGGCCACCTGGCTGATGCTGGCCCATGTGGGGCTGATCCTCTACGCCAGCCTCTATCCCTTCTGGCCGTGGCGCTGGCCGCCCGGCATGGGCTGGCCCTGGCTGCTGGGCCTGCCCTGGCCGCAGCGCTTCTGGAGCTTCGACGTCGAGGCCAACCTGGTCGGCTACGTGCCGCTGGGCCTGCTGGGCTATGCGGCGGCCGTGCGTTCCGGCTGGGGGCGCGCCGCGGGGCTGGCGCTGGGCCTGCTGCCGGGGCCGCTGCTGTCGTTCCTGATGGAGACGCTGCAGTTCTTCCTGCCAGGGCGCGTGCCTTCGCTATCGGATTGGGCGCTGAATTCCGCAGGTAGCACGCTGGGGCTGTTGATCGGTCTGGCGTTGCATGCGGTTGGCGGGCTGCGGCACTGGGAAGACCTGCGCGATCATTGGTTCGGCGCGAGCAGTGCGCCGGCGCTGGCATTGCTGGCGCTGTGGCCGCTGGCGCTGCTGTATCCCACGCCGTTGCCTTTCGGTCTCGGCCAGTGGCTGCCCTGGTGGCGCTCGACGCTGGTGGACGCGCTGGAGGGCACGCCCTGGGCGCTGAGCTGGGGGACAAACGTGATCCAGGAGCATGAGCTGCCGCCGGGGCTCGAGGCCTTGTCCATCACGCTGGGCCTGCTGGCCCCCATGCTGCTGGCGCTGACCGTGGCGCGCCCGGGCCTGCGCCGGGTGGCGCTGATCTTCGGCGGCTTGGGGCTGGGTCTGCTGGGCACCGCCACCTCGACGGCAATGAACATCGGTCCGGACCACGCCTGGGCCTGGCTGACGGATGCGACCCGTCCCGGTGTCGCGCTGGGCATGGCGCTGGCGCTGCTGGCCTGCCTGCTGCCGTCGCGCGTCTGTGCGGCCATCGGGGCGCTGTCCCTGTGCGCGCTGATCGCCATCATCAGCCTCGCCCCCGGCGACCCCTACCTGGCGCTGAACGTGCAGGCCTGGGAGCACGGGCGCTTTGTCAATTTCTATGGGCTGACCCGCTGGTTGGCCTGGACCTGGCCCTTCGTGGCGCTGGCCTGGCTGCTGGCGCGGCTGGTGCAGAGGTCCGAGTGAGAGAATTCACGAATGAGCTATTACCAGCGTCATTTCTTCGTCTGCATCAACCAGCGCGCCAACGGTGAGGCCTGCTGCGCCGACCACGATGCGCAGGCCGCCTTCGACCACTGCAAGTCGCGCGTGAAGTCGCTGGGCCTGGCGGGCAAGGACGGCGTGCGCGTCAACAAGGCGGGCTGCCTGGACCGCTGTGCCGGTGGGCCGGTGGGCGTGGTCTACCCGGAGGGGGTTTGGTACAGCTGGGTGGATCAGGCCGACCTGGACGAGATCGTCGAGCGTCACCTGCAGCGCGGCGAGGTGGTCGAGCGCCTGGTGCTGCCCGACCACGTCGGGCGCTGAGGCCGCGATGAACGCGCAGACCGAAAAGCTGCTGATCGCCGGCCCGGCCGGTGAGCTCGAGATCGCGATCGACCGGCCGGCCGCTGAGCTGCCCGAGCAGGGCCTGGCCCTGATCTGCCATCCCAACCCGACCCAGGGCGGCACGATGGACAACAAGGTCGTGCAGACCCTGGCGCGTGCCTTCCTGCAACTGGGCTGGCGCACGGTGCGCTTCAACTTCCGCGGCATTGGCCGCTCGCAGGGCGGCTGGGACGAGGGCCGCGGCGAGATCGACGATGCGCTGGCGGTGCTGGCCTCGCAGCGCGCGCCCGGCGAAGCGCTGGTGCTGGCCGGCTTCTCCTTCGGTGGTTACGTGGCCTCGCAGGCCGCGCGCCGCATCGAGGACCCGGCCCGCCGGCTCGTGCTGGTGGGCCCGGCCACCAGCCGCTTCGACACCGCACCCGTGCCCGCCGACACTGTCGTCATTCACGGCGAGGTCGATGACGTGGTGCCGCTGAGCTCGGTGCTCGACTGGGCCCGCCCGCAGAGCCTGCCGGTCACCGTGGTGCCTGGCGTGGGCCATTTTTTCCACGGGCAGCTGCCGCTGCTCAAGTCCCTGGTGGTGCGTGCCTTCGACCCTAAGCGTCTTTGAGCCGCCCTGATCTGATTCGATGAAACGACTTCTCGCCAGCCTCCTCGCCGCCCTGGCCCTGACGGCCCAGGCTCAAGCCCCGCAGCCGCCCGAGATCGCGGCGCGCAACTACGTGCTGTTCGATCTGACGGCCCACAAGCTGCTGGCCGAGCGCGACGCCGATACGCCGCACGACCCCGCCTCGCTGACCAAGCTGATGACGGCCTACGTCGTCTTCGGCGCCTTGCGCGACAAGAAGCTCACGCTGGAACAGACCCTGCCGGTTTCCAAGCGCGCCTGGGACGAGCGCAAGGGCGATCCGTCGCTGATGTTCATCGACACCACGATGACGCCCAAGGTCGACGAACTGCTGCGTGGCCTCATCATCCAGAGCGGCAACGACGCCGCGGTGGTGCTGGCCGAGGGTGTGGCCGGCTCGGTGGAGAGCTTCGTGCAGCTGATGAACCGCCAGGCCCAGGCCTGGGGGCTGAAGAACACCGAGTTCAAGAACGTCACCGGCATGACCGAGCCGGGCCACAAGGCCAGCGCGCGCGACATCGCGGTGATTGCCTCGCACATCATCACGGACTTCCCCGAGTACTACGGCTACTACTCGCAGCGCGACTACACCTTCAACAAGATCCGCCAGGACAACCGCAACCTTCTGCTGCGCCGCGACCCGACGGTGGACGGCATGAAGACCGGCTACACCGAATCGGCCGGCTACTGCCTGGTGGCCAGCGCCAATCGCGACTTCCCCAACGGCAAGCGCCGTCTGCTGTCGGTGGTGATGGGCACCTCGTCCAAGGAGGCCCGCGCCAGCGAGAGCCAGAAGCTGCTGAACTGGGGCTACACCGCCTTTGACGCGGTCAAGGTGTTCGATGCCGGCAAGATCATTGCGACGGTGCCGGTGTGGAAAGGCCAGGCCAAGGAGGTCAAGCTGGGCGCACCGGATGCCGTGTATGTCGCGGTGCCGCGCGGTGATGCCGGCAAGCTGCAGACCCAGGTCGAGCGCACCGACCCGTTGGTGGCGCCGCTGAACAAGGGCCAGCGCGTGGGCACGCTGCGCGTGACGACCACGGCCGGCGTCGCCGTGGCCGAGGTGCCGCTGGTGGTGCAGGATGCCGTGCCGGGCGCCGGGTTGATCGGCCGCGCCTGGGACTCCATCCGCCTCTGGATCAAGTGAAGGACAGCGAGGGCCACATGAACCAGCCGCCGAAGATGCCCGAGATCCCGCCCGAGCAGTCGCTGATCGAGTACCCGTCGCGCTTCCCGATCAAGGTGATGGGGGCGCATGTGGAGGGCTTCGTCGAGGCCATCACGATGGTGGCCCTGCAGTTCGATCCCGAGTTCGACGCCGCCACCATTGAGCACCGCCCCAGCAAGGGCGGCAACTACCTGGGGCTGACCATCACCGTGACGGCCACCAGCCGGGAGCAGCTCGACGAGCTCTACCGCACGCTGACCACGCATCCGATGGTCAAGGTGGTGCTCTAGTACATCCGAGCGCGGATGGCACCTGGGCCGAGGGATGCCGGCAGGCCGCGGCATCCCATGCAACTGCTACCGTCCTCCCGGCGTGATCCGCGCTGAGCCGGGAGAGGGCGATGAGGTCGTTGCTGCGTTGGTGTTTCCTGTGGTGCGCCTTTTTGCTGGCGTTGCCCGCGCTTGCCGCCGAGCCGAGCAACGGCGTGGAGGCGGCCCGCCGTACCGTGGCCGATCTCGAGTCCGCCTGGAATCGGCACGACATGGCCGCGTATGCAGCGCTCCTGCATGACGACGCCGAGTGGGTGAACGTCGTGGGCATGTACTGGCGCGGCAAGGCCCAGATCATGAAAGCCCACATCGCCTTTCATGAAACGATCTTCAAGGACTGCCGGCTTGAAGGTCGGGATCTCACGGTGCGCGAGGTGGCGCCGGATACCGTGACAGCCGTCTGGACGCATCAGCAGGACGCCTACCGAAGCCCGAGCGGCACCTTGCACGAGAAGACGCTGAACCGCATGACGCTGGTGCTGACCCGTCACGACGGGCGCTGGCGCATCAGCAACGTCCAGAACGGCTGGATCAACGAGCGCGCCGAGAAAAGCAATCCAGTCAATCAGCCCTGACGAGCTTCGGGCGGGCGTTCAACCGGTGGTGGTGCACCCCATGCCGGCAGCTTGACTCGCGCGGCCACTTGCTGATCAGTGCAGTCCGCATGGTGGCGAGTCGACCCCAGCGGACGAAGGCTTACAGGCTCTGCCTATGATGACGGCATGATCGTCAAGACCCTGGGGCGGGTCGACTACCTGCCCACGCTGGAGGCCATGCGGGCCTTCACCGCGGCGCGCAGCGCCTCGGATGCCGAAGATCAGCCGGACGAGCTCTGGCTGTGTGAGCACCCGCCCACCTTCACCCAAGGCCTGGCCGGCAAGCCGGAACACCTGCTGCTGCCGGGCGACATCCCCGTGGTGGCCACCGAGCGGGGCGGGCAGGTCACCTTCCACGGCCCGGGCCAGGTCACGGCCTACCCGCTGGTGAACCTGCGGCGCCTCGGCATCTACGTCAAGGAATACGTCTACCGGCTGGAGACCGCGCTGATCCAGACGCTGGACAGCTACGGCGTCACCGGCCTGCGCGTGGCCGGTGCGCCCGGCATCTATGTGCGGACCGCGGATCCCGGGGCCCATGCCGCACTGGCGGGGCCGGCGGACCCGAGCGACCCGTTCAAGGGGCTGGCCAAGATTGCGGCCCTGGGCATCAAGGTCAGCAATCACCGCACCTTCCACGGTCTGGCGCTGAACGTGGCCATGGACCTCCAACCCTTCCAGCGCATCAACCCTTGCGGCTACGCAGGGCTTGAGACGACGTCCCTCGATAAAATCGGCGTTTTCACCGACTGGTCCACCGCGGCCGGCCGGCTTGCCGAGCGGCTCTCGGCGCAGCTGACTCCCTGATCATGTCCGACACCACCTACGACCCTACCGCCAAGCAAAAGGCCGAGGCCAAGACCTCGCGCATCCCCATCAAGGTGGTGCCGGCCGAGGTGCTGAAGAAGCCGGACTGGATCCGCGTGAAGGCGGGCTCGCCCAGCACCCGTTTCTACGAGATCAAGAACATCCTGCGCGAGCACAAGCTGCACACGGTCTGCGAGGAGGCGTCTTGCCCCAACATCGGCGAGTGCTTCGGCAAGGGCACGGCCACGTTCATGATCATGGGCGACAAGTGCACGCGTCGCTGCCCTTTCTGCGACGTGGGCCACGGCCGCCCCGATCCGCTGGACGTGAACGAGCCCGAGAACCTGGCCAAGACCATCGCCGCGCTCAGGCTCAAGTACGTCGTCATCACGAGCGTCGATCGTGACGACCTGAAGGATGGCGGCGCCGGGCATTTCGCCGAGTGCATCACCAAGGTCCGCGAGCTCAGCCCCAGCACCCAGATCGAGGTGCTGGTGCCCGACTTCCGCGGCCGCGCCGACCGCGCGCTCAACATCCTGAAGGCGGCGCCGCCGGACGTGATGAACCACAACCTCGAGACCGCGCCGCGCCTCTACAAGGAAGCGCGCCCGGGCTCGGACTACGAGTTCAGCCTCAACCTGCTCAAGCGCTTCAAGGAAGAGGTGCCGGGTGTGCCAACCAAGAGCGGCATCATGGTGGGCCTGGGCGAGACGGATGACGAGATCCGTCAGGTCATGCGCGACATGCGGGCCCACAACATTGACATGATCACGATCGGGCAATACCTGGCCCCGTCGGGCCACCACCTGCCGGTGCGCCGCTATGTGACGCCCGAGCAGTTCAAGCAGTTCGAGAAGGAAGCCTACGAACTAGGCTTCACGCACGCGGCCGTGGGGGCCATGGTGCGCTCCAGCTACCACGCCGACCAGCAGGCGCACAACGCCTTGTCGGCGTTGAACGCGGGCGCCTGATCAGGGCAGCAGCGTCGGCCGCGCGGGGCGCGGCTGCGCGGCCATCGGCGGCACCTGCGGGGCGTCGTTCAGGCGCAGGAACTTGAAGCCCGCCAGCTGCGGCTTGTTCTGACCGGCCTGTCGTGCATCGCGCGCTTCCAGCCGGGTGATGAAGGCCTGCAGCGTCTCCTCGCGTACCTGGGGCTCGGCGGAATGCAGGATGCGCCGGGAGCCATCCGCGCCGGTCACGATCAGGCCCACGTGCGAGGCCCAGTAGCTGCCGTTCAGGCCGGAGATCACGTTGACGAAGTCGCCATCCTTCAGCTGCGCCTCGACCGCGGCCACGTCCTGCTTGGCGATGTAGACATCGTCGTAGGGCTGGACCGGGATGTCGCGCTGGATCTTGAACTGCTTCATCAGGAAGGCCTGGCGATCGATACGCTGGTGGTAGGCCTGCGCAGGGGCGCCCAGCATGGCGGTCACGTCCTGCACCAGCCAGCGGTTCGACACATTCCAGTCGGCTTCGGTGTAATGGTTGCGCGTGGCCACGCTGATGACGCCATCGCGGTAGCGGATGCGCTGCAGCACCCAGAAGAACTCCTCCCAGGAGGAGCTCAGCGCCATCGCGTAGGTGTGCTCGGCAAACACCACGCAGTCGCTCTTGCCCAGACTGAACATCGGCTGCGGGTCGTAGGTCTCGTAGGGAAACTCGCCCAGCAGATACAGCTCATAGGGCTGGCCGATGTTCTTGCGGGCAAGCGCGGCGATGCGCCGGCGCAGATCGGGCTCGTCGAGTTGCTGCCAGGCGAGGAAGCGGCCCAGCTCGGCGGGCTGCATCTGGTAGAGCGGCTTGTTGAGCAGTTGATCCAGCTGCGAGGCGTCCAGCCCCGTGCGGCGCGCGGCATCCAGCTGAGCGGCGGTCGCCGCCACGTGTGGATGCTGTGCTGCCGGCGTGTGCCGATCGGTGCTTTGGTGGGCGCAGGCGGCCAGCAGCAGCGTGATGGCCAGGACGGGCAGGGAATGTCGCATCGCGCGAGTGTCCGCTGCTGCCGTGCCGCCGCCCATGAGAGCTTGTCAGAGAGCCATAACGCAGCCTTCTGGCTGCCTCGGGCTCAGGCGTCCTTGAGCAGTTGCTCGATCAGCGCATGCAGCGCGTTGAAGTCCGGCTCGCCGACATAGCGCTTCACGATCTCGCCGCGCTTGTTGATGAGGAACGTGGTCGGCGTCATCTGCACCTGGCCAAACGCGTTGGCGATGGCGCCGGTGTTGTCGATGGCCACGCCAAAGGGCAGCTTGCGCGTTTCGGCGTACTTGGCGACGAAGGCCGGCGGATCGTAGCTCATGGCCACCGCCAGCGTGTCCAGGCCGCGCGCCTTGAACTTGTCGTGCGTGGCGACGACCTGCGGCATTTCCTTCACGCAGGTGGCGCAGCTGGTGGCCCAGAAGTTCACCAGCATGACCTTGCCGTGCCACTGCTGAGAACTGCCGGCCTGGCCGTTCAGCAGCACGTAGTCGACGGCGGGCGCCTGCTCGCGAGCGCAGCCGCCCAGGGCGGCAAGGCTGAGGGCGAGGGCAGAGGTGAGGAGGGCGCGGCGCAGCAGCATGGCCGCGATTCTAGGAAAGTCCTCAATTCCTTCTGGACAACTCGAACATCAGCAGCGAGGGCAGGGCATCGGCCAGATGGCGCCGCGAGATGCGGGCCACGCCGTCGCCGGTGGCGGTGGACAGCTGGGTGACGTGCTCGCCGTCGAAGATCTCGACGAAGGCGAAGTCCGGTGCGTCTCGATGCACGCCGGCGATCAGCTGCAGCAGCGACTCGTTGAGCAGCGCGTTGTCGAACAGCAAGGCATGGGGCAGACCGTCCTGGCAGAACTGGTCGGCCTCGGGCACGCTGGTGACGACGTCGACCAGCAGTCCCATGTGGCGCACGGCGGCCAGCGTCTCGCTGCGCAGTTCGCGACTGGCCGACAGCACCAGCAGCTGGCAACCTGCCAGCGGTCGGGAGTTGCCGCTGAAGCGCTCCGCCTGGGCGTCGAGCTGTTCCTGCGTGGAGTCGCCGGGCGACGCCATGCCCTCGGGTGCCAGCTGGTTGAATTCCAGAGTCAGCAGCGTGATGCCGGCCTCCTGCTCGCGCAGCGGCAGCACGCCCAATGTGATCGCCGTCTGCTCGACCAGGCGCCAGGCGAGAGAGTCCAGCCGGCTCTCGTCGCCGGGTTCGGATTCGTCCCCCAGAAGCTCCAGCGAGCGGTGCGCAAAGCGACAGCTGAGCCGCGCCTTGACCGGCCAGGGGGTCAGGTCTAGCCGCAGGTCCACCGAGGAATGGGTATTGGACAAGGCCCAGTCCATCAGCGCATTGAGCAGCGCGAACAGCAGGGCGCCGTCCGCCCAGATATCCACGGGCTTCAACGATTGCCGCACCTGCACGCCGCGCGACTGGGTCTCGCGGCTGCGCTGCGCCAGCACGTTGCGCAGCATCTGGGTGAGGTTCTGCCGCTCGCGGTTGAGTCGCAGCCGCCCGGAGGCCAGACGGGCCAGCTGCTGCCCCAGCATGCCGGCGGTGCGGGCTTCATCGACGCTGCGCTTGAGCAGCCGCAGGCCGCGACGGTCGATCTGCCCGGTAGTGGCCAGCGTGTTGATCTGCTCCAGCGCGGCGCTCAGCGGGCTGGCGATCTCGGCGCCCAGCTGCTGGACGATCTCCGCCCATTGAACCGGCGTCGGTTCGGGCGTGACATCGTTGGCAGCATTGGCTGGGGCGGAGGACGGCGGCGTGGACATTCCCGAAAGACGACTATCCCGAGGCTGTGGTTCGGCGCGTTAGATCAGGGCTCGGAGAGGATGGTGATGCTCGGGATTGACTCGGCCTCGCTCCATCCCCCAGCCAGGGGGAAACCCTTGGTTCAGGGGAGGGTTAGCCCTCACGCAATCACGCCGGCCGCACGCCATGCGGCGATTTCTTCGCTGCTGCAGCCAGCCTCCAGCAGCAGCTCTTCGCTGTGCTGCCCCAGCAACGGTGGCGGGCGCCGATAGCTGACGGGCGTGCCCGACAGTTTCATCGGGCTGGCCACCAGGCGAAGGTCAGGCGTCAGCGGATGGTGCATGTGGACGACGGCGCCGCGTGCCTGGGCCTGACGGTCGTTCAGCGCCTCGGCGATGGAGTTGATCGAGCCGCAGGGCACCTTGGCCTCCTCCAGCGCGGTCAGCCAGTCGGCGCGCGGGCGCTGGCGGATGGTGGCTTCGAGCAGGGGCACCAGCACGGCGCGATGGCGCACGCGCTCGGCATTGGTGGCGAAGCGCTCGTCCTGGGCCCATTGCGGCTGGCCGGCGATCTCGCAGAACTTGGCGAACTGGCGGTCGTTGCCGACCGCCAGGATCAGGTGGCCGTCGCTGGTCTCGAACACCTGGTAGGGCACGATGTTCTGGTGCGCGTTGCCCATGCGGCCCGGCACCTTGCCGCTGCACAGGTAGTTGCTGCCCAGGTTGGCCAGCATGGCCAGTTGGGTGTCGAGCAACGCCATGTCGATGACCTGACCCTGGCCGGTGGCGTCGCGGTGACGCAGGGCGGCCAGGATGGCGACGGTGGCGTACATGCCGGTGAACAGGTCGGCTACGGCCACGCCCACCTTCTGGGGGCCGCCGCCGGGCAGGTCGTCGCGCTCGCCGGTGACACTCATCAGCCCGCCCATGCCCTGTACGGCGTAGTCGTAGCCGGCGCGGTCGGCGTAGGGGCCGGTCTGGCCGAAGCCGGTGATGGAGCAGATCACCAGGCCGGGGTGTTCGGCCAGCAGACTCTGGGCGTCCAGCCCATAGCGGGCCAGGTCACCCACCTTGAAGTTCTCCACCAGCACGTCCACCTGGCCGGCCAGCCGGCGCACGATGGCCTGGCCCTCGGGCGTGGCCAGGTCGACGGCCAGCGAGCGCTTGTTGCGGTTGGCGCCGAGGAAGTAGGCGGCTTCGGAGGTGTCGTCGCCGGCCTCGTCCTTGAGATAGGGCGGGCCCCAGGCGCGGGTGTCGTCGCCTGTGCCGGGGCGCTCGATCTTGATCACGTCGGCACCAAGGTCAGCGAGGGTCTGGGTACACCAGGGGCCGGCCAGCACGCGCGACAGATCCAGCACGCGCACGCCGGCAAGGGCGAGAGAAGGGACGGATTCGGACATGCGGTGATTGTCCTCGCCGCGCTGCCCATAATCCGTACATGCGTCACGCTCGGCCCGCCGGATTTGCCCTAGTGCCCCTGCTCGCGGCCTTGTTGGCGGCCTGCCAACCCAGCCTGAACTGGCGAGAGCTTCATTCCGCGGAGGCGCGCCTGAGAGGGACGTTTCCGTGCAAGCCCGAGTTGGAACTGCGCGAGGCTGCCGGGATGGGGCTGTGGCAATGCGAGGCCGGTGGCGCCCGGTATTCCGTTGCCTGGGCAGATGTCGCGGATCCGACCCGCACGGGGGCGGCGCTGGTGGAGATGTCTCGCACCGTGGCTGCCAAGATGGGGGCCGAGGTTCCGGCCGCCCTGCCATTGACGGTGCCGGGCATGACCCCGCTGCCCGAGGCGGCGGCGTATCGACTGACCGGCCCGCAGGGTGATGTGCGGCTGGCCGTGTTTGCCCATGGCGGGCGGGCCTATCAGGCTGTGCGGATGGGAGCCAGGGACGATGCGACGGCCTGGGCGACCTTTGTTGGCGCCCTGCGCGTGGACGGTGTCGCGCAGGCCGGCAGCTAACATGCGGGCATGGTCAAACTGCTCGTGATCGCACATGCCCCGCTCGCTTCGGCGTTGCGGGAGGTGGCCGAGCACACCTTTCCGGATTGCGCGCCGACGTTGACGGTTCTCGATGTCCTGCCCGGCATGGCGCCCGAGGATGTGGAGATCCGGGCCAGGCAGTTGATGGCCGAGGCCCCAGGCCGCGACTGGCTGGTGTTGACCGACGTGCCCGGTGCGACGCCCAGCAACGGCGCCGTGAAGCTGGCAGGCGTTGGCGTTCAGGTGCTCAGCGGGGTGAGTGTGCCCATGCTGTGGCGCACGCTCTGCTACGCGCCGCGACTGCCTCTCGTTGAACTGGCCCGTCGGGCGATGCAAGGCGGCATCGCCGGGCTGGAGGCCACTCCCCCTTTGCCGCCCGACGAATGATCAAGTCCACCCTCACCATCAGCAACAAGCTGGGCCTGCATGCCCGGGCCTCCGCCAAGCTGACCAAGCTGGCCGGCAGTTTCAAGTGCGATATCCACATGAGCCGAAACGGCCGGCGCGTGAATGCCAAGAGCATCATGGGCGTGATGATGCTGGCAGCCGGCCTGGGGTCCACCGTGGAGCTGGAGACCGATGGAGCGGATGAGCAGGCGGCTCAGGATGCGATCACTGCGCTGGTGAACGACAAGTTCGGCGAAGGCCAGTAAGGCTCGCCGGACATGACGGCTGCCGACTGCGGGGTCAGACCGTGCGGCGGAAGCGTGCCGGCAGGTCGGCGGTGCGCAGCAGCAGCGGCAGATCCGCCGTGTTGAAGTCGGGATCCCAGGCGGGCGCGCCCATCAGCTTGGCGCCGCAGCGCAGATAGCCGCGGATCAGTGCCGGGGGTTCGACGGCCAGATCCTGACGCAGATGCTCCACAGGCAGTGGCAGCCGCGCGCGTACCTGGCAGTCGATGGGCGCCAGATGGCTGGCCTGAAGTTTGTTCCACAGGCTGGCGGCGTAGTGGCCGCCATCGACCATGCTGACACTGGCGCAGCCGATGACGATGTCCAGGCCGTTGCGCGCCATGAATTCCGCCAGAGCACCCCACAACGCGATGATGGCGCCGCCGCTGCGGTGGTCGGCGTGCACGCAGGAGCGGCCGATCTCCACCAGTTGCGGACGCAGGCTGCGCAGACGCGTCAGATCAAATTCGGTGTCGCTGTAGAGCCCGCCGGCCCGTTTCGCCGCGGCGGGAGTCAGGACACGGTAGGTGCCGATCACGGGGCCGGGTTCCCCGTCTTCTCCTTCGCAACGCACCAGCAGGTGCTCGCAGAACGCATCGAAGAGGTCGATGTCGAGACCGGCCGGCGCGCCGGCCGGCGTCTGCAGGCGGGCGCCCATTTCCTGGGCGAAGACCTGATAGCGCAAGGCCTGGGCTTCGCGAACTTCCGTTTCGCTCCGCGCCCAGCTGACCTGCAGCCGGGGGAGTGTGACCGGTGCGCTCGAGGGGATCCGGGCCTTGACCGCGACAGCGGCTGCGAGATGGGTGTGCGTGTCCATGGGTCTTCATGCTGGCCGGCGGCTTTGACGGCGCGGTGAAGCCCTCATGAAAAAACGATGACGCCGCAGGCCTTTGCGGGGGCGCGCTACATTGGTGCCCGTAGCTGAGGAGGGCTCATGAGCTTCCAGGTATTCGGCATCGCGGTGTCGCGTGGCGTGGCCATCGGACGTGCGGTGCTGGTCGCGTCAAGTCGGGTGGATGTCGCCCACTACTTTGTGCCTGCGGATCAGGTGGATGCCGAGTTCGCGCGTCTGCTGCGCGCGCGGGATGCGGTCGTCGAGGAGCTGGAGACGCTGAAGGCCGAGTTGCCGGACGACGCGCCCCATGAACTGGCCGCCTTGTTGGATGTGCACCTGATGCTGCTGCATGACGAAGCCTTCACAGGTGGTGCGCGGCACTGGATCGACGAGCGGCACTTCAATGCGGAATGGGCGCTTTCCGCGCAGCTTGAGGTGCTTGCACGGCAGTTCGACGAGATGGAGGATGACTACCTGCGCGAACGCAAGGCCGATCTCGAGCAGGTGGTTGAGCGCGTGCTGGGCGCACTTGCGCGCGAGGAAGACGGAGCGCCGCCGCCGATCGCGGCGCGTGACTTCGCTGGCGAGGATCCGCTGCTTCTGGTGGCCGCGGACATTGCCCCGGCCGACATGATCCAGTTCAAGCGTAGTGTGTTTCGCGGCTTCATCACCGACATCGGCGGAAAGACATCCCATACTGCCATCGTGGCCCGCAGCCTGGACATACCGGCCGTTGTCGGAACGCGAGAGGGTTCGCGGCTGATCATGCAGGACGACTGGGTCATCATTGACGGCGATGCCGGCACGGTCATCGTGAACCCTTCGCCCATCGTGCTGGAGGAGTACCGTTTCCGGCAGCGCCAGAGCGAGTTGGAGCGCGCCCGGCTTGCCCGCTTGCGCCACACGCCGGCGGTCACCTTGGACGGAGAGCCCATCGAACTGCACGCCAATATCGAATTGCCCGCAGATGCGCACTCTGCGGTCGAGGCGGGCGCCACAGGGGTTGGGTTGTTCCGCAGCGAGTTCCTTTTCATGAATCGGGAAGGGGAACTTCCCAGTGAGGAGGAGCAGTTCCAGGCCTACAAGGCTGCCGTGGAAGCAATGCGCGGCATGCCCGTGACGATTCGGACGGTCGATGTGGGAGCAGACAAGCCGCTGGATCGGATGTCGGTCTCTGACCTCCGTCACGAGCACGTGCTGAACCCGGCCATGGGCCTGCGGGCCATCCGCTGGAGCCTTGCTGAGCCCAGCATGTTCCGCCAGCAACTGCGCGCCATCTACCGCGCCAGCGCATTCGGCAAGGTCCGACTGCTGATTCCTATGGTGGCGCACCTCAGCGAAGTGCGGCAGATCCATGAGGCCGTCAAGCGTGTCCAGGCTCAGCTGACTGAGGCAGGGCATGCGTTCACCCGGGTCGAGCTGGGCGTGATGGTGGAGATTCCAGCGGCGGCTGTGATGCTGCCGCTGCTACTTAAGTACGTTGACTTCGTCTCCATCGGGACGAATGACCTGATTCAATACACCCTGGCCATCGACCGCGCCGACGAGGCGGTGGCTCATCTCTATGACCCGTGGCACCCGGCTGTACTGCAGTTGCTGCATCAGTCGATTGCGCAGGCGCGGGAGGCTGGCAAGGCGGTCAGCGTCTGCGGGGAGATGGCCGGCGACCCTTGTTTCACGGAGTTGTTGCTTTCAATGGGGCTCAGAAGCTTTTCCATGCACCCCTCCCAGATCGCCTCGGTGAAACAGCGGGTGCTCCGAACGGATAGCCTGCGAATCGCTGCAGCGCTGCCAGCCATTCTTGAGAGCGAAGATCCCCAGGCGGCCGCCGAGCGGGAGTTCACTCGTCTGCGCGGAGCGACACCGGCCAAGGCGCTGCATTGAGGGGCGGAGCTAGATTACAAGAATTCGCCAGAAATCTTGCGAGCCCTGAGAAGCCTGTGCTACAGTCTATGGCTTCGCTGATCACAACGCGGCGCGACGAACTGAAGAGTTCTCGGGATGCGGATTGGTGGAGGGCTGAGTCGAAAGGCTTGATCGAGAAGTAGGTCAGCAATAGCTTCGAAGAGATTCAAAAGAATTTTCAAAAAGTTGTTGACGACAGCGAGAAAAGTAGTTCATAATCTCGCCTCTCTGCTGATGACAAGTCAG
>QFOD01000038.1 GCA_003241055.1 Roseateles depolymerans
ACCCGGAGAGGTGGCAGAGTGGTTGAATGTACCTGACTCGAAATCAGGCAGGCGTTTATAGCGCCTCGGGGGTTCGAATCCCCCCCTCTCCGCCAGATACTTGAACTAAGCCCTTGAATTTCAAGGGCTTTTTTCATTTGTGGCCTGGCTGGTATGCCATCTGGTATGCCATCGGGGGCTGGCTGCTGCTGGATCCATCTGGACGGGGGCGCGTCTGCCTTGCTGGTCAGAGCGTTTGGATGCCATAGGAGCCAAGCGGGCAGGACGCGGTCCCTCGAAGCACTTATATCGATGTGGCACACAGATGCGTTGGATCTGTGCTGCAAAGCGTGCTGTACGATCGCTTCAACTTTTCTACAAGCTCAAGACTCCCTGTTGCGATGAGGGCCATCGGCAGCAGCTGGTTATGGTGGTGATCTTGGTGCCGTAGCGTCCTGATGGCCGCTCTGCAGAGATCTGCAGGTGGATGGGCTGCCTCGAACGGAGATGGTTATTAAAATGCAGCCCTTGTGTGATCATGATGGTAGTGTTCGGGGGTTGCCGGTAGACCGCAGGCTTTCCCCTAGAGTTCGTACAAGGAATTACTGACCCGGATGAGTGATCTTTCCCCGGTATCGCACGGATGACGAACGAACAGCTTGCAGATCTAACCCAGCCACAACGCGACCGGCTCGCGTTTGTGGAGTTGCGCGTGCGCTTCATCGGGGAGATACGCCGTCAGGACTTGGTCACGCGGTTTGGCATCCAGTCCGCCGCCGCATCCAGGGATCTGGCGCTGTACAAGAAGTTGGCCCCGGGCAACATCGACTACGACCCCAAGGGCAAGTCCTACGTCTTGGGGCCGGACTTCCGGCCCGTATTCGACTTTCCCCCAGAGCGGGTGCTGTCGTGGCTGACCCAGGGCTTTGGCGATGGTGAGCCGATGCGGCTCAAGGCGTGGGTGATGAGCGAGAGCCCGTCACGGCTCACGCATCCGGATCTGGATGTGCTGGCGAGCGTGACCCGTGCGATTCACCAGGAGTGTCCGCTCGGCATCGAGTACCACTCCATCTCCAGTGGCCGCACTGAACGGGAGATCGTCCCGTTCGCGCTGATCGACAACGGCCTCCGTTGGCACGTCCGTGCATTCGACCGAAAGTCGCAGGAGTTCCGGGATTTCGTCATCACTCGGATCAAGCGCCCGGTGGTGCTCAAGGGTCAGCCCGTGGCGCCCCACGAGGCCAGTGATCAAGACATTCAGTGGACCCGGATCGTCGAACTGGAGCTGGTGCCACACCCAGACCAGCCCCGGCCGGAGATCACCGAGATGGACTACAGCATGCAGGGTGGCGTGCTGCGGATGAAGCTGCGGGCAGCCACCGCCGGTTACATCCTTCGCCAATGGAGTGTGGACTGCACACCCGACCACAGCTTGCGTGGGCACGAGTACCGGTTATGGCTGAAGGACCACCTGGCCATCTACGGCGTGCGCAACGCCGTGCTGGCGCCGGGCTACCGCTCCCCTGATCAACAACGGCTCGAAGCCGAGACGGACTGAGGGGATGAGCATGCTCACAAAACTCGAACGACTCATTGGCGAAATCGGCGACCTCAACAGCAAGTTGATCCTGCTGGTCGGACCCAGCCGCAGTGGGAAGACCCAACTGCTGCGCCAGCTCGGCGCCAAGCTCAACATCGAGCCGCTCAACGTTGGCCTGGAGCTGGGGCGCCGTTTGGCCGCCACGCCGAACAACAAGCGCGGCTTCTCGGCAGGCGAACTGCTGCGGAAGATTGCGGACAAGGAACGAACGGAAGACCCGCTGTTGCTCGACAACCTCGAGTTGTTGTTCGAGCCCAGCCTGCAGATCAATCCGCTTGACCTCGTCAGGCGGCTGGCTCATTCCAAGCGCGTCGTGGCCGTCTGGCCTGGCGAGCTGCGCGGTGATCGCTTGGTGTACGCCGACATGAGCCACCCAGAACATCGTGACTACAGCCGTGATGGCGTGGTCGTACTCGAAATTTGAAGCTACGGGGAAGAGAGAACCATATGGCCAAGAACATGAAATACGGAGATCTGATCCAGTTCGAGCAGATCGAGTCAGTCATTCAGCTGCTCGATGCCGGGCGCCCTGACGAAGCCAAGAAGCTCGTCGCCACCTATGTCATCTCCGATGACATGGCCGAGCGGATCTCCAAGCTCATGGTTCCCCAGCTCAGCTTTGACGACTCGGTCGATCACAAGGGCGTGCTGATCGTCGGCAACTACGGCACCGGTAAATCGCACTTGATGTCGGTGCTGTCGTTGGTGGCTGAAGACGCCGCTTACGCGCCGATGATCCGCCACCCGAAAGTCGCCGAAGCGGTTGCCCCGATCGCTGGCCGCTTCAAGGTGCTGCGCATCGAGGTGGGTGGGCTGCAGATGCCGCTGCGCCAGATCATCACCCTGAAGCTTGAGCGCTTCCTCGAAAAGATCGGCGTCGACTACACCTTCCCGACCGCCGACAAGGAGCTCAACAACAAGGACTCCTTCGAGGAGATGATGGCCGCGTTCGCGGAGAAATTCCCGGACCAGGGCGTGCTGCTGGTGGTCGACGAGTTCCTGGAGTACCTGCAATCCCGTCGCGACCACGAGTTGGTGCAGGACCTGGCCATCCTGCGGCAGATCGGCGAAGTCACCAAGCACTTGAAGTTCCGCTTCGTAGCCGGCGTGCAGGAAGCCATCTTCGACAGCGTGCGCTTCCAGCACGTTGCCGACAGCATGCGCCGCGTCAACGAACGCTTCACCCAAATCCTCATCGATCGCCAGGACGTGAGCTTCGTCGTTTCTGCACGCCTGCTCAAGAAGACCGCTGACCAGCAAAATAAGATTCGCGAATACCTTACGCCGTTCGCCAAGTTCTACGGCTCCATGAACGAGCGCATGGACGAGTACGTTCGGCTGTTCCCGGTGCACCCGGACTACCTGAAGACCTTCGAGCAGATCCACTTCACCGAGAAGCGCGGCGCGCTCAAGACCATCGAGGCTGCCATGCTGGCCATCCTCGACCAGGAAGTGCCCGCCGACAAGCCGCTGTTCATCAGCTACGAGAGTTTCTGGAACACCATCAAGGCCAACTCGGTCTTGCGCGCCGACCCTAACATCAAAGAAGTCATGCGCGTCTCCGAAGTGCTGGAGTCCCGCGTACAGCAGGCCTTCACGCGCCCGGCCTACAAGGCAATGGCACTGCGCGTCATCAACGCGTTGGCCGTGCACCGTTTGACCACGGGCGGCGATATCCATGTACCCATTGGCCCCACGGCTGCCGAGCTGCGAGACGCCCTGTGCCTGTTCCAGCCGGGTGTGGAGGACATGCCGGGCGACCCGGCCGAGAACCTGCTGTCGATGGTGCAGACAGTGATGCGGGAAGTGCTGAAGACCGTCAACGGCCAGTTCATCTCCAAGGCGCCGGACACCGAGCAGTACTACCTCGACCTCAAGAAGGACATTGACTACGACGCGCAGATTGAAAAGCGCGCCGAAGCCCTGTCCGACGACGCGCTGGACCGCGCCTACTACAGCGCCATCAAGGCGCTGATGGAATGCAGCGACGACCTGCGTTACCCCGGCTTCCAGATCTGGCAGTACCAGATCGAATGGCAGGAGCGCCGTGTCGAGCGCATGGGCTACCTGTTCTTTGGCGCCCCGAATGACCGGCCCACGGCACAGCCTGAGCGCGACTTCTACATCTACTTCATCCAGCCTTTCGACAGGCCGAAGTTCAGCGATGCCAACCTGGCGGACGAGGTGTTCTTCCGTCTGAAGTCACCCGACGAAGACTACAAGCGCTACCTGTCGCAATACGCGGCGGCACTGGATCTGGCATCCACCGCCAGCGGTGGCGCGAAGGCCGTCTACCTATCCAAAGCCCAGGACTCGCTGCGGTCCATGAGCAAGTGGCTGCAAGAAAAGCAGATGACCGCTTTCGAAGTCACACACCAAGGCAAGACCAAGACGCTGCAGGACTGGGCCAAGGGCGTATCGTTGCGCGAGCGGGCCCGTCTCGGCCCGGAAGAGCGCATCAACTTCCGCGACGTAGTGAACGTCATTTCGGGCCTGGTACTGGGCCAGCGTTTCGGCGATCTCGCGCCGGAATACCCCAGCTTCTCGGTGCTGGTCACCGAGGCCAACCGCAAGCAACTGATCGGCAACGCACTGCGCGCTCTGGCCGGCGGTACGCGCACCAAGGATGCTGCGGCCATGCTTGATGCGCTGGAACTGCTTGATGGCGACCGTGTCGATCCGGCCAACTCCCGCTACGCGCAGGAAGTGCTGAACCGGCTCAAAGCCAAGGGCCACGGCCAGGTGCTCAACCGCAACGAACTGCTGTCAGGCTCGTCCGACATTGAGTATTTCGCACCGATCAAGTACCGGCTGGAACCCGACCTGCTGGTCACCGTGTTGGGTGGACTGGTCTATTCCGGTGACATCGTGCTGTCGATCACCGGCGACAAGATCGACTCCGGCAAGCTGAGCCAACTGGCAGAACGCTCGCTGGAGGAACTCAAGCAGTTCAAACACATCGAGGCGCCCAAGGAGATCAACCTCGCCGTTTTGCGCGCCTTGTTCGAGTTGTTCGACCTGCCGTCCGGCCTGGCCCAGAAGGCCAGCCAGGGCGACATTGAACCGGTCATCAAACTGCAGGAGAAAGTCAGCGTGCTGGTGCCGCGCGTGCTCAAGGCCGGCTCCGACCTGCAGCAAGGCAAGCTCGGTTTCTGGGGCCAGAACCTGCTGCGTGAGGAAGAAGCCAAGGACTGGTACGCCCGGCTCGATTCGCTGAAGAAATTCACCGAGTCGCTGACACCCTACAACACCGTCGGCAAACTCAAGAACCTGCGCGTCACCGAGGAAGACCTGGACGGCCAGAAAAAGAACCTGGAAATCCTGGCTGCCGTCGAGCGTCTGCTCGAACTGGTGGCGGAGCTGGGCAGCACGGCGTCCTACCTCTCGCAGGCCGAGATGGTGTTGCCCGCCGAGCACCCGTGGCTGAAACAGGCTGAAGCCGCCCGCAAGGCCATCTTCGAGAAGATCAGCCAGGACCGCAGCGCCGAGCACGCCGTCCTGATCCTGGGTAATGGCCGGCAGACACTGGCCCAGCTCAAGAAGGACTACATCACCGCCTACATCGCCAGCCACAGCAAGGCGCGCCTCGGCGTGGCCGAGGACAAGACCCGCAATGCCCTGCGCAAGGACGACCGCCTGCTGGCACTGCGCGTGCTGGCCGGCGTATCGCTGATGCCCACCAGCCAGCTCACCGCCTTCGAGGAATCCCTCAACGGCCTGAAGAGCTGCTCATCGCTGGATGAGCCGACGCTGGTCACGGCCGCGGTCTGCCCGCACTGCCAGTTCCGCCCGGCTGCTGAGCAACTGGAACTGCTGCCCGCCGCCAACCGCCTGCACAAGCTGGACGATGACCTGGATGAGTTGCTGGCCAACTGGCAGCAGACCCTGCTGGAAAACCTGGAAGACCCGTTCACCCAGGACAGCCTGGGCCTGTTGCCCGCAGCAAGCAAGAAGTTGATCGACGCCTTCCTGACCTCACGCAAGCTGCCGGAGCCCTTGACTCAAGAGTTCGCCAACGCCGTGCAAGAGGCCCTGTCGGGGCTGGAGAAGATCGCTGTCAAGGGCGACGAGATCAAGCAGGCACTGCTGCAAGGCGGCTCGCCGGCCATGCCGGATGAGCTGCGCAAGCGCTTCGATGCCTTTATGAACGAACGCTGCAAAGGCAAGGATGCCACCAAGCTGCGCTTCGTGATCGAGTGATGCCATGACTAGAGACGAATTGATCACCCGCCTCCAGTCGATTGAATGGAGCGACATCGAGTTCAAGGAGGCAGCGTGGGCCGTGCCCAAGGATGCGTTGTCCACCGTCAGTGCCTTTGCCAACACGGCGGGCGGGCACTTGGTATTTGGCGTCAAACAGGCCAACGGCACGTTTACCGTCACCGGAGTCACCGATGCTGACAAGATGCAAAATGATTTCCTGGGGCAAGTGCGTGATACCAACAAAGTCAGCATTCGATTACCTATCAACGGCACGGTGCACCAACTGCCCGAAGGTATCGTCCTAGCGTTTTACATCCCTGAGGCATCTCGTCAGGAGAAACCTGTCTATCTCGACGGCAATCCGAAGAAGGCCCATGTCCGCCGGGGCGGGCGCGACGACACTTGCACCGGCGACGAACTGCTGCGCTTCATCCGCGATGCGTCCGGCACTCGCTTCGATGCCGAACCGCTGGATGTCGATATCAGCCGCTGCTTCGACGAAGCCACCGTGCGCTGGTATCGCGCGCGTTTCGCCGTCAGTAACCCCGGCAAGGATACCGCTGTCGATGACACCGTCTTCCTGCGCAACTGGGGCTTCCTCGTCGAGCAAGGCGGTGTACTCCGTCCCACGCGTGCTGCCATCCTGGTGCTGGGTAGCGGAGAATACGTACGTCAGGTGTTGCCGCGCATGGCGGTGGACGTCCAGTTCTATCGCAATGCCAGCGCAGAGTACGACTCGGCAGTGCGCTGGGCTGACCGCCTTACCGTGGAGGACAACCTCATCAAGGCATGGCAGGCCATCGTCGAGTTTTATTTCCGCCACAGCGAGCGCCCCTTTGCCGTGGATGCCAGCACCCTGCGCCGCGACGACGATCCGCCTGACTACATCTCCTTCCGTGAATCCGCCATCAATCTGCTGATTCATCAGGACTTCGGCGATACCACCCGCGTGCCTGTCATCCGCTTTTTCCGCGATCAGACCGAATTCTTTAATCCCGGTGACGCCTTCGCCACGCGCGAGCAGCTGCTTGATCCGGGCGACAAGGACGTACGTAACCCCAGCATCGTCAATGCCTTCCGCCGTATAGGCCTATCTGATCAGGGCGGCACCGGTGTCCGTGCCATCTTCGACGGCTGGCGCAGGCTGGGCTACTTACCGCCTGAGATCGAGAACCACAAGGCCGAAAAGAGCTTCCGTCTGCGGCTGCGCAAGGAAAAGCTCATCACCGAAGCCCAGCTTCTGGCGCAGGCAAACCTGGGCGTACACCTGTCCGCGCAGGAAGCCGACGTTTTCGCCTACCTCACTCGCAAGGGTCAGATCGACCTGATCGACGTGAAGGCGCTCACCGGCCTGTCCGGCTCGGACGCCCGCCAGCTTGTGCAGCGGCTCACTGTACAAGCCCTGCTAGTGGCGCAAGGCGAAACCGGCAACTTGTTCAGTCTGGCCGAGCACCTGCGTACCCGTTTCCTGCCAGAAACGCCCGATCAGACTGAAATTAGTGAAGAAAATCAACACCCTGGCGCGGAAGTGGCGGCAACCGGCACGACTGTACAAGCCATCGTTCAAGCGACTGCACAAGCCGCCTCGGGGCAGACAACGCTTGTGCAGTCGCTTGTGCAGTTGTCCGCCATCCAGTGGCAGGTCGTGGCCTTCACCGACGCGCCGCGCTCCATCACCGAACTTTTGAGTCACGTCGGCCTGAAACAGCGTGCCCACTTCAAGAGCCAGCATCTGGATGCGTTGCTGGCCGGTGGCATCCTGCGCATGACCGTGCCGGACAAGCCCACTTCGCCGGTTCAGCGGTATGTGCTGACCGAAGCGGGCATCCAGCTCAAGCTGCTGCACGAACAACAAGAGGCAGCGCCATGAATACTTCGATCAACTGGATAGCGGCATACAACCAGCTTTTTTCCTTGCTGGACAGGAAAGACTCTCCGACTTACAGCAGTGGGGGAGATTTTCTGCGCATGGTGCAACAGGTTGATCCTGGCTCGCCCAGCTATAACCAGCTAATTCCAATGAGGCAGCAACAGGGAAAGAGCACATCCCGCAAGGACTATTACTGGGATGTGATTCGCGATCTTCCTGAGCAGCAGCGGTTCCAGTTGTTCAGATTGTTTATTGATGCGCTTGCGCCCCATGCCAAGAACGAAGTTGATGCCATCAGGAGCATCGTTTTTGGCGGTGGTTATGCGGTACCAACAACGGTTGTACCTGTCGATCTCTGGAACTCGGAGAAGCTGAACCATAGCCTCAAGGATATTGATCATGCTATTGATGCTCACCACTACAACCGGGCAACGACGCTGAGCTACACATGCCTCGAAGGGCTCTATAAAGCCTATGTTCGCAAGCACGCCCCTGATCAAGCCGCACTGACAGACTTGATGCCCTTATGCAAAGCGGTGAAAGACGACATCATCAAGAAACTTCAGGCTCAAGGCCCGTTTCCTGTCGAGATTGTCAACGCCATGCCGACGTTGACCAGCGCAATTGCAAATTCAAGAAATGGCTTCAGTGAGTCACATTTTGGTGACGACTCCCAACGGTGGCTTGCCGTCTTTGCTCGTGACCTGACCAACTCCATTGGTCGGCTCCTGCTCAATTTCATGTGAGGCGAGTATGACAAAGACGCCACCTGTAAACCTGAGCCGCAAGTGCAAGAAAATTGGCACGCTGCTCAATGCGAACTCTTAACTTTGCGCTGCTGAATGTGGCGGGGAACGATACGAATATGAATGACCTACTACACCACCAGCGCGCCGAAGCCACCGGCCCCGTCGAATGCCTCGGCCAGACCTTCGCCAGCGACGACGCGCGCCGAGCGCATTTTCTTGGGCTGCTGGCCGAGAAGTTGAAAGACCCGGCATTCCGTAAGCAGGAAGGCTTCCCGCAGGGCACGGACGAAGCCATCCTCGCCATGTCCGATCCGCCGTACTACACCGCGTGCCCGAATCCGTGGCTGACGGAGTTCGTGGCGCACTACGGCAGCCCCTACGACCCGGCAGTGAAATACAGCCGCGAGCCGCTGGCGATTGATGTGAGCGTGGGCAAGACCGACGCCATCTACAAGGCGCACAGTTACCACACCAAGGTGCCGCACCTGGCCATAGTGCCGTCCATCCTGCACTACACCCAGCCGGGCGACTTGGTGCTGGACGGTTTTTCCGGCTCCGGCATGACCGGCGTGGCCGCGCAGTGGTGCGGCACGGCGCCGGCCAGTTACCGGTTTGAGCTGGAACAGGCGTGGAAGAAGGAAGGCCGTGCCGCGCCCAAGTGGGGCGCGCGCCGCGCGGTGCTCAACGACCTGTCGCCCGCCGCCACTTTCATCGGCGCGAACTACAACATTCCCTTCAATGCGGATGCCTTCGCCAAGGCGGGCAAGCAACTGCTCAACGCCGTGGAGCAGGACATCGGATGGATGTATGAAACCCTGCACAGCGATGGCAAGACCAAGGGCCGCATTGAATACACGGTGTGGAGCGAGGTGTTCAGTTGCCCGGAATGTGCGGGCACGGTGAACTTTCTCGATGAGGCGCTGGAAGACGAAAGCAAGCGCGTGCGCGACGTGTTCCCGTGCCCGCATTGCGGCGCGGAACTGAACAAAGACAGGCTGGAGCGCGTGCTGGAAACGCGTACTGACCCGGCCACCGGGCAATCGTGGCAGCGCGTGAAATTCCAGCCATCCATCATTGCCTACACGGTCGGCAAGGCACGCTACGAGAAAGCACCGGATGCAGCGGACTTGGCAACGCTGGCAAAAATCGAAACCTTGCCGCTGCCCGCATCCATGCCGACAAGCCGCTTCCCCATCGAGGACATGTATCACGGCTCGCGGATTGCGCCCAAGGGTTTCACCCATGTGCATCACTTCTATCTGCCACGCGCCGCACAGGCGATGGGTTTGTTGTGGGCGAAGGCGAAAACGCATCCCGATGCGCGCATTCGCTTGTTTCTAGAGTTCTTCGTGGAGCAAGCGATTTGGACGGCCACTCTGTTGAACCGGTACCGACCCACTGGCTTCTCGCAAGTCAATCAGTATCTGACTGGCGTCTACTACGTCGCTTCACAGCACGCTGAATGCAGCCCTTGGTACATCTTGGATGGCAAGTTAGATCGCCTGGCAAAAACATTTCAGGCGTTCAAGCCAGTCCCTTCTGTCGGAGTAACAACCGGCACGGCGGCGTGTTTGCCTCTGGCGGACTGCTCCATCGACTACATCTTCACCGACCCGCCCTTCGGCGAAAACATCTACTACGCCGACCTGAACTTTCTGGTCGAGGCTTGGCACGGCGTCACCACCGATGCCAAGCCCGAGGCCATCATCGACAAGTTCAAGCACAAGGCGCTGCCCGACTACCAGCACTTGATGCAACGCTGCTTCGCAGAATACAACCGCGTGCTGAAGCCCGGTCGCTGGATGACGGTGGTGTTTTCCAACAGCAAGGCGGCGGTGTGGAACGCCATTCAGGTTGCTTTGCAGCAGGCGGGCTTCGTGGTGGCCGAGGTAACCGCGCTGGACAAGGTGCAGGGCAGCTACCGGCAAGTCACCTCCACCACCGCTGTGAAGCAGGATTTGGTGATTTCGGCCTACAAGCCCAATGGTGGGCTGGAAGACCGCTTCAAGAAAAGCGGCGCGACGGTGGAATCGGCTTGGGATTTCGTTCAAACCCATCTGCGCAATCTCTCCGTCACCAAGGTGAAGGATGCTGAGCTGGAGTTCATCGTCGAGCGCGACCCGCGTCGTATCTACGACCGGCTGGTGGCGTGGTTCGTGCGACATGACGCGCCGGTGCCGCTGTCCACCGACGAGTTTCTCTCCAGCCTGCGCGCCCGCTTCCCCGAACGCGATGGCATGGTCTTCCTGGCCGAACAAGTGACCGAATACGACAAGAAGCGCGCGCAAACCGCACAAGCACCGCAGATGGAGCTGTTCGTCTCTGACGAGCGCAGTGCCATCGACTGGGCGGCGGATTACCTGAAAGCGCGGCCATCCACCTATCAGGACATCCACCCCGAGTTCATCAAGCAACTGGGCGCGGGCTGGAAGAAGCACGAAACCCGCCCGGAACTGTCCGCGCTGCTGGAAGCCAACTTCCTGCGCTTTGAAGGCACCGGCGAAGTGCCCAGCCAGATCCACCGCTACCTCTCCACCAACTACCACGATCTGCGCGGGCTGGAGAAGAACGATCCGCGCCTGATCGCCAAGGCGCAGGACCGCTGGTATGTGCCTGACCCGAACAAGGCGCAGGACTTGGAGAAGAAGCGCGAAAAGGCACTGCTCAAGGAGTTCGAGCAGTACAAAACCTTTACCGGTCGCAAGATCAAGGAGTCGCGCCTGGAAGTGCTGCGCGCCGGTTTCCGCGCCGCATGGGCGGGCAAGGATTACGCCACGATCCTCGCCATCGCCAACAAGCTGCCGGAAGCCACGCTGCAAGAGGACGAAAAGCTGCTCACCCTGTACGACATGGCGCTGACTCGTACCGAGGACGGAATTTGATGAGCCCGGCCATGCAGCGCTTGCGCCAAACCCTGCGGGCGAATTTGGCGCCGGAGCAGGCGGATGTGCAGGCCAAGGAGCAAGTCGGGGCCAAGTTGGGACCAGGTCGGGACCAAGTCACCCCCGAAGCTACCCCTGAAGTCACCCCCGAAGTGCGGCGGGTGGAGTTTCCGGACATGACGGGGTTTTTGCGCGCCAACCTGATGTATGTGCGAGCGTTTGCCGAGGCTTGGCCGGATGCCGTAATTGTCCAACAGGCTGTTCGACAATTGCCCTGGGGCCACAATCTGCCCGGCATCGAGCAGATCGAACGCGAGCTGGGCGGGCAATGAGCAGCGGAATCAAGTTCGCCATCGGCGACTGGTGCTGGTTCACCCGGCAGGCATCGCCGTGCCGGGTGATCGAGCGGCAGGACGTGTGGGGCGAGCTGGCCTACCGCGTGTGGCTGCCCGCCAAGGACGCGGTGGTGCGCGCTCGGGCGCTTGACCTGGCCGCGCTGGAAAGCGTGCGTCCGAGTGTGGAGCAGATTCTGCACACCACGGCAGCAGCCAAGCTGCTGGATGCACTGGAGGACAACCTGCTGTTGGCACCCATCCAGTCCAGCGTGGTGCCGCTGCCGCACCAGCTCTATGCGCTGAACCGAGCCATCAGCCGCGACCGCATCCGCTACCTGCTGGCTGACGAGGTTGGACTCGGCAAGACGATTGAGGCTGGCTTGGTGCTGCGCGAGTTGAAGTTGCGTGGCCGGGTGAAGCGCATCCTGGTGGTGGCGCCCAAGGGGCTGGTGCGCCAGTGGCAGGCGGAAATGCGTCTGCACTTCGGTGAGAGGTTCCAGTTCATCGAGCCATCCGAGCTGGCGGCCTTCCGGCAGTGGCGCAGCGGCGGCGCGGGCGAGGAAGAAAACCTGTGGCGCATGCACGACCAGGTGATCTGCTCGCTGGATTCAGTGAAGCCGCTGGAAGGCCGTCGCGGCTGGAGCCTGGAGCAACTCAACACCTACAACCGCGAGCGCTTCGAGGACCTGATCTCAGCGTCGTGGGATCTGGTCATCATCGACGAAGCCCATCGCATGGGCGGCAGCACCGAGCAGGTGGCCCGCTACAAGCTGGGCGCAGCGCTGGCGGAGGCGTCGCCCTATCTCTTGCTGCTGTCGGCAACACCGCACCAGGGCAAGACTGACCAGTTCATGCGGCTAATGCAGTTGCTGGACCGCGAAGCCTTCCCAGACGAGAGCAGCGTCAGCCGTGACCGAGTGCGGCCTTTCGTAATCCGCACCGAGAAGCGCGCATCGATCAATGCCGAAGGCCAGCCGCTGTTCAAGCCGCGCGTCACCCGGCTGCAGGCGGTTGCCTGGCAGGCACGCCACGGTTCGCAGCAGCGCCTGTACGAGGCGGTGACCGACTATGTGCGCCATGGCTACAACCAGGCCATGGCGGCCAAGCAGCGCCACATCGGGTTCTTGATGATCCTGATGCAGCGGCTGGTGACCTCCAGCACGGCAGCCATCCGCACCACGCTGGAAAAGCGCCAGGCCCTGCTGGAAGCACCGCAGCCGGAGGCCAACCTGCTGCTGGGTCCATCCCTGGACCCAGCCCCTGCGGGGCCAGCCTGGCGGCTGTCCAAAATCGCTCCCGGCGATTTTGTCGAGAACATGAGCGCCGACGAGTGGGCTGATCTCGATGGTCAGTCCCAGGTGGATCTGGCCATGCAGTCCAGCGGCTGGGAACTGGAGAAGTCTGAAGTCGAGATGTTGCTGGATCTGGCGCGGGAAACCGAGGCCGCAGGTACAGACGCCAAGGCCGAGGCGCTGCTGGAGCTGATTTACAAGCTGCAGCAGGAGGAAGGTGACCCGGCGCTGAAGGTGCTGATCTTCACCGAGTTCGTGCCAACCCAAGCGATGCTGGCCGATTTCTTGGAGAGCCGTGGCTTTTCGGTGGCGACGCTCAACGGCAGCATGGATCTGGAAACCCGTACCCGTGCGCAGCAGGCGTTCTCCAAGGATGTACGCGTGCTGATATCGACCGATGCCGGTGGTGAAGGTCTGAACCTGCAGTTCTGCCACGTCATCGTCAACTTCGACATGCCGTGGAACCCGATGCGGATCGAGCAGCGCATTGGCCGGGTAGACCGCATTGGACAGAAGCATGTGGTCCGCGCCATCAACTTCGTGCTCGAAGACACCGTGGAGCACCGCGTGCGCCAGGTGCTGGAAGAAAAGCTGGAAGTCATCGCACAGGAGTTTGGCGTCGACAAGGCGGCCGACGTGATGGACTCGGTCGAGGCCGACCCGATCTTCGACGAGCTGTTCGTGCATGGTCTGCAGAACCCGGATGCCATCGAACAGGAATGCGACGCCGTGGTTTCGCAACTGCGATCCACCCTGGCGGAGTCGAAGAAGAACAGCGATCTGCTCACCACCGAACACGATCTGGACGCCGACGATGCCCGCAAGTGGCGCGACCACCCGGCGCAGTTCTGGCTGGAGCGCGCCATCACCAGCGGGTTGGCTGCGCGCGGTGGCTCCGCCATCAAGGCGGGCAATGCATGGCGGGTGAAGTGGGCGGACGGCAGCGAGTCGGCACAGGCCTGCTTTGACGCCCGCACTGCGGATGAGAACCCGGAGTTGGAATGGGTCACGATGGAAGATCCACGCGCCCGTGCTGTGATCAGCGAGCTGCCGCGCTTTGTCGCCGGCCAGCCACTGCCGGTGATCCGCGTGACCGGACTGCCGGATTCGGTACGCGGCATCTGGTCGCTGTGGGAGATCAGTCTGGCGGCCGAAGGCCTGAGCCGGAAGCGCTTCCTGCCCGTGTTCATCAACGAGGAAGGCCGCCCCTTTGTGCCGACCGCTAAGCGCGTCTGGGATCTACTCTTGACTGAAACCGTGCATGTGCTTGCCGTGACCGGTGCCGAGGAGTCGGTTAAATGGTTCGAGGCATCGCATGCCGCCGCCAGTACCCAGGGTGAACGAATCTTCACTGAACTGCTGACCGAACACCGCGCCCGGCTGAAGGAAGAGCGCGAGCGTGCGGTGTATGCCTTCGAGGCACGAAGCCAGGCGATTGGGCGAATTGGCTTGCCCGCCGTGCGCGAGCATCGGCGCAAGCGGCTGCAACAAGAACACGATGCACGCATGGCCGCTCTCGATGACATGGAGGCCAGCGTGCCGGATTTGAATGCCGTGATGATGGTGCGCGTCGGAGGTGATGCGTGAGCCTTTGGACGGAACGCATCCTGAGCCACTTCACGGCCGACCTCACCCGGCTGTGGGTGGCGTGCGACCCTGACGATGTGTTGCTCGACGAGAAGCTATTGACCGAGCTGCGCGATCGCGGCTTCGAGCTGATGGTGTACGAAGAACCGTTCGCCTTCCGCGCGGAATATGAGGAACGCTACCGCGTCGCATGGGATCGCGGTGAGCCGGGCCCCGCGCCCTCGCTGGTTCTGCATCTGCGTAGCGCCGATGCGAATGAATTGCCGTGGGACATCGTGCACCACGGACGTGTGGTCCGGCTCAGCCTTGCGGAGCTCTTCCCCAGGCTGGCATACAGCGCGGTACAGCAAGTCGAGCCGGAGCATTTGGCAGGGCTGTTTCATGCCCACCAGACCGAATTGCAGTCAGCGCGCGGCGAGAACGAGTCCAAGGACTTCATTCTCGAGCACGTCTACCAACTGACGCCGCGATCTATTCGCAACCCGGTCGACTTCTGGCGGGAGCTGCTGCGCATGCACTTTGCCAACCGCTCGTTGCCACCGCTGTTCGCCGAGCACGCGGCAGGCATCATCCAGGGTAAAGGCTTGTTCGCGGGCCTGCCCGTCGCCACATGGCTGGCATCCAAGAGCGCGCTGCTGCGCGTGGTGCAGGGTGCGTGGTACCGCTATCTGAAGACCCTGGGGCTGGATGGCACGCGCACGGGTGAAACGACGCCGCCAGACTACCTCGCCAAGATCGAGATTCCGTTCGACCACTCCGATGTGCAGGTGTTGGTCGATTCCATGTTCCTCGACGGCAGCTTGCATCCGCTCGCGGTGCACAGTGTTCCGGCAGGGATGCCGAGTTGGATCAAGGCCGGCATCGTCCAGGACCCGGCGGCGTTGCAGGCTTTGGTGCTCAAAGGCATCGATGGCCTGATCGAGACGACCCCAACGGCGGCCTCTTCACACAAGGACTGGAGCGAGTTCGCCAAACGCTACGGTGAGATCCTGGCCCGCACGCATGGTCTGCCAGGCACGGAAGGCAGTGAACACTTGCCGGTGATTCGGGAGCGGATCAAGACCCTACAGGAGCAATCAGACGAGCATCTGCAAGCCTGGGTCGCAGCCAAGCATTACGCCGACCTGATCCTGCAGCCGGTAACCAAAGGTCCGGTGATGGTGCACCACGTGCCGCGTTTCTTGCGCCATCGGCGGTCTGCAGGGGAAACCAAGGTCGCTCTATTGGTGTTCGACGGGCTGGCCTTCGATCAGTGGGTGCAGATCCGTGAGCGCCTGATCGCCACCACCAAGCGTTTCGCGTTCGACGAGGGAACCGCGTTTGCATGGCTGCCAACCGTGACATCGGTGTCGCGCCAGGCGCTGTTCTCAGGCCTGAAGCCGCGCGAATTCGACGACTCCATCGACAGGACGGACAAGGAGGAATCCTTGTGGAAGACGTTCTGGCAGAACGAAGGCATCAGCTCGAATGAGGTGATGTATCGACGTGCACTGCGCCAGATCCATCAGCTCGACGCCCTGGAAGCGGATTTGATCGAGCGGCGTCCGAAGGTGGTGGGACTGGTCATCGATGAGGTGGACGATCGGCTCCACAAGGAGCGGTCCAAGAAGGACGTGGCGATGTGGATCGGAAATTGGCTGAATACCGGCTTCGTCGACCGGCTGTTCTCCCTGTTGCTGGACAAGGGTTACCATATCTACCTCACGGCGGACCACGGCAACGTGGAGTCTACCGGCGTCGGCAGGCCCAACCAGGGCGTCATTGCCGAGACGCGTGGAGAGCGGGTGCGGGTCTACCGGAGTGAGCCATTGCTGGTCGATTCCGCTGTGGCCTATCCCACCACAGTCAGGTTGGACATCGCTGGACTGCCCACGAACTTCATGCCCCTATTCGCAGGGGGACGAACGGCCTTTGTGCCCGAAGGCGAGCAGGTGGTAGTCCACGGCGGGGTGTCGGTCGAAGAGTTGATCGTGCCCTTTGTAAGAATTAGTTATTCAGGAGATGTGGCATGACCACAAAGGTGCCACTCATTGGCTTTGATCGGTATGTAGACCTTGACTGGTGTCGAAGTGCCCTTGATGCCGCTGCGACTCAAAGCTCCGTTGAGGTTGTCAGGGATCAGGTTGCGACGATGCTGCCGGGTATTGAGTCACAGCGAAAGACACTAGATGTTCTCAAGCGCTTGAGCACTAAGCCCTTTGAGCACTTGGTTGATTTCATAAGCAGAGGCATCGCCATCTACAAGAGGCTGGGGCAATGCGTTGTGCTCCCGCTGGTCTGGGGCGCTTCCATAGCCAGCTATCCATTCTTCGGAAAAACCTCTGAAACGGCAGGCCGGCTGCTTGCATTACAAGGAGATTGCTCCATCAAAGAGCTTCAGCGGCGTATGGCAGAACAGTACGGCGATCGCAGTGGGATCGAGAGGGCTGTAACCAGGGTGGTGCAGACGCAGACGAGCTGGCAAGCCTTAACTCGGGACGAAACGGCCAAACGTGTCATCAAACGTCAAGCGGTCTCGATTGATGACGACGAACTCACAGCGTGGCTGATCGAAGCTGCTGTCCTCTACGCCGGCAAGCCGGTTTCCGTGCCTAGCCTGCAGTCATTGCCCGTGCTGTTCCCGTTCACCCTTACGCGGCCCCTGGCCTACGTGGTGTCGAGCAGTGCAAACCTGATCCTTCGGTCGGAAGGGCCGAGTAATCAGTTTGTCGCTTTGCGCTCCGCGATTTGAGGAAGAAGTAAGAATATGGCCCGCATCGAAAACCACAAGTACAGCATCGAGGAGGCATTCAGGGAGTGCTTCTACATCGTCCCGGACTACCAGCGTGAGTATGTCTGGACGGACAAGGAAGTGCATCAGTTGCTGGAGGACATCGGCGAGCAGATCGATGCGGGCACGACGCGGGAATACTTCATTGGCACCGTGCTGGTGTCGCCAACCGAGCAGAAGAACCATTACGAGGTCATTGACGGCCAGCAGCGCTTGACCACGTTTTTCCTGCTGCTTTGCGCGCTCAAGCATCTGTTCCAGGGCGAGCCACAGCGCCAGATGATTGCCGGGCTGATCTCGACCAGCTACGTTGACAGCGACGGCGAGGTGCGCACCACACTGAAGCTGGAACCTCGTTACGAGAGCGCAGGCGAAGTGATGGCCAAACTGGTAGAGCTGGATGCCGAGCCACAGACCGTGCGCGCCGGCATCCAGTCTGCTGGCATCACGAGCTTCGGGTCTCTAGAGAACTTGGTCAATGCTTACAGCACGCTGTACCGCTATCTGAAGGACAACTACGACGACACGGCCAAGCTGAAGAAGTATTGGGGCTATCTGGCCAACAACGTGGTGTTCATCCAGATCTCGACCGACGTCAGCAGCGCGCTGAAGATTTTCGAGACCATCAACGAGCGCGGCGTCGGTCTGAACCCGATGGACTTGCTCAAGAACCTGTTGTTCACGCAGGTTAAGCAGACCCAGTTCACTCAGCTCAAAGACGAGTGGAAGAAGATCACCAATCCGCTGGAGAAGGAGAAGGAAAAGCCGCTGCGCTTCTTGCGCTACTTCCTGATGGCCAACTACGTCATCAAGAACGAGCGCGGTGATGCGGTGGTGCGCGAGGACGAGATCTACGACTGGTTCATCGCCAAAGACAACGCGGCGCTCTGCGATTACGCAGGCAAACCCTTCGAGTTCGTCCGCAAGGTGATTCGCAACGTCGAGCACTACTTGGCCTTCGCCAACGGGCTGGGTAATGACGGCAAGCCCAGCCTGGCGATGGACAGTCTCAAGCGACTGGCCGGTGGGGCGTTCAGCTTGCACTACGTCCTGTTGCTGGCAGCGGCGAACTTTCCGAAGCCGTTGTTCGACCACTTCGTGGCGCAGCTCGAGAGCTTCCTCTTCTACTACATCTTCACCAAGACGCCGACCAAAGATCTCGAACGCAGCTTCTCCCAATGGGCCGACGAGCTGCGTGCGATTGCGGAGACGACTGACCCGGTGAAACAGAAGGTTCAGCTGAACGCCTTCGTTGCCGACCGCTTTGAGAAGAACATGGCGGGCAAGTCACAGGAACTGGCCGATGCCCTCAAACGCTTCACTTTGTATTCGATGCAGCAGTACCGCACGCGCTACCTGCTGGCGCGGCTGACCCAGCACGTCGAGATGGCGTTCAGCGGCCTGAAGACTCCAGGCAGTCTGG
>QFOD01000022.1 GCA_003241055.1 Roseateles depolymerans
CCTGCCAGCAACACCAACCTCATCGAATTCCACGCGTTGATGCTTGACGCGCAAGACGGTGTCTTTCTTCTGGGCGCGACCAGAAGAAAGTTACCCGCCTGCCGGGGCGGAATCCCGGCGCGGTGCCACGAGTTTTAAAGGCTCACTGCAAAAGCAACCAAGCCATCGGCTCCCGCCCCCAACTCACCCCTCAACCCTCCCGGGTTGAATACAACTCATCAGGCAGCGAACTTCACTGATTCAGGCGAGGAGTGCAGGCCAAGCGCCCTCACGCCTGCTCCTCCCCCTCCATCCCAAACTGCATCGCCGCCAACTTCGCATACAGCCCACCCCGGGCCACCAACTCGTCATGCCGGCCGATGTCCACGATGCGGCCGGCCTCCATCACGACGATGCGGTCGGCCTTCTGGATGGTGGCCAGGCGGTGCGCGATCACCAGCGTCGTGCGGTGCTGCATCGCGGCTTCCAGCGCGGCCTGCACCACGCGCTCGCTCTCGGCGTCCAGCGCGCTCGTCGCCTCGTCCAGCAGCAGCAGCGGCGGGTTCTTCAGGATGGCCCGCGCAATGCTGATGCGCTGGCGCTGGCCCCCCGACAGGCGCACGCCGCGCTCGCCCAGGAAGCTCTGGTAGCCCTCGGGCAGCGCGCGGATGAAGTCGTCCGCGAACGCGGCCTTGGCGGCGGCGATCACCTCCTCGTCAGTCGCATCCGGACGGCCGTAGCGGATGTTCTCCATCGCGGTGGTGGAGAAGATCACGCTGTCCTGCGGCACCAGGCCCACGCTTTCGCGCAGCGCTGCCAGGGTCAGCTCTTGCGTGGGCACGCCGTTCAGCAGGATGCGGCCCTGCTGCGGGTCATAAAAACGCAGCAGCAGCTGGAACACCGTCGTCTTGCCCGCGCCGCTGGGGCCCACCAGCGCCACGGTTTCGCCCCGGGCGATGCGCAGGTCGAGGTCGGCCAGCGCGGCGGTCTGGGGGCGTGAGGGGTAGTGGAAGGTGATGCCGTTGAACGCGACCTCGCTGCCCCCGGCCGCGGCGGGCAGCGCGCGCGGCTGGGCCGGGTCGGCCACGGGGGAGCGGGTCTCCATCAGCTCCACCAGGCGCTCGGTGGCGCCGGCGGCGCGCAGCACGTCGCCCCAGACCTCGGCCAGCACCGCCACGCTGCTGACCAGCAGCGTCACGTACACCACCGTCTGGCCCAGGTGGCCGGCGGTGATCTTGCCGGCGATCACCGCCTGCGTGCCCTGGTACAGGCCCCACAGCATCGCGCCGAACACCGCGGTGATGATGAAGGCCACCAGGAAGCTGCGCACCTTGGTGCGCTTGCGGGCGGTGTCGAACGCAGCCTCGCTGGCGGCGTCGAAGCGGCGGGCCTCGGCGGCTTCCTGCGTGTAGCTCTGCACCACGGGCACGGCATTCAGCACCTCGGCGGCAATGGCCGAGGTGTCGGCGACCCGGTCCTGGCTGGCGCGCGAGAGCTTGCGCACCCGGCCGCCGAAGTACAGCGCCGGCGCCACCACCAGCGCCAGGATCAGCAAGACCTGGCCCATCACATAGGGGTTGGTGACGATCAGCATCACCAGCGCGCCGCCGCCCATCACCGTGTTGCGCAGGCCCATGGACAGGCTGGAGCCCACCACGGTCTGTACCACGGTCGTGTCGGTGGTGATGCGCGACAGCACCTCGCCGGTCTGCGTGGTCTCGAAGAACTCGGGGCTCTGGCGCAGCACATGGCGGTAGACCGCGTTGCGCAGGTCGGCGGTGATGCGCTCGCCCAGCCAGGTCACCATGTAGAAGCGCGAGGCCGAGAACACGCCCAGCGCCGCACCCACCGCGAACATGGCGAGGAAGTGGTCCTTCAGCGCGAGCAGCCGTTCGCCGGGGCTGCTGGCCGCCATGCCGGCGTCGATCAGGCCGCGCAGCGCCAGCGGAAAGGCCAGCGTGGCCAATGCGGCCAGCAGCAGCGTCAGCAGCGCCAGCGCGATGCGGCCCCGGTAGGGGCGGAGGAAGGGCAGCAGGCCGCTCAGCGAGCGGGCGTTCTTGGAGGCGGGGCGTTCTTTGCTGGTGCTCATGGTGCGGGGCGGTCGCGCGCGACTCGCCCGGGGAGGCCAAGGGGTCCGGCGAGGATTGTGGGGCCTGGGCGGGGGCCGGCGCATGACGGCGCTCAGGCTGCTGACAGTCGCTGGCGGGGGCTGGCATGGGGAAAGCGCGTGGCGGCCGCGCTCGCCACGGCGGCGACACTGCGCGCGCCCTGACTCGCGCCGTCTGCTGATGAACCGTTGCCTGTTGCTTCTGATCGGCCTGCTGCTGGCCACCCGCGCCGCGTCGGCCGCCGACGACCTGTTGCCGCCCGGGCCCTGGCCTTGCGACGCGGCGCAGCCCGCGGTGCACCGCGAGGGCTTTGTGCCCGTGGGCGGCCTGCAGCAGTGGGTCACGGTGCATGGCAGCGACTGCCGCAAGCCGGTGCTGCTGATGGTGCACGGCGGCCCCGGCAACCCGCTGACACCCTATGCCAATGCCCCCGCCAGCCCCTACGCGGCCTGGCAGCAGGACTTCACGCTGGTGCTGTGGGACCAGCGCGGTGCCGGCCGCACCTATGGCCGCCAGCCGGTGGACCCCGACGCCGAGGAAAAGTTGCTCAGCATCGAGCAACTGGCCGCCGATGGCGTGGAGGTAGCGCGCTGGGCGACGCGCACGCTGGGCCAGCGCCAGGTCGTGCTGTTTGGCGGTTCCTGGAGCTCGGCGCTGAGCGTGCACATGGCGATGCGCGCGCCCGAGCTGTTCGTGGCCTACGTGGGCACGGGCCAGCTGGTGGGGGCCGACAACCTGCCGGCCAGCTATGCGGCCACGCTGGCGCTGGCGCGCGCGGCCGGTGACGCGGCCTCGGTCGCCAAGCTGGAGGCCATGGGCGCTCCGCCCTGGACCAACCCGCGCCACATGGGCCAGCTGCGCCGCGTGACCCGGGTCTACGAGGCCGCGGCCAGCGATCCCGCGCCCACCGCCTGGTGGCTGCGCGCGCCGGCCTACGACACGCCGGCCGAACGCGAAGCCTACACGCGTGGGGAAGACTTCTCGTGGCTGCAGTACGTGGGCCTGCGGGGCCAGGGCATGCTGTCGCGGCTGGACCTGCCGGCGCTGGGCCTGCGCTTTGCGATGCCGGTGTTCATGCTGCAGGGCGAGGCCGATCTGGTGACCGTGCCCTCGGTGTCGCGCCGCTATTTCGACCGTCTTCAGGCGCCGGACAAGCACTACCTGCTGCTGCAACGCGTGGGCCACGATCCCAACCCCCGCATGATCGCCGCTCAGCACCGAGTGCTGGTGGAGCAGGTGCTGCCGCTGCTGGCGCGCTGAGCGCCCGCGCCCCTCAGCCCGGCGGCAGGTGCTCGGGCTCCGGTGACAAGCCCCAGGCTTCGCGTGCCTTGAGGCACTGGGCGTCGCCAGCCTGCACCTCGCGGCAGGTGCTGGCCCGTTGCGTGTAGATGCCGCAGCTGACCTGTCGGCCCACCTCGCCCTGCAAGGCCACGCAGCGCACCGGCCGGGCCTGGGTGCCGGCCATGCAGCGCATGTGGGGGCTGACCGGCAGCGTCAGCGCCGCCGGCACCTGGCCGCCGGGCGCGTCATCGCATTCGCCCCAGTAGAAGGACACGCGGTAAACCGAGCAGCAGGCGCCGCAGCTTTGGCAGTCGAACATCAACGTCGCCCTAGCGCCCGGCATCCAGTGGCGGCTTGCCCGCGTAGCCGGTCAGCTCCAGATAGCCCAGGCCGATCTCGCGGCCGGCCGCGTCGCGCAGCCGGGCCAGGCCTTCCCAGTAGACCAGGCCGCTGCTGCCGCGTGCGTCGATCTCCTGTGCGTCTAGGCAGGCCTCCAGCGACAGCGCGCCGGCGGGGCTTTGCAGCGTCCAGGCCACGGGCCAGCGGGTGCCGGTGGCCGGGCTGGTCCAGTGGCGGGTGGGCTGCATGAGCACCTCGTCCGGCGCGAAGCTGCGGTCCGGCTGGCTGGGCGTGCGCAGGCTGCCGCCCGCGAAAGAGCGCCCGCCATCGGCGCGGCGCAGCTGGAACAGCGTCAGCGCGCGGCCGTCGTGCAGGTTGATGCCCAGCCAGTCCCAGCCCACGGCCTGGCCCAGCAGGTTGTCGCTCCACTCGTGGTCCAGCCAGCTGCGGCCGCTCAGGGTCAGGGCTTGCCCGGCGCGGGTGAGCGTGGCCTGGGTCTGCAATTGCGGGCGCGAGTAGTAGAGGCTGAACTGCCCGGGCGCCGGCCCCTTGCGCGAGTGGCCCTGCTCGCCCTGCAGCAGCGGCGCGTCCGGCGTGTCCAGTTGCAGCGACAGCGCCCAGCCTTCGGCATTGAAGGCCGCCACATAGCCATTGCCGCGCCGGCTCAGCGTCCAGTCTCGCAGGCGCACGCGGCAGTCGCCCTCGGCGGCCTCGGCCACGCCGGGCAGCGCGCGCATCAGGCGCTGGTCATGCTGCTGGCGGCCGGCGTGCAGGTCGCTCAGCGCCACATGGCCCAGCATCAGCTGGCGCGCGGCCAGTGCGCTGGCGTGGCCGGCCGGCGCGGGGCCGGGCAGGCGGAAGAAGGTGAGCTGGTAGCCGAACAGCGGCTGCTGCGGCGCGGCCGGGTCGGCCAGCCAGCCGGTCAGGTACCACCATTCGATGGCCTGGGCCGGGTGGGCGCCGTAGTCCTGCGGGAAGCGCAGCGGCAGCGAGGGCGTGGGCGGCGCGGCGCCGGCCAGCGCGGGCCAGGGCAGGGTGGCGAGCAGCAGCGTTCGGCGTTGCAGCGTCATGTCAGTGAGTCCCGGCCGTCGTGTGAGTGCGTGGCGCGCGCTGCGGGCCGAGCGCCGGGCCGCCCCAAGCCGGCCCGCATTCGGCGATGTGCTTGCGGCTCGACGCTGCAAGCATCGCCGTCCCCACCGGGGACCGGCTGGGCGCACCCGCTTTCAGCGGGGGGCGACTGGACGAGGGGCTCATGTCAAGAGTCCTCCCTCACCGCGCGTATCGCGTCCTGGTTGAGCGCCTGACGGCCGGCCAGCCAGGAGGCGCCCACGGCGGCTGCAAAGGCCAGGCCCACCAGCGCGGCCAGTCGGGCGGTGGGCAGGTAGAGGTCCATGGTCCAGTGAAAGCTCTGCGGGTTCACGACGAACACCAGCACCGCGCTCAGGCCCAGGCCCAGCGCCAGGCCGGCCAGCGCGCCCACGCCGCCGGCGAGGCTGGACTCGATCAGCAGCAGCCGCAGCAGTGCACGGCGCGACAGGCCCAGATGGCGCAGCAGCCCGAACTCTCGGCGCCGCGCCAGCGCCTGGGCCGACTGGCTGGCCACCACGCCGAACAGGCCCACGGCCAGCGCGATGCCCTGCAGCCACACGGTGATCGCGAAGCTGCGGTCGAAGATCTGCAGCGACAGCCGGCGCAGCTCGCCGGCCGCGGCCAGCTCCAGGTCGTCGGGGTGCTCGGCGGCGGCGCGCAGTGCGGCCTGGGCCTGGGCCAGGTCTTGCCCTGGGCGCAGCCACAGCTGCAGCTCGGTGATGGCGCGGTCGCCGCTGGCGCGCTGGTAGTCGGCCAGGTTCATCCACAGCACGCCGGTCTGGTGGGCGTAGTCGCGCCAGATGCCGGCCACCTGCAGGCGCAGCACGCGGCCGCCGTCCAGCGGCTGCGTGAACACCCGGCCGGGCACCAGGCCGTTGCGGTCGCGCGCGGCCTCGTTCACCCACACCGGCAGTGCTTGGGCGTCGGGCGCGCCGGTCCAGCGCTGCACCAGGGTCAGGTGGGCCTGCTGCAGTTCGCGGGCGATCAGCTGGCTGCGCTCGCCGCCCGGCAGCGTGAGGGCCACGGTGCGCTGCGGGCCCAGACGCTGGAACTGCGGCAGCGCCTGCAGCCGCGCCAGCAGCGCGGGCGGCAGCGGCGCGGGCAGACCGGCGGCGTCGCGCAGCGCGGGGCGCAGGTAGAGGTCGGCCGGCAGCGCGTCGTCCAGCCAGCGCGACAGCGACTCGCGGAAGCTGCCGATCATCACGGTCATGGCCACGGCCAGCGACAGCGCCACCAGCACGCCGGCCAGCGTGCGGCGCGCCTCGCCGGCCTGGTCGCGGCTGCGCTCGCGCGCCAGCATCAGCAGCGGGCCGGCCGGCAGCCGCGCCAGCAGCGCGGTCAGCGCGCTCACCAGATGCGGCACCAGCACCAGGCCGCCCAGCAGCAGCGCCAGCATGGACAGATAGGCCGCGATGGCCGTGCCGTCGGCCAGCGGCGGCAGCTGGGCCAGGCCCACGCTGCTGGCCAGCAGCGCGCCGCCCAGCCAGGCCGGCAGCGCGCGCGGCGCCGGCAGGCCCAGGCCCTTGAGCACCTGGGCCGGCGCGATGCGCGCCACCGTGACGGCCGGCGTCAGCGCGGCCAGCAGCGCCGCCGCCAGGCCCAGGCCGCCATAGACCAGCGCCGGCACCAGCAGTGGCTGCTGCCACAGCAGCGCCGCCGAGCTGCCGGCGTTCACCTGCAGGCCCAGCGTGCTCCCCATCAGCTTGAGTGCACCCGCCGCCAGCCCCGCGCCCAACGCCAGGCCCAGCGCGGTGCCGGCCAGGCCGATGACGCCGCCTTCCAGCAGGATGAGCTGCCAGCGGGCTCGGGCCGACAGCCCCAGCACGCCCACCAGCGCCCATTGCGGCAGGCGCTGCGCGGTGGCCAGCGACAGCACCGCATAGACCAGGAAGGCGCCGGTGAACAGCGCCATCAGCGCCAGCAGCCCGAGGTTCACGCGATAGGCGCGGGTCAGGTCGGCCAGGCGCTCGCCCTCGTCCTGCGGGGCCCCGGCTTGCCAGTGCGGTGAGCTGTTGAGCCGGGCTGCCAGCGTGGCGGCGTCGCTGCCGGGCTGCAGTTGCAGGTCCACGCGGTCCAGCTGGCCCAGGCGGCCGGTGAGGGCCTGGGCGTCGGCAATGTCCAGCACCGCCAGCGGGCTGTGGCCGGCCGCCACGCGGCCGCCGGCCCGCAGCGCGATGTCGCGTGGCCGGCCGTCGGGCTGGGGCAGGCGCAGACGCAGCTGGCCGTCGGCCGGCAGCAGCGCGCGGGCGGCGGCGTTGAGGTGCAGCTGGCCACCGGCCAGCAGCGCGCGCCAGCCGGCGTTGTCGCCAGCTTGTGCATCGATCTGCGGCAGCAGCTGCGGCGCCAGCGGCCGCGCGTGGCCGGCCGAGGCCAGCAGCGCGAGTGCGTCCACGCCGATCAGGCGCAGCTGCCGCGGCTGGCCGTCGGCGCCGCGCGCCTCGGGCCACAGCGCCTGGGCCTCCAGCACCGGGCTGGCCACGGCCACACCGGGCGTGTTCCACAGCGCGGCCAGGTCGGCGTCACTCAGCGGGCCCTGGCGGCCACGCACCACCAGATCAGGCTGGCCGCTGACGCCGCGGGCCGCACGTGCAAACTCGGTCAGTGCCGCGCCGTTGAGCAGGTGCACGCCAAAGGCCAGCGCTACGCCCAGCATCACGGCCACGATGGCCAGCACGATGCGGCCGGGCTGGTCGCGCCAGGCAGGCCAGCTGAGGTGGGGCCAGAGGGTCATGGCCGTGAACGTCCTGCGTTGGCCGACGGGAGGCTCTTGCCATGACCCCCATGATTCGGAGCGCCGTGCCGGGAGTTCGCCCCGGCGGGCGACCTACTTTCTGGGCGACCAGAAAGTAGGCAAAGAGTCGCCCCTGCAAAACCACCCCGCCGCTGCGCGACGGGGTGCCCTGCGATGCTCCGAGCCCAGGGCCGCGCCCAACTCACTTCGCTCACTGCGCTCGCTGCGTTCAGACAAAGGGGTGCGAAGTCAGTGCTTGAAGCGCGCTGCGCGCGCGCCCTGAGCTCGTGCGCTTCTCGGCGGTTTAGAAGGGGAGTGAATAAGGCTTGTGCAACGGCGTGTGGGCTCAGCAGCATCCTTCTCGTGGGGCGCCCGCCGGCGCGAACTCTCCGCTGGGGTCTTGCCGCGCGGCGGTACGCCTCGGTGCGATATACCGCCTCACGCCGCATGCAGTCCTCTCGCATCCAGCCTCAGCCGCCGGTCCGCCGCCTGGGCCGCGACCTCGGAGTGGGTGACCAGCAGGCAGGCCGCGCCGGCTTCCTGGGTGCAGCGGCGCAGCAGCGCCAGCACCTCGCCGGCGTGGCGGGCGTCGAGGTTGCCGGTGGGTTCGTCGGCCAGCACCAGGCGGGGCTGGTGCACCAGCGCGCGGGCGATGGCCACGCGCTGCAGCTGGCCGCCGGAGAGCTGGCGCGGCATGCGCGCGGCCAGCGCGGCGAGGTTCACGGCCTCCAGCATCTGCGCGACACGGGCGCGGCTCGCAGCGTCGTCGCGCCGGCCCAGCAGGCGCAGCGGCAGCGCGACGTTGTCGGCCACGCTGAGGTGGGGCAGCAGGTGAAAGGCCTGGAAGATGAAGCCCAGCTCGCGGCGGCGCAGCGCGCTGCGGGCCTCGTCGTCCAGCCCGCGCAGGTCGGCCCCGGCCAGCATCACCTGACCCTCGTCGGCCTCGTCCAGCCCGGCCAGGCAGTTCAGCAGCGTGGACTTGCCCGCGCCCGACTCGCCCAGCAGCGCGACGATCTCGCCCGGGGCCAGGTCCAGGTCCACGCCGGCAAACACCGGCACCTCGCCATAGTGCTTGGCCAGGCCGCGGGCGCTCAGCACCGGCGTGCTCATGGCTGCAGCACCCGCTGCAGGCCGGCCAGCAGTTCGGGCAGCGGCTGGGGACCGTCACAGGCGATCGCGTGCCGGCGCGGCATGCTGCGCAGCCAGGTGACCTGGCGCTTGGCCAGCTGGCGGGTGGCGGCGATGCCGCGCTCGCGCAGGTCGGAAAAATCGTCACGGTCCAGCGCCTCCCAGACCTGGCGGTAGCCCACGCAGCGCATGGAGGGCAGCTGCAGGCTGAGGTCGCCGCGCCCGCGCAGCGCGCGCACCTCGTTCACCAGGCCGGCGTCCAGCATCGCGTCGAAACGCTGGGCCAGGCGCTCGTGCAGCCAGGCGCGGTCCTGCGGTTCCAGTGAAAAGAGCGGCCAGTCCACGCCCTCGCTGCGCGAGGCCGCATGCAGCTCGCTCAAGGGCCGGCCGGTCAGGCGTATCACCTCCAGCGCACGCTGTATGCGCTGGCTGTCGCCCGGCGCCAGCCGCGTGGCGGTCACGGGGTCCAGGCTTGCCAGCTCGGCATGCAGGGCCGGCCAGCCGCGCGCCAGCGCCTCGGCATCGATCTGCGCGCGCAGCTCGGCGTCGGCCTGGGGCAGGGCGGAGAGCCCGTCGAACAGCGCCTTGAAATACAGCATGGTGCCGCCCACCAGCAGCGGCAGGCGGCCGCGCGCCACGATCTCGCCGGCCAGGCGGCGCGCATCGCGCACGAACTCGGCGGCGGAGTAGCTGTCCAGCGGGTCGAGGATGTCGATCAGGTGATGCGGCACGGCCGCCAGCTCGGCCGCGCTGGGCTTGGCTGTGCCTATGTCCATGCCGCGATACACCAGCGCGGAGTCCACGCTGATGATCTCCACCGGCAGCCGCTCGGCAATCGCCAGCGCCGCCGCCGTCTTGCCGCAGCCGGTCGGGCCGGCAATGCAAACAGGTGTCATGTTCTATGGGGTATTCCCAAGCGGCTGCCGTGGAACCGGCTTTGCCGGGCCACCGGCAGCGCCCCCTTGAGGGGGCCGGCGCAGCCGGTACGGGGTGGTCAAAACCTTTCCCACGGCGCCAGATAGCGCCACTGGCCCACCGGCAGGTGGCCCAGCGGGATGCGGCCGATGCGCACGCGCTTGAGGCCCACCACCTTCAGGCCCACCAGCTCGCACATGCGGCGGATCTGGCGCTTCTTGCCCTCGCGCAGCACGAAGCGCAGCTGCTGCTCGTTCTGCCAGCTGACCTTGGCGGGCTTGAGCTCGGCGTCGTCCAGCCACAGGCCGTGGTTGAGCAGCCTGAGGTCGCCGGCGGGCAGCAGCTGGCTGGGCAGGGCGCCCTCGGGTGCGGGCTCGGCGCCGGGGCGGCCCACGTACTCCACGCGGACGAGGTATTCCTTCTCGATGTCGGAGTCCTCGCCGATCAGCGCCTTGGCGATGCGGCCGTCCTGCGTGAGCACCAGCAGGCCGGTGGAGTCGATGTCCAGCCGGCCGGCCGGCGCCAGGCTGCGGCGATGGCCGGGCTGATGCTTGATGCCGCTGGGGTCGTCCTTCCAGTGGTTCTCGGGCTGCACCAGCACGGAAGCAGGCTCGTAGCCGTCCTCGGCCTGGCCGGACACATAGCCTATGGGCTTGTGGATCAGGATGGTGACGGACAGCGCCTGGGCCTCGCGCGCGGCCGGGTCCACCTCGATGCGGGCCTCGGGGCCCACGCGCTGGCCCAGTACGGCCACCTCGCCGTCCACGCGCACCCAGCCGTTGGCGATCCATTCATCGGCCTCGCGGCGCGACGCGAGCTTGAGCTCGCTCATGCGCTTGGACAGGCGCTCGCCGGCCTCGGCATCGGCCTGGCGCACCGGTGCGGGCTGACGCGGCTGCGGCGTCACCGGTGCGTCCGGGGCTTCGGGCGGGCGGTGGCCGGCACGGCGCTGGTCGACGCGCGGGCCGCGCTCGGGGCGGGGCGGGGCGTCCTGGCGGCTGTCGCGGCGGGCGTCGTCACGGCGCGGGTAGTCGCGCGCTGCGCCAACCGGGCCGCGAGCCGGGCCGGCGGGCTTGAAGGCCGAGCCGGTCTGGGGGCGGCCTGGGCGCTCGTTGCGTTCTTGGCGCTCGCCGCGAGCGTCGCGGTCGTCTCGGGGCGGGCGGTCGCGCGGGCCGTCCTCGCGCTGGGTCTGCTCGCGGCGGGCGGCGCGCTCGGCGCGTTCGGCCTGGGCCTGGGCCAGCGTCTGCCGGGGCTTGGAGACGCCCTTGCCGCGCAGCGGCGCGCGGCGCTCGCCGTCGGCGTTGCGGGTCTTGGCAGCCGGCTTGGGCTTGCCCTTGAGGGTGATGGTTGCCATAGGTTCTTTCTCAGGCCCGCTGCGCGGGCCTCAACGGCCACGCAGGAACAAGGCGTCCAGCTCGCGCATGTCGAGCTGGCGCCAGGTGGGGCGGCCGTGGTTGCATTGGTCGGCGCGTTCGGTGCGTTCCATGTCGCGCAGCAGCGCGTTCATTTCGTCGACGTTCAGCTGGCGGTTGGCGCGCACCGCGCCGTGGCAGGCCATGGTGGCCAGAATCTCGTGCTGCGCGCGCTCCAGCACCGAGCTGGCGTCGAACTGCGCCATCTCGGCCAGCAGCTCGCGGGTCAGCGCCACCAGGTCGGACGCGGCCAGCAGGCTGGGGCGCGAGCGCACGGCCAGCGTGCGGGCGGACAGCGGCGCCACGTCCAGCCCCAGGCGGCTCAGCGTGGCGGCATGCTGCTCGGCCGTGGCCACTTCCTCGGCCGTGGCCGCGAAGCTGACCGGGATCAACAGCGGCTGGCTCTCGATGTCCAGCTCGCCCAGCCGCGCCTTGAGGCGCTCGTAGACCACGCGCTCATGGGCGGCGTGCATGTCCACGATCACCAGGCCCTGGCGGTTCTCGGCCAGGATGTAGACGCCGTGCACCTGCGCGATCGCGCGGCCCAGCGGCCAGTCGCCGTCGGGCAGCGGGGCGGACGCCGGCGCCGGGCCGGCGGCCAGCGCGGACGGCGTGGGGCGGTACAGCGTTTCGGCCTGGGCCAGCGCCAGGCCCACCTGGGTGGGCGTGGGCGGCGGCGGCGCGTAGCTGAAGCGTGGACCAAAGCTGGCCGAGCCGAGGTTCAGGTCCGGCGCGGTGGCCGAGGGCGGGGCGGGCTGGCCTTCCGACACGTAGAGCGTGGCGGCCTGCGTGGGCGCAAAGCCCAGCGCGCCGAACTCGGTGGCGGCCGGAGGCGCGGCGCCGGCGGCGCTGCGCGACTCGGCCAGCGCGTCCACGAACACGCGGCGCACGCGCTGGTGGATCTCGCGGCCATCGCGGAAGCGCACCTCGATCTTGGTGGGGTGGACGTTCACGTCCACCAGCTCGGGCGCGATCTCCAGCACCAGCACATAGCAGGGCTGGCGCTGGCCGTGCAGCACATCGTCGTAGGCGGAGCGGATCGCGTGAGCGATCAGCTTGTCGCGCACATAGCGGCCGTTCACATAGACGTATTGCTGGTCGGCGCGCGAGCGGGCGGCTTCGGGCAGGCCGGCGCGGCCGGTCAGCGCCAGCGGGCCGGCGCTGACCGCGAACGACCGGCTCTCGTCCACGAAATCCTGGCCCAGCACGTCGGCGATGCGCTGCTCGGGCGTGGCGGCGCGCCACTGGTCCACCAGCTTGCCCTCGTGCCAGATCGCAAAGCCCACGTCCGGCCGCGCGAGCGCGTGGCGGCGCACGGCCTCGACGCAGTGGGCCAGCTCGGTGGCATCGGTCTTCAGGAACTTGCGGCGCGCCGGGGTGGAGAAGAACAGCTCGCGCACCTCCACGCTGGTGCCGCGGCCGCGCGCGGCGGGCTGCAGCTCGCCGCTGCGGGCGTCCAGGCGGTGGGCGTGGGCCGCGCCCTCGGTGCGGCTGGCGATGGCCATCTCGGACACCGACGCGATGGCGGCCAGCGCCTCGCCGCGAAAGCCCATGGTGGCCACCGACTCCAGCTCGGCCAGCGACGCGATCTTGCTGGTCGCGTGGCGCTTGAGCGCCAGCGGCAGCTGCTCGACCGGGATGCCGCAGCCATCGTCCTCCACGACGATGGCGCGCACGCCGCCGGCCATCAGCTTGACCTGGATCTGCGTGGCGCCGGCGTCCAGCGCGTTGTCCACCAGCTCGCGCACCACCGAGGCCGGGCGCTCCACCACCTCGCCCGCGGCGATCTGGCTGACCAGCTCGTCGGGCAGTTCTCGGATGGGGCGGCGCGCGGCGGGCGCCACGGTGTCGGGCAGCGGGAAATCCATGGGACGGGATTATCGGCGGGGGCGTCACGCGGCCTCGTGATAATCCGCCGCCATGGACGCCCTTGCCTCAATGCTGCCCGCGCTGATCGATTTCGTGCTGCACGTCGATCGCCACCTTGCCGATTTCGTCGCCGCCTACGGCGCCTGGATCTACGCGCTGCTGTTCCTGATCATCTTCGTGGAGACCGGCGTCGTCGTGATGCCCTTTCTGCCCGGGGATTCGCTGCTCTTCGTCGTCGGCGCGATGTGCGGCGCCGGCCTGATGGACCTGGGCCTGACCATGGGCCTGCTGACGCTGGCCGCGGTGGCCGGCAACCAGTGCAACTACGCCATCGGGCGGCATTTCGGGCCGCGGGTGTTCCAGTGGGAGCAGTCGCGCTTCTTCAACAAACAAGCCTTCATGAAGGCGCACGACTTCTACGAGAAGTGGGGCGGCTTCACGCTGGTGGCCGCGCGCTTCATGCCCTTTGTGCGCACCTTCGCGCCCTTCGTGGCCGGCGTCGCGCAGATGAGCCGCCGCAAGTTCACCTTCTACGACGTGAGCGGCGGGGTGCTCTGGGTGTGCGGCATCACGCTGATCGGCTATGTGTTCGGCAACGTGCCCTGGATCAAGCACAACCTCGACAAGATCATCTGGGCCATGATCCTGATCCCCGGCGTGCTGGTGCTGCTGGGGGGCGTGCGCAGCCGCCTCAAGCGCCGCTCGGCCTGAGCCGGGCATCACTTTCGGCCCGGCCCGCGGGGTCGGCCTAGAGTGCGCGTTCACGCCCGCGCCGTGCCCCTGCCGCGCGGGCTCACATCACGGAGACCGCCATGCTGATTTCCCGTTCCGTCCTGGCCGCCGCGGGCCTGTTGGCCCTGATGGGCGCTGCCCAGGCGCAGCAGCCCACGCTGATGCTGCGCCAGCCGGCGCTGTCCAAGAACAACCTGGCCTTCGTCTACGCCGGCGACCTGTGGCTGGCCGACCGCAACGGCGGCAACGCGCGCCGCCTGACCACCCACGCGGCCAGCGAGTTCGCGCCGCGCTTCTCGCCGGACGGCAGCCGCATCGCGTTCTCGGCCACCTACGACGGCAATACCGATGTCTACGTGATCGACATCGCCGGCGGCACGCCCCGGCGCCTGACCTGGCACCCGGGCCCCGACACGGTCAGCGGCTGGAGCCCGGATGGCCAGCGCGTGCTGTTCGCGTCGCCGCGCGAGGTGCTGAACAACCGCAGCAACCAGCTCTACGAGGTGAGCGTGGACGGCGGCTACGAGAAGCAGGTGATGAAGGCCGTGGCCTGGGAGGGCGCCTGGTCGAGCGACGGCAAGCAGCTGGCCTACCGCCCCTACGGCGCGGCCTATGCCGGCGTCAGCGGCTGGCGCCAGAGCCGCGGCGGCACCACGCCGCCGGTGTGGGTGATGGACGCCACCGGCCCGCAGGCCTTCCAGCGCTGGCAGGAGATTCCGCATGTCAACGCGACCGACTCGCAGCCGGTGTGGGCGGGGTCGGAGGTGGTGTTCATCTCCGACCGCAACGACGGCGCGGCCAATCTGTTCGCCTTCAACCCGGCCACCAAGGCGCTGCGCCAGCTGACGCACGAAACCCAGTGGGACGTGCGCAGCGTGGACGCCAACGGCACGACCCTGGTCTACGAGAGCGGCGGCCGCATCAAACAGATCGAGCTGGCCGGCGGCGCGCCCAAGACGCTGGACATCAGCCTGGCCGCGGTGGCGCCGCAGCTGCGCCCGCAGTGGAAGGACGCCGGTCGCGTGCTGACGTCCGCGCGCCTGTCCAGCACCGGCAAGCGCGTGGTGGTGAGCGCGCGCGGCGAGGTGTTCACCGTGCCGGTGAAGGACGGCAGCCCGCGCAACCTGACCGAGACCGCCGGCGTGCGCGAGAAGGACGCGCTGTGGAGCCCGGACGGCCAGCGCGTGGCCTACATCTCCGACGCGCCCGGCATGCGCCACGAGCTGGTGCTGCAGGCCCAGACCGGCCTGGGTGCCAAGGAGCGCTTCCTGCTGCCGGCCGAGGGCTATTTCTCGCTGACCGACTGGTCGCCCGATGGTGAATGGCTGGTGCTGCAGGACAACCACCTCAACCTCTACAAGCTCGGCCTCGCGGCCGTCGCCACGCGCGGCCAGCTGCAGAAGATCGTCACCGACCAGCGCCGCTTCGGCGGCGAGGGCTTTGCGGTGTCGTTTTCGCCGGACAGCCGCTGGCTGGCCTTCACCACCTCGGGCGAGAACTACTTCGGTCGCATCTCGCTGCATGAGCTGGCCACCGGCAAGAACCATGCGGTGACCGACGGCCTCGCCAGCGCCGGCAGCCCGGTGTTTTCGGCCAAGGGCGACTACCTGTATTTCACCGCGTCCATCAACTCCGGCCCCAGCCAGGTTGGGCTGGACCTCTCCACCCAGGAGCGCCCGCGCCGTGCCGGCCTGTACGCGCTGGTGCTGGCCGCGGATGGCAGGTCGCCGCTGGCGCCCAAGGCCGGCGACGAGGATGCCAAGAAGGACGACAAGAAGGACGAGTCCAAGGCGGACAAGAAGGGCGACAAGCAGGATGAGAAGAAAGACGAGAAGAAGGCCGACAAGCCCAAGGTGCGCATCGACTTCGACGGTCTGGCCGACCGCCTCGTGGCGCTGCCGGTGGCCGAGCGCAATTACGACGGCCTGGCGGTGGGCGCCGATGGCGCGCTGTTCTACCTGCAGCAGCCCCAGCCCGGCGTCAGCGTGGAGCCGCCCAGCGCCGAGCGCCGCGCGGTGGCCGAGCTGTGGCGCTTCGACATGGAAGAGCGCAAGCCCAAGCTGATCAAGGCCGGCGTGGCCGACTACTCGCTCAGCGAAGACCACAAGAAGCTGTTGCTGACCGTGGCCGGCGGCAAGCTGGAGGTGGGCGACGCCGGTGAGAAGTACGACGGCAAGCCGGTGGACCTGTCCGGCCTGCGCATGAAGGTGGACCCGCGCGCCGAGTGGAAGCAGATCTTCGACGAGACCTGGTGGATGGAGAAGGAGTTCTTCTACGACCCGGCGCTGCATGGCCTGGACTGGAAGGGCGTCTACGACCGCTATCTGCCGCAGCTGGCGTTTGTTCAGCGCCGCGAGGACCTGAACGACCTGCTGGTGCAGATGATTGCCGAACTGCAGGTGGGCCACAACCGCACCGGCGGTGGCGACGTCTACCAGGAGCCCTCGGTCGCGGTGGGCCTGCTGGGTGCCGACTTCCGCATCAGCGGCGGCCGCTACCAGATCGCCGCGCTCTACGCCGGTGACCGGCTCAACCCCAACCTGCGTTCGCCGCTGGCGGTGCCGGGCCTGGGCGTGAAGGAGGGCGACTTCATCCTCGCCGTGGGCGAGCATGAGCTGGACGCCAAGACCAACCTCTACGCGCTGCTCGAGAACACGGTGGGCAAGCAGGTGGTGCTGACCGTGGCGCAGGATGCCGCCGGCAAGGGCCGCCGCCAGATCACCGTGGAGCCCATCGCCAACGAGGCGCTGCTGCGCCGCTGGGCGTGGATAGAGGGCAATCGCCAGAAGGTGCAGGCCAAGAGCGGCGGCAAGATCGCCTACGTCTACATGCCCGACACCGCGGGCCAGGGCTACGAGCACTTCAACCGTATGTTCTTCGCGCAGATCGAGAAGCAGGCGCTGATCGTGGACGATCGCAAGAACGGCGGCGGCCAGGCCGCCAACTACGTGACCGAGCTGCTGGCGCGGCCCTATCTGTCCAGCTGGAAGGATCGCGACGGCCTGGTGTTCGACACCCCGGGCGGCGCCATCTACGGCCCCAAGGCCATGCTGATCGACCAGGACGCCGGCTCGGGCGGCGACTTCATGCCCTATGCCTTCAAGCGCGTGGGCCTGGGCCCGCTGATCGGCAAGCGCACCTGGGGCGGCCTGATCGGCATTTCGGCCAACCCGCCGCTGATCGACGGCGCCTTCCTGACCGTGCCCTACTTCCGCTTCTACACGCCGGACGGCGAGTGGCGGGTGGAGAACGAGGGCGTTTCGCCGGACATTGACGTCGAACTCGACCCTGCTGCGGTGAACCGTGGCGAGGACACGCAGCTGGAGGCGGCGATTGCTGACGTGCAAAAGCGCCTGCAAGGCTGGAAGCCCATCCAGCGCAAGACCCCGCCGCCGCCGGCGACGCTGGGCCGTTGAACCCGGCCTCCTCGCCATGAAACCCGGTGCGGCCTGGGCGGCGCTGTCGCTGCGCGGCCGCCTGTTCGTGCTGGCGCTGCTGCCGCTGCTGGCCTCGCTGGCGCTGATCGCGTTCGCGGTGCATCACCAGGAGCATGACCTGGCACGCCGCGAGCATGCGCTGGTGCGAGACAGCTACCTCGAGGCGCGCCGCACCGAGCTCAAGCACTATGTGGACCTGGCGGTCAGCACCGTGCGGCCGCTGGTGGGCCAGCCGGACGGGCAGGCGCGGGCGTTGCAGCTGCTGTCCTCGCTGGACTACGGGCCGGACGGCTATTTCTTCGTCTACGCGCTCAACGGCCGGGTGCTGATGCACTCGCGCCAGCCGGAGCTGATGGGACAGAACCTCTGGGAGCTGCGCGACCCGCAGGGCCGGCGCACCATCCAGCAGCTGATCGCCCAGGCGCGGGCCGGCGGCGGCTATGTGGAATACCTCTGGCGCAAGCCGTCCAGCGACGCGCTCGCGCCCAAGCTGGGCTATGTGGTGGCCGTGCCCGAGTGGAACCTGATGCTGGGCACCGGCCTCTACCTGGACGGCATCGAGGCCACGATGGACGAGCTCGAGCGCGGTGCGCGCGAGCAGATCACCACCACGCTGCTGTGGGTGGGCGGTGTGGCGGTGTTCGGCGTCGCGCTGATCAGCGCCGGGGCGCTGGCCATCAACCTCAGCGAGCATCGCAGCGCCGAGGCCAAGCTGCGGGCGCTGGCGCGCCAGGTCGTGCGCTCTCAGGAGGACGAGCGCGCGCGCCTGGCCCGCGAGCTGCACGACGGCGTCAGCCAGACCCTGGTCTCCACCAAGCTGCTGATGGAGTCGGCCCAGTCCGACCCGGCCGGCGCAGCCGCGCCACGACTGCTGGAGCTGGCGCTGCAGCGGCTCAACGGCAGCCTCGTCGAGGTGCGGCGGCTGTCGCACGGCCTGCGTCCGGCGTTGCTCGACAACCTGGGCCTGCCGGCGGCGTTGCAGCATCTGGCCGGCGAGTTCGACGCCGCGGGCGGCACCCGCTTCGAGGCGCGGGTGCGTGGGCTGGAGCAGGCGCTGCCCAACGGCGTCAAGACCGCGCTGTTCCGCATCGCCCAGGAGGCGCTGAACAATGCGGCGCGCCACGCGCGTGCCAGCCACGTGGTGCTGACGCTGGCCTTCGGCCGCGAGGGCGGGCTGCTGCTGGAGGCGGCGGACGATGGCTGCGGCTTCGATGCCGAGGCGGTGCAGGCCGCGGCCGACCAGGGCCTGGGCCTGCGCAGCATGCGCGAGCGGGCACTGGCGCTGGGCGCGCAGCTGCAGATCGACACGGCGCCGGGCCAGGGCTGCCGTCTCGCGGTACAACTGCGGCCTGCCGACATCGCCCGCGCTGCATGAGCCCCACGACGCCCGTTCGCATCCTCATCGTCGACGACCATCCCATGGTGCGCGAAGGCCTGGTCGCGCGCCTGCAGGCCGTGCCGCGTTTTGCCGTCGTCGGCGAGGCCGGTGGCCGGGCCGAGGCCCTGCCGCTGCTGGCCAGCGCGGCGCCCGACGTGGTGCTGATGGACGTGGGCCTCAAGGATGGCAGCGGCATCACGCTGGCCGAGGAAATGCTGCAGAGCGTGCCGGCCCTCAAGCTGCTGATGTTCAGCATGTACGACAACCCCGAGTACGTGCAGCGCTCGCTGCAGGCCGGCGCACGCGGCTATGTGCTGAAGGACGCGCCGGCCAGCGAGATCGTCACGGCCATCGACGCGGTGGCGGCCGGCGGCACCTTCCTGAGCGCGGCGGTGTCGGGCCGGCTGTTCCGTGGCCAGGCCCCCAAGCCGGTGCTGACGCCGCGCGAGAGCGAGATCCTCACCAAGCTGGGCCAGGGCGCGTCCAGCAAGCAGATCGCGCGCGATCTGGACCTGTCGGTGCGCACCGTCGAGGCGCATCGCCAGAGCATCAAGCGCAAGCTGGAGCTGGACGGGCAGGCCGAGCTGATCCGCTACGCGGTGGAGCATGCGCGGGGCGGGTGAGGGCGCCGCGGCTGCGGCATGAAAAAGGCGGGTGCATTTCGGTCACCCGCCGTGCATCGCCCCGCAGGGCAAGCCATCCTGTCTCAGACGGCCAGCGCGCTCTTGCGGCGGCGCGCCACCAGCGGGGCCACGCCCAGGCCGGCCAGCAGCAGCAGTGCGCTGGCGGGTTCCGGCACCGGGGCGGCGACGTCATAGGTGAAGTAGAAGCCCGAGCCTTCGCCCACCGTCCCGGCCAGGCTCACGGGGTTGCCATCGGCGTCCAGCGCGTAGGACTCGATCGCGAAGCGGCCCGAGTAGACCTCGCCGTTGAACAGGTCGGTGGTCAGCGAATAGGTGTAGTGGCCGGCCTCGAGCTGCTGCAGCTGGTCGCCGGTCACCGTGAAGTAGTAGCTCTGCGCGTCCAGCACGGGCACGTTCATGCCCATGAACAGCGTGCTGATGTCGGTGCTGGGGTCGGTCCAGAAATCCAGCTTCACGGTGGACGAGATGATGTGGTTGCCGGCCAGGTCGATGAAGTTGCCCTCGTCGTCGGCATAGCCCATGCCGCGGTACATCATCTCGATGCCGATCACCGGCACCAGGTAGGACAGTTCCAGGTTGTCGGCGCGGGCGCTCTGGCCGGAGACGGCCGCGGTGAGTGCGATGAGCGCGGTGGCGAGGCGTTTGTGCAGGGAACGGAACAGCATGGGGATCCTCTTGCTTGCTGGGTCGGCGACGGTGCCAGGCGATGCGCCCATGCCCTCCTGGTCATGGCTCCCCGGCGGGGTGCGCATCGTTGGGCGGAGCATAAGAACGTGAACAGCGTCACGGTTGGCCGACTTCTGACATGTCAGAAACCGGCCATGCGGGTTCACCCGGGTGTCACCTGTCTGCCATCGCCGGGCGATGGGGTCAGGTCTTGAGCCAGCGTGCGGCCGCCGCTCAGCGCGCAGCGATGAGGCGCAGGCCCAGGCCCACGAACACGGCGCCCGCGATGCGGTCCAGCCAGAGTCCGGCCGCGGGGCGGCGCGACAGCCAGGCGCCGATGGCGCCGGCAAAGTAGCCCAGCAGGCCGAACAGCACCGCCGCCTGGGCGGTGAAGATCAGGCCGAGCAGGCCCAGTTGCAGTGCCAGCGCGCCCTGGGCGGGCACGACGAACTGCGGCAGGAAGGACAGGAAGAACAGCACGACCTTGGGGTTGATCGCGTTGGCGAGCAGCCCCTTCAGGAAGAGCCGCGTCAGCGATTCGTCACCGAGGCGGCCCGGCTGGCCCTGCGCGGCCAGCGGCCCGCCGCGGCTGCGCAGCGCCTGAATGCCCAGCCAGATCAGGTAGGCGCCGCCCAGCCACCTCAGCGCGGTGAAGGCCAGCGGCGACGCGGCCACCAGCGCGCTCACGCCCAGCACGGCCAGCAGCGTGTGACTGAGGCAGCCCAGTGCGCAGCCCAGGCCGAACGCGATGCCGCGCCGGCGGCCCTTGGAGATGCCCATGCCCAGCACCATCAGGTTGTCGGGGCCGGGGCTGAGCGTCAGCAGGATGGCGGCCAGCAGGAAGGCCAGGGTCTGGGCGGAACTGAGCATGCGGGCATGATAGGTGGCGCCCCGGCCGCCCCGGCCGCCCCGGCCGCACGCAGCCGCGCGCCGCATTGTTACGGCGCGGTTACGGGTTGACCCTTAGGTGTAGCCGCGCATCGTCTCCACGCGGTATGCACGATGCGCCTTGGTGCGCGATTTTCGAGACTTGCACCCCGGCCGTGCGTCCATCCGTAGCGCACGCCCCAATTGGAGACAAGCCTCATGAATCTGCGCCGCCACCTCGCGTGGGCGGGTATCGCGATCCTGGGCGCTGCATCGCTTGCCACCGTGGCCCTGAGCCGTGGCGAGACGATCAGTGCACTGTGGGTCGTGACCGCCGCGCTGTGCACCTACCTGATCGCCTACCGCTACTACAGCCTGTTCATCGCGAACAAGGTGCTGGGGCTGGACCCCAACCGGCAGACGCCGGCCTGGAAGTACAACGATGGCCTGGACTTCGTGCCCACCAACAAGCACGTGCTCTACGGCCACCACTTCGCCGCGATCGCGGGCGCGGGGCCGCTGGTGGGCCCGGTGCTGGCCGCGCAGATGGGCTATCTGCCGGGCCTGCTGTGGATCCTGGCCGGCGTGGTGTTCGCCGGCGCGGTGCAGGACTTCATCGTGCTGTTCATCTCGTCGCGCCGCGATGGCCGCTCGCTCGGTGACCTGGTCAAGCAGGAGATGGGCACCATCCCCGGCGTGATTGCGCTGTTCGGCGCCTTCATGATCATGATCATCATCCTGGCGGTGCTGGCGCTGATCGTCGTGAAGGCGCTGGCGGATTCGCCCTGGGGCCTGTTCACGGTGGCGGCCACCATCCCGGTGGCGCTGTTCATGGGCGTGTACCTGCGCTTCCTGCGGCCGGGCCGCATCGGCGAGGTGTCGGTGATCGGTTTCGTGCTGCTGATGGCGGCCATCTTCGGTGGCCAGTGGGTCAGCGAGCATCCGACGCTGGCGGCCATGTTCACGCTGACGCCCACCGCGCTGGTGTGGACGCTGATCGGATACGGCTTCGTGGCGGCCTGCATCCCGGTGTGGCTGCTGCTGGCACCGCGTGACTATCTCTCCACCTTCCTGAAGATCGGCACCATCATCGCGCTGGCCATCGGCATCGTCATCGTGGCGCCGCCGCTGAAGATGCCGGCCATCACCCAGTTCGCCGCCGGCAACGGCCCGGTCTGGGCGGGCAACCTGTTCCCCTTCCTGTTCATCACCATCGCCTGCGGCGCGGTGTCGGGCTTCCATGCGCTGATCTCGTCGGGCACTAGCCCCAAGCTGCTGGAGAACGAGACCCACGCGCGCTACGTGGGCTACGGCGGCATGCTGGCCGAGAGCTTCGTGGCCGTGATGGCGCTGGTGGCGGCGTCCTGCATCGAGCCAGGCGTGTACTTCGCGATGAACAGCCCGGCCGCCGTGGTGGGCAAGGACGTCGAGAGCGTGGCCAGCACGCTGTCCACCTGGGGCTTCGTCGTCACGCCCGAAATGCTGACGCAGACCGCGCAGGACGTGGGCGAGAAGACCATCCTGGCCCGTGCCGGCGGTGCGCCGACGCTGGCCGTGGGCATTGCGCAGATCCTGCATCAGGTGGTGGGCGGCAAGGCGCTCATGGCCTTCTGGTATCACTTCGCCATCCTGTTCGAGGCGCTGTTCATCCTGACCGCCGTGGACGCGGGCACGCGTGCCGGCCGCTTCATGCTGCAGGACCTGCTGGGCACCTTCGTGCCCTCGCTCAAGCGCACGGAATCCTGGGTGGCCAATCTGCTGGCCACCGGCCTGTGCGTCGCGGCCTGGGGCTACTTCCTGTACCAGGGTGTGGTCGATCCGCTGGGCGGCATCAACACGCTGTGGCCGCTGTTCGGCATCGCCAACCAGATGCTGGCCGCCGTCGCGCTGCTGCTGGGCACCGTCGTGCTGTTCCGCATGAAGAAGGACCGCTACGCCTGGGTCACCATCCTGCCGGCGGCCTGGCTGCTGATCTGCACGATGACGGCCGGCTGGCTCAAGGTGTTCTCCAGCGACCCCAAGCTGGGCTTCCTGGCCCATGCCGACAAGTACGCCAACGCGATCGCCGAGGGCAAGGTGCTGGCACCGGCCAAGTCGCTGGCCGCGATGGAGCGCATCGTGTTCAACGACCGCCTCGACGCCGCGCTGTGCGTGGTCTTCATGGGCGTGGTGATCAGCGTGCTGGTCTACAGCTTCAAGGCCATCGCCGAGGCGCGCCGCAGCAGCAAGCCCTCGTCGCGCGAGACGGCCTTCGCGCCGCTGGCGATGCCGCAGCATGGCTGAGCTGGGCGAGCTCGCCCGTGACCTGGGCCGCGATCTGGGGCGGGATCTGGCCCAGGCCGGGCGCTACCTGACGCAAAGCCTGCGCCTGATGGTGGGCGTGCCGGACTACGGCAGCTACCTGACCCACCACCAGGCCACCCACCCGGACCGCGAGCCCATGAGCTACGAGGAGTTCTTCCGGGAACGCCAGACGGCGCGCTATTCGGCGCGCACCGGCAAGTGCTGCTGAACGTCTGAGCCCGCGATCCAAAACGCCGCCTTCGGGCGGCGTTTGCATTGCCGGGCCTCGCCCATCCTGGGCAACCCCGATGGGTGAGGGCGGCGCGGGCTTCTAGCATCCGGCGCGACACCGCCTTACCGGAGCCGCCATGACCCGCCTTCCCGCCAGCCGCTGCCTTGCGGCGCTGCTGATCCTGCTGGCCGCAGCAGTCCGTGCCGAGCCGCCCGCCTACCCCGAACTGCCCAGCGAGACGCCGCAGCAGCTGCAGCCCTCCACCCGGGGCTTCGACTACGAGAAGCGCGTGGTGCAGATCGCGATGCGGGACGGGGTGAAGCTCAACACCGTCATCCTCATCCCCAAGGGCGCGAAGAATGCCCCCATCCTGCTGACGCGCACGCCCTACAACGCCGGCGAGCTCACCAGCCATGCCGAGAGCTCGCACCTGGAGGCGCTGATCCAGGGCTACGACCATGCCAGCGACGTCATCGTCGAGGGCGGCTACATCCGCGTGGTGCAGGACATCCGCGGCAAGTACGAGTCCGAGGGCGACTACGTGATGACCCGGCCCTTCCGCGGCCCGCTGAATGCGACGCCGGTGGACCATGCCACCGACACCTGGGACACCATCGATTGGCTGGTGAAGAACCTGCCGGAAAGCAATGGCCGGGTCGGCATCATCGGCATCTCGTACAACGGCTTCCTGTCGCTGGCCGCGCTGGTGGACCCGCACCCGGCGCTGAAGGCCGCCGTGCCCATGAACCCCATGGTGGATGGCTGGCGCGGGGACGACTGGTTCCACCACGGGGCCTTCCGCCAGACCAACATGGCCTATGTGTACGAACAGGTGGTCACGCGCAAGAACGAGGCGAAGTGGTTCAGCACGCATTACGACGACTACGACGCCTTCCTGCAGGCCGGCAGCGCGGGCGAACTGGGCCGGCAGCGCGGGCTGGAGCAGAGCGGGGCCTGGCGCAAGCTGCTGGCACACCCGGCCTATGACGCCTTCTGGCAGCAGCAGGCCATGGACCGGCTGCTGGCCGCCCGGCCGCTGACCGTGCCCACGCTGCTGGTGCACAGCTGGTGGGATGCCGAGGACATCTACGGCGCGCCCGCCGTCTACAAGGCGCTCACGGCCCGGCCCGATGGTGCGCCGCTGCTGCACATGGCCATGGGCCCCTGGGTGCATGGCGGCGCCATCGGCGACGGCAGCTTCATCGGCGCGATCCGCTTTCGCAGCGATACCGCCTGGGAGTTCCGCCAGCAGGTGCTCAAGCCCTTCCTGGACGAGCACCTCAAGGGCCTCAAGCCCGAGAAACCGCTGGCCCGGGTGACGGCCTATGAGACCGGCAGCGGCCGCTGGCAGGCGCTGGACGGCTGGCCGCGCGGCTGTGCCACGGGCTGCCGCATCCAGCCCACGCCGCTGGTGCTGCTGCCCGGCTATCGCCTGGCGCTCGGCGCCGCGCCGCAGGGCGGCGATGCGGGCTACGACGACTATGTGTCCGACCCCGCCAAGCCCGTGCCCTATCGCCAGCGGCCGATACGGCCGGCGGGCTATGACGAGAGCAAGGGCATGACCTGGCCCCGCTGGCTGGTGGACGACCAGCGCGAGGCGTCCGGCCGCACCGATGTGCTGGTCTACACCAGCGAGGTGCTCACGCAGCCGCTCAAGATCGCCGGCGAGCCGCTGGTCAATCTCGTGGCAGCCACCAGCGGCACCGACAGCGACTGGGTGGTCAAGCTCATCGACGTCTATCCGGACGAGGTGCCGTCCCAGCCCAACCTGGGGGGCTACCAGCTGATGGTGTCGGGCGACATCTTCCGTGGCCGCTACCGCGAGTCGTGGAGCGAGCCCAAGGCGCTCGAGCCGGGCAAGCCGCTGGCCTACCGCTTCAGCCTGCCCCATGCCAATCACGTGTTCCAGCCGGGGCACCGCCTCATGGTGCAGATCCAGTCCAGCTGGTTCCCGCTGTACGACCGCAATCCGCAGCGCTTCGTGGCCAGCATCTTCGACGCCCAGCCCGGCGACTACCGTGTGGCCACGCAGCGCGTGTACCGCCAGCCCGGCCAGTCCACGCAGATCATGCTGCCGGTGGTGCTGGCGCCCTGAGCGGGCGCAGGGCGGGTCGGGCTCAGGCCGAGCGGCGGCGTGCCAGTGGCGGGTTCTTCGCGAAGTACTTCGCGATGCCCGAGGCCAGCGCGTCCACCAGCTGCTCGCGGTAGTCGTCGTCGGCCAGCTTGCGCTCCTCCTCGGGGTTGGAGATGAAGGCGGTCTCCACCAGGATGCTGGGGATGTCCGGCGCCTTCAGCACCGCAAAGCCGGCCTGCTCGACGCGGGCCTTGTGCAGCTTGCCGACGCGGCCGATCTGGCCCAGCACCTCGCCGCCGAGCTTGAGGCTGTCCTTGATCTGGGCCGTGGTGCTCATGTCCAGCAGGGCCCGCAGCACCTGGGCGTCCTTGGTGCTGCCGACATTCACGCCGCCGACCAGGTCGGCCGCGTTCTCGCGGTTGGCCATCCAGCGCGCAGCGGCGCTGGTGGCGGCGCCGTCGCTGAGTGCGAATACCGAGGCCCCGCGCGCCTGGCGGTTGATGAAGGCGTCGGCATGGATGGAGACGAACAGGTCGGCCTGCACCTTGCGAGCCTTGTTGACCCGCTCGTGCAGCGGCACGAAGAAGTCGGCGTCGCGGGTCATCAGCACTCTGATGTTCGGGTTGCCCTGCAGGCGCTCGCGCAGCTTCAGGCCTATGGCCAGCACCACGTCCTTTTCCTTCAGGCCAGAGGGGCCGACGGCGCCCGGGTCCTCGCCGCCGTGGCCGGGATCCAGCGCGATGATGATGAGGCGGTCGACGTTGGGCTGGGACTTGTCGCCACCGCGGGGCCTGGGCGCGCCGTTGGTGCCGGACGCCGCAGGCGCGGGCCGGGCGGCTGCCGTCTCCTGTGCAGGCATCGAGGCACCCGTGGCCGGCGCGCGGGCGTGGCCGCCAGGCGCGGGGGCCTCGGCCCGGCGTTCTATCTTCTGGATCAGCTCGCCCAGGGCGTCGTTCACCGCGCTCGCGGCGGCATCGGCCTTGTCCGGCGTCGCCGCTGCAGCGGGCTCGTTCACCAGGGCCACCATGGGGTCGGCCTGCACCTTGGGGTAGAGGTCGAACACCAGCCGGTGCTTGTAGGCTGCCACCGGCGCCAGCGTGAACACCTGAGGCGCCACGGGCTGCTTGAGGTCCAGCACGATGCGCACGACGGTGGGGGTGTTCTGCCCCACCCGAACGCCCGCGATGTAGGGGTCGTCCGCGCGCACCTTGCCGATCAGCTCGCGCAGGCCGGGGTTGAGGTCCAGCCCATCCACGTCCACGACGAGGCGGTGTGGCGACTCCACGGTGAAGTGGCGGGCCACCAGCGGGCGGTCGGATTCCAGCGTCACCCGCGTGTAGTCGGCCGCCGGCCAGACCCGCACCGCGACGATGGAGGTGAGGCCGGTGACGGCCAGCGTGTGGGGCGCCTGCAGCAGTAGCGCGAGGGCACCCAGGCTGTCACGGCGCTTCATGCGGCGTCCCCGCCCAGGGCCTGCACCAGCGCAGGCCGGCCACACGCCCGCACCTGGCGCCGGTCGCCGGCGTCGTCGAGCTCGATGAACAGTTGCAGATCGGGCTCGGGCAGCTGGCCGGCCGCCTTCTCGGGCCACTCGCAGACCTTGAGGCCGGGCGCCGCGAAGATGTCGCGGAAGCCCGCGTCCTCCCACTCGCGCGGATCGCCGAAGCGGTAGAAGTCGAAGTGCGTGGCGGAGCCGCCACCCGGCAGCGCGTAGGCTTCCATCACCGCGTAGCTCGGGCTCTTGATGCGGCCGGCTACACCCAGCGCGCGCAGCAGCAGGCGGGTGAAGGTGGTCTTGCCGGCGCCCAGCGGGCCGTGCAGTTCGATGACCGCGTCGGGGGCGGGAGACAGGGCGGCGGCCAGGCGCGCGGCGCTGGCCTGCGCGGCCGCTTCGTCGGGCCAGGTCAGATGCGTTTCTAGAATCGGTGCCAATGCAGGTGCAGGTTTTGCCAGAGCTTGAGTCCGATCACCATGCCGCGGGGCTGCTCGAGCGTCTGCGCGGCTGGGCGCGTGAGCTCGGATTCTCACAGATCGCGGTGGCAGGTATCGACCTTTCGAGCGCGGAGCCCGGCCTGCTGGCTTGGTTGGACGCCGGCCACCACGGCAGCATGCAGTACATGGCGGCCCACGGCCTCAAGCGGGCGCGGCCGGCCGAACTCGTGCCGGGCACGCTGAGCATCATCACGGCCCGCATGGACTACCTCCCGCGCGACACCGGCCCGGACTGGCGCGCCGTGGAATGGTCAGGTCTTGCCCAGCCGGGCCAGGCCCAGTTGTCGCTGTATGCCCGCGGTCGTGACTATCACAAGGTGCTGCGCCAGCGTCTGCAGAAGCTCGCCGAGCGGCTTGCCGACGAGGTGGGGCCGCTGGGCCACCGGGTGTTCACCGATTCCGCGCCCGTGCTGGAGGTGGAGCTGGCCGCGCGCTCGGGCCTGGGTTGGCGCGGCAAGCACACGCTGGCCCTGCACCGCGAGGCGGGCTCGATGTTCTTCCTCGGCGAGATCTTCGTGGACCTGGCCCTGCCGCCCACCGAGCCGGTGAGCAGCCATTGCGGGGCCTGCAATGCCTGCAGCGACGCCTGCCCGACCGGAGCGATCACCGCACCCTACCGCGTGGACGCGCGGCGCTGCGTGTCGTACCTGACGATTGAGCATGACGGGCCCATTCCCGAGGACCTGCGCCCGCTGCTGGGCAACCGCATCTACGGCTGCGACGACTGCCAGCTGGCCTGCCCGTGGAACAAGTTCGCGCAGCCGGCCGTGCTTGCGGATTTCGACGCCCGGCCAGGTCTTGCCGGCAGCCGCATCGAGCAGCTGCTGGGCTGGAGCGAGGCCGAGTTCCTGCGCCGCACCGAGGGTTCGGCGATACGCCGCATCGGCTTCGAGCGCTGGCAACGCAATCTCGCGGTTGCGGCCGGCAACGCATTGCGCAGCCGCGACGACGCCGCGCTGCGGGCCGCACTGATGCGGGCCGGGGAGGGGGCATCGGTGCTGGTGCGCGAGCATGTCGAATGGGCCTTGTCGGCGCCGGCCGAGCCCGACGCGTTATCGTGAAGCCGGCGCGGACCCCGCGCCTTATCGAGAGCCGCTGATGAAAGAAGTACGCCGTCGCACCCTGTTGAGTCTGCCGCTCGCGCTGGCCGCCACCACGGCGTTGCCGGCGCAGGCGCTGCGCTACGAGGACCAGGACTTCCCGGACACCCTCTCGCTGGGTGGTGCGAGCCTGCTGCTCAACGGCGCAGGCAAGCGCCAGGTGGCCATCTATCCGCTCTACCTCGCGGCGCTGTACCTGCCGCAAAAGAGCGCCACGCCGGATGCGATCTACGCGCAGGCCGGCCCCAAGCGGCTGGAGATCCGCATCACGATCCCGCTGGTGAAGGATGTGTCCACGCAGGAGTTCGTGAAGGCGATCAACAAGGGCGTGGGCCGCAACTGCACCGAGGCCGAGAAGGCCGCGGTGGCCGAGCGGGTCAAGGCCTTCAACGAGGCGATCACCGCGGTGGGCCGCGTGAAGAAGGGCGATCTGCTGCGCATCGACTACCTGCCGGCCCAGGGCGGCACGCTGCTGACGGTGAATGGCAAGGGCTGGGGCAAGCCGGTCGAGGGTCAGGACTTCTTCACGGCCTTCCTGAAGGTCTTCCTCGGCGACAAGCCCAGCGACGAGCGGCTGCGTGCGGGTCTGCTCGGGCAGCCGGCGGCCTGAAGCTGCACTAGCATGCGGCCACCGTCCGTCGGGACTGTGAGGAGACACCCATGCAAAGACGTTCCATCCTGGGCGCCGCCGCCCTGAGCGGCCTGACCCCGCTGGCCTGGGCCCAGGCTTACCCCGCCAAGGCCGTGCGGCTGATCGTGCCCTTCGCTCCGGGCGGCACCACCGACATCGTGGCGCGCATCGTGGCCGAGAAGCTCAACGGCACGCTGGGCCAGACCGTGGTGGTGGACAACCGCGCGGGCGGCGGCGGCACGGTGGGCGCGACCGAGATCATGCGAGCCACCCCGGACGGCTACACGCTGGGTGTGGCCACGGTGTCGACCACGGCGGCCAATCCGGCGATCAACCCCAAGATCGCCTACAACCCGCTGACCGATTTCACGCCCATCATCAACATGGCCGCGACGCCCAACGTCATCGCGGTGCACCCGAGCTTCCCGGCGCGCGACTACAAGGGCTTCGTCGCCGAGCTCAAGAAGAACCCGGCCAAGTACAGCTTCTCCAGCTCGGGTACCGGCGGCATCGGCCACCTGCAGATGGAGCTCTACAAGACGCTGGCCGGGGTGTTCGTGCTGCACATCCCCTACCGTGGCGCCGGTCCGGCGCTGAACGATACGGTGGCCGGCCAGGTACCGATGATCTTCGACAACCTGCCGTCGGCGCTGCCCTTCATCAAGGACGGGCGCCTGATCCCCATCGTCGTCGCTGCACCCAACCGGGTGGCGGCGCTGCCGAACGTGCCGACCTTCAAGGAGGTGGGGCTGGAGCCGGTGAACCGCATGGCCTACTACGGCATCCACGGCCCCAAGGGGCTGTCGCGCGACGTCGTGGACAAGGTCAATGCGGCGGTGCGCAAGGCCCTGGAGCTGCCTGACGTGAAGAAGCGCATCGAGGAGACGGGCTCGCTGATCGTGGCCAATACCCCGGATCAGTTCGCCGCCCAGATCGCTGCGGAGTTCGATGTCTACAAGAAGGTCGTTGCGCAGCAGAAGCTCAAGCTCGACTGAGGTGAGGGCGCCCGTGTTCGCCAGGCCCTCGATGGCCGGGCCTGAAGCTGCAGCTCGCCATGCCGGTTGACGCCGGTATCGAGGCCTTCATCGAGGCCCTCTGGCTGGAGGACGGGCTCAGCGCGAACACCCAGGCCGCCTATCGGCGTGACCTGGCTGCGCTGGCTGCCTGGCTGGCGCCGCTGCCGCTGGATGCCTGCACCGAAACCCGCCTGCTCGAGTACGCGGTCGAGAAGCCCGCCACCAAGGCCAGCAGCGCCAACCGCCGGCTCTCGGTGTTCAAGCGCTACTTTCGCTGGGCCCTTCGGGAGGGCCGACTGCAGGCGGACCCGACGCTCAAGCTCGTCGCCGCCCGCCAGCCGCTGCGTGTGCCCAAGCTGCTGAGCGAGGCGCAGGTGTCGGCGCTGCTGGACGCGCCGGACACGGGCAACCCGCTGGGCCTGCGCGACCGGGCGATGCTGGAGCTGATGTATGCCAGCGGGCTGCGCGTGTCGGAGCTGGTGACGCTCAAAAGCGCGCATGTGGCGTTCAAGGACGCCGTGCTGCACGTGACCGGCAAGGGCTCCAAGGCGCGGCTCGTGCCCTTCGGCGAGCATGCCCGCGACGGGCTGATGCGCTACCTGCAGGAGGCCCGGGCGGCCATCCTGGGCGGGCAGTCCAGCGACGACCTCTTCGTGACGGCCCGGGGTGCGGGCATGACGCGGCAGATGTTCTGGAACCTGATCAAGAAATACGCGGTGATCGCGGGCATCACCGCGCCGCTGTCGCCCCACACGCTGCGGCACGCGTTCGCCACGCACCTGCTCAACCACGGCGCCGACCTGCGCGCCGTGCAGATGCTGCTGGGCCATGCCGACCTGTCGACCACGCAGATCTACACCCATGTGGCACGCGAGCGGCTGAAGGCGTTGCACGCGCAGCACCACCCGCGCGGCTGAACGCGCGCAGAACGCAATCCGGCCGATTTCCACTCGGCGTTTTCCCATGTGTGCAGCGCACAACAAAGCGCTGCCTTGGGTCTGGCGGTGGCGCGACGGGCATGCAAACTCCGCCGGCATTACAAAGCTTCACGGAGTTGTCATGCCCAAAGCTCGTTGCCCCCATGCCCTGCGTCTGACCTCCTGGGTCGCCCTGCTCAGCCTGGCTCAGGTGGCCTCGGCGCAGGAGGCGGCCAGCCTGGAACGCATCACCGTGATCGGCTCGCGCAAGGCGCTGCCGGCGGCATCCTCCACGGACACGCTGGTGCCGGTGGACATCTACTCCATGGGCAAGCTGGCCGAGGGCGGCGGGCAGTTCGACTTGGCGCAGAGCCTGCAATACCTGTCCCCCTCGTTCAACTCCACGCGGCAGACCGGCGCCGACGGGGCCGACCTGATCGACTCAGCCGCGCTGCGCGGCCTGGGGTCGGACCAGACGCTGGTGCTGATGAACGGCAAGCGCCGCCACACGGTGGCGCTGGTGAACCTGTTCGGCGCGCGCAACCGCGGCGCCACGGGCACGGACCTGAACGCGATTCCGCTGCTGGCCATCGACAACGTGCAGGTGCTGCGCGACGGTGCGGCGGCGCAGTACGGTTCGGACGCGATCGCCGGCGTCATCAACATCCAGCTGAAGAAGAAGCCCGGCTGCGAGGCGGTGGCCGGCTATGGCCAGTATTCGGCGGGCGACGGCAAGAACTACCTGGCCTCGGCCTATTGCGGCGTGAAGCTGGCTGGCGGCACGCTGGGCGTGACCGGCGAATACCAGGACCGCGGCCGCTCCAGCCGCGGCGGCGAGGAGTTCTATCCGCGCATCATTGGCGACACCCAGGTCAAGAACAAGACCATCTACCTGAACGGCGAGTTCCCGCTGACGCCCACCGACCGCGCCTACCTGACCCTGGGCGCTCAGGACCGCGATGCTTCCAGTGCCGCCTGGGGGCGCGGCGGCGTGGGCTCGGACGACATTCCCTCGCGCAACTCCGCCGCGATGTACCCGGACGGCTTCGTGCCCTTCATCAACGGCGACGTGAAGGACCGCTACGCCACCGTGGGCTGGAAGTCCAGCTTCGCGGGCTGGGACACCGACCTGTCCCAGACCTACGGCTCCAACCGCATGCGCTACGACATCAGCCACACGCTGAACGCGTCGATTGCGAACAAGGATCTATTGGCCGGCGGCAAGGGCATCAGCGCGAGCAGCTTCGATGCCGGCGGCTTCGGCTTCAAGCAGTACACGACCAACCTGGACGTCAGCCGCTACTTCCCCGAGTTGCTGGGCGGCAGCAACATCGCGTTCGGCGCCGAGTACCGCAAGGAGAAGTACGACATCGTGGCCGGCGAGCCCGGCTCCTACATCGACGCTGACGGCGTGGGTTTCGGTGGCAATGCGGGCAGCCAGGGCTTCCCGGGCTTCCAGCCCTCGGACGCCACCAACAGGAGTCGCAACAGCCAGGCGCTCTACCTGGACTGGGAAGCCAGCCTGACCCCGGCGCTGACGGCGGACGCTGCCGTGCGCACCGAGCACTACAGCGACTTCGGCTCCACCACCACGGCCAAGCTGGCCGGCAGCTACAAGCTCAGCCCGCAGTGGCTGCTGCGCGGCGCGGCCAGCAGCGGCTTCCGCGCGCCCAGCCTGCAGCAGCTGTACTTCTCGTCCACCTTCACCGACTTCATCAGCGGCAAGCCGCTGGACGTGGTGCTGGCGCCCAACGGCAGCACCATCGCCAACGCGGCCGGCGTGCCGGCGCTGAAGCAGGAGAAGTCGCGCAACTACACCGCCGGCTTCACCTTCGCACCCAGCCGCGACACCGCGCTGACGCTGGACCTCTACCAGATCAAGATCAAGGACCGCATCGTGCTGTCGGGCCGCTTCGACGCGGACAACTACCCGGCGCTGGGCAGCATCCTGCAGGGCCTGGGCGTGGGGCAGGCGCAGTTCTTCGTGAACTCGGTGGACACCCGCACCAAGGGGCTGGATCTGACCGCCTCCACCCGCACCAAGCTGGGCGCGGGCCAGCTCAACACCTTCCTGGCAGTCAATGTGAGCCACACGGCCGTGACCGGCGTGAAGGCGCCGGCCTCGCTGAAGGGCTATGAGGACGTGCTGCTGTCGGAGCGCGAGCGACTGTTCATCGAGCAGGGCGGTCCGCGTGACAAGGAGACACTGGGCTTCGAGTACAGCCAGGGTGCCTGGACCGGCGAGGCCCGCATCATCCGCTTCGGCAGCCAGACCCTGGGCACTTTCTCGGGCCCGCCCGTGCCCAACCAGCACTACAAGGCCAAGACCTCGATGGACCTGGGCCTGAGCTGGCAGCTCACCCCGGCGCTCAAGCTCAGCATGGGCGGCAACAACGTGTTCAACGTGCACCCGACCAAGCAGGATCCGAACGAGACCGACGACGGCTACTACTACGAGAGCGTTCAGTTCGGGCTGAACGGCGCGTCCTACTACGCGCGCCTGCACTACAAGTTCTGATCAGGCGGGCGCCGGCCCGCGCCGTCGCTGGCATGACCCGCCCCAGACCGGTGGCGGGCGTCGGGGACAATCGCGCCCATGGACCATAGTTTTCTCTCGGCGCTGATCCTGCTGCTGCTGGTGCTGGACCCGCTGGGCAGCCTGCCCATCTTCATTCCCATCATGCGCTCCGTGCCGCCGGCGCGGCGCACGCGTGTGGCCGTGCGCGAGGTGGGCATTGCCTTCTTCGTGCTGTTTGCCTTCATGTTCGTCGGCGACAGCTTCCTGCAGCTCATGCACCTGTCGGAGCGTTCGCTGGAGGTGGCGGGCGGCGTGATCCTGATGATCATCGCCATCCGCATGATCTTCGGCTCGTCGGGTGAGTCCGCCTACGGGCTGGAGGAGGGCAAGGAGCCGCTGATCTTCCCACTGGCCGTGCCGCTGCTGGCCGGGCCTTCGGCCATGGCCACCGTGCTGCTGCTGGCCTCGCGCCAGCCCGACCGCATCGTCGAATGGATAGGCGCGCTTAGCGTGGCCATGCTGATCTCCGGCCTCACGCTGGTGATGGCCGACCGCATCCGCAAGCTGCTGGGCGACTCGGTGGTGTCGGCCATCGAGAAGCTGATGGGCCTGGTGCTGACCGCAATCGCGGTGGAGATGGTGCTGGCCGGCCTGAAGCGCTACTTCGTCGGCGGGCTCTGACGCTCCCGTTCCCACTGCGCCCGCGCGCCTGAGGCCGCCCACTGCGCGGCGCTGATGTCGTAGCGCTTGCACTCCATGTCGTACCAGCGGCCCAGCCCGCTGTAGGCCATGCCCAGCCGCTCCATCACGGTGGCCGACGGGATGTTGGGCGGCTGGCAGACCGCACAGACGAGGTCCGGCTGCAGCGTCTCGAAAGCCCAGCCGACCATGTGGCGGGCCGCCTCGCTGGCGTAGCCCTGGCCCCAGGTGTCCTGCCGCAGCCGCCAGCCGGTCTCCAGCGGCCCCTGCGGGTCGCGGTTGAGGTGCTGGATGCAGCCCGCGCCTATCAGCTCGCCGTCGCTCAGGCGCATGAAGCCCCACCAGGAATAGCCGAACTCGGCCCAGCGGGCCTGCACGCGCTCGATCATCAGGCGGGTGTCATCGGGCGTGTCCGGCCGGCCGGTGATGTAGCGCATCACGTCCGGATCGCGGTTGAGCCGGTGCAGCGCGTCGAAATGCTGCGCCTGCAGCGGTTCCAGCCGCAGGCGAGGCGTGAGCAGAACGGTCATGACGGGTTCCTCGCGTTTGTACGCCGATCTTCGGGGCGCGGTTCTCACGATCCGGAAGTCACCTTTCACATCGAGAAATGCGCCCTTGTTGCGATGCCGCATTTTTTCTCATGTTGGAAAACGTGTTGTCGCCATTTGAAATCAACTTATTAAGTTGTTGATTTATATGGATAAGAAAATATGTCTTGTATAAGACATGAGTGACCCGGAAGACGCTGCTGCCCCTAAGCTTGAGCCATCCCTTTTCCTAGATGCACCGGAGTACGAGCATGAGCCAAGCAAGCACCCAACTGACCCGCGAACAGCAGATCGCCGCCCTCGAGAAGGACTGGGCCGAAAACCCCCGCTGGAAGGGCATCTCCCGCGGTTACACCGCCGCCGATGTGGTGCGCCTGCGGGGCTCGCTGCCCATCGAGCACACGCTGGCCAAGCGCGGCGCCGAGAAGCTGTGGACCCTGGTCAACACCGAGCCCTTCGTCAATGCGCTGGGCGCGCTAACCGGCAACCAGGCCATGCAGCAGGTCAAGGCCGGCCTCAAGGCCATCTACCTGTCGGGCTGGCAGGTGGCGGGCGACGCCAACAGCAATGGCGAGATGTATCCCGACCAGTCGCTGTACTCGGTGGACTCGGTGCCCAAGGTCGTCAAGAAGATCAACGCCACCTTCAAGCGCGCGGACGAGATCCAGTGGAGCGAGGGCAAGGGTGACATCGACTTCTTCGCGCCCATCGTGGCTGACGCCGAGGCCGGCTTCGGCGGCGTGCTGAATGCCTTCGAGCTGATGAAGTCCATGATCGAGGCGGGCGCGGCCGGCGTGCACTTCGAAGACCAGCTGGCCAGCGCCAAGAAGTGCGGTCACATGGGTGGCAAGGTGCTGGTGCCGACCCGCGAGGCGGTCAACAAGCTGGTCGCGGCCCGCCTGGCGGCCGACACCATGGGCGTGCCCACCGTGCTGGTGGCCCGCACCGATGCCGAGGCCGGCGACCTGGTCACCAGCGACATCGACGACAACGACAAGCCCTTCTGCACCGGCGAGCGCACCATCGAGGGCTTCTACCGCACGAAGAACGGCCTGGAGCAGGCCGTCAGCCGTGGCCTGGCCTACGCGCCCTATGCCGACCTGATCTGGTGCGAGACCGGCAAGCCCGACCTGGCCTACGCCAAGGCCTTTGCCGAGGCCATCCATGCCAAGTTCCCGGGCAAGCTGCTCGCCTACAACTGCTCGCCGTCCTTCAACTGGAAGAAGAACCTGGACGACGCCACCATCGCCAAGTTCCAGCGCGAGCTGGGCGCGATGGGCTACAAGTTCCAGTTCATCACGCTGGCCGGCTTCCACAGCCTGAACTACTCGATGTTCAACCTGGCCCACGGCTATGCGCGCAACCAGATGAGCGCGTTCGTGGAGCTGCAGGAGGCCGAGTTTGCCGCCGCCGAGAAGGGCTTCACCGCGGTCAAGCACCAGCGCGAGGTCGGCACCGGCTACTTCGATGCGGTCACCACGACCATCGAGGCCCAGGCCTCGACCGCCGCGCTCAAGGGCTCGACCGAAGACGAGCAGTTCTTCGACGCCAAGCACGGCTGAGTGACCTGAGCTTGCGGTGAGGTGAGGTTCACCGCAAGGCCGGTGGTGGCATAGACGCCGCCACGGCAAGCAAGGAAGTTCGGGCGCATGACGCCCGGCGGTAGCGAGGAGACCTGGCCGGACCTGCCCAGCAGGCCGGCCTTTTTTGCGTCTGCGTGGGACCCTTCAGGCGTGGGCGTTGCGGAAACAAAAAGGCCCGGCAGTGCCGGGCCAGGTTCGAGCGCGCAGATTGGCCTGCGGTGAATGGTCTCAGGCCAGGTCGCGCTGGCGGCGGCGCAAGCTCAGGCCCACCGCTGCCAGGCCCAGCGCCATCAGCGCGTAGGTTTCGGGCTCGGGGACGGCCGACACCGTGGTGGTGTAGTTGCCCAGGCCGGTGTTGCTGAAGGCGGTACTGACAATGGTGTAGACCGCGCCGGCCGTCAGCGTGTAGGTGAAGCCGGAGTTCGAGCCGCTGCCGGCCAGATCGTCGTTCAGTGCGACCAGATTGGTCAGCGGGCTGGCCGGGTTGAAGCTGCCCGCGTAGAGCAGCAGGAAAGTGTCGAACGTCGGCGCCGGACCGGTCGTCATCCGGAACTCGTAGGCGCCGCCCGATGCGCCCAGGAAGGAGAAGCTGTCGTAGTGCACGGCGGTGCCGACACCGGACAGGCTGCTCAGCGTGAGCGGGCGGTTGAAGGTCGAATCGCTCTCGCTCAGCGAACCGGTGATCGTGAACGTGTCGGCCTGGGCCGCACCGACCATCAACAAGGCGACACCGGCCGCCAACAGGGACAACTTCATCGGGAACCCTCCTTCGTCGTTGAGTGGACTGGCCCCGGTTCTCTCGGCTCAGAGAGAGCGCGAATGCCAAGGCTGTTACAGAACATAACGGCGAGGGTCGGGTCTGTCATGGGGCAAACCCCGCAAGCGCGGGTTCACCCCATCGATTCCAAGAGGAGCTCTCGATAATCCTGAGGACTCGCCCCCCTCGGATTGGTCCTGTGGCAGTGGTCCTGCAGCGCGCCGGCAATCACGGTGTCGAAGCAATCGGCCGATACGCCCAGGGCCTTCAGGCCGTCGGGCAGGCCCAGCCGCTGGTTCATCGCATGGATCGCCTGCGCCACCGCATGACCTGACCCGTCCTCGCCGCCAAGACCCATGGCCTGGGCCAGTCGCTGCAGGCGCTGCTCGCGACGCACGCTGTCGGCCTGGGCGTTGAAGCGGATCACGGCCGGCAGGAAGACCGCGTTCAGCGTGCCGTGATGCAGGCGCGGATTGATGCCACCCAGCGAATGGCTGAGCGAATGCACGCAGCCCAGCCCCTTCTGGAAGGCCAGGGCGCCATGGACGCTGGCACACATCATGTCCAGCCGCGCCGCCTCGTTGCTGCCGTCGCGGGTGGCGGCCTCGATGGAGGACCAGCCGCGTCGCAGCCCCTCCAGCGCGATGCCGTCGGCGGGCGGGTTGAAGGCTGGCGCCAGAAAGGTTTCGATGCAGTGGGCGATGGCGTCCATGCCGGTGGCGGCGGTCAGCAGCGGCGGCAGCCCGAGCGTCAGCGCCGGGTCGCAGATGGCCGTCTTGGGCAGCAGCTCCCAGTTGTGGAAGCCCAGCTTGCGGCCATCGTCCACGATGAGGATGGCGCCGCGTGCCACCTCGCTGCCCGTGCCGGCCGTGGTGGGCACGGCGATCAGCGGCAGCACGCGCGGCGAGATGTTGACCGCGCCGCCGGTGATGGTGGCGTAGTCCTTCAACGGCCCCTCGTGCGTGGCGGCGATGGCCACGCCCTTGGCCAGGTCGATGCTGGAGCCGCCCCCCACGGCGATCAGGCCGTCGCAGTCGTGCGTGCGCTGCATCTCGACGGCCAGGCGCACGGCGGCCTCGGTGGGGTTGGAGGGCGTCTGGTCGAACACCGGCAGCGCGCGGTCGAACGCTGCCAGCGCGAGGTCCAGCACACCGGCCGCTCGCACGCCGGCGTCGGTGATCACCAGCGGCCGGCGCATGCCGATGCGCTCGCATTCCGCGGGCAGCAGACGGCTCGCGCCGAACTCCATCTCGATTCGGGTCAGGTACAGGATCTGGGCCATTCGTTGTCTCCTTGGCTCTGGCACACTGCCGCGCGACTATGACATCCCCGACCTCCATGCTGACGCCGCGCATGGCCGGTGTGCTGGAACGCATACACCGCGCCAAGCGCCCCCCCTTCCATGCACTGACCCCGCGCGAGGCCCGGCTGGCCTATCGCATGGGCGCGGAAATCCTGGACCTCCCGCGGGCGCCGCTGCCCCGCGTCGAGCACCTGACGCTGGAAACACCCGCCGCGGCGTTGCCGGCCCGGCTCTATGCGCCCTCGAGCGAGCGCCTGCCGGTGCTGCTCTACCTGCACGGCGGCGGTTTCACCATCGGCGACCTCGAGACCCATGACAGCCTGTGCCGCCAGCTCAGCCTGCGCGGCGATGTGGCCGTGCTGGCGGTGGACTACCGGCTGGCGCCCGAGCATCCGTTCCCGGCCGCGGTGGACGACGCCTGGGCCGCGTTGGACTGGTTGCACGTGAACGCCGAGCAGCTCGGCCTGGACGGCCAGCGCCTGGCCGTGGGCGGCGACAGCGCCGGCGGCACGCTGGCCGCCACCACGGCCTTCCATGCCCGTGAGCGCGGCCTGCCGCTGAGGCTGCAGCTGCTGATCACGCCCGGCACGGCCAGCGCGCCGACGCTGGCCTCGCACCGCCTGTTCGCCAACGGCTTCCTGCTGGATGCCACCACCATTGCCTGGTTCTTCGATCACTACCTGGCACGCGACCGGCGCCATGACTGGCGTTTTGCGCCGCTGGAGGCCGAGGACCACGGCGGTCTCGCCCCCGCCTGCGTCGTGCTGGCCGAATGCGATCCGCTGGTGGACGAGGGCTTGGCCTATGCCGACCAGCTGCGCCTGGCCGGCGTGCCGGTGCAGCTGGAGCTGGCACGCGGCGTGACCCACGACTTCATCAAGATGGGCCGGCAGATTCCCGAGGCGCTGACCGCGCTCGAGGCCTGCGGCCTGGCGCTCAAGACGGCACTGAGGGCATAGGGAGGCCCGCGGCATGAAACGAAGCGACTTTCGCCATATCGAGCCCCTGCGCGTGCGCTGGGCCGAGGTCGATGCCCAGGGCATCGTCTTCAACGGGCATTACCTGACCTATCTCGACACCGCCGTCAGCGGCTACTGGCGCGCGCTGGCCTTGCCCTATGCCGAGACCATGGCCGCGCTGGGCGGCGACCTGTTCGTGCGCCGCGCCACGCTGGACTACCGCGGCTCCGCCCGCTACGACGACCAGCTGGGCATAGGCATACGCGTGCGCGAGTTCGGCAACAGCTCCATGAAGGTGGATGCCGGCATCTTCCGCGGTGAGCAGATGTTGGTGCACGGCGAGATGGTCTATGTGTTTGCCGATCCGGCCACGCAGTCGCCGCTGCGCCTGCCCGACGCCCTGCGGGCGATCATCCAGGCCTTCGAGTCAGGGCAGGGCGTGGTGGACGTCACCGTGGGCGGCTGGGCCGAGCTGGGCGAGGCGGCCGCCGTCATACGCCGCGAGGTCTTCGTCGAGGAGCAGCACATCCCGGCCGATCTGGAGTGGGACAGCGCCGATGCCGAATGCCAGCATGCACTGGCCCGCAACCGCCTGGGCCGCCCACTGGCCACCGGGCGCCTGCTGGAGCATGTGCCTGGCGTGGCCAAGATCGGTCGCATGGCGGTGCGCCGGGTCTTGCGCGGCAGCCAGGTGGGGCGCCAGGTGCTGGATGCACTGATGGCCGAGGCGCGCCGCCAGGGCTATCGCGAGGTGCTGCTGCATGCGCAGCTGTCCGCAGAGGGCTTCTACCAGCGTGCCGGGTTTCAGCGCCGGGGCGAGGTCTTCGAGGAGGCGGGCATCGCCCATGTCGAGATGGTGCGGGGGCTATGACGCCTGCGGGTTCAGGCGAGGAGCTCGAAGCGCTCGATGTGGCGCTCGCCTCGTATCCAGGGGCGGAGTGCCCCGCATAGTCTGGGTTCGGCCGGGGCCAGTTCGGCCGGATAGACCTCCATCCAGGTCATCAGCCCATCCGTGATCTCGGGTCGGCGCAGCAGCTCGATGGCCGCATCCCCGCGCGCCGCGACGAAGGCCGCAAGTGCGGCCTCGGCGTCAGCCGCGGCGACGTGGTAGTAGACGTAGAGCCGGCTCAGCGCTCACTCCTGCGGCGGAATCTCGTAGGGCAGGGCGCGTGCCTGCAGCGTGGCGCCGCCGGCGCTGCCCAGGTGCAGGCTGCCGCCCTCCAGCGCCGCCAGCTTGATTTCGGCGGCCACCAGCGTGCGTCCTTTGCGCGTCGCGGCGCCAGCCACCACGCCAGCCGGCTGCTCGGGGTCGCTGCTCTGGAAGATCTCCTGGCCGATCGTCGCCTCGGCATCGGTCTCGAAGATCTGCAGTCGGCGCTTGAGCGTGCCGCGGTACTGGCTGCGCGCGACGATCTCCTGGCCCGGATAGCAGCCCTTCTTGAAGTTCACACCACCCAGCACCTCGAAATTGATCATCTGCGGCACGAAGGCTTCCACCGTGGCGCCGCGCACCCAGGCCTGGCCGGCGGCCACCTCGGCCCAGGCCCAGTCGGCGGCGCTGATCTCGCCGATGGCCGGCGCGGGGGCATCGGCCGGCTGCACGCGCAGCGCACGGCCTGACCCCTCATCCGACGCGGGCAGCGCGATCTGCACCGCGGCGCCATCGCGGCTCAGCGTCCAGGCCTCGGCGGGCGGCGTGCCCAGCAGACCCCAGACCGCGTATTCGGCGCTGACGTCGCTGAGCTTGCACTTGGCGCGCAGCACGAACATCGACAGCCGCTTCACGGTGGCCGCAATCAGCTCGGCCGGCAGCGCGAGCAGGATGTCCTCGTCGCCGGCGCGCCAGCCCACCAGCGTGGCCAGCAGCCGGCCCTTGGCCGTGCAGTAGCCCGCCAGCCGGGCGTGGCCGGCGTCCAGCAGCGCGAAGTCCTGCGTGAGCTGGCCGTGCAGGAAACTGGCGGCATCGGCGCCCTGGGCGCGGATGACACCCCAATCGGTGAGGCGCCGTGCGCCTTGCGTCAGAGTCTCGGACATGGGCGGAATTATCATCGGCGCCCTTCAAATGGATGGGCCGGCGCGGTCAAAGGCATGAAGTGGGTGTGGCGAGCGCTGCTCGTGTTGATCTTGGGCGTGGGGGCGGGGGCCGGCACCGTGTGGCAATGGCTGAAGAGCCCGCTGACGCTGGCCGCACCGTCGGCCGAGTTGTCCATCGAACCCGGCACCACGCCGCAGGAGGTGGCGCGCGCCTGGGTGGCAGCCGGGGTGCAGACCGATGCGCGCTGGCTCTACCAGTGGTTCAAGTGGTCGGGCCAGGCCAAGCAGATCCGCGCGGGCAGCTACGAGGTCCACGCCGGCATCACGCCGCGCACCCTGCTGGACAAGATGGTGCGCGGTGATCAGGTGCTGGAGCAGCTGCGCCTGATCGAGGGCTGGAACTGGCGCCAGGTGCGCGCCGCGCTGGCCGCCGCGCCCAGCCTCAAGCCGGTGGCGGCACGCATGTCGGATGCCGAGCTGATGATCGAGCTTGGCCAGCCCGGCGTCGCGCCGGAGGGGCGCTTCTTCCCTGACACCTATGCCTACAGCCGCGGCGTCAGCGACCTGACCGTGCTTCGCCGCGCCCACGCGGCCATGCAGCGGCGGCTCGCCAACGCCTGGGCCGCGCGCGCGGCCGACCTGCCGCTGAGGTCGCCCGACGAGGCGCTGGTGCTTGCGTCCATCGTCGAGAAGGAAACCGGCACCGCGGCGGACCGCGCCAAGGTCGCCGCGGTGTTCGTGAACCGGCTGCGCGTGGGCATGCCGCTGCAGACCGACCCGACCGTCATCTACGGCCTGGGCGAGGGTTTCGACGGCAATCTGCGCAAGCGCGACCTGCTGGCCGACACGCCCTTCAACACCTACACCCGCGGCGGCCTGCCGCCCACGCCCATCGCGATGCCAGGTCTTGCCGCGCTGCAGGCGGCGCTGCACCCGGCGCCGGTGCAATCGCTGTATTTCGTGGCGCGCGGCGATGGCAGCAGCCAGTTCAGCGACGATCTCGACGCGCACAATCGCGCGGTCAACCACTACATACGCGGCAAAGCAGCAGGCAAGTGAGCAAGGGCAGATTCATCAGCTTCGAGGGCATAGACGGTGCCGGCAAGTCCACCCACATCCAGGCGGTGGCCGACTGGTTCCGTGCGCGCGGCGCTGAGGTGCAGCTCAGCCGCGAGCCCGGCGGCACGCCGCTGGCCGAGACGCTGCGCGACATCGTGCTGAAGCAGCCCATGGGCTCGCTGACCGAGCTGCTGCTGATGTTCGCGGGCCGGCGCGACCATGTGGAGCAGGTCATCGTGCCGGCGCTGCAGGCGGGCAGGACGCTGCTGTGCGACCGTTTCACCGACGCGAGCTTCGCCTACCAGGGTGGTGGCCGCGGCCTGCCGATCAGCGTGCTGGACACGCTGGCCGACTGGGTGCAGGACGGGCCGGATGGCGTGGTCGAGCCGGAGCTGACGCTGTGGTTCGACCTGCCGTCCGAACAGGCGGCGGCACGCCGTGCTGGCGCGCGCGAGGCCGATCGCATCGAGCAGCTGGATCTGGATTTCTTCGAGCGCGTGCGCGCCGCCTACGCCGCCCGTGCGGCACGCGCGCCGCAGCGCATCGTGCGCGTGGACGCCAGCGGCAGCGTCGAGGCCGTGTGGGCCCAGGTGCAGGCCATGCTGGCCGAGCGCTACCCGGAGCTGCGCCCATGCTGAACATCGCGCTGCCCTGGCTGGAGCAACCGCTGCGCGACGCGCTGCAGCGCGCCCGCTCGCATGCGCTGCTGGTGCAGGGGCCGGCCGGCGTGGGCCAACTGGAATTCGCGCTGCAGCTGGCGCTGGGCTGGCTGTGCGAGGTTGGCGACGGCCGCCAGCCCGGCTGCGGCCAGTGCGCCAGCTGCCGGCTGTTTGCCAGCGGCACGCACCCGGACTTCCAGCTGCTGCTGCCCGAGGCACTGGAGCCGCTGCGCGAGGCGCTGGGCCTGCCGGTGGACGAGGAGGGCAGCAGGTCGTCCAAGAGCAAGACGGCCAAGCCCAGCCGCGAGATCAAGGTGGAGGCGGTGCGCGCGCTGCTGTCGTTCGCGCAGTCCACCTCGGCGCGCGGGCGGGCCAAGGTGGCGGTGATCTTTCCGGCCGAGGCGCTCAACGGCGTGGCCGCGAATGCGCTGCTGAAGACGCTGGAGGAACCGTCGGGCCTGCTGCGCTTCGCGCTGGCCAGTCACGACAGTGCCAGCCTGCTGCCCACGATACGCAGCCGCTGCCAGCCGGTGCCGCTGGGCCTGCCGGCCCGCGAGGCGGCGCTGCCCTGGCTGGCTGCGCGCGGCGTGGAGGGGGCCGAGGGCCTGCTGGCCGCCACTGGCGGGCGCCCGCAGCAGGTGCTGGAATGGGCCGAGGCCGGGCAGACCGATGCCGCCTGGCAGGCCCTGCCCAAACGGATTGCGCGCGGCGAGGTGCAGGCGCTGGCTGATTGGCTGCCTGCGCGCAGCATCGACGCGCTGCAGCGCCTGTGCCACGACCTGCTGCGCCGCCTGCACGGCCAGAAGCCGCAGTTCTTCGATGCCGCCGCGCTGCCCGTGCTGCGCCGTGCCGCGCCGCTGCTGAGCTGGGAGACCGAGCTGCGCCGCGCGGCGCGCCATGCCGACCATCCGCTCAACACCGGGCTCTGGACCGAAGCGCTGGTCGCCCGGGCCCAGGCGGCGTTCGCTGCCGCCAAATAGTCGCCAAATAGTCGGCAGACCGTCGGGGCTCGCGTCCGGCCTAGCCATGAGGCCGGCTGGCTACACTGCAGCGATGAACGAGGCGACTCCCAAGCCCCCGGCGGGCCAGCCCCAATTCCAGCCCAGCCAGATCGGCGGGCATCTGCCGCTGCCGACCGTGGGCGGGGCAGGGGCCAGCAGCGGGGCGCGGCCCAGCGTCATCCAGCTGGTGTTCCGCGAGAAGTCGGCGCTGTTCGCCGCCTACATCCCGGCCTTCACCGAGGGCGGTCTGTTCGTGCCGACAACGCGCGACTACCGCCTGGGCGAAGACATCTACCTGCTGCTCGCGTTGCCGGAGGACCCGCAGCGCTACCCGGTGGCGGGCAAGGTTGCCTGGCTGACGCCGGCCAATGCCTCGGGCGGGCGCACGCAGGGCGTGGGCGTTCGATTTCCCGGCGACGAGAAGACCCGCCTGATCCGCGCGAAGATCGAGGAAATCCTCGGCACCGCGGTGTCCTCCAGCAAGCCAACGCAGACGCTCTGAGCGGCGCGGCCGGCCCCTGCGTATTCCGCCGGCCCAGGGCCGGCTTCTCCTGATGTTCATCGATTCCCACTGCCACCTGAGCTTTCCCGAACTGCAGCAGCGGCTGCCCGACATCCTGCGCGAGATGCAGCAGGCCCAGGTCGAGCAGGCCATCTGCATCTGCACGCAGATGGAGGAGTTCGAGACCGTGCACGGCCTGGCGCTGGCGCATCCGCAGCTCTGGTCCACGGTGGGCGTGCATCCCGACACCGAAGGCCTGCGCGAGCCCGATGTGGACGAGCTGGTGGCGCTGGCGGCGCGTCCCAAGGTGGTGGCCATTGGCGAGACCGGGCTGGACTACTACCGCCTGGGCGAGCGCAGCCTGGCCGACATGGAGTGGCAGCGCGAGCGCTTCCGCGTGCACATCCGCGCCGCGCGCCGCGCCGGGAAGCCGCTGGTCATCCACACCCGTTCGGCCTCGGCTGACACGCTGCGGCTGCTGGACGAGGAGGGCGGCGAGCAGGCGGGCGGCGTGTTCCACTGCTTCACCGAAACCGCCGAGGTAGCCCGCGAGGCGCTGGCGCGAGGCTTCTACATTTCCTTCTCCGGCATCATCAGCTTCAAGAACGCGCAGGATCTGCGTGATCTGGCCCGCGAGCTGCCGCTGGAGCGCCTGCTGATCGAGACCGACAGCCCCTATCTGGCCCCCGTGCCCTTCCGCGGCAAGACGAATACGCCCGCCCTGGTGCCGCATGTGGCCAAGGCGGTGGCCGAGGCCCGGGGCCTGGCGGTCGAGGACCTGGCCCGCATCGCGGCCGACAACACCCGGCGCCTGTTCGGCCTGCCGGCATCACTCCAGGAGGCCGCATGACCTGCCCCTCGCGTCGACAAGTCCTGACCCTGGGCCTGCTGGCCGCACTGGCGCTGCCGGCGTCGGCCGAGCCGCTGGACGATCTCATCAAGGCCGCCGAGATGGACGATGGGCGGACGGTGAGCACCCTGCTGAACCAGGGGCTCAATCCGAATGCCCAGGACGCCAGGGGCCGCACGGCGCTGACCGTGGCTGCACGTGAGCAGGCCAGGGCCGCGCTGCAGGCGCTGCTGACCTCGCCCAAACTGGATGTGGACCGTCCCAATGGCAACAACGAGACGGCGCTGATGCTGGCTGCCATCCGTGGCTCGCTGCCGCTGGCCCAGTTGCTGGTGCAGCGCGGCGCATCAGTCAATCGCCCGGGCTGGACGCCGCTGCACTATGCTGCCAGCGGGCCCGACAACGGCGTGGCGACCTGGCTGCTGGCCCAGGGCGCGCAGGTTGATGCGCGCTCCGAGAACGGCACGACGCCGCTGATGATGGCCGCCCGCTACGGCAACAGCGACCTGGTGCCGGTGCTGCTGAAGGCCGGTGCGAATGCCGCGTTGAAGAACGAGCAGGGCCTGGGCGCGGCGGACTTCGCACGGCTGGGCGGGCGAGACCGTCTGGTGCCTGAACTGGCCGCACGCGCCGCGACGCCCGACGCCAAGTAGGAATTTGCCTGACAGCCTGACTGGCCGGGCACCGACTGCCCCGGCAGGGCGGGCCTGCCTACAGTGGAGCCATCCCAATGACGCCCACTGACGAGGTCCATCATGCTGAACACCCCGCTTGCTGCCGGTCCCTTCGCGATGCTGGTTGCGCCCGAGCAGGTGATGCGCGCCATCGAGCGCTCCGACCGCCTGGCCCGCCTGCAGCGCCGCGTGTATCGCCCGCTGGACCGTCCCTGGATTCCGCACAAGGCCACGGCAGCCTTTGACAGCGAGATCGACGACGGCGCGGAGTGCGGCGACGGCACGGCGGTCTGAGCGCCGGACACCGGCCTGCGGCAAGATTCTTGTCGGCAGGCCCCGGGTCATCGGTTGAAATACGCGGCCGGCCGTTCGGCGCCGTGTCGTCACGCAAGCCATGACCCCTCCTGCCCTGAATCCCGCCCCGACCGAATCCTCCGTCGCGCTGCCGCTCAAGATCCTGGCCGGCACAGCCCTGCTGGGCTTTCTGTATCTGGCCCGTGACGTGCTGATCCCGGTTGTGCTGGCGCTGATGCTGGGCTTCGCGCTGGCCCCCGTGGTGCGGCGCATACGCCGACTGGGGCTGGGGCAGACGGCCGCCGCATTGGCGGCGCTGTCGCTCAGCGGTGCAGTCATGTTCGGCGTCGGCAGTGCGGTGTTTTCTCAGGTGGGCACGCTGGCAGGCAGCCTGCCCAGCTACGAGGCGAACGTGCGGGCCAAGGTGGCCGCGATCCGGGCGCTGACGATTGACCGCATTGCCGAGGCCAAGGATAGGGCCGGGCGCCTGATCGGTGAGGCTCTCCCCGAGCCAGCACCTGAGGAGGTGCGCCCGGCCGCGCCCGCCGCGCCGCATGCGTCGACGCCCGCGCCCAGCGCGGCAGCGGCGGACGACGCCGCCAGCCTGGTGGCCAAGGCGCTCGGCGCCATCTGGGGGCCGCTGGGCATGCTGGGCGTCGTGGTGCTGGTGCTGATCTTCGTGCTGCTGGAGCAGGACTCGCTGCGCGACCGGTTGATCCGCCTGGTCGGCGGCCAGGACCTGCGGGGCGCCACCAATGCGCTCAACGATGCCGGCGAGCGGCTGTCGCGCTACTTCGTCTCGCAGTTCGCGGTGAACCTGGGCGTGGCCCTGGTGGTCGGCGTGGTGCTGGCGCTGCTGGGGCTGCCGCAGGCGGCCGTCTGGGCCCTGCTGGCCGGCGTGCTGCGCTTCATTCCCTATGTGGGCTTTCCGGCCGCCGCCGCCTGCGCGGCGGGCTTCGCTGCGGCGGTGGACCCGGGCTGGCATCTGGTCTACGTGACCCTGCTGGTCTTCGTCGTCGTGGAGCTGCTGGTGGCCAACGTCGTGGAGCCGCAGCTTTACGGCCACACGACCGGGCTGTCACCGTTCTCCGTCGTTGTCTCTGCCGTGGCCTGGGGCGCACTGTGGGGGCCGGTGGGCCTGCTGCTGTCCACCCCGCTGACGCTGTGTCTGGTGGTGGCCGGGCGGCACGTGCCGGCCCTGGCCTTCTTCGACATCCTGTTCGGCGATGCGCCGGCACTGACGCTGTCGCAGCGCTTCTACCAGCGCTGCCTCAGTGGCGACGCGGTGGAAATCCTGGCCGAGGCGCGCAACTACCTGCGCCGGCGCTCGCTGGCGTCCTACTGCGACAAGATCGTGATGCCGGCGCTGGAGCTGGCGCGCGGCGATTTCGAGCACCAGCTCATCAGCGCCGATCAGCAGCGCGTGGCCCAGCAGGTGGTGGCTCAGGTGTTCGAAGAGCTGGCACACGAGAGCCGCCCGGCGCGACGTCGCCGCGTGTCGGTGCTGGACGATGGCAGCCTGGGGCTGACGCTTCGGGACGCGCGCGTGCAGGCGGCCGGCCGCTGGCAGGGGTCGTTGAATGTGGCGCCCGGCTCGGTCACGCTGTGCGTGAGCACGTCGGGCGTGGGCTCGCAACTGGTGGCCGAACTGCTGGCCCGCGCGCTGCGCGCCGATGGCGTGGATGCGCGCCATGTGACGCTGGGCGAGATGACCGAGCCGCCGGACGGCGCGCGCGCCGATGTGGTGGGCACGATGATCCTCGTGCCGGCCGGCGAGCCTGCTGGCGCCCAGGAGACGGCGCAGCTCTCGGACGTGCTGACCCGGCTGAGCGCGGCCCATCTGCTGCTGCTGCGTCACGCCTTCGATCGCGCGATGCCGGTGGACCGCCTGGATGCCGGCCGGGTGCACCGCACCGTCTATTCGTTCGAGGAGGCGCTGGCGCTGGTCAAGGGCGATCGCCTGCAGCCCTGAACATGAAAAACGCCGCCCGAGGGCGGCGTTTTCTTGGCGGTCGAGACAGGCTCAGACGCGCTTGCGGTATTCGTGCGTACGGGTGTCGATTTCGATCTTGTCGCCGTTTTCAACGAACAGCGGCACGGCGATCTCGAAGCCGGTGCCCTTCAGGCGAGCGGGCTTCATGACCTTGCCCGAGGTGTCGCCCTTGACGGCCGGCTCGGTCTCGATCTCGCGAACCACGCTGGTGGGCAGTTCCACCGAGATGGCCTTGCCGTCGTAGAAGGTCACTTCCACGGCCATGCCGTCTTCCAGGTAGGAGATGGCGTCGCCCATGTTCTCGGCTTCGACCTCGTACTGGTTGTACTCGGTGTCCATGAACACATACATCGGGTCGGCGAAGTAGGAGTAGGTGCACTCCTTCTTGTCGAGGATGATCTGTTCCATCTTGTCGTCGGCCTTGAAGACCAGCTCGGCGCCAGCGCCGTTCAGCAGGTTCTTCATCTTGATGCGGACCGTCGCCGCGCCGCGGCCACCGCGGCTGTATTCGGTCTTCAGGACGACCATCGGGTCCTTGCCCTGCATGATCACGTTGCCGGCGCGGATTTCTTGAGCGAGTTTCATGGTGTATCGACGGTGTAGAGCGCCGGGGATTCCGGCAGAGCGGCGCACCAATCTGCCCAAGATGCGCGGTTCAGCCCGGTGATGTGCCGGGGTCAGCGTCCCTGGTGTGGCGCGGCAAAGCCAGCCATTCTAGCTGGAAAGGCCCAAAAAGCTTTGCAACTGCGTCAGCAGGTCCGGCTGGGCCAGCAGTTCGCTGCGCCAGGCGATGGCCTGGAGGGCGACGGGTCGCAGGTCGGCCAGCGTGGCGCCCAGAGGCTCGGGCAGCGGTGCGATGCCGTTCCAGCCGCGCCAGACCGTCCGCCAGGTCTCGGGGAGTGCCGCGCGGCGCATGAAGGCCTCGAGCTTGGCGTGGTGGGCGTCGTCGTGCTGCGGGTAGATCTGCCAGATGAAGGGCTTGCCGGCCCATTGCGCCCGCACGAAGGAGTCTTCGCCGCGAACCAGGTTGAGGTCGCAGGCCCAGAGCAGGCGGTCGTAGTCGTCCTGGGGCAGATAGGGCAGGGCCTGCACCCGCAGCAGAGGCAGATCCTGCACGAGCTGCAGTGCTTCAGCCTGCAGCGGCCCCGGGCAGGCCAGCAGCAGTGTGGGCTGCTTGGCCAGCGCCCGTAGCAGTTGGGGCAGTGCGGGGTTGGCGTAGGCGAACAGGCTGACCCGCCGCTCGCCCGTGGGACCGGCCCAGCCGCGCTCGGCCAGCCAGCCGGTGGCGTCGAAGCGGCGCATCTGCTCGGCGATGCCTGGCTCGCGCAGCAGGCCGCCGGTGCGGGGCGTGAAGCCGGGGTAGAAGAAGTGCTTCGTGAGCCCCGTGCCAGGGCCGCTGAACTGTGGCGAGGCCAGGCCGTGGCTGCGCTCCACGTAGTCCTCGGCGCTGAGGTATTCGAGGTTGATCCAGCGTGGCGCGGGCTGGCGCGCGGCCATGCGGGCCACGAAGGGCTCCGGCAGGTCGCAGCCAAACGCTTCGATGACGATGTCGCCCGGCTGCACCGGCACGTCGCCCGCGGGCCAGGCGCGCAGCTCGATGGCGGCAGGGCGCGGCGGCGGCGCCATCCAGGCCAGGGCCTGCGCGTCGTCCACCCAGAGCCGCACCTGCTCGCCGCGTGCGGCCAGATCGCGCGCCAGGCGCCAGCACACGCCCAGGTCGCCATGGTTGTCGATCACGCGGCAGAAGAGGTCCCAGAGCATGGGGCGGGATTGTCCCAGGCCACAATGCCGGCCATGTCGAACCAGCCTTCTTCCCCGGCGCCCGCAGCCGATGTTGGTGCCCAGCAGCAGGCCGAATGGGCCGAGGAGCGTGAGCGCATCGAGGCCGCCGAGCGGGCCCGCACCACCGAGGTGGAGGCCGCGGCCCGCGCCGTGCGTGAGCGGCTGCTGGCCGAAGTAGCCGCGCTGCCGCTGCTGCCCGGTGTCTACCGGTATTTCGATGCCAAGGACGAGGTGCTCTACGTCGGCAAGGCTAAGAGCCTGAAGAAGCGGGTGTCCAGCTATTTCCAGAAGGACCACGGCGGCACCCGCATCGGCCTGATGGTGGCGCGCATCGCCAGGCTGGAGACCACGGTGGTGCGTACCGAGGCCGAGGCCCTGCTGCTCGAGAACAACCTCATCAAGGCGCTGAACCCGCGGTTCAACATCCTGTTCCGCGACGACAAGAGCTACCCCTACCTGCGCCTGAGCGGTCATGCCTATCCGCGCATGAGCTACTACCGCGGCGCGGTGGACAAGAAGCACCACTACTTCGGCCCCTATCCCAGCGCCTGGGCGGTGAAGGAGGCGATCCAGCTGATGCAGAAGGTGTTCCGCCTGCGCACCTGCGAGGACAGTGTGTTCAGCAACCGCAGCCGGCCCTGCCTGTTGTTCCAGATCAAGCGCTGCTCCGGCCCCTGCGTGGCCGAGGGGCAGGGCGGCGACTACGCGCGCAACGTGGACAGCGCGGAGCGCTTTCTGCGCGGCGAAACCGATGAGGTGATGGACGCGCTGCAGCAGCAGATGATGGCGCACGCCGAGCGCTTCCAGTACGAGCAGGCGGCCGAGCTGCGCAACCAGATCCAGGCGCTGTCCAAGGTGTTGCAGCAGCAGGTGGTGGAGGAAAGCAGCGCCACCGGCCGCGACCGCGACGTGGACGTGCTGGCCGTCAAGGTGCAGGGCGGCAAGGCCTGCGTGAACCTGGCCATGGTGCGCGGCGGGCGGCATCTGGGGGACCGCGCCTTCTTTCCCAAGCACGTGGAGGATGCCACCGCGCTGCACCTGGACGGCTTGGACGACGAGGCGCCACAGTCGCCCGAGCGCCAGGTGCTGGAGGCCTTCATCGCGCAGCACTACCTCAACTCGCCGCCGCCCGGCCTGGTGCTGCTGAGCGAGCCGGTGGACGAGGGCCTGTCCGAGGCGCTGGCCGCCCAGGCTGGCAGCCGTGTCACGCTGCAGGCCCAGCCGCGTGGCCAGCGCCGCATCTGGCTGGAGATGTGCGTGCAGGGCGCCGAGCTGGCGCTGGCCCGCCTGCTGGCCGAGGAGGGCTCGCAGCAGGCGCGCACCCGCGCGCTGGTGGAGGCGCTGGACCTGTCTGTGCCCGAGATGGACAAGTTTCGTGTCGAATGTTTCGACATCAGCCACACCGCGGGCGAGGCGACGGTGGCAAGCTGCGTGGTCTTCGAGGGCCACCAGATGCAGAGCAGCCAGTACCGCCGCTACACGATCGACGGCATCACCGGCGGTGATGACTACGCGGCGATGCGTCAGGTCTTGACCCGCCGCTACAGCAAGATGGCCGAGGCCGCGCAGCTGGGCACCGGCCGCCTGCCTGACCTGGTGCTGGTGGACGGCGGGCGCGGCCAGGTCAGCATGGCACGCGAGGTGTTCGAGGAGCTTGGCCTGGATCTCAGCCTGATTGCCGGCGTGGAGAAGGGCGAGGGTCGCAAGGTGGGGCTGGAGGAGCTGGTGTTTGCCGACGGGCGGGAAAAGGTCTATCTCGGCCGGGACTCGGCGGCGCTGATGCTGATCGCGCAGATCCGCGATGAGGCGCACCGATTCGCGATCACCGGCATGCGGGCCAAGCGTGCATCCGCCCGCACGGGTGGCTCGAGGCTGGAGGACATCCCGGGCGTCGGCCCCAAGAAGCGTGCCCAGCTGCTGCAGCGCTTCGGTGGCGTGCGCGGCGTGGCTGGCGCCAGCGTGGAGGACCTGTGCGGCGTGAAGGGCATCTCGCGCGAACTGGCCGAGGACATCTATCGCGCGCTGCGCTGAGGTTTCGACCCCGCAATGCGCCGGAGCAACACATGACGATGATCGAACGAATCAAGCGCTGGCTGCGCGACGGGCCCTGGTCTCCGGTGACCCGCTGGCTGCTGGGGCCGTTGCTTGCCGGCTGCAGCGCCACGCCGCGCGCACCCGCGCCGCCGCCACCGGCGATGCCTGCGCCTCCCCCGGCGGTGGCGGCTGCCTCTGCGCCCGTTGCCAAGCCGCCTGCCGGACTGCCGGCGCCGCGGGCGGTGCGCACGCCGGCCGAGCTGCGTCGGCAGGCTGCCGAGCGGCTGGTGGCGGCCAACCCGGCTGGCAGCTATCTGACGCCATCGCCGCCCATCCTGCTGGCCATCCCGGTGCTGGAGGTCGAACTGAACCGTGACGGCAGCGTGCGACGTATCCAGGTCTTGCGCCATCCGAGCCAGGCGCCTGAAACCGTGCAGATGGCCATCAACGCCATCCACAAGGCCGCGCCCTATGGCGACCTGCGCCACATGCCGCAGCCCTGGGCCTTCACGGAAACCTTCCTGTTCGACGACGACAAGCGCTTCAAGCCGCGTACCCTGGATTGAGCGGGTGGTGCGTCCTTATCGCCACAAACCCGGGTGCGGCGCCTGAGGCTCGGCGCGGCTTGGGCACAATGCGGCGCTGACCTGCTCCGCCTTTCAGGCGCTTCCGGCGCTCCATGGGGGAGTCGCGCCGGATGCTGCAAGACCGGTCCTGCCTGCTATGTTCCTGACGCTGCCGACTCTGCTGACCTGGGCCCGCATCGTGGCGATCCCGCTGATCGTCGGGGTGTTCTATCTGAACCTGACCCCGTCGCATCAGAACCTGTTCGCGACGACGCTGTTCATCGTCGTTGCGCTGACGGACTGGCTGGATGGCTATCTGGCGCGCAAGCTCAACCAGACCTCGTCCTTCGGCGCCTTCCTGGACCCGGTGGCCGACAAGTTCCTGGTGTGCTCGGCCCTGCTGATCCTGCTCGAGCTCGGGCGGGTGAATGCGATGGTGGCGCTGGTGATCATCGGCCGCGAGATCGCCATCTCGGCGCTGCGGGAGTGGATGGCGCAGATCGGCGCGTCGCGCAGTGTTGCGGTCCACATGGTCGGCAAGCTGAAGACTACGGTGCAGATGATCGCCATTCCCTTCCTGCTGTACGACGGCGTGCTGTTCGGCTGGCTGCCCACGCGGGTATGGGGCACCTGGCTCATCTACGCGGCCGTGGTGCTGACCATCTGGTCCATGGTCTATTACCTCCAGAAGGCCCTGCCCGAAATTCGTGCGAAAGCCCGCTAAGAGCGGCACGCGCACGAGTTGTATCGGGACTTTTCCCTCCATGGCGGCCGTTGGGTGCGCGTCTAGAATCCGCTCCCCGTACCGCCTTTAGGTCTCGGATGTTTGACGCATTCGGGGCCTGCCAAGCAGGACGGGAGTCGACTACTGCATCGTTGTCTGGCCTCTGGAACTTCGGGGGCCGGCGTCAACCGTCCTGTGAGGGGGTACGAGTGAACAAGTCCGAATTGATCGAGCACATCGCCAAGCAAGCCGACATTTCCAAGGCGGCCGCGGGGCGAGCGCTTGAAGCCGTCATCGGTGGCGTGAAGACCACGCTGAAGAAGAACGGCACCGTTTCGTTGGTGGGCTTCGGCACGTTCAGCGTGACCAAGCGCGCGGCTCGCACGGGTCGCAATCCGCGCACGAACGAAGCGATCAAGATCAAGTCGGCTAAAGTGCCGAAGTTCAAGCCGGGCAAGGCGCTGAAGGACGCAGTCAATTAAGATGGCGTTCTGATCGGGTGCCCGATATGAAAGGGTGCTTAGCTCAGTTGGTAGAGCGCCGCTCTTACACAGCGATGGTCGGCGGTTCGAGCCCGTCAGCACCCACCAACCCGATCTCTTGGCCGGAGATTCCCGCCGGCTAGTCCCTAGAATGCGGCTCCCTCAAAGGCGAACCCCGGTTCGCCTTTGTTGCGTTTGCCCCGAGGTTTTGCGATGTTCGATTTCGTTCGCCAACACAACCGCCTGTTCCAGTTCATTCTGCTGATCCTGATCCTGCCGTCCTTTGCGTTTGTGGGCATGCAGGGCTATACGAGCATGATGGGGGGCGCCAATGCGGGCGTCGCCAGTGTGGACGGGCGCAAGATCACCCAGGCCGAATGGGAAGTGGCTCAGCGGGAACAGGCCGATCGCATCCGTCGCCAGAATCCCAATGTCGATGCCAAGCTGCTCGATACCCCGCAGGTGCGTCACCAGGCCCTTGAGGGCCTGGTGACCGAGCGCACGCTGCGTGCCGCAGCGGATCACCAGCACTTCACGGTGAGTGACGAGCGCCTGGCCCAGCTGTTCAAGGCCGATCCCGAGTTCGCTTTTCTGCGCAATCCGGACGGCACCATCAACAAGGCGATGCTGGCCGCCCAGGGCATGAGCTCGGCGATGTTCGTCGAGCGCCTGCGTCAGGATCTGGCCGTTCGCCAGGTGACTGTGGGCGTCGAGACCTCGGCCGTGGCCGGTGCCGCCTCAGTGAAGCTGGCTTTCGACTCGCTGCTTCAGCAGCGCGAGATCCAGCTCCAGCGTTTCGACCTGAAGGACTACGTCGCCAAGATCAATCCGAGCGACGCCGAGCTGGAAGCCTTCTACAAGGAGCCGGCCAATGCCGCCAGGTTCCAGCTGCCCGAGTCCGCGCAGATTCAGTATGTGGTGCTCGACCTCGAGGCCCTGAAGAAGGACGTCAGCTTCACCGAGGACGACCTGCGCAAGTACTACGACGAGAACGCGTCCCGCTACGGCGTACCCGAAGAGCGGCGCGCCAGCCATATCCTGATCAAGGTGGATCGCAGTGCGGCTGCCGATGTGCGAGCCAAGGCCAAGGCCAAGGCCGAGGAACTGCTGGCGCAGGTCCGCAAGAACCCGGCCTCGTTCGCCGAGGTGGCCAAGAAGAACTCCCAGGACGAAGGCTCCGCAGCCAACGGCGGCGATCTCGACTTCTTCGGCCGTGGCGCGATGGTCAAGGAGTTCGACGCTGCGGTCTACGCGATGAAGCAAGGCGAGATCAGCAATCTCGTCGAGACCGATTTCGGTTACCACATCATCGAGCTGACCGGCGTGCGTGGCGGTGAGAAGAAGTCCTTCGAAGCCGTTCGTGCGGAGGTGGAGGGCGAGGTTCGCAAGCAATTGGCCCAGCGCCGCTATTCCGAAGCTGCCGAGCAGTTCGGCAATCTCGTCTACGAGCAGTCCGACAGCCTGCAGCCTGTCGCTGACAAGCTGAAGCTGCAGATCCAGACGGCGACGGTGCTGCGTCAGCCCGTGCCGGGCTCCAGTGGTGTACTGGTGTCGCCCAAGCTGCTGGACGCAGTGTTCGGTGTCGACTCCCTGCGCAACAAGCGCAACACGGAAGCCGTGGAGACGGCGCCCAACCAAATGGTCTCCGCCCGCATCGTGAAGTACGAGCCGGCGCGTGTGCCGGCGCTGGCCGACGTGAAGGACAAGGTGCGGGATCAGCTGGTTCGCAAGCTGGCGGCCGAGCAGGCCAAGAAGGCAGGCGAGGCGCGTCTGGCCACGCTGAAGACCAACCCATCGGATGCGACAGGTTTCGAGACGGCGATGACCGTGTCGCGCGCCCAGGCGCACGGCCTGACCCGAGCCCAGCTGGAGGCGGTCATGGGCGCCGATTCGTCCAAGCTGCCGGTGTCGGTCGGCGTCGTGGCTGACGATGGCGGCTATGTCGTCGCCCGCGTCAACAAGGTGCTGCCGCGGGATCCGGCCATCGTCGACGACAAGCGCGCTGCGACGCAGTACGCCGCCGCGTGGGCCCGCGTCGAGAACGCGGCCTACATGGCTGCGCTGAAGGCGCAGTACAAGGCGGCAATAAAAGTTGCCGCTCCTGCATCTTCTGCTAGCGCGCCCTGATTTTTAGGTTATACTTTTAGGCTCCGCTGCGGTGGCTGTAGCTCAGTTGGTAGAGTCCAGGATTGTGATTCCTGTTGTCGTGGGTTCGAGTCCCATCAGCCACCCCAAGTAATTCGACGGCCTAGCGTTCATGACGCTAGGCCGTTTTGTTTTGGGCCTTCGCCGGGGGCGCTTGGCCGCGATGGGCGGATGGCACCTCGTCGGCAGATGAGCGCCTGGTGCGCTTCCCGCACTGTGTTCGCCGATGATCCGCCGTGAGGCGGAAGACGCGGCCCGGCGAGCATCGCGCCGGGCCTGAGACATTCGCCTGCCGGCGCGGCGGGCCTGAGTGATGGGCCTCCATAAATGGCGTTCTTGCGCATGCGCGTTCCTGCAGCGCCCCGATAGGCCTGGCAGGGCCGCGGGGCGCCACCTCGGCGCGAAGTTGGAATAAGCAGGGACCTTCCTTGTCTACATCAGCACAGGGCCGCTACGCCTCGCGGGCGTACCGGCGCTGAGCGTCCCGCCCGTTGGCCGGACCTTCTGTCTCGATGAACCGGAGTAGTCCCATGCTGTTCAAGCAATTCACCCTGGCGGCCCTGGCCGTCATCGCCAGTTCCACCGCGCTCGCCCATGACAACCATGCCGCGGGCACCGACAGCGTCGCCTATCAGCCCGTGGCCATGCATCAGCGCAGCCGTGCCGAGGTGATCGCCGATCTGGAGATCTACCGCCAGTCTGGCCTGGCTGCGCTGGACGGTCGTGATTCGCCCGAGGTGTATGGCCAGGCCTATCAGGATGCCCAGGCCCGCTATCAGTCGCTGCGTAGCTCGTCGCAGTTCGCGATGCGCGTGGCGCGCATCGCGCAGCAGCGCGGCGAGGCCACGACGCTGGCCGCCGGCGCGATGCCGAAGCAGCCGATGAACTGAGCCGGCGCTGGCGCGCAGTCTCGCGCATGCCAGCGGAATAAGCCGCGACCTTGTTTGTCTACTGTTTCAGGGTGGCATGGGCCGCCCCTCACGGAGTGCTTATGACCCGCACGGGCAACACAAGAATCAATCGCGCCATGCGCCTGGCCCTGCGGGCGGGCGTGGTGGCCTCCGCGCTGGCCACCGCCTTCTGGGCGGGGGCGCTGACACCGCAGGATGCCTTCCGCAAGGAGAACGACTTGGCGATGGATCGCATGATGGCCGCGATGGACGTGAGGCCCTCGGGGGACATCGACCGCGACTTCGCGGCCATGATGATTCCCCACCATCAGGGCGCCATCGACATGGCGCTCGCAGAGTTGCGCTACGGCAGCAACGAGCAGCTGCGGCGCATCGCCCAGGAAATCATCGTGGAGCAGCAGCAGGAGATCGCGGCCATGCAACTGGCCGTTGGCGCCAGTCTGTCGCCCTCCGCGCCAGCCCCCACCCAGGTCGCACCCGCCAGCGAAACCGCTGTGCATCACCACTCGCACTGAAATCCGACATGCTGAAGAAACTCCTGCTCTGCACGCTGATCTCCTCGACCTTTGGCGCGCTGCCTGCGCTGGCCGGCCAGGCGCCCGGTCGCGCTGCCGATGCCGACACGCCGATCAGCCATCGTGACCGCGTCTACGCGGCCGAACAGTTCTCCAATACGCTGTCCGTCACCGATCCGGTGGACAACCGGCTGCTGGGCGTGATCCGCCTGGGCGATCCGTCGCCGGGCAATTTCAGCCCGCTCTACCGCGGGCAGGTGCTGGTGCACGGGCTGGGTTATTCGCCCGACCACCGCACGTTGGCCGTCGTGTCCATCGGTTCCAACTCGGTGACCTTCATCGACACAGCCACCAACACGGTCAAGCACACCACCTACGTGGGCCGCTCGCCGCACGAAGCCTTCTTCACGCCGGATGGCAAGGAGGTCTGGGTCACCGTGCGTGGCGAGAACTATGTGTCGGTGATCGACGCCGCGAGCTTCGAGGAGAAGACCCGCATCACGACGGCGGCGGGCCCGGGCATGCAGATCTTCTCGCCGGACGGCAAGTACGGCTATGTGTGCTCGTCGTTCAACCCCGAGACGGCCATCGTCGAGGTGGCCACGCATCAGATCGTTGCCAAGGTCAAGCAGGACAGCCCGTTCTGCCCCAATATTGCGGCCACGCCGGACGGCAAGCAGGTCTGGTTCACGCTCAAGGATGTCGGTCGCACCATGGTCTTCGATGCCCGCCCGCCGTTCGGTGTCATCACCTCGTTCGACACCGGCCCGATCACCAACCACGTGAACTTCGCGCGCACCCGGCAGGGCACCTTTGCCTATGTGACCGTGGGCGGCCTGAACCAGGTGAAGGTGTTCCGCACGGACAACTTCTCGCAGGTGGCGACCATCCCGGTGGGCAAGCTGCCGCACGGCGTCTGGCCGTCGGGTGACGGCAGCCGCATCTACGTGGGCCTCGAAAACGCCGATGCGCTCGCAGCGATCGACACGGCCACCAACACGGTGGTCGGCCAGGTGCCCATTGGCCAGGCTCCGCAGGCGATTGCCTACGTGCCCAATGCCGTGCCCGAGGGCAGCGATGGTCTGCAGAATCTGCAACCGCTGGGCGTCGCCGGACAGGTGGCCTCGTTGACGCTGGCCGACGCCGGCGACCCCAGCGCGGTGCGCACCAGCGTCTCGCTGTTCGACCAGGGCCTGCTGCAGGTGTTCCAGGCCTCCGTGACCGGGCTCAAGCCCAAGCAGCCCTATGTGGTGGCGTTGGCCGACAAGGCCGACGGCAGCGGCCCACTGCAGCCGCTCGCCAACTTCATGAGCAATCCGGCCGGCTCGGCCATCGTGAACGCGATCGGCCCGATCCGGCAGATCGTGCAGGCCGATGCAGCAGCGGCGCGGCGCTTCCTGGTGGTGGCGCCGGTGACCGACGGCAAGCCGGGGCAGCCGGTGCAGCTGCAGGTGGCAGTGCATTGAGCGAGGGCGCTGGCATGGAACTCGTCGAGGCGCTCGAGCCCTTGATTCCGGCGTTGCGGCGCTATGCCAGCGCGATGGTGCGCGACCGCGATCTGGCCGATGACCTGGTCCAGGACTGCCTGGAGAAGGCCATCGCCAGCTGGCACACCCGCCGCAAGGTCGGGGACACGCGGCAGTGGGTCTTCGCGATCGCGCACAACCTCATCGTCAACAAGCTGCGCCAGGATGCCCGGCGCGGCCTGCACATCGATATCGCCGATGCGGAAGAGGCCAGCCTGGCCGTACCGGCCGCCCAGGAGCACCGGGTGCGTCACGGAGAATTGATGCAAGCCATCGCGGCCCTGCCGGAGGAGCAGCGCAGCGTGGTGCTGCTGGTGTCGGTGGAGGATCTCAGTTACGCCGAGGCGGCGCAGACGCTGGGCATCCCGATCGGCACCGTGATGTCGCGGCTGGCGCGTGGCCGCGAGCGCCTGCAGCGGGCGCTGGACGGCGAGTCGGGCCGCAAGATTCAGGCACCGGGCGGCGCGCAGCTGCGTAGGATGAAGTAAGCCATGGCCAAGCAACCCACACCCACCCCCGTGCTGGAGGATGACCTCCACGCCTTCGTCGATGATGCCCTCGATCCGGCCCGGCGCCGCGAGGTGCAGGAGCATCTGGACCGCCATCCCGGCGACGCCGAGACGGTCGCGCGGTTTGCCGCACAACGGCAGCTGCTGCGCTCGGCGCTGGCGCCGATTGCGGACGAGCCGGTTCCTGAGCGCCTGCGCGTGCAGGCATTGCTCGAGCATCGGCGACAGCCCAGCCCCTGGGGCTGGCGCATGGCCGCGGCCGTCGTGCTGGCGCTGGGGACGGGCACCTTTGGCGGCTGGCACATGCATGGCGCCATGGAGCCCGCCGGAGGCATTGCGCTGCTGGCCGGCGAGGCGCGCAGCAGCTATGCGTCCTATGTGACCGAGCCCGGCGCCGAGATGGACCGTGCCGGCCTGGTCAGGCTGGTGTCGAGCAAGCTGCAGCGGCCGGTCGAAATTCCTGATCTGGGCCCGTCCGGCTACCACTACGTCGGGGGCCGGCTGGTGTCCACCGTGCACGGGCCGGCGGGCCTGTTCTTCTACGACCGGACCGATGGCACCCGCATGGCGGTGATGATCCGCCCCATGGCGCATGACAAGGAAGCGCCGATGATGGAGCAGAGTGCCGGCGATGTCGGCGGTTTCACCTGGGCGGCGCGGGGGCTGGGCTACAGCGTAGTCGGCACCGATGCGCCGCAGCAGCTGCACCCGGTGGCCGACGAGGTGCGCCGCCAGGCCCGGGCCTTGCCGTCGACCTGAGCCTGGCGTGGCGCAGCACGGCGCACTTACCGGCGAGGCATGGCGTTGAGTGCCAGATAGATGCGCAGCGAGGCATGCGCGTCGTTGGCTGCGTATTGAAGCTGCTGGGGGCTGAGCGTCGGGCTCGCCCAATTGGACGTGGTGGTCTTCTTGGACTTGGGCAGGCGCTCGCCAAGCACGATGGCCACTGCGGCCTTCAGGCCCACAGCCTGCTTGAATCCTAGTCGCTTCACCTGGTGGGAGAGGTCGACGGCGGGCTGTAGTTGCAGACCCAGACGGCGCTGCAGCAGCGGTTTGTCCGAGGCCAGCCCGAAGCCGACCTTCAGGATGTCCGGGGCCTCGATGACGGTGCGCAACAGCAGCTCCACGCCGCTGGCGGCCAGCGGCACGATGAAGCCCCGGTCCTGGGTGGCGAACTGGATGATGTCCGGTCCGTTGTGCGGCTGGCCGGCCTGGAATACCGGCTTGCTCTCGGTGTCGAAGCCGACGAGGCCGGCCTCGCGCATCACACGCTCGGCCGACGCCAGCTGGTCGGGCAGCCGGAGCACCTCGATCTGCGCCAGCCCCAGGCCGGCATAGGCCGGCAGCGCGGCGATCTGTTCGGGGCTGGGGCGCTCGCGGGGCTCGGTGGATGGCATCGGGGCAGTATGCCCCGGCCACGATGCGGGGTTGGCTGCCGTGCTCGAATAGCACCCTGGCCGCGGGCGCAGGCAAGACCTGGCGCCTGGCGGCGGCTAGCGACGGAGAGCCCCATGGCGCATTGGCAAGATACCCGCATCCTCGACCTGTTCGGCATCGAGCGTCCCCTGATCCAGGCGCCCATGGCAGGCGCTACCACGCCCGAAATGGTGATCGCCGTCAGCGAGGCGGGCGGGCTGGGCTCGCTGCCGGGGGCGCTGTTGACGCTCGATCAAATGCAGGCCGCACTCCAGCTCATCCGCGCGGCGACCCGCAAGCCGATCAACCTGAACTTCTTTGCCCATCAGGCGCCGCAGGCCGATCCCACAGCCCAGATGGCCTGGCGGGCCGCGCTGGCCGGCTATTACGTGGCGGAGGGGCTGGACCCGGCAGCGCCGGTGCCCTCGTCGGCCCGCGCACCCTTCGATGCCGCCTATTGCGAGCTGGTGGAGCAATGGCGGCCCGAGGTCGTCAGCTTCCACTTCGGCCTGCCGGCGCCCGAGCTGCTGGCGCGGGTGAAGCGCAGCGGCGCCCGGGTGATCGCCTCGGCCACGACGGTGGCCGAGGCCCGCTGGCTCGCCGAGCGCGGCGTGGATGCCGTCATCGCGATGGGCTGGGAGGCCGGCGGCCACCGGGGCAACTTCCTCAGCGACGACATGAACACGCAGGTGGGCACCTTCGCGCTGGTGCCTCAGGTGGTGGATGCGGTCGGCGTGCCGGTGATCGCGGCAGGCGGCATCGCCGACCGGCGCGGCGTGCGCGCGGCCTTGGCGCTGGGGGCGTCCGCGGTGCAGGTCGGCACGGCCTTTCTGCGCACGCCGGAGGCGCGCATCCCGGACTTCCATCGCGACGCACTGCGCCAGGCGAGCGCCGAGGGCACGGCGCTGACCAATCTGTTCACTGGCCGTCCCGCGCGCGGACTGCTGAACCGGCTGATGCGCGAGCAGGGGCCGATGAGCGATCTCGCCCCGGCATTCCCCACCGCCGGGGGCGCGCTTCTGCCGCTGCGTGCCGTGGCCGAGCCGCAGGGCCGCACGGACTACAGCAGCCTCTGGGCCGGGCAGGCCGCAGCGCTGGCGCCGGAGATGGGCAGCGCCGCGCTGACGCGCCACCTGACGGATCTCTAGGCTCCAAGGCCTCGAGCCGGCACGCATCCACCCGATGCGGTGACGGCCAGGTGCGCCGGGTCTCGATGCTGCAGGGGGTGACCTGGCGCCCCTGCCGGCCCGGCGGCTTTTCGGCATGGATGCTGCGCCGCAGCATTTCTGCATCGACGCGATGCGGCGGCACGGGCAGCCAACGGGCCGCTGCATCCCTATGCTGAACGGCATCCCAGCCCCCGCTGTCTGCCGCCGTGAAAACAGCCCGCCGCCGTCGCCTCCACGCCCCCGCCCGGCGGGCTGCTGCCCGTCGCTGGCTGACCCGTGCCGCCCTGCTGGGCGTCGCCGGGCTCGTGACGGGTGCGCAGGCGTCCGACCTGTCGGCCACGGCTGCGGCGGTGGAGGGCGCCCTGGTGCCAGCCGCCGCGGGGGTGTTGTCCGGGTGGCTGCTGATGCGGCGGCGGCGTGATCGTGCCAGCAATGCGGCTCGCCCATCGATGGGTCGCCAGGCCTGGCGTGATTCGCTGCAGTCGAGCGCGGATGTGGACGTGGCGATGCAGGGCTTGTGTCAGCAACTGGTCGACGCCCACGACGCCGACCTGGCCTGCATCGCCGTGTTCCAGGGCACAACGGGCGGCGCCTACAGCGTGATCGCCCCGGTGGCTGGCGACACGCTTTGCAGCCTGCCGCCGCGCCGAGGCGATCTGCTGCTGCTGCCCGGCCGGCAGGACCTGTTGCAGCGCTTGCTGTGCGGCGAGCCGCTGGTGATCGGCGGCTGCCCCGAGGCGCTGGGTACCAGCTTTCTGTGGCCGGGCTGCACCGCCTTTGCCAGCGCGTTGCTGCTGCCGTTATGGCAGGGCGGCCGTTGCTGGGGCTGCCTGGCCTTGTTCGCTCGCGCGGCGCATGCCTATCCACCCGGCGAACTCGCCCATCTGCAGTCGGTGGCAGACGCCGTCAGCGTTGCGCTGGGCCGTCAGCCGCCAGTGGGTGGCGACTGACGCCGGGGCCACTGCCCTTTCCTGGGCAGGCCACGTGCCTGCCTTGCCCGACCGCGCGCCACCCCTCGTGCGGCGGGCCGATGTCCCTGGGGTGTCCTGGAGCTTTCCATGTTTCTCGGCCGGCTATCCATCGGCATGCGACTGGCAGTGGTGCTGGCCGCCATCCTGTTCATCTGTCTGGTCAGCAGCGCGCTGGCGGTGCTGCAGTTCGAGTCGTCGCGCGATGCGGTCAAGCGCATGCTGAACCAGCAGGTGGACACCGAGCGCCTGGCGTCGGACTGGTATGCCACGGTCTATGCGTCTGGCCTGCTGGCAGCGGCCATCGCCCGTTCCAGCGACGACTCGCTGGCCGGCTATTACGCCAGCACGCGGGACGCCATCCGCGTCAAGATTGATGGCATCCAGGCGGCCGTGCAGCAGCGCCTGACGGATGCCGAGGGGCGTGCCCGCTACGAGCGCATCCTCGGCCTTCGCAAGACCTACCTGACGGCGTTGATGTCGGTGTACCAGCTCAAGCAGGCCGGCCAGGCGCAGCAGGCGCAGGCGCTCTACGACGGGGAGCTGAGCCGGGCCAGCGAGGTCTATCTGCGCGAGGTCAAGGCCATCATGGACGACGCGCGTCGCCAGATGGACGAGAGCGGCCGGCAGGTGCAGACGCAGCAGTCGCGTGCCGCGGTACTGCTGAGCGTCTGCGCTGGGCTCGCGCTGGTGCTGGGAGCGCTGCTGGCCTGGTGGCTCACCCGCAGCATTACACGCCCGCTGGCCCAGGCGCGGCGCGTGGCGGCCGACATCGCGGCCATGGACCTCAGCGGCCAGCCCGGCGCGTACTACGCGGCCGACGAGACCGGCCAGTTGCTGCATTCGCTGGACCAGATGCGTGCGGCGCTGCGTCAGGCGCTGCAGGACATTCAGCAGGCCGCGCAGGGGGTGTCGACGGCCAGCGATGAGCTGACGCTGGGCAACCGCGATCTGTCGGGGCGTACCGAGCAGGCCGCGTCTGGCCTGCAGCAGACCGCCAGCTCCATGGAGGAGATTGCCGCCGCCGTGCAGCAGACCGCGTCGTCCGCTCAGGACGCGAACGAGATCGCGCGCCGCGCGTCCAGCGCCGCACAGGACGGCGGCAACGTGGTGGGCCAGGTGGTGGCGTCGATGCAGAAGATCAGCAGCAGCTCGGTGCGCATCAGCGACATCACGACGCTGATCGACGCGCTGGCCTTCCAGACCAACATCCTCGCGCTCAACGCGGCCGTCGAGGCGGCCCGGGCCGGCGAGCAGGGCCGCGGCTTTGCGGTCGTGGCGGGCGAGGTGCGTTCGCTGGCGCAGCGTTCGGCCGAGGCGGCGCGCGAGATCCGCGGCCTGATCGACGCCTCGGTGGGCGAGGTCAACACCGGCGCCCAGCTGGCAGCGCGGGCCGGCGAATCCATCGAGGCCATCGTCAGCAGCTCGCACCGCGTGTCGTCGCTGGTGTCCGAGATCACGACGGCCGCGCTGGAGCAGAGCCGCGGCATCACCGAGGTGAACCAGGTGGTGAGCCACCTGGACCAGACCACCCAGCAGAACGCGGCGCTGGTGGAGCAGGCCAGTGCCGCCACCGAAAGCCTGCGCGCGCAGGCCGGGCGCCTCGGCGAGGTGGTGCAGCGCTTCAAGCTGCAGGGCTGATCGGCGTGATCAGGTGGCCGTCGTCACCGCGCGGGCGAGGTAGTCGGCCACCGTGCGGACGCGGGCGCTGCCGCGCAGGTCAGGGTGCATCACCAGCCAGACCTCGTAGTCCACGCGGCGGGTGCGCTCGGGCCAGACCCGCACCAGCCCCTCGCGCTCGCCCATGTAGACCGGCATCTCGCCGATGCCCAGGCCTGCGGCCACGGCCCGGCGCAGCATCAGGCTGGAGTTCAGCGCCACGGTCACGCGGCCCTGGCGGGCCGGCTCGTCCAGCAGCGTGAACAGCCGCCCGCCTTCGAGATAAGGCTTGTAGGCGACGATGTCATGGCCGGCGAACTCGCCCTGCGGATCGGGCTCGCCATGGCGCTCCAGGTAGGCGGCACTGGCGAACAGCGCGACCGGCCACTGCGCGATGCGGCGCACGACCAGGTCGGGGTTGTCGGGTTTGACGTTGCGGATGGCCAGATCGGCCTGCCGGCGCGGCAGGCTCAGCATCTGGGTGGACACCTCCAGGTCCACCCGGATCTGCGGATGCTCGCGGTGCAGCTCGCCCAGCGCCGGCAGCAGGAAGTCCAGCGAGATGGAGTCGGTGCTGGTCACGCGCACGGTGCCGCTGAGCGCGTCGTCCTGGCCGTCGATCTTGGCCTGCAGTTCGAGCGCGGCGTTCTCCATGCGGCGCACCGAGCTCAGCGCGGTCTCGCCGGCAGGCGTCAGCAGGTAGCCATCGGAGGCGCGCAGGAACAGCTTGGCGCCAAGGTCTTTCTCCATCGCCGTGACGCGCCGGCCGACCGTGGCCTGGTCCACACCCAGCAGGCGCGCTGCGCCGCGCAACGAGCCCTCGCGGCTGAGTGCCAGAAAGATGCGCGCATCGTCCCAGTTCATTCGTCCTCCTGATGCATTCCTGCATCTGAGTATTGCGTCAATGATGCGATTGCGCATTGGTCTTGCGGACTAATCTCCTGTCGATGCTGCACAGGCCGTTGTGCGGCACCTTCAGGAGATCTCCATGAACGACGACATGCCGGTAGTCCGTACGGGCGCCTCCGCGCTGCCGGCCATCCTGGCGGGGCTGGCGGCCAGCCTGGTCGGCATCGGCCTGGCCCGCTTCGCCTATACGCCGCTGCTGCCCGCGATGATCCATGCGCAGTGGTTCGCGGCCTCGCAGGTGGCCTTTCTCGGCGCCGCCAACCTGGCCGGCTACCTGATCGGTGCACTGAGCGGGCGGGCCATGGCGCGCTATGCCTCGCCGGTGGGCGTGCTGCGCGCCATGCTGCTGCTGGCCTCGCTGGCCTTCGTGGCCTGCGCCTTCCCACTTTCGGAGGCCTGGTTCTTTGCCTGGCGGCTGATGTCCGGCGTGGCAGGCGGCGTCATCATGGTGCTCGTGTCCAGCGTCGTCCTTCACCATGTGCCGGCGGCCCAGCGTGGCCTGGCCAGCGGCGCCATCTTCTTCGGCATCGGGGCCGGCGTTGCCATCTCGGGCACGCTGGTGCCCCTGGTGCTGGCGGTGAGCCTGCGCGACACCTGGCTGGCGCTGGGCGCGCTGTCGCTGCTGCTGACGGCGCTCAGCTGGGCGGCCTGGCCCTCCACCGCGGGCGACCCGCCCGTGCCCACGCTGGCGTCCATGAAGCGGCGCCGCATGCCGGGCCCCGTGCGGGTGCTGCTGGCGCAATACGGATTGATGGCACTGGGCGTGGTGCCGGTGATGATGTTCCTGGTGGACGACGTCAGCCGCGCGGCGGGGCCGGGCAGCAGCGCCGGTGGCGTGGCCTGGGTGGCCTATGGCGTGGGCGCGATGCTGGGCCCGCTGGTCTACGGTGGCGCTGCCGACCGCTGGGGCGCGCGGCGCGCGATTCGTGCGACGCTGGCGCTGCAGATCCTGGCCGTGCTGGCCTTCGCGCTGGACCGCCAGCCGGCCACGCTGATTGCGCTGGCCGTCGTGCTGGGCTCCTTCCCGGTCGGGGCCGTGCCACTGGCGCTGAACCGCGTGCACGAACTGGTGCCTGAGCCGCATGCACGCCAGGCGATGTGGAGCCAGGCCACGGTGTCGTTCGCGCTGGCCCAGGCGGTGGGCGGCTATGTGTATTCGGCGGTCTATGCCGCGATGGGCGGCCGACCCGAGCTGAGCTTCTGGATGGCCGGCGCCGCGCTGCTGATCGCCCTGGCGCTGGACCTGCGCGGCCGGGATGCGCCGGCACGCCAGGGGCGGCCCTGCGCGGCCGCTTGATGGTCGCTGGATGGCCGCTTGGTGAACCCTTGACGATGGAGCCCTGCATGCCCGCTGTGCAACACCGATTCCCCACCGCCTGGCTGGCCGCGCTCGGCGTCACGCTGATGTCGCTGTGCGCGCCCGCCGCGCGGGCGGCCGAGGCCGCGCCTGCCCCGCGCGTCGCGCAGCAGCGGTTCCAGGCACCGGGGTTCTACCGCAGCTTCGTCGGCACGGCGGAGCTGACGGCGCTGTCGGATGGCACGCATCCGTTTCCGGTGGACACCGTGATGCGGGGCCTCACGCCCGAGGACATCACGGCCGGGCTGAGGCGCGAGTTCCTGGCGGTGCCGCTGCAGGGCTCGATCAACGCCTTCCTGATCAACACCGGCCGGCGGCTCATCCTCATCGACGCCGGTGCGGGCGCGCTGTACGGCGACTGCTGCGGCCAGGTGGAGGCCCAGCTGCGCGCCGCCGGCTACCGGCCGGAACAGGTGGACGCGGTCTACCTGACCCACCTGCACAAGGACCATGTCGGCGGCATCGTCGACGGTGGGCGCATGCGTTATCCGAACGCCGTGGTCTATGCCTCGCGCCGTGACCTGGACTACTGGACCAGCCCGGCCGAGCAGGCCCGTGCGCCGGCCTACCTGAGCAGCTTCTTCGATGCGGCCTCTGCCGCGCTCAGGCCCTATCGCGAGGCGGGCCGGCTCAAGGCGGTGGAGGGCGCACCGCTGCCGGACGACGGCCTGGAGGCGCTGCCAACGCCGGGCCACACGCCCGGGCACCTGAGCTATCGCTTCACGCAGGGCAACGCCTCGGTGCTGGTGTGGGGCGATCTGGTGCACGTGGCCGCGCTGCAACTGCCGCACCCCGAGATCACGGTTCAGTACGACAGCGACGGCCCGGCAGCGCGCAGCTCGCGCGAGCGGCTGTTTGCAGCCGTCGCCGCGCAGCGTCAGCTGGTGGCCGCCGCCCATATCGCCTTCCCGGGCCTCGGACACCTGCAGCCCGATGGTGCGGGCTACCGCTGGGTGCCTATGAACTACGACGCACGGCCGTCCCCGGCGGTCGGCCCTTAAGCGCCGGGGAGATCAGGCGCGTGACGCGCTGCGGCCGAGCTGGAACACCGCCATCGCGTCGACAAGCTGGCCCGCCTGCTGTCGCAGGCTTTCGGCTGCCGCCGCGCTTTCCTCTACCAGCGCGGCGTTCTGCTGGGTTACCTGATCCATCTGGTTGACCGCGTCGCCCACCTGGTTCACGCCGGTGCTTTGCTCCGCGCTGGCGGAGCTGATCTCGCCGACGATGTCCGCCACCCGTCGTATGGCGTCGACGATCTCGTTCATGCGGGTGCCGGCGTCGCCGACCAGCTGGCTGCCTTGCTCGACCTGTTCGACGCTGCGGGTGATCAGCGTCTTGATCTCGCGGGCCGCCTCGGCCGATCGCTGCGCGAGCGTGCGGACCTCGCCCGCCACCACCGCAAAGCCTCGCCCCTGCTCGCCGGCCCGGGCGGCTTCGACTGCCGCGTTCAGTGCCAGGATGTTGGTCTGGAAGGCGATGCCGTCGATGACGCCGATGATGTCGGCAATGCGGCGGCTGGATTCGCTGATGCCGTCCATGGTCTGCACGACCTGACCCACGACCGTGCCGCCGCGGGTGGCCGCCTCGGAGGCGCTCCCCGCCAGCTGATTGGCCTGCCTGGCGTTGTCGGCGTTGTGGCGGACGGTCTCGTTCAGCTCGGTCATCGTCGCCGCGGTCTGCTGCAGTGCGCTGGCCTGCTCCTCGGTACGCTGGCTCAGGTCCTGATTGCCCTGCGCGATCTGCGAACTGGCGGTGGCCACGCCCTCCGCGGTGGATCGCACCTGGGTGACGGTGGCGGCCAGCGCCTGTTGCATCTGCTGGACATTGGCCATCACGCTGGATGCGTCCCCCGCGCGCAGTTCGATGGCCTGGGACAGATCGCCGCCGGCGACGCGCTGCACGGCGTCGCTCACCTGCTGCGGTTCGGCGCCCAGCGCACGGCGCAGATGGCGGGCGAGCGCCCAGCCGGTGCCGCCGCCCAGCAGGGCCAGCGTCAGCGCCAGCAGCATCTGCGTGACGGCGCTGCTCTGCGCGGCAGCCGCCCCGTTGGTCGCCAGACTCTCGGACGCATCGATCTGCAACTGCATGAACTCATCGATGGACTTGAACAGGTCGTTCTGCAAGGGGCGAAGCTGCTTGACGATGAACTCGGCCGCCTGGTCATGCTCGCCCTTCTGTGCGAGCGTGATCAGCTGGTCCAGTCCGCTGCCATAGCGCTCGCGCTGGGCGCTCATGCGCTGGAAGGTCTCGCGGGCCTTGGGCAGGTTGATGATCCTGTCCAGCCGGGCCATGCGCTCGACCACGCCCTCGCGGGCCTTGGCGATGCGCTGAAGCTCGGCCTGGCGGAACTCCGGCTCCGCGCTGATGACGATGTTGCGGGCCGAGCGGGCCGTCAGGTTCAGGTCGTCCTTGATCTGCGTGGCCAGCGTGATCTTGGGAATGCGATCCTGCGCCACCTGCTCCAGCGCCGTACTGAGGCTGCGCATCTGCCAGGTGGCCAGGCCGGCCAGCAGCACGCCGAGGGCGGTGGTGGCCCCAAATCCAAGCGCCAGTCGGGCGCCAACGGTGAGTTTTTCTGAGGACATCGTGAAGAGTTCGGGGGGGCTGGCGGCTGCGGGCCGGCATGAGCGTGCGGGCCAGGCCCATCGGCCGGCCGTCATCGCGACAGCCGGGCACCATCGCCGCGCCGATTCCGGTGGCCGGCGTCAGGAATCAGCGCGGCATGAACAGTTCACGAATTTCTGCGGACGCTGCTCAGGTCACCGGCGCCGGGTTGAACAGCACCAGCGCGTTGTGCAGCTTCCAGTGCTCGGCCCAGGTCTTGCGGCCGCTGGCCACGTCCAGCATCAGGCGGAACAGGGCCCAGCCCATCTCCTCGATGCTCGCCTCGCCATCGGCGATGCGGCCGGCGTTCACGTCCATCAGGTCGTGCCAGCGGCGTGCCAGGTCTGAACGCGTGGCCACCTTGATGACCGGGCATTCGGCCAGGCCGTAGGGCGTGCCCCGGCCGGTGGTGAAGACGTGCAGGTTCATGCCCGCGGCCAGTTGCAGCGTGCCGCAGATGAAGTCGCTGGCCGGCGTGGCGGCATAGACCAGGCCGCGCTGCTCGCGGCCCAGCTTCTCGCCGGGCGACAGCACATGCGAGATGGCCGCGCTGCCGCTCTTGACCACCGAGCCCATCGCCTTCTCGGTGATGTTGGCCAGGCCGCCGGCCTTGTTGCCGGGCGTGGTGTTGGCGGCGCGGTCGACGCGGCCGCGCTCCAGGTAGCGGTCGTACCAGCCCAGCTCGCGCACGATGCCCTCGGCCACGGCGGGGCTGGCGGCGCGGCTGGTCAGCTGCTCCACCGCGTCGCGCACCTCGGTGTTCTCGCTGAACATGATGGTGGCGCCGGCGCGCACCAGCAGGTCAGCGCAGAAACCGACCGCCGGGTTGGCCGTGACGCCCGAGAAGGCGTCGCTGCCGCCGCACTGCACGCCGACGACCAGTTCGCTGGCCGGCACGGTCTCGCGGCGGCGCGCGTTCAGGCGCTCCAGGTGCGGGCGGGCGCTGGCGAGGATGTCGTCCAGCATGGACATGAAGCCCACGTGGGCGTCGTCCTGCAGGCAGACGGTGTCGGGGCCGGCGTCGGCACCGCGCTCATCCACGATGGGGAAGCTGCCCGGCGGCAGCAGGCGGTTGGGCTGCAGCTTCTCGCAGCCCAGGCTGACCACCATTACCTCGCCGCCGAAGTTGGGGTTCAGCGAGATGTTCTTCAGCGTGCGTATGGGGATCACCGCGTCCGGCGCGTCGATGGCAACGCCGCAGCCGTAGCTGTGCTCCAGGCCGATCACGTCGTCCACGTTGGGGTAGAGCGGCAGCAGCTCGGCCTTGATGCGCGCGACCGCCTGGGCCACCACGCCGGCCACGCACTGCACCGTGGTCGTGATGGCCAGGATGTTGCGCGTGCCCACCGAGCCGTCGGCATTGCGGTAGCCCTGGAAGGTGTAGCCCGTCAGCGCCTCGGCCGCGGGCGCCTGGCGCGTGGCCATGGGCAGGCCCTCGAGGCCGCGCGCGGCAGGTAGCTCGAGCAGACGCTCATGCACCCAGCTGCCGGCCGGGATGTCCTTCAGCGCATAGCCGATGGGCACGTCGTAGCGGCGCACTGCGGCACCGGCGGGGATGTCTTCCAGAGCCACCTTGTGGCCCTGCGGCACCTTGTCGCGCAGCACCAGGCCGGCACCGGGAATGCCGTCGGGCAGGCGCGTGCCTTCGGGCAGGCCGCCGTCATTGGCGACGATGGCGACGTTGTCATGCGCATGCATGCGCAGCGTGAGGGGAGGGCGTGTGTGAAGGTCGCTCATGTCGAACACAAAGGGAGCTTGGTACAGTGCAAACCATTTGCTGTACGTCGTCATGTTGTCGTACAACTGGAGACACTGTAGGTCTTGGGGCTCTGCCAAAACCTAGGGAAACCACCAATAACTATGCATGTACCCGTCCGTCGTCGCCCGCGAACGCTCGCGCTGGAGCTGGTTGATGCGCTGCGCGAGCGCATCCGCGATGGCCGACTGCAGATCGGCGACAAGCTACCGACCGAGGCGGCTTTCATGGAGGAATTCGAGGTCAGCCGCACTGTCGTGCGCGAGGCCATCTCCAAGCTGCAGGCGGCCGGTCTGGTGGAGACCCGCCACGGCATCGGCACCTTCGTGCTGGGCCTGGGCGACGGGCCGGCGTTCAAGATCACGCCGGAACAGTTCAGCACGCTGCAGGACGTGATCGCGGTGCTGGAATTGCGCATCGGCCTGGAGACCGAGGCTGCCGGCCTCGCCGCGCAGCGGCGCACCGAAGGCAATCTGGTCGACATGCGGCGCGCGCTCGATGCAGTCATCGCCGCGGTGGAGCAGGGCGCAGACTCGGTGGCGGCGGACTTCCAGTTCCATCTCGAGATCGCGCGGGCCACGCAGAACAGCCATTTTGCCGAGCTGATGTCCACGCTGGGCAGCCAGATCATTCCGCGCGCTCGGCTCGAGAGCGCCGACCCCAGCGCCGAGCGGCTGGCCTATATGCGCCGGGTGAACGGCGAGCACGAGAGCATCCTCGACGCCATCCAGGCCCAGGATGCTGAGGCGGCCCGGGCCGCCATGCGCACCCACCTCAGCAACAGCCGCGAGCGGCGTCGCCGCGCCCAGGCGGCGCAGGCCGGGGCGGCGGCACCGCAGGCCGGCCGCTGACGCGGCACAGGGCAAGGCGCCCTGGTAGTTTCCCTAGGCGGCATTCGCTGGCATCAAGTTGTACGATGACCTACAACTTAACGGCGTCGCCACCTTCGGGAGACAACCGGTGGCCGACGCTTTCTCCACCCTAGCCGGAGCCCAACCATGTCGCCCCAAGAACTCAAGAGCGTGCTGCAAGCCGGCCTGCTGTCCTTTCCGCTGACCGACTTCGACGCGCAGCTGAGCTTCGCCCCCAAGCCCTACGCCGATCGGCTGGAGTGGCTGCAGCCCTACGGCGCCTCGGCGCTGTTCGCCGCCGGCGGCACGGGCGAGTTCTTCTCGCTGGAGCCGGGCGAGTACCGCGAGGTCATCAAGGTGGCGCTGGACACCTGCCGGGGCCGCACGCCCATCATTGCGGGCGCCGGTGGGGGCACCCGCGTGGCCATCCAGTACGCGCAGGAGGCGGAAGCGCTGGGCGCCCAGGGCATCCTGCTGCTGCCGCACTACCTGACCGAAGCCAGCCAGGAGGGCCTGATCGCTCACGTCGAGGCGGTGTGCAAGAGCGTGAAGTTCGGCGTCATCGTCTACAACCGCGGCGCCTGCAAGCTGACGCCGGCCTCGTTGCAGGTGCTGGCCGACCGCTGCCCCAACCTGATCGGCTTCAAGGATGGCTTCGGCGACATCGAGAAGTTCGTTTCCATCCGCCAGGCGCTGGGCGAGCGCTTCGCCTACGTGGGCGGCCTGCCCACGGCCGAGTTGTTCGCCGGGGCCTACAAGGCCATGGGCTGCCCGGTGTACTCGTCCGCCGTCTTCAACTTCATCCCCAAGACGGCGATGGAGTTCTACAACGCCCACGCGGCCGGCGACACCGCCACCACCGACCGCCTGATCCGCGACTTCTTCCTGCCCTACATCGCGCTGCGCAACAAGGGCGAGGGCTACGCCGTGTCCATCGTGAAGGCCGGCGCCACGCTGGTGGGCCATACGGCCGGCCCGGTGCGCCCGCCGCTGTCCGATCTGATGCCGACCGAGGTGGACCAACTCGGCGCGCTGATTTCCAAGCTCGGTCCGCAATAAGTCCAAGGCCCGTCAGAGGCCATCCCGACTTCAACAGGAGACAAGCCATGAAGAAGCTGCTGACAGCCTGCCTGCTCGGCCTGGCGGCATCGACCTCGGTGCTGGCCCAGGCCTGGCCGGCCAAGCCCGTGACCCTGCTGGTGCCGTTCCCGCCGGGCGGCTCAAGTGACGCCATCGCCCGCATGCTGGGCGCCAAGCTCCAGGAGGGGCTGGGCGGCAGCTTCGTGGTGGACAACCGCGGCGGTGCCGGCGGCACCATCGGCACCGTGGCGGTGAAGCGTTCGGCACCGGACGGCTACACGCTGCTGGTGACCTCGCTGGGGCCGCTGGTCATCGGCCCCCACCTGTTGAAGAACATCGGCTACGAGCCCACCAAGGACCTGGACTACGTCAGCGTCGCGGTGCAGGCCCCCAACGTGCTGGTGGTGCCGGCCGCGTCGCCGCACAAGAGCCTGGCGGATGTGCTCGCCTTCGAGAAGGCCAACCCCGGCAAGATGAGCTTCGCGTCGTCGGGCAACGGCTCCAGCGACCACATCACCGCCGAGCTGTTCTGGCAGCAGACCGGCACCTCCGGCCTGCACATTCCCTACAAGGGCGGCGGCCCGGTGATGACCGACCTGCTGGGCAACCAGGTCGACGCCAGCTTCATGAACATCAACACCGCGCTGCCGCAGATCAAGGCCGGCAAGCTGCGCGCGCTGAGCATCACCAGCGCGAAGCGCTCGCCGGTGCTGCCCGAGGTGCCCACGATGGACGAGTTGGGCGTCAAGGGTCTGCAGGTCTATTCCTGGCAGGCGGTGGCCGCGCCCAAGGGCCTGCCGGCCGACATCAAGCGCCGGCTGCACGGCGCCATCGTCACCGCGTTGAATGCGCCCGACGTCAGGCCGAAGCTGCTGGAGCAGGGCTTCGAGATCGTCGCCAACACGCCGGAGCAGTTCACCGCCTTCCAGGCGGCCGAGTTCGAACGCTGGCGCAAGGTCATCACCGAGCGCAAGATCACGGCCGACTGAGCCTGCGATGAGCGCCACGCCCGTCATCACGCAGCTGCGCGTCATCCCGGTGGCCGGGCGCGACAGCATGCTGCTCAACCTGAGCGGCGCCCATGCGCCGTTCTTCACCCGCAACCTGCTCATCCTCACCGACAGCGCCGGCCACACCGGCGTGGGCGAGGTGCCGGGCGGCGAGAAGATACGCCGCACGCTGGAAGATGCCCGCAGCCTCGTCGTGGGCCAGCCGCTGGGCGCGCATCAGGGCCTGCTGAGGCAGGTGCAGCAGGCCTTTGCCGACCGCGATGCCGGCGGCCGCGGCCTGCAGACCTTCGACCTGCGCACCACCATCCATGCGGTCACGGCCATCGAGTCGGCGTTGCTCGACCTGCTCGGCCAGCACCAGGGCGTGCCCGTGGCGGCTCTGCTTGGGGAAGGGCAGCAGCGCGATGCCGTCGAGATGCTGGGCTATCTCTTCTTCATCGGTGACCGCCGCAAGACCGATCTCGCCTACGACAGCGCCCCGGACGCCGACGACGCCTGGCTGCGCCTGCGCCACGAGGCCGCGCTGACACCCGAGGCCGTGGTGCGCCTGGCCGAGGCGGCACAGGCACGCTATGGCTTCAACGACTTCAAGCTCAAGGGTGGCGTGCTGGCCGGCGAGGCCGAGGTCGAGGCGGTGCGCGCGCTGCACGAGCGCTTTCCGGGGGCCCGGGTGACGCTGGACCCCAACGGCGGCTGGCTGCTGCAGGACGCGGTGCGCCTGATGCGCGACATGCGCGGCGTGCTGGCCTATGCCGAGGACCCGTGCGGCGCCGAGGACGGCTTTTCCGGCCGCGAGGTGATGGCCGAGTTCCGCCGCGCCACCGGCCTGCCCACGGCCACCAACATGGTCGCCACCGACTGGCGTCAGCTGCAGCACGCGCTGGCGCTGCAGAGCGTGGACATCCCGCTGGCCGATCCGCATTTCTGGACCCTGTCCGGCAGCGTGCGCGTGGCCCAGACCTGCCGCGACTGGGGCCTGACCTGGGGCTCGCACTCCAACAACCACTTCGACGTGTCGCTGGCGATGTTCACCCACGTGGCGGCGGCCGCGCCGGGCCGGGTCACGGCCATCGACACCCACTGGATCTGGCAGGACGGCCAGCGCCTCACCACCGACCCGCTGCGCATCGTGGGCGGCCAGGTGCAGGTGCCCAAGGCGCCGGGCCTGGGCGTCACGCTGGACATGGCCGAAGTGGACAAGGCCCATGCGCTCTACCAGCGCCACGGCCTGGGCGCGCGGGACGACGCCGTCGCGATGCAGTACCTGATGCCGGGCTGGAGCTTCCATCCCAAGCGGCCCGCGCTGGTCCGCTGATCCCACTCTCTTCCTATTCTTCACGAGCTCAAGATGTACAAGAACCTGATTGGCGGCGAATGGCGCGACGGCGTTGCCGTGTCGCGCAACATCAACCCCTCCGACACGCGTGACCTGATCGGCGAGTACGCCCAGGCCGATGCCGAGCAGACGCGCCTGGCCATCAGCGCCGCCGATGCGGCGTTCCCAGCCTGGAGCCTGTCCACGCCGCAGCAGCGCTTCGACATCCTGGATGCCGTGGGCAGCGAGATCCTGGCCCGCCGCGCCGAGCTGGGCGACCTGCTGGCCCGCGAGGAGGGCAAGACCCTGCCCGAGGCCATCGGCGAGGTCGTGCGCGCCGGCAACATCTTCAAGTTCTTTGCCGGCGAGGCGCTGCGCCCCGGCGGTGAGGTGATGCCCTCGGTGCGCCCCGGCGTGGGCGTGGAGATCACCCGCGAGGCCATCGGCATCGTCGGCCTGATCACGCCGTGGAACTTCCCCATCGCCATCCCGGCCTGGAAGATCGCGCCGGCGCTGGCCCACGGCAACTGCGTGGTGTTCAAGCCGGCCGAGCTGGTGCCGGGTTCGGCCTGGGCGCTGGCCGAGATCCTGTCGCGCGCCGGCCTGCCGGCGGGCGTGTTCAACCTGGTGATGGGCCGCGGCTCCGAGGTGGGCCAGACGCTGCTGAACGACCCGCGCGTGGCCGCCATCAGCTTCACCGGCTCGGTGCCCACCGGCCAGAAGGTGGCTGCCGCCTGCGTGGCGCGCATGGCCAAGTTCCAGCTCGAGATGGGCGGCAAGAATCCCATGATCGTGCTGGACGACGCCGACCTGGGCGTGGCCGTCAACGCCGCGGTCAACAGCGGCTTCTTCTCCACCGGCCAGCGCTGCACGGCATCCAGCCGGCTGATCGTGACCGAGGGCATCCATGACCGCTTCATCGCGGCCATGGTCGAGAAGATGAAGACGCTGAAGATCGACGACGCCCGCAAGGCCGGCACCGACATCGGCCCGGTGGTGGACGCCAGCCAGCTCGGGCAGGACCTGGACTACGTGGGCATCGCCCAGGCCGAGGGCGGCCAGCTGGTGCAGGGCGGCGCGCGCGTGGAGCACAACGTCGACGGCCAGCCGGGCTTCTACATGACGCCGGCGCTGATCACCGAGACCACCCAGGCCATGCGCATCAACCGCGAGGAGGTCTTCGGCCCCGTGGTCAGCGTGATGCGCGCGAAGAACTACGAGGAGGCGCTGGCGCTGGCCAACGACTCGCCCTTCGGCCTGGCCTCCGGCATCGCCACCACCTCGCTGAAATACGCCACGCATTTCAAGCGCCACGCCCAGGCGGGCATGGTGATGGTCAACCTGCCCACCGCGGGCGTGGACTACCACGTGCCCTTCGGCGGCCGCAAGGGCAGCAGCTACGGCCCGCGCGAGCAGGGCCGCCATGCCGCGGAGTTCTACACCACGGTGAAGACCGCCTACACGCAGGCCTGATACCGAGGCCTGATCCCCAGCCGGACATCCCGGCCTGACCGCTCGTGGCGCCGCCTGCGCCGCGATGCCGCCCACCGCCCCAGCCCGCGCAGACGGGCCGGCGGCCGCGGCATCGCCCGACCTCATTCTCCGGAGACAGCATGAACACCAGCACCGCCGAGCGTTCGGCCCCGACGGCCGCGCCCGCCGCCCAGACCTACGACACCCAGCCCGCCGCGGCGCGCACCCGCAAGCGCTACCTGATCCTCGCGATGCTCTTCATCGTGACGACGATCAACTACGCGGACCGAGCCACGCTGTCCATCGCCGGCCCGGTGCTGTCCAAGGAACTGGGCATTGACGCCGTGACGATGGGCTACATCTTCTCGGCCTTCGGCTGGTCGTACGTGCTGGCGCAACTGCCCGGTGGCTGGCTGCTGGACCGCTTCGGCTCCAAGATGGTCTACGCCGGCAGCATCTTCCTGTGGTCGGTGTTCACGGTGTTGCAGGGCGGCATCCACTTCATCACGGCCACCGCGGGCTCGGCCGTGGTGGTGCTGTTCGCGCTGCGCTTCCTGGTGGGGGCAGCCGAGGCGCCGTCCTTCCCGGCCAACGGGCGCATCGTGGCGAGCTGGTTCCCGGCCAACGAGCGCGGCACGGCCTCGGCCATCTTCAATTCGGCCCAGTACTTCGCCACCGTGCTGTTTGCCCCGCTGATGGGCTGGATCACGCACAGCTTCGGCTGGCCGGCGGTGTTCGTCGTGATGGGTCTGCTGGGCATCGTCATCAGCTTTGTGTGGCTGAAGACGGTGTACACGCCCAGCAACCACCCGAGCATCAACAAGGTTGAACTGAACTACATCGCGGCCGGCGGCGCACTGGTGAACATGGACAACCCCAACACGCAGAGCCGCAGCTTCGCCGAGCCGCCGCGCTGGGGCTATGTGAAGCAGCTGCTGTCCAACCGCATGCTGATGGGCGTCTACATCGGCCAGTACTGCATCAACACGCTGACCTACTTCTTCCTGACCTGGTTCCCGGTCTACCTGGTCAAGGAGCGCGGCATGTCCATCCTGAGCGCCGGCTTCGTGGCCGCGCTGCCAGCCATCTGCGGCTTTGCGGGCGGCGTGCTCGGCGGCCTGATCTCGGATGCGCTGCTGCGCCGTGGCAAGAGCCTGACGGCGGCCCGCAAGACGCCCATCGTCATCGGCATGCTGCTGTCCACCTCGATGATCATCTGCAACTACGTGGAGAGCGCGGCCGTGGTCGTGGCCATCATGTCGCTGGCCTTCTTCGGCAAGGGTCTCGGGGCGCTGGGCTGGGCCGTGGTGTCGGACACCTCGCCCAAGGAGATCTCCGGCATCAGCGGGGCGCTGTTCAACACCTTCGGCAATACCGCGGCCATCACCACGCCCATCGTCATCGGCTACCTGGTCAAGGGCATGGGCAGCTTCAGCGGCGCACTGGTCTTCGTGGCCGCGAATGCACTGGTGGCGGTCTGCTGCTACCTGTTCGTGGTTGGCGACATCAAGCGTTTCGAATTGAAGAAGGACTGAGCCGGCCGGGCTCTAACATGCGGGGTCTTGCCCAGGCCCCACGGAACCCGCATGGAAATCTATCTCGACGCCAACGCCACCACGCCCGTCCTGCCGCAGGCCCGCGAGGCGGCCCTGGCCGCGATGGCCGAAGACTTCGGCAACCCCAGCAGCGTGCACAGCACCGGCCTGAAGGCCCGGGCGCTGATGGACACGGCCCGGGCCCGCGCCCGGCGCGTGCTGGGCGCCGACGGCGGGCGGCTGCTGTTTCTCAGCGGCGCCACCGAAGGCATACAGACGGCCGTGCTGTCCGCGCTGAGCGCGCTGCGCGCCCGCCGCGAGGCCGGCGAGGCCATCCCTGAACTGCTGCTGTACGGCGCCACCGAGCACAAGGCCGTGCCCGAGGCGCTGCGCCACTGGAATGCGCTGCTGGGCCTGCAGCTGCGCGTCGAGGCCATTCCCGTGGGGCTGGACGGCCGGCACGACCTGGCCTGGCTGCGCGAGCACGCGCCGCGCGCCGGCCTGGTCTGCACCATGGCCGCGAACAACGAGACCGGCGTGGTCAGCGACCTCGACGGCATCGCGGCCGCGCTGCGCGGCTCCGGCGCGCTGTGGATGGTGGACGGCGTGCAGGCGCTGGGCAAGCTGCAGCTGCGCCTGGCCGAGCGCGGCATCGACTACGCGCCGTTTTCCGGCCACAAGCTCTACGCGCCCAAGGGCATAGGCCTGCTGTACGTGCGCGACGGCGCGCCGTTCACGCCGCTGATCGCCGGTGGAGGCCAGGAAGGTGCGCTGCGCTCCGGCACCGAGAACATGTCGGGCATCGCGGCGCTGGGCGCCGTGCTGGCCGCGCTGGAAGACGGCCAGACCTTCCGCGACAGCGCCACGCTGTCGGGCTACCGCGAACGCCTTATCGCCGCGCTGCGCGAGGCCTTCCCGCAGATCGTCTTCAACGCGCCGCTCGCGCTCAGCCTGCCCACCACGCTGAACTTCTCGGTGCCGGGGCTGGCTTCCAAGCTGCTGCTGGACCTGTTCGACGCGGCCGAGCTGCGCGTCAGCGGCGGCTCCGCCTGCAGCGCCTCCAAGGCCCAGCCCAGCTTCGTGCTGGAGGCCATGGGCCTGCCCGAGTGGCAGACCGCGTCGGCGGTGCGGCTGTCCATCGGCCCGCTGGCCGACGAGGCGCTGATCCAGGAGGCCTGCGCTCGCATCCGGGTGTGCGGCGAATCGGTGCGCGACCACTGCCTGGACCCGACCGTCTCCGGCGCCGTGCGCCCGGCCGACGGCCTGACTCGCTTCGTCGTCGACGGCGCCTGCTGCTACGTGCTGGCCGATGCCGCCAGCCGCCGCTGCGTGGTGGTAGACCCGCTGCCCGAGCTGACCGAGCGCCTGGCGCAATGGCTGCGCTGCCAGGGCTACACGCTGGCCGCCGTGCTCGACACGCACAGCCACGGCGACCACGAATCCTCCGCCGCGGCGCTGCGTGCTGCTGCGGGTGACGCGCTGGCCGCCGGTGCGGTCGACGCCCTCGGCTGGCCCCAGGGCGCCGAGACGCTCGCGCTGGGCGAGCGCCGCCTCACCCGCCTGGCGCTGCCCGGCCACACCGAGGATTCCACCGCCTATCTGCTGCACGACGCGGCCGGCCTGCGTCTGGTCTTCGTCGGCGACACGGTGATGCCCGGCGCGCTGGGCCGCAGCGATTTCGCGCAGAGTGCACCCCTGAGCTTCGGCGCCTCGCTGCAGGCCCTGGAGCGGGCCGTGGGGCCGCACGCGCTGCTGCTGCCCGGCCATGACTACGACGACCGTTTCGCAACCACGCTGGCCGTGGAGTGCGCGGCCCAGCCGCTGCTGGCCGGCGTGCTGGGCGGGCGGCTGGATGCCGCGGCCTTTGCGGCCGCCAAGGGCGAGCTGGAGCAGGGCCTGGGGCTCACCGCGTACCAGACCATGGCCTGCGGCGCGCGGGTGGACGGCGGCTGCGCGGTGTCCAGCGACATCGGCGGCGAGCAGCTGCGCGCGTTGCTGGCGACGCACCCTGATGTGCTGCTGGTTGATGTGCGCGAGCCCTACGAGCAGCGCCTGGGTTCGGCCCCGTCGCTGGGGGCGGGTGAGCGGCGCGAGGCGGTGGCGCTGTCGGCGCTGGTGAACGCGCTGCCGGGCTGGCTGGCACTGCCGGCCGAGACGCCGGTGGTGTTCTTCTGCCGCAGCGGCAACCGCAGCGCGCAGGCCGCCAAGGCGCTGCGCCGCCTGGGCCACGAGCAGGCCTGGAGCCTGCGCGGCGGGCTCGCGCTGTGGCCGCGCCGCGAGGCCTGGATGGCAGCCGACGCCGCGTTCGCGATCTGACGACGGCCGGCTTCAGCACCTAAAAGCCCCGCTTCGGCGGGGCTTTTTTCTTGGCGTCGCTCGGGCCCAGTGCAGGCCTTCATAGAATTGAATAGCTATCTAATGATTAGTTGATTACCAAGTAACCTTCGATCGATCGAGGCAGGCATGGCGAGTACTGAAGAGCGCTTCTCGATGGCGCTGCACCACACGACCCGACTCTGGCGCCAGGCGCTGGACCGGCGGCTCAAGGGGCTGGGCGTGGGGCAGGCGGGCTGGATGGCGATCGCCAAGATCGCCAAGAGCGCGCAGGCTCTGTCGCAGATCGAGCTGGCCAACCAGCTCAGCGTCGAAGGCCCGACCGTGGTCAGCCTGGTGGACCGGCTGGTGAAGGGTGGCCTCGTGGAGCGCGTGCCGTCCGAGACCGACAGGCGGGTCAAGCATGTGCTGCTGACCGAGGCCGGCCGGGCGCTGTATGCCGAGGTGCGCATCGCGGCTGACGCCTATCGCATCGAGATCTTCGCCGGCATCGATCCGGCCCGCCTGCTGGCCGCCACCGAGCTGCTGGAGGAGCTGCAGGCCCGCGTCGAGGCCAGCCTGTGACGGCAGCTGCTCCCGCCGCAGCCGGCACGGCGCCGGTGCTCAACCGCGGCATGATCACGCTGTCCATCATGCTGGCGACCATCATCCAGGCGCTGGACGGCACCATCGCCAACGTGGCGCTGCCCCACATGCAGGGCAGCCTGTCGGCCTCGCAGGACCAGATCAGCTGGGTGCTGACCAGCTTCATCGTCGCCGCGGCCATCACCACGCCGCTGACCGGCTGGCTGTGCGACCGCTTCGGGCAGAAGAACATCTTCCTGGCCTCCATCGCCGGCTTCACGCTCGCCTCGGTGCTGTGCGGCATCGCGGCGACGCTCTCCGAGATCGTCGTGGCCCGCTTTGCGCAGGGCGTGTTCGGGGCCGCGCTGGTGCCGCTGTCGCAGGCCGTGCTGCTGGACATCAACCCGCGCGAGAAGCACGGCTCGGCCATGGCCGTGTGGGGCATGGGCGTGATGATCGGCCCCATCCTCGGGCCCACGCTGGGCGGCTGGCTGACCGACGCCTACAACTGGCGCTGGGTGTTCTTCATCAACCTGCCGGTGGGGGCGCTGGCGCTGTATGGCGTGTGGCGCTACATCCCGGCGCGCGCGACCACGCGGGCCATGCGCTTCGACCTGTTCGGCTTTGCGACGCTGAGCCTGGCCATAGGCGCGCTGCAGATGCTGCTGGACCGTGGCGAGCAGAACGACTGGTTCGCCTCCGGCGAGACCTGGGCGGAGGCCCTGCTGCTGGCCGTGAGCCTGGCCTATTTCATCGCCCACACGGCCCTGCGGCCGGCGGGCCAGTCCTTCTTCGACTACCGGCTGCTGAAGAACGGCAACTACGTGACGGGGCTGCTGTTCATCAGCATCGTCGGCCTGGTGCTGTTCGCCACGCGGGCGCTGACGCCGTCGCTGCTGCAGGGCCTGATGGGCTATCCGGCCGCCACGGCCGGCCTGGTCACCGCGCCCAGCGGGCTGGGCACCATGCTCGCGATGATGGTGGTGGGCCGGCTGGTGGGGCGCGTGGACGTGCGCCTGCTGCTGACCATCGGCTTCGCGCTGACCGCGCTGTCGCTGTGGCAGATGAGCGGCTATACGCTGGTGCTGTCGCAGGCCGACATCGTCTGGCCCGGCGTCGTGCAGGGCATAGGCCTGGGGCTGGTGTTCGTGCCGCTGAGCACCGCCACCTTCGCCACGCTGGCACCCGAGATGCGGGCAGACGGCACGGCCATCTACAGCCTGGTGCGCAACATCGGCAGCAGCGTCGGCATCGCGATGGTGCAGGCCCTGCTGAGCCGCAACACGCAGGTGGCCCATGCCTCGCTGGGCGAGCACCTGACGCTGGCCAACCCGGCGCTGCAGGATCCGGCCGTCGCGGCCGGCTTCAGCCTGGCCGACCCGTCCGGCGCCGTCGCGCTCAACGCCGAGCTGACGCGCCAGGCCAGCATGATTTCCTATGTCGACGACTTCTGGCTGATGTTCGTGCTGACGCTGGCCATCGTGCCGCTGCTGGTGCTGATCCGCCCCTCGCGCGCCGCTACGGCGCCTGCCGTCGACCACGCTGCCATGGAGTGAGCATGCCTTTACGTTCTTGTGTTCCTCGTCATCCGCGCGGCGCGGGCCCGCTGCTGGCCGCCTTGACGGCGGCGCTGCTCAGCGCCTGCGTCGCCGTGCCTCCCGAGCCGCATGCGGTGGCCCGACCCACGCTGCCGGCGGCGCAACTGCCCGCCGACCTGGCGGCGGTGCCATCGGCGAACGAGCCCGCCTGGCCGGCCGAGCGCTGGTGGCGGCGCTATGGCGACGCGCAGCTCGACGCCTTGCTGGAACTGGGGCTGCAGGGCAGCCCCTCGCTGCAGGCCGCGGCCGCCCGCATCGGCGCGGCGCACGCGGCGCTGACCCAGGCCCGCGCGGCCGACGAGGCCGAGCCCACGCTGGCTGGCGGCGTGTCCCGCGAGCGCTATTCCTCCAACGGCCTGTTCCCGGCGCCCATAGGCGGCGCCACGTTCAACGACTTCTCGGTGCAGCTGCAGGGGCGCAAGACGCTGGACCTGTGGGGCGGCCAGCGCGCCCGGGTGGCGGCCGCCGTCGGCGAGGAGGCCGCGCGCCGTGCCGAGCTGGCGCAGTCCCGCCAGCTGCTGGCCGCCGCCATCGTGCAGACCTACTGGGAGCTTCAATCCGACTGGGCGCTGGCAGCAGAGCAGGCGGCCATGGCCGGCCTGCAGCAGCAGCTCGTGGAGGACCGCGGCCGTCGCGTGGCGCACGGCTTGCTGGCCCAGGACGACCAACTGGCCGAGCAACAGCAGCTCGCAGCACTGAAGCGCCGCGAGGCGCGCAGTGCGGCCGATGCCCTGCAGCAGCGGGAAGCGCTGCGGGCGCTCCTGGGCGCGGGCGCCGACGCGCTGGCCGACCTGGTGCCGCGGCCGCTGCCGGCAGGCGGCGCCATGCCGCCGTCCGCGCTGGGCTTCGAGCTGCTGGCGCGGCGCGCGGATCTGCAGGCCGCGCGCTGGCGCGCCGAGGCGTCCATGAGCCGGGTCGAGGTGGCGCAGGCGGCCTTCTATCCGCAGCTCGACCTGGGAGCCGCCGTCGGCCTGGATTCATTGACGCTGCCCCACCTGCTGCGCTCGGCCAGCCGCACCTTCACGCTGGCGCCCGGGCTGAGCCTGCCGGTGTTCAGCGGTGCCGCGCTGCGCGGCCAGCTGGGCAGCGCGCGCAGCGAGCGTGACGAGCGCGTGGCCGATTACGACCAGCAGGTGCTGGACGCGGTGCGCGATGTCGCGCAGGCCGTGGCCGCCCAGCGTGGGCTGCAGGCCGAGGCCCGCGAGCAGGCCCGTGCCACCGCCGCCGTGGAATTGCGCCGCGAGCATGCGCAACGCCGCCTGAGCCAGGGCCTGAGCGACCGCGCCAGCCTGCTGCAGGCCGAGCTGGCCGGCCGGCAGGAGCGCGAGGCCGCGCTGCAGCTGCAGCGCGAACAGCTGCGTGCCGAGGTGGCGCTGGTGCGCGCGCTGGGCGGCGGCGTCCACACCGAAACCGAATGGGCGGCCGCCGCGGCTGCCCCGTCCCCGACCCCGTCGGATCCGGAGATCACGCGATGACCGTCTCTACCCCTCAAGCCTCGCCGGAAGCTCGGCGCCGCCGCACGGCGCTGGTCGGCATCACGCTGCTGGTGGCGCTGGCCGCGGCCGGCTACGCGGCCTATGCCTCCCTGGTGCTGTCGCAGCGCGAGGAGACCGACAACGCCTACGTGGGCGGCAACCTGGTGATGCTGTCGTCCCAGGTCGCCGGCAATGTCGCGCAGATCGACGCCGACGAGACCCAGCTGGTGCGCGCCGGGGCCGAGCTGGTGCGGCTGGACCCGGCCGACGCCGAGGTCGCCCTGGCCCAGGCCGAGGCCCGGCTGGGCGGTGCGGTGCGCGAGCTGCGCGAACGCTATGCGGGCATCGCGCAGTACGACGCCACCATCGCGCTGCGCAGCGAGGAGCTCGCCCGCGCCGAGGACGACCTGGCACGCCGGCTGCCGCTGGCCGCCGAGCAGACGCTGCCGGCCGAGGAGATCGCCCATGCGAAGCAGGCGGTGCAGACCGCCAGGGCCGCGCTGGTGCTGGCGCAGCGACAGGCCGATGCCGCACGCGCGGGCCTGCAGGGTGTGCAGCTGGCCCAACATCCCCGCGTGCTGGCCGCCCGGGCCGACTACGTGCAGGCCTGGCTGGCCCAGCGGCGCAACGCCATCGTGGCCCCGGTGACCGGTTACGTCGGCAAACGCAGCGTGCAGCTGGGCGCGCGCGTGGCCCCGGGCACGGCCCTGATGTCCATCGTGCCGCTGGACCAGCTGTGGGTGGATGCGAACTTCAAGGAGTCCGAGCTGGCCAACCTGCGCATCGGCCAGCCGGCGCAGCTGGAGGCCGATGTCTACGGCGGCCGCGTCGAGTACCACGGCCGCGTGCTGGGCCTGTCGCCCGGCACCGGCAGTGCGTTCTCGCTGCTGCCGGCGCAGAACGCGACCGGCAACTGGATCAAGGTGGTGCAGCGTCTGCCGGTGCGCATCGCGCTGGACCCGGCCGAGCTGCAGGCCCACCCGCTGCGCATCGGACTTTCCATGCAGGTGCAGGTGGATACGCATGACCGCGACGGCCCCGTGCTCGGCATGGCCCGGTCGGCGGCACAACCGGTCTACAGCACCCAGGCACTGAAGCAGCCGCTGCCCCAGGCCGAGGCCGCGGCGGACGCCATCATCGCCCGCCAGGCCCGCGGCTGATTTCAGTGCTGCGTCGGGCGACGACGGCGCAGTGCCAGCAGACCCAGGCCGCTGGCCAGCAGTGCCCAGGTGCCCGGCTCGGGCACGGCGGTGACCAGCGTCATCTTGTAGGCGTGGACGGCGCCGTCGTGGATTGCGGTGCCGATGATGCTGCCGTCGTTCGCGATGCCCAGCGCCGACGAGGAGGTATTGGTCACCAGATCCCAGCCCGCGCCATTGGTCAGCAGGGTGTCGATGCTGTAGGTCGTGCCGTCGGCGTACAGAAAGGGAATGGCATAGGCGTTGGACGCCACGCCGACCGCCCAGCCACTGTCGTTCACATCGCGTGCGCTGCCGGCTGTCGTGCCGTCGGGCAGGGGAATGGCCGTCATGCCACCGCTGGCCGACCAGATGAACGGCAGGCCCGAGCCCTGGTTGAACATGCTCGCGCCCACGACGTAGCCGGAGTCGCTGACGCCAAAGGCGATCGCGCCGTTCAGGCCGGGCAGGGCGCCCAGGCTGGTCATGCTGCCGCTGACCGTGTCGTAGATCAGGCCGACGTTCACCGCTGCGTTGCTCGGGTCGATGCCTGCGCCGATCACCAGGCCGCTGTTGGTGATGCCATAGGCATAGCTCATGTAGGAGCCGTTGGCCGTGGTGGCAGAGATCACCGTGGTGGACGAGGTGCCCAGGATGGCCGCCCGCTGCTGGATGCCGGAGCCCACGGCGCCGACGATGGTGCCGCCCGCATTGATCGCGTAAGCCTGACCGACGGCGTAGCCGCTGGGCAGGGCCAGCTGCGTGGCCACGCCGTTCTGCCACATCACGGGCAGCGGGCTGCTGCCGAAGGCCGTGGTGGCGGACACGCCGACGACGGTGCCGGCGTCGTTCACGGCATTGGCCACCGCGTACTTGCGGCCGCTGAGATTGGCCAGGCTCTGCAGGCCGCCGGCCTCCGTCCAGGCGTAGGCGATGTTGCCGATGCTCGAGCTGCCCAGCGAGCGGCCCACGACGGTGTCGCCGTCGGGCGAGATGCCAAAGGCCTGCGAGGCCGTGGTGCTGGCTACCACGCCGAGGTCGACGATGCTGTACTGCGGCGCGTCGGCCCAGGCGGTGGCGGCCAGGGCGCTCAGGGCGGCGGCGGCGAGGTGCGGAGTCTTCATGTGATCACTCCAGTGCGTGTGGAACAGAGGCTGTGGCGCAAGACCTGGCGCCGCAGTGCAGTGCGACTGTGGCGCGCCCGCGGGCGGCGCGGATCAGGGTTTGAGCGGGGGCGGCGCAAAGTCGGCGCACGCGGAGCCGGCCTGACGATTTCGGGCTCAGCCGTGCGTGCGGGATTCGCGCGGCAGCTCGCCGAAGCGCCGCTGGTAGGCCTGGCTGAACTTGCTGGCGTTCTGGAAGCCCCAGCGCGCGGCGATCTCTCGGATGCTGCCGGCATCGCCGCGGCGCAGCTCGGCATGGGCGCGGTCCAGCCGCACCTGGCGAAGGAAGGCGGCCGGAGTCTGGTCGAAATGAGCCCTGAACTGGCGCAGCAGGCTGCTGGCGCTGACATGGGCGGCATCGGCGATGGCGGCCAGGTCGATGTCCAGATGCGCGTGGGCATCGATGAAGTCCAGCGCCCGCCGCAGCCGCGCCGGCGGCACCGCTCGGGCCAGCTGCAGCGGCCCGGCGGCCACGCGGGTCTGCTCGTCCAGCAGGGTCATCGCGATGAGCTCGGTCCAGCGCCGGAACAGCACCTGGGCGCGGTGGGGATCGCGGTCGCTGTTGAGCGCGTCGCCGGCCAGCGTGGCCATCACCAGCAGGCGTTGGGCCAGATCGGGCCGCAGCAGCGGCTCGAAGCGGGGGGCGGCGCCCGGTTCGCCGGGGCGCAGCTCGGCCCCCAGGCGCAGCAGGTTGTGGCGGGGCAGGCTGAACTCGACGAAATGCGAGTCGGCTGTCAGCAGGCTGCGCTGGATGCAGGCCGTGTCGATGACGATGCCCTGGCCGGCCTCGACGACATGGTGGCCGTCGGACAGCGTCACCTCCATGCGCCCGGACAGCAGCAGGCCCACCACGTACGGCGAGAGCGGGCTGGCGGCCTGCTCGGTGAGAACCTCGAAGTCGAAGCTGGTCTCGGCTTCGCCGAGGAAGACCTGCGGCCCGGCCAGGTCCGGTGGCGTCACCGCCACGGCCGAGACGCGCAGGCTGGCCGCATTCTTCGCACCCCAGCCGAGGATGCCGCGACGCGCCTCCGGCGAATGCCGGTTCAGCGCGGCGAGGTAGGCCTCGATGGCGTCGCGGGATTCAAACTGCCGAGGGGTGGCGGCCAGGCGGCGCGCGCCGATGGGGGCGCTCGCGTCCGCGCTCATGTGGCCGCACCCTCGGCCTGACGCACCAGCGAGGCCACCTCTTCGGCCAATGCCAGCGAGGCCGTCAGCCCCGGCGACTCGATGCCCAGCAAGTTGACGAGCCCCGGGGCGGGCTGCTGGATCAGGAAGTCGGCGGCCGACTCGCCCGGGCCGCTCAGCTTGGGCCGTATGCCGCTGTAGGCGGGCTGCAGGGCGGCGGCGGGCAGGCCCGGCCAGTAGCGCCTGATCTCGGCTTCGAAGCCGGGAGCGAGGCCGGGATCCACGGCGTAGTCGAGCGTGACTGGGTCGGTGTCGTGCAGCCATTGCACGTCGGGGCCGAAGCGGGCCTGGCCGGCCAGGTCCAGCGTCAGGTGCACGCCCAGGCCGCCGTCCACCGGCAGCGGGTAGATCAGCCGCTGGAACGGGGCCCGCCGGCTGAGTGCGAAGTAGTGGCCACGCGCATAGCGCAGCGGCGCCTGAGCCACGCCCAGCGAGGCCGACACCGCCGCGGCATGCAGGCCGGCGCTGTTGATCACCCAGTCGGCCCGCAGTTCGAAATCGTCGCTGCAGCGCAGCCGCCACCCCCCGCCTTCCGGCACGCCGGACTCGACGCGGCTGGCCAGTGCCAGTGTTGCACCGGCGGCCTCGGCGTCGCCCAGCAGCGCATTCATCAGGCCATGGCTGTCGACGATGCCGCTGGACGGCACCCACAGCGCGCCGGCGCAGTCGAGTTCGGGCTCCAGGGCCAGTGCTTCGGTGCGTTCCAGTCGTTGCAGGCCCTGCACGCCGTTGGCCGCGCCTTGCGCGGCAAGGGCGTCCAGCCGGGGGAGATCCTGCTCGCGGCAGGCCACCACCAGCTTGCCGCTGCGCCGATGATCGACCCCGTGGCGGGCGCAGTAGTCGTACATCAGCGCGTTGCCGCGCAGGCACAGGCGGGCCTTCAGGCTGCCGCTGGGGTAGTAGAGGCCGGCGTGGATGACCTCGCTGTTGCGCGAGGAGATGCCCGTGCCTATGGCCCCGGCCTGCTCGATAAGCACCACCTCGTAGCCCAGCTGCGCCAGCTCGCGCGCGACCGCCAGGCCGACGACGCCGGCCCCGACCACGGCCACCTCGACATGGGGCAGTGCATCAGACATGGCAGGCAGCGCGGTGCGCGCAAGGGGGGTACGGCGGGAACAGCGACGACGACACGGTGATCAGGGCACGCGATGGCGAGCCTTGAGTCTACGAAGGCATCGCTCGTCCGTCCCGCCTCAGAGGGCGTCGCTAGGGAAAGCGAGGGGCGATGGGTGTCGCCGCACGCCGACAGGCCCCGGGGTCAGGGCTTGCGGCGTGGCGCGATCAGGGTTCCATCGGCGCTGTGCGCTCCAGCAGCCAGGCCAGGGCCGCACCGCTGACGCGCGGCTGCAGGCGCTCGCGCACGGTGGCGTGGTAGCGGTTCAGCCAGGCGATCTCGTCGGCACGCATCAGGCTGGCGTCGATGCAGCGGGTGTCGATGGGGCACAGCGTCAGCGTCTCGAAGCCCAGCATCTCGCCGAAGGCCCCGGCCTCGGGTGTGTCGACGACGACGTTGAGCACCAGGTTCTCGATGCGCACGCCCCACTGACCGGCCCGGTACAGGCCGGGCTCGATGGAGGTGATCATGCCGGGCTCCATGGCCATGGCCGGCTCCGGCGTGGCCTTGGAGATGCTCTGCGGGCCTTCGTGGACGTTCAGGAAGTAGCCCACGCCGTGGCCGGTGCCGTGGCCGTAGTCCATGCCGGCCGCCCACAGCGGCGCGCGCGCGATGCTGTCCAGCATGGGGCTGGGCGTGCCGCGCGGGAACAGCGTGGCCGACAGGCCGATGGTGCCCTTGAGCACACGGGTGTAGTCGCGCTTGTGGGCCGCCGTGATCTGGCCGATGGGCCAGACCCGGGTGATGTCGGTGGTGCCGCCGAGGTACTGGCCACCCGAGTCGATCAGCAGCAGGCCGTGGCCCTCGATCCACGAGAACGCATCGGGCGTGGCGCGGTAGTGCGGCAGGGCGCCGTTGGCATTGAAGCCCGCGATGGTCGAGAACGACAGGCCCACGAAGCTGGCGCGCTTGGCGCGGGTGGCGGTGAGGCGGGTGTCGATGTCGAGCTCGCTCCAGCGCTCGCCGCGGGCCATCGAGGCCTCGAACTCGGCGTAGAACTCGCACATCGCGGCGCCGTCCTCGGCCATGGCCTCGCGGATGAAGGCGGCCTCGGCGGAGGTCTTGCGGCTCTTGGCCAGCGTGCTGGGGTTGATCTGCTCCACCACCTTCACGCCGGCCGGCACGGCTTCGCGCAGGCCCAGCGTGATGCGGCGCGGGTCCACCAGCAGCTGGGCGGTCGCCGGCAGCGCCGCCAGCGCGGCGCCGGCCTCTTCGTAGGGCCGCACCTGCAGGCCGTCGGCGGCCAGGCGGGCGGCCAGCACGGCGTCGATCTTGCCGGGCGCGACGAAGAGCTGGCCGGCCGCGCCATCCAGCACGAGGTGGGCCAGGAAGACCGGGTTGTATTCGACGTCCGAGCCGCGCAGGTTCAGCAGCCAGGCAATGTCGTCCACCGTGGACACCAGGTGATGGCTGGCACCTGCCGCCGCCATGGCAGCGCGCACGCGCGCCAGCTTCTCGGCCCGGCTGACGGTGGCCTGCGGGGGCAGGTGTTCATAGACCGGCTCGGCAGGCAGGCCCGGGCGGCCGGACCAGATCTGCTGCAGCAGGTCGAGGTCGGTACGCAGCGTCAGGCCGGCGCGGCCCATCGCGCCACGCAGCGTGCTGGCCAGTGCCAGGCCCAACACCTGGCCGTCCACCGCCAGCGTCTGGCCGGGGCGCAGCTGCTGGGCGATCCAGTCGATGTACTGCGTGGAGGCGCCGGAGGTGGTCTTCTCCAGCGCGATGCCGCTGCCGGTGAGCTGCGTCTCGGCCTGCGACCAGTAGCGGCTGTCGGCGAACAGCGCGGCGCGCTCGGCGGTGACGACCAGGCTGCCCACCGATCCGGTGAAGCCCGACAGCCACTGCCGCCCCTGCCAGCGCTCGGGCAGGTATTCCGACAGGTGGGGGTCGGCGGAGGGAATCAGCACCGCGTGCACGCCGCTCTGCCGCATCGCGTCCCGGAGATGGTCGATGCGCAGACGGGTTTCGGAGGTGCGGGTATCCATGCTCAGGCCTTTGGTTCTTGCGAGGGGGCAAGTTTAGGTCGTATCGCTGCGGGGGACGCCGCGGCGGGGCTCCGCGCGCAGGGGGGGCGACGGGCGGTCGTCAGCCCGCCAGCGCCTGGATCGCGGCCTGCAGCCGTTGGCCCTCGGTGCCGGTGATGTCGGTCCAGCCCAGGCCTGCGTCACCCAGCGCCTGGCGCAGCAGCGTGTCGATGCACGCCCGCGCCTGCGGCCCGTCGCGCTGCACGCCGTCCGGCTCCCAGGGCAGGTCGGGCGCGCACAGCAGGTTCAGCGTGCAGCCACGCTGCCAGGCCAGCGCACCGGGCAGCAGCTGGATGTCGTCGAAATAGTGCTGGCTGTAGAGCGCGGTCAGCAGCGGCGTGGTGTCGCAGAACACGAGGGCATGCCGGCGGGCTTCCTGCTCGATGCGGCGGGCCTGCTCGGCGGCGATGTGGGCCTGTTCGGCCGGCAGCGGCGTGCGGCCGTGGGTGTCGCACCATTCGCGCAGGTACTCGGGCACGAAGCCGGCGCCGAAGTGCGCCGCCAGCGCGCGACCCAGCGAGGTCTTGCCGGTGCACTCGCCGCCCAGCAACGCGATGAGGCGCGCGCTCATGCCGGCCGTGCGGCGTCGCCCGCCCGACGCCAGGCGCGCCAGCCCCAGAAGCTCATGGGGATGAAGCCGGCATAGAGCAGCACGGTCAGCCAGTAGCCCTTGAGCCCGAACAGCACCACGCTGACCGTGTTGACCACGATCCAGGTCGGCCAGTTCTCCTCGTACTTGCGGGCCAGCAGCCACTGGCCCAGCAGGCTGGCCACGGTGGGGAAGGCGTCCCAGTAGGGCAGGGGCGAATCAGTGTGGCGCGACAGGAACCAGCCCAGCGCCGGCCAGGCGGCGAGCGTCAGCAGGGTGGGCCTGAGCAGGCCGGCCAGGCCCAGGCGCCGCACGCTCAGGCGCTCGCCGCTGGCGGTGCGCCCGAAGCGCCACTGCCACCAGCCCCAGCCGGCCAGGCCGGCGAACAGCAGCTGCAGCGCGGCCTCGCCGTAGAGGCGGCCGTCCCAGAAGAGCGCGAAGTACATCAGCGAGCTGACGATGGCCAGTGGCCAGGCCAGCAGGTGCACGCGCATATTGCAGACCACCATCCAGATGGCCAGCACGAAGGCGATCAGCTCCAGCCAGGAAATCGGGCTGCCGAACGCGACGAAGGCCGGCGCGATCAGCGCGGCCCAGAGCTGGGAGATCGATGGCACGGTGGCTTGCGGCGCAGCCACCGGGGCCGCGCAGGGGGGGGGTTACTTCAGCGGGACGAAGATCTCGTCCTGCTTGATCATGCCCAGCTCGAAGCGGGCCTTTTCCTCGACCATTTCCTGGCCCTCGCGCAGGTCGCGCAGCTCGGCCTGAAGCTGGGCATTGGCGGCGCGGGACTTGTCGTTGTCGGCCTGGGCGGCCGCCAGCTCCACGCGCAGCTGGGCCACGCGGGGCAGGCTGCCCCGGCCCACCCAGATCTGGGCCTGAATGGCCAGCAGGAAGGCGGCCAGAACCACGGCAAGAGCTTTCATCGCGGCGAGGGCAGTGAGGTGGGCGGACAGGTGGGCGCAGCCGGGGGCCTGCAGCTGCGGGCCCCTCGGAAGCCGCAACCTTACTTCAGGTTGTAGAACGCGGTACGGCCGGGGTAGACGGCGATGTCGCCCAGGTCTTCCTCGATGCGCAGCAGCTGGTTGTACTTGGACATGCGGTCCGAGCGCGACAGCGAGCCGGTCTTGATCTGGCCGGCGTTCAGGCCCACGGCGATGTCGGAGATGGTGTTGTCCTCCGTCTCGCCCGAGCGGTGGCTGATGACGGCCGTGTAGCCGGCGCGCTTGGCCATCTCGATGGCGGCGAAGGTCTCGGTCAGCGTGCCGATCTGGTTGATCTTGATCAGGATCGAGTTGGCGATGCCCTTGTCGATGCCTTCCTTCAGGATCTTGGTGTTGGTGACGAAGAGGTCGTCGCCCACCAGCTGCACCTTGTCGCCCAGGCGCTCGGTGATGTGCTTCCAGCCGTCCCAGTCGCCTTCGGCCATGCCGTCCTCGATGGAGATGATGGGGTACTTGTCCACCCAGGTGGCCAGCATGTCGGTCCACTGCTCGGCGCTCAGCTTGATGCCGCCTTCGCCTTCCAGCACGTACTGGCCATCCTTGTAGAACTCGCTGGCCGCGCAGTCCAGGCCCAGCGCGATCTGCTCGCCGGCGGTGTAGCCGGCCTTGTCGATGGCTTCCAGGATCAGCTGGATGGCCGCCTCGTGGCTCTCGACGCTGGGCGCGAAGCCGCCTTCGTCGCCCACGGCGGTGGAGATGCCCTTGTCGTGCAGGATCTTCTTGAGCGCGTGGAAGACCTCGGCGCCCCAGCGCAGCGCTTCGCGGAAGCTCGGGGCGCCCACGGGGATGATCATCAGCTCCTGCAGGTCCAGCGAGTTGTTCGCGTGGGCGCCGCCGTTGATGACGTTCATCATCGGCACGGGCAGCTGGTTGCCGCCCATGCCGCCGAAGTAGCGGTACAGCGGCAGGCCGGACTCTTCCGCCGCGGCGCGGGCCACGGCCATGGACACGGCCAGCATCGCGTTGGCGCCCAGGCGGCTCTTGTTCTCGGTGCCGTCCAGGTCGATCAGGGTCTTGTCCAGGAAGGCCTGCTCGGAGGCGTCCAGGCCCAGCACGGCTTCCGAGATCTCGGTGTTGATGTGCTCGACGGCCTTGAGCACGCCCTTGCCCAGGTAGCGGCTCTTGTCGCCGTCACGCAGCTCGATGGCTTCGCGCGAGCCG
>QFOD01000050.1 GCA_003241055.1 Roseateles depolymerans
CGATGAGCCGCAGGGGCTCTTCCGCAACGCTGATTCCGTTTCAAGAGCCGCGCCCGACCTCAGTAGCCTGCGTGGGCGGGGTTTTGCAGACCTTCCCTAGGTCTGCGGACCACTGTTGCGAAGCTTCAGCCGTCAGTCCGAGTGAGTAGTAGCCAAAGAGCGTGTTGCTCCTCAGGATCTCGATCGGCGATTCAGCGCCGTTGAATGACTGACTGCTGACGAACGCCGCTCCCGCACCAAACCAATTCACGTGGCTCGCTCCGCGATAGCCGTAGAACTTATCCACAAATCGTCGGCCATTGCTGGCTGCTGACGCCCGGTAGCTGAACGCCAGCGCTGAATAGAGCAGCGATCCTTTAGGAAGAATTGGGATCTGACTCACGCTTTTGAACTCTATTGTTTTGCGAGTGGGGCCTTGCACCTGTCAAGGCAAGCGGTTTTTGAACTATTCACCCCCCCGGAGTCCAGCGTCCACAAACCGTGCTCTCCTATGAGCGCGCTCGGTTCGAGTTTTTGAACCTTATTCAGTCGGACCATGGCGGTGTGCGTGGGCATGGTGTTCACGTGAAGTTCAGAAACGAGCTGCGCATGGGCGCAGCCTGACGAGGGCGCTCGGCCGGCGCCAGCCCGGGCGCCAGGCGCTCAGCCGCGCCCGATCTCCTGCAGCAGGCTCTTCACCTTGGTGGTGATGATGTCCACCGCCGGGCCGTTGGCGCCGTGCGGCAGGATCACGTCGGCGTTGCGCTTGGTGGGCTCGATGAACTGCTTGTGCATGGGGCGCACCGTTTCCAGGTACTGGTTCACCACCGACTCGGTGCTGCGGCCGCGCTCCGAGATGTCGCGCTGCAGCCGGCGGATGAAGCGCACGTCAGACGCCGTGTCCACATAGATCTTCAGCGACATCATGTTGCGCATGCGGGTGTCGTACAGCGCGAACAGGCCCTCGACGACGATCACCGGCGCGGGCTTCACGGTGATGGTCTCGCTGGAGCGGTTGTCGGCCGCGAAGTCGTACACCGGCATCTCAATGGCCTCGCCCTTGCGCAGCGCGGCCAGATGCTGCGTCATTAGCGGCCAGTCGAAGGCATCGGGGTGGTCGTAGTTCTGCTTGCGCCGGTCCTCCGCCGCCATGTGCGACTGGTCGCGGTAGTAGTCGTCCTGCATCACCACCGCCACCTGCTCCGACCCGATCGCGGCCAGCACCTGGCGCGTCACCGTCGACTTGCCGCTGCCGCTGCCCCCCGCAACACCGATGACGAAAGGCTTGTGAGGGGATTTGGGCATGGGATCGCGGGGCAGGCGGCGTGGGGCCTGCGAATTGACTGGGGAGCTGGGGGATTATCGGTGGGCTGGTGGGTGGGGGGGCTTCAGGCTGGGGGATGCTGCTGGTGCAGGCTGGAGCGTTGGCTGCGATCGACCCGGAGCAGAAGTACGCCTGGGCCAAGGGAGCCGCCGCGAACCGGATGTTCAACGTTGGCGCTCAGCGGTCGGCGAAGCCGTCCGCTGCAGCAAAAGGTTGAGTGGCTGTTTGAACATGATCACTCTGGGCTCGCGCTCACCGCAGCGCGTTGCCTTTTCAGGAATGGCAGCACCGCATGAAAGTTGCGAATTAGGTCGGCTTCAGACATGACAGGAAAAGGAAAACGAAGCTGAAAGACGCCCCAGCGCCCGGAAGTTGGACCTGATATTTGGTGGATTTCCGGCCCCGAGTCTTCCCATGCAATTCCCGCCTGCCATCCGTCGGGGTCAACGACAAACAAGTCCCCGTTTCGTTTCGGCTACGGCCCAGGCCAGGGAATGCCGATGTACCCAAGCTTCCACCCGTCAAGCTCAGATGCAGCAATGAGCTTGTCAGAGTCGTAGGCGCTCGTCCCGTCCATAGCTGCCACTCAACGTTTGACTTAGGGCTACGCTGAACAAGCCGTTGATTTCGACACTGCGTCGGGCTGACGCCCTACTCGCCTGACTTGACGCTGTTTCTCCACGCCAATGCCGCATTT
>QFOD01000051.1 GCA_003241055.1 Roseateles depolymerans
GTCAAGGCCGAGCGTGATCTGGTCCATGCCCCGCATCGTCCTCGACTCTTATGCCACTTGCCAGTCGGATTGACGCGAGGTTTTGCAGACCTTCCTTAGGCGATCACGGCATCATTCTCCAAGCATCCTCTAAGCGACCTGACGTTCTGTCGCCGGACAGACTCCTCCGTCGCTGCAGGGGTACGTCGTCCAGCGCTAGCTGTCGTGCATCATGGGGTTCCAGCGAATGCCATGTTTGGCCATGGAGTTGAGAGTTGTCAGCAGCTTTCGCATGCTCGCGACCAGGGCAACCTTCTTCGCTTTGCCGCTGGCGAGCAACCGCTCATAGAAGGCTCGGAACGTCGCGCAGAACCGCACCGCGACCAAAGTGGCCATGTAGAGGGTCCGTCGCACGTCATGACGCCCTCCCCAGATGGACCGCTGCCCTCGCATTTGGCCTGAATCCCGATTCATAGGTGCAACGCCCACCAATGCGGCAATTCGGCGCCGATCTATCTTGCCGAGCTCCGGCAGGTCCGCAATCAGCACTGCCACACTGGTTTGGCCTACGCCTGGGACCGTCGCAAGAGCCGTTGACAGTTCAGCGTGATGTCTTTGTAGGTGGGCCGACACCGCGGCATCGTTGTCGGCTAGTTCCTTGGCAAGGAAGTCGAGCACACGTTCAACGCTGCCCACTGACGCGGCGTGCGCCTGTCGACGGCGAAGCTTCTCTGCCGTTTGCATTTCAATGAGCTGACGACGCCGCTGCACCAGCGCCTGCAAGCGCTGACGTGCCTCATCTGGCAGAGGCTTAATAAAGCGCTCGCGTTCTGGATGCTGGTGCAACACTCGCGCGAACGACGCCAAGAGTTTGGCGTCCAGCGCGTCTGTCTTTGCCAGCAGGCCCATAGCTCTGGCGAAGTCCCGCGCCGTACGAGGATTCACCACTGCAACAGCAAGTCCCTGAAGCTGCAGGGCCGAAGCTGCACTGAACTCATAGCCACCAGTCGCTTCAAGGACTATCAGCGCTGGTGCCAGCTCGGCCACCCGCCGTCCAAGCTCGGCGATACCGGCATCGTCGTTAGCAACTTGCCAAGTATCTGAGCAACCAGACCAAGCGACTTCCAACGTCGCGCTCGCAACGTCGATTCCTACAAACACAGGTTCGGACATGTCCTCTCGTTCCCTTCCTTGCGTATGCGAACTTCAAGTTCCAACAACCGTTCGGGTTGAGGAGAAGACGGTCCGGCCAAGGCGCTCATCGCTGAGCAGCGGGCTTTATTGCCCCGGGGAGGAGCGAGCTGCCTTGGCCAGTCCGAGCCGCCAAGATACAAGGGAGGAAAAGCAGGGGGCAGAAGCCCGAGGCGGATAGTAAGGCGCGTGAATGACGTCGCGCTGTCAGCAGCGCCCCGCGCGGCCTTGTATTGATCGGCAACGTGGATGACGCTGTGGCCAAACAGGGTGGCGGCGTGCAAGGCTAGGCTCGCCAATTCACAGGTCGTCGATGTGCACCCGATCCTCGACCCACCTTCTCACCAGTTCATGCGCATCGGCGCGGGCATCTTGCAGGGCCTCCGCGCGCGTGTCGCGGTGGCGGATGCATTCATGCCTTATGGCGCTGCCGCTCTTGGAGTCGACGGCGAACCGCACGATTCCCAAGTAGCCGAGCGCATAAAGCTGCACAGAGGCATACGCCGACGCTGAGCCGTCTTCGGCAAAGTACATGTTGTCCACGGCAACCCTGGCACAGCGGCACTCGCGTGCCCTTACTAGAAGGCTATGCCGAACGGGTGACGGCTTCAAGTAGCTTGGGTGGCAGGGTTCAATGACCTTCAGACTTTCTAAGGAAGGTCTGCAAAACCCCGCCCACGCAGGCTACTGAGGTCGGGCGCGGCTCTTGAAACGGAATCAGCGTTGCGGAAGAGCCCCTGCGGCTCATCGCTG
>QFOD01000039.1 GCA_003241055.1 Roseateles depolymerans
CAAGGAAATGGTCATGCCTGGCGACAACGTCGGCATCACCGTGAAGCTGATCGCGCCGATCGCCATGGAGCAAGGCCTGCGCTTTGCTATCCGTGAAGGCGGCCGTACCGTCGGTTCGGGCGTCGTCGCCACGATCATCGAGTAATAGTTTCTGGGCCACAGGGGCATAGCTCAATTGGCAGAGCGTCGGTCTCCAAAACCGAAGGTTGGGGGTTCGAGACCCTCTGCCCCTGCCACCCGCCGCTGATCACGGTTGGGTTGGCTCCCAGGCTTCCAAGCATCGGCCCGCGAGAGTGATCTCAGCGGGCCTTGCTGCTGATGGCTTCGGCCTCGCAGCGAATGACGCCGCCGCCTGGCGGCGCACGAGAGTGAACTGATGGCGAATCCCCCCCAAGTCGAAACCGTGACCACCAGTGCCGACAAGGCGAAGCTGGCTGCGGCTGTGCTTCTGCTGGTCGGAGCGCTGATTGCTTATTACGGCCTGTCCAAGCAGGGCGCCCTGGTTCAATGGGCCTCGCTGCTGGTGCTGTTGGCGGCGGGCGTGGCTACTTTCTTCACGTCGGAGCATGGCAAGGCATTGATCGCCTATGGCCGCGACTCCGCGCGTGAGGTTCGCAAGGTTGTCTGGCCGAGCCGTAAGGAGGCGGTGCAGATGACGGGCTATGTGTTCGCCTTTGTTGTCGTGATGGCCTTGTTCCTCTGGTTCACCGACAAGACGTTGGAGTGGGTGCTGTACGACCTGATCCTGGGCTGGAAGCGCTGAACTCACGAGGCAGGGAATCAAGATGTCTGAAGAACAAGTCGTTGCTCCGGCTGCGCCGGCCGGCCTCCCCAAGCGCTGGTACATCGTTCATGCCTATTCGGGCATGGAGAAGGCTGTAGAGCGCAACCTGCGCGAGCGCATCGATCGCGCCGGCATGCAGGACAAGTTCGGCCGCATCCTCGTGCCGACGGAAGAAGTTGTTGAGCTGAAGAACGGCAAGAAGACCGTCACTGAGCGTCGCATCTACCCGGGCTATGTGCTGGTTGAGATGGCGATGGATGACGAGTCCTGGCACCTGGTGAAGCACACCTCCAAGGTGACAGGCTTCATCGGTGGTGCTCGCAACCGTCCTGCGCCGATTTCGCAGGCCGAGGTCGACAAGATCGTCAACCAGATGCAAGAAGGCATCGAGAAGCCGCGCCCCAAGGTGGAGTGGACGGTTGGCGAGGTCGTTCGGGTCAAGGAAGGCCCGTTCACTGACTTCAATGGGTCGGTCGAAGAGGTCAACTACGACAAATCCAAGGTCCGCGTCTCGGTCACGATCTTTGGTCGTGCGACGCCGGTGGAGTTGGATTTTGCACAGGTCGAGAAGGTCTGAGCATTGCTTGGCAGGGTTTGGCGGCTGAGCCACTGGATCCTGGGCGGTGAACTAAGTAGAATCGCGGGTTTGGCTGATGTCCCCAACATCGGCCCGTGGACAGTCCGCAACGAGAGGCGGGCAAGAGGAGCAAAGGTAGGGGCCGTCGTTCATCGATGGCGCTGAGTCCAATGCGCTAGTACTCAGGTGATCCGGCGAGGCCGTCGGGTCGCTGTTTGGAGAAAACATGGCCAAGAAAATTGTCGGCTTCATCAAGCTGCAAATCCCGGCCGGCAAGGCGAATCCTTCGCCGCCGGTGGGTCCCGCGCTGGGTCAGCGTGGTCTGAATATCATGGAGTTCTGCAAGGCGTTCAACGCGCAGACCTCCGGTGCCGGCTTCGAGCCCGGCATGAAGCTGCCGGTGGTCATCACCGCCTTCGCCGACAAGAGCTTCACCTTCGTGATCAAGTCGCCCCCGGCGACCGTGCTGATCAAGAAGGCAGCCAAGATCGAGAAGGGCTCGCAGCGTCCTCACCTGGACAAGGTTGGCAAGCTGACCCGCGCCCAGCTCGAAGAGATCGCCAAGATCAAGACCAAGGACCTGACGGCAGCCAGCATGGACGCCGCGGTCAAGACCATCGCCGGCTCCGCCCGTTCGATGGGCATCATCGTGGAGGGCGTGTGACATGGCCAAGCTGACCAAGAAGCAAAAGGCGCTGGTGGGCAAGGTTGAGTCGACCAAGCTGTACGCGCTGGGCGATGCCCTGGAACTGGTGAAGAGCCTGGCGACTGCCAAGTTCGACGAATCCATCGACGTGTCCGTGCAGCTGGGCATTGATGCCAAGAAGTCGGACCAAGTGGTTCGCGGTGCGGTCGTGATGCCCAACGGCACCGGCAAGACCAAGCGTGTGGCCGTGTTTGCCCAGGGCGCCAAGGCTGAAGAGGCCAAGGCTGCTGGCGCCGACGTCGTCGGCATGGAGGACCTGGCGGAACGCGTGAAGGCTGGCGACATGCCCTTCGACGTCGTGATCGCCTCGCCCGACACGATGCGTGTCGTCGGTACCCTGGGTCAGATCCTGGGCCCGCGCGGCCTGATGCCGAACCCCAAGGTCGGCACTGTGACCCCGGACGTGGCGACCGCTGTCAAGAACGCCAAGGCTGGTCAGGTCCAGTTCCGCGTCGACAAGGCCGGCATCATCCACGGCACGATCGGCCGTCGTTCGTTCGACACCGAGAAGCTGGAAGGCAACCTGCGCGCGCTGATCGAGGCCCTGAACAAGGCCAAGCCGGCGTCTAGCAAGGGTGTCTACCTGCGCAAGGTCGCCGTGTCCTCGACGATGGGTGTCGGCGCTCGCGTCGAAATCGCATCGATCAACGCTCAAGCCAACGCCGCTTGATGCACTGAATCTGTTCGGAGCGAGTCTGGCTCCGGACAACAAAGATTGGTGGGGTATCGCCCGGTCATGCCGGGCGGTACGTCATCCAAGACCGCTGGTGGAGACCCCTTAAATCGAGGCGAAAGCCGAGAGCCAGCGCAGATGGCGGTCCCGCTGAACGGATGACCCGAAAGGGTGGTTTCCGGACAGATGGTCGCTGTTCCCTGGACCCCGAAGGGCCTTCCGGCCTCGAGGGATTTTGTGAGGAGTAGACCTTGAGTCTCAATCGCAACGAGAAAGCAGCCGTTGTGTCGGAAGTGGCAGCGCAAGCCGCCAAGTCCCAGACGCTGGCGCTGGCCGAGTACCGTGGCCTCACCGTGGAAGCCCTGAACAAGCTGCGCGTCAACGCGCGTGCTCAAGGTGTGTATCTTCACGTGCTGAAGAACACCCTGGCGCGTCGTGCCGTTGCCGGCACGTCGTTCGAGGCGGCCTCGGATGCCATGGTCGGTCCGCTGATCTACGGCTTTTCGGAAGACGCGGTCGCGGCTGCCAAAGTCATCGCTGACTTTGCCAAGACCAACGACAAGCTCGTCATCAAGGGCGGTGCCTACGGAGGCAAGGCGCTGGACGTCAACGGCGTGAAGGCCCTGGCATCCGTGCCAAGCAAGGAAGTGCTGCTGTCGCAGATCGCTGGCCTGCTCAAGTCGCCTGTGCAGCGTACTGCTGCCGTGCTGGCGGCGCTGGCTCAGCAAAAGGGTGGCGGCGCCGAAGCCGAAGCCCCGGCTGCGGCCTGATCGAGCGCACTTCGCGTCCCCCTGCAATCAATCTGTTTTTAGGAAACTATCATGGCATTCGATAAAGACGCTTTCCTGGCTGCCCTGGACAGCATGACCGTTCTGGAACTGAACGACCTGGTCAAGGCAATTGAAGAGAAGTTTGGCGTGTCCGCCGCTTCGATGGCTGCTCCGGCTGCCGGCGGCGCTGCTGCTGGTGGCGCTGCTGCCGCTGAAGAAAAGACCGAGTTCACCGTGGTGCTGGCTGAAGCCGGCGCCAACAAGGTGGGCGTCATCAAGGCCGTCCGCGAAATCACGGGCCTGGGCCTGAAGGAAGCCAAGGACCTGGTCGACGGCGCTCCGAAGCCGGTCAAGGAAGGCGTTGCCAAGGCTGACGCCGAAGCCGCCAAGAAGAAGCTGGAAGAAGCCGGCGCCAAGGTCGAGCTCAAGTAATGAGCAGGGGCGGGGTGTTTCGGCACTCCCGTCCTGCCGACTTGAAAAGGGGTTGCCGTCGGGCATCCCCTTTTTCGTCATTGGGGTTTCGTTGCACGAGAGCAGCTGAAAGCTGCTGCCGCAGTATGATGCGCAGTTCTTTCACGTGTTCTCTGATCCGACTGCAGAGAGCCAGTTTGGTCGGACCCTGGTCAGCCGTCACGGCGGGGCCAGGGTTGTCCGCCAGCGGTTGGTAGTGGCCAACCACCAAGCGAGGCAGCCGCCTGTTCTGGGCGGCCGAGCCAGCCAGTCGCCGACGCGGTGCGTCCCACGGCCGGGGATGCACTCGATACGGAGTGTTTATGGCGCAAGCAACCCCCTACAGCTATACCGAGCGCAAGCGGATTCGCAAGAGCTTCGGCAAGCGCGAGAGCGTTCTCAACGTCCCTTATCTGCTGACCATGCAGAAGGACAGCTACGTGGCCTTCCTGCAGAAGGACGTGGCTCCCGCCAAGCGCAAGCCTGAAGGCCTGCAGGCGGCTTTCCTGTCCGCGTTCCCGATCGTGTCGCACAACGGGTTCGTGGAGATGAAGTTCCTTGAGTTCAACATCGCCAAGCCGCCCTTCGACACGCGCGAGTGCCAGCAGCGGGGGTTGACCTATGCAGCCGCGGTGCGAGCCAAGCTGCAGATGATCATCTATGACCGTGAGAGCCCTCAGGCCAAGACGGTCAAGGAAATCAAGGAGCAAGAGGTCTACATGGGCGAAGTGCCCCTGATGACCGACTACGGCTCTTTCATCGTCAACGGTACCGAGCGCGTCATCGTGTCGCAGCTGCACCGTTCGCCGGGCGTGTTCTTCGAGCACGACAAGGGCAAGACGCACTCGTCGGGCAAGCTGCTGTTCAGCGCCCGCATCATCCCCTACCGCGGCTCCTGGCTGGACTTCGAGTTCGACCCGAAGGACATCCTGTACTTCCGCGTCGACCGCCGCCGCAAGATGCCGGTCACCATCCTGCTCAAGGCCATCGGCCTGAACCCCGAGCAGATCCTGGCCCACTTCTTCGTGTTCGACAACTTCCGCCTGATGGACGTTGGCGCGCAGATGGAGTTCGTCGCCGACCGCCTGAAGGGCGAGGTGGCGCGCTTTGACATCGTCGACAAGAGTGGCGCCGTCATCGTCGAGAAGGACAAGCGCATCACGGCCCGTCATGTGCGCCAACTGGAGCAATCCGGTACGCAGCACATCTCGGTGCCCGAGGACTTCCTGATCGGTCGCGTGCTGGCCAAGAACATGATCGACGGCGACACCGGCGAGATCATTGCCAAGGCCAATGACGAGCTGACCGAAGCGCTGCTGAAGAAGCTGCGCGCCGCCGGCGTGAAGGACATCCAGTGCCTGTTCACAAACGAGCTGGACGAAGGCGCCTACATCTCGCAGACGCTGGCGTCTGACGAAACGGCCGACCAACTGGCCGCCCGCGTTGCCATCTATCGCATGATGCGCCCCGGCGAGCCGCCGACGGAAGATGCCGTCGAGGCCCTGTTCAACCGCCTGTTCTACAGCACCGACACCTACGACCTGAGCCGTGTCGGCCGCATGAAGTTCAACGCGCGTGTCGGCCGTGACACGCCCGAGGGCAACATGAACCTGTCCAACGAGGACATCCTTGACGTCGTCAAGATCCTCGTCGAGCTGCGCAATGGCCGCGGCGAAGTGGACGACATCGACCACCTGGGCAACCGTCGCGTGCGTTGCGTGGGCGAACTGGCCGAGAACCAGTACCGCTCGGGCCTGGCCCGTATCGAGAAGGCCGTCAAGGAACGCCTGGGCCAGGCCGAGACCGAAGCCCTGATGCCGCACGACCTGATCAACTCCAAGCCGATCTCCGCGGCGCTGAAGGAGTTCTTCGGTGCGTCGCAGCTGTCGCAGTTCATGGACCAGACCAACCCCCTGTCGGAAATCACGCACAAGCGTCGTGTTTCCGCCCTGGGCCCGGGCGGTCTGACCCGCGAACGCGCAGGCTTCGAAGTCCGTGACGTGCACCCGACCCACTACGGCCGCGTGTGCCCGATCGAAACGCCGGAAGGCCCGAACATCGGCCTGATCAACTCGCTGGCCCTGTACGCCCAGCTCAACGAGTATGGCTTCCTGGAGACGCCGTACCGCCGGGTGGTGGACAGCACGGTCACCGACCAGATCGACTACCTGTCGGCCATCGAAGAAGGCAAGTACGTCATCGCTCAGGCCAATGCGCGCCTGGATGCCGACGGTCGCCTGGTGGACGAGCTGGTGTCGGCCCGCGAAAAGGGTGAATCGGTGCTGCTGAGCCCCGAGCGCGTGCAGTACATGGACGTGGCGCCGGCGCAGATCGTGTCGGTGGCGGCCTCGCTCGTGCCCTTCCTGGAGCACGATGACGCGAACCGCGCACTGATGGGCGCCAACATGCAGCGTCAGGCCGTGCCGACGCTGCGTCCGGAAAAGGCCCTTGTCGGTACCGGCGTCGAGCGCGTCGCTGCGAAGGACTCGGGCACCGTGGTGGCTGCGCGCCGAGGTGGCGTGGTGGATTACGTCGACACCAACCGTATCGTGATTCGTGTGAACGACGCGGAAACGGTGGCAGGTGAAGTCGGCGTCGACATCTACAACCTGATCAAGTACCAGCGGTCCAACCAGAACACCAACATCCACCAGCGCCCCATCGTGCGCCGTGGCGACAAGGTGGCGGCCGAGGACATCATTGCCGACGGCGCGTCCACCGACATCGGCGAACTGGCCCTGGGCCAGAACATGCTGGTCGCGTTCATGCCGTGGAACGGCTACAACTTCGAAGACTCGATCCTGATCTCCGAACGCGTCATCGCCGAAGACCGCTATACCTCGATCCACATCGAGGAGCTGGTGGTCAATGCGCGTGACACCAAGCTGGGCTCCGAGGAAATCACCCGCGACATTCCCAACCTGTCCGAGCAGCAACTGAGCCGCCTGGACGAGTCGGGCATCGTCTACATCGGTGCCGAGGTGAACCCGGGCGACGTGCTGGTGGGCAAGGTCACGCCCAAGGGCGAAACCACGCTGACGCCGGAAGAGAAGCTGCTGCGCGCCATCTTCGGCGAGAAGGCTTCGGACGTGAAGGACACGTCGCTGCGCGTCGACCAGGGCACCAGCGGCACCGTCATCGACGTGCAGGTGTTCACCCGCGAAGGCATCCAGCGCGACAAGCGTGCCCAGCAGATCATTGACGACGAGCTGAAGCGTTATCGCCTGGACCTGAATGACCAGCTGCGCATCGTCGAGAGCGACGCCTTCGACCGTATCGAGAAGCTGCTGGTGGGCCGCGTGGCCAATGGCGGTCCGCAGAAGATCGCCAAGGGCACGACCATCACCAAGGACTACCTGGCGAGCGTCGAGAAGTTCCACTGGTTCGACATCCGTCCGGCCGAGGAAGAGATTGCCAACCAGCTGGAAAGCATCAAGAACTCGCTGGATCAGACCCGCCACAGCAACGATCTGGCCTTCGAAGAGAAGCGCAAGAAGCTGACGCAGGGCGACGAGCTGCCGGCGGGCGTGCTGAAGATGGTCAAGGTCTACCTGGCCGTCAAGCGCCGCCTGCAGCCTGGCGACAAGATGGCCGGCCGTCACGGCAACAAGGGTGTGGTGTCCAAGGTCACGCCGATCGAAGACATGCCCTACATGGCCGACGGCACGCCGGCGGACATCGTGCTGAACCCGCTGGGCGTCCCATCGCGGATGAACGTGGGTCAGGTGCTGGAAGTTCACCTGGGTTGGGCCGGCAAGGGTATCGGTCAGCGCATCGGCGACATGCTGCAGCAACAGGCCAAGGTGGCCGAGCTGCGCAAGTTCTTCGACGAGCTCTACAACCAGAGCGGCGGCAAGACCGAGAACCTGGACGAGCTGAGCGACGACGAGGTCATCGAGATGGCGCGCAACCTGTCCAAGGGTGTGCCGTTCGCCACGCCGGTGTTTGATGGCGCCAAGGAGGCCGAGATCCGCGCGATGCTCAAGCTCGCCTACCCGGACGACATCGCCGAGAAGAAGGGCCTGACCGCCACGCGCACCCAGGCCTGGCTGAGCGATGGCCGCACCGGCGAGCGCTTCGAGCGCCCTGTGACGGTGGGCTACATGCACGTGCTGAAGCTGCACCACTTGGTGGACGACAAGATGCACGCCCGCTCGACCGGCCCGTATTCGCTCGTCACGCAGCAGCCGCTGGGTGGTAAGGCGCAGTTCGGTGGCCAGCGCTTCGGTGAAATGGAAGTGTGGGCGCTGGAAGCCTACGGCGCCTCGTACATCCTGCAGGAAATGCTGACGGTCAAGTCTGACGACGTGAACGGCCGCACCAAGGTCTACGAGTCCATCGTGAAGGGCGAGCACTCGATCGAAGCCGGCATGCCGGAATCGTTCAACGTGCTGGTCAAGGAAATCCGTTCGCTCGGCATCGACATCGAGCTCGAGCGCAACTAATCAGGAACAGGAGAGAACACATGAAAGGTTTGCTGGACCTGTTCAAGCAGTTCACGCCGGATGAGCATTTCGATGCCATCAAGATCGGCCTGGCTTCGCCGGAGAAGATCCGCAGCTGGTCGTTCGGCGAGGTGAAGAAGCCCGAGACCATCAACTACCGGACGTTCAAGCCCGAGCGTGATGGCCTGTTCTGCGCCAAGATTTTCGGCCCGATCAAGGACTACGAGTGCCTGTGCGGCAAGTACAAGCGCCTGAAGCACCGCGGCGTCATCTGCGAGAAGTGCGGTGTCGAAGTCACCCAGACCAAGGTGCGTCGCGAGCGCATGGGTCACATCGACCTGGCCGCGCCCTGCGCTCACATCTGGTTCCTGAAGAGCCTGCCGTCGCGTCTGGGCCTGGTGCTCGACATGACGCTGCGCGACATCGAACGCGTGCTGTACTTCGAGGCCTATGTGGTCGTCGATCCGGGCATGACCCCGCTGAAGAAGTTCTCGATCATGAGCGAGGACGACTACGACGCGAAGCGTGCCGAGTACGGTGACGAGTTCATCGCGCTGATGGGCGCCGAGGGCGTGAAGAAGCTGCTGGAGGACATGGATCTCGACATCGAGATCGACCGCCTGCGCAACGACATGACCGGCTCGGAGCTCAAGGTCAAGAAGAACTCCAAGCGCCTGAAGGTCATGGAGGCCTTCAAGAAGTCCGGCATCAAGCCGAACTGGATGGTGCTGGACGTGTTGCCGGTGCTGCCGCCGGACCTGCGCCCGCTCGTTCCGCTGGACGGCGGCCGCTTCGCCACGTCGGACCTGAACGACCTCTATCGTCGCGTCATCAACCGCAACAACCGCCTGGCCCGCCTGCTGGAGCTGAAGGCCCCTGAGATCATCGTGCGCAACGAAAAGCGCATGCTGCAGGAAGCCGTCGACTCGTTGCTGGACAACGGCCGCCGTGGCAAGGCCATGACCGGCGCCAACAAGCGTGCCCTCAAGTCGCTGGCCGACATGATCAAGGGCAAGAGCGGTCGCTTCCGTCAGAACCTGCTGGGCAAGCGCGTCGACTACTCCGGTCGTTCCGTCATTACCGTCGGTCCGTACCTGAAGCTGCATCAGTGCGGTCTGCCCAAGCAGATGGCGCTGGAGCTGTTCAAGCCCTTCATCTTCAGCCGTCTCGAAGCCATGGGCATCGCGACGACGATCAAGGCTGCGAAGAAGGAAGTCGAATCCGGTACGCCGGTGGTCTGGGACATCCTGGAAGAGGTGATCAAGGAGCACCCGGTTCTGCTGAACCGTGCACCGACGCTGCACCGTCTGGGCATCCAGGCCTTCGAGCCCGTGCTGATCGAAGGCAAGGCCATTCAGCTGCACCCGCTGGTCTGCTCGGCCTTCAACGCCGACTTCGACGGTGACCAGATGGCCGTTCACGTGCCGCTGTCCATCGAGGCGCAGATGGAAGCCCGCACGCTGATGCTGGCCTCCAACAACGTGCTGTTCCCCGCGTCCGGCGAGCCCTCCATCGTGCCGTCGCAAGACGTGGTGCTGGGCCTGTACTACGCCACCCGCGAGCGCACCAACGGCAAGGGCGAAGGCCTGGTCTTCTCGGACATCCCCGAGCTGATCCGTGCGCTGGAGAACGGCGCAGTCGAGATCACCGCCAAGATCAGTGTTCGCCTGACCGAGTGGACCAAGGACAAGGACACCGGCGAGTTCGTCCCCGAGACCAAGCTCGTCGACACGACGGTGGGTCGTGCGCTGCTGTCGGAAATCCTGCCCAAGGGTCTGCCGTTCGCCAACATCAACAAGGCGCTGAAGAAGAAGGAGATCAGCAAGCTGATCAACACCTCCTTCCGCAAGTGTGGTCTGAAGGAAACCGTGGTGCTGGCCGACAAGCTGCTGCAGAGCGGCTTCCGCCTGGCGACGCGCGCCGGTATCTCGATCGCGATCGACGACATGCTCGTGCCCAACGAGAAGTACACCGTCATCGACCGTGCCGAGAAGGAGGTCAAGGAGATCGAGCAGCAGTACGTCTCGGGTCTCGTGACCGCCGGTGAGCGCTACAACAAGGTGGTGGACATCTGGGGCAAGGCCGGTGACGAAATCGGCAAGAAGATGATGGACCACCTGAAGGTCGAGAAGACCCTGGACCGCAACGGCAAGGAAGTCGTCCAGGAGTCGTTCAATTCGATCTACATGATGGCCGACTCGGGCGCGCGGGGCTCTGCCGCCCAGATCCGTCAGCTGGCCGGCATGCGTGGCCTGATGGCCAAGCCGGACGGCTCCATCATCGAGACGCCGATTACGGCGAACTTCCGCGAAGGTCTGAACGTTCTGCAGTACTTCATCTCCACCCACGGTGCTCGTAAGGGCCTGGCGGATACGGCGCTGAAGACCGCGAACTCCGGCTACCTGACGCGTCGTCTGGTGGACGTGACGCAGGATCTGGTCGTGACCGAGGACGATTGCGGCACCGACAACGGCCTGGCCATGCGCGCCCTGGTCGAAGGCGGTGAAGTCATCGAGTCCCTGCGCGATCGCGTGCTGGGTCGCGTGGCCGCCATCGACGTGGTGCACCCCGAGACGCAGGCCGTGCTGCTGACCGCCGGCAACATGCTGGACGAAGACGCGCTCGACATCCTCGAGCAGGCCGGTGTGGACGAGATCAAGGTCCGCACCCCGCTGACCTGCGGCACGCGTTTCGGCCTGTGCGCCAAGTGCTATGGCCGTGACCTCGGACGTGGTGGCCTGGTCAACACCGGCGAGGCCGTGGGTGTGATTGCTGCACAGTCCATCGGTGAGCCGGGTACCCAGCTGACCATGCGGACCTTCCACATCGGCGGTGCCGCGTCGCGTGCAGCGGTGGCGTCCAGCGTCGAAGCCAAGTCCGACGGCATCATCGGCTTCAATGCCACGATGCGTTACGTGACCAACGGCAAGGGCGAGCTGGTGGTGATTTCCCGTTCCGGCGAAATCGTCATCTCCGACCCGCACGGCCGTGAGCGCGAACGTCACAAGGTGCCTTACGGCGCGACGCTCAACATCAAGGACGGCCAGACCATCAAGGCCGGCCTGGTGCTCGCGAACTGGGACCCGCTGACCCGCCCGATCATCACGGAATTCGCCGGCCAGGCGAAGTTCGAGAACGTCGAGGAAGGCGTGACGGTTGCCAAGCAGGTGGACGAAGTGACCGGCCTGTCGACGCTGGTCGTGATCGACCCGAAGCGTCGCGGTGCCGCCAAGGTCATCCGCCCGCAGGTCAAGCTGCTGGACGCTCAAGGCCACGAGGTCAAGATCCCCGGTACCGACCACTCGGTGGCCATCGGCTTCCAGGTCGGCGCGCTGATCCAGATCCGAGACGGTCAGGAACTGTTGCCCGGTGAAGTGCTCGCCCGCATCCCGGTCGAAGGCCAGAAGACCCGTGACATTACCGGCGGTCTGCCGCGTGTGGCCGAGCTCTTCGAAGCCCGCTCGCCCAAGGACGTCGGCGTGCTGGCCGAGCAGACCGGCACGGTGTCGTTCGGCAAGGAGACCAAGGGCAAGATCCGCCTGCAGATCACCGATCCGGACGGCAAGGCCCACGAGGAACTCGTGCCCAAGGAAAAGAACATCCTGGTGCACGAAGGCCAGGTGGTCAACCGCGGCGAACTGATCGTCGACGGCGCAGCGGATCCGCAGGACATCCTGCGTCTGCTGGGCATCGAGGAGCTGGCGCGCTACATCGTCGACGAGGTGCAGGACGTGTACCGTCTGCAGGGCGTGAAGATCAACGACAAGCACATCGAGGTGATCGTTCGCCAGATGCTGCGTCGCGTGACCATCACCAACCCGGGCGACACGCACTACATCCTGAACGAGCAAGTCGAGCGTTCGGAGCTGCTGGATACCAACGACCGCATGCGCAAGGAAGGCAAGATGATTGCCACCCATGCCGACGTGCTGCTGGGTATCACCAAGGCCTCGCTGTCGACGGACTCCTTCATCTCGGCCGCTTCCTTCCAGGAAACGACCCGCGTGCTCACCGAGGCTGCCATCATGGGCAAGCGCGACGAGTTGCGTGGCCTGAAGGAAAACGTCATCGTGGGTCGTCTGATCCCGGCCGGTACCGGCATGGCCTTCCATGCCGCACGCCGAGCCAAGGAACAGATGGACGACGCCGAGCGTCGCGCCATCGCTCAGCAGGAGGCCGAGGAACTGGCCGCCGCTCAGCTGGCCAGCATGGACGAGGCTCCGACCGAGGATTGATGAGTCGGGCCCTTGCGGCCCGCTCACCAAGACAACCGCCCCGGCGCCTGCGCCGCGGGCGGTTTTTTCATGTCCTCAGTCGATGGTCCACTGCTCGGGCTTGACGATGTGCAGCCCGCGCTCGCGGGCACGGCGGGCAAGAGCAAGCACCGCTTTGTCGCGCGACACCAGCCAGCGCGCCTGCTGCTCCAGCGCCAGATCGATGAACTTCTGATCGTCCTTGTCGCGGCAGACGAGGCGCGGTGACACGCTGGCGGGCGGGCAGGGCCTGGCGTGGGCCTGGAAGTGGGCCTTCACGGCTTGGATGTCCGGGTTGTATGCGGCCGCAACGCCGCGTTGCAGGACATGCCGGATCTCGTCCAGCATGGCCTCGGTCACCAGCCAGTCGACTCGCCTTGAGGTCACGGCCTCCACCAGGCCGGCGACGCGGGCGTCATGGAACACCATCCAATCCATCAGCACCTGGGTGTCGATGACGATGCGTGGGAGGCAGGGGGTGTCGTGTTCGGCGGACATTCGAGAAGCTTAACTGGGGCCGACTTGTCGCCGCGCGGCTTGCGTTCTACAATCGCCGGCTCTTCGCTTTTGGGCGGTGTGCGTTCGTGCGCGTCGCTCATGGCCGGTCTTCGGGCCGGAGGCGAGGTTCACTGACTTCAAACGGGAACAAGTCGTTTATGCCAACCATCAATCAACTCGTGCGCCAAGGCCGTGAAGCCGAAGTCACGAAGTCCAAGTCGCCTGCGATGCAGAACTGCCCGCAGCGCCGCGGTGTCTGCACCCGCGTCTACACCACGACGCCTAAGAAGCCGAACTCGGCTCTGCGTAAGGTTGCCAAGGTGCGCCTGACCAACGGCTTCGAGGTCATCTCCTACATCGGCGGTGAAGGCCACAACCTGCAAGAACACAGCGTCGTGCTGGTGCGCGGCGGCCGTGTCAAGGACTTGCCGGGTGTGCGTTACCACATCGTCCGTGGCTCGCTGGACCTGCAAGGCGTCAAGGATCGCAAGCAGTCCCGTTCCAAGTACGGTGCCAAGCGTCCGAAGAAGTAATTCAAGGTCTGCGCCGGTTCTTCACTGAACGGGCACAGAGAAATTTGCGGCTGCAAGTCAGCCGAGTAAGTGGATGGCCCCAGAAGTGGGTGGCTGTCCAAAGGCTCCGGCAAGTGTCGGAACCAACTGAAGCAGAAGGAAGATTCCCATGCCACGTCGTCGCGAAGTCCCCAAGCGCGAAATCCTGCCCGATCCCAAGTTCGGTTCGGTCGATCTGTCCAAGTTCATGAACGTCATCATGGAATCGGGCAAGAAGGCTGTTGCTGAGCGCATCATTTACGGCGCCCTCGACCAGGTCGAGAAGAAGGCCGGCAAGGATCCGCTGGAAGTGTTCATGATCGCGCTGAACAACGTGAAGCCCATGGTCGAGGTGAAGTCCCGTCGCGTCGGCGGTGCGAACTACCAAGTTCCCGTGGAAGTTCGTCCCGTCCGTCGTATGGCCCTCGCCATGCGCTGGCTGAAGGAATCCGCGCGCAAGCGTGGTGAGAAGTCGATGGCCCAGCGCCTGGCCAACGAGCTGCTGGAGGCCTCCGAAGGCCGCGGTGGCGCGATGAAGAAGCGCGATGAAGTCCACCGTATGGCTGAAGCCAACAAGGCCTTCTCGCACTTCCGCTTCTAAACAACCCACCCCATACGGCCGCCTCGGGTTAGCCCTAGCCCGATGGCGGCTCCTGTCTTCTGGAGCAAACCATGGCCCGCAAAACCCCCATCGAGCGCTACCGCAACATCGGTATCTCCGCGCACATCGATGCCGGCAAGACCACGACGACCGAGCGCATCCTCTACTACACCGGTGTGAACCACAAGATCGGTGAAGTGCACGATGGTGCTGCCACGATGGACTGGATGGAGCAGGAGCAAGAGCGCGGCATCACGATCACGTCGGCTGCCACGACCTGCTTCTGGAAGGGCATGGACATGTCCTACCCCGAGCATCGCTTCAACATCATCGACACCCCCGGACACGTGGACTTCACCATCGAGGTGGAGCGTTCCATGCGCGTGCTGGACGGCGCCTGCATGGTGTATTGCGCCGTGGGTGGCGTGCAGCCGCAGTCGGAAACCGTCTGGCGTCAGGCCAACAAGTACCGCGTGCCGCGTCTGGCGTTCGTGAACAAGATGGACCGCACCGGCGCGAACTTCTTCAAGGTCGTCGACCAGATGAAGACCCGCCTGAAGGCCAACCCCGTGCCCGTGGTCATTCCCATCGGCGCCGAGGAAAACTTCAAGGGCGTGGTGGATCTGTTCAAGATGAAGGCCATCATCTGGGACGAGGCATCCCAGGGCATGAAGTTCACCTTCGAAGACATCCCCGCGGACCTGGTCGGTGTCGCCCAGGAATGGCGCGAGAAGATGGTCGAGGCAGCTGCCGAAGCCAGCGAAGAGCTGATGAACAAGTACCTCGAGACGGGTGACCTGTCCGAGGAAGAGATCAAGGTGGCGATCCGTCAGCGCACGATCGCTACCGAAATCCAGCCGATGCTGTGCGGTACGGCCTTCAAGAACAAGGGTGTGCAGCGCATGCTGGATGCCGTCATCGACTTCCTGCCGTCGCCGCTGGACATCCCCCCGGTTGCTGGCACGGACGAGGACGACCAGCCGATCACGCGTCAACGCACCGACGAGGAGAAGTTCTCGGCGCTGGCGTTCAAGCTGATGACCGACCCCTATGTCGGTCAGCTGACCTTCGTTCGCGTGTACTCGGGCATCCTGCAGTCGGGTGCGACCGTCTACAACCCGATCCGCGGCAAGAAGGAGCGCATCGGCCGGATCCTGCAGATGCACGCCAACCAGCGTGAAGAGATCAAGGAAATTCTGGCCGGCGACATCGCTGCCTGCGTGGGCCTGAAGGACGTCACCACGGGCGAAACCCTGTGTGACCCCGACAGCATCATCACGCTGGAAAAGATGGTCTTCCCCGAGCCCGTGATCTCGCAGGCCGTGGAACCCAAGACCAAGGCCGACCAGGAAAAGATGGGTATCGCGCTGGGCCGTCTGGCTGCCGAAGATCCGTCCTTCCGTCTGCGCACCGACGAAGAGTCCGGCCAGACCATCATCTCCGGCATGGGCGAGTTGCACCTGGAGATCATCGTCGACCGCATGAAGCGCGAGTTCGGCGTGGAGGCCAACGTCGGCAAGCCGCAGGTGGCCTACCGCGAAACCATCCGCAAGACCGCGACCGATGTCGAAGGCAAGTTCGTTCGCCAGTCCGGTGGTAAGGGCCAGTACGGTCACGTCGTGCTGACGCTCGAACCGCAAGAGCCGGGCAAGGGCTTCGAGTTCGTCGACGCCATCAAGGGCGGTGTCGTTCCTCGCGAGTTCATTCCCGCGGTCGAGAAGGGCATCATCGACACGCTGCCCAACGGCGTGCTGGCCGGCTTCCCCGTGGTGGACGTCAAGGCCACGCTGACCTTCGGTTCCTACCACGACGTGATGCGTCGCGCCAGCCCCGTCATCCTCGAGCCGATGATGGCCGTGGAAGTCGAGACGCCGGAAGACTACGCCGGTACGGTCATGGGCGACCTGTCCAGCCGTCGCGGCATGGTGCAGGGTATGGATGACATGGTCGGCGGCGGCAAGATCATCAAGGCAGAGGTTCCCCTGTCCGAGATGTTCGGCTACTCCACCAGCCTGCGTTCCGCGACGCAAGGCCGTGCGACGTACACGATGGAGTTCAAGCACTACAGCGAAGCTCCGAAGAACGTCGCTGACGCGATCATCACTGCGCGCGCCAAGTAAGAACCAGGGCGGGCCGCTCGCCCGCCTGCTCGTCTTCTCGCGATCGTCCTCAGTTGCCAGTCACTGAGGGTTCATCGAGGGCCTGGAGACGCTAAACCAACCGACTGGCGCATGCTCTTTCCTGGAGATTGAAATGGCAAAAGGCAAGTTTGAACGGACCAAGCCGCACGTGAACGTGGGCACGATTGGTCACGTGGACCATGGCAAGACGACGCTGACCGCTGCGATCGCG
>QFOD01000023.1 GCA_003241055.1 Roseateles depolymerans
AGCGCGGCGCGCGAGGCCCCGGCATGGATGAACTCACGCGTGACCACGAGCAGGTCGTCCAGCGGCAGCAAGAGCGTGCGGCGCAGCTCGATGACGATGCCCTCTTGCGCAGGGCTCAGCGTGGTGCTGAGTCTGTTGGGGCGGTGCGAGCGGTCTTGCACGGCATCAGGATCACGGCTGCGCCACTTGCGCACGGTGGCGACGGTGACGTTGAACTGCGCGGCGATCTCGCGCTGCGTGCCGGTGGCCTTTTGGATCTCGGCGCGCACCTTCGGGGTGGTGCGGGCTTGTGGGTGGATGTTGGTCATTGAGGGCGCGTCGCCAGGTCGGTTTGCATCGAAGCAATCACGCCGCGTAGAACATCCCTTGCGCGGAACAACGGCCAGCTGAGAATGGGGACATGATCACACGAGACCCGACATTTTGGTTCTTTGTGGTAGGCGTTCGCGGCGTATTTTATTTACGAACAATGGGGTTTGATATGTGGGGCTCTGGACGCATGGCATCGGTGGTTTGGATTTTTAAGGCGTCTTTCATTGGAGTTATTGGTATTGTCGCTGGTGGTTGTGCGCCTGGGGTTTCTACATATCTAATGTGGAGGGCAAGCGTTACTCCTCCGGGTGAAGGGCCTGCATCGAGTCAGCCGGCCTTTGTGGATAGCCAAATATCAAAAATGTTATTTGGCGGTCTCTCAATAGAAGTCTTGTCGAGTGGGCGAGTTCAGTTGATCGATCAATTTCTGGTGCTTGGAGTTGTTCCGGTGAATGAGAGGGTGGATGATAACAAGGGGCGTGCGGACTCTTTTAAGATAATAATTAGAATTCGATCGAATGGTGGGGTGGTCGGTTTGGAGAATATATCTGGCGCTGTTGATGTTGAGTCAATGGGTAAATTTCTGCCAGAGCGCGTAGCCGTAATACCGGGGCCCTGTGCTTTGGCAGGCATGGCTTATCCTGCTGGCATGGAGGGGCTTAGGGATATTTTGATGCGCGGGAGAGATTCTGAATATTGCTTGCACATGTTTTATGGTGTTCCTGCTCCTTCATCGCGCAAGCGAATGTCGATGCTCGTAGGTGACGTTCGTGAGTTCGGTGCTTCCGGAGGGGCAAGCTCTAGGCAAGCGTTGAGAATTTACTTTGAACCTGTTGTGTATAGATCTCCAGGTCGAACTTGATTTTGTTCGGGTGACCTGTAACCCACCAGCCGTACCACGGCAATAGAGAAGAATCCGCGTAACCGAGAGGACGCGCGATGCGCAAGAGCAGATGCACAGACGAGTAAGTCATTGGGTTCTTTAAGGGCGGTTTGCAAAACCTCGTCCATGAGCTGGGCTGCGGCGGCGTGCGGCCCGTGAGGCGCCATCTGTGCAGCCCTCGTGGACCTTTGGTGCATCTTTCGCCCTGAATTCGGGACTTGCCCGGCCCCGCTGACCAACCTGACTGCTTTGCAGGACTGCCGTCTGCAGCGCATGACGGGCGACGACATCTTGCGGCTGTCATCGCCGGCCCCCCCCGCCAGACCGCCGCCGTTGTGGGCGACGCGCGCGGGGTCATGTCTTTCGCCTCCCGGCCGAGGTGCCGCTAAGCTCGACCCGCGCGGCCGTGCCGGCTGCGCGCCGGTGCGTATCGAATCGATCCCATGAGCAGTCTGCCCCCGTCCCTCGCCCCCCTGGATGTCGACCCGCGTCGACTCAGCATGCAGCCGCTAGGGCTCAGTGGTGCCGCCGAGGCGGTGTACCGCACGCTGCTGAGGCGGCCCGGTCTGGGCACGGCTGCGCTGCAGCAGCTGGTGCAGGGGCTGGACGAGCCACTGGAGGCGATGCTGGAGGCCTTGCTGCGTCGAGGCCTGGTCCGTCGAGGTGGCGAGGCCATGAACGGCTGGCAGGCCACGGCGCCCGAGGTGGCCATCGAGTTGCTGCTGATGGAGCGGCAGGCCGAGCTGAACGAGGCCCGCCGGGTGTTGCCGGAACTGCAGGCCGACCTCGCCCGCGACTCGTCGGCTACGTCGTTGGGTGACGTGCAGATCGTGCCGGCCGACCCCAATGAGCAGTTGCATGCCTATCTGAAGCTGTTCGAGCAGGCCCAGCACAGCATCCTGAGCTTTGTGCGGCCGCCCTTTCTGCTGGCCGCGCCCGAGCCCATGGAGGCCGCACGCGATGCGGCCCGCAAGCGCGGCGTGCGCATCCGCAGCATCCTGGCGCCCGAGGTCATGGCCTGGGATGGCTGGCATGCCGCGGCGGCCCAGTCCATTGCCTCCGGCGACGACCTGCGGGTGCTCGACGGCCTGCCGTTCAAGCTGCTGCTGGTGGATGGCAACGCCGGCATGCTGCCGCTGCACGCGGATGATCCGCAGGGGCCGGTGCTGAGATTGGGCAATACGGCCGTGCTGCAGTCGCTGGTGCTGCTGTTCGAGCAGCACTGGGCCGAGGCCGTGCCGGCCCTCGAGGCGCAGACCTCGCCTGCCGAGACCGGCGCTGATGGCGATGCCGCGATGCAGGAGCTGGTGACCGTGCTGGCCGCCGGGGCCAACGACAAGACGGCGGCGCATGCGCTGGGCATCTCGGACCGCACGCTGCAGCGCCGCATGGCCGCACTCATTGCGCTGCTGCGGGCCAAGTCGCGCTTCCAGGCGGGCTGGCTGGCCGCACGGCTGTTCGACCGCTGACGACCGCAGGCCGGGAGGCCTCCGGGTAATTGCCCCCCTGAAGTGGGTGGCCGATTTTCGCCATGGCCAAACCTCGCCGAGCGAGGTCGCCGCCGCTGAAGTCCAATGTTTTTAACACCCCTGCCATATTGCCGAAACCGGCGCGGGCGGGGTTCCTGTTTCCTTTGGACCGGAGTGGCAAAACATGCACAAGTGGTTGGGGCAGGGCGCCCATATATGCGCCCGGATGGGAATCGCCTTGGCGACCCTCGTTTATGGTGCGGGCGCCCAGGCCTGGTCGGCAACGCGTTTGCCGGAAATCACGATTCCAGGTGGCGGCGCACTTTCCGCGCAGGTTGACCTGAATCGGGATGGTTACAAGGACCTGATCTCGACCGCACCCGGTGAAAACCACCGTGGTGTCGTCGAGGTTCGCTATGGGTCCGCCAAGGGATTCAAGCAGAAGGCCGATTTCCGCTACGAGGGCGCCATGGACTGGGCGCAGGTGGGCAGCAGCCCGATGGCGCTGGATGTGAATGGCGACGGCTGGCCGGACCTCATCGTCGGCGCCTACACCTACAGCGGATCCGTTGAATATGCCGGTGCGATCCTGGTGTTCTTCGGTGGCCCGAACGGGTTTTCTCAGACGCCTTCGCAGATCATCGAAGGGCCGGAGGCCAATAGTTTCTTCGGCTTCACGATGCGCTCGCTGGGTGATTTCAATCACGACGGATTCGCCGATCTGGCGGTTTCGTCGAATACGGCCGGCGGGACGCAGGGCAAGATCTTCATCTACACCGGCAGCCGTGCCGGTCTGGTGGTCAAGCCGGACTCGACACTGGCCTACCCGATGATGTCCTGGTGGGACTTCGGCCGCAGCTTTGATGCGGGCGACGCGTCGGGCGACGGCATTGCCGACATCGCCGTGGGGTCGGCAACCTCCGCGGGGGGCGGCCGTCCGGGCCTGGCATTCATTTACAAGGGCAGCGCCGCCGGTTATTCCAACCGTCCGGACGAAACCCTGGTGGCGCCCGACTATGTGGCCGATACAGATCAATATGGCCTGTCGGTGTCGGTGCTGGGTGACGTGGATGGCGACGGGTTTCCGGAGATCGCGGTGAGCGCGCCGAATTACCTGCCCCCGACCAGCTCAGGGGATACGGTGAGCCCGGGGCGCATCTTTGTCTATTACGGCTCCGCCGCGGGATTCAATGCCTCCGGCCGCATGCAGATGATCGGTGCGCCCGATGCCGATGGTTTCGCCTATTTCGGCGAGGTGATGCTCGGCCAGCGCGATTTCAATGGCGACGGTTATGCCGACCTGCTGGTGGGCGCATCGATGCGGCAACGCGGCTTGACCGGCACGCTGCCTTTCCCCGGATTCCTGTGGGTTTACACCGGCGGCCCCGGCGGTTTCACCAAGGCGCCCTACAAGCGCAGCGGCGCTGCCGGCAGCGTGGACGGCATGGGCGCGATATTCGACGCGGCGGATGTCACCGGTGATGGCCAGATGGACATCATCACGGCGAATCCCGCGGCGCCCAGCAACCCCCAGGGCCTGCTGCGGGTATTCCGCGGCGCCAAGGGCCTGAAGTAAGTCACGACCGGCCCGGAGGCTGCGTAGCCGGCCGCCGGGTCTGAATTTTCCGGATAGGACTTTCCATGAAGAAACCCATGCAACGTCTGGCGGTGGCCGGACTGGGCCTTGTGCTGTCGGCGTCTGCCGCCTGGGCCGACGCCCCCCTGCTGCAGGAGGGCTTTGACGGCACTGGCCTGCCCGCGGGCTGGACCGTCGCCAACTTCAGCACCTCGCCGGCCAGCGAGGGCTGGTTCCGCCCCGTCAGCCCGGCCGACACCTTCGCCGCCGAATCCGGTGCTGCGGAGAGCTACATCGCCAGCAGCGTGTTCACCGGCGCCACCGATGCCGGCGGCAACCCGATGGGCCGCATCGACACCATGCTGGCCACGGCCGTGGTATCCATGGCCGAAGCCACGACGCTGACCTTCTCCACCCGCACGGTCAGCGGCAATGCCTATGGCGAGTCGCTGCGCATCGGGGCCATCGTGGCGGGCTCCTTCGTCGAACTGATGACCATCAACCCGAGCCTGGCAGTGGGCGCCTTCCCGGAGCAGTGGACCACCTACTCCGTGACGCTGGCGGCCCAGGGCGAAGACATCAGCGGACGCTACTACTTCGAATACGTGGTGCCCGACGCCAGCGTGGCCGGCAACTTCATCGGCCTGGACTCGGTCTCGGTGACCGTCAGCCCCGTGCCCGAACCGACCGGCGCGCTGCTGATGCTGTCCGGCGGCGCGCTGCTGCTGGCCTGGCGCCGTCGCGCCACCCGCGCCTGATCCACCCCATTCCACAGAGATTGCCCATGAAAACCATTGCCCTGTTGCTGGCTGCCCTGGGGGCAGCCTCCGCGGCCCAGGCCTGCGAGCGTTGCAACGAGTCGTCCGCTGCTGTGGCCGCGGCGCCTGCGCTGACCGTGGTGCGCGATGCCGAAACCGGCGCCCTGCGCGCGCCCACGGCGGCCGAGTCGGCCGTGCTGCTGGCCAAGGCGCGCGCCGCCTCGGCCAAGACGCTCAGCCGCCCGGTGGTGCGCGCCTACGCATCCGGTGCGCACAGCGCCCGTCTGCCGGCCGAGCTGGCCAGCTATTCGGTGGCGACCCGCCGCGCCGACGGTTCGCTCGACAACGACTGCGTGCAAGGGGTGGATGCTGCCACGCAGGCCATCCAGCCCGTGGCCACGCCGGCCCGCCCCCAAGCCATGAAGCGAGACGCCGAATGAGCCGCCGCACGGAGAACCCCATGCCCATGATCCGCACCGCGCTGTGCCTGGCCGTGCTCGGCCTGTCGCTCGGGCAGGCCCAGGCGGCCACCATCGAGATCCAGAACCGCGACCGGCCCGGCGTCGGCTTCAACGACCCGACGCCCGCCACCCCGGTGGGCGGCAACCCGGGCCGCACGCTGGGCGAGCAGCGCATGAACGTCTACCGCTACGTGGCCGGCGTGTGGGAGCGGGCGCTGGACAGCTCCATCAAGATCACCGTGAGCGCCGGCTGGGAGCCGCTGGACTGCAACGCCACCGGCGCGGTGCTGGGCAGCGCGATGCCCTACAACGTCTGGTACGACTTTCCCGGCGCGCCGGTGGGCGGCACCTGGTATCCGCAGGCGCTGGCCAACAAGATCAGCGGCCGCAGCCTGACCGACTACTACGGTCAGCAGGACGATGGCAGCGGCTACGGCAACGTCGACATCAAGACCCAGTTCAACATCAACCTGGGTGCCACCGGCTGCCTGACCGGCACCACCTTCTACCTGGGCCTGGACGGCCAGGCCGGCAATCAGATCGACTTCGCGATCACGCTGCTGCATGAGCTGGGCCATGGTCTGGGCTTCTCGCTGCTGACCACCAACGCCTCCACCGGTGCTCGTTTCATGGGCATGCCCAGCATCTGGGAATCCTTCATGTACGACAGCACGCTGGGCAAGACCTGGCTGGCGATGGAGGACTGGGAGCGCTCCTACTCGGCGGTGAACCCGTTGCAGCTGGGCTGGACCGGGGCCAACGTGACGACCGCCGTGCCCAGCGTGCTGACCTTCGCGATGCTGCCGGCGCTGCAGGTGAGCGGCTCGGGGGCGGGGGCTGCGGCCGGGCTCAAGCAGCTGGGCCTGGCGGACTTCGGCCCGGCGCTGACGACCACGCCCATCACGGGCAGCATCGTCCGCATGGCCGATCAGATCAACGGCACCGGGCAGGCCTGCGCGCCGCTCAGCAGCGTCAACGCCGCGCTGGTCAGCGGGCGCATCGCGCTGATCGATCGGGGCGGCTGCTCCTTCGTGCAGAAGGTGAAGAACCTGCAGCTGGCCGGCGCCAAGGCGGTGCTGGTGGCGGACAACGTGGTGGAGCCCATCGCCGGCATGTCGGGCACCGACCCGACGATCACCATCCCGTCGGTGCGCATCCTCAAGACCGATGGCGATGCGATCAAGGCCGCGCTGCTGAACCGTGTGCGTGGCAAGCCGGCTCCCGAGCTGCAGGCCTCGCTGTCGGCCTCGGTGACCGGCCAGTACGCCGGCACCGACTCCGCCGGCCGGCCGCTGCTCTACACGCCAGCCGCGTTCTCGCCGGGGTCGTCCGTGTCGCACTGGGATACCACGCTGACGCCCAACATGCTGATGGAACCCTTCATGTCGTCCAACCTCACGACAGTGCTGACGGCCCCCAAGGACCTCACGCTGCCCCTGTTGAAGGACATCGGCTGGTAAGCCCGGGCCAAATCACCATCTACGGAGCCAACAGATGAAACTTGCACATTTCGCCGGGCGTAGCCTGGCATGCGGCGGCCTGCTGCTGGGCCTCGGCCTGGCCCATGCCGACATCACCGTGTACGCCGACGCGTCGGCCTTCAACGCGGCCATCACCTCGGCCGGGGTCGAGACCTTCTTCGGCGTCGCCCAGGATGCGGCCAGCAGCAGCCCAATGTATCGGCGCACCCAGCTCGGCACGATCTACACCTACCAGGCGCAGGCCTCCAGCTCCAGCCTGGTGGGCGCTGGCACCGAGGACGACAACTGGCTGACCGCCAATGTCGCCACCGACGTGATCACCTTCTCGAACTTCAGCGCGGGCATCACGGCCTTCGGTGGCAACTTCTTCGGCAGCGACTTCAACGGGCAATACCAGCTGGGCACGGTGACGCTGTCCGTCACCGACGCTAGCGGCGCGACGCTGACCCAGACGCTGGCCGACGCCACCGAGCTGAGCTTCCTGGGCTTTGTCTCGAACGGAGCCCAGATCGTCTCGGTGAGCCTTTACTCCGACCCGCTGGCGTCCAGCGACTCGCTGTGGCCCACGGCCCGCCAGCTGGTGTTCGGCCAGGCCATCGCGGCCGTGCCCGAGCCCGCGTCGGCCCTGCTGCTGGCGCTGGGCCTGGGCGGTGTGGGCCTGCTGTCACGCCGTCGCAAGGCCTGACCCCGCGGGGCCCCTGGCCCCGCGCACTCAGGCGGCTGCGCCGCCGATCAGCCGGCGTAGCCAGGGGCGCAGCGCGACCAGCGCCGCGCCGGTGATCAGGCTGCCCACGCCCAGCTGCGTGAACAGCGTGGCGTAGGCCGCGTTGGTGCTCAGCGCGGAGCCGTCCACCGGCTGCGCCACCATGCCGGAGAAGTCGCCCGCGAACAGCGAGGCCAGACCTGTCACCAGCATCCAGCTGCCCATCATGATGCCCTGGTACTGCTTGGGGGCGAGGCGGCCGATCATGGCGTAGCCCACCGGCGAGATCAGCAGCTCGCCCACGCTCTGCAGCACGTAGCTGAGGAAGAGCCAGGAGAAGTCCGAGCGGCCGGTGGCCGGGTCGGCGAAGTGGATGCCCAGCGGCAGCGCCAGGAAGCCCAGGCCCATCAGCAGCAGCGAGGCGGCGAACTGCTGCGGGATGTCCACCGGCCAGCCGCGCGCACGCCAGCGGGCGAACAGCGCGGCCAGCAGCGGGCCGCCGATCACGATGACCACGGTGTTGATGTTCTGCACCCACTGCGGCGCCACCGGCACGCCCCAGACGTTCATCCAGACATTGCTGACTGCGAACAGCTGCAGGCCGCTGGGCGCCATCTGGTAGAGCGACCAGAACACCAGCGAGCCCAGCGTCAGCACCAGATAGGCCTGCATGCGGCGCTTCTCGTCGGGCACCGGGTGGCGCAGCGTCAGCACCAGCAGCGCCAGGCCGACGGCGCCGCACAGCGCCTTCATGCCGATGGCGGTATCGCCGGGGTGCTGCAGCAGCCAGGCCAGCAGCGGCACCAGGCCCACCAGCACCGCGGTGCCCAGCGCGAAGCGGCCCCAGAAGTCGGCGCCGCGGCGCTGCGTCAGCGGCGTGTCGCGGTCGGCCAGCGTGCGCCAGAACAGCAGCGCAAGCACGATGGCCATCGCATTGCCCAGCGTGGCGAACCAGAAGATGGAGCCGTAGCGCTCGTCCAGCTGGAAATGGCCAGCCACCGTGAAGCCGATGAAAAAGCCCACGTTCATGCCGGCGTAGTTCCACAGGAAGGCGGCCTCGCGGCGGTGGTCTTCCGGCGCGAAGCGCTGGGTCAGCATCATGTTCAGGCAGGTGACGTTGAGCCCGCTGCCGGTCAGGAACAGCGCCAGCCCCCAGTACAGCCCGGCCAGCGAGCCGCCGGCGATGGCGCCGCAGCCCAGCACCTGCAGCAGCATGCCGCCTACAAACAGGTTGCGGTTGCTCAGGAAGCGCCCGCCCAGGTAGCCGCCGAACAGGTGCAGCCCGTAGTTGAAGGCGCCGAACAGGCCCATCATCAGCGTGGCCTGGTCGTTGCTGAAGCCCAGGCGGCGCGTGGCGTAGAGCACGAGCGTGGACTGCAGCACCGCGAACCCGAGGGTTGCGAACACCTGCACCATGAATAGCACGGCCGACCCTTCGGGGATGTCGGCCAGTCGTCGTTGGAATCGGTTCATGGGGGCAGGATTGTGGGGCTGGTAGCGCCGCCCGCCTGAGCGATGGCCGTCGGTCTTGGCTCGCGTCATGTTGCCGTTTGCAAAGAAGCTCAAGCCGATGTGAAAGCGTTCGAAAGGGCCTGCCTTATCCGGCCATGGTGCCGGCCGGCTGCTGGGGATGATGGCGGCCCACGTTCGGAATGCGAGGTGATGCATGAACACGATCAATGGCCTGTCCAGCACCAGCACGGTGGCCTGGAGCTCCGGTGTGACCTCGGCTCCGCCCGCGCCGCCGCAGGATGACGACGGTGGCCCCGGTGCAGCACGGGGCCCGCGCGGCCATGGCGGCATGGGGCGGGAGCTGATGGCTGCGCTTCAGGCCCTGGGCATCCAGCTGCCCACGCCGGGTGCGGGCGCCGCCGACGGCAGCACGAGCTCGGCGGATTCATCCTCCTCCACGAGTTCCAGCAGCACGGACAGCACGACCAGCTCGGCCGACCAGGTGCGCCAGGACATGCACGAGTTCATGCACCAGCTCTTCGACGCGGTGCGGCAGGCCGACAGCGCCTCGTCCGGCAGCAGCGCCTCGGGCGACAAGGGCGCCGGCTTCTCGGCCGGGCTGAGCTCGCTGATCTCCTCGATCAGCAGTGGCTCGGCCCCCCAGGGCCTGCAGGACGCGTTCAGCCAGCTGATGGCCGACACGGGCAACAGCGGCAACAGCAGCCTGACGTTGCAGTCCCTGCTGAGCCAGATGCAGGACCAGATGGGCTATGGCGCCGCGGCCGGCACGGCGGCCTCGTCTAGCGTCGGCAATCTGGTGAACTCCGTCGCCTGATTGCCGCGGGCGCAAACGCGCCGCGTTTGCCCGGCTTTTCCACGCTTCGCCGCCGTGCGGCACTGACCATCATGCGCCGTGCGGTCTCGATGGCGAGGTGATGCATGGATGCGATCAACGGGCTGCGGCGAGGCAGCGCGATCTCCCTGACCCCGGAACAGTCGGCGGCGAGTGCCGCCCGGGCGACCCTGCCCGAGGTGGTGGCGCAGCGCCGCCCCAGCGACGACCCACCACCCCAGCAGCCCTCGGGCGGGCAGGGCGTGGCCCAGGAGGTCAAGCTCGCGCTGCGCCAGCTGGGGGTCAGCCTGTCCGGCACAGGGGCGGCTTTCAGTTCGATCAAGGCCGGCGAACCCGTCGCCGGCCTGCACGAGGCGCTCGGCGAGTTCATGACGCAGCTGGCCGATGCGGCGCAGGCTGCCGGGGCGCTGGACAGTACCTCCACACCGCCGGCCCAGCGCGACAAGAGTGGCTTTGCCAGCGGCCTGAACGCCCTGGTTCGCCAGGTGGGGCTGGGGGACCCCCCACCTGGGTTGCAGTCTGCCTATGAGCAGCTGCTGCAGCGCAGCGGCACGCAGAGCGCTCCCTCGCTCCAGAGCTTCCTGACCCAGCTGCAGTCGCAGCTGGGTTATGGCGTCGTGTCGTCCACGCCGGCAGGCAGCGTGGGCAATCTGCTGGACTCGCGCGCCTGAGGTGCTGGCGTGATTCAGTGTCCGGCCGGGTGGAGCTTGAAGGTGGCCACCGTCTCGGCCAGCTGACGGGCCTGGGCCTGCAGGCTTTCGGCAGCGGCCGCGCTTTCTTCCACCAGCGCGGCGTTCTGCTGCGTGACCTGATCCAGCTGCGTGACGGCCTCGCCCACCTGGCTGATGCCCTTGCTCTGTTCGGCGCTGGCTGCGCTGATCTCGCTGATCAGCTGTGCCACGCGCCGGACCTGCCCAACGACGTCGCCCACGGCGCTGCCGGCCTGGCCCACCAGCCCGTTGCCGGCCTCCACCCGCTCCACGCTGGTGCTGATCAGCGTCTTGATCTCGCGCGCAGCGCCGGCTGAGCGCTGTGCCAGCGTCCGCACCTCGCCGGCCACCACGGCGAAGCCGCGGCCCTGCTCGCCGGCACGCGCCGCCTCCACGGCGGCATTCAGCGCCAGGATGTTGGTCTGGAAGGCAATGCCGTCGATGGTCGAGATGATGTCGGCGATCTTGCGCGAGCTCTCGGTGATCTGGGCCATGGTGTCGACCACCTGGCCCATCACGTCGCCACCCCGGGCCGCGGCCTGCGCGGCCTCACCCGCGAGACGCGAGGCCTCGTGGGCGGTGTCGTTGTTCTGGCGCACGGTGGCACCAAGCTCCTCCATCGAGGCGGCGGTCTGCTCCAGGCTGCTGGCCTGCTCCTCGGTGCGCTGGCTGAGGTTGGCATTGCCCTGGGCAATCTCGCTGCTGGCCGTGGCCACGCTTTCCGCGTTGCCGCGTACCGTGTGGACGACGGTGGCCAGCGACTCGCTCATGCGCTGCAGCGCCTGCAGCAGCAGACCGGGCTCGTCGCGGTGGCGGGTGTCCAGCGCCAGGCGCAGGTCGCCAGCGGCCACGGTCTCGGCCGCCTGCACGGCCTGGCGCAGCGGAGCGACGACCGAGCGGGTGATGAGCAGCGCGATGCCGGCGCCGAAGGCCACGGCAGCGACGGCGGCCACCAGCACCGCCACGGCGGCGAAGTCGACCATGTGGTCGGCCTTGGCGGCCGCGGCATGCATCAGCTCGCGCTGGAAATCCATCATCTTCTCGAGCTCGCCCAGGTAGACCTCCTGCTTGGGCTGGGTGTCGCCGATCAGCTGGTCGCGCGCCTGGTCGTTCTGATGGCGTCCGGCCAGATCGGTGGCGACCTGGTTGGAAGCCGCGTACTGTTTGCGGGCGCTGACGGTGTTGGAGAGCAACTCCTTGCCGCGGGTGGAGCGGATCATGGGCTCCAGCTTTCCGTACAGCGCGGTCGTCTCGACGCGGATCTTTTCGATGATCTGGCGTTCGCTGTCGATGCGCGCGGGGTCGCTCAGCATCACGACATTGCGCATGCGGATGGCGTTCGCGAGCGTGTTGCGCTTGATGCTCTCGATGAGCTCCACCTTGACGAGGCGGTCCTCCACCATCAGCGTCAATTCGTCGTTAATGTTGAGGAGTTCCGTGCGGGCGTAGAGTGCCAGCAACACGCTGAACAGGATGGAGATCGAGAACGCGATGCCAAGTCGCTGACCGATACCTAGGCTTCTGAGCAGTGTCATGAGGCTTTCCTTGAGGAGGAGGGGCTCGGCAGACGGCACAACAGCCGGGGCCTGCATCTTGTGCGGGGGCGCGGGGTTTGGGCAAGATGGCCTGACGATGTTCGGGTCTTGCGATGGCGGGATTCGTGCAGGGATTGGCGAACATGCCATGAATTCAGGAGGTTAGATGAGCATCCCCGTGGAGCGCCTGCTGTCGCTGGTGTCGGAGCCGGTTGCCAGCGCGCAGCCGGCGTCGGCCACGCCGCGCGAGGCAGCGGAGCAGGCGATAGACCGGGCAGCCCGGCGAGCTGCCGTGGCGGCCGGCGCACTGGCGCTGCCGCCGGGGCCGCTGGGCTGGGCGACGCTGCTGCCGGAGATGCTGGGCGTCTGGCAGTTGCAGCGCCAGCTGGTGGCCGATATCGCCGTGCTTTACGGTCGCAGCGCTTCGCTGGGGCCGACGCAGATGCTGTGGTGCCTGTTCCGGCACACGGCGGCCCAGGCCTTGCGCGATCTGTCGGTGCGCGTCGGCGACCGGCTGCTGGTGCGGCCTGTGGCCCAGGCCGTGCTGCAGCAGGTGGCCGCTGCCGTGGGCGTGCGGCTGGGGCAGCAGACGCTGGGGCGGGCGGTGGGCCGCTGGCTGCCGGTCGCTGGCGCGGCGGGCGTGGCGGCCTATGCCTACTGGGACACGCGCCAGGTGGGGCGGGCGGCCTGTGCGCTCTTCGATCAGCCGATCAGCGAGGCCGGTTCAGACAATTCCTAGTGATGGGCGTCGCCTGTCCTGCCACACTCGCGCCATGCAAGTTCCGGCCATTCTCGACATCGAAGCCTCGGGCTTCGGGCGGGGCAGCTATCCCATCGAGATCGGCTTCGTCAGCGCCAGCGGTGAGCTGTTCTGCAGCCTGATCCGGCCGGCGCCCGATTGGCAGCACTGGGACGACAGCGCCGAGGCCCTGCACGGCATCAGCCGCCTGCGGCTGCAGACCTGCGGGCGTTCGGTGGACTGGCTGGCGCGCGAGATCAACGCGCGGCTGGCGGGGCAGACGGTCTATTGCGACGGCTGGGGCCACGACTACGCCTGGCTGAACCGGCTGTATGACGCCGCGGCCCTGCAGCCGGCCTTCCGGCTGGACGACCTGCGCCGTCTGCTCAACGAGGACGAGGCCGCGCGCTGGTCACGCGTGACCCAGGAGGTGCGTGCCCGCCTGCAACTGACCCGGCATCGCGCCAGCAGCGACGCGCGCGTGCTGCAGCTCGCGCTCCAGGAGCTCAAGGCCGGCATGGTGCCGGCCTGAGGGAGCGGCGCTTCAGGCCGGGTTGTCGGGGCTGAGCAGGGCGCTGCCCCGCCAGCTGCCGCGGCCGGCGCGCTTGGCCTCGTACAGGTGGCTGTCGGCCGCCGCCACCAGATCGTGCAGCGCGGCCTGGCCGTCCTGCACCACGCTGTAGCCGATGCTCACGCCGATCTCCAGACGCAGGTCGCCGATGTGGAAGGGCGTGGTCAGCACGCGCAGCAGCTTGTCGGCGATGCGGCCGGCGTCTTCCGGGTGGCCCAGCTGGGTGAGCATGACCGCGAATTCATCGCCGCCCAGCCGGGCCACGAGATCGTCGGGCCGCAGCGTGTGGCGCAGCCGCAGCGCCACGGCCTTCAGCAGCGCGTCGCCGGTCGGGTGGCCGTAGGTGTCGTTGACGGGCTTGAAGCGATCCAGGTCCAGGTACAGCAGGGCCAGGTAGCGGCCGCTGGCTTCCTGGCGGGCGTCCTGCATGCGCTGCTGGGTGCCGGCATCGAACCCGGCGCGGTTGAGCAGCTGCGTGAGCGCGTCGGTCTGTGACGCCAGCCGCAGCCGCGCCTGCTCGCGGCGGGCCTCGGTGACGTCCACCTCGATCACGATCACGCCCTCGATCTGCCCGCTCTGCACCCGCAGCGGCGCGAACTGCGCATCGAAGGCCCGGCCGTTGCGGGTGTCGCCGGCGGCGATCTCCAGATGGCGCAGCTCGCCACGCAGTGCGGCTTCGATCGCCGTGTGCCGTGCGGCGTAGTCCTGCCGGCCGTAGAGCTCGGCCAGCGGGCGCCCCACCCAGTCGCCCATGCGTAGGCCGCGCTCGCGCTCGAAGGCCGCATTGCAGAACAGCAGCCGGCCCTCGTTGTCGCCGACGACGAACAGCGCGCGCGCCGTGTGGGTCACGGCCAGCAGGATGGCTTCCTGGCGTTCGCGCTCGCGCTGTATCCGCAGCGGCTCGGAGATGTCCCGCAGAAGCAGCGACACGGTCTCCAGCCGCCCGCGCGGGTCCAGGTGGGCTAGCACGGTGGCTTCCACAGGCACGACCGCGCCTTCGTCCAGCGTCAGGCTCAGGGCGCCCAGCCAGTGCCCGTCGCGGATCGCGGCAGGCAGGATCTTCTCTTCGTACAGCTGCAGCTGTTGGTGGTCCAGCAGATCAGGCAGGTGCAGGTCGGTCAGCGGTGCCTCGGGTGCGAGATGCAGGCGTTCGCGTGCCGCGGGGTTCAGGTAGCTGACGTCGCCACGTTCGTTGACCTGCACGACCAGATTTGGCGTCATGGCCAATATGGCCGCCAGCGTGCGTTGCGCCAGCTCCTGTTCGCCGCGCTCGGTCACATCCTCGACGGTGCCCACCTGGCCGGCGGTATGCCCCGCGATGATCAGCGGCGCGGTGTGCAGCGACAGCAGCCGGCTGCGCACCTCGCCCGGCAGGCGGACGCGGCGGACCAGGTTCAGCGGTTCGCCGCTGGCCATGTGGTGCTTCCAGCGCAGGATCAGCATGTCGCGCTCGTCGGGCGGCACCAGGGCGGTCCAGCCCCAGGCCAGATCCTTGCGCTGGAGCCGGTGCAGGCTGAGGTAGGTGTCGTTGGCGTAGACCGTCTCGCCGCTGGCGTCGCAGCGGAACAGGCCCAGCGGCATGGCGTTGCTGGTGGCCCGCATCTCGGCCGCGCGCAGGCGGGCGGTGCGCTGCAGCTGGTTGAGCCAGCGGGCCAGCGCGACGATCAGCACCGTCAGGATTGTGGTGGCGGCCAGCACGCCGTTGCGCTGCCAGCTGTGCGCCGCCTGCAGCCCGGTCTCGCTGATGGACATCAGCAGCTTGATGCCGAAGTCGCCCAGGGTCGCGTAGGCGCCGACACGCGCAAGCCCGTCGGTGGCGACGCCGTCGCTGACGAAGCGGCCCTCCATGTCTGCGAAGTCCTGCCGCCGCGCCGGATTGCTCTCGAACAGCCTGCGGCCCATCAGGCCGGGCAGGGCGGGCTCGCGCAGCAGCACGGCGCCATCCGTGCGCAGCATCAGCAGCGCGGCATCGGGCCCGGACAGGAACAGGCTTTGCATGTCGCGCAGCCGACGCAGTTCCACCAGGGCCATCACCCGGTCGAACTCGCCGACGGGGTGGGAGAGCCGCAGCACCAGCGGCAGCAGCCAGGTGGGCTCGCTGGAGCGGGTGTCCAGTTGCAGCGGCAGGCCGATATGCAGGCCGTCGCTGTCCGGCCTGGCGAGTTCTGCATAGGCCGCGGGGCTGCCATCGCCGGGGTTTGACGAGGCACCAGCCTGCAGGCGCTGCACCCGGCCGCTGCGGGTCAGCAGCACGACGTCGATCATCTTGCCGGAGCTGCCGCGCAGGCTGTCCGCCAACTGCGCGAGCTGAATGTCGCCGGGCGCCGGGGCGGCGCGCTGCTGTGTCAGCCAGAAATCCACCACATGCAGGGCCGCTTCGGCCTGGCGCAGCACCGATTCGGTCTGCATCGCGGCCGCCCGGGCCGCGGCGGCCAGTTCGTGCTGCTGCCGGTCGCGCAGCTGATGTGGTCGCTCGAACACCATCCAGCCGGCAAACACCCACAGCGCCAGCACCAGGCTGCCCAGCGCCAGCGTGGGCACCAGCAGCAGCGCGCGCTCGCGGCGGCGCAGCTGCCTGAGGTGCCGCTCGGCATCGGCGGGGGAGACCTGCGATGGATGGAGGGGCTCGCTCATGAGCAGCGCTCGGTTGCGGTGATTGTGCCGGGCGATCGTCGGCGCGGCGAGGCCGCGCTGCCTGCGTGGGCTGAGGGCTCAGCCCGCCTGGAACAGACCGGCGTGGCGTTCGCGCAGTGCCTGCTTCTGCACCTTGCCCATCGCGTTGCGGGGCAGCTCCTCAAGCAAGAAGACGCGCTTGGGGCACTTGAACCCGGCGATGCGCTGCTTCATGGCCCGGACCAGCGCGTCGGGGTCGGGTGTTGCGCCGTCGCGGGCCGTCACGAAGGCGATCACCGCCTCACCGAAGTCGGGGTGGGGCACGCCCACCACGGCGGACTCCGCCACCCCGGGCAGCTCGTTGAGCCAGCCCTCGATCTCGGCGGGGTAGACATTGAAGCCGCCACTGATGATGAGGTCCTTGGCGCGGCCGATCAGCGTCAGGTAGCCGCGTTCGTCGAGCCGGCCGACATCGCCGGTGCGGAACCAGCCGTCAGGCGTGAACTCCTCCGCCGTCTTTTCGGGCATCTGCCAGTAGCCGCCGAAGAGGCTGGGGCTGCGCACCTGGACCTGGCCGATCTCGCCCGGCTCGCAGGCCTGACCCTGCTCGCCGACGATGCGCAGTTCGACGCCGGGCAGGGGCCGGCCGACGGTGCCGGGCAGGCGTTCGCCATCGGCGCTGCGGCAGGGGTTGGAGGTCAGCATCAGCGTCTCGCTCATGCCGTAGCGCTCCAGGATCTGATGGCCGGTGCGTTCGACCCAGTCCGCCCAGGTCTCGGCCAGCAGCGGTGCCGAGCCGCTGATGAAGAGCCGCATGCGCTGACAGCTCGCCGGCGTCAGCGCACGCTCCGCGAGCAGGCGCGTGTAGAGCGTGGGCACGCCCATGAACACCGTGGCCTCGGGCAGGCGTCGAACGACGGCGGTCGGATCGAATCGGTTGAACCACAGCATGGGGCTGCCGTTCAGCAGCGCGCCGTGCGATGCGATGAACAGGCCGTGCACATGGAAGATGGGCAGTGCGTGCAGCAGCACGTCGTCCGGGCGCCAGTCCCAGTAGCTGCGCAGCACCTCGGCGTTGGCGCGCAGATTGCCGTGGCTGAGCATCGCGCCCTTGCTGCGGCCGGTGGTACCGCTGGTGTAGAGGATGGCGGCCAGGTCGGCGTCACGGCGCTCCACGGGTTGCTGCACGTCGGGCATCTGGGCGGCGCGGTCCAGCAGCGTGCCGCTGCGGTCGTCGTTCAGCGTGAACACCCAGCGCACACCGCGCTGGAAGGCCAGCTTGCTGGCCCAGCCGAAGTTCCGGCCGGCACACACCAGCACGGCCGGCGCGGCGTCGGTGAGGAAGTAGTCGAGCTCGGCGGCCTGGTAGGCCGGGTTGAGCGGCAGGTAGACCAGGCCGGCGCGCAGCACGGCCAGGTAGAGGATCAGCCCCTCGACGCTCTTGTCGGCATGCACGGCGACCCGGCTGCCGGAAGGCAGGGCCAGCGAGCCCAGCCAGTTGGCCAGCATGGCGCTGCCGCGGTCCAGGTCTTGCCAGCTGTAGAGCGCGCCGTCGGCGTCGATGGCGGTGGCGTCGGGTTGCGCGGGAAAACCCGCGCGCAGGGCGAGATAGAGGTTCATGCTGGCCGCGGATTATGGGTGGCGCCCTGCCACCCGCCGCCGCCAGCCCTCAGGGGCGAAACCAGTCGATCATCAGCGCGAGCAGGCACAGCAGGGGCAGCGCGACGGCCAGGCCTTCCAGCGGATGCCACCCCTGCGGCGGCAGGTTGCCGTAGTCGTCGAAGTCTTCGGCAAAGGCCTCGCTGCGGTAGATCAGGGCGGCGTTGTCCGCCATCTCCATCGAGGTGCCAGGCTGCAGTTCGTTCATCGTGGGCTCCTTGGGGTGGAGTCCACTGTCGGCGGCCTGTGTTTCAAGCCGGCTTCGGGGGCCGGCCCTTGTGTTTCATTTGTGGCAGAGCGTGTTGCCCTGCCAGGGCACCCGGCTCAGTTCTGGCTGGGCAGCTTCAGCCAGCGTTGCAGCCGGCTGCGCAGTGCGACGAAGTCCAGCGGCTTGGTGAGGTGCTCGTCCATGCCGGCTTCGATGCTGGCGGCCACGTCGGCGTCCAGCGCGTGGGCGGTCAGCGCAAGAATGGGAAAAGCAGGCAGGCTGCCGTCGCGTTGACGCGCGCGCAGGCGCCGGGCGCACTCCAGGCCGTCCATGCCGGGCATCTGGATGTCCATCAGCACCAGGTCGGGCACCGTGTCGGCGCAGGCTTCCAGGGCTTCCAGCCCGTTGCGGGCCAGTCGTGTGCGCACGCCCATCAGGCTCAGGAATTCGAGCGCGACGACCTGGTTGATGTGGTTGTCCTCCACCAGCAGCACCAGGGGCTCGCGCAAAGCGCTGCCCAGGTCCGTATCGGCCGCGCCCGTGGGGGCGCCCTTGGGGCCGGCGGTTCCTCCGCTCAGCCAGACAGGCGTCGGCAACGACACCTGACCAAGCAGGCTTGACATGTCCATCCGTATCCTTGTGCAGGTTGTTGTTTTTGGTGCCTGGCGACAGGCTGCAACCATTGTTGCCGGGGAACATGACTCGCGCAACCGCGATATCCATGAAATGAGGGGGTCAGGGCTGGCCTGAGGTGCTGACATGCCCTGACACACAGCCTACTTAAACTGCTGCCCCCCCCCTTTGCCAAGACCCCACCATGTCCGACGGGCTGATCCGTATCCGAGGCGCTCGCCAGCACAACCTGAAGAACCTGGACCTCGACCTGCGCACCGCCGAGCTGACGGTGGTGACCGGGCCCAGCGGGTCCGGCAAGTCCAGTCTGGTGTTCGACACCCTCTATGCCGAAGGGCAGCGCCGTTATGTCGAGACCTTCTCGGCCTATGCGCGCCAGTTCCTGGACCGCATGGACCGGCCGGCGGTGGACAAGGTGGACGGCGTGCCGCCCGCGATCGCGATCGACCAGACCAACCCGGTGCGCACCAGTCGTTCCACTGTCGGAACGATGACCGAGTTGAACGACCATTTAAAGCTGTTGTTCGCGCGTGCAGCGCAACTGTTCGACCGTCAGACCGCGCTGCCGGTGCGGCACGACACGCCGCAGACCATCTACGAGGAGCTGCGCGAGCGCACGCTGGCCGACGACCCGCGCCTGGTGCTGAGCTTCCCGGTGGAACTGCCGGCCAACACCACGGCGGAGCAGGTGCAGCAGTGGCTGGCGGCCAGCGGCTTCACCCGCATCCAGGGCGAGCGCGAGCAGGACGGCCGCAAGATCCTGGACGTGGTGGCCGACCGTTTCCGCTTCCAGGGCGCCGACCGCCAGCGTGTGATGGAGGCCATCGAGCTGGGCCTCAAGCGCGGCCAGGGGCGGCTGACGGTGTTCGCCGGCGCCGAGGGTGAGCAGGTCTGGAAGTTCTCCACCGGCCTGCACTGCCCCGAGAGCGATCTGCGTTACGCCGACCCGCAGCCGGCGTTGTTTTCTTTCAACTCCGCGTTCGGCGCCTGCGAGACCTGCCGCGGTTTCGGCCGTGTGATCGGCGTGGACCTGGGCCTGGTGATCCCGGACGAGCGCAAGACGCTGCGCGGCGGCGCGATCAAGCCGCTGCAGACCCCCGCCTGGGCGGACTCGCAGGAAGACCTGCTGAAGTACGCCGGCGAGGCCGGCATTCCGCGCGACACCGCCTGGAAGGATCTGAGCGCCGAGCAGCGTCACTGGGTCATCGAAGGCTCGCCCAACTGGACCGGCAACTGGAACAAGCAGTGGTACGGCGTGCGGCGCTTCTTCGACTACCTGGAGAGCAAGGCCTACAAGATGCACATCCGGGTGCTGCTGTCCAAGTACCGCAGCTACACGGAATGCCCCACCTGCCGCGGCGCGCGGCTCAAGACCGAGGCGCTGCTGTGGCGCGTGGGCTCGCGCGCGCTGGCGGACGCGGCCATGCCGCCGGCCCAGCGCTTTCTGCCCCAGGGCGTGGGCTGGCGCCGCGAGCAGCTGGAGGCGCTGCCGGGCCTGTGCCTGCACGACCTGATGCAGCTGCCCATCCACCGGCTGCGCGACTTCGTCGACGGCCTGCAGCTGCCCAGCACCCTGCTGGACGAGGCGCTGAAGCTGCTGCTGGACGAGATCCGCCACCGCACGCGCTACCTCTGCGACGTGGGCCTGGGCTATCTGACGCTGGACCGCCAGAGCCGCACGCTGTCGGGCGGCGAGGTGCAGCGCATCAACCTGACTACGGCCCTGGGCACCAGCCTGGTCAACACGCTGTTCGTGCTGGACGAGCCCAGCATCGGCCTGCACCCGCGCGACATGAACCGCATCGTGCAGGCCATGCAGCGCCTGCGCGATGCCGGCAACACGCTGGTGGTGGTGGAGCATGACCCGGCGGTGATGCTGGCCGCCGACCGGCTCATCGACATGGGCCCGGGCCCGGGCGAGCGCGGCGGGCAGATCGTGTTCGATGGCACGCCCGAGGAAATCCGCGCGGCCGACACGCTGACCGGTGCCTACCTGGGTGCGCGCAAGCATGTGGGCATGGGCCTCAAGCGCGCGGTGGACGGCGCCACGCCCAAGCTCATCCTGGAGGGTGCGCGCGAGCACAACCTGAGGAATGTCAGCGTGGAGTTCCCGCTGCAGCGCCTGGTGGTGGTGACCGGCGTGTCGGGTTCGGGCAAGAGCACGCTGATGCAGGACGTGCTGTATCCGGCGCTGGCCCGCCAGTTCGGCAAGGCCACCGAGGCGCCGGGTGCGCACGATCAGCTGCTAGGGGCCGACCACCTGGCCGATGCGGTGTTCGTGGACCAGTCACCCATAGGCAAGACCGCGCGCTCCAACCCGGCCAGCTATGTGGGCGCCTTCGACGAGATCCGCAAGCTGTTGGCCGACGCGCCGCTGGCGCGCGAGCGCAGCTACACGGCCGGCATGTTCAGCTTCAACGCCGGCGACGGCCGCTGCCCCACCTGCGGCGGCTCGGGCTTCGAGCATGTGGAGATGCAGTTCCTCAGCGACGTCTACCTGCGCTGCCCGGACTGTGACGGCAAGCGCTTCCGCGCCGAGATGCTGGATGTGAAGCTGTCGCTGGGTGAGGGCCGCGAGCTGTCGGTGGCCGACGTGCTGGAGCTCACCGTGGCCGAGGCGGTGCAGCTGTTTGCGCCCTGGCGTGCGGTGGTCGCCAAGCTGCAGCCCATCCTGGACGTGGGCCTGGAATATGTGAAGCTGGGCCAGCCCGTGCCCACGCTGTCGGGCGGCGAGGCGCAGCGCCTCAAGCTGGCCGGCTTCCTGGCCGAGGCCGCCAGCAGCCCGCGCTTCGGCGTGGCCAAGAAGGGCACGCTGTTCCTGTTCGACGAGCCCACCACCGGCCTGCACTTCGACGACATCGCCAAGCTGATGCGCGCGATGCGCAAGCTGCTGGCGGCCGGGCATTCGCTGATCCTGATCGAGCACAACCTCGACGTGATACGCGCGGCCGACTGGCTGATCGACCTCGGCCCCGAGGGCGGTGAGGACGGCGGCGAGATCGTCTGCGTGGGCACGCCCGAGAGCGTGGCCCAGCATCCGCGCTCGCACACCGCCGCGGCGCTGCGCGAGTACGCGCTGCACATGGACCGCGCGGCCGTGCCGGTGGAGGAGGGCCGGCCGCTGCAGCAGCTGATACGCGCGCGCCGCCAGGCCGACGAGGCGATACAGATCGTCAATGCGCGCGAGCACAACCTGCGCGGCGTCAACGTGGACATCCCGCGCGGCAAGTTCAATGTGGTGACCGGCGTGTCGGGCTCGGGCAAGAGCACGCTGGCCTTCGACATCCTCTTCAACGAGGGCCAGCGCCGCTATCTCGAATCGCTGAACGCCTATGCGCGCAGCATCGTGCAGCCTGCGGGCCGGCCCGAGGTGGACGCGGTCTGGGGCATTCCGCCCACCGTCGCCATCGAGCAGCGGCTGTCGCGCGGCGGCCGCAAGAGCACGGTGGCCACCACCACCGAGGTCTGGCACTTCCTGCGCCTGCTCTACGTGAAGCTGGGCGTGCAGCGCTGCGTGAACGATGGCACGCCGGTGCGGCCGCAGAGCGTGGAGAGCATCGCGGCCCAGCTGCTGCGCGACTACCGCGGCCAGCACATCGGCCTGCTGGCGCCGCTGGTGGTCAACCGCAAGGGCGTCTACACCGACCTGGCCAAGTGGGCCAAGGGCCGCGGCCACACGCATCTGCGCGTGGACGGCGAGTTCCTGCCCACCAGCCCCTGGCCACGCCTGGACCGCTTCAAGGAGCACACGCTGGAGCTGCCGGTGGGCGATCTGGTCGTCACGCCCGAGCGCGAGGCCGAGCTGCGCGAACTGCTCGCGAAGGCGCTGGACGCTGGCAAGGGCGTGCTGCATGTGCTGAGCCCGCTGGACGGCCTCAGCGAGGCGCTGGCCCGCGGCGAGACCGGTGCCGGCCTGGGCGCGCTCAAGGTGTTCTCCACCAAGCGCGCCTGCCCGACCTGTGGCACCAGCTACCCCGAGCTGGACCCGCGCCTGTTCTCCTACAACTCCAAGCACGGCTGGTGCACCAGCTGCGTGGGGACGGGTCTTGCGCTGACCCGCGAGCAGCGCCGCGCGCTGGACGACAGCCAGCAGGATGACGACAACCGCGGCCGCGAGCAGAGCTTCCCGGCCGAGGAGGCCGAGGTCGAGGGCTTGTCCGACCAGCCCTGCCCGGACTGCCACGGCACCCGCCTCAACCCCACCGCGCGCTCGGTGGAGTTCGACGGCCAGGCCATAGGCGCGGTGGCCGCGTGGAGCGTGCGCGAGGCGCGCGAGTGGGTGGCCGCGCTGCGCCTGGAAGGGCGCGATGCCGACATCGCACGCGACGTGGTGGCCGAGATCCTGGGCCGGCTGCAGTTCCTGGAAGAGGTGGGCCTGGGCTATCTGACGCTGGACCGCGCCGCACCCACGCTGTCGGGCGGCGAGGCCCAGCGCATACGCCTGGCCGCGCAGCTGGGCAGCAATCTGCAGGGCGTCTGCTATGTGCTGGATGAGCCCACGATCGGCCTGCATCCGCGTGACAACCAGATCCTCCTGAAGGCGCTGGCCACGCTGGGCGACAAGGGAAACACGCTGGTCGTCGTGGAGCACGACGAGGACACCATTCGCCGCGCCGATCACATCATCGACATCGGCCCCGGCGCGGGCAAGCGCGGCGGCCGTGTGGTGGCCCAGGGCACGGCGGCCGAGCTGGCGGCCCAGCCGGACTCCACCACCGGCCGCATGCTGGCCCATCCGCTGATCCACCCGTTGCAGGGCCGCCGCCCGCTGGACACCGACGGCCCGCGCCTGAGCGTGCTGAACGCGTCGCTGCACAACCTGCAGGGCGTGACGGTGGATGTGCCGCTGAAGCGCCTGGTGGCCGTGACCGGCGTGTCGGGCTCGGGCAAGTCCACGCTGGCGCGTGACGTGCTGCTGGCCAACATGGCCGTCGCCGTGCCGCTGCGCAAGGCACCGGCCCACTGGCTGGGCTGCGAGGCCATCACCGGCCACGAGCAGGTGGACCGCGTGCTGGAGGTGGACCAGACGCCCATCGGCAAGACGCCGCGCTCCTGCCCGGCCACCTACATCGGCTTCTGGGATGCGATCCGCAAGCTCTTTGCCGAGACGCTGGAGGCCAAGGCGCGCGGCTATGCGCCGGGGCGCTTCAGCTTCAACACCGGCGCGGGCCGCTGCCCGGGCTGTGAGGGCCAGGGCATGAAGACCATAGAGATGAGCTTCCTGCCCGATGTGAAGGTGCCCTGCGACCAGTGCCATGGCCAGCGCTTCAACCCCGAGACACTGGGCGTGAGCTGGCGGGGCAAGAGCATCGGCGACGTGCTGGCGATGGAGGTGGACGAGGCGGTGGAGTTCTTCGCGTCCATGCCGGCCATCGCCCATCCGCTGCAGTTGCTGAAGGACGTGGGCCTGGGCTACCTGACGCTGGGCCAGCCCTCGCCGACGTTGTCGGGCGGCGAGGCGCAGCGCATCAAGCTGGTGAGCGAGCTGGTGAAGGTGCGCGATGACGTCACGCGCCGCGGCCAGAAGGCGCCGCACACGCTGTACGTGCTGGACGAGCCCACCGTGGGCCTGCACATGGCGGACGTGGAGAAGCTGATCCGCGTGCTGCACCGGCTGGTGGACGGCGGCCATTCGGTCGTTGTCATCGAACACGACCTGGACGTGATCGCCGAGGCCGACTGGGTGCTGGACCTGGGGCCTGAGGGTGGCACGGCCGGCGGCCGCGTGGTGGTGGCCGGCACGCCGGAGGACGTGGTGGCGAGTGGCAGCCACACGGGGGTGGCGTTGGGGCCGGTGCTCGCGCGCAAGGGGTGAGGCTCGACAGGAGTGCTCGTGTCGGGGTCGTGCGTTTCAGGTAGCTCTTGCGATGAACCTTCGCTACTCGCAGCACCGAGCCGGGAGTCCGCCCCGGCGGGCGGGTAACTTTTCTCTGTCGCGCCAGAGAAAAGTCACCAAAAGAGAGGCGCTGAACCGCACCGTGCTCAGCTTCTGAGACGCGGTCCGCCACGTCCACAAACGCTTGCATCGAGGGCAGAAGCGAGCCGCTGCGCTCTCGCGGTGGACTTGTCATCGCCCGGTGAGCTCGGACCTGTGCGCCGTCCGACGCGCGGCTGCACGCCGTGCTCACGAGTAAAGCCTGGGGCAGCGCCGCTGGTGCGGCGCGGCTTGGTGCGTAGCGCGTATTTGCTTTGACACCCTCAGGCGTCGGCGTGCAGCCGCGCCTTGACCGGCGTGAAGGGACTATGGCTGGTGCTCTTCACAAGTCCACCGCGAGAGCGCAGCGGCTCGCTTCTGGCCTCCAGGCCGCAGCTCCCGATCAAGCGGGCTCGCAGTGGCTGTGGAATTAGCGCTTCTCTTTTGGTGACTTTTCTCTGGCGCGACAGAGAAAAGTTACCCGCCCTCGCGGGGCGGATTCCCGCGGCGGTGCTGCGAGTTGCAAAGGTTCAGGGCAAGAGCCACCGATCGGCCGGCACGCGCGGCGACGCAGCCAATATCTCCGGCCAAACCCGCCGTGACGAATGGTCCCCACCCCCGCCCTTCCTAGAATTCGCCGCCCCCACCCGGGGCACCATTTTCAGGAGATCCCCTTGAAGCTCGCCACCTATGCGGCGCTCGGCAGCCTGGCCCTGTGCCTGACGCTGAGCACCGTCACGCCGCTGCAGGCGCAGACCGCGTCGTCCAAGCCCGTTCCCTCGCTGGAGCAGATCTTCCGCGCCCAGCCCTACCGCGGCGCGGATGCCAAGGACGCCAGCTTCAGCCGCAGCGGCCGCTACCTGGCCTACCTGTGGAATCCGGTCGGCGAGCCCGGCACCGATCTCTACGTGCACGACAGCAAGACCGGCAAGACCCTGCGCATCACCTCGCCCCAGGTGATGGCCGCCTTCGAGGCGCCGGAGGACATGGAGCGCTTTGCCAAGAAGCTCAAGCAGCGTGATGCCGAGCTGGCCGAGCGCCAGGCGCGCGAGGTGGCCCAGCAGGCCTATCTGCGCGGCGAGAAGGTGGACCTCGCGCAGTGGGAGAACGCCGCGCTCGAGACCGTGAAGAAGGAACTGGCCGACAAGAAGGCCAAGGACGACGCGCAGAAGGCCGCCGACAAGGCCGAGGCCGACGCCGAGAAGCAGGCCATGGCCGCACTGGCGGCCAAGCGTGCCGGCAAGCCCGCGCCGGCCGCTGCTGCGGCGTCCTCCGCAGCGGCACCGGCCTCCGCGGCTTCCGCCGCCGATGCGGCCAAGGAAACCTGGGAGCTGCGCGATGAGCTGAAGAACAAGCTGGCGCGCGACAAGCTCAAGCCCGGCGACCTCTACCCGGGCGTGGCCCAGGTGATGTGGGCGCGCAAGGCCGATGAGCTGATCTTCCAGTACCGCGGCGGCCTCTACCGCTGGAAGGCCGGCGACGCCGCGCCCACCGCGCTGCTGGCCAGCCAGCGCCAGCTGCGCATCGTGGCCTACACGCCGGATGACGCCGGCTTTGTCTACATGGACGAGACCCGCGTGCTGCGCAGCCGCTTCGCGCAGGGCGGCAGCCAGGTGCTGAACCGCGAGCTGGTGATCGGCGACGACGAGCCCAAGAAGTACCGCATCGACCAGACGACGATCAGCGAGGACGGCCGCTGGATGTCGCTGGTGGCGCGCGCGCCGCTGGTGCCGGCCGGCCCGGACGGCAAGCCGGGCACGCAGCCCACGGGCCGTCAGGTCGAGATCATGAATTACAGCGAGCGCTGGGCCACTGCCAAGAAGGTGGACCGCGAGGTGTCGGACGACAAGCGCCGCGAGAAGCCGCTGGCCCTCTACATCCGCGCGGTGCCCGCCGCTGGCGAGGCGCCGCACAAGCAGCCCGCGCCGGTCTTCACCAACGGCGGTGGCGACGTCTGGTTCGAGATGAGCGACGTGGCCTGGGCGCGCGACGGCAGCCGCTATGCGTTCTCGACCTGGGAGCGCGAGAAGGAACTGCTGCGCATCTATATCGGCAAGGCCGATGAAAACGCCAAGCCCGAGCTGGTGCTGGAGCGCCGCGGCGACGTGGGCCATGAGGTGGTCAACGTGATGCAGCCCGAGTTCACACCCGACGGCAAGACCCTGGTGGTGGGCCTGGACGAGGCCGGCTGGCGCCAGCCCTATGCGATCGACGTGGCCAGCAAGGCGCTGCGCCCGCTGCTCAAGGGCGAGTTCGAGGCGCATGACGTCATCGGCTTCACGCCGGACAGCCGCAGCCTCTTCGTGCTGGCCAATGCCGGCGACACGGCGGCGATGAATCTGTTCAAGGTGGACATGGCCAGCGGCGCGATGAAGGCCGTGGGCGCCCCGGGCGAGTACCATCGCTCGGCCGTGGTGTCGTACGACGGCCGCTGGGCCAGCGCAAATGCGGGCAACTGGGCCCAGCGCCCCGAGCTCAAGCTGTTCAGCACCGACGGCGCGGCCAAGCCCGCCACGCTGACCGACAGCACCGACAAGGCCTGGGCCGCGGTCGACGTGCTGCGCCCCGAGCGCTTCCACTACAGCAACCGCCATGGCGACCGCATCGAGGGCTATGTGTTCAAGCCTGCCGGCTGGAAGGCCAGCGACCGTCGCCCGGCCGTGGTCTATGTGTACGGCGGCCCCTTGAATGACCGCCACATCGTCGAGGTCGACAGCTTCCAGAACACCGCCTACCTGTTCGGCATGTACATGGCCGCCAAGTACGGCTACGTGATGGTGTCGGTGGATCCGCGCGGCCACAGCAACTACGGCCGCAAGTTCTCGGACGCGAACTGGGAGCAGGCCGGCGAGCCGCAGGCGCAAGACCTGGAAGACCTGGTCAAGCTGCTGCCCACGCAGTTCGGCGTCGATGCCCAGCGCGTCGGCCTGAACGGCTGGAGCTTCGGCGGCTTCCAGACCCAGTACACGCTCTACACCAAGCCCGATCTGTTCGCCGCCGGCATCGCCGGCGCCGGCCCGACCGAATGGGAGAACTACAACAGCTGGTACAGCGGCCGCACCATCGGCAAGACCGAGCGCAGCAAGCCCAATCTGCGCAAGTACTCGCTGCTGCCGCTGGCCAAGGGCCTGAAGAAGCCGCTGATGCTGGTGCACGGCATGCAGGATCCCAACGTGCTGTACCAGGATACGGTCAACGTCTACCGTGCGCTACTGGACTCGGGCAAGGAATCGCTGGTCGATCTCTTCCTGGACCCGGACGGCGTGCACGGCCTGGGCGGCACGGTGAAGCCGGCGGCCTGGCATCGCAAGTACGAGGCCTTCTGGCTGCAGCACCTGGGCCGCACGAGCCAGCCCTGAACCCCGGGCGGGGCATGGGCCGGCGGTGGTTCCACGCCCCGCCCGCCACCATGCCCTAAGCTTGCAAGCATGGTGAGTGATGTTCGTCCGGCAGCCGAGATGGCGCCGTCTGCGGCCGGGGAGATGCCCGGCCTGCAATCCCTGCTGACGCTGGCCGCGCGGCTCTGTGAGGCCCCCGTGGCACGCCTGGGCCTGCTGGAGGCCGACCGCCAGCGCTTCATCGCCTGGACCGACGCGCTGCCGCCTGCCGATCTGCCGCGTGCGCTCAGCCCCTGCGTGCTGACGGCGGACGGCGAGGCCGTGCTGGAACTGCCCGATCTGCGGCAGGACGCGCGCTTCGCGGCTCACCCGGGGCTGCTGTCCGAGCCGCCGCTGTGCTTCTATGCAGGCGTCGTCGTGCCGCGGCGCGATGGCCGGCGCAGCCTCACGCTCAGCGTGATGGACAGCCGGCCACGCCGGCTCGATGCGCTGCAGCGCGATGCCCTGCAGCGTCTGGCCGGTCTGCTGGCCGTGCAGTTCGATCAGGACGCCGAGCTGCGCCAGGAGCGCCGGCTGCGCGCCCAGGCCGAGCAACGCTTCTGCGTGCTGGCCGACGTGGCGCCAGTGGGCGTCTATCACACCGATGCGCTGGGCAACTGCCTGTTCACCAACCAGGCCTGGCAGCGCATCTACGGGTTGGACGCCAGCCACAGCCTGGGCGACGCCTGGGCGGGCATCGTCCATGCCGACGACGCCGGCGCGGTGCGGCTGGCCTGGTCGCGGGCGGCGCATGCCGTCCAGCCCTTCGAGTCGCGCTACCGCATCCGTCGCCCCGCGACGGCCGGGGGGGGCGAGCGCAGCGTGCACTCGCAGGCCCGGCCGCTGCTGGCCGAGGACGGGCAGCTGCTGGGCTTCGTGGGCCTGGTGGAAGACCTCACCGAGCTCGAGGCCGCGACGCGCGCGCTGCGCGACAGCCAGGAGCTTCTGGACCGTACCGGCCGGGTGGCCGGCATCGGCGGTTGGAGCCTGGACCTGCGCACGCACGAGCTGATCTGGAGCGACCAGGCCTGCCGCATTCACGACCGCGAACCTGGCCATCGTCCCTCGATGGACGAGGCCCTGAGCCATTACCAGGGCGAGGCGCGCGAGGCGCTGGAGCTGGCCGTGCGCCGCGGCATGACCGAGGGTCAGCCCTGGAGCCTGGAGCTGCCGATGACGACCGCGGCCGGTCGCGTGATCTGGGTGCTGGCCCAGGGCCAGGCCGACTGGGCGGACGGCCGGCCGGTGCGGCTGGTGGGCGCCATCCAGGACGTGACGGCCTACCACCGCGCCGCCATCGAGCTGGAGCAGAGCCGCGAGCGGCTGCGCGGCCTGTACGAGGCGACGCCGGCGGTCATGCACTCGGTGGACCGTGACGGGCGCCTGCTGAACGTGTCGGACCGCTGGCTGCAGCGTCTGGGCTATCGGCGGCACGAGGTCATCGGTCGCCCGCTGGATGCCTTCATGACGGCGGAGTCCGGGCGTCGCGCCCGCGAGGTGCTGCGGCCCCTGCTGTGGCAGGACGGCGTGCTGGACGACAGCCCCGTGCAGATGGTCTGCGCGGACGGCACGGTGCGCGACATGCTGGTCTCGGCGGTGGTGGACCCGGGCTCCGACCCCGACGGCCGGCCACCCCGGGCGCTGGCGCTGATGGACGACATCACCGACGACCTGCGGCAGCGCGCCGAGCTGGCCCACGAGCAGCAGCTGCGCCGCCAGCTCGAACGCCACACCGAGGAGCTCGACCAGCTGCTGCGCGAGCGCTCCGAGATGCTGGACGTGCTGGCCCACGAGGTGCGCCAGCCGCTCAACAACGCCAGCGCGGCGCTGCAGAGTGCCGCTGCCAATCTGGCCGGCCGGGGCGAACGCCAGGCCCACGACCGCCTGACCCGCGCCCAGGCCGTGCTGGGCCAGGTGCTGGCCGGGGTAGACAACACGCTGGCCGCGGCCGCGCTGCTGGCCGGTGGCGGCCAGGTGGCGCTGCAGGACACCGATGTCGACACGCTGATCGCGGTGACCATCGCCGACCTGGCGCGTGACCAGCGCGACCGGGTCGTCGTCAAGCGCCACACGGCCACCCGCACGGTGCAGACCGACATGAGCCTGATGCGCCTGGCGCTGCGCAACCTGCTCACCAACGCGCTGCGCTACTCGCCCGGCGTGAGCCCGGTGACGCTGCATGTGATGGATGTGGACGAGCCGCTGGCGCTGCGCTTCGAGGTGGCCGACGCCGGCCCCGGCATCCCCGACGCCCTGCTGCCCCGCCTGTTCACGCGCGGCGCGCGCGGCGGCGGGGCCGAATCCACCCACGGGCTGGGCCTCTACATCGTGCGTCGCGTGATGGAGCTGCATGGCGGCAACGTGGAGCTGGTGCGCACCGGCCCGCTGGGCACGGTGATGCGGCTGACGCTGCCCCTCGCGGGCTGAGGGGCGCTTCGTCCCTTGCAGGGGGGGCAAGACCGGGTACGCGCCGGGCCGGCTGGGCCTAGACTCGCGCTGCCTCAGCTCAGCCCCTGTCCCGGGGCGCCGCGATGCCTCAACGTTCCGAGTCCGTTGTGCATGCCCTGGCCGCCCTGGCCTGGTCGGGTCAGCATCAGCGTCTGATCGACGCGAGTGCGTCCCGTCTGGGCGATGCGCGGGTGCTGGAGCTGCGGCTGGAGAGCTTCATCGCGCTGGGCGACCTGGCCGCCGCCGCCGCCGCCGCCGAGGCGCTGGCCGAGCTGGCACGGCACCGGCCGGCGCTGGCCCAGCGGGCGCTGCGGGCCCAGGGCCTGGTGCAGATGCGGCGGGGCGACCTGTTCGGCGCGATGACGACGGCCGAGGCCGCACTGCGGCGGGCCGGGGCCCACCCCGGCGACCGGGCCGCCAGCCTGGCGCTGCTGTCCGAGGCCCAGTGCCGCGGGCAGCAGGAGCCCGCGCTGGCGCTGGAGCGGGTGCGCGAGGCCTCGCAGCTGTTCGCGGCGCTGGGTCAGGCGGTGGAGCAGGGGCGTTGTGCCTATGTGGAGTCGCTGCTGCTGGGCATGCTCGGCCGCGTGGCCGAGGCCCGCGGCGCCGCCGAGGCCGCGCTGCAGCAGGCCCAGGCCAGCGGCGACCTGCTGGGTCAGGGCAATGCCTACAACGCGCTCACCTTCAACAACCCCGACCTCACCGACTGCCTGCGCCTGTGCAAGCTGGCGCTGGCCGCCTTTGCCGCGGCCGGCTATGCGGAGCGGCAGGGCACGGCCATCCACAACATCGGCAACCACTACGTGACGCTGGGCCTGAACCGGCGTGCGCTGCGCCACTACGAGGCCGCCCTGGCGATCTGGCGCCGCACCGGCGCCACCGCGTTGCTGCCCTACACGCTGACTGCGCTGGCCCGGCTGGACCTGGAGGCCGGCGCGATGGCGGCCGCGCGGGTCTGGTGCGACGAGGCCGAGGCGCTGGCGCTGGCACGCCAGAACCCGGGCTTTTTGTCCGAGGTGGCGAGGCTGCGCGGCGAGATCGCGATGGGCGACGGCCGGCCGGACGTCGCGGCGCTGCAGTTCCGCGAAGCCCTGGCGCACACGCCGTCGGCGGCCCAGCGCATGATGGACCTCAGCCAGTTGGCCTGGGCCGAGCGGGCGGCGGGGCGCCTGCAGACGGCCCTGGAGATCAGTGCCGAGGCGGTTCACCTGCACGAGGCCCAGGGGCTGGCGCCGCTGGAGAACCTGGACCTGCCCGCGCTATGGTGGCGCCGCCATGAGGTGCTGCGCGCCGCGGGGCGCGGCCGCGAGGCGGGTCAGGCCTTGCGCCGGGCCTATCGCTTCCAGTGCCTGCGGCTGGCGCGGCTGTCCGACGAGGGCATGCGCCGCAACTCGCTGAACAAGCGGCCGGTAGCGCGCGCGCTGATCCAGGCCTGGCTGGCCGCGGGGCAGCGGCCCCGGCATCTGGACGGCGCTATCCGCCTCGACGAGCGGTTTGGCCGCCAGGTCGACGTCGGCTTGCGCCTGGCCGAGCTGACCAGCGTGAACGAGGAGTACGAGTTCCTGGTCGACGAGTCCGCCGAGATCAGCGGCGCCGAGCGGGTGCTGCTGGTGCTGCAGGTGGGCGAGGCGCGGGTGCTGGCCGGCAGCCTGCTGCCCCGCGACGAGGCGGGCGGCGAGGCCGCGTTGCTGCAGGCCATCACGCCCTGGCTGGACGAGGCGCGCGCCGGCCGCGCGGCCAGCCTGCGCCATGGGCCGGACGGCGTGCCGCCGGTCTGGCAGCGGTCCTGCCTGGTGGTGCCGCTGATCGCGGAGCGCGAGCTGCTGGGCTATCTGTATGCCGACCTGGACGGCGCCTTCGGCAGCTTCCGCGAGGCCGACCGCGATCTGCTGGTGATGCTGGCCGCGCAGGCCGCGGTGGCGCTGGCCAACCTGCGGCTGCGGGCCGGGCTGGAGCAGCGCGTGGCCGAGCGCACGGCCGAGCTGCTGGCCAGCAAGGCCCAGGTGGAGCGGCGGGCTGACGAGCTCGCGCTGCTGAACGGCCTGCAGCAAGGACTGACCCCGGACCTGGGTGCCGCCGGCATCGCCACGCGCGTGGCCAGCCAGCTCGGAGCGCTGCTGCGCGGCTGCGAGCTGCGCATCGACTGGCTCGATCCGCGCAGCGGCGCGCTGACGCCCCTGCATGGCGACCCGCTGCCGGGGGCGTCGGTGCTGTGGGAGGCGCCGATCGCGGCCGGCGAGCGCGTGCTGGGGCGGCTGGTGGTGGTTCGCGGCGATGTCGATTTCACCGCCGACGACCGGCGCTTTCTCAGCACCGTGGCGGCCAGCGTGGGCGTGCTGCTGGAGAACGCTCGGCTCTTCGAGGAGGCCCAGGCGGCCAAGGCGGCGGCTGAGCGTGCCAATGCTGCCAAGAGCGCCTTCCTGGCCACGATGAGCCATGAGATCCGCACGCCGATGAACGCCATCATCGGCATGAGCGGCCTGCTGCTCGATTCACGGCTGGAGCCCGAGCAGCACGAGCATGCGGCCACGATACGCGAGGCCGGAGAGGCGCTGCTGACCATCATCAACGACATCCTGGACTTCTCCAAGATCGAGGCGGGTCGCATGGAGATCGAGCGCAGCGCCTTCGCGCTGCGCGACTGCATCGCCGCGGCGGTCGACCTGATCGCGCCGCGCGCGCGGGAAAAAGGCCTGGCGCTGGCGGTGGACGTGACAGCGCAGGTGCCGGCGGGCATCGTCAGCGACGTGACGAGGCTGCGGCAGATCCTGCTCAACCTGTTGTCCAACGCGGTCAAGTTCACGGAGGTCGGCGAGGTGCGGATCGAGCTGGATGCACGGCCGCTGGCGAGCGGCGTGGAGCTGCATTTCACCGTCAGCGACACCGGCATCGGCCTGGCGCCGGAAGGGCTGGCGCGCCTGTTCCAGAGCTTCAGCCAGGCCGATGCGAGCACCACGCGCAAGTACGGCGGCACGGGGCTGGGGCTGGCCATCAGCCGCCGCATGGCCGAGCTGATGGGCGGGCGCATGTGGGCCGAGAGCGATGGGCCGGGGCAGGGCGCGCGCTTTCATTTCACGCTGCAGGCCGAGGTGGCGACGGCGCTGCCGGCCGGGTCGGCGCGCGCACGCCACCAGCCCGGCGCCGCGCAGGGCCTGGCCGAGCGGCATCCGCTGCGCATTCTGCTGGCCGAGGACAACGTGGTGAACCAGAAGCTCGCGCTGCGATTGCTGCAGCAGATGGGCTACCGGGCCGACCTGGCCAGCAACGGGCTGGAGGCCGTCGAGAGTGTGCGCCGCCAGGACTACGACCTGGTGCTGATGGATGTGCAGATGCCCGAGATGGACGGCCTGGAGGCGGCGCGCCGCATCTGCGCCGAGGCGGCGCGGCCCCGCATCGTGGCGATGACCGCGAACGCCATGCAGGGCGACCGCGAGGTGTGCGTGGCGGCCGGCATGGACGACTACCTCACCAAGCCCATACGGGTGGATGAGCTGGTGGCGGCGATAGAACGCACGCCGGCGCGGGGAGCTTGAATGCGGCAGGCTGGGGTCAAGATTCACGACGCGGAAGACGCGCTGGAGCTCGAACGGCTGCGCTACACCGTGCTCGGCCACAACATGAGGGCCGGCCTGTTTGCTGGTGCGCTCGGGGCTTTCCTGCTGGCGCTTGGGCTGACGCTCGGCGGAGATGTCGACTGGGGTCTATTTCTCGGATGGGCGTGTGGCGTTCTGGCCTGCGTGTCGTTGTACTACTTCGCGCTGGCGCCCTGGCAGTCGAGGTTGCTGCTGCGGGGGGGGCTGACCGCCTGGGGGCGTTGCGTGACCGCGTTCTCGCTGTTGTGGGGCGCCGTGTGGGGGCTGACGGCTTGTTTTTTTTACGAGCCGCACCCGGTGAGACTGTCGGTGCTGGTTGTGCTTCAGGTCTGCATGATGATGGGTTGCGTCCAGGCCACTGCGGTCCGACTTGGCCAGACCTATGCGTTCATGATCCCGTGCGTGGGGCCGCTGGTTGCCATCGGCATGCTCGATGCTCAGCCGCTGGCGCGGGCGATGGCATTGGCGGTCTTGGTGATGCTGGCCAGCGCGCTGTCCTACGCCCACGTGTTCGCCCGCACGCTGCTGCAGTCCATCCAGATGCGCTTCGAGAACCGGCGGCTCAACGAGGCGCTGACCGAGCAGCGGGTGCGCGAGCGCACCGCCGTGCTGGAGGCCGCCAGCGCGCACAAGTCGGCCTTCCTGGCCACGGTGAGTCACGAGATCCGCACGCCGATGAATGCCATCATCGGCATGAGCGGCCTGCTGATGGATACGCCGCTGAATGCCGAGCAGCGGGATTACGCCGGCACCATCCGCGACAGCGGCGAGACGCTGCTGACCATCATCAACGACATCCTGGACTTCTCCAAGATCGAGGCCGGCCGCATGGATGTGGAGCAGCATCCCTTCGACCTGCGCGACTGCGTGGAGTCGGCGCTGGACCTGGTGGCCCCGCGTGCCGCGGACAAGCATCTGGACCTGGCCTACGAGCCCGAGCCCGGGCCGGCCGGCGAGCTGCCCGCCACGCTGCTGGGCGATGTGACGCGGCTGCGCCAGGTCTTGCTGAACCTGCTGTCCAACGCGGTCAAGTTCACCGAGCAGGGCGAGGTCGTGGTCGGCGTGCGGGAGGAGGGTGGCCAGCTGCACTTCACGGTGCGCGACACCGGCATAGGCCTGACGCCCGAGGGCCTGGCCCGGCTGTTCCAAAGCTTCAGCCAGGCCGACAGCTCCACCACGCGCAAATACGGCGGCACCGGGCTGGGCCTGGCGATCAGCAAGCGGCTGGTCGAGCTGATGGGCGGCACGATGTGGGCCGAGAGCGATGGCCCGGGCCACGGCAGCCGCTTCCATTTCACGCTGCCGCTGCTGCCCGCCGCGCCGGCGCCCAGCCCTCGGCGCGAGATCATGGGCATGCAGCCGGCGCTGAAGGGTCGGCGCATGCTGGTGGTGGACGACAACGCCACCAACCGGCGCATCCTGGCGCTGCAGGCGGCCAAATGGGGCATGGTGGTGCGTGACACCGAGTCGCCGCTGGAGGCGCTGCAGCTGGTGCTGAGCGAGTCCTTCGACCTGGCCGTCATCGACATGCACATGCCGCACATGGACGGCGTGACGCTGGCGGGCCGGCTGCGCGATGTGCAGCCAGCGCTGCCGCGCGTGCTGTTCACGTCGCTGGGGCGGCGCGAGGTGGAGCCGGGCCTGTTCGCCGCGGTCATGATGAAGCCGCTGCGGCAGAGCCAGCTGTTCGACACGTTGGTGAGCGTGCTGCATCACGATGGCGTGGTGCAGCCGCCCAGCATGCCGGCCGAGCCGCCGCGGGTCGACCCGCAGCTGGCGGCGGCCCACCCGCTGCGCATCCTGGTGGCCGAGGACAACGTCGTCAACCAGAAGCTCGCGGTGCGGCTGCTGGGCCAGATGGGCTATCGCATCGACCTGGCCGCCAACGGGGTGGAGGCGGTGGAGGGCGTGCTGCGCCAGGCCTACGACCTGGTGCTGATGGATGTGCAAATGCCCGAGATGGACGGGCTGGAGGCGACGCGGCAGATCATCGGCCGGCTCGGCGCGCAGCGCCCGCGCATCGTCGCGATGACCGCGAATGCGATGCAGGGCGACCGCGAGGCCTGCCTGGCCGCGGGCATGGACGACTACCTCACCAAGCCCATCCGCGTCGAGGCCCTGGCCCAGATGCTGCATGCGACGCCGGGAGCGGGCGCATGAGTGGCACCCGCCCCGTGAATGATGCCGAGCCGCGACCCCTGCGCGGCGCTTCACCCTACGATGCAGGCGCCCGCGCACGGCGGCGCCCGCGCCAGGAGGTCTGCGATGCCCACAGCCGTCATTGACGAACAGGTGTTTGCCGAGTTGCAGGAGACGACGGGGGCGGACTTCGTCGTCGAGCTGATCGACTCCTTTCTCGAGGATGCGCCGCAGGGCCTGGCCGGCCTGCGCGAGGCGGTCGCCAAGGCCGACGGCGAGGCGTTCCGGCGCCAGGCGCATTCCTTGAAATCCAACGGCATCACCTTCGGTGCGACCGCTTTTGCCGACGCCGCGCGAGCGCTGGAGCACACGCCGCTGGCCGAGCTGGGGGCATCCGCGGCCGCGCGGGTCGCCGAGCTGGTGGCGCTGTTCGAGCCGGTGGCCGGCGAGCTGCGGAGGCGCCGTGATGCGTGACCGCCGCGCCAAGTCTGCCCGCGTGCTGCTGGTGGAGGACAACCGGGTCAACCGGCTGCTGCTGGCGCGCAATGTCGAGCTGCTGGGCCACCAGGTCGAGATGGTGGAGGACGGCCTGGCCGCGCTCGCGCGCCTGCAGCAGGCCGCCTTCGACCTGCTGCTGATGGACATCGACATGCCGGGCATGAACGGCTTCGAGCTGTTGGAGCGCCTGCGTGCCCACCCGGAGCTGCGCGAGCTGCCGGTCATCGTGACCTCGGCGCTGGAGGGCATGGACAGCGTGGTGCGCTGCGTGGAGCTGGGCGCCGAGGACTACCTGCACAAGCCGGTCAACCTGGTGCTGCTGAAGGCCCGCATCAACGCCAGCCTGGAGCGCAAGAAACTGCGCGACCAGCAGCGCGAACTGGTGCGGCGCTTCGCCACCAGCGAGGTGGCGCAGAACCTCGAGGCCGAGGGCTTCGCGCTGGGCGGCCGCAAGGTGCAGGCCACCGTGATGTTCTGCGACATCCGCGGCTTCACGACGCTGGTGGAGTCGCAGCCGCCCGAGGAGATCATCGAGCTGCTCAACACCTACTACACGCTGATGTTCGCGGCCATCAACGGACACGGCGGCGTGGTCAACCAGATGATCGGCGACGGCCTGATGGCGCTGTTCGGCGCGCCCCAGCCGCTGGAGCAACCGGGCCGCTGCGCGGCCAATGCGGCGCTGGAGATGGTGGAGATGGTGGCCCAGTTCAGTGCCGAGCAGCAGGCGCTGGGCAAGCCCGAGATCCGCATCGGCGTGGGCATCGCCAGTGGCGACGTGGTGGCCGGCTACACCGGCACGCGCGAGCGCGCCACCTACACCTGCATCGGCGACACGGTCAACGTGGCGGCGCGGCTGGAGGCCCACACCAAGCAGGCCGGCCGCACCGTGCTGTGCGATACGGCCACCCGCGAGCAGCTCGGCGATGCCTGGGCCTGCGAGCCGCTGGGGGGCGTGCAGTTCAAGGGCAAGACCTGCGAGGTGCAGGTGTTTGCGCTGGCGGCCGCATGAGCAGCGGCTATCACGACCGCCTGCTGGGCGGGCTGCTGGTGCAGGCCTTCGGAGAACTCGATGCCGAGGCACTGGCGCTGCTGCGCGACCAGCTGCGCTGGGTGGAGCTGGCGGGTGGGCAGACGCTGATGGCCCAGGGCGAGCCGGGCGATTCCATGTACCTGTCGGTCAGCGGGCGGCTGCGCGCCTATGTGGCCCACGAGGGCGAGCCGCCGCGCATGGTGCGGGAGATGGGGCGGGGTCAGGTCATCGGCGAGATGAGCCTCTACACCGATGCGCCGCGCTCGGCCAGCGTGGTCGCGATCCGCGACTCGGTGCTGGTGCGGCTGGACAAGCAGCCCTTCCTGCAGCTGCTGGCCCGCCATCCGCAGGTGGGCGTGGCGCTGACGCGGCAGATCGTCGGTCGGCTGCAGACCGAGCATGTGCCGGCGCCCTATGCCGCGCCGGTGGTGCAGGCGCTGCTGCCGGTGTCGGATGGGGTCGACCTGCCGCATTTCGCCGCCGGGCTGGCCGCCGAGCTGGGGCGCTTCGGGCGGGTGCGGGTGGTGGATGCCGCCGCCGTGGACGCGGCGCTGGGCCCGGTAGCGGACGCGGCGGAGCGGCATCGCCAGGTGTCGCTGTGGCTGGACGAGGTGGAGGCCGATCACGACTTCGTGCTGCTGCTGGCCGATGCCACGCCCACGCCCTGGACGCAGCGCTGCTGCCGCCATGCCGACGAGGTGCTGCTGCTGGCCGACGCCGCCGCGCCGCCGCAGGTGCATGCCAGCGAAACCACCTGCCTGGTGCAGCGCCCGCCGCGCACCGAGGCGGCCGAGATCCTGGTGCTGCTGCATGCGGCCGACGCCGGTGCGCCGCGCGGCACGGCGGCCTGGCTGGCGCGCCGGCCGGTGGCCGACCATTTCCACATCCGCCCCGCACTGGCGCGCGACATGGCGCGGCTGGCGCGCATGCAGGCGCGCCGCGCGGTGGGCCTGGTGCTGGCCGGCGGCGGCGCGCGCGGCTTCGCCCACCTGGGGCTGATGCAGGCGCTGCACGAGCGCGGCATCGAGGTGGACTGCGTGGGCGGCACCAGCATGGGCTCGGTGATGGCTGCGCTGGTGGCCAGTGACCGGCCGCTGGACGAGGTGCTGCGCAGCGCGCGCGAGGCCTTCCGCGTGAACCCCACCGGCGACTACAACCTGCTGCCGCTGATCTCGCTGATCAAGGGCCAGCGCATGCGTGGCCTGCTGCAGCGGGCGCTGGCCGAGCTGGTCGGGCCGGGCGCCGGCATCGAAGACCTCTGGAAGCCCTACTACTGCATCGCCACCAACTACTCGCAGGCCAGCGAGGCCCTGCTGACCCGCGGGCCACTGGAGCGTGCGGTGCGCGCCAGCATCGCCATCCCCGGCGCACTGCCGCCGGTGGTGGTGGACGGCGACCTGCTGTGCGACGGCGGCACCTTCAACAACTTCCCGGTCGACGTGATGCGCCAGCGCCGCGGCGTGGGCACGGTGGTGGGGGCTGACCTCAGCCTGCGCAAGGCGCGCAAGCTGGACTTCGACGAGCTGCCCGGCCCCTGGGCGCTGCTGCGCGACCGCCTGCGCCCGCGCCCGCACCGGCGCTACCGGCTGCCGCCGCTGTCGGCCTATCTGCTCAACGTGACCATCCTCTACAGCAGCTCGCGCCAGCGCGCCGCACGCGCGGCCTGCGATGTCTACTTCAACCCGCCGCTGGACCGCGTCGGGCTGCTGGCCTGGAAGCATTTCGACAGCATCGTCGCGCAGGGCCGGGCCCATGCGGACGAGGTGCTGCAACGCCCCGATGTCCACGCACTGCTGAGTCATCCACCATGACGCAAATCCTCGCCACCGTTCTCGGCCTGATCGGCGCTGCGCTGATGCTGGCCAGCTACCAGATGAAGAGCATGCTGCCGCTGCGTATCGCGGCGCTGGTGGCCTGCTTCTTCCTGGTGGCCTATGCGGGCCTCAAGCAGGCCTGGCCCACGCTGGCGCTGTACCTGGCGCTGATTCCCATCAACTGGAAGAAGACCGTGCAGATGCGCCGGCTGGTGCAGTCCATCGCACGCGCCAAGGCCGACACGCCGGTGTCCGAATGGCTGCTTCCGCACATGCATCGCCGTGTCGTGACGGCCGGCACCACGCTGTGGCACAAGGGCGACGAAGCCACCGAGATGCTGTACGTGGAGGGCGAGGGCTTGCGGCTGGTGGAGTACGACGAGACGGTGCCGGCCGGCAGTCTGATCGGCGAGATCGGGCTGTTCGCGCCTGACAACCGCCGCACGCTGACGCTGGAGGCCCGGCGTGAGTGCGTGATCTACAGTCTGAGCGCCGAGGAGATGGCCTTGCTTTACTACCAGAACCCGAAACTGGGCTTTCATGTGATGCGCCTGATCGTGGCGCGTCTGTCGCGCGATGCCCGCCGTGCGGAGACGCTGCGGCCGGTGGAGGCCGGATGACGCGGCGGCCCGCAAGCCTCAGCACCCAACTCGTTCTCGTCCTGGGAGGCCTTGCGCTGCTCACGCTGGTGGGGGTGGGGCTGTTTCTCGGGCGCATCGCCACCGACGAACTCGGACGTGCCCAGCAGGCTGCGCTGCAGGCCACCGCCCGCTCGGCCGCCGAGCTGCTGGCCACCGAGCTGCGTGACCGCGAGCGGGAGATCGAACTGCTCAGCCTGTCGCCGTTGCTGACCCGGGGCGTGCTGGATGCACCGCTGGTGCGCGAGACCCTGCAGCGGCGTCAGGTCTTGCACGACGAGCTGGCCTGGCTGGGCATCGCCTCGCCGGACGGCCGGGTGCTGCAGAGCACGGGCGGCCTGCTGGTGGGCGCCTCGGTGGCCGAGCGGGAGTGGTTCATCGGGGCGCGGGACCGCGTCTACGTGGGTGACGTGCACGAGGCCAAGCTGCTGGCGCGGCTGCTGCCGGGCAATCCGAACGGCGAGCCCACACGCTTCGTCGACTTTGCCGCGCCCATTCACGACGAACAGGGCCAGCTGCGCGGCGTCGTCGGTGCACACGCGCATTGGCGCTGGATCACCGGCATCGTCGAGGGCAGCAAGAAGCGCCATGGCGGCGACGCCAGTGTCGACGCGCTCATCGTCGATCGTGAAGGTCGGGTGCTGTACCCCGAGGGCCTGAAGCTCAGCACCGACGGCGTGGCGGTGCTGCCCAAGGGGCGGCTGGACGCGTCGGCACGCTGGTTCGACGGGAAGGACTATCTCACCGCGGAGGCTGAGGTGCAGGCGCGTACTCACACCGACCTGGGCTGGCGCATCATCGTGCGCCAGCCCATGTCCGAGGCGATGCGGCCGGTCATCAGCCTGCGCAACCACCTGCTGCTGCTGGGCGCTGGCGCAGCCCTGCTGGCGCTGCTGCTGGCCTGGTGGCTGGCGCGCCGACTGAGCCGGCCGGTGGAGCAGCTGGCCCGCTTCGCCCAGCGCGTGGAGACCGCGCGCGAGATGCCCGAGCTGAAAGCCGGCACGGTGCGCGAGCTCAGCCAGCTGGGCGAGGCCATCAGCTCGATGGCGCGCTCGCTGCTGGAGGCCGAGCGCGGCCTGCAGGCGGCGAACAGCTCGCTGGAGGCCCAGGTGCAGGCGCGCACGGCCGAGTTGCGCGAGGCCAACCTGGCGCTCGAGAAGCTGGCCTCGCACGACCCGCTGACCGGCCTGGCCAACCGCCGCATCCTGGACGACCGGCTCGCCGAGGCCCTGGCGCTGGACCGGCGCTATGCCGCCAAGAGTGGGCGTCGCCACGCGCTGCTGTTGATCGACGCGGACCATTTCAAGCAGGTCAACGACGTTCACGGGCACACGGCGGGCGATGCGGTGTTGCGGCAGCTGGCGGGGCTGCTGCGGCAGTCGGTGCGCGCCTCGGACACCGTGGCCCGCTTCGGCGGTGAGGAGTTCGCCGTGCTGCTGCCCGAATGCATCGATGCGGACGAGGCGATGGCCGCTGCGGAGAAGATCCGTGCCGCCGTTGCGCTGGCCGCGTTCCCCGAGGTGGGGCAGCTGACCGTCAGCCTGGGCGTGTCGCTGACGCGGGCCGACGATGTGTCGCCCAAGGACCTGGTGATGCGCGCCGATGCGGCGCTCTATCAGGCCAAGCACGGCGGACGCAACCGCGCCGCACTGCGCGAGGCCTGAGCCGCGGGCTCAGATCAGCTGCAGCGGCGCGCGAAACACATAGCCGACGCGCGACTTGCTCTGCAGCGGCACCAGGGTGGGCGTGGCCCGCTCGATGCGGCGGCGCAGCCGGTAGATGGTGGCGGACAGGCCGTCGTCGGCTTCGCCCTCCTGCACCTCTCGCCCCAGCTTCTGTAGCAGGGCCTCGCGCGTGACCGGCTCGCCGCCGGCCGCGGCGAAGCACTCCATCACCTGGCGGTCGGCCTCGCTGAGCTGGATGCGGGTGCCGTCGGGCACCACCAGCTCGCCGCTGGCGCGGTCCAGCTTCCAGGCGGCGTCGGCCGACGAGGGCTTCACGACACGGCGTTGCACCGCCGCGATGGCCAGCGCGACCTGCTCGAACTGCACCGGCTTGACCAGGTACATGTCGGCCCCGGCGGTGATGACCTCGCGGAACACCTCCGGGCCCAGACGGCCGGACACGACGACGATGCCCGCATCGGTGCGGCGGCGCAGGATCTTGATCAGGTCAACGCCGCTGACGCCGGGCAGCATCAGGTCGACGAGATAGAACTCGTAGGAGAACGCTTCGGGGGCCGCGAGCAGCGCGTTGCTGTCGTCATAGCGGCTGATCGTGATGCCTTGTTCCTGCAGAAACTGCGCCAGGAATTCGGCATATTCGACATCGTCGTCGATCAGGGCGAGGGTCTTGGGTTGCATGGCCACGGGGTGACACGGGAGCGAACCGCGAAGTGTGCCGCATGAATGTGGCGTCAGGTTGCGTCCAAGTTCACGCCGGATACGCAAACGGCAAATTTGCTTGCACTGCTTTGCACTCAGCAACATCACAATGGCCGGGTCGCAGCGCAGAAGAGATCGCGATGGAGACCGTAGAGAGCGATGACACCGGCCCGGAAACCGCCGGCGAGGCAGATCTGGCACTTGACTGGATGCTGCCCGGCGCACGCTCGCCGGCGGCGGATGCCCTGCGCCGCATCCAGTGCGTGTGCGGGGGGCACCCGGAGCTGTTCAATGCGATGTTCTGCGTGCTGGCCACGCATCAGGAGCTGCCGCGCGAGATCCTGGCGGTGGCCATCAAGCAGTTCCGCCCGGATCTGGAGGCCTACACCCGTGAGGATGTGGTCAGCCTGCTGAACGGCATCTGGAACGGCGGCAAGAGCGGCTTCGAGGCGGTGCTGCGCACCCGGGCCAATTCGCCCAAGCGCGGCGCGGGGGCGTTCTCCTGGGTGAAGGAGTGACCGCCGGGCGGAGGCGCTTCAGCGCGTCTTGAGCCCCAGCGCGCGCCAGCCGTCGACGCCCAGGCGCGCCAGCGTGTCGAGGTTGTTCTCGTAGATGGCGGCGGTGTCCGGCATGGACTCCACCGCGCGCTCGATGCTGTCCTCGCGCAGCAGGTGCAGCGTGGGGTAGGGCGCCCGGTTGGTGTAGTTGCTGATGTCGTCCGCGGCGCTGCCGTCGAATTGATAGTCCGGATGGAAGTCGGCGATCTGCAGAACGCCGTCGAGTTCCAGCTCCTCCACCAGTGCGTCGGCGGCCTCCAGGAAATCGTTGAAGGCCAGGAAGTCGCCCAGCACCTGGGGGTGGATCAGCAGCGTGGTGTCGACCTCCTCGGGGTCGGCGCGCTTGAGCGCCAGCAGCTCGTGGGCCAGGTCTTTCAGCAGCTGCTCGGGCTCGGTCGCGTCGCTGACGACATAGCGGATGCGCTCGTTGACGTGCACGCTCTTCGCGAAGGGGCAGAGGTTCAGGCCGATCACGGCCTTGACGACCCAGTCGCGGGTGTCGTTGATGACTTGTTCGTGGTTCATGTCGAGATCTCTCGGTGTTGCGGGCCGGGCGCGCCGGGCCGCGCCCGCGTTCAGCGCGGCGATGTGGGGCGAGGGGCTGCCAGCCAGGCCTCGGCCATGCGCACCCACATGGAGCCGCCCAGCGGGATCAGCTCGTCATTGAAGTCGTAGCTCGGGTTGTGCAGCGTGCAGGGGCCCAGGCCATGGCCGCCCAGGCGGTGCTGGCCGTCGCCGTTGCCGATCAGGAAGTAGCAGCCGGGCTTGTCCAGCAGGTAGTAGCTGAAGTCCTCGGCGCCCATGGTGGGCTCGAACTCCTGCACATTGTCGGCGCCGACCAGCCCCGTCAGCACCTGCTGCACGAACGCCGTCTCGGCCGGGTGGTTGATGGTGGGCGGGTAGTTGCGGTGGAACTCGAACTCGGCCGTCAGCTCGAAGGCGGCGGCCATCTGCTCGGTCATGACCTTCATGCGCCGCTCGATCAGGTCCAGCAGCTCCAGCGTGAAGGTGCGCACCGTGCCTTCCAGCACCACATGGTCGGGCACGACGTTGGTGGCCTCGCCGGCGCGGATCATGGTGACCGAGATCACGCCGGGGTCGATGGGCCGCTTGTTGCGGCTGATGACGGTCTGGAAGCCCTGCACCAGCTGGCAGGCCGCCGGCACGGGGTCCAGGCCGAGGTGGGGCATGGCCGCATGGCAGCCCTTGCCACGCAGCGTGATCTTGAACTCGTTGCTGCTCGCGAACACCGGGCCGGTCTTCACCGCGAACTGGCCCGCCTTCATGCCCGGCCAGTTGTGGGCGCCGAACATGGCCTCCATCGGGAACAGCTCGAACAGGCCGTCCCTGATCATCTCGCGCGCGCCGCCGCCGCCCTCCTCGGCCGGCTGGAACACCAGGTAGACCGTGCCGTCGAAGTTGCGGTGTCGGGACAGGTGCTTGGCCGCGGCCAGCAGCATGGCGGTGTGGCCGTCGTGGCCGCAGGCGTGCATGCGGCCCAGGTACTGGCTGGCATGCTCGAAGGTGTTGCGCTCGGTCATGGGCAGGGCGTCGATGTCGGCGCGCAGGCCCACGGCGCGCGAGGACGTGCCGTTCTTGACGATGCCCACCACGCCGGTCTTGCCCAGGCCGCGATGCACGGGGATGCCCCAGTCGGTCAGCGCCTTGGCGATGACGTCGGCGGTGCGGGTCTCCTGGAAGCACAGCTCGGGGTGGCGGTGCAGGTCGCGTCGCAGCGCGGTGATCTCGGCCGCGTCGGCGAGGATGGTGTCGATCAGCTTCATGACAAATGGCTCCTCAAGGGGCGGAGTTTAGGATTGCGGCCGTGAACGCGCGCCGACTCGCCCGCGGCTGGCTGCTCTGGCTGGCCCTGATCCTGCCCATCGCCCAGGCGATGGCGGGTGTGCACGCGTTCTCGCACCTCAGCGAACGCCAGGGCGATGGCATCGCCCACCTGGTGCATTGCGACCTGTGCGTGGCCGCTGCGCACCTGGCCGGGGGCGCTCCGCCGCCGGCCGCGCTGCCGAGCCTGCCGGAGGCTGCTCGCCCGGTGCTGCCGCTGCCCGCTGCGGCGCAGGCGGCGCTGCCTGCCGCGCCGCGGGTGCTGCCGCCGGCGCGGGCGCCGCCCGACCTCGCCTGAACCCAAGCCGTCCGCGCCACATCGAGGGGGCGCGGCTCCTTGTCGTTTTCGCGGAGTCATAACAATCATGCGTACCTATTCCCTGGCGCCGCTCGCGGCCGCCTGCGTGGGCCTGTTCGCCCACTTCCAAGCCCCTGCCCAGACCATCGCTGCCGCCGCTGCGGCCCCCGCTGCGGCGGCCTCCCAGGCCGGCGGCACCGAGTCGCTGGACAAGGTGGTCGTCACCGGCAATCCGTTGCGCGGCACGCTGGCCCAGCCCAGCGATTCGCTGAGCGGCGACGAACTCATCACCACACGTGCCGCCAACCTGGGCGACACGCTGCAGGGCCTGCCCGGCGTGGCGGCCACCAACTTCGGCCCCAATGCCAGCCGGCCCAGCATCCGCGGCCTGGATGGTGACCGGGTGCGCATCCTGAACAACTCGGGCGCGTCCGTGGATGCGTCCAACCTGAGCTTCGACCACGGTGTCGCCATCGACCCGTTGGTCATCGACAAGGTCGAGGTGCTGCGTGGTGCTGCGGCGCTGCTGTACGGCGGCAACGCGGTGGGCGGCGTGGTCAACACGCTGGACAACCGCATCCCGCGCACCTTCATCAACGGCCTGAGCGGTGCGGCCGAAGTGCGGCTGGGCGGCGCGTCCAACGAGAAGGGCGGCGCGCTGGTGCTGGACGGCGGCGGCGGGCAGCGCAACGCGGGCTGGGGCTGGCATGCCGACCTGGCCGGCCGCGATGCAGGCGATCAGCGCGCACCGCGTTTCGAGAGCCCGACGGAGGATGGCAGCGAGAGCCGCACCACGGTGCGCAACTCGGCGAACCACAACCACAGCGGCTCGCTGGGCGGCTCGGTGTTCTTCCAGGGCGGCTTTGCCGGCGTGTCGGTGGACGACTACCGCAACAGCTATGGCACAACCGTCGAGGAGGCCGCGCAGATCAAGATGAAGCGCCAGCGCGTCGCCACCGCCGGCGAATGGGCGACCGACGCCGGACCGCTGCGCCGCATCAGCTGGCAGCTCAGCCGCAACCGCTACGAGCACTCGGAGATCGAGGACGGCGCGGTGGGCACGACCTTCAAGAGCACCGGCACCGACGGCCGCGTGGAACTGTTGCACGCGCCGCTGGGTGCGGTGAAGGGGCTGGTGGGCGTGCAGTGGGAGACGCTGGACTTCTCCGCGCTGGGCGAGGAGGCCTTCGTGCCCAGCACCAAGACGCGCAACACTGGCGTCTTCCTGCTGGAGCAGGCCGAGATCGGCGGCCTGCAGCTGTCGGCCGGCGCGCGGCGCGAGCAGGTGCGGGTGCATTCGTCGGGTGACGACGGCGACGAGTCCGGCCGCTTCGGGCCGGCCCAGCAGCGTCGCTTCAACCCCACCAGCTTCGCGCTGACCGGGCTCTACCCGCTGTCCGGCGGCTGGAGCCTAAGCGCCAACCTGAACCGCACCGAGCGTGCGCCGGCCTATTACGAGCTCTATGCCAACGGCCTGCACCTGGCGACCGCCGCCTATGAGCGCGGCGACGCCACGCTGGGCCTGGAACGCTCCCACGGGGCTGACCTGGGCCTGAAGTGGGAGGGCGAACGCAGCCATGCCCACGTGAACGTCTACGAGACCCGTTTCGCCAACTTCATCTCGCTGCAGGCCAACGGCGAGACGGTGGTGGACGAGGAAGAGGGCCGGGTCTTGCCGGTCTACGTCTTCCAGGCGGTGCGGGCCAAGCTGCGCGGCCTGGAGTTCGAGGGCCGCTGGCAGCTGGACGCCCGTTTCGCGCTGCTGGGTCAGTTCGACATGGTGCGCGGCGAGAACACCGAGACCGGCGAGCCCCTGCCGCGCCTGGCGCCGCGCCGCGCGATGCTGGGCCTGGAGGCGCGCGAGGGCGATTGGTCCGGCCGGCTGGAATGGCGGGGCGCGGCCCGGCAGGACCGGGTGGCGCAGTTCGACACGCCTACGCCGGGCTACGGCACCGTGCGTCTGAGCCTGTCGCGCCAGCTCAAGCTGGGCGGCACCGACGCGCTCTGGTATCTGCGCCTGGACAACCTGGGCAACAAGCTCGCCTACAACGCGACGGCCGTGCCCACCATCCGCGACCTCAGCCCGCAGGTGGGGCGTTCGGCACAGACCGGCCTGCAGATCCGGTTCTGACCGTTTCGCCCGGGGCGGCAGGCGCCGTCCCGGGTTTGTCATCGTCTCCGTGTTAAACCGGTGCCTGGCCGGGCCAGGTCCGGGCAGCATGGTCGTACATTGCACCAGGGAGGTGCGATGTGCACCAAGCGTCGTCGCCCTGCCCGGGCCCGGAACTTGCTGCGCACCGGATGAAGCATGGAGCGACGATGCAGACCCCCTTCGACGAGATGAACCTCGCGGCCTCGGGGCCGCGACTGCACTACGAGACCTACGCGCGCTGGCTGGCCGAGCAGCCCACCGCGCTGATGCGCGAGCGCCGCGAGCAGGCCGAGCTGATCTTCCGCCGCGTCGGCATCACCTTCGCCGTCTACGGCGACAAGGACAGCGGCGAGGGCACCGAGCGCCTGATTCCCTTCGACCTGATCCCGCGGGTGATCCCGGCGGCCGAGTGGAAGTCCATGCAGGCCGGCCTGGCCCAGCGCGTCACTGCGCTGAACCGCTTCCTGCATGACGTCTACCACGAGCAGGAGATCCTGAAGGCCGGCGTGGTGCCAGCCGACGAGATCCTGAAGAACACCCAGTTCCGCCCCGAGATGATGGGCGTGGACGTGCCGGGTCAGGTCTACAGCCACATTGCGGGCGTCGACATCGTGCGCGCCGGCAACCCGGACGGCTCGGGCGACTACTACGTGCTGGAGGACAACCTGCGCGTGCCCTCGGGCGTGAGCTACATGCTGGAGAACCGCAAGATGATGATGCGGCTCTTCCCCGACCTGTTCGCCACCCACCGCATCGCGCCGGTGGCGCACTACCCCGACCTGCTGCTGGACACGCTGCGCAGCGTGGCCCCGCCCGGCGTGTCGGACCCCACGGTCGTCGTGATGACGCCGGGCATGTACAACTCGGCCTACTTCGAGCACGCCTTCCTGGCCCAGCAGATGGGCGTGGAACTGGTAGAGGGTCAGGACTTGTTCGTGGACGGCGGCTTCGTCTACATGCGCACCACCTGCGGCCCCAAGCGCGTGGATGTGATCTACCGCCGCATCGACGACGACTTCCTCGACCCGCTGGTGTTCCGCCCTGACTCGCAGCTGGGCTGCGCGGGCCTGGTGGAGGCCTACAAGGCCGGGCGGGTCACGCTCAGCAACGCCATCGGCACGGGTATCGCGGACGACAAGTCCATCTACCCCTACGTGCCCAAGATGATCGAGTTCTATCTGGGCGAGAAGCCCATCCTGCAGAACGTGCCCACCCATGTGTGCCGCGAGAAGGAAGGGCTGGCCTACACGCTGGCGCACCTGAGCGATCTGGTCGTCAAGGAGGTGCACGGCGCCGGGGGCTACGGCATGCTGGTGGGCCCGGCCGCCACCCAGGCCGAGATCGCGGCCTTCCGCGAGCGGCTGCTGGCCAACCCCGGCAACTACATCGCCCAGCCCACGCTGAGCCTGTCCACCTGCCCGACCTTCGTCGAGAGCGGCGTGGCGCCGCGTCACATCGACCTGCGACCCTTCGTGCTGTCGGGCTCCAGCGTGCGCATGGTGCCGGGCGGGCTCACCCGTGTGGCGCTGAAGGAGGGCTCGCTGGTGGTCAACAGCAGCCAGGGCGGCGGCACCAAGGACACCTGGGTGCTGGAAGCGTGATGGCCCACGCCCTACCGGCTTCGCCGGCCCTCTCAAGGGGGCGCCACCGGCTGCCCGGCCAAGCCGGATCAGCGGTGGCCGCTGGATGTTGCGCGGCCTTCGGCGCGCAGCGGTTGATGAACAACGAGTTGTGAGTCTATTCATGCTCTCAAGAACCGCAGATCACCTCTACTGGATGGCCCGCTATGTGGAGCGGGCGGAGAACACCGCGCGGCTGCTGGACATCGCCTACCAGACCACGCTGCAGCCGCAGTCCGCTGCCGAGGCCGAGCAGACCTGGCGCAGCCTGCTGTCCATCTCCGAGCTGAACGCGCTGCACGCCAGCGGCTACCCGGCCGTCGACGCGCGCAGCGTGATGAAGTTCTTCGTGGCCGACGAGAACAACCTGTCGTCCGTCTTCAACTGCCTGCGCGCGGCGCGCGAGAACGCCCGGGCGGTGCGCGGGGCCCTGACCACCGAGGTCTGGGAGACCAGCAACCAGACCTGGCTGGAATTCCGCCGCCTGCTGCAGGGCGACTGGCAGCGCGACCCGGGCGCGCTGTTCGAGTGGGTGAAGTACCGCAGCCACCTGTCGCGCGGCGTCACGGTCGGCACCATGCTGCAGGACGAGGCCTTCCACTTCATCCGCATCGGCTCCTTCCTGGAGCGGGCGGACAACACCGCGCGCCTGCTGGACGTGAAGTTCGTCGATGGCGGCGCGGCGCCGGCCGAGCCGGATACCGCGCGCGACTTCTACTACTGGTCGGCCGTGCTGCGTTCGGTGTCGGGCTTCGAGATTTACCGCAAGGTCTACAGCAGCGTGATCCAGCCCGACAAGGTGGCCGAGCTGCTGATCCTGCGGCCCGACATGCCGCGCTCGCTGGCGCATTGCATGTCGCGACTGGTCAGCAATCTCAAGCGCGTGGCCAATGCGCAGTCCGGCGAGACGCTGCGCCGTGCGGGCCGCCTGGAGGCCGAGCTGGCCTTCGGCCGCATCGACGAGATCCTTGCCACCGGCCTGCATCCCTTCCTCGACGACTTCCTCGCCAAGGTGGGCGACCTGGGCGTGGGGATCAGCCAGGACTTCCTGGTGCCCAGCTGAGCGCCGCCTGAAACCCCGGGCGTTCCGCCCAGCCACCGCTGCTGGCCCGTGTGCTCGGGCGGCCGGTGTGTCGCCGAGTACTTGCTGAGGTTACCGAGATGTCCATCCACGTCGCCCTCAAACACGTCACCCGCTACCGCTACGACCGCCCGGTGCAGCTGGGCCCGCAGGTGGTCCGCCTGCGCCCGGCGCCGCACTGCCGCACGCCGGTGCTGAGCTATTCGCTGCGGGTCGATCCGGTCAACCACTTCATCAACTGGCAGCAGGACCCGTTCGCCAACTACCTGGCCCGCCTGGTCTTCCCCGAGAAGACCACCGAGTTCACCGTCACCGTGGACCTGGTGGCGCAGATGGCGGTCTACAACCCCTTCGACTTCTTCCTTGAGCCTTCGGCCCAGACCTTCCCGTTCGGGTACGACGACGCGCTGAAGGCCGAGCTCGCGCCCTATCTGGTGGCCGACCCGCTGACCCCGCTGCTGGCCGACTACGTGGCCAGCATCGACCGCCGCGAGCGCGCGACCATCGATTTCCTCGTCGAGCTCAACCAGCAGCTGCAGCAGCGCATCGGCTACCTGATCCGCATGGAGCCGGGCGTGCAGACGCCGGAGGAGACGCTGGCCAAGGCCTCGGGCTCCTGCCGCGACACCGGCTGGCTGCTGGTGCAGGCGCTGCGCCACCTGGGCCTGGCGGCGCGCTTCGTGTCGGGCTACCTGATCCAGCTCACGCCGGACCAGAAGGCGCTGGACGGCCCCAGCGGTACCGAGGTGGATTTCACCGACCTGCACGCCTGGTGCGAGGTCTATCTGCCCGGTGCCGGCTGGATAGGCCTGGACCCGACCTCCGGCCTGCTGGCCGGCGAGGGTCACATCCCGCTGGCCGCCACGCCCACGCCGGGCAGCGCCGCGCCCATCAGTGGGCTGGTGGACGAGGCCGAGGTCGAGTTCGAGCACGAGATGGCGGTGACCCGCATCCACGAGTCGCCGCGTGTCACCAAGCCCTACACCGAAGCGCAATGGGCCGAGGTGCTGCGCCTGGGCGAGCGGGTGGACGCCGAGCTGCTGGCCGGCGACGTGCGCCTGACCATGGGCGGCGAGCCCACCTTCGTCGCGGTGGAGGATCGCGATGCGCCGGAATGGAACACCGACGCGCTGGGCCCCACCAAGCGCATCTACGCCCAGCAGCTCACGCACCGGCTGCGCGACGAGTACGGCCGCGGCGGCTTCCTGCATTTCGGCCAGGGCAAGTGGTACCCGGGCGAGCAGCTGCCGCGCTGGGCGCTGTCCATCTACTGGCGGGCCGACGGCCAGCCCTGCTGGCGCAATCCCGACTGGTTCGCCGACGAGCGCGAGCCCCATGCCTACACGCAGGCGCATGCGCAGCAGTTCATGGCGGCACTCACCACCCGGCTGGGGCTGCCGTCCGACTATGTGCAGCCAGGCTATGAGGACACCTGGTACTACCTGTGGCGCGAACGCCGCCTGCCGGTCAATGTCGACCCCTTCGACAGCCGGCTGGACGACGAGCTGGAGCGTGCCCGGCTGCGCCGCGTGTTCGACCAGGGCCTGGACCGCGTGGTGGGCTATGTGCTGCCGATACGCCATGGTGGCGACGAGCCGGCGCTGGCCGGCGCGCGCTGGCAGACCGGGCCGTGGTTCTTCCGTGACGAGCGCCTCTACCTGATCCCCGGCGATTCGCCGATGGGCTGGCGCCTGCCGCTGGATTCGCTGCCCTGGGTCGGCAAGGGCGACTACCCCTACCTGCACGAGCAGGACCCGTTCGCGCCGCGCGGCGCGCTGCCGACGGCGGCCCAGCTGCGGCTGCAGGTGGGCGGCGTCACCTCCAACGGCCCGGTGCCCGACCTGCGCCTGGGCGGCGCGGCCCGGGCCGGCGCGGTTGGCCTGGCCGGCCTTGGGGGCGTGGGCGGCGCACACCTGTTGAGCGACGGCGAGCGCGAGCCCGGCCGCTTCGAGAACGCGCACTGGATCACCCGCACCGCGCTGTGCGTGGAGGCGCGCGACCCGCGGCGGGCCAACGGCCCGAAGGCGGAAGGTCTCGGCCAGGCCAGCGGCGTGCTCTATGTGTTCATGCCGCCGCTGCAGAAGCTGGAGCATTACCTTGAGCTGCTCACCGCCGTCGAGGCAGCCTGCGAGGACACCGGCTTCCAGGTGGTGCTGGAGGGCTACCCACCGCCGCGCGACCCGCGCCTGAAGCTGCTGCAGGTGACGCCGGACCCTGGCGTCATCGAGGTCAACATCCACCCGGCCCACAACTGGCGCGAGCTGGTGCAGCACACCGAGTTCCTGTATGACGCGGCCTGGCAGACCCGCCTGTCCACCGAGAAGTTCATGATCGACGGCCGCCACAGCGGCACCGGCGGCGGCAACCACTTCGTGCTGGGCGGGGCCACGCCGGCGGATTCGCCCTTCCTGCGCCGCCCCTCGCTGCTGGCCTCGCTGCTGGCCTACTGGCACAACCACCCGTCCCTGAGCTATCTGTTCAGCGGCCTCTTCATCGGCCCCACCAGCCAGGCGCCGCGGGTGGACGAGGCCCGCAACGATCAGCTGCGCGAGCTGGAGATCGCGCTGGGCGAGATCTTCAAGGCCGAGGAGCGCTACGGCGAGGCGATGCCGCCCTGGCTGGTGGACCGCACGCTGCGCAATGTGCTGATCGACGTGACCGGCAACACCCACCGCAGCGAGTTCTCCATCGACAAGCTGTATTCGCCGGATTCGTCCACCGGCCGCCTGGGCCTGCTGGAGCTGCGGGCCTTCGAGATGCCGCCGCATGCGCGCATGAGCATCGTGCAGCAGCTGCTGCTGCGCGCGCTGGTGGCGCGCTTCTGGAAAGCCCCCTACCGCGCGCCGCTGGTGCGCTGGGGCACGGCGCTGCACGACCGCTTCCTGCTGCCGCACTTCGTGCGCGAGGACTTCGAGGACGTCATGGAGGACATGGCGCGCGCCGGCTACGCGCTGGACGCGGCCTGGTTTGCCCCGCACTTCGAGTTCCGTTTCCCCAAGTTCGGCGAGTTCGCGGCGCGCGGCGTGCACGTGACGCTGCGGGGCGCGCTGGAGCCCTGGCATGTGATGGGCGAGGAGGGCACGAGCGGCGGCACGGTGCGCTATGTGGACTCGTCGCTGGAGCGGCTGGAGGTGCATGTCAGCGGCCTGATCGACCCGCGCCACCGCGTCACGGTCAACGGCATCGCGCTGCCGCTGCAGCCCACCGGCCGGGCCGGCGAGTTCGTGGCCGCGGTGCGCTACCGCGCCTGGCTGCCGCCGTCGGCGCTGCACCCCACCATCGGCGTGCATGCGCCGCTGACGCTGGACCTGGTGGACACCTGGCAGCAGCGCTCGCTGGGCGGCTGCCGCTACTACGTGGCCCATCCCGGCGGGCGCAACTACGCGACGCTGCCCGTCAATGCCTACGAGGCCGAGAGCCGGCGGCTGGCGCGCTTCTCGGTGCTGGGCCATACGCCGGGTACGCTGGAGGTGGGCGAGCCCCAGCGCAGCCTGGAGTTCCCGTTCACGCTGGACCTGCGCAAGGCACACTGAGCGCGACCTCATCCCGCCCGGCCGCGCGGCGCGCGACCGGCCATTGCTGACATGCGAATCGAGATCCAACCGGGCCTGCGCCTGTTCGTCGACATCGAAGGCCTGGGCCAGGTGCCCGAGGGCCGCCTTCTGCGCGAGAAGCCCACGCTGGTGCTGGTGCACGGCGGGCCGGGCTTCGACCACACGGCCTTCCGCCCCTTCTTCAGCCGCTTCGCCGACATCGCGCAGATCGTCTATTTCGACCTGCGCGGCCATGGCCGCAGCGATGCCTGCCCGCCCGAGCAGTGGCGGCTGGACGTGTTCGCCGACGACATCGTGCGGCTGTGCGACGCGCTGGGCGTGGTCAAGCCCGTGGTGCTGGGCCAGAGCTTCGGCGGCTTCGTCGCGCAGCGCTACCTGGCCCGGCACCCGGCCCACCCGGCGCGGGTCGTGCTGTCCAGCACCTCGCACCACTTCGGGCTGGCGCGCAAGATCCATCACTTCGGCCGCCTGGGTGGGCCCGAGGCCGCCGCGGCCACCGAGGCCTTCTGGACCCGCCCCGGCCCCGACACCTGGGCTGCCTACGAGCAGCACTGCCGCCACCTCTACAACACCCGGCCCAAGAACCCCGATGCGGGCGGCTGGATGGTGTTCAAGCCCGAGATCCTGTTCGAGCACACCCGCACCGAGCTGCCCGGCATGGACCTGCGCCCCGGCCTGGCCGGCGTGCACTGCCCGGTGCTGGTGCTGGCCGGCGAAGAGGACCCGGTCACGCCGCCGGAAGATGCCGAGGAGATCGTCGCCGCGCTGCCGCCGCAGTGGGTGCAGTTCCGGCGCTTTGCCGACGTGGGCCACGGCCCCTGGCGCGACGACCCCGAGCGGGCCGAGGCGGTGCTGCGCCCCTTCATCGTGGGCGCCACCGGCGGCGCTGGCTGATGGCAGTGCTCGGCGGCGCGCATTCCGTCGCACTCGACGGTGCAGCGCGGCAGCCCCGCGTCAGCCGGGGCCGCCGGGCGCGCGGGACAATCGCGGGGCTGCCCCTGGGCGGCTGTCTGTCATGAATTGCGTGTTTCATCCATCTCTGCGTGACCCCGCCGGGAGGCCGTCTTGAGCCTCGACGCGCGCTCGCACCCCGAGGGCATCACGCCCAGCCAGTGGAGCCTGCTGCCGGACGACGGCGAGCCTGCGCCGCTGGACCCGGTGGCCCAGGCCCAGGCGGCGGCGCTGCGCAGCCGCGACGGGCATTTCTACGAGCTGACCGGCCAGGTCAACCGCCCCGGTCAGCCTCAGGGCGACCTGACGCCGCGCTGGCAGCGTTTCTTCGAGGCCGGCGGTGCCGGCGGCTGGCAGGAGCTGTCGGCCAAGGCGCTGCGGGTGCAGCGCCGCGTGCTGGAGGACGGCGCCAGCTACAACGTGCACAGCGATGCGCCGCCGCTGCCGGGTGACGGGGCGCCGCTGGCGCGCCACTGGCCGCTCGAGCTGCTGCCCATGCTGATCGAGCCCGGCGAATGGCGCGGCATCGAGGCCGGCGTGCGTCAGCGCGCGCGGCTGCTGGATGCCGTGATGGCCGATGTCTACGGCGAGCGCACGCTGCTCAACCGCGGCCTGCTGCCGGCGTCGCTGGTGCTGGCCCATCCGCAGTACCTGCGTGCGATGCATGGCTGCAGGCCGGCCGGTGGTGTGCACCTGCATGTGGTGGCCTTCGACCTGACCCGCTGCACCGACGGCCACTGGTGGATCGTTGGCCAGCGCACGCAGGCGCCGTCCGGCCTGGGCTATGTGCTGGAGAACCGCCTCATCATCGGCCAGCAGTTCCCCGACGCCTTCCGCCAGATGGCGGTGCAGCGTCTGGCCGCCAGCTACCGCGACTTCATCCAGGCGCTGATGCGGCTGTCGCCGGCCGGCGAGCGCAGCCGCGTCGCGCTGCTGACGCCGGGGCCGCGCAACGAAACCTATTTCGAGCAGGCCTTCCTGGCCCGCTACCTCGGCATCACGCTGGTCGAGGGGGCCGACCTCACCGTGCGCGGCGACAAGGTCTTCCTGAAGACGCTGACCGGTCTGGAGCCCGTGCATGTGCTGCTGCGCCGGGTGGACGACAACTGGCTGGACCCGCTGGAGCTCAACCCCGACTCCATGCTGGGTGTGCCGGGCCTGCTGCAGGCCGTGCGCGCCGGCGAGGTGGTGGTGGCCAATTCGCCGGGCGCGGGCTGGCTGGAAAGCCCCGGCCTGAGCGCGTTCTGGCCCGGCGTGGCCGAGCAGCTGCTGGGCGAGTCGCTGCTGCTGCCGGCCAGCACGGCCTGGTGGTGCGGCGAGGCCAGCGCCTGGCGCGCCCACCGCGACGAGCTGTCGCGTTTCATCGTCGTGCCCACCTTCTCCAGCAGCCCCACGACGCGCAGCTTCAGCCCCATCGTGGCGGCCGAGCTGAGCGACGAGGCGCTGTGCGAACTGGCCTCGCGCATCGAGGCCGACCCCACCGCTTACACGCTGCAGGCGCGGGTGCGGCCCACCAAGCAGCCGGTCTGGACACGCGGCGCGCTCGAGCCCCGCGTGGCGGTGATGCGGGTGTATGCGCTTAGCGACGGCCAGGGCGGCTGGCAGGTGCTGCCGGGTGGCCTCACGCGCGTGGCACCGCGTCGCGACCCGCATGCCGACGCGCTGCTGTCCATCCAGCGCGGCTCGCTCAGTGCCGACACCTGGGTGATGACCGACGGCGAGGTCGATGCCACGACACTGCTGCCCCAGCCGCTGCAGGCCGAAGACCTGCGCGACGTGCGCTGGACGGTGACGAGCCGCTCTGCCGAGAACCTGTTCTGGCTGGGCCGCTACACCGAACGGGCCGAAAACAGCGCCCGGCTGGCGCGGCTGACGCTGGAGGCGGGGGTCGTCGTGCAGCGCAGCGCGATGTCGCAGGACATGCTGCCGCTGCTGGACGAACTCGCCCGCCGCCATGGGCTGGTGGGGGCCGACGCCCCGGTCGCGCAGGAGCAGCCGCGCCAGTTCGAGCGCGCGCTGCTGGCGGCGCTGCTGCCGGCCTCGGGCGTCACCAGCGTGGGCTGGAACCTGCGTGCGCTGCGCAACTGCGCGCAATCGTTGCGTGAGCGCCTGTCGCCCGAGACCTGGCGCCTGATCCACGAGACCAGCTCGCAGTTCGAGCACCACCTGCGCGCCGTGCTGGACCGCCCGGGCGCCGGGCCGGCCGTGTCCGATGCGCTCAATGTGCTGGCTCGCGCCGACACCCATCTGGCCGCGCTGACCGGTGCGCAGATCGACCGCATGACCCGCGACGACGGCTGGCGCCTGTTGTCCATAGGCCGGCAGGTGGAACGGCTGTCCTTCCTGGCCGACGTGCTGGCCGAAACCTTCGAGCGTGGGCTGGCGCTGACCGAGGACGGCTTCAGCTTCCTGCTGGGGGCCTTCGACTCCACCATCACCTACCGCGCGGAATTCCAGGCGCGGCGCGAGGCCACGCCGCTGCTGCATCTGCTGATGCATGACAACGAGAACCCGCGCTCGCTGGCCTGGGTGGCGCGCACGCTGCGCGAGCGCTTCGTCAAGCTGGCCCGCCATGACGCCGACTGGGCGAAGGGCGTGGTGGCCGCGCTGCCGGTGCCGGAGTCCTGGCCGCTGGACGAGCTGGCGGCGACGCCGACCCTGCTGGTGCAGCGGCTGCGCGAGAGTGCCCGGCAGGCGGGCGAGCTCTCCAGCCTGATCAGCCAGCGCTACTTTGCGCACGTGATCGGCGCGGATCAGCGGGTGTGGCAATGAGTACGGACGGGGCGCGGCTGTCGGTGCATCACGTCACCGAGTACCGCTATGAGACGCCGGTGGAGTGGGCCCAGCATGTCGCCTGCCTGACCCCGCGCGACACGCCCTGGCAGCAGGTGGCGCACTGGCAGCTGCAGATCACGCCGCTGCCGGATGGCTGGGGGGCGGCGTCGTCGGACGATCTGCCGGGCCGCCTCTATGCCGACCCCTGGGGCAACCGGCACCTGAACTTCGGCCATGCGCGGGTGCATGAGCGCCTGACGGTGGAGAGCCGCTTCGAGGTGACGCTGCGCGCGCGGCCGGTGCCCAACCCGGCGCTGGGGCCGGCCTGGGAGTGCGTGGCCGATACGCTGCGCTACCGCGCCGGCCGCCTGCTGCGCGATGCCGACGAGTTCGCGCTGGCGTCGCCGTATGCGCTGCCGGACGACAGCCTGGCGGCCTATGCGCGCCGCGCCTTCCCGCGCAACCGGGTGCTGGCGGCCGGCGGCCTGCAGCTGATGCGCATGATCCACACCGACCTGCGCTACCTGCCGCAGAGCACCACCGTGGCCACGCGCGCTACCGACGCGCTGGCCCAGCGCAGCGGCGTCTGCCAGGACTTCGCCCATGTCTTCATCGCGGCCTGCCGCGCGCTGGGCCTGGCGGCCCGCTATGTGTCCGGCTATCTGCTGACCCGCCCGCCGGCCGGCCAGCCGCGCCTGGTCGGGGCCGATGCCTCGCATGCCTGGGTGGAGCTGTGGTGCCCCGAGCAGGGCTGGCTGGCGCTGGACCCGACCAACAACATGCCGGCGGACCTCGACCACGTGACCCTGGCCTGGGGCCGCGACTACGCCGACGTGGCGCCGCTGCGCGGGCTGGTGCGGGGCGGCTCGGGCGTGCCGCATGTCGAGGTCACCGTGGCACCGCTGGAAGAGCCCGCAGCGGGCTGATCGGCGTTCAGCCGACGCGGCCGGCCGCCGTGGTCACGGGGGCTGCTGATGCCGCATGGCGGCGGCGCTGCCGGCGCCACCACAGCCAGGCGCCGGTGGCCAGCAGCGTCGCTGGCAGCAGGCCGAAGGCCGACCACAGCAGCCGGATCGCGAGGCCGAAGGGTTCGGCGCTGTGCAGCGGGAAGACGGCATCGATCAGCTGGCTGCCGCTGGGCGCCTGCAGCGGGTCGTAGCGCTCGCGCACCTGGCCCTGGCGGTCCAGCCGCACGCGGGTGAAGCCGGTGGCGGCGCGCAGCTCGCCGGGCTGCAGCAGGCGCACCTCGGCCAGCCCTTGGTTGCTGGTGGGCAGCGTCAGCCGCGACCAGCGGGCCGTGGGAAATTGCTGTTGTGCCACCGCCAGCCACTCGTCCGGCGCGCTGGCCGCAGGGGCCGGGTCTTGCGCCGGCGCGGGCCGGGTGTCGGCCGGGCCCGCCTTGCCGGCCTTGGCGCCTTTGCTGCCCGGCAGCTTGGCCAGACGCTGCACCGGCAGCACCGCCGCGATGGCGTCACGCACCGGCGTCTGGAACACCAGCGCCGCGCCGGTGAGCGACACCAGCAGCGCCAGCGGCGTCAGCCAGAGGCCGGCCGCCCGGTGCAGCTCGTACCAGCGCCGGGTTGGCGGCCCGGCGGTGCTGACGCTGAGGGCCTGGCGCCAGGCGCGCAGGCGTCGGCCGCGGGCGGCGGGCGGCCAGGCCAGCCACAGGCCGGTCAGCGTGAGGCCGGTGAACAGCAGCGCGGTGATGCCGGCGATCTCATGCCCGGTGTCGCCGCTGAGCAGACGGCTGTGCAGCTCGTACAGCAGCGGCACCGCATGGGCGGCATCCAGGCGCAGCGCGCCCCGGTCGCGCTGGCCCAGGTAGAGGCCGCAGGCCGGGTCGATGAAGTGCTCGCGGCGCTGGCCGCTGGCGGCCTCGCGGCGCTCCCACACCTGGTAGGCCGCGCCCGGCTCACGCGGGGCCACCACGGTCTGCGCGCGCGCCTGGGGGGCATGCTCGGCCAGCAGGGCCAGCGTGCGCTCCACGGGCCGGGGCGGCGCCGGGCAGGCCTGCGCCGGTGCGCTGAACCACTGCGGGTTGAGCGCGGCGTCCAGCGGGGCCTGCCACACCATCAGGCTGCCGGTCAGGCCCAGCAGCGCCAGCACCAGGCCGGCCACCAGGCCGACCCAGCGGTGCAGCAGCGTGAGGGGCTTGCGCATCATCAGAAGTCGCGCCGCCAGCTCAGCGTGTAGGTGCGGCCACGGCCGGCGTAGTAGTCGTCGTTGGTGCCGGAGTAGTTGGCCTCGCCGTAGTAGGTGAAGTAGCGGCGGTTCAGCAGGTTCTCAATGCCCAGGCCCCACTGGCCGTAGGCGGTCTGCCAGCGCGTGGCGAGGTCCAGCACGGTGTAGCCGGCGAAGTGCTCGGCCAGCGAGGTGCTGCCCGAGAGCTTGCCTTCGTTGGCGTCGCGCGGCCGGTAGTGCGACAGGTTGAGCTGGGTGCTCCAGGCGCTGGAGGGCGTCCATTGCGCGCCCAGCAGCAGCTTGTCGGGGCCCTGGGAGCGAGCGCCCAGCGCGAGGTTGAGCGGCTGGCCCGCGGCGCTGGCCGTGTGGCCCAGCGTGCGTGCATAGGTGGCGTTGAGCTTGAGCTGCGCGTTGAGGCGGTGGTCGGCCGTCAGCTCCAGCCCCTGCACCTCGATGGGCACGCGCTGCACGGTGCCGATGCCGTTGGAGACGACGATCTGGCTGCCCAGCTCGGAGCGCGAGCGGTAGACCGAGGCCGACAGGCTGGACGTGCCGCCACGCCAGTTCACGCCCACCTCGTGGTTCTTCACGACGATGGGCTGCAGGTCCACCAGCTGGTCGACCGACTGGTTGGCGGCCTTGACCGCACGCAGGATCAGGCCGGCGTCCGGCGGGCCGAAGCCCTCGTTGTAGGACACGAAGGCCGACCAGCCGCTGCGCCCGAAGCGCCACACGCCGCCCAGGCTCTTCACCAACTGGTTGGCACGGCGCTCGCCGCCCTGCACCAGCGTGTTGTTGTAGAAGGCCAGCGTGCGGTAGGTGTCCACCTGCAGGCGGGTGTGCTCGTCGCGCAGGCCGCCGCGCACGGTCAGCGGGCCTAACTCGTATTCCAGCTGCGCGAACGGCGCGAGGCTGCGGTAGTGCAGCGGCGGTACCCAGGTGCGGCCGGTCTGCGTGAGGCGCTGGGAGGAGGTGTCGTCCAGCAGGTCCAGGCCGGTGGTCAGCTCCAGGCCCTTGATACCCAGGTCCGGGCGCACCCAGCTGCTGCGCAGCCCCCATTTCTTGGCGACGATCTCGCTCTGGTCGATCAGCGTGCCCACGGGCGCGATGCTGGCGTCCTGGAAGGTGGCGATCACGCCACCGCTGTAGCGGGCCTTGAAGTCCTGCTTGAACAGCTGCACGCTGGCGCGGCCGCCGGCCAGGTCGTCGTGGGTCCATTCCAGGCTGGCCGATCGCACCCGGTTGCGCGGCTCGTCCCAACCCGGTGCGCCGTCGGTGGAGGTTGTGGGCAGGCCGGTCTTGCGGTCGCCCGGCACGTCCACGCGATCATCGAAGCCACTGGCGTTGAAGCCGTTCAGCATCAGCTGCAGGCGCTGGGCGCCGAAGTCGGTACCGACCTTCAGGAACATGTCGGCCGAGCGGTGCAGCGACTCGGTGGCCAGCGCGCGGCCGGCGCCGTCCACGCCGGTGTCCAGCGACTGCGTGCCGGCGTAGAACAGCAGGTCCCAGGGCTGGCTGTTGTCGCCGGACTCGCTGCGGTGCTGCAGCAGGTAGCCGGTCTTCCAGCTGCCGCTGTCGCCCTTGAGCTGGGTGCCCAGCTTCAGCTCGACCGACTGCTGCGTGCCGGCCTGTGTGGGCCGGCGCGTGATGGTGTTGATGATGCCGCCGGTGGCGCCCATGCCCTGGGCCGCCGAGGCGCCGCTGACCACCTCGATGTGGTCCACGATCATGGGGTCGGCGAAATAGCCCTCGCGGCCGCCGAAGCGCAGCGGGTTGGTCTGCGGGATGCCATCCAGCAGCAGCAGCGCATTGCGGCCGCGCAGGCCCTCGCCGAAGTTGCTGAGCTTCTGGCGCGAGGGCGCGTAGCCCGGCACCTGCAGCGCCAGCAGCGCACTGGGGTCTTCGCTGACCAGGGTCTGCGTCTCGATGTCGGCGCGCGAGATCAAGCCCACCGCGCCGGGAATGCGGTCCAGCGCCTTGCTGCCGCGCGTGGCCGTCACCACGACGGCGTCGAGCTGCTGGCGTGCGGGCGCGTCCGCTTTGGTGGGGGTGTCGGCCGCGTCGACCGGCTCGGCGGTGGCCCCCTGCGCGAGCAGCAGGCAGGCCAGCGCGAGGGCGGCGGGGCGGCCGGGCGGTGTCGGGGCGGCTCGGCTGCTGGAGGGACGGGCGTGGCGTGAGGACGAGGGCAACATGAAGGGCGCGACTGACCGGCGCGGTCGCTGGGACCGCCGAACCGCGGCGGCTGGGCTGCCGGCGGGGGACACGGAGAGTTTAGCTTGCAAATGCGAATTAATCGCATTTGCGTTATCGCAATGAGCCTGAGCTGCGTGCATCCCGAAAAAGAAGGCCCGCCGGCTGCTTGCGCAGCGGCGGGCCGGTGCCCGGGCTCAGACCGATGCGTTCAGCGGCGCACCTTGCCGTCGGCGGTCAGCATGGTCAGCTCGACGAAGCTGGAGCCGACATGGCGGTTGGGGCCGAAGCGCAGTTGGTAGCCGCGCGACTCGTAGGGGGGCAGGGCTTCCAGTGCGCCGATCAGGCCTTCGCGCGAGGGCTTGCCCATGCGCTTGAGCGCGTCCACCACCACGCGCGCGGCCACGTAACCCTCGATGCTGGTGTAGTTGGGCTCGGCCTTGGGGTCGAGCTTCCTGAGTGCGTGCTGGTAGTCGTCCACCAGCCCGATAGCCGAGCCGAAGGGCGAGGGCATCACCTGGGACACGACCACACCGGCCGCGTCCTTGCCCAGCTCGTCGGCCAGCGCCTGCGTGCCCACGAAGGACACGTTGTAGAACAGCCCGCCGTAGCCGCCCTTGCGGGCCGCGCGGATGAAGGCGGCGCAGCTCTTGTAGGCGCTGATCTGCACGATGGCCTCGGGCTGGGCAGCGGTCAGGGTCTTCACGGCCAGCCCGACGTCCACGCTGTTGCGCTCCACGGTTGCGACCGCCGTCGGCGTGAGCTTGCGGCGCGTCAGTGCCCGCTGCACGCCTACCAGCCCGGCCTGCCCATAGGCATCGTTCTGGTGGAAGACGGCGATCTTCGTGAGGCCCAGTTCGGTCAGCTGCTTCACGATCAACTCGGTCTCGTCCATGTAGGACGCGCGCACATGGAAGACCAGCTTGTTGAAGGGCTCGCGCAGGCCGTCGGCGCCGGTCAGCGGCGCGATGAAGGGCACGCGCGCCTGCGTGGCCAGCGGCAGCGCCGCCAGCGAGGTCGGCGTGCCGACATAGCCGAACAGTGCGAAGACGTCGTCCTGGATGAACTTCTCGGTGTTGGCCTTGGCCCGCGGGGGCTCGTAGCCGTCGTCCAGCGTGTGCAGCACCAGCGGCAGGCCGTTGATGCCGCCGCCGGCGTTGACCGCCTCGATGCAGGCCTTGGCCCCCAGCTGCATCTGCAGGCCGAGCTGGGCCGACGGGCCGGTGAGCGGGACGGACTGGCCGAGCACGATGGCGCGGCGCTCCTGGGCGCGGACGAGGGCGGCGGGCAGCGCCGAACCGGCGAGCGCGAGAGCGAGTTGGCGGCGAGACAGCATGGGCCCGGATGATGCCGCAAGCAGGGCTGCCCATGACGCCCGGCGGGCAGAACAATTCCCGCTGTTGGGCCACCGCGCTGTGCGTCGGGCGGTCGGCCCGGGTCCTGGCACGGACGGCCGACAATGCCGCACCCGTATGCCCAAAGAATCCAAGAAAGTCGCGAGCCCCGCGGACCTGCAGCAGCTGTTCAACTGGGGCTGCTTCGATCTGGTGAAACGCAACGCCCGGTCGCTGCTCAAGCAGCGGCCTGCCGACGGCAGCCTGTGGCTGCTGCTCGGGGCCTCGCAGATGCGGCTGGGCCAGGACGAGGATGCGGCGCAGGCCTTGCGCCGTGCGGTGCAATTGCTGCCGGCGGACGCCGCCGCTGCGGCCCTGCTGGCCGCCGTCAGCCAGCGCCTGGGCGTGGCGCTGTTCACGCAGCTGAACGAGGCGGTGCTGGCGGGGCAGTTGGCGCAGGCCCTGGTGCCGGCGCGCCGTCTGGTCGAGCTCAACGAGGCGGACGCCACGGCCCACAGCAACCTGGCCGTCATCCTGGGCGGACTGGGGCAATGGAGCGGCGCCCTGGAACACGGGCAGCGAGCCATCGCCCTGGCGCCGGAGTCGTTCGACTTCCTCATCAAGCAGGCGGCGCTGTTGGGGGCTTGCGGGCGGGCGGAGGAGTCGCTGCTGCTGAGGCGTCAGGCCTTTGGTCTGTGTCCGGACAACGTGGACAACAACCTGGTGCTGGCCCAGGCCAGTTCCGTTCTGGGGCAGGCCGCCGAGGCCGCCTACTATTGCCGTGGCGGTCGGGATGAGCCGCCCCAGGATCTGCGGGCCCTCAGCAGCCTGCTGTTCTATCTGTCGCTGGACGAGGGCTGCTCGCCCGAGCAGGTCTATGCCGCGCATCTGGATTACGGTCGCCGCGTGGCCGCCGCCGTGCCGCAGGATCGCCTTGCCCATGGCAACGTGCGCGACCCGCAGCGGCGGCTGCGCGTGGGCTTCGTCTCGGCTGATCTGCGGCAGCACCCGGTCGCCGGCTTCATTGCGCCGGTCTGGGCCGCGCTGGACCCGCAGCAGGTGGAGGTCTGCGTCTATGCAGTGCATGCAGAGAACCTGGCCGACGCGACGACCGAGCAGCTGCGGCCGCTGGCGGCTCACTGGGTGGATTCGGGCGCGCTGAGCGACAGCGAACTGGCCGAGCGCATCCATGCAGACGGCATCGACATCCTGTTTGACCTGGCAGGCCATACGGGCGGGAATCGGTTGCAATGCTTTGCCGAGCGCCCCGCGCCGCTGCAGGTGACCTGGATCGGCTACCCCAACACGACGGGCCTGCAGACCATGGACTACGCGCTGTGCGACCCCTTCAACGCGCCGCACGGTGGGTACGAGCGGTTCTACGTGGAGAAGTTCGCGCGCATTCCCTGCTCCGGCACCTTCGAGCCCCAGGGCAGCCTGCCCTCGGTCAACGAGCTGCCGGCGCTGGGTGCGGGGCGGGTCATGTTCGGCAGCTTCAACCGTGTGGAGAAGCTGGGGCCGCAGGTGCTGGCTGCCTGGGCGCGCGTGCTCACGGCCGTGCCTGAGGCCCGGCTGATGCTGGGCAATGTGAGCGATGCGGCCACGGCGGCGCGTCTGCGTGAGGATTTCGCCCGGCAGGGCATCGCCCCCGAGCGCCTGGTGTTCCAGCCCCGGCAGGCCCTGCCCGACTATCTGGCTTTGCACCATGAGATCGACCTGATGCTGGACACCTGGCCCTACAGCGGCGGCACCACCACGAACTACGCGCTGGCCATGGGCGTGCCCGTGGTGACGCTGCGCGGCCCCAGCCGGGCCCATTGCCAGTCTGCAGGCGTGCTGGGGCGTATCGGCCTGCATGAGTGGATCGCCGACGATGTGGACGGCTGGGTGGAGATCGCGGTGCGCGGCGCCCGCGATCTGACGGCGCTGGCGGCCCTGCGTGCGAGCCTGCGTGAGCGCTGGGCCGCCACGCCCCGGCGCCGGCCGGAGGCGGTCGCCCGCGGCCTGGAGCTGGCGCTGAGGCGGATGTGGGGGCGCTGGTGCAAGGGGCTGCCGGCCGAGCACCTGGAGGTGTCATGGGACGAGGTGCAGCCGCTGCTGCAGGGCGGGGCGGCATGAGGGCGGCCGAGCAGGCGCCCCTGGAGCTGCTGATCCCCGATCTGCCCTGTGCCGACGCCCTGCTGCCCTGGCTGCGCCGCATCGACGCAGCGCGGCAGTACACCAACTTCGGGCCGCTGGTGCATGAGCTGGAGCAGCGGCTGGCCGCCGAATGGCCGGTGCCGCCTGAGGTGCCGGCGCCCGCCGACCTCCAGGTGCTGACGGCCAGCAGCGGCACGGCGGCGCTGGAGCTGGCCCTCGCGGCACTCGATCTGCCGGCAGGCAGCGAGGTCCTGATGCCGGCCTTCACCTTCGCCGCCACCGCCGCCGCGGTGCTGCGCTGTGGCCTGCGGCCGGTGTTTGCCGATGTGGACGCGTCAACCTGGCAGCTGGGGATCGAAACGGCCTGGCGGGCCGCCCAGCGCCGCCCGCTGCGACTGGTGCTGCCGGTCGCCACCTTCGGGTGCCCGCTCGATGTCGCGGCCTGGGATGACTTCGCGCGGCGCAGTGGCCTGCCGGTGCTGATGGACGCCGCGGCGGCCTTCGGCAACCAGGCCGTCGGCCAGCGGGCGCATGTGGCGTTCAGCCTGCATGCCACCAAGCCATTCGGGATTGGCGAGGGCGGTATGCTGGCCACGCGCGATGCGGCGTTCGCCGCCCGGGTGAGGCAGCTGTCCAACTTCGGCTTCTCGCAGGGGCGGGTGACGGCCGTGGCCGGCAACGCCAAGATGTCGGAGTACGCCGCGGCCGTGGCGCTGTGCCAGTGGGCACGCTTCGGACAGCGCCAGGCGCATCGCCGCACGCTGTGGCAGGCCTACCGTCAGCGGCTGCAGCGGAATTTGGGCCTCGCGCTGCAGGCAGGCTTCGAGAACGGCGCGCTGCCTGCGAATCTGGTGCTGCAGCTGCCGGGGGATGCAGCGCCAGTGGCTGCGACCCTGGCCCGCCAGGGCATCGCGTCGCGGCGCTGGTACTGCCCGCCGCTGACGGCGCAGCCGGCCTTTGCCGTGCCCGGCCTGTGCGCCGTGTTCAGCGCCGAGCCGGAGGGCGCGCTGCCGCAGACCCGTCTCCTGGCCAGCCGCAGCCTGGGCCTGCCCTGGCACAGCTTCATGACGGTGGCCGACCAGGACCGGGTGCTCGCCGCCCTGGGCGCCGCGTTGCCCGGCGCGCATCGGCAGCCGGCGGTCGACGAGGTGATGGTCGATGAGTGAATCTCGCAGGCCATTGCGGCTCCTGATCACCAGCGTCGGCAGTCTGGTGGGGCAGAACCTGCTGGAGGGGCTGGCCGGGCGCCGGGCCCTGTGCGACATCGTCGGTCTGAACTCGCAGCCCGATGCGGTCAGCAACTTCCTGTGCGACCGGGTCTACCGCGTGTCCGAGCTGGGCGACGCCGAGGCTTTCGAGGCGCGCTTCGGTGCGCTGATGGCGCAGGAGGCGCCCGACCTGGTGCTGCCGGGCCGGGACGACGACGTGGTCTTCCTGGCCGCCTGGGGCGCCCGCCACGCCGACCTGGCCGCACGCCTGATGGTCGGCAGCGAGCGCAGTGCGCGCCGGCTGCGCGACAAGCGCCTGACGGCCGACCTCGCCGCGGCCCACGGCCTGCCGTTCGCGCCCACGCTGAGCCTCGAGGATGGCTGGCCCGCGGTCCGTGCACTGCAGGCGGCCTGGGGCTGGCCGCTGGTGGCCAAGCCGCGCCTGGGCAATGCGTCGCGCGGCGTGATGCTGGTGTGCGACGAGCAGCAGCTGGAGACGGTGCTTGGCTGGCCGGACTACTGCGTCCAGCCCTGGCTGGGTGAGCCGGTGGATGTGGCGGCCTTCCGGCGCCTGCTGCAGGGGGGCGTGCCGCTGGACTGGTCGCTGCCGGGCATAGAGAAGCTCAGCCTGGATGGCTGCGTGCTGCCGTCGGGCGAGCTCGCGGCGCTGTTCGCCACCCAGCACGCACAGGTCAGGCTGGGCCGCAGCGAGCAGGTGCGGCGTCTGCCGCTGGATGCGCCGCTGCTGGGGCTGCTCCAGGCTTTTGGCCAGGCACTGGCCCGCGAGGGCTGGCGCGGCCCCTTCAACGTGCAGATGGGGCGGCTGCCGGACGGGCGGCTGCTGGCCTTCGAGATCAACGGGCGCTTCACCGGCAGCGCGGCGACGCTGGCCCTGCTGGGCCTGGACTACATCGGCGTCTGCGTCGCGGCCTTCGTGTCCCGACCGGAGTTCGAGCTGCCGAGCCCGGCGGCGGTGAGCCGCGTCGACAAGCGGCTGACGAACTGGCCCCTGCCGGAGCAGGCCGTGCAGACCCTGGCACAGCAGGGGCGCTGGCCCGCGCCGTGATGCCCCGGGGCGCCAGGTGAGGGTTCGCATCGCAGAATGGGCGTCCGACCCCCAGGAGGTTCATCCGATGAGATGCTGGCGATTCGTGAGTGTGCTGCTGCTGGCCCTGAGCGCCCCCGGCCTGCGGGCCGAGCCGGCCGACGCACTGGCGCCGCTGGCCTGGCTGGCCGGCTGCTGGGCCGAGGCCGGCGGCGAGCCCGGTTCGCAGGAGCAATGGCTGGCGCCGGCGGGCGGCAGCATGCTGGGCATGAACCGCTCGCTGCGCGGCGGCCGGCTCGCCCAGTTCGAGTTCATGCTGATACGCACGCGCTTCGACGGCCGCCTGGCCTTCGTGGCCTGGCCGGGCGGGCGCAACGAGACCGAGTTCCTGCAGACCTCGCTGAATGCCGACGAGGCCGTGTTCGAGAGCGGCCGCAGCGACTTTCCCAACCGTGTGATCTACCGCCGCACCGGCGAGCGCAGCATGAGCGGCCGCATCGAGGGGCAGGCCAACGGCCAGCCGCGCGCGGTCGACTTTCCCTTCGTGCGCGCCGACTGCCGCTGAGCGTCGTCAGAGTTCGGCCACGCCCTTGACCCGCACCGGCATCGCGACCGGCTGGGCCGGCGCGTCGGCCACACGGCCATGGAAGCGGTCCAGCAGCGCCTGCCACTGCTGCTTCACCGCGACGACGTTGGCCCGCTTCACGTGGCCGTAGCCGCGGATCTTTTCCGGCAGGCGGGCCAGCTCGACGGCGGTGGCCAGCTTGTCGGCGCTCAGTGAGGCCAGGATCTCGTCGATCAGCCGCTCGTAGTCCGCAATCAGCTGGCGCTCCATGCGGCGCTCCTCGGTCTTGCCGAAGAGATCCAGCGCGGTGCCGCGCAGGCCCTTGAACCTCGCCAGCCACTTGAAGGCCGTGAAGGTCCATGAGCCCAGCTCGACCTTCTTCGCGTGGCCGTCGGCGCCCGGCCTGGCGATCAGCGGCGGCGCCAGGTGGAAGGACAGCGACGACCAGTTCTCGAACTGGTCGCGCAAGCCGGCCATGAAGCGGCCGTCGGTGTAGAGCCGTGCGACCTCGTACTCGTCCTTGATGGCCAGCAGCTTGGCGTAATGGCGCGCCACGGCCTGGGTCAGCCGCTGGCCCTGGCCCAGCGCGGCTTCGACGGCGCGTACGCGGTCCACCAGCGTGCGATAACGGGCTGCGTAGGCGGCGTCCTGGTAGTCGGTCAGGAACTGCACGCGGCGCGCGATCAGGCCGTCAGGGCCGTCCAGCTGGTCGAAGTTGAAGAACTTGACCACGTTGACCTCGCCGGCCAGCCGGGCGATGGCGTCGGGCGCGGCGATGGCCAGGCGGCCCAGCGCGAACGCGGTCTTGTTGGCGTCCACCGCGACGCCGTTCAGTTCGATGGCGCGCATCAGTGCGGCCTCGCTGACCGGCACCAGGCCGCGCTGCCAGCAGGCGCCCAGCATGATGATGTTGCTGGGCAGCGTGTCGCCCATCAGCCGCTGCGCGATGTCCTGCGCGTCGATGGTGGCGAGCTGACCTTGCTCGCCGACCGCGAACTTCATCTTCTCCAGCAGCGACGGCGCCTGCAGCGAGGCATCCGGGTTGCGCACGAAGCCGGCGGTGGGCAACTCGTGCGTGTTGGCGAGGATGACGGTGCGGCCGGCCTTGACGGTGCCCAGCGCATCGGGCGAGGCGCCCACCACCATGTCGCAGGCCAGCAGCACGTCGGCTTGCTGGGTGTCGATGCGCACCTGGTTCAGCAGGTCCAGCGTCGGCGCCACGCGCACGAAGGAGAGCACCGCGCCGCCCTTCTGCGCAAAGCCCATGAAGTCCAGCACCGAGGCCTGCTTGCCTTCCAGGTGGGCGGCCATGGAGACCAGCGCGCCGACGGTGACGACGCCGGTGCCGCCCACGCCGGTCACCAGCATGTCGAACGGGCCGGTCCAGTCCCACGGCGTCGGTGCCGGGATGGCAGCGATCTCGCGGGCCAGGTCTTGCGGCGTGTAGGCGGCGCCCGCCTTCTTCTTCAGTACCGGGTCGTGCACCGACACGAAGCTGGGGCAGAAGCCGTTCACGCAGGAGAAGTCCTTGTTGCAGCTGCTCTGCTCGATGGCGCGCTTGCGGCCCCAGTCGGTCTCCACCGGCGCGACCGAGAGGCAGTTGCTGGCCACGCCGCAGTCGCCGCAGCCCTCGCAGACCGCCTCGTTGATGAAGAGTCGCCTGGGCGGATCGGCGAACTCGCCCTTCTTGCGGCGGCGGCGCTTCTCGGCGGCGCAGGTCTGGTCGTAGATCAGCACCGTGACGCCGGCGATCTCACGCAGCTCGCGCTGCACCGTGTCCATCTCGGCGCGGTCATGGAAGCTCGTGCCCGCCGGGAACAGGCCGTGGTGGCCGTCGTATTTGCCGATGTCGTCCGAGACGACGACCAGGCGCTTGACGCCCTCGGCCTCCACCTGGCGTGCGATCTGCGGCACGCTGGTCTGGCCGTCCACCGGCTGGCCGCCGGTCATCGCGACCGCGTCGTTGTAGAGGATCTTGTAGGTGATGTTGGCCCGGGCGGCGATGGCCTGGCGGATGGCCAGATAGCCCGAGTGGTAGTAGGTGCCGTCGCCCAGGTTCTGGAAGACGTGCTTCTCCTTCGTGAAGCGCGAGTGCGCCGCCCAGTCGACACCCTCGGCGCCCATCTGGATGAGGCCGGAGGTGCCGCGCTCCATCCAGCTCGCCATGAAGTGGCAGCCTATGCCGGCCAGCGCCCGCGAGCCTTCGGGCAGCTTGGTGCTGGTGTTGTGCGGGCAGCCCGAGCAGAAATAGGGCTGGCGGCGCACGCCGTCGGCGGCGTTGCTGAGCAAACAGGGCGTCAGGAAGTCGACGACGAGGTGGCGGCGGTCCAGGGCCGGGTTGAGCCGCGCCAGCCAGTCGGCCACCGTGTTCATGATGCGGCTGGGTCGCAGCTCGCCGAGTGCGCTCAGCACGGCCGCGCCGTGTTCATCCGTCTTGCCGACCACGCGCGGGCGCTGGAAGTCCGGCAGGTGGTAGAGCAGCTCCTTGATCTGGCGCTCGACGACCGGGCCCTTCTCCTCGATGACCAGCACGTCGGTCAGGTTGCTGCAGAACTCGGTGATGCGCGTGGGCTCCAGCGGGAAGACCAGGCCCACCTTGTAGACCCGCACGCCGGCGGCGGCCAGCGCGTTGGGGTCCAGGTCCAGCCGGCGCAGCACCTCCATGAAGTCGTAGTGCGCCTTGCCCACGGTCACGATGCCCAGCGTGGCAGCCGGGCTCACGACGATGTGCTTGTCGATGCTGTTGACGCGGGCGAAGGCCTTCACCGCATCCAGCTTGTGCGCGAGGCGCGACTCCAGCTCCAGCGACGGCAGGTCCACGGACCGGATGTGCAGGTCGGTCGGCGCCGCGTGATCGACTGGCTTGTCAAAACTCAGCGGTACCGCGTCCAGGTCCACCGTCATGCCGCTCTCCACCACCTCCGAGATGGCCTTGAAGCCCACCCAGGCGCCCGAGAAGCGGGAGAGCGCCCAGCCGTAGAGGCCGAACTCCAGGTACTCGGCGACGTTGGCCGGGTGGACGAGGGGCATGCTCCAGGCCTGCAGCGCCTGGTCGCTCTGGTGCGGCGTGCTGCTGGACACGCAGCCGTGGTCGTCCCCGCACACCACCAGCACGCCGCCCTGCGTGGACGTGCCGTAGACGTTGCCGTGCTTGAGTGCGTCGCCGGAGCGGTCAACACCCGGCCCCTTGCCGTACCACATCGCAAACACGCCATCGACGGTGCGCTGCGGGTCCAGCGCGACGCGCTGCACACCCAGGCAGGCCGTGGCGGCCAGGTCCTCGTTGATGGCGGGCAGGAACTCGACGTGGGCTGCGTCGAGGAACTTCTTGGCCTTCCACAGCTGCTGGTCCACCATGCCCAGCGGGCTGCCGCGGTAGCCGGATACGAAGCCGGCCGTGTTCAGCCCGGCGCGTTCGTCCTGTGCCTTCTGCGCCAGCAGCAGCCGCACGAGGGCCTGCGTGCCGGTCAGGAAGACGGCGCCGCGCTCGGCGGCCAGGTTGTCGCTGAGGCGGTAGTCGCGCAGCGACGTGGGGTTGGCGGGGGCGGTCATCGATGTCTCCGGCGGCGCGGGCGCTGGGCGCCTCTGGGTGGGAGAGGGATTCTTTCGCCTTGAGGCGGAAAAAACTCGCCTCAATCTCGATGTTCCTGGGGCGCCGTGAGTGAATTCAACTCAATAAACTGCATCCATGGAAATAGATCAACTCGATCGGGCCAGCCGGGCGATCCTGGAGGCACTGCAGGCCGACGCGCGCCTGTCCACGCAGGCGCTGGCCGAGCAGGTGGGGCTGTCGGCCACGCCGGTCTGGCGGCGGGTGCGCGAGCTCGAGGAGCGGGGCGTGATCCGGGGCCAGGTCGTGCTGGCGGACCGCGAGAAGCTGGGCCTGTCCGTGCTGGTGCTGGCCAACGTGAGCCTGGTGCGCCACAGCGAGGGGGCGGTGGAGCAGTTCGAGCGCCTGGTGGCGGGCACCCGCGAGATCATCGAGTGCCATGCGATCACCGGCGAGGCGGACTATGTGATCAAGGTGGTGGCCGCGGACATGAAGGCCTACGACCAGTTCCTTCAGCAGCGCATCTTCAAGCTGCCGGGCGTGGCCAGCGTGCGCAGCAACGTGGTGCTGCGCGAGGTGAAGTACGAGACGGCACTGCCGGTGGGCTGATGTCCAGCGGACGGCGGCCTGCCGCCGCCGGGCTCAGGCGTCCTCGACCGTTACCTGCGGCCAGCGCTGGGTGTAGCGCTTGCTGGCCACGCGCTCACGGTAGGTGGCCAGGCTCACGCGCGCCGGGTTGCGGCGCACCCGCATCGCGAACAGGTCGTCCAGACCGAAGGGGGCGATGAGGGTCAGCGAGTCGTCGGCCTCCAGGCGCAGCCCGATGGCCGTGGCGTACTCGGGCCAGGAGGCCACCGCCTGCTCCAGCGAGGTCAGCGGTGCCACGGCGTGGCCGAAGTGCTGCTCGAACCAGCGGTGCACATGGGCCTGGTTGGTGAGCTCCCAGGGCAGCTCGGGATGTCGCCGTGCCAGGTCTTGCTGGTGGCATGCCTCGATGCCCGGCGCCTCGCGGGCATCGAAGTAGGCCAGGTCCACATCGGGCAGCGCCGATGCGGTGGTGTAGCCGTGCAGGTGGTCCCACACGAGGTTGCGCACCGCGCCGGCTCCGAGGCACCAGTCCGGGAGCCGCTGGCTGCGCGCCGCGCACAGCGCCGTCATGAACCAGGGCGTGGCCTGTGCGATGCGGCGCAGCGCGTCCGCGCTCACAAGGTGCCGTAGCTGTGCAGGCCGGACAGGAACATGTTGACGCCCAGGAAGGCGAAGGTGGTCACCAGGAGGCCCACCAGGGCCCACCAGGCGGCCACGGCGCCGCGCAGGCCCTTCATCAGCCGCATGTGCAGCCAGGCCGCGTAGTTCAGCCAGACGATCAGCGCCCAGGTTTCCTTGGGGTCCCAGCTCCAGTAGCCGCCCCAGGCCTCGGCGGCCCAGAAGGCGCCCAGGATGGTGGCGATGGTGAAGAACGCGAAGCCCAGCGCGATGGCCTTGTACATGAGGTCATCCAGCTGCACCAGTTCCGGCAGGCGGGCGGTCAGGCGGGCACGCAGCGCGACGGTCAGGGCCAGGAAGACGGCCACGCCGGTGATCTTGGCGGCCCAGCCGTCCAGCCCCTTGAGTGTTTCTGCATCCAGCGAGGCGCCCAGGCGCACCGCCAGGATCAGCAGCACGATGGCCAAGGGCATCGCGACCAGGCCTGTCCACAGCGAGCGGGCCTGCGCGGTCTTGAGCAGGTAGGCCAGCGCCACCATGGCGGCGAGCGAGAAGCTGCCGTAGCCGACGAAGTTGGCCGGCACGTGGATCTTCATCCACCAGCTCTGCAGCGCCGGCACCAGCGGCTGGATCTCCTGCGCCTCGCGGGCCACCGTGTACCAGAGCAGGAAGCCGACGGCTGCGCTGACCACCAGCATCACGTAGGCGCCCAGCGAGCGGGTCGCGAAGCGCTGTTCGTAGTAGAGGTGGAACAGCGCCGTCATCCAGCTGAACAGCACGAAGACCTCGTAGAGGTTGCTGACGGGAATGTGGCCGATGTCCGGCCCGATCTGGTGGCTCTCGTACCAGCGCACCATCGTGCCCACCAGGGCCATGAAGACGCCGGCCCAGGCCAGCTTGGAGCCCACCACCTCGGCCACGCTGTGGCGGCCGCCGCGGGTCAGGAAGCCACCCCAGTAGAACAGCGTGCTCATGAAGAACAGCAGGCTCATCCACAGGATGGCGCTCTGGCTGGAGAGCAGGTACTTCAGCAGGAAGACCTGGTCGGCCGCCGCGAGGTCGGCACCGAAGCTGTCGGTATGGCGTGCGTACAGCGCAATGGCGGCCAGGCTGGTGGCACCGACGGCCAGCGTCAGCGTGCGCAGCGGCGCCCAGAACCAGCCCAGCGCGATCAGCGCGGGCATGGCGGCGGCCAGGATGCCTTTTTCGTAGCCGTCCATCGACAGGTGGTAGCGGCTGAACGCGTAGCCCGCGCCCAGCAGCACCAGGGCGGCGAAGGCCCAGTCCAGCGGGCTGCGCTGGGCGAGCGGGTGGCGGCGCGGCAGCGAGTAGGTGGTGGTGTTCATTGGTCGGCTTTCAGAAGGGCCTGACGCAGCTGCGCGAACAGCTGGGCGTTGTCGGGCGACTCACGGGTGCTGGACATGGCCAGGCTCACCTGTGAGTGCCGCGTATCCGAGCCCAGGGTGATCCACAGCCACAGGCGGCGTTCCTTGATGTAGAGCATCGCAAAGACGCCGATGATCAGCAGCACGGCGCCCAGATAGACCAGCTTCTGCCCGGGGGCTCGCGTCACCTGGAACACGCTGGCCTGCAGCTGGTCGAAGTCCTGCAGCTGGAACAGCGCCGGGGCCGGGTAGTACAGGCTGTCGGACAGCGACAGCACGGCCTGGGTCATGAAGGCCTGCATCGCCGCGTCGGTGGCAGCGGGTGGCAGGCCGGCGCGGTCGCGGGCGATCTGGTTGAGCTCGTAGAGGCTGCCGTTGAGGATGCGCAGCAGCACCTCGGACACGCGGGCGCGTTCGGTCTCCGGCACCTCGCGGTCGATGAACTGCGACAGCGCGGGCAGGCCGCCCTTGACCTCGTCGCCCGGCTTGGCGTGGGCGCCCGAGAACAGCGCCAGCGCGCGCTGGGCCGTGGCCTGCAGCTGCGGGGTCATCTGCGGACGGTCGGGGGGCGTGGCCGATACCGCGTAGGCGCGGGCCGCGGCGTCGCGCAGCGCGGGGGTGGCCAGCGCACGGCGCAGCCGCAGCCAGCCGTCCAGCGAGTCGTGCTCGTCGACCGGCATGCGCAGGTAGCGGAAGTTGTCGGAGAGGTTGTCGCGCACGCCGGCCAGGAAGACGCGCTGGCCGTCCAGCTCGACCGGCAGCATGTAGTTGTTGAACTCGCGGGCCTGGCCGGCCGAGTCGCGCAGCCGGTAGCTGAACGAGGGCCCGACGTTGTGCAGCGACTTGGTCGTCGTGCCCTTGGCGCCGCTGCCGAGGTGGTTCTGCAGCGTGTCGGTGAGGTCGACCTTGCGGACGTCGGTGCTGCCATTCTTGTCGCCGCCCAGGTTCTCGACGTTGATGACGCGCAGGCCGGCGAATTCCAGCGTCTGCTCGCCGAAGCCGGTCTTGTCGCCGACGCGGCCCTGCACGGCAAGGCTGTCGTCGCTGGTCAGCGACAGGGCCTTGAGCTTGAGCAGCGAGCCGCCGTCCTCGAAGCTGCTCTGGTAGATCGCGATGCCGTCGTGGATCACGGGCTCGTTGACCTTGACCACGGCGCTGCGGGTCGCGCCGCCGGCGTGATCACGGATCACGATGTCGCTGGCGAAGGACTTGGGCATGCCCGTGGGGTAGTAGTCGACGGTGAACTTCTTGAGCTCCACGTCGAAGGGCAGGTCCTGCAGCACGACGCCGCCGGGCAGGGTCAGCACCGCGGTGCCGGCCTGGGCCTTCTCGGGCACGAACAGGTTGCCGCGGAAGCTGGGATTGCCGGTGCCCAGGCGGTGCTCGGCGCCCACGTCGGCGACGAGGCCGGCGCCGGTGTAGAGGGTCTTGCCCTGGGCCCACATCAGCATGCGGACCATCAGGTCGCCATCGAACAGGCCACCCAGGCAGATCAGCACGATGGCCGAGTGCGCAGCCAGATAGCCGATCTTGTTGGCCGCGCCGCGTCGTGCAGCGACCATCAGGCCGTGCTCGCGCTTCTGCACCTTGGCCTTCCAGCCCAGCGCATTCAGTCGCGGCGCGATCTCGGCCAGCACGGTTTCGGGCAGGCCGGGCAGTTCGGCCGTGGCCTTGTGGTGATGGGCCTGCAGCGATTGCTCGCGGACGTTTTCCTTGTAGCTTCGCAGGTCCGCCATGATCTTGGGCGTGTTGCGCGCGATGCACAGGCTGGTCGAGATGACCAGGAAGGCCAGGATGACGAGGAACCACGGAGCACCGTAGACGGTGTAGAGGCCGAACTTGTCAAACAGCTCCGCCCAGAACGGGCCGAACTGGTTCACGTAGTTGCCCATGGGCTGACGCTGCTGCACGACGGTGCCGATGACCGAAGCGATGCAGATCACGCTGAGCAGCGCGATCGCGAAGCGCATCGAGGCGAACAGGTCCAGCAGCTCTCGGGCGAGCTTGGAACGGGAGGGCGCGGAAGACATCAGGGAGGGAAGGTTAGGGCCGCTGGTGGATGCGTCGGGGGATGATGTTCAGGCCGCGTGAAAGTCCGCACGTTTCGTGACCAAGTTGTGCGTAACGGGGTGTAGCTGTGGGCTGCACGTGGGGCACTAGCCTAATGCTTGGCGCGGCCTGTCCCGAAAGCCATAAAAAAAGGCCGGTGTCGGACACCGGCCTTGGCAGCTCCAGGCTGAGCGAGGCGCTCAGCGCAGGCCGGCGATGTAGTCGGACACCGCCTTGATTTCCAGGTCGTTCATCTTGGCGGCCACGGCCACCATCTGCGGGCCGTTGCCGCGCTGGCCGGCGCGGAAGGCCAGCATCTGCGCCTCGATGTAGTCGCCGTGCTGGCCGCCGACGCGCGGGTACTGCGAGGGGATGCCGGCGCCGGTCGGGCCGTGGCAGGCTGCGCAGGCGGGGATGCTGCGGTCGGCAATGCCGCCGCGGTAGATCTTCTCGCCCAGGGCGACCGTGTCCTTGTTCTTCGCGAAGCCCGGCTTGGCCGACTTGCTGGCGTAGAAGGCCGCGACATTGCGCATGTCGTCCTCGGACAGCGGAGCGGCCATGCCGCTCATGATCGCGTTCTTGCGCTTGCCGTCCTTGAAGTCGGCCAGCTGCTTGGCGAGGTATTCGGCATGCTGCCCCTGCAGGATGGGGTTGGCGGGGCTGCCGCGCGAGCCGTCTGCCGTGTGGCAGGCGGCGCAGACCTGGGATGAGATGGTGCTGCCTTTGGCCACGTCGGGCTTGGCCGGCGCAGCCGGCGGGTTGGCGTGAACCGTCGCAGCCATCAGGCTGGACAGAAAGAGGGCGGCAATCTTCTTCATGTAGGGTGCTCTAGTCGGTGAGAAGCCAAGGCACAACCCGCAAATCTTACAATGCGCCATGCCTGCGTCCGACACTGACCTGAACCCGACCGCCCAAGAGGCGCAAGCCGTGACCGACAAGCAGGCGCTCGCCTGGACGCATACGGCGCGTTTCCTGACCACCGCGAGCCAGCTCGTCCACCTGCCGGCCACCGAACTGCCCGAGATTGCCTTCGTCGGGCGCTCCAACGCCGGCAAGTCCACGGCCATCAACACGCTGGCGCAGCAGAAGCGGCTGGCCTTCGCCTCCAAGACACCGGGCCGCACCCAGCACATCAACCTGTTCGAGCTGGGCCCCAAGGACGCGGCCGACACGCTGTTTGCCGACCTGCCGGGTTATGGCTACGCCGCGGTGAACCGCGAGTCCAAGCTGCGCTGGCAGAAGGTGATGGCGGACTACCTCGAGATCCGCCGCAGCCTGTCCGGCGTGGTGCTGATGGTGGATTCGCGCCTCGGTCTGACCGATCTCGACAAGCAACTGCTGGCATTCGTCGCACCGCGTGTGGCCACCGGCGAGGTGCGCCTGCTGGTGCTGCTGACCAAGTCCGACAAGCTCAACCGCAAGGAGGCCGATGCCGCGCTGCGTGCCACCGGCGAGTTCCTGGGTGGCATGACGACCGAGCAGTCCGATGTCGCGGTGACGCTGTTCTCCGCGCTGAAGAAGGTCGGCGTGGGCGACGTGGCCCTGGCCCTGCACGGCTGGGCGCATGCGCCGCATGCGCCGGTGGGTGCCGACAGCAGCCCGGCCGCGGACTGAGGCCCTGGCGGCGGCTCAGCGGCCGCCGTCGAGGTCGCTCATCAGCGTGTCCACGGCACGCTGCACCAGGCTGTCGTCATCCAGCGCGGTGATCAATCCGTTGGCGAGCAGCGCCTCCAGCGCCCGGCGGGTCAGCGAGATGCGCTGCTGCGACTCCCGGCCGACGAAGAACACGTACTGACGGCCGTCGCTGATCCAGGCGATCTGCAGCGTCTGCCAGTCGCCCTGCAGACAGAGGTGGAACCAGCGCCCCACGCGCAGCCCATCCATCCACAGCTGCAACGCGATCCGTGCCTCGGGCGAGTCGTGCTCGCTGTAGAGCTGCACCGGCACCGTGGGAAGTTCTCCGCGGTTCACGTCGGTCATCAGCCACATCGACGGCACCTGCGACTCGCGTTCGTCCATCAGGCGCTGCACGATGGCATCGGCCGACGACGGCGCTGCCTGGGCGCGCTCCGCCCGCGGCGCCGGCGCACGCCGTTCCGCGGCATCGAGTGCCGGCAGGCCGCGCAGCAGCCGGGCGTGCTGGCCCATCAGCTCGTTCAGCGCGGCGTCGCGCCGGGCCACGTCCAGCCCGATGCCGTCGCAGCCCGCGTGCAGGCGCTGGATCAGCACCGGCAGCCGCAGGCGCAGGCTTTCCCGCGCGGCCATGTCGCGCGGCGTGATCAGGCTGTCCAGTACCGCGTCGACCAGCTCCACCGCATCCAGTGCCTCGCGTGAGTCGCGGCCATGGCGCACCATGGCGTCGACGATCACGTCCACCCAGCTGGTCTGCAGGAAGCGGTACATGCGCGGGCCCAGCGGCGCGTCGGCGATCTGCTGATCGATCTGCTCGCGCACCACCTCGGTCCACTGCTGGCGCTGCTGGCCGCGCTCCAGGGCCGCCAGCGCGTCGGTGTCGCCGGCGTTGTGGTGTCGGGCCTGCTGGTCGATGCGGGCATCGACGCTGGCCAGCACCTGCTCGAACTGGGCCGCGGTCGGCGCCGGCGCCTCGACCAGACGCTGCGCCTCGTGGTCCATGAAGCCGAGAAAGGCCTGCAGCTCCTCGTCGTCGGCGCGGTCGAAGCCCATGCCGTAGGCGGCCACGCGGTTCAGCAGGGCCCAGGTCGGGTGGTCGGCGTCGCGCAGCAGGCTGTTGTCGCTGCGCGCCAGCCGCACCACGGCGATCTGCAGGCGCGCCAGCAGGCCTTTCAGTGGCGGGAGCAGCCGAGGGTCGGCCAGGATCTGGTCGTACAGCCGGCTCAGCATGTCCGGCCCGCTGGGTTGCACGAAGGGTCGGGTCGTGTCGGCCAGCGCCTGGCGACGCGAGTTCATCGCATCGACCCGGCGAGACAGGCCGTCCAGCGTGCCATGCACCGTCGGCCGGGCACCCACGCCGCGTGCCGCCGCCAGGCGCTGATGCGCCAGCGCGTCGCCGCGGTCCTGGCCATGCGAGGCCACCATGTCGCTGAGCTGGGCCGCCTTGAGCGCCTCGCTGGCGCGCAGGTAGAGCCGGTGCAGCGTGCGGGCCATCGGCTGTGCCGCGACCCGCATCAATTCGGCCTGCACGCTGGCGGGCACGGGGCTGATGGAGAGGGCGTGCTGCAGCGCGTGTGCGAACAGCGCCGGGCGCAGCGGATTGTCACGATCCCGGGCGCGCGCCGTGCCCCGCAGCGCCGCGAAGAAGTTGCTCAGCTGGTGCAGTTCGGCGCGGCTGGCGTCCTCGCTGGCCTGGGTCACCTGGGCGATGGCGACATCCTGCTGGGCCTGACTCTCGTCCACCAGGCTCAGCGAGCCGGTGCGCGGCTGGGTGCGTGCCAGCGGGTCCTCGCCGCGCAGGGCGGTCTGCAGCAGGTGCTGCAGCCGACTCTCGAAGCTGCCCACGAAGTCGCCGCGCACCCTGCGCCAGCTCTCGCGCAGCGCGAAGTGCTGGGGCTGGGCCTCCAGTTCGTCCTGGATGACGTTCATGAGCTCGCGGGCGAGCGACGGCGCTTCGGTCAGCGCGAGATCGATGAGATCGTGAAACTGAAGACGTACGGGCATGGCAGGTAACTAGTGCCCGAATTATCCGGCGCCCCTTGACATCGCCCCTGGCCGGCGCCTTGCTGGACAGGCCCCGTTTGCGGGGATGCGGCCGGCGATTCATGCGGTATTCACGCTTGCGGCCGCGAGCGTCGCGCAGGCATGAAAAAAGGGCTGCCGAAGCAGCCCTTTGTCGCTGGCGTCGAAGCGCCGGGCGTGGACTTACATGTCCATGCCGCCCATGCCGCCCATGCCGCCGGGCATGGCCGGGGCAACGGCTTCGTCCTTCGGCGCTTCGGCGACCATGGCTTCGGTCGTCAGCAGCAGCGAGGCCACGGAAGCGGCGTTCTGCAGGGCCGTGCGGGTCACCTTGGTCGGATCCAGGATGCCCATCTCGATCATGTCGCCGTAGGTGTCGTTGGCGGCATTGAAGCCGTAGTTGCCCTTGCCTTCCAGCACCTTGTTGACCACGACGCTCGGCTCGCCACCGGCGTTGAAGACGATTTCGCGCAGCGGGGCTTCGATGGCCTTCAGGATCAGCTTGATGCCGGCGTCCTGGTCGGCGTTGTCGCCCTTGATGGCGCCAGCAGCCTGGCGGGCACGCAGCAGGGCCACGCCACCGCCGGCGACGATGCCTTCTTCAACGGCGGCACGGGTGGCGTGCAGCGCGTCTTCCACGCGGGCCTTCTTTTCCTTCATCTCGACTTCGGTGGCAGCACCGACCTTGATGACGGCCACGCCGCCGGCCAGCTTGGCCACGCGCTCTTGCAGCTTCTCGCGGTCGTAGTCGGAGGTGGCTTCCTCGATCTGGATGCGGATCTGCTTGACGCGGGCTTCGATGTCCGCGGCAGCGCCGTGGCCGTCGATGATGGTGGTGTTTTCCTTGCCCACTTCGATGCGCTTGGCCTGGCCCAGGTCAGCCAGCGTGACCTTCTCCAGCGACAGGCCCACTTCCTCGGCGATGACCTTGCCGCCCGTCAGGATGGCGATGTCTTCCAGCATGGCCTTGCGACGGTCGCCGAAGCCCGGAGCCTTGACGGCCACGACCTTCAGGATGCCGCGGATGGTGTTGACCACCAGCGTCGCCAGGGCTTCACCCTCGACTTCTTCGGCAATGATCAGCAGCGGACGGCCGGCCTTGGCCACGGCTTCCAGCGTGGGCAGCAGGTCACGGATGTTGCTGATCTTCTTGTCGAACAGCAGGACGAACGGGTTGTCCAGCAGCGCGACCTGCTTCTCGGGGTTGTTGATGAAGTAGGGCGACAGGTAGCCGCGGTCGAACTGCATGCCTTCGACGACTTCCAGCTCGTCGTTCAGGCTCTTGCCGTCTTCCACGGTGATGACGCCTTCCTTGCCGACCTTGTCCATCGCGTCAGCGATGTTCTTGCCGATGGATTCGTCGGAGTTGGCCGAGATCGAGCCGACCTGGGCGATTTCCTTGGACGTCGTGGTGGGCTTGGAGGCCTTCTTCAGCTCGGCGACCAGGGCGGCAACCGCCTTGTCGATGCCGCGCTTCAGGTCCATCGGGTTCAGACCGGCGGCCACGTACTTGGAGCCTTCGCGCACGATGGCCTGGGCCAGCACGGTCGCGGTGGTGGTGCCGTCACCGGCGTTGTCGCTGGTCTTGGAGGCCACTTCCTTCACGAGCTGGGCGCCCATGTTCTGCAGCTTGTCCTTCAGCTCGATTTCCTTGGCCACGGACACGCCGTCCTTGGTCACGGTCGGGGCGCCGAAGGAGCGCTCCAGCACCACGTTGCGGCCCTTGGGGCCCAGCGTGACCTTGACCGCGTTGGCCAGGATGTTCACGCCTTCAACCATGCGA
>QFOD01000052.1 GCA_003241055.1 Roseateles depolymerans
GAAGAAGCACAGCAGGACGATCAGCCACGCGAGGAACATCACGACGATGGGCGTGATGTTCACGAACACTTCGGGAAAGCCCGCCATGTCGCCGATCTGTTTCAGGATCGGCGCCCCGGCGTCGATGCCGACTTTCGCCAGCCGGCCCGGTTGCAGGAAGTTCTCCATGCTCAACGTCGAGCCGCTGGCCGTCAGGCCCAGCCCGGCGAATGAGCGGAACACGATGCCGGCCAGCCAGTTGAAGTTGCCGATGATGTAGGCGAAGGCGCCGACGTACAGCACCTTGCGGATCAGCTTGGCAATCACGTCCTCGCCCTGGCCGGCGGCATGGCCCATCGCCCAGAACAGCCCGGCGAGCGTCATGTCGATGACGATCAGCGTGGCGGTCAGAAACGCCACTTCGCCGTGCAACAGGCCAAAGCCCGAGTCGATGTAGCGCGAGAAGGTGTCGAGGAAACGGTCGATGATCGTTACGTCGTTCATGGCGAGTCCTCCTGCCCAGGCGCATCGGCATCGGTGGGTTCATCGAAGCTGGGCGGAATCGGTGGCAGGTCGGCGAGCGTCTGGTACTCGCCCGGCCCGGCCTGGCCGGAGAGAAAGCGCCGCAGGTCGGCTTGAGCCACCTGCGCGCAAAACGCGCCGTCGTGCGCGCCCGTGCGGCACTGCGCGCGCAGCGCGTGCAGCCGGGCCGGGTCGGCGGCGAGCGCATTCACCGGCAACTGCTGCGGCCGGTCACAGCCGGCCAGCACCAGCGCATGAACGGCGAAGGCGAACACGACGGGCGTGCGTTGCATGGCAGCCTCCGTCAGCGGTTGTAGAAATTGACGGGCTGCGGCGTGTACGGCGTGCCTTCGCCCAGGAAGCGGCGCGTCACCTCGCGCCCGCGTTCCGTGGCCGCGGCCTGCCGTGCCAGCTCCAGCGAGGCCGCGCGGTCTTGCGTGATCTGCAGGCGCTGCGTCTGGATCGACTGCTTGGCCTGCAAGGCCAGCAACTGGTTCATGGCCTGCATCGCTTGCAGCGCACCCTCGGCCGATTGGCTCTTGCCCACCAGGTCGGCCAGCACGCTTTCGTCGTCGCTCAGGTTCTGCGACGCCTGGGCCTGCATCTGCATCGTGGTTTGCAGGCCATTGAGCGTGTTCTTCCAACGCTCTTGCGCATCGAGGTACATCTGATTGCCGCTCACCGTGGCGGCGTACTTCTCGGGATACAGACGCGCGAACTCGCGGTCGATGCTCGTCACGTCGTAGGCCAAGCCCTTGGCCTGCGCGATCAGTCGCTGGGTGGTCGCCAGGTTCGCGCGCAACTGGCCGACCACGCTGGACGGCAGGCTGGCCAGATTGCGCGCCTGGTTGATGAGCATTTGCGCTTCGTTCTGGAGCTGGCGGATCTGGTTATTTATCTGCTCCAGTGTGCGAACCGCCGTGAGCGTGTTTTGCACCAGATTGGTCGGGTCGAGCACGATGTCGCCGACGCCGAACAGCGCGTGCGCAGGCTGTGCGATGCCGAAGGCGAGCACGCAGGCGGCGGTCAACGCGGCGAGCTTGGGGGTATGCAATTTCATGGTTGGTTCTCCTGGGGGTGGTCAGCGGTACGGAGGGAACCCGGCGCGAGGCCGGGGAACGAGGGCAGCAGGTCAGCCGCCCAATCGAGGCCGCGATGGCGC
>QFOD01000040.1 GCA_003241055.1 Roseateles depolymerans
GGTCAAGGCCGAGCGTGATCTGGTCCATGCCCCGCATCGTCCTCGACTCTTATGCCACTTGCCAGTCGGATTGACGCGAGGTTTTGCAGACCTTCCCTAAGCAACATGTCGCCATGTCCCAGCTCTTGCCACAGCACTTTCGCCTGCCTGCCCACCACCAGCGTGAAGACGTGGAAGGCCTCTTCGCCAAGCTCGTCGCGTAGCTCATAGAGCCTGCTCTGGCTGATGTCGGCGTCCCAGACGATCCAGCCCCAGTTGCCCGCTTCGTCGAGCTGCTCGAACTCAAACAGGAAGCAAAGTCCACTGCGATGCCACGCCTCAGGCATCGGTTTGGCGTTCTCCCGCATCTCCCACTGGTCACGCCAGTCCGGCGCCCAGCTCGTTGGGTCCAACTCGGGCAGTTGCTGCTCTCTCGACATCCGCGCCTCCGACCTCAGTGCGCCGTCTCTGGCTGCGTCGTCACGTAACCCATCTCCTGGCATAGCTGCCAACCCTGATCGTGAACCCGCTCCCACGCTTTCTGGCCAAGCCTGCGCCGCATCGCGCCGTCCAGCTTGAAGACATCACCCGGCTGAACGTGCAACGTCCAGGTGAATCGCCCCGGGAATCGCGGAGGCTCCAACTCAAGAGAATGGAGCCATGAAGAAGTCCCCGAAGTTTTCACCTGAGGTGCGTGAGCGCGCCGTGCGCATGGTGCTGGAGCACCGCGGCGAGCATCCGTCGCAGTGGGCAGCTATCGAGTCCATCGCCGGCAAGATCGGCTGCGTGCCGCAGACGCTGCATACCTGGGTGCGGCAGCATGAAGTGGATGCTGGACAGCGTGACGGCGTCTCCACCGCCGAAGCACAGCGCATCAAGGACCTGGAGCGCGAGGTGCGCGAACTGCGCAAGGCCAACGAAATCTTGAAGCTGGCCAGCGCGTTTTTCGCCCAGGCGGAGCTCGACCGCCGCATCAAGTCCTGAAGGCGTTTGTCGACCAGCACCGCCAGCAGCTTGGGGTCGAGTCGATCTGCCGCGTCTTGCAGGTCGCCCCATCGGCTTACTGGCGTCACGCCGCGCGTCAGCGCAGCCCGGCCTTGTGCTCTTTGCGAGCCCAACGCGACGCGCAGTTGCTGCCGCAGGTGCAGCGCGTCTGGCAAGCCAACATGCAGGTCTACGGGGCCGAGAAGGTATGGCGCCAGCTCAACCGGGAAGGCGTCGCAGTGGCGCGCTGCACCGTCGAGCGGCTGATGCGCCAGCTCGGTCTGCAGGGTGTGCGCCGAGGCAAGGCGGTGCGCACCACCGTTCCCGATCCCAAGGCGCCGTGTCCGCTGGACCGGGTCAACCGGCAGTTCCGTGCCGAGCGGCCCAACCAGCTGTGGGTCTCGGACTTCACGTACGTCTCGACCTGGCAGGGCTGGGTCTATGTGGCGTTCGTGGTGGACGTGTTCAGCCGGCGCATCGTGGGCTGGCGCCAGAGCAGTTCGATGCACACCGAGTTCGTGCTCGACGCGCTGGAGCAGGCGCTGTATGACCGCAAACCGACCGAAGACGACGGCCTCGTGCACCACTCGGACCGCGGGTCGCAATACCTGTCCATTCGCTACAGCGAACGACTGGCTGAGGCCGGCATCGAACCCTCAGTAGGCAGCAAGGGCGATTCCTACGACAACGCACTGGCCGAGACGATCAACGGGCTCTATAAGGCCGAGGTCATTCACCGGCGTGGTCCCTGGAAGACCAAGCAGGCGGTAGAACTGGCAACGCTAGAGTGGGTCGCTTGGTTCAACCATCACCGATTGATGCAGCCGCTGGGCTACGTCCCTCCGGCCGAGTTCGAGGCCAACTACCATCAACAACGCGCTGGTCAGGCCGCGACCGTCTGACTTAAACCAACGGGCCTCCGCGGAACCCGGGGCGATTCAGACAAACCGCTGAAACGTCATCTCGCCCGAAGCACGTTCCAGGAAGCCGGCGACCTGGGCGAGTGACGCAGCTTGCACTGGTGAGGCGGCGGGGAGCGCCTCTAAGGTGCCGCACATCATGGAGAGCTGGTCTTCCTTGTACCAGCTTGGGCCCATCGAGAACGACAACACCAATTGATAGGTCCGTAGCGCCTCCTCAGCAGCATTCAGCCGGGTCAGCAGCGGGACAATCCCGAGCAGCTCCGGAACGAGCTCAAACCTGTTCTCGACGTTCGCTGCAACGTAGTCTCGCCATCGGAAGACAAGACCGAGTGCTTTGTCCGCTGCTGGGCCTTCAATACCGCGCCTCACGAAGAGGCAGAGCACCTGTTGGAGTGCTTGCCGAAACCCCTCGTTATAGAGGCCGAGTTGCACGTCGAACTCGCGCTCGATGGCATCGAGCAAGTCAACGACCTTCGTAGGGAAGCAGTCAAATACCAGCTTCGCGATGCGCTCGTACAGCGTCGGAACCACGGCTTCCGGAACCAGGTAACTCGCCTCCCACTGAACACGCGATTCGAGCTGGAACGCGAAGCAGGGAAGCAGGGTGTCCTCCAAGAACGACCACACGGTGTCCAGGCTGGCCTGGTCCTTTGTTGCCATCGCCCTGCGGGCTTTGCCGTCGCTCCACGTGACGGCCTGTGCCATGGCCTCAAGCGAGTCCTCCCAGTCCTCCTCTGTAGGCGCTTGCACGGACGGCACCGCATATCCGGTCTCAAGGAAGCAGGCTGCCCGACGGCGCAGCAAGGCGTTCTGGAATGCGGCTTCGTCAGGGTCCGCACGGTTCTTCGTGTAGAAGGGAATCGCCTCGCCGCCCAGGTCGACGCCGGCGGAAAGAGCCTCGACGAGAGCAGGGGCGGCGCCGGCTTCAATCAGGGTGTCGGTGAACACCAGGCGCCGGTCCTCAGGCTGCAGCGCTGCCCCCAAAACTCCCTCGATGTCGGCGAGCAAGAGGTCAACCATCTCCCGGTTCAGTGCGGTGGCGTAGCGCTCGGAATACAACTCGGCATGCACTAGGGCCTGCAGCAACGTCAGGAGCTGGTGGCGCAAATCAATGTCAGCTGGAACATTCAGCTGCGCGTAGGGGCGATACCTGCCATTGAGGCAGAGCTGGGCTCCCACCATCTCGCCAGTCAGCTGCCGAAGCACCGCGTCTCCTTCTTCAGGAGAGAAGTTGCCCTTGGGGTGCCGCAAGAAGCCTTTCACGACGGCGCCGACAAATCTGGGGAACGGCGGCTCTTCGCCTGCCGCGTGGGTAAGCGAAAACGCATGCATTCGAAGGTGCACTGCACCGAGGAAGTCATTGACAGTGATACCGCCCTCGGCACTCATGCGTTCAAAGACCTTGTTCAGCTCGCGCTGAATAAGCTCCAGAACTTCCAGAGCTTGCTCGGTGCAGCCATGCCGCGTTAGGGCATCTGCTACCGCAAACGCCTCATCGGCCGCGACAACGAGGCGGCCGTTCCGGACTACGTGACGAAGCGCGGCATCGGTTTTGCCGAGGGCGATGAGCGCCAAGGCCACCAACTCGGCCGACTGCACGAAGAGCGTGTCATATCGGAAGGTCAGGCGTTGGGAGAGAAGCAGCAGACGGATGATGTCGGTTGCCGTCCCCACCCTGGTAGCGGCAGCGAGGGTGTCCTCAATGTCTGCGAGCAGGACATCCGGCTCGACGCCCAGCAGCACGGAGTCGTCAACCCACGTCTGCTGGCAGCCCTGAATTGCTTGCAGCTCAGGGGCCGGTCCGCCTCTCAGCCCGTGATACACCTTGTTGAGGACCCCATAGTCGCCACTTTCCTTGGCACCGCAATAGCTTGCGAGGCGCGCATGCACCCATTCGTCGGTGTTCGGAGTCTTGTGGACCACGTATTCCGAGAAGGACGGGTGGTAAATCGCGGTGCTGTCAGCGCTGGCCAGCAGGTGTCGAATTCGAAGGAGCGTAGAGGTGAAGACCCCTGCCTCGGCTGAGCTCAGCATGCCCGTCAGCTCGCTCGGCGGGATACCCCAGCGGAGGCGAGCAATGATGCCAAGCAGGTTGACGACGTCAGCATTGGGAACGAGCTTGGCCCAGATGGTTTCGTAGTAGTCCTGGATGGAGCCGCTGAATACCGGCAGCTCTGCAATGTCACCCTCGGTAGCCCCGCTGTTCACAAGGTCGGCAAGGTAGCGGAGGTAGAGCGGATGGCCCATCGCCCGGTCGCAAAGCGCCGCCACGGTCTCTGTATTGGCCTTGTCCTTGTCGAGGAAGTTGAGGCATACCCCGAACTGGATGTCGCGGTCGAGGGTCGGAAGCGTCAATCGGTCGGCGCCTTGTGGAAGCGTTCCAAGGCCGCTGGCGATGGCATCGAATCCGACACCGGTGATGACTACCACAAGGCCGTCGGGCACGGTCTGCGGCAGCAGGCCCACAAAGCGCTTAAAGGTGTCGTCGCCCGCAGCGGCGGCCTCGTTGATGCCGTCGATGAAGAGCACGCCAACCTTGCCTGCGTTTGCGCAGCGTTTCGCAAGGGCCTGCAGGGTCTCATCGGTCTTCTCGATGAGCTGGCTGTAGGAGAGGTCCATCAGACGGGCCGGCTTGCCCGTCGCTCTGGTGGAGAGTAGGGAGTACACCCAATCGAAGAAGACTTCTGGTTGGGCTTGGTGCGCTGGCGTAGAACCCCGAGCGCGCTCGGTGAATGGGTAAACGCCGAGCTTGTCCAGCTCCAGCGAGTCTGGCCTGAACTCTCGGCAATAAGTCGATTTGCCGATGCCGTGGGAACCCTCGACAAAGAGGTATCCGCTGCGCTTCTTGACAATGGCGGCCTCGAAGAGCGCGTCGAAAGCTGGGCGAGTTCCGATTGGTCCGGCGCCTTCGGTCTCGTCCTGCTCCTCAAGCTCCCAGCCATTGGCTTCAAGGAAGGGCTTCAGCTTGGCGAGGCTCAGCGCCCCGATAGCACTGTCGACGTTGAGCCGCAGCAGGCCTTTGCACACAGCGCCGACCATCAATGCTGAGCCGGAAAGGCCGCGGTAGTCGGACAGGTGCGTGCCTGGTTCAACCGACAAATCGAGGTCCACGCCGTGCACGCGCTCGGTCAAGACTTGCTGAACTTCGCCCTTGGCGATGTGGCCCAGTTGTAGTTTTGCCGTCGGGTAGCCGAATGCAAACCACTGTTCGCCGGGGCGCAGGCCGTCGAGGTCGATGGGGATTGGCTCAACGTCGAGCGGCGTAGGCAGTTGCAGCAGGCAGACGTCGAGTTCTTCGTCATGCGGGCCAACGACCACCGCGTGCTCAATGGCCGACGCACCAGTACCAAAGCTAACGGTGACGCGCTGGCCGGCGCGTGCTGCGGATTCGACACTGTGATAAGCCGTGAGGACGAGGTCCTCGGTGATGAGCCACCCGGTCCCCGACTCGTCCTTGCCGATGACCTGGCACGTCGCCCGCTTGACTTCCTCTTCGGTCATGAATGCTTCCCTCCCAGGTGAATCCAGTCGTGCTCAGCGATGTGGACGCTGAAGGCGGCGCCGGACCTCGATGTATGCGATTGGAGCCGCTTTGACGCTGCGGTCTCGTAGTTGAAGAACAGGTGTCGTTCGAATGCTGCCGGCCGGTCCACGATTTCGGCGAGGACCTCGAAGTTCGGGTGCCCGTGTCGCGTCCCATCGGATGAGATGAGGAAGCACGGCGAGTCCACTAGCGCCAGCAGGTCAACGCTCGTGTTGTGGAGGCTTCCGTGGTGCGAGACCTTGATGGCATCGAAGGTGATTGGCGCAGCTGCAGGTTGCAGCGCTCGCAGGCTGTCGACGACGTCCTCGGCCCAAGCGTCGCCCAGGAAGAGGGCCCGCTCGGTGCCGGCAGAGATGATGAGCGCGATGGAACTGCCGTTCGGGATGGCTGTGTCCGGCGTGTAGACGTCCGCGAGGCGCAGGTTGCCGTTCGCCGCGATGGGCGTGACGTTGGGGACGGATGATGGTGCCACGGCGGCGCACCACATCTCGTAGGCGTCATCGACGAGGTCGTTGGGCTGCAATGAACCCTTGTAGCCAAGCTTTCGGACTTCTCTCAGCCAGCGGTCGCGGAGTTCCTCAAGGCGGGCATTCGTCGGTCCGATGATGTGGATGCGGGCATTGCCTAGCGCGACCGGCACGCCGCCTTCGCTGATACAGCTCGAGCCGTTATCGCCATTCCACGTATAGCCGTTCTGCCGAAGGAGCTTGGCAAGCGAGCTTCCCTGCCTGGCGCTGATGGGATTCGGCGACGTCGAAGCTGCACCCTGAAAGCCGCGTCGCCGGATTGCTTCCAACACCATCCGGTCGTGGAAGCCGTCGGGCGCAGTGGACGGGGCGGGTAGCGACCGGAGGCTGTTGTGCCAGACAGCGTCAACCTCGATGCCTCGCTTGCCAGGTGAGCCGTTCAGCGAGAAGAACTCTAGAAGGCCACCAATGTGGTCGGCGTCGATGTGGGTGCAGACCACCAGGTCGAGCCGACCACCGTCCCTTGCGAGCTGGGCTAGGTCCGACGCAATGAAGCTTTGATAGGTGCTCGCGAAGCCTGCATCAATGAGGATGTGCGTGCCGCCGGCGTAAACAAGGAAGGCGTCGCCGTTCCTGGCGGGGTACATCTTCAGTTTCAGCATGCACGTGGGCGAATATGCGGAGGTTTCCTAACGCCAAATGTACTTAGGCTCGAGGCTTTGACCATCGAGTTCTTCCCTCTGCGGAGGTGCGCTGCAGCGCGCGGCGCGGCGACGAACATCGTTCATGCATAGGTGGCATGGGATATGCCGTGAACGGAGGATTGGTTGGGAGACGTTGTCGACCTTCTTAGGGTGCGCTTTGCCAGCACGGGCTTCCACCACCTATCGCCAGAAGAGGTCAAGGGCCAACCTTCGGCGGTACGCTGCTCGAGCCCGCGACGCTGACCGCATGGAAGGTCAAGCCGACCTGGTACATGCTGGCACAGCGCGACCAGATGATTAGCCCCGACTTGCAGCTCGTCATGGCAGCCAAGATGAACGCGCGTGTGACGACGGTGCGCGGAGGGCATGTGCCGATGCTGTACGCCCCCGAAGAAGGTGGCGTCGGTGATTCTCTCGGCCGTGCGCGGGCGCGACCGGTAGAGGGCAGCGGGGCCGCCCGCGCCTCCGCTGGCGCTACTCGCGCGAATTCTGGGACACCTCGCATGGCTACGATGGCCTCATTCCAGCCTTCAAACACCTGACCATGACGCTCCCAGCGCGGCTTGCCGACGCGACCCAAGCAGACATCGAACTGCTGATTTCCACCGGTGCCCAAGAGGGGCAGCAGCAGGACTTCAAGCGGGACTTCCCAACCCAGTGGAACGACGGTGCGAAGGCGAGGCTGCTCGCCGACGTCACCTCCTTCGCGAACTCCGCCGGCGGAGACATCATCTACGGCCTCGACGAGGATGCTGAAGCGAAGGCATCGCGCGTGGTGCCGCAGGTCATCGCCGATGTCGATGTGCAGGTCCGGACGCTTCAGCAGATCGCACTGGACCAGACGGAGCCCCGAGTGCCTGGCATTGAGGTGCGGGCCATCCCAGTGACCGTGGACGGGGTGTCAGGTCATGTCATCGTGATGCGCGTCCCCCAGAGCTGGGCGGCGCCTCACCGCAACCGCATGAACAACCACTTCCATGTGCGTGAGGGCGTGCGAAATCGCCCGTTGGACGTGCCGGAGGTGCGGGCGCAATTCCTGCGGTCGGAGAGTCTCGGGCAGAAACTCAGGGACTTCCGCAGCGACAGGCTGGCCAAGATCGTGACCGGTCAGACGCCTGTGAAACTCGGCGCCAATCCGAAGCTGGTCGTGCATGCCATTTCGAGCCAAGCTGCCCAGGGACAGGTCTACATCAATCCTGTCCCCTACACCCGTGGATCGTCGCGCCTTCCCGTTCTGGGGACGGTCCCGGTGTCGCCGGTCTCACTCAACCTAGACGGAGCGTTCGGTCCAATCACTGCTGCCCGAGAGGTCATTGGCTACGCCCAGCAGTTCAGGCAGGGCTATTTCGAAACCGTGTGGGAACTCTCGGTAATTGAAGGGGTGCCTAAGCCCGCGCTGCCCGGCGTCTGGTACGAGGACCTCGTAAACCAGTTTTTGGGCAGCGTTCGCGGCCGACTCGACGAGAACGGTGTCTCCTGGGAGCTTGTGGTGTTCCTATCGCTGGTCGGCGCCGACCAAGCGTTGATGGTGGGCGACTCAGATATGGGACCTGGGTGGGGCTTCGCCGCAAAGGCCTTCGACCGGCAAGACATCCTTCTTCCCGAAGTAGTGATTCCTGCCGACGTGAAGCCCGGTAGGGGCATGCGTCCCGCCTACGACCTTATGTTTCAGGCGGCAGGCTTCGTTGGCTCACCCAACTACGGCGACGATGGTGAGTGGAAGAAGCGAGGGTAGGTTTGCGGGCCTCCGCTTGGCTCACCAGAGGTCGCCCGCCAAAGGACAGCCCAGGCGACGTCGTTTGAACTACGGCACCAGAGGGGCCGTTCTCTCTGCAGCCGTGCCTGGCTTGCGCACGAGTGTGCTGGCGGAGCTGGTAGCGGCGCCGTTGTTGCGTCGCCGGCCCTAGGGTAGGGTGCCATTGTCAGGACACCCGATCCGGACGAAATTCAGGCCATTCCAGAAGACGCATCCCAGGGAGGCGCGCGATGAAATTCATCCACGCAGCTGACATCCATCTGGACAGCCCGCTGAACGGGCTTTCCGCCTATCCGGACGCTCCTGCCGAGCAGCTCCGCAGTGCCACGCGCGACGCCTTCACGGTACTCGTGGACCGCGCCATCGAAGAGGCCGTCGACTTCGTGGTCATCGCCGGAGACCTGTACGACGGCGGCTGGCGTGACTACAACACCGGCATCTTCTTCTGCAAGGAGATGGGCCGCCTGAAGCGGGCTGGCGTCCCCGTGTTCGTGCTGTTCGGCAACCACGACGCCGAAAGCGAAATGACCAAGAAGCTGGAGCTGCCAGACAACGTGCACTCCTTCAGCGCCAGCAAGCCGCAAAGCTTCAAGGTCGAGGGTTTGGCCGTCGCCCTCCACGGCCAGAGCTTCAGGCAGCGGGACGTCACGAACAACCTGGTCACAGGCTACCCGGCTCCCGTCGCAGACCACTTCAACATCGGCGTCCTGCACACCGCCCTGGAAGGGTACGCATCCCACGCCAGCTATGCCCCATGCACGCTCGATGAGTTGCAAGCCAAGGGCTATCAATACTGGGCGCTCGGCCATGTGCACGAGTTTGAGCAGTGGACGGGTGCATCCACAGTAGTCTTCCCGGGCAACTTGCAGGGCCGCAACGTCCGGGAGCTAGGCCGACGGGGAGCTGTGCTGGTTACGGTGGACGACGTGAGCGACGTCAGGGTCGAGCGCATCTTCATTGACGTCCTTCGTTGGGAGCACTTGACGGTGGACGCCTCTGAATGCGAGACCCTGGAGGAGGTGGTCCGCACGACGGGTCAGGGCTTGGAGGCCCTCCTGGACATCGACGGGGAGGTGCCTCGGGCAGCACGAATCACCATCACCGGCAAGACGAAGGCACACGGTGACCTCTTCGGGCTGGAAGCACAGCTGCGCCAGGAGGTATTGGCGCAGATTGCAGCCATCGGCAACGAGCGGCTCTGGCTTGAGAAGGTCCGGGTCGAGACGCAGCCACTGGTCGATGCAGCGAAGCTTCACGAGCGAAATGACGCCTTCACAGACCTGCAGGCGATCCTTGAAGAGGCGGCTAGCGATGTCGAGTTCAGTGGCCAGCTGCAGGCCGCCCTGGCGCTGTTCGCAGCGAAGGTGCCGTTGGACCTTCAGCCGTTAGTGCCGCTCGTCGAACAAATCCGCAAGGGCGAGCTGAAGGAGCTCATCGACGAAGTTGCGCCCGGCCTGTTGGCGCACTTGGCTAAGGCGGAGTGAGCCATGCGACTCAACAACCTCCACCTCGTCCGCTTCGGTAAGTTCACCGACACCGACATCTCGCTGCCCAAGGCTGAGCACGACTTCCATCTCGTCATCGGTCACAACGAGGCGGGTAAGTCGACGATGCGCGGTGCCATCGCCGACTTGCTGTTCGGCTTCCCTGCGCGCTATCCCGCGATGGCGTTCATCCACCAGCAGGCTGACCTGCGCTTGGCTGCAACGGTCTCGGAGGGCGACGAGCACCTCTCGTTCATCCGGACCAAGGGGAACAAGAACACGTTGCGGACAGCAGAGGACGTGCCCTTACCGGACAACGCGCTCTTGCCGTTCATGGGTCAAACGGACCGCGGATTCTTCGAGACGATGTTCGGGCTCAGCCACACCCAGCTGGTGACGGGGGGCGACGCGATCCTCGATGCCTCGAAGGACGTCAGCCAGGTGCTCTTCCAGTCCGCGGCTGGCATCGCCGGATTAGGGAAGGTGAAGGATGGCCTTGTGGCAGAGGCCGACAAGCTCTGGGGGCCTCGGCATTCCAGCGGCAGGTCGTACTACCTTGCAAGCGACCAGCTCGACCAAGCCAACAAGGACTTGAAGGCTGCGACCGTCCGCACCAAGAGCTGGGCTGAAGCCCGAGCTGCCCTGGACGACGTCGAAGCGCGGATCGCCGCGGCGACGGAGCGCAAGGGCATGCTGCAGGCAGCCAGGCTGAAGCTGGAGCGAGTGCGCCGGCTCGCCCCTACGGTCGTTGAGTTGAGGCAGAGGCTTGCCGAGCTGGAGGAGTTGGGGGACGTCCTGGAGCTGCCGCCGGATGCCTCGACGATTCATAGTTCGGGGGAGCGAGAGCTGTCCCTCGCTGAAACGACGCTTCGTCTGCGCGAGGAGGCCGTCGAGAAGCTCACCAAGCAGCGCGACACTGAGGTCTTTGATGAGAAGGTGCTGTCCGCGAAGGACGACATCCTCGCCCTTGCCGCATCTGGTGAAAGTGTTCGAAACCACTACGCGGGCTTAGTAACGCGGCAAGCGGAGCTCGAGCGCAGCTTGGAGTTGGCCCGTGCGGCCGCCGTTGAGCTTGGCTGGCCCGATTCGGAAGACGAGGCCACGTTGCGCGCCAGGCTGCCGGCCGCTTTGAAGCTGCGGGAGGTGCAGCGTCTCGTCAGTCAACACAGCGGCCTGCTGCAGACAAAGAACTCGGCGCTGAAGAACGTTGAGGACAAGAAGGCGGAGCTCGGCGAGGCCGATGAAGAGCTGAAGGGAATGGCTGTCACGGAGGTCTCGGCGGCTCTTCGCAGTGCCCTCGTGGAGGCCCAGGCGTACAGGAACACAGCTGCGGCGCAGGCAAAGCTGGAGTCGGCTGTGACGTCGGCACAGCGTGCGCTGGACTCCGCGCACGCGGGCTTGGGGCAGTGGGTGCGGGAGATGGCTGCCCTGCAGCAGATGTCGGTCCCATCGACTGAGAGGCTGACAAGCCTGGTGACGAAGCGTCAAAGGTTGGAGTCGGAACTCGAGGCAGCGACAGACCGCGCGGAGGAGGCCCAGCGCAAGCTCGACGACGCGCAGCTGGAGGTCAAGCAGTTCTCGGAGGCTCGCCATATCGTGACCGGCTCCGATGTGCGCGCTGCACGGAAGAAGCGGGATGCTGATTGGCAGTCCATCAAGGACGGCACCACCCCCCTCGCATCGGGCGCAGCCGGCCTGGATTTGGCAATTGACCTCGCAGACGAACTCGTGGACACGCAGCTGGGCTCGGCAACAGATGCGGCAGAGCTGCAGAGCTTGAGGCAGCGTGTGGAGCGGGCAGAGGCAGATGCATTAGCAACTGCTCAGGCCAAGGATCGCAAGGCAGCGGAGCTGGCGACCTTCGACAGCGAGTGGCAAGAGCTCGCAGCCTTCGTAGGCTTGCCAGGGCTCGCGCTGGTCGACGCGCGGGCTTGGATGTCCAAGCGCGAACTGGTGCTGTCTGCCGGCGCCACGGTCCAGGAGAAGGAAGATGCTCTTCGGCAGGAGGTCGAAGCGTCCGAAGGCGCTCTGGCAGGCTTGGTCACCCAGCTTGAGCTTGCCGGGGCCGTGGTGCCGGTTCCGAGCACACTTCCTGCAGCGTTAACCCAGGCCGAGGAACTCGTCGCTGAAGCTGACCGAGCTAAGGCCCGCCGAGCCCAACTGTCGAAGCAACGGGATAGCAGCTCGAGCACGCTAACCCGCCTCCAAGCTGATGCCGACGCTGCGAGCGAGGCCTACACGGACTGGGAGAGCAACTGGAGCGTCGCGGTTGCGGCAGCTGGGCTCTCTGAATACATCAAGTCTGTCGATGACGCCGAACAGGCGCTTGCAAAGGCTGAAGCGGTGAAGCAGAGCCTGGATAAGGCGGCGAGCATCAAACGCGACCGCATCGACACAATGAACCGCGACCTCGACGAGTTCAAGCGCTTGGCTGGGGAGGTTGTCGAGACGCTGGGCATCGAGGGGCTCAAGGGCGTTGACCCACGGGAAGTGGTTCGAGCACTGTCTCCGAAGCTCAAGGAGGCGGAAGCCGGTGAAGCTCGCCGCGTCGCCGCAGACGAGGCGCTCAGTGCGGCGATGGCGCAGCGTGACGAGGCGCAGCAGCAATTGGAGCAGGTCAAGGCAAAGGTGGCGCCGTTGCTGGCCGCCGCGGGTGTCACGTCTCTTGCAGACGCCGCCACTTTGGTCACCAGGTCGGATACCAAGCGCAGGCTTGTCCAGGACATTGAGGCTGCGCGCCGAGCCTTGATGCAGGGTTCCGACGGCCTGGGTCTGGACGAAGTCATAGCCGAGGTCACCGGCTGTGACCTTGCTCAGGTTGCTGTCGACCTGACGAGTACGGAAGACAGCATTGAGCAGGTTCAAGCCGAGCAGACCAGCCTCGCTGCCGAACATGCGAAGGCGAAGCTGGCCGTTGAAGCGTTCGGTGGAGGACGCGACGCTGCGATTGCTGAGGCGCGCCGACAGGAAGCTCTTGCTGGCATGGCCGCTGCGTCAGAGCGGTACATCAAGGTGACCGCCGCGGCGAAGCTGCTGAGCTGGGCAATCGAACGCTATCGGGAGCAAAACCAAGGCCCGATGCTGGCTCGGGCCGAAGCGATCTTTGCGAAGCTGACGCTGGGCCGATTTACGCGGCTGTCAGTGGAATTCGACAGCACGCCGTATCGCTTGACCGCGCTGCGCGCCGATGGTCGGCCGGTGGAGGTTCCGGGTTTGAGTGAAGGGACCCGCGACCAGCTTTATCTGGCTCTGCGTCTAGCGGCGCTAGAGCTGCATCTGGCAAAGGCAAAAGCGTTGCCGTTCATCGCCGACGACCTGTTCATCAACTTCGACGACGAGCGGTCGACAGCCGGGCTGGAGGCGCTGCGCGACCTTTCCAGGCACACCCAAGTGCTGTTTCTGAGCCACCACGATCACTTGCTCCCTCGCGTGCGTCAGGTCTTCGGGTCAGAGGTCAACGTCGTGGAGTTGCAGCGGTAGGGGCTGACGGTTCATGCAAATCACAAGAACAGTTGCCCGGGATGGCTCAATTCTTCCGCGGGCTCTAGACGTCATTCGCAGGGTTCCAGATGAAGCCTGGACTCATGGCGAGCAGGGGCTGCTTCACCCGCGTGTCGCCTACACGCGAGCGTTCTCAAAGGTTGCGGTGGCGTGGCAGGCGGTGATGCCGGCCTTGGCAGTGCTCTCTGCCGAGCTTCGGTTTGACGGCCTGACGCCTGACGTTGGCTCGGTTGAAACCAAGTACGGCAACCTTCTGCACGCGCTGTATGAGCACATCGACGCTTGCTACGCCGTGATGAGGTGCGTCGCGCCAGCCCCGGCAAAGCCCGCGCAGTGGCATCAGATGGCGGTGCGCGCACAAAAGGTGCCCGGCGCAAAGGCGTTCGAGGACCAGGTGATCGCGTACAAGAACTTGAGCCTGGGACCAACCGTGAATTTGCTGAAGCACGGTGAGTCCAGACTTCGAGTTCTGGCCTTCCGGTCCCGCTTTGCGTTCACCCTGGGCTACTTCATTGATGGGCCTCAGCGCGGAGGCATCATCGGACCGGCGCCAACGGTGCACCACGACGGAAACTCGGCGTTCAGCTTCAATCGGGACATCCTGATCCACTGGTGGTGGCTGTACCGCATGTCGGAGCTACTGGCCGATGTCGTTGAGCGGAATATCGGTTCGAAGATGCTGCCCGTCTCAGACGGCAACGGATCGGGCGTCGTGCCGTCAGAGGCGGCTCAAGAGTGGGTGAAGCTCTGTCGTGCCATTGCTGCCATTCCACCGGACTTCATGCCCGATGAGTCTGAGAAGCCCTATCCCTTGGTGGTCGTTCCACCTACTGGGGCCTCGATTCGTCTGGAGTACCCGGCGCCGAGGCGGCCTAACAAGTTTGACCCAGAGGCCAAGATTGGGTATTCCGGACCAACGTGACCGCTCGTTCTGGCCCAACGTGACCGACGGTTCTGGTCGATCGTGACCGGCCGTTCTGGTTGATCGTGACCGATTCC
>QFOD01000024.1 GCA_003241055.1 Roseateles depolymerans
GCAATACTTGACCCCGACAGAGTTCAAACAGCAGCTCCGTCAAGACCCGCAACCCGCCGTCTTCTAGGAATTACTGTCTCGGAATTCCCGAGCAGGTCATTCGAGCATCGGAGGGAACCCGCCCGCGCAGCGGGTGGGCGGCGGAACAGGGGCCGCTCTTTGCCCACTTTCTGGCGGGACAGAAAGTGGGTCGGCCGCCGGGACGAAATCCCGGCATGGGCCTGGCAATAAGCAATGCGTCATGCGGAGCAACGCCATTTGAGTCCTGCTGCTTTTGCGAAGAGCCTTTCGACCCGCAGCACCGCCGCGGGAATCCGCCCCGCGATGGCGGGTAACTTTTCTCTGTCGCGCCAGAGAAAAGTCACCAAAAGAGGAGCGCTAATTCAACAGCCACTGCGAGCCAGCTTAATCGGGAGCAGAGGCCTAGAGGCCAGAAGCGAGCCGCTGCGCTCTCGCGCTGGACTTGTGAAGAGCACCAGTCATCGCCCCTTCACGCCGGTCAAGGCGCGGCTGCACGCCGACGCCGGGCAAAAGGCCAAAGGCATGTCCGCGCGGTGAACTCCCGGCGTCGGCCGCCGCCAAGAACCAAAATCCCCCCATGCCCCTCCTGCGCCTCTTCTTCACCGCCCTCCAATTCCTCACCCGCCTCCCCATCCCGAAATGGGTGGGCTTCGAGCCCGCATGGCTGGCCCGCTGCGCGCCCTACTTCGTGCCGGTGGGCGCGCTGGTGGGCGCCCTGTCCGGTGCGGTGCTGTGGGCAGCGTGCTGGTGCTGGTCGCCGCTGGTGGCGGTGGTGCTGGCGATGGCGGCGGGCGTCTACATCACCGGCGGCTTTCATGAGGACGGCCTGGCCGACACCTGCGACGGCCTCGGCGGCGCCGTCACGCGCGACAAGGCGCTGACCATCATGAAGGACTCGCGCCTGGGCAGCTACGGTGCGCTGGGCCTGGTGCTGGTGCTGGGGCTGAAGGCGGCCGTGCTGCTGCAGCTGGCCCAGCAAGACCCGGCCCTGGCGGCGCTGGCCCTGGTGTGGAGCCAGGCCGTGAGCCGCGCGCTGCCGGTGATGCTGATGGCCAGCCTGCCCTATGCCGGCGACCCGGAGCATGCCAAGGCCAAGCCGCTTGCCAGTGGTGTCACGCCGGGCGACCTGGCGCTGACCCTGGCCTTTGCCGCGCTGGCCTGCCTGGCCCTGGTGGCGCTGCGCCCCGAGCTGCTGAGCGAGCTGGCCCGCGCCGTGCCGCTGGCCCTGCTGCTGCTGCTGTGGCTGCGCGGCTGGCTGGCGCGCCGCCTGGGCGGCTACACCGGCGACACGCTGGGCGCCAGCCAGCAGCTGGGCGAGCTGGCCCTGCTGCTGGGCCTGGCGGCCGAGCTGCCGCTGGGGTTCTGAATGCCCACCGTGTGGCGCCACCCGCGGCCCGAGGGCGTGGCCGGCCTGTGCGTGGGCGCGGGCAGCGATCCCGCCGTGCACTGGCGCCGCGCCAAGCGCCTGGCCCGGCGCATCCAGGCCCATGCGCGCCGCCACCGGCTGGCGCATGAGGTGATCACGTCGCCGCGACAGCGCTGCGCCGACGTGGGCCGCTGGCTGGCGCGCTGGGGCTGGCGCCACCGCGTCGACGCGGCGCTGCTGGAGTTCGACTTCGGCACCTGGGAGGGCCGGCGCTGGCAGGCCATAGGCGCACCCGCGGTGGATGCCTGGATTGCCGACTTCGCCCAGCACCGGCCCGGCGGCGGCGAGAGCCTGGCCAGCCTGCTGGCGCGCTGCGCGGCCTGGCCGGAAGGGCCGGCGCTGATCGTGGGCCACGGCGGCTGGATGCTGGCGCGCCGCTGGGCGCTGCAGCACCCGGGCCTGCTGCCCACGGCGGCGCAATGGCCGGCGGCGCCGCGCTATGGCGAGTGCTGGGCGCTGGACTGACCCATCACTTCACGCAGCAGAGACATGCCCGGGGCATGATCGCGGCTTTGCCTGCTTCAAGGAGCCTGCCCATGCGCCGCTTGCTGGCCACCGCGCTGACCACCGCCCTCACCGCCACCCTGCCGCTGAGCGCCCATGCCTGGGGCGCCGACGGCCACGAGACCGTGGGCGCGATTGCCGCCCAGCTGATTGCCGGCAGCCCCGCCGAGGCGCGCGTGAACGCGCTGCTGGGCGGCCTCACGCTGCCGCAGGCCACCGTGTGGGCCGACTGCGTGAAGGGCATCGTGCCCAAGCTGGGCTACACCTACCCCAACCTCGGCAAGTACGCCTCCTGCGCGCCGCTGGAAACGCCGGCCCGCATCGCCGAGATGGCCGACTACGTGCGCCGCAACCAGGACCAATGCCACCCCAAGCCGGGCGAGGAAAGCTGCCACCAGCAGTACCACTACACCGACATCGCGCTGCAGCGCAGCCGCTACCTGGAGGGCTTCACCGGCACCAGCGGGCATGACGTGGTGGCGGCACTGCGCGCCAGCATCCTGGTGCTGCGCGGCCAGCCCGCACCCGCCCCCTTCGACCTGAAGCCGCGCGAGGCGCTGCTGCTGATGGTGCACGTGGTGGGCGACATGCACGAGCCGCTGCACGTGGGCGCCATCTACCTGGACCACGACGGCCACGAGGTGGACCCCGACAAGACCGGCTTCGACCCGGCCTCCAACACCGTCGGCGGCAATGCCATCCTGGTGGCCAACCCGACCACGCCGCAGCACGCCCCGCCGCAGGGCCAGCCGCCGCGCCTGCCCCGCCTGCACACGCTGTGGGACAACGTGCCGGCCGCGATGGCGCCCGACCATGTCGACGCCGCCTGGCTGGCCCAGGCCCGCAAGGTCAAGCCCAGCAGCGGCGACGCGCTGGACTGGCCGGCCCGCTGGGCGAGCGAGTCGCTGGAGGAGGCGCGCCTGGTCTACGACGGCCTGAGCTTCTCGCCCAAGCAGGACAAGGCCTGGACGGCCACGCTGCCCACCGGCTACGCGCAGCGCGAGGACGCGATCAAGCGCCGCGAACTGACGCTGGCCGGCGCCCGCCTGGCGCAGCTGCTGAAGACGGTGTTCCCGAACTGAGGGCGCGCGCGAGAGGCGGCCTCAGGCCGCCTGGCCCGTGAGGCGCTGGTACTTCTGCATCAGCGTCTCGCGGCTCTCCACATGCTGCGGGTTCACCGGGATGCAGGCCACCGGGCACAGCGATACGCACTGCGGCTCGTCGAAGTGGCCCACGCACTCGGTGCACTTGGCCGGGTCTATCTCGTAGAACTCCACGCCCATGTAGATGGCCTGGTTGGGGCAGACCGGCTCACAGACGTCGCAGTTGATGCAGTCGTCCGTGATCATCAGTGCCATGCTTCGCCTCCATCGGGCTGGCGGACGACTACGGCAAGCGCCTGCAGGCGCTCGCCGCGCACGTCGGGGCAAGGCATGCCTTGCCGATTCCCGCCGCGCGTGTCGGTAATCATCAAGACCATGGCTCAGGCCTCCCTGGCGCAACGCGCCTTGAGCCGCTCCAGCACGCCGGCCGACACGAAGGGCGACACGTCGCCGCCCAGCGTCGCGATTTCTCGCACGAAGGTGCTGGAGATGAACTGGTGCTGGTCGCCCGGCGTCAGGAAGACGGTCTCGACCTCGGGCATCAGCTTGCGGTTCATGCCGGCCATCTGGAACTCGTATTCGAAGTCGCTGACCGCGCGCAGGCCACGCACCACGACGCGGCCGCCGTGGCTGAGCACGAAGTCGCGCAGCAGGCCGTCGAAGGCGATCACCTCCACATTGCCCAGCGGCCGCGCAACCTCCTGGGCCATGGCCAGGCGCTCGTCCAGCGAGAACAGCGTCTTCTTGTGATGGCCCACGGCGACGGCCAGGATCAGGCGTTCGAACAGGCCGGCGGCGCGGCGCATCAGGTCTTCGTGGCCCACGGTGATGGGGTCGAAGGTGCCGGGGTAGATCGCGGTGATGGTGGTGCGGCTGGTCATGCGGCTTGGCAGGCCCGGGATGGGCGCTGTATCAGTCGGCAGAGCCGGCATTGTCGTCGCGGCGCAGCAACTGGTAATGGACCGCGCCGGCCCTCCCTTGTCGCCACGCGGTGAAGCCGGCCGGCGGGGTCAGCTCATGCGGCGACTCGGCATAGATCAGCCCGTCGGGCGTCAGCAGCGGCACGGCGGCAGCCAGCGCGGCGTCGAACAGGCCGGCCGCGAACGGCGGGTCCAGCAGCACCAGGTCGAAATGCCCGCGCGGGCCGCGCGCCATCCAGGCCAGCGCGTCGGCCGCGTGCAGGCGCACGGCCTCGGCGCCCAGCTTGCGCTGCACCGCGCGCAGGCCCTCGGCCAGGCGCGCATCGCGCTCGATCATCACCACCTCGGCCGCGCCACGCGACGCGGCCTCGAAACCCAGGGCGCCGCTGCCCGCGAACGCGTCCAGCACGCGCCAGTCGGTCAGCGTCTGGCCCAGCCAGTTGAACAGCGTCTCGCGCACGCGGTCGGACGTGGGGCGCAGGCCGGGTGCATCGGGCACCGGCAGCTTGGAGCGCTTCCAGCGGCCGCCGATGATGCGGATCTCGCCCGGGGCACGTGCCGTGGTGGCGGGAGCTGCGGGGCGGCGGGGGGTGTTGCTCACAGGCGGACAGGGATGCCGCGCTGCGCCATCACCGCCTTGGCCTGGCCCACCGTGTACTCGCCGAAGTGGAAGATGCTGGCGGCCAGCACCGCGTCGGCGCCACCCTGGGTGATGCCGTCGGCCAGGTGGTCCAGCGAGCCCACGCCGCCGGAGGCGATCACCGGCACCGGCACCGCATCGCTGACGGCGCGCGTGAGCTCCAGGTCGAAGCCGCTCTTGGTGCCGTCGCGGTCCATGCTGGTCAGCAGGATCTCGCCGGCGCCGTACTCGGCCATCTGCCTGGCCCATTGCACGGCATCCAGGCCCACGTTCTTGCGCCCGCCGTGGGTATAGACATCCCAGCCCGGGCCGCGTGCGGCGAGGTCGTCGCCATGGCGGCGCTTGGCGTCTATGGCGACGACGATGCACTGCGCGCCGTAGCGGTCGCTGGCCGCGCGTATCAGCTCGGGCTCGGCCACGGCGGCGGAGTTGAAGCTGACCTTGTCGGCCCCGGCATTGAGCAGCCGGCGCACATCGGCCACCGACCTGACCCCGCCGCCCACGGTCAGCGGGATGAAGACCTGGGCCGCCACCGCCTCGATGATGTGCAGGATGAGGTCGCGCCCGTCGCTGGTGGCGGTGATGTCCAGGAAGGTGAGCTCGTCGGCGCCCTGCTCGTTGTAGCGCGCGGCGATCTCCACCGGGTCGCCCGCGTCGCGCAGGTCCACGAAGTTGACGCCCTTGACGACGCGACCTGCGGTCACGTCCAGGCAGGGAATGATGCGTTTGGCGAGCATGGCGGGATTGTCCTTCAGCAGGCCGCGCGCGCGGCGCGGCGGGGGGTGTGTTCAGCGGCCCGGCCAGCGCCAGGCGGGCAGTTCCAGGTGTTCGCCGCCCTCGGCCTGGGTTTCGCCCAGGCGCTTGTGCAGCGCCAGCGCCACCTGCTCGTCGGCCGGCACATCCGTGTCCTCCAGCGCCGCGAGCAGGCGCCGCGCATGGCTGACGACGAACACCTGGGTGTGGCCGGCCGCATGGGCGATCAGCCGGCCCAGCGCGGGCAGCAGGTCGGGGTGCAGGCTGGTTTCGGGTTCGTTCAGCACCAGCAGCGGTGCCGGGCGCGGGCTCAGCAGCGCAGCCACCCACAGCAGGTAGCGCAGCGTGCCGTCCGACAGCTCGCGCGCCCGCAGCGGGCGCAGCAGGCCGGGCTGGTGCATCCAGACCTCGAAGCGGTCGTCCTGGCGCTCGATGCTGAGGCGGGCACCCTCGAAGGCGTCGGCCACGGCGGCGTCCAGTGCGGCGGCGTCGCCGATCTCGCGGATGGTGGCCAGCGCCGCAGCCCAGTCGCTGCCGTCGTGGCCCAGCACCGGCGTGCGCGTGCCCAGCTGGGGCTGGCGTGCGGGCGCGTCGGCATCGCTGCGGAAGTGGTCGTAGAAGCGCCAGGCCCGCACCTGCTCGCGCAGCGCCAGCAGCTCGGGCGCGCCGCGCGGGTCCACGTATTCGGCCAGCATGCTGGACCAGGCCGGCAGCGAACGCTCGACCGCCTGCCAGCCACCATCCTCACTGCGCAGGCGCAGCAGGCCGCGGTCGCGCTCGGCCAGCAGCGTGGCCGGGCGGCGCACCGGGCCGGCCCAGACCTGCTCGGTCTTGATCTCGGGATCGGCCGCGAACATGCTGGCGCTGGGCGTGGGCAGGCCGATGTCCAGCGCATAGCCGTAGTCGTCGGCCCCGCCGACGAAGCCCAGCCGCAGGTTCACCGGCAGCTGGCGACGCGTGCCCTGCACCGGCTGTTCGCCGCGCAGCATGGCGGCCGAGAAGCTCTCGGGGCCGGCCCACAGCACGGAAGCCAGCCCACCCTCGCGGGCCAGGCTGGTGAGCACGTCGCCGCGCGCGGTGTCGGCCAGCAGCCGCAGCGCGCGGTAGACGCTGGATTTGCCCGAGCCGTTGGGGCCGGTGACGACGGTCAGCCGCGCCAGTGGCAGCACCAGCTGGCGCAGCGAGCGGTAGTTGGCGACGGCCAGCGCGCGCAGCACGGCGGGAGGCGGCCGTGAGTCCGGCCGCTCAGGCCGGGTTCAGCACGTCGGCGCGGGCCTGGGCGGCGGCGAAGTCCAGCGCGCCGGTGTAGATGGAGCGTCCGCAGATCACGCCCTCCACGCCCTCGCTCTCGACCGCGCACAGGCGCTCGATGTCGGCGATGTCGGACAGGCCGCCGGACGCGATCACCGGGATGGTCAGCGCCTGCGCGAGCTTGACCGTGGCCTCGATGTTGATGCCGGTCAGCATGCCGTCGCGGCCGATGTCGGTGTAGATCACGCCCTCGACGCCGTAGTCCTCGAACTTCTTGGCCAGGTCCACGACCTCATGGCCGGTGAGCTTGCTCCAGCCGTCGGTGGCGACCTTGCCGTCCTTGGCGTCCAGGCCCACGATGATGTGGCCGCCGAAGGCGCTGCAGGCATCGCGCAAAAAGCCCGGGTTCTTGACCGCGGCCGTGCCGATGATCACGTAGCTGAGGCCGTCGTCCAGGTAGCGCTCGATGGTGTCGAGGTCACGGATGCCGCCGCCCAGCTGGATGGGGATCTCGTCGCCCACCTCGCGGATGATGGCCTTGATGGCCGACTCGTTGACCGGCTTGCCCGCGAAGGCGCCGTTCAGGTCCACCAGATGCAGGCGTCTCGCACCCGCATCCAGCCAGCGCCGGGCCATCGCGGCCGGGTCCTCGCCGAAGGTGGTGGAGTCATTCATGTCGCCTTGCTTGAGGCGGACGCAGCGACCGTCTTTCAGGTCGATGGCGGGGATCAGCAGCATGGCCGAGGCTAGGTCAGTCGAGTGGAGAAGGAGGGGTGGGGAGCGACTCAGCGGACGCCGCGGAACCGGCTTTGCCGGGCCGCTGGCGGCGCCCCCTCGAGGGGGCCGGCGCAGCCGGTAGGGGGTGGGCCATCCTCAGGGCTTCCAGTGCAGGAAGTTGCGATACAGGGCGAGGCCCAGCGCGGCACTTTTCTCGGGGTGGAATTGGGTCGCAAAAATGTTATCCCGCGCAATGGCGCAGGTAAAGCGAGTGCCGTAGTCGGTCTCACCGGCCGCGTGATCGCGGTGCTCGGTGCTGGCGTAGTAGCTGTGCACAAAGTAGAACCAGCTCTCGTCCGGAATGCCTAGCCAGACCGGATGGGGTCGGGTCTGGCTCACGCGGTTCCAGCCCATCTGCGGCACCTTGTAGCGGCTGCCGTCGTCCTGCAGCCGGCCCTCCAGCTGGAAGCGCTGCACGCGGCCCGGGATCAGACCCAGGCCGGGGGTGTCCTGCTCCTCGCTGTGGTCCAGCAGCATCTGCATGCCCACGCACACACCCAGCAAGGGCTTGTTGGCCGCGGCCTCCAGCACGGCGTCCTTGACGCCTGATGCGGCCAGCTCGGCCATGCAGTCGCGCATCGCGCCCTGGCCCGGCAGCACCACGCGCTCGGCGGCGCGCACCACGGCGGGGTCGCTGGTGATGGCGACGTCAAAGCCCTGGCCCTCGGCCGCGTGAAGCACCGCCTGCGACACCGAGCGCAGATTGCCCATGCCGTAGTCGACCACCGCCACCACGCGAGCCCCTCGTCGAACGGGGTCGTTCGACGATCCCCCGAGGGGATGCGGGCCGGCTTGGGGCGGCCCGGCGCTCGGCCCTGCGGCTGTCGTCATAGTGACCCCTTGGTGGACGGGATCACGCCGGCCGAACGTGGGTCGGGCGTGGTGGCCATGCGCAGTGCGCGGCCGAAGGCCTTGAAGATGGTCTCGCACTGGTGGTGTGCGTTGTGGCCCTTGAGGTTGTCGATGTGCACCGTGGCCAGCGCCAGGTTGGCAAAGCCCTGGAAGAACTCGAAGGCCAGCTGGGTGTCGAAGGCGCCGATGCTGCCCGACGTGAACTTCACGTCCATGTGCAGGCCGGGGCGGCCGGAGAGGTCGATCACCACGCGCGACAGCGCCTCGTCCAGCGGCACATAGCTGTGGCCGTAGCGCGTGAGGCCGGCCTTGTCGCCCACTGCCTGCGCGATCGCCATGCCCAGCGTGATGCCCACGTCTTCCACCGTGTGGTGGCCGTCGATGTGCAGATCGCCCTCGCAGTGGATGTCCAGGTCCATCAGGCCGTGTCGGGCGATCTGGTCCAGCATGTGGTCGAAGAAGCCGATGCCGGTGTGCAGCTTGGCCTGCCCCGTGCCGTCGAGATTGACCGAGACGCTGATGCGCGTCTCCTTGGTGTTGCGGGTGACCTGGGCGGTACGCATGGAAGTGGCCATGAGGTTCAGGAAGGGGTGCCGGGCAGCAGCGCGTCCAGCGCCTGCAGCAGGGTGTCGATCTGCGCGTCCGTGCCTATGCTGATGCGCAGGAAACTGGCAATGCGCTCGGGCTTGCGGAAGTGTCTCACCAGCACGCGATGCTCGCGCAGGCCGGCAGCCAATGCCGCCGCGTCCTGTCCGGGAAAACGTGCAAACACGAAGTTGGCCTTGGACGGCAGCACCTGGGCGCCGCGGCGGCTCAGCTCGGCGGTGAGGCGCTCGCGGGTCGCGATGATGAGGTCGCGCATGCGCTCGAAGCCGGCGCGGTCATCCAGCGCGGCGACGCCGCCGGCCAGCGCCAGGCGGTCCAGCGGGTAGGAGTTGAAACTGTCCTTCACGCGGGTCAGCGCCTCGATCAGCTCGGCCTGGCCCAGCGCATAGCCCACGCGCAGGCCCGCCAGTGCGCGGCTCTTGGACAGCGTGCACACCACCAGCAGCTGCGGGTAGCGGTCCACCAGCGTGGCGGCCGACTCGGCGCCGAAGTCCACATAGGCCTCGTCCACCACCACCACCGAGTCGCGGTTGGCCTGCAGCAGGCGCTCGATCTCTGCCAGCGGCATCGCGATGCCGGTGGGCGCGTTGGGGTTCGCGAAGATGATGCCGCCGTTGGGGCCGGCGGCCAGCAGGTCGTCCACGCGCAGGCTGTAGTCCTCGGCCAGCGGCACCTCGCGGGTGGCGATGTCGTAGAGCCTGGCGTAGACCGGGTAGAAGCTGTAGGAGATGTCCGGGGTCAGCAGCGGCGCCTCGTGCTTGAGCAGCGCGGCGAACACATGGGCCAGCACTTCGTCGGAGCCATTGCCCACGAACACCTGCTCGGGCCTGAGGCCGTGCAGACGCGCGGCGGCGGCCTTCAGCGCCAGGCCCTGCGGGTCGGGGTAGAGGCGCAGGCTGTCATTGGTCTCGGCCGCGATGGCCTTGAGCACGGCCTCGCTGGGGCCATAGGGGCATTCGTTGGTGTTGAGCTTGACCAGGCCTTCGATGCGCGGCTGCTCGCCGGGCACGTAAGGGGTCAGCGTGTGGACCAGATCGCTCCAGAAACGACTCATCGCAAACTCTCCGTCTCCAGCGTGGGCGGGCTCTGGCGCGGGTCCAGCACCTGCACGCTGTCATACACCGCCTCGTGCGGCAGTTCCAGGCTCAGCAGCCGCGTGCAGCCCTGGGCCTTGGCGGCCGCGACGATCAGCGCGTCCGCATAGGCCAGGCCGAAGCGGCTCTCCAGCGACCAGGCGCTTTCCACCGTCGCATGGTCTATGGCCCAGGGGTTCCAGCGCTGGTAGCGGCGCACCTCGGCGCGCGCATCGCCATTGGGCATGGGCGGCTGGATGCGCGTGGTGACCAGCCGGTAGAAATCGTTCAGCACCTGGGTGGACACGCGGCCCGCGCGCTGCTGCCACAGCACTTGCAGCCAGGCCAGCACCTGGGCCTGCTCGTCGGGGTGGGCACCGTCCTCGCTGAGTATGAGCACCGAGGTGTCGACGAACACCGGCGTCATCACGGCTCGCTCCGCGTCGGATAGGCACGGCCCTTGGAGGCCCAGCTGCGTTCGCGGTGCAGCCAGTCCTGCATCGCGCGTTCGTAAGCGTCGTCGTGGCGCATCTTCTCGGCCAGCAGCTCGCCCAGCAGGCGCGACACGCTGGTATTGCGCCGCGCGGCCTCCAGCCGGGCCCATTCGGCCACGGCGTCGTCCATGGAGACGGTCACGTTCTTCATGGCGCCCATGGTACACGAAGTTCGTGAATCACGAACTTCGTGTACCGTACCAATTCCGAACCACGTAGCATGGCCCGATGCGACACCCCCGCCCCGCCCTGGCCCTGCTGGCCCTCACCGCCGCGCTGCTGACCGGCTGCGCCCTGCAACCCAAGCCGGCGCCCGTGCTGGCCCCCGCGCCGCTGGCCGAGGCCGATGCGCTGATAGGCGGCCTGGTGGACCAGAAGCTGCTGCCCGGCGCCGTGCTGTGGGTGGAGCGCGAGGGCCGCGCGCCCTACCACCGCGCCTATGGCCAGCGGGCGCTGCAGCCTGCGCCCGAGGCGCAGAGCGAGGACACGGTGTTCGACGCCGCCTCGCTGACCAAGCCGGTGGTGACCGCCACGCTGGTGCAGATGCTGCGCGAGCGCGGCCGGCTGGACATAGACGCGCCGCTGCAGCGCTACCTGCCGGACTGCGGCGGCGCCGACAAGGCCGGCATCACGCTGCGCCAGCTGCTGACGCATACCTCGGGCCTGCCGGCCACGCTGAAGGGCAATGGCGCGGGCGACTGGCGCGGCATCGCCGCCGCGCGCGAGCAGGCCTGTGCGCTGCCCATGCAGGGCACGCCGGGCGGGCAGTTCCGCTACTCGGACGTGAACTACATCCTGCTGGGCCTCATCGTGGCGCAGCAGGCCGGCCAGCCGCTGGAGCAGTTCGCCGACGAGGCGCTGTTCAAGCCGCTGGGCATGAAGGACAGCGGCTACCTGCCGCTGCGCCGCCTGCCGCTGGCGCGCATCGCGCCCACCGAGCGCGAGCCCGACGGCCATCTGCTGCGCGGTGAGGTGCACGACCCGACCGCGCGCAAGATGGGCGGCGTGTCCGGCAACGCCGGCCTGTTCACCACCACGGCCGACCTGGCCCGCTTCGCGCGCATGCTGCTGGCCGGCGGCGTGGCCGAGGACGGCCGCCGCCTGCTGTCGCCCGAGAGCGTGAGGTTGCTGAGCACGCCACAGCAGCCCGAGGCGCTGAAGGAGTTGCGCAGCCTGGGCTGGGACCTGGACACGCCCTACTCCAGCCCGCGCGGCACGCTGTTCCCGGTGGGCGTGAGCTTTGGCCACACCGGCTTCACCGGCTGCATCCTGTGGCTGGACCCGCAGAGCCGCAGCTTCTACGTGTTCCTGTCCAACCGGGTGCACCCGGGGCCGCCCACCGTCATCCTGCCGGCCTACCGGCCGCTGGGCACGCTGATGGCGCGGGCCGTGGGGCTGGGCGCGGACTGAGGCTCAGTCCTTGAGCCGCATCTCCGCGGCGCGCGCGTGGGCCTGCAGGCCCTCGCCATAGGCCAGCTCGGCCGCGATGCGGCCCAGGCCCTGGGCGCCCTGCTCGCTGACCTGGATCAGGCTGGTGCGCTTCTGGAAGTCGTAGACCCCCAGCGGCGACGAGAAGCGCGCCGTGCCCGAGGTGGGCAGCACATGGTTGGGGCCGGCGCAGTAGTCGCCCAGGCTCTCGCTGGTGTAGGCGCCCAGGAAGATGGCGCCGGCATGGCGCAGCAGCGGCTCCCACTGATGCGGCTGGGCCGCGCTGATCTCCAGGTGCTCGGGCGCGATCGCGTTGCTGATCTCGCAGGCCTCTTCCATGGAGCGGGTCAGGATCAGCGCGCCGCGCCCTTCCAGCGACGCGCGGATCACCTCCGCACGCGGCATCTCGGGCAGCAGGCGCTCCATGCTGGCGCGCACGGCCTCCAGGTAGGCGGCGTCCGGGCTCAGCAGGATGCTCTGGGCCAGCTCGTCATGCTCGGCCTGGCTGAACAGGTCCATCGCGACCCAGTCCGGCGGCGTGCTGCCGTCGGCGATCACCAGGATCTCGCTGGGGCCGGCAATCATGTCGATGCCGACCTGGCCGAACACATGCTTCTTGGCCGAGGCCACATAGGCATTGCCGGGGCCGGTGATCTTGTCCACCCGCGGGATGGTGGCCGTGCCATAGGCCAGCGCGGCCACGGCCTGGGCGCCGCCCACGGTGAACACGCGGTGCACGCCGGCCACATGGGCGGCGGCCAGCACCAGCGGGTTGCGCACGCCGTCCGGCGTGGGCACGACCATGATGATTTCCTGCACGCCGGCCACCTGGGCGGGGATGGCGTTCATCAGCACGCTGCTCGGGTAGGCGGCCTTGCCGCCCGGCACGTACAGGCCCACACGGTCCAGCGGCGTGACCTTCTGGCCCAGCAGCGTGCCGTCCTCGTCGTGGTAGCTCCAGCTGCGGCCGCAGGCGTCCAGCTGGCGCTCGTGATAACTGCGCAGCCGGCTGGCGGCGTATTGCAGCGCCGCGGCCTGGGCCGGCGTGATCGCGTCGAACGCGGCCTTGAGCTCGGCGGCGCCCAGCTCCAGCGCGGCGACCGACGGCGCGTTCACACGGTCGAAGCGCGCGGTGTAGTCCAGCACCGCGGCGTCGCCGCGGGCGCGCACGTCGGCCAGGATGTCGGCCACACGCTGCTCGATGGCCGCGTCGGTCTCGGCCGACCAATGTCGCAGCGCCTCGAACTGCGAGGCGAAATCGGCGGCGGTGGTGGCGAGTTGACGGATTTTCATGGGGTGGGGGCCTGGCCCGCAGCGGCGGAGAAGGCGTCGATCAGCGGGCGCAGCAACTCCCGCTTGAGCTTGAGGGCGGCCTGGTTGACCACCAGGCGCGAGGAGATGTCCATGATGCGCTCCACCTCCACCAGCTTGTTGGCACGCAGCGTGCCGCCGGTGGAGACCAGGTCGACGATGGCGTCGGCCAGGCCGGTCAGCGGGGCGAGCTCCATGGAGCCGTAGAGCTTGATCAGGTCCACGTGCACGCCCTTGTCGGCAAAGTGCTGGCGGGCGATCTCGGTGTACTTGGTGGCCACACGCAGGCGCGAGCCCTGCTTCACAGCGCCGGCGTAGTCGAAGTCCGCGCGGGTGGCGACGCTCATGCGGCAGCGTGCGATCCGCAGGTCCAGCGGCTGGTAGAGGCCGTGCGAGCCGCCCTGGGCCAGCGCCTGCTCGTGCAGCACATCGCGGCCGGCCACGCCGAGGTCGGCGCCGCCATGGGCCACATAGGTGGGCACATCGCTGGCGCGCACCAGCACCACGCGCAGGTGGGGCTGGTTGGTCGTCAGGATGAGCTTGCGCGAGGTCTCCGGGTCTTCCAGCACCTCGATGCCGGCGGCGCGCAGCAGCGGCAAGGTTTCTTCGAAGATGCGGCCCTTGGACAGCGCCAGCGTCAGCGTGTTGCTCATTGCGCGGCGCTCCATTCCTCGGGGCTCAGCGTCTTCATGGACAGCGCGTGGATCTGCTCGCGCATGCGCTCGCCCAGGGCGGCGTAGACGCGCTGATGGCGCTTGATGCGCGTGAGCCCCACGAACTCGGCAGACACGATGGTCGCGAAGAAATGGCGGCCGTCGCCCTCCACCTCCAGATGCTCGCAGGGCAGGCCTGCAGCAATGAAGTCGCGCACGTCTTGCGGGGTGGGGTCGGCCATGAAGCGTCCTGGGTTCTACCTGGGGAAAGCCCGGGATTTTCGCTCAGCCGGCCCACCCCGCCCTTCGCGGACGCTTCAGCCTGAGCTCACGAACGGATTTTGTAGCCGCTGCGCAGCAGCTTGAGCGCGATCACCGCCACCGCGACGAAGGCCGTGCCCACCACCGCCAGACTCAGCCAGGGCGACACGTCGGACACGCCGAAGAAGCCGTGGCGGAAGCCGTCGATGATGTAGAAGAAGGGGTTGAGGTGGCTCACCGCCTGCCAGGCCCCGGGCAGCGAATGCACCGAGTAGAAGACGCCCGACAGGAAGGTCATGGGCATCACGATGAAGTTCTGGAAGGCCGCCAGCTGGTCGAACTTCTCGGCCCACAGGCCGGCGATCAGGCCCAGCGTGCCCATCAGCCCGGCACCCAGCGCCGCGAAGGCCAGCACCCACAGCAGATTGCTGAGGCCCGGCGGCGCAAACCAGGCGGTCACCAGCAGCACGCCCAGGCCCACGGCCAGCCCGCGCACGATGGCCGCGCCCACGTAGGCCAGGAACCAGGCGGCCGGCGACAGCGGCGTCAGCAGCAGGAACACCAGGTTGCCGGTGATCTTGCTCTGGATGAGGCTGGACGAGCTGTTCGCGAACGCGTTCTGCAGCACGCTCATCATCACCAGGCCCGGGATCAGGAAGGCCGTGTAGCTGACCGTGTCGTAGACCTTCACATGGTCTTCCAGCGCGTGGCCGAAGATGACCAGGTAGAGCACCGCGGTGAGCACCGGCGCCGCCACCGTCTGGAAGGACACCTTCCAGAAACGCAGCACCTCTTTGTAGAAAAGCGTCGAAGCTCCGTTCATGCCGAAGCTCCCTGCATGATTTCCAAGAACACGTCCTCCAGATCGGCCCGGCCGATCTCCAGGTCTTCAATGACGCAACCGGCCGCGCGCAGCGCCGCCAGCGTCGTCTCCACTTCGGCCGCGTCATGCGCGGTCACCTGCACGATGCGCCCGGTCACGCGCGCCCGCGCCGCCACCTCGGGCGGCAGCACGGCATCGGTCTTGAAGCGCAGCATCGTGGCCGCGCGGCCGCTGAGCAGCGCGGAGGTGCGGTCCAGCGCGACGATGCGGCCGGCCTTCATCATCGCGATGCGCTGGCACAGCGCCTCGGCCTCTTCCAGGTAGTGCGTGGTCAGCAGCACCGCATGGCCCTGCTTGTTGAGGCGGGACACGAACTGCCACAGCGTCTGGCGCAGCTCCACATCCACGCCGGCCGTGGGCTCGTCCAGCACGATGACCGGCGGCCGGTGCACCAGCGCCTGCGCCACCAGCACGCGGCGCTTCATGCCGCCCGACAGCTGGCGCATGTTGGCGTGGGCCTTGTCGGCCAGGCCCAGGCTTTCCAGCAGCTCGTCGATCCAGGCGTCGTTGTTGGGGACGCCGAAGTAGCCGCTCTGGATGCGCAGCGTCTCGCGCACGCTGAAGAAGGGGTCGAACACCAGCTCCTGCGGCACCACGCCCAGCGCCTTGCGGGCGGCGGCGTAGTCGTCCACCACGTCGTGGCCCATCACGCGCACCCGGCCCTCGCTGGCGCGGGCCAGGCCGGCCAGCACGCTGATCAGCGTGGTCTTGCCGGCACCGTTGGGCCCCAGCAGGCCGAAGAACTCGCCGGGCTGGATGTCGAAGCTGACGCCATCCAGCGCCCTGACCTGCCCTCCGCGGTATGTCTTCTTGACGTTTTCAAACGAGATCGCAGGAGTTGGGCTGGACATGGCGCAAGATTTTAGAAGTCGCCCCGGCGGGCGCGCTGATCGCTGCCAAAATGCCCCGCTGCATGGCCAGCCCAAAGAAACCACGCCGTACCGCCGAGCGCATCCTGGAGACCACCCTCCAGCTGTTCAATGCCTTCGGCGAGCCCAATGTCTCGACCACGTTGATCTCGGCCGAGCTCAACATCAGCCCGGGCAACCTGTACTACCACTTCCCGGCCAAGGACGAGCTGGTCAACGCGCTGTTCGGCCGCTACGAACAGGAGCTGGCCGAACTGCTGGCCGCCTCCGACAGCGTGCGCCACGTGGAGGACGCCTGGCTGTTCCTGCACATGCTGTTCGAGCTGATCTGGAAGTACCGCTTCCTGTACCGCGACCTCAACGACCTGCTGTTCAAGAACCGCCGGCTGGAGACGCATTTCCAGAGCCTGCTGGGTGCCAAGGAGCAGGCCATGCGCCAGCTGCTGTCCGGGCTTCACCTGGGTGGCGCGCTGAAGATGGAGCTGCGCGAGGCCGCGCCCACCGCCAGTTCGATGGTGGTGGTGCTGTCCTACTGGCTGAGCTTCGAATACGTGCGCAACCCGCGCCGGGCGCTGGAGCCCGAACAGGCCGGCGAGGCGCTGATGCGCGGCGCCTTCCACGTGATGAGCCTGCTGCTACCCTATCTCGAGCCGGCCTCCAAGGACCACCTCTTCCAGCTCGCCGGCCGCTACCAGAGCCCACCCACATCCTGACGGAGACCGCATGGCCAAGTGGACCGCCTTCCCCTTTGACAACGCAGGCCTGGTCTACACGCCGGCCACGCTGAAGAAGCACTGGGCCCGGCTGCATGCCGGCGACGCCGAGCCCTGGCCCAAGGACGCAGCCGTCCAGCAGGCCTGGATCCACTTCCACGCCGGCGAATTCCAGGCCGCCTTCGAGGCCGGCCTGGCCGCGGGCGGGGCCGGCCTCACGGTGGCCAACAAGGCCCAGGCCATCTACGCGACCTATCTCGAGAAGAAGGAGAAAACCCGGCTCGAGATGTTCATGGCCGTCGCCGAACGCGCCCAGGCCCAGCAGGCCGCCAACCCCGGCCAGGCCAATGCCTGGTACTGGCAGGCCTATGCACTGGGCCGCTACGGCCAGGGCATCAGCGTCGCCAAGGCGCTGGCCCAGGGCCTTGGCGGCCAGATCAAGCAGGCGCTGGAACGCACCATCGAGCTGGCGCCCCGGCATGCCGACGCCCACATCGCGCTGGGCACCTTCCACGCCGAGGTGATCGACAAGGTCGGCCGGCTGCTGGGCAAGACCCAGGGCGCCGATGCGGCCACGGGGCTGCGGATGTTCGCGCAGGCGCTCAAGCTCAACCCCGGCAGCGCGATCGCGATGATCGAGCAGGCCAATGGCCTGGTCATGCTGGAGGGCGACAAGCGGCTGAAGGAGGCCGAGCAGCTCTACGCCGACGCCGCAGCCTGCGAGCCCATGGATGCGATGGAACTGCTGGATATCGAGCTCGCCCGCGCCGAGCTGGCCGACGAGTAAAGCCCGCCAGCGCCGTGACAAATGTCACGACCCGACCCTCGGCACCTCAGGGTTTACCGCGAGCCCCCACCCGCGCTTCAGGGATGGCAGCGAAGGGGCCGCGACGTAAGCTTGCAGCCATCGCTTCTTCATCTTCCTTGACGAGAGACCGCGCCATGAAGTTCCTGATCCCCGCCATCGCCGCCGTCAGCGTGTTCGCCGCCCAGGCCGCCACCAACGCCACGCCCGAGCAGGCCGAGCTGCGCGCCGAGTGCGCCAAGAGCTACACCGACACCAGCACCGTCGCGATGCCCATGGCCTCCAACGAGTACCAGTTCGTGTACTCCAACGGCAAGTACAAGGGCGAGGCCCGCCCCGGCAAGCTGCTGCCCTGCACCGAGCAGCAATACGTTGCCTACCTGGACAACAAGGCTGACCCGTCCAAGGTGATGGCCGCCTACCCGACCGCCGCCGGCCGCCCGACCGCGAAGAAGAAGGCCCAGTAAAGCCTGGCGGCCCGCGCCGCCATCCCCAAGGCGCTCCTGTGGAGCGCCTTTGTTTTTGCGGCTCCCCGGTCTACGCTGAAGGCTCAGGCCCAGCGAGGAGTACCGCATGAAGACCCCGCCCTTGTTTGCCCTGCTCTGGGGCGCCTGCTGCCAGCAGGCCCTGGCTGACGACCCCGGCTTGGCCGGGCGCGCCCAGGCCGAGCTGCGTGCCGGCTGCGCCCAGAACTACGCCAGCTACCTGGCCTACTACCCGCTGGGCACGCGCAAGAGCTACCTGTTCGCCGGCGAGCGCTTCCCCGGCGACACCCGCCACTACAGCGACGCGCCGGCCTGCAGCGAGGCCCAGTACGCGCTGTATCTCGACAAGGCCGACCCCGCGCTGGTGATGAGCGCCTATCCCAGCGGCGCGGGGCGGCCGCGCGCGGCCCGGCCGGCGGCATCCGCGGCGCCCGCCGCGTCGCGCTGAACGCGGCGGCGGGCCGCCCTCAGTCGACCTCGGGCTGCTCGCCCCAGGGCAGCATCAGCGCCAGCCACATCAGCTTCTCGAACTCCGGGCCGAACTCGGCCACGATGGCCTCCGGATCGGGGCACAGGCCGTGGTCGGTGATGAGGCCGAACTGCACCCGCCCGGCATAGGTCAGGATGCTCAGGCCCATGCCGATGTCGCCCGACTGCGGCACCCAGAACATCACCTGCTCCACCGTGGAGCCGCAGAACTTCAGCGCCTGGGCCGGGCCGGGCACATTGGTCATCACCGCGGTGGCCTTCTTCGCGAACAGGTTCAGCATCGCGTGCTGCACCGGCTTGATCAGCAGGCCGGCAATGGACAGCAGGCCGAAGGCCATCACCGGCTGGAAGCTGCCCTTGAGCTCGGCCATGCGGGCCCGCACCGCGTAGAGCCGCTCCAGCGGGTTGGCGATGCCTATGGGCAGCACCAGCGGCACCAGGCCGAAGCGGTTGCCGAGCTGCCAGGCCTGCTCCAGCGGCCGCAGGTTCACCGGCACCATCGCGCGGATCTCCTTGCCGGCCGGGTCCTCACCGCGCGCACCCAGGTAGCGGCCGATCGCACCGGCGGCGCAGGCCAGCAGCACATCGTTGACCGAGGCCCCCAGCGCCTTGCCCACGGCCCGCACGTCGTCCAGCGCCAGGCTGTTGTCCCAGGCCACCGTCTTGCGCGGCCCCGGCTTGCCCTTGAGCCGCGTGGGCGAGTCGTCCGGCATCAGCGCAAAGGCCGCCACGTCCGACACCGCCTGGTAGCCGATGCGCGCCATCTCCAGCGAGGCGTCCACGGGCGCACCGGCCGTCTTCACCGCATCGACCCCGCGCGACAGGCCCGAGCCGGTCAGGCCTATGGCCTTGACCGTCATGTTGGACAGCGGACGCAGGAAGGCGTCGAGCAGCCAGTCCGGCGGTTCGTCCGGCGCCGGGGCCGGCCCGGGTGCCGGCGGCGCCTTGCCGTCGTCGGTGATGGACAGCATCACCGCGATCAGCGCCATGCCGTCGGCGATGCAGTGGTGCACCCGCACGATCAGCGCGCTGCTGCCGTCGCCCATGTCCTCGATGAGCTGCATCTGCCAGAGCGGCCGCGCCATGTCGAGCGCCTGCGTGCTGAGCTCGGCCACGCGCTCGCGCAGCACCTGCTCGCGCGTCTGGCCGCGCAGCGGCAGCGGCAGCTCGGCCACGACGTGGTGGGCGATGTCGAAGTCGCGGTCCAGCACCCACTGGGTGCCCAGCACGCTGTCGTCCACCACCTTCTGGCGAAAGCGTGCGTACTTGAGCAGGCGCTCCGCCACGCGCTCGCGCAGGGCCTGCAGACCGATGCCGGGGCGTATGGACCAGACCCCGACGATCATCATCAGGTTGGCCTCGGTGTCCATGCGCAGCCAGGCCGTATCCACCCTGGACATGCGTTCGCTGCTGTGACCCAAACCCGTCTCCTAGCCACCAAGTCGCGGGCCTACACTCGGCGGCCCTTGTCGGTCCATTGTCACCAGATCGACGCCCCCGCATCAGCCCCGGAGAACCCCGTGAGTCTCAAAGAGCAATTCGACGCCGCCGTCGCCGCCTCCAAGTCCCTGCCCGAGCGTCCGGACAACATGACGCTGCTGAAGATCTATGCGCTGTTCAAGCAGGCCAGCGCCGGCGATGTCGACGGTTCCCGCCCCGGCTTCACCGACATGGTCGGCCGCGCCAAGTGGGACGCCTGGAACGAGCTCAAGGGCCTGAGCTCCGACGAGGCCATGCAGCAGTACGTCGACCTCATCGAGTCGCTGCAGTAAGCCCGGCAGTTGCCCCTTCGCACCGGCCTCCCTCGGGAGGCCGGTCTGCTTTGCGGCGCCCCGCGCCCGTTCAGGCCGGCTTCTTCTTCGCGGGCGTCCCGCCGCCCGCCAGCAGCTCGTCGAACTGCTTGTCGATCTCGGCGGCGATGGTGTCCTTGAAGGCGCCCATCAGAAAGCCCAGCTGCGCCACCACCTCGAAATGATCGGCCGCGACGGTCAGCTCGCCGTCCACGCCCGAACGGGTGAAGCTGACGGTGTCGCTGTCCTCGCCTTCGTGCACCGTGCATTCCATGTCGAACTTCTGCTCGAGCTTCTCGGCCCAGGTCCACGCCACCTCGCGCGCCTTGGCCAGGCCCAGCTGATGGGTTCGATGAATGCGGATCTCGGCCATGCCGTGCCCCCTTGTTGATTGAGGCGCGCACTCTACGCCAGCGCCGCTGCGGCATCATGCCGCCCATGAAACTGCCCCTGAAAGCCCACCTCAGCGACGCCTCTCCCCTCGTCTATGGCTGCATGGCCCTGGGCGACGACTGGGGCGCCACCGGCTTTGACGAGGCCGACATCGCCCAAGCCCACGCCGCCGTGGAAGCGGCGCTGGACATCGGCATCACGCTGTTCGACCACGCCGACATCTACCGCGGCGGCAAGGCCGAGGCGGTGTTCGGCGAGCTGCTCAAGCGCGATGCGACGCTGCGCCGCCGCGTGCGGCTGCAGAGCAAGTGCGGCATCCGCTTCGGCGACGGCACGCTGCCCGGCCGCTACGACCTCAGCGCCGCCCACATCGAGGCCAGCGCCGAGGCCATCCTGCAGCGCCTGGGCGTGGAGCAGCTCGACATCCTGCTGCTGCACCGCCCCGATGCGCTGATGGAGCCCGAGGAGATCGCTCACGCCTTCGGCCGCCTGCAGGCGGCGGGCAAGGTCCGGCACCTGGGCGTCTCCAACATGCATGCGGCGCAGATGGCCTGGCTGCAGCGCGCACTGCCCGAGCCGCTGGTGGTCAACCAGATCGAGCTCAGCCTCGCGAAGCTGGACGCGATCGACGCCGGCACCACCTTCAACGACGGCCAGGCCACACAGCGGCCCGGCAGCCTGGCCTGGGCCGGCACGCTGGAATACGCGCAGCAGCACGGCGTGCAGCTGCAGGCCTGGAGCCCGCTGGCGCGCGGCGCCTTCGCCGACCCGGCGGCCTCGCCCGCCGCCGCCGTGGTGCACGAGATCGCCGCCGCCCACGGCAGCACCGCCAGCGCCGTGCAGCTGGCCTGGCTGCTGCGCCACCCGGCCCGCATCCAGCCGGTACTGGGCACGGGCAATGCCGAGCGCATCCGCGCCTGCGCGGGCGCCACCCGGCTGCTGCTCAGCCGTGACGAGTGGTATCGCCTCTACGTGGCCGCGCGGGGCCAGGCCTTGCCCTGACTCAGGCCTTCGACGCGCCCACCAGCGGCTGCTTGGGATGCAGCCGCGCCATCGCCAGCACGTCCTCATACACGCCGTTGCGCAGCGCATAGGCCCGGTGCCGGCCTTCCAGCTCGAAGCCATGGCGCTCGTACAGCCGTATCGCCCGCGCGTTGTCGTGGAACACGGTGAGTTCCACGCGCAGGATCTGCGCCCAGTTGTCGGCATAGTCCAGCAGCGCCGTCATCAGCGCCTGGCCCACGCCCTGGCCCTGCGCGGCTTTGGCGACCGTGATGCCCAGCGACATCGCATGGCGGCGGCGCACCGACGGACCCGCAGAGTGCAGGCCGGCCAGGCCCACCGGCCGGTCGCCCAGCAGTGCGGCCAGCACGATCTCGTTGGAACCCGGCGCAGGCGGATTCATGCCGGCGATGCGCTGCGCCCACATCTCCTCGCTGGCAAAGGGCAGCTGCAGCGTGCCGCCGAAGACCTCGGGGTCGGTGAACTGTTCGGCAATCGCGGCGGCGTCAGCGGGTTTGACGCGGCGCAGGGTCAGGCTCATGGGTGGGATCCTCCAGGCCGCGCAAGTTAGCACGGCGCTGCGCGGCCGCCAGCGGCTTGAGCGCCGCCACCGCGGCATGGAAGCGCGCCCAGTCGCGCCCCTCGTGCTCGAACAGGCGCTCGAAGGCCGGCACCAGTTCGTCGTAGGCCCCCAGCAGCGCGAAGCTCGCGTTGTTGGCGCGCACGAACCAGCCCTCGTAGCCCGGCGCCTCGCGCGGCACGCGCTCGCGCAGCGCGGCCAGCACCGCGGCCTTGGCCGCGGCGCGTTCGGCCTCGGGGCGCGCGTAGGCCGCCAGCAGCTGCTCACGCCCCTCACGCGCGAGTTGCAAGAAGGCCGCTCGCCGCGCCCGCCCGGCCTCGAAGGCGTGGGCGGCCTCGGGCTTGTCGGCCAGCCAGGCACGCGCGCCCAGCAGCTCCACGGCGCTGGCATAGGCCTCGTTGAAGCCGGTGTCGTCGCTGACGTAAACCCGCTGGTGGGCCAGCTCGTGAAAGATCAGCCCGGCCAGCTCGCCCTCGGGGTAGTTCAGGAAGGTGTTGAGCAGCGGGTCGCCGCCCAGCCAGGCGCTCCAGCCCAGCGTCGAATAGGCCGGCACGGGCAAGACCTGGGCCTCCCAGCCCTGCGCCGTCAGCGCCTCGGCCTCGCTGCGGGCACGCGCCAGGTCGAACCAGCCCTGATAACCCGCGCAGCCCATCAGCGGGTAGCACCAGGTCTTGAGCGTGAGGCTGTAGGGCGCGGCGGCCACCACGTTCCACACCACCGCGTCACGGTGCAGGTCGGCATAGCGGCGGTAGCTGTTGTTGTCGGGCAGGGCCAGGCGCTGCACCGCGAAGTCGCGCATCTGCTGCGACAGCTTCAGGCGCTCGGCCAGCACAGGCGGCGTGGCCGGGTCGGCTAGCCACTCGCCCACCGGCCGCGCGGCGCGCACCACCGCCAGATGGCCGCCGGCCGCCTGGCTCCAGTGGGACAGCGTGCTGCAGCCGCTCAGCGCGAGGGCCAGCAGCAACCAGGCCAGGCGGCGGATCACGCGGCTTCGATTTGAACCAGGCAGTCGTAGAACGCCGGCGCATTGCCCATATCGGTCAGCCGCTGGTGCGTCACCTCGTTCACGTTGGTGCCCTCAGCGCCCAGCTTGCGCCACCACACGCCCAGGCCGTTGACCACGCCGGGCCGGGCGCGTGGGCTGACCTTGAGCGTGGCCACGTAGCGGCCGCGGTCGTTGAAGGCGGCCACCCGCGCGCCGTCAAGCAGGCCGCGTGCGGCGGCGTCGCTCGCGTGCATCTCGATCAGCGGCTCGCCCTCGATGTCGCGCAGGCTCTTCACGTTCACGAAGCTGCTGTTCAGGAAGTTGCGCGCCGGCGGCGAGATCATGGCCAGCGGGTAGCGGGCCGCCAGCGCGGGCGCGGTCAGCGCACTCTCGTAGTTGGGCACGTAGTCGGCCCCAGCCGCCTGCGCACGGCCATTGGGTGTGTGAAAGCCGCCGTTCGCGAACGGCGCGTCGGGAATGGGCAGCGTCTGCCAGCCCTGAGTGCGCAGCAGGTCCAGGTCGATGTCGGCGCAGAACACCTGGGCGGCCAGCTGTTCGTCCGTCTCCTGCAGCGCGGGGTGGTCCAGGCCCATGGCGGCGGCCAGCTCACGGAAGATCTGCGTGTTGGGCTTGGCCTCGCCCAGCGGCGCAATCGCGGGCTGGTTCATCAGCACGTCGGTGTGGCCGTAGCTGGTGTGCAGGTCCAGGTGCTCCAGCTGCGTCGTGGCCGGCAGCACGTAGTCGGCCAGGTCGGCCGTGTCGGTCATGAAGTGCTCCAGCACCACGGTGAACAGGTCCGCGCGCTGGAAGCCGGCCACCACCTGGGGCGACTGCGGCGCCACCGCGACCGGGTTGCTGTTGTAGACGATCAGCGCCTCTATCGGCGGATCGGCCTGCAGCAGCGCATCGCCGATGCTGCTCATGTTGACCATGCGCGGCTGGCGGCCCGCCAGCAGGTCGGGCCGCTCCAGCCGCGGGTTCCTGTAGGGAGCGAACCAGCCCGAGGCGCTCAGTAGCAGCCCCCCACTGGCATGGCGCCAGGCGCCGGTCAAACAGGGCAGCAACGCGATCAGTCGCACCGCGTTGCCGCCGCCGCGCACGCGCTGCATGCCGTAGTTCAGGCGTATCGCGGCCGGCCGCGTGCCGGCGTAGTCCTGCGCCAGGCCGCGCACCTCGTCCGGGCTGATGCCGCAGACCTGGGCCACGCGCTCCGGCGGCCACATCAGCGCCTTCTCGCGCAGCTCCTCCCAGCCGTCCACATGCCTGGCGATGTAGTCGTGGTCCAGCCGGTCATGCACGATCAGCTCGTGCATCAGGCCCAGCGCCAGTGCGCCGTCGGTGCCGGGCAGCAGCGCGATGTGCTGGTGGCATTTGTCGGCGGTCTCGGTCTTGCGCGGGTCGATGCAGATGAGCTTGGCGCCCGCCCGCTTGGCCTGGTTGGCATAGGTCCAGAAGTGCAGGTTGGACGCGATGGAGTTGCTGCCCCAGATCAGGATGAGTTTCGCGTCTGCGAAATGCCGGGTGTGCATGCCCAGCTTGTGGCCGTAGGTGGCGGCCAGGCCGGCGCCGCCGGCCGAGGCGCAGATGGTGCGGTCCAGCCGCGCGGCGCCTAAAGCGTTGAAGAAGCGGCCCGCCATGGCCTCGCCCTGCAGCTGGCCCATGGTGCCGGCATAGCTGTAGGGCTGGATGCGCTGCGGGTCGCGCGCCGCGATGACGTTCAGCCGCGCGGCGATGTCGGCCAGCGCCTCGGCCCAACTGACGCGCTCGAAGCGCGGCGCCTCGGTCTTGGGGCTGACCCGTTTCAGCGGATGCAGCAGGCGTTCGGGGTGGTAGGTGCGCTCCGCGTAGCGCGACACCTTGGTGCACAGCGCGCCATGGGTGCTGGGGTGGTCGGCCCGACCCTGGACCTTGATCACGCGTTCGTTCTCGACGGTGATCTGCAGCGCGCAGGTGTCGGGGCAGTCGTGGGGGCAGGCGCCGAAGACGGTACGGGTGGTCATGGCAATCGCGGGGCTTGGCAACCCCGCGATTGTGACCATCCGCAGCCGGGCGACCTGCCCATCAGCGCCGGTTCAGGAACTCCACCAGACGCGGGATGGTCTGGCCCGGCGCCTCTTCCATCAGCCAGTGGCCCGAACCCTTCACGACCACGCCCTCCACCTGGGTGTCCACCAGCCTGGCCTGCTCGATCAGGAAGCTGCCCGAGGCCTTCTCGCCGGTCAGCACCAGCATGGGCTGCTGCAGCGGGGTCCTGGCGAAGCCGGCGAAGTCGGCCGCGTCCTGCTCGAAGGCCTTGAAGTAGCCGAAGCCCGCCTTCATGCCGCCCGGCTGCGCATAGGCGGCCGTGTAGAACTGCCGGTCGGCCTCGCTCAGCGAGCGCGTGCGATCGGCCGCGAAGTCGTTCCAGAAATGCTCGAAGTAGATGCGCTCGCGACCCTGCACCAGTTGCAGCGCGGTGTCGCCGTGGAAGTGGAAATGCCACAGGTCGCGCAGCAGCCAGACGTTCTTCCAGTCGCCCACGCCGGGCAGGAAGGCGTCCATCAGCACGATGCTCTCGACCTCGTCCGGGTACTGGGCCGCGTAGGCGTAGGCCACCATCAGCCCGATGTCATGGCCCACCACCTTGACCTTGCGATGACCCAGGCTGGCCACGAGCGCGTGCACGTCCTGGGCCAGGGTCTTCTTGTCGTAGCCGCCGTCGGGCTTGGCCGAGCCGCCGGCACCGCGCAGGTCGGGCGCGATGACGACGCTGCGATCGGCCAGCTGCGCCATCAGCGGACGCCACATGTGGCTGGTCTCGGTGTAGCCGTGCAGCAGCAGCACCGGGGTGTCGCTGCCGGCGCCGGCCTTCAGGTAGTGCAGCTGCACGCCGTTGGCCGTGGCGCTGCGGTCTTCGATGGTGGCGGCCTGCACGCCGACAGCCAGCAGCAGTGCGGAAAGCAGGGAGATGAAGCGCTTCATGAGGGATCTCCTGAGGTGGGGCGGGTGGGGCTCAGAGCTGGCTCATGCCGCCGTCGACGATGATTTCCGTGCCGACGATGAAGGCCGACTCCGGGGCGGACAGGTGCAGCACGGTGGACGCGATCTCCTCCGGCGTGCCGAAGCGGCCCAGCGGGATCTGGCCCTGGATCTGCGCGGCCACCTGCTTGAGCGTGTCATCATCGAAGCCCAGCTTGCCGTACAGCGGCGTGCTGACCGGGCCGGGGCTGACCACGTTGACCCGCGCGCCCTGCGGCAGCAGCTCGGCCGACAGCGTCTTGGCCAGCGAGATCAGCGCGGCCTTGCTGGCGGCGTAGATGGCCGAGTTCGGCATGCCGATGTGGGCGTTGATGGAGCCGTTCAGCACGATGGACGCGCCACGGGCCAGCACCGGGCGCAGCGCCTGGATCAGGAAGAAGGCGCCACGAACGTTGGTGTTGAAGGTGCGGTCCCACAGCTCGACGCTGGCGTCGGCCAGAGAAGCGAACTCGGCCATGCCGGCATTGACGAAGACGGCGTCGAGCTGGCGGCCGGCGGCGGCCAGATGCGTGCCGAGCGCCTTGGCGCCGGCCACGTCGGCGGCATCCAGCGGCACCAGTTCGAAGCCGGCGTCGACCTCGACCGGCTTGCCCGGGCGGGCGGTGACGATGACGTGGGCGCCTTCGGCGGCGAAGGCGCGGGCGGCCGCCAGGCCGATGCCCGAGGTGCCACCGGTGACGAGGACGGTCTTGTTCGTGAAGCGGGACATGATGGTTTCCTTTGCGTCTGGGGTTGAGCGGCTTGTCTGCCGTGGACTCGATACTCCGCCTCACGCCCCCTTTTGACGTCCGGCCGCGTTGGTCGACTCGTGCAAGGCCTTCGAACATGCTCAGCGACGACGAAATCCTGCTGATGGAAGCCATCCTGGAAAGCGGCAGCCTGTCGCGGGCCGCCGCGGCGCTGGGGCGGGCGCCGTCCACGGTGTCCTACACGCTGCGCCAGATCGAGGGCCGCTTCGACGCGCTGCTGTTCGACCGGCGCCGCTACCGGCTGCAGCTCACACCCGCCGGCGCGCTGCTGGTGCGCGAGGCCACGCGGCTGCGCGACGACATGCACCGGCTGACGCGCCGCGTCGCCCAGGTGGCCAAGGGCTGGGAGGACCGGCTCGCCATCGTCACCGACGAGCTGATCGAGTTCGAATCGCTGCTGCCGGTGATCCAGGACTTCGACGCGCTGGACTCCGGCGTCTCGCTGCGCCTCACCCACGAGGTGCTGGGCGGCACCTGGGAGGCGCTGGCCGAGGGCCGGGCCGATCTCGTCATAGGCGCCACCAACGAACCGCCGGCCGGCGTGGGCGTGCAGTGGCGCGAGCTGGGCGCGATGCGCTGGGTCTACGCCGTGGCGCCGCGCCATCCGCTGGCCGCCGCCGCCCAGCCACTGAGCGCCGAGCAGATGCGCGCCCACCGCGCCGTCGTGGTGGCCGACACCTCGCGGCGCAGCGACGGCCGCGCCTACGGCCACCGCGCCGGCCAGGCCACGCTGGCCGTGCCCAGCATGCGCGCCAAGATCGCCGCGCAGCGCGCCGGCCTGGGCGTGGGCTGGCTGCCCGAGCTGCGCGTGGCCTCGCTGCTGGCGCGCGGCGAGCTGGTGGCGCTGCAGGTGGCCGTGCCGCGCGAGCCCAACACGCTCTACGTGGCCTGGCGCGGCAGCGAGGGCCGCGCGCTGGCCTGGTGGCTGGAACGTCTCACCGACGCGCGCTGGTGCCAGCGCCTGGTGGACGGCCTGGACAGCTACGCCTGAGGCGAGCGCCGGGCCTCAGGCCGGCAGCGGCTTGCGAAAGCCGATCGCGAAGCGGTTCCACGCATTGATGGTGGTGATGGCCAGCGTCAGGTTCACGAGCTCGGTGTCGTTGAACTGCGCCTGGGCGAACGCATAGTCCGCGTCCGACGCATGGCCCTGGGTGATCAGCGTCAGCGCCTCCGTCCAGGCCAGCGCGGCCTGCTCGCGGGGCGAGAACAGCGTGGTCTCGCGCCAGGCCGGCAGCACATGCAGGCGGCGGTCGCTATCGCCGGCCTCGCGCGCCTCGCGGCTGTGCATGTCCAGGCAGAAGGCGCAGCCGTTGATCTGCGAGGCGCGCATCTTCACCAGGTGCAGCAGGCCGGGCTCCAGGCCCAGCTTGGCGATGCTGCCCTCGAGCGTCAGCATGGCCTTGAGGGCGGCGGGCGAGGCGGCGTAGAAGTCGGTGCGGGCGAGGGGGCTCATGAGATGCTCCAGCGGGTGTTGAAGGGGTGAGCGAAGCTTGCGCCCGCCCCGTCGACGCGAGCAGTCCAATCCCCGGCAAATCCGGCAGTCCACGCGCCATGGATCTCCACATCGTCATCGACCCCGCCCAGCCGCGCGGCGAGCAGCTGCTGCGCCAGCTGCGCGGCCTGATCCGCAGCGGGCGCCTGGCCACCGGCACGCAGCTGCCGCCCACCCGGCTGCTGGCCCAGCAGCTGGGCCTGGCGCGCCAGACCGTGGCCGAGGCCTACGACCGGCTCACGCTGGAGCAGCTCATCGAGGCCCGGCGCGGCCGCGGCAGCTTCGTGCGGCCGCTGCCGCCGGCCCTGCCTGATGCCCCGGTGGCCACCCCGCCGCCGCTGGCCAGCGCGGCGCGCATCGCCGCCTTCCAGGCCCTGCCGGTGCCGCTGCTGAGGCTGGCCGACAACCCGCTGGCGCCGCTGGACTTCGTCGGCGGCTCACCCGACCCGGCGCTGTTCCCGCACGAGGATTGGCGCCGCCACCTGCATGCGGCACAGCGCCAGATGGGCCTGGGCGGCGCGCATGCGCCGCCGGCCGGCCTGCCCGCGCTGCGCGAGGCCATCGCCGAGCACCTGGCCTTCGCCCGCGGTGTGCGCTGCACGGCCGAGGACGTCATCGTCACCCAGGGCGCCCAGCAGGCCTTCGACCTGCTGGTGCGGGTACTGGTGGGCCCGGGCGAGCTGGCCGCCGTCGAGTCGCCCGGCTACCCGCCGCTGCGCAGCCTGCTGCTGGCCCAGGGCGCCCGCGTGGCCGAGGTGCCGGTGGATGCGCAGGGCCTGTGCGTGGAGCAGCTGCCGCCCGGCGCGCGCCTGGCCTATGTGACGCCGGCCCACCAGTTCCCGCTCGGCATGCCGATGAGCGTGGCGCGCCGCCACGCGCTGCTGGCCTGGGCCGCGCGCGAGGGCGCGGTGCTGGTGGAGGACGACTACGACAGCGAGTTCCGCTTCGCCGGCACGCCGCGCGACAGCCTGCAGGGGCTGGACCGCGAGGGCCGGGTGGCCTTCGTCGGCAGCTTTTCCAAGACGCTGGCGCCGTCGCTGCGGCTGGGCTATGTGATCGCCCCGCCCGCGCTGCGCGACGCGCTGCTGACGGCCAAGCACCTGGCCGACGTGCACGGGCCGCGGCTGCAGCAGGCCGCGCTGGCCCGCTTCATGGCCGAAGGCGCCTACCGCCGCCACCTGCGCCGCTGCCAGGCGGCCTATGGCGAGCGCCGTGAGGCGCTACAGCGTGGCGTGCAGGCCCGGCTGCAGCGCTGGCTGCAGCTGGTGCCGGCGGATGCCGGCTTCCACCAGGCCGCGCTGCTACAGGGCACGCCGCTGGACGCCCCGCGGCTGGCGGCGCTGGCGCGCCGGCTGGATGTGGGCCTCTACCCGCTGCAGGCGCTGGGCGCCGACGTGGACGGCCTGCTGATGGGCCTGGGCCGCATCCCCGCCGACGGCGTGGACACGGCGCTCGCGCGCATCGCGGAGCTGCTGGCGTCCGCCTGAGCCGGCGCCCGGCCTCAGGCCATCTTGAAGAAGCTGACCTCCTGATTGAGGCGCTGGGCCTGCTCCGCCAGCGCGCTGGCGGCGGCCGTGGTCTGCTCCACCAGGGCGGCGTTCTGCTGCGTGGCCTCGTCCAGCGAGCGCATCGCCGCCCCCACCTCGACCACGCCCAGGCCCTGCTGGTGCGTGGCCTCGGCAATGTCACGCATCTGCCCGGCGATCTGCTCGGCGTTGCCGACGATGGTCTGCATCATCTCGCGCGCCTCGCCCACCACCGTATGGCCGGCCTGCACCTGCTCGATGCTGGCGCTGATCAGCGTCTTGATCTCCTTGGCCGCGCCGGCCGAGCGGCCGGCCAGCGCCCGCACCTCGGTGGCCACCACCGCGAAGCCGCGGCCATGCTCGCCGGCCCGCGCGGCTTCCACCGCAGCGTTCAGCGCCAGGATGTTGGTCTGGAAGGCGATGCTGTCGATCACGCCGATGATGTCGCCGATGCGGGTGGAGGACTGGCGGATGCCGTCCATGGTCTGCACCACGTCGCCGATGACCCGGCCGCAGTCGGCCGCCGCACCGGCATTGGCCTCGACGATGTGGCGCGCATCGGCCACCCGCTCGCCCACCTGGCGCACCTGGCCGGAGATCTGCTCCATCGTCGCCGCGGTTTCCTCCAGGTTGGCCGCCGTCTGCTCGGTGCGGGCGGAGAGGTCATGTGCCGCGCTGGCGATCTCGCCGCTGGAGGTCTGCACCTCGGTCGAGCCCTGCAGCACGGTGCCGACGATGCGGCGAAGCGCCGTCTGCATCTCGCCCATCGTGAGCATCAGCTGGGCCGCCTCATCGCTGCCCCAGGGGCGCGGCGCGGTGGTCAGGTTGCCCTTGGTGATCTCGCGCAGATGGCCGGCCACCTCCTGCAGCCCGCCGATCATCACCTTGAAGAAGCTCAGCATCAGGTAGCAGGCCAGCAGCACGAACAACACCGCCACGCTCAGCTTGACCGCCAGGCCGTGCTGCTGCGCATCGATACGCATCTGCAGACGCTCGTCCAGACGCTTGAAGACCTGCTCGTTGAGCCGCTGCTGGCGGCTCAGCAGTTCTTGGCCCAGTGCCTGGTACTCGGCCGCGCCCCCCTGGGGCTCGACCCCCATCAGCTGGCCTCGCACGGCCTTCAGGAAGGCCTGCTCGGCAGCGACGACGCCCGCTCGGTCCATCCGGGAGGCAACCTCTGGGAAGGCCGTCACGCCCTGCTGGAAGGAGCGGTCCACATCGGCGCCCAACAGCGGCTGCACCGCCAGCCACTCGGTCAGATGATCACGCCGCGCCGGCGTCAGCCCCTGACCGCCCAGGACCAGCGCGCCCAGCGTACGCAGCCGCGCGGCGTTCTCTGCCAGCTGCGGCCCGCGCAGGATGGACACCACCATCATGTGATACGTGTCCAGCTCCGGATCCAGGCTGAGCTGCGACCCGTCCGCTGCGTCGGCAATCAGCGTGATCAGCGCATCCACCACCGCGGTGTGGGCCGCGAACTGCGCGTCCGGCGCCGCCTCCGTACCCTGCAGCGCGGCCACGCGCTGGCGCAGGTCGGCGAACCCCTTGGTGGTGCCCAGCTCGGCACCCAGCGACTGATCGAGCTGGGTCAGCTTCTGCATCGCTGCCTCGAGCCGGCCCTGGGCGGTGCCCAGTTCGGGCGTCCCCAGCACGGCGGCATGACGCCGCTGCTGGACCGCCTGGATCACCTCCAGCGTGGGCGCCACATACCGCATGCCATCCTGCTCGGCCCGCGTGCTGGCGATCAGGTCCTGAACGCCCGACCACAGAAAGCCCAGGGCCATCACCAGCGGAATGACGAAGGCGGCCGCGATCCAGGCCGCCTTGGCCGTGAAGGACAGGCGCCGGAACAGGCGCACGCCAGGAGAGAGCCAACCGTGGTAGCGAAAGAACTCGCCAAAGCCCGAGCCCGCGGGGGCCGAACGTGCGTGAGAGGAAGAGGACATGGAATGGCAGCCGATCTGAACATGGCGGCCCCGCGCGCGTCGCGCCAGGACCTGCAGGCGCGGCATGTTAGGAGCGCCGTCGCCGCAGGTCGACCCGGCGGCGCGACGAAATACCGCCTGCCGGGTTTCTTCTCAGCGTGCAGCCGGCAGCGTCAGCCGAAAGCGACAGCCCGGGCCGGGCCGCCGGGCCAGCCCGATGCTGCCGCCCTGCCGCTCGACGATCTCCCGCACGATGGCCAGCCCCAGGCCGCAGCCCTCGCCGCTGGCCGAGCCGCGCACGAAGCGGTCGAACACCCGCTCGTGCAACGCCTCCGGAATGCCCGGCCCGTCGTCATCGACCTCGAGGCACCAGCCCTCATCCCCCGCCGTCATGCGCACCGTGACCGTGGCCCCCGGGCCGGCATAGCGCACGGCGTTGTCGACCAGATTGGCCACCGCCTCGCGCAGCAGCAGGCCCGAGCCCAGCGTGAGCAGCCGTGCCTCGCCGGCCGGCTCCTCCAGGCCCAGGTCCACGCCGGCCGCCAGCGCACGCGGCACCCACTCGGCCACCAGCTCGCGCAGCAGCGTGCGCAGGTCCACCGGCTCGGCCGGGCGCGCCGCGGCCGACTCGGGCTCGGCCCGCGCCAGCGCCAGCAGCTGGTTCACCAGCCGGGCCGCGCGCAGCGCGCTCTCGTGCACGCGCTCCAGCCGGACGCGCAGGGTCGGGTCTTGCGTACCCTGCAAGGCCAGCTCGGTCTGGCTCTTCAGCCCGGCCAGTGGCGTGCGCAGCTGATGCGCCGCATCGCTGACGAAGCGCTGCTGCAGCGCCAGGCTGGACTGCGCCTGCGCCAGCAGCTCGTTGACCGCGCCGGCCAGCGCATGCACCTCGCGCGGCGCGGCCTGCAGCGAGATGGGCGCCAGCCGGGCCGCACCGGCCGCCGCCGTCTGGCCGCGCACGCGTGCCTGCAACTCGGCCAGCGGCGCCAGGCCGGCGCGTATGCCGGCCCACACGCCCAGGCTCATCAGCGCCACCAGCAGCGACAGCGGCAGCGCCGTGTCCAGCAGGATGCGCCGCGCCAACTGCTCGCGGCTGGCGCTGGAGCGCGCCACCTGCACCCGCATCAGGCCCTCGGCCGCCGTGCCGTCCGCGGCGCCGCTGCGCAGCGGCAGGTCCAGCGCCACGATGCGCAGTGGCGCAGGCCCGCCCGCGTCGTAGAAACGCGGCTGCGCGGGCTCGCCAACGCCGGGCGGCTCCGGCAGCCGGGCCTCGCCGAACAGCAGCTGGCCGGGCGGCGCGCTGACGGCGTACATCACGCGGTCGTCGGGGTCGGCGGCCAGGATGTCCTGGGCCGAGCGCGGCAGATCCACGAACAGGCCGCTGGCAGTGGGCCGCACCTGGCGAGCCAGCGAGCGGGCGGCCTGCAGCAGGCTGGCGTCGATGGCGTCGTCGGCATGGCGTATGGCCACGCGGTAGGCCCCGAAGGCCGCCACCAGCCACAGCACGATCTGCGGCAGCAGCAGCCACAGCAGCAGCTGGCGCTGCAGGGACGGGCCTCGGCCGGTGCGGCTCACGGCCCCGCCGTCTCGAGCAGGTAGCCCAGGCCGCGGGCCGTGCGTATGGCCAGGCCCGAGCCTTCCAGCTTGCGGCGCAGACGGTGGATGTAGACCTCGATGGAGCCGGCTGCAGCCTCCTCGCCGTCGGCACTCCAGGCCTGCACGATGGCCGCCTTGGCCACCACGCGGTCGCGCTCGGCCAGCAGCAGCTCCAGCAGCACCCATTCGCGCGGGCTCAGCTCCACCGGCTGACCGGCCACGCTGGCGCGGCGCTGGGCACGGTCCAGCGTCAGCCGGCGCAGCTGCAACGTGGGCGCGGCCGGGCGGCTGCGGCGCAGCAGCGCCTGCAGGCGGGCCTCCAGCTCGGGCATGTCGAAGGGCTTGATGACGTAGTCGTCCGCCCCGGCGTTCAGGCCGGCGAGGCGGTGCTCAAGGTCGTCCTGCGCGGTCAGCACGAGGATGGGCAGCGTGCAGCCCGCCTCCCGCGCGCGGCGCAGCACGGTGAGCCCGTCCATCAGCGGCAGGCCCAGGTCGAGGATGGCGATGTCGAAGTCCTGCCGGCGCAGCAGGTAGTCGGCCACCGCGCCGTTGTCGGCCCACTCCACCTGGTAGGCGGCCTGGCCCAGGCGCTGCTGCAGCGCGTCGGCCAGCAGGGTGTCGTCTTCGGCAAGCAGCAGCTTCATGGCTGGGGGTGGTGACGGGCGCTCATGGTTAACACGATATTAAGAGTCTTAATCATGAGTAATGATTCAGGGATGACCCCTAGGCCGCCCGCTCGCACCGGCCCGTCCGGCACCCGGGCGGGGAGCATGAGCGCGCCCCGACGCGGGCGGGCCACCTGGGCACTGGCCACGCTGCTGGCCTTCGGCAGCGCCGCCGCCCAGCCGCTGCGATCGGACGTGGTGCACTGGTGGACCTCCGGCAGCGAGGCCGCCGCGGTGCGCGCGCTGGCCGAGGCCTACCAGGGCGCCGGCGGGCGCTGGCGTGACCTGGCCGTCACCTCGGCCGAGCAGGCCCGCGAGATCGCCCGCACCCGCATCGCGGCCGGCAACCCGCCGCTGGCCGCGCAGTTCAACCTCTCCAGCGAGTTCACCGAGCTGGCCCGCCAGGGCCGGCTGCAGCCGCTGGACGACGTGGCCGCCCAGGCGCACTGGGCACAGGTGCTGCCCCCGGCGCTGCTGGACGCGCTGCGCATCGACGGCCATGTCTATGGCGCGCCGCTGAGCATCCACATGCCGGTGTGGCTGTGGAGCTCGACAGCCGCGCTGCGCCGCGCCGGCATCGCCCGCGAGCCGCGCAGCATGGACGAGCTGTTCGCCGCGCTCGACCGGCTGCAGGCCGCCGGCCTGGTGCCGCTGGCCCACGGCGGCCAGCCCTGGCAGGACCTGCACCTGTTCACCGCCGTGCTGCTGAACCAGGGCGGCCGCACGCTCTACCTGCAGGCGCTTCAGCAGCGCAGCGCCGCCGCCTGGCAGGGCGACGCGATGCGCCGGGTGCTGCTGAGCTTCAAGCGGCTGCGCCGTTATGTGGATGCGGCCTCGCCGGGGCGCGACTGGAACGACAGCACGGCGCTTCTCATCAGCGGCCGCGCCGGCCTGCAGTTCATGGGCGACTGGGCCAAGGGCGAGTTCGCGCAGGCCGGCCTGCAGGCCGGGCGCGACTACGGCTGCACGCCGGGCCTGGCCGCCGATGCGCCCTATGTGGTGGATGGCGACGTGTTCGTCTTCCCCAAGGGCGCCGACCCGGCCGCGCAGCGCCTGCTGGCCCGGGTGGTGACCGCCCCCGACACCCAGCTCGCGTTCAGCGCGCGCAAGGGCTCGGTGCCGGTGCGCATGGACCTGGACCTGCGCTCGCTGGACCCCTGCGCCCGCCTGGGCGCCGAGCGTCTGCGCGACCCCGGCCGCCTGGTCGCCAACATCGAACACCTGCTCCCACCCGCACGCCACCGGGCGCTGGAGCGCGTCATCAGCGATTACTGGAATCGCGAACAACCGGTCGAACGCGTGCAGCAAGCCCTCGTTCAGGCCCTACAAGACCCCGACAGGAGACAACCTTGACCCGAGTCCACATCCAAGACCTGAGCATCCGCTTCGGCAGCAACGAGGTCATCCGCGGCCTGGACCTCGACGTGCACAGCGGCGAGTTCCTGGTGCTGCTGGGCCCGTCGGGCTGCGGCAAGTCCACGCTGCTGCACACCATCGCGGGGCTGAACCAGGTCAGCGGCGGCAGCATCCACATCGGCGAGCAGGACATGACCCATGCCGAGCCCAGCCAGCGCGGCGTGGGCATGGTGTTCCAGAGCTATGCGCTCTACCCCACGATGACGGTGCGGCAGAACCTCGAATTCCCGCTCAAGATGGCCAAGACCCCGAAGGACGAGATGGCCCGGCGCGTGGACGCCGCCGCCGAGATGCTGCAGCTGCAGCCGCTGCTGGACCGCCGGCCCAGCCAGCTCTCGGGCGGCCAGCGCCAGCGCGTCGCGATAGGCCGCGCCATCGTGCGCGAGGCCAAGGTGCTGCTGCTGGACGAGCCGCTGTCCAACCTCGACGCCAAGCTGCGCGGCGACCTGCGCCGCGAGCTCAAGCAACTGCATGCGCGCCTGGGCAACACCATGATCTACGTGACCCACGACCAGGTGGAGGCCATGACGCTGGCCACCCGCATCGTCGTGATGCACCAGGGCGTGATCCAGCAGATCGGCACGCCGGCCGAGGTCTACGACCGCCCGGCCAACCTGCGCGTGGCCGGCTTCGTCGGCTCGCCGGCCATCAACCGCCTGCCCGGCCGCGTGGCCGCGGGCGGGCGTTTCGAGGCGCCGGGCGTGGCGCTGGACCTGCCGGCGGCGCTGGCCGGCCGGGTGGTCGGCGAGACGCTGACGCTGGCCGTGCGGCCCGAGCATGTGCAGCTGCGCGCCGACGGCCCCTTCAGCGCCAGCGTGCAGCTCGTCGAGCCGCTGGGCAACCAGCACGTGATCTGGATGCAGTGCGGCGGCAGCTCGCTGTCGGCCGTGCTGCCGGGCCAGCCCGAGGTGCAGGAGGGCGCAACCGTGCGCTTCGACCTCGACCCCGCGCAGCGGCTGTGGTTCGACGCGCAGGAGCTGCGCGTCCCCACCTGAGGATCGCCGCTCAACGACGCCGGTAGGCCTGGGCGGCCGGCAGCGCCAGCGTCAGCAGCGCGCGCCCGCCGCGCAGCGGCTGCAGGTGCAGGTGGGCACCCAGGGCCGCCAGGCGCGGCTGCCAGTCGTCGGCCATGGCCCAACCCAGCCGCTCGGCCGCGCCGCGCACGCTCACGAACAGCACCGGCTCCAGCCACCACAGGTCGACCGCCAGCACGCCGGCCCGCGCCGGGCCTGGCTGCGGCTGCAGCCAGAGCTGCAACAGCTCGGACAGCAGGCGTGACGCCCGCGGCGAGGCGGCCTGCCCCCGGCCCTCGCCCCGCAGCCGCAGCGCCAGACGGGGCGCCCCTGGCCCGTGGCGGGCCTGGGCACTGCGGCACAGGCGCAGCGCCAGCTCGCGGGGGCCTTCGCGCAGATCGGGCTCGGGCACCTCGGGCTCGACCATGGCGAGCAGGCCGTCGAAGTCGCCCAGGATGGCGCGCAGCCGGCGGGCGGGCAGCGCGCCGCCCGGCAGATCGGCCAGCACGGCGTGCAGACTGAGCGTCAGCCCGCGCAGCCCCTGCAGCAGGTCATCCTGATCGAGGCCCCCGGGTGGCCGGGCGCTCGGGCCCTGATGGCCACCCTTGCTCACCGCCGCCCCTTAGCGCGGGCGACCCAGCATGGCAACGATGACGAAGCCCGCCACCAGCCCCAGGTGCTCGAAGAAGGCATTCATCAGCGGCATGCGCAGCTCGGGCGCCGCCGCCCAGAAGGCGTTGGCCATCAGGCTGGCGGCCAGCGTGAAGCCGGCCAACGCCAGCGCCGCCAGGCGCCGCCAGCGCAGCGGGCCGAACACGATCAGCAGCGGCGCCACCAGCTCCAGCACGATGACCGCCGCCGCGAAGGGCGCGGCCGGCTGCAGCCCGAAATGTGTCATCTCCGCCTGCGCGCCGGCGAAGTCGCTCAGCTTGACCAGCCCACCCTGCAGATAGGCCGAGCTCAGCAGCAGCAGCAAGACCCGCCACCACAGCGGCTCGGCGGTGATCGTGGCCGTCTCGACGCGACTCATACGGCCCAGCAGGCGCAGCCCAGCGCGCCCCAGAAGCCGGCGTCGTTGCCGCCCGGGGTCTCGGAGGCCCAGGCCTTGGCGTGGGCATGGCCGTGCACGCCGCAGGCGCTCGCGCAGACGCAGGCCGCGGCGGCCTGCTTCATGCGCGCCTGCAGCGGCGCACCGTCCGCGCCCCATGCGCCGTAGCCGCCCCAGCGCCGCACCGGCGACCAGTCCGGCATGGCCGGCGGCGGCGGCGCGTCGTCCAGGCCGGCGAATTCGCCCGCGCCCCAGACGACACGCCCGCCCACCACGGTCAGCAGTGCGCTGATGTCGGCGATCTCGGACTCCGGGCAACCGAACAGGTCACGGTCGGGCACCATCAGGTCGGCGTACAGGCCGGCCTGGATGCGGCCCTTGCGGCCCTCCTCGTCGGAAAACCAGGTGACCTTCTCGGTCAGCATGCGCAGCGCGGTCTCGCGGTCCAGGCAGTGAGCCTGGGGCGTGAGCTGCAGGCCGCCGACCGTGCGGCCGGTGATCATCCAGGACATCGCCACCCAGGGGTTGTAGGAGGCCACGCGGGTCGCGTCCGTGCCGGCGGACACCGGCACGCCGGCCACCAGCATGGTCTTGATGGGCGGCGTGGCCTCGGCCGCGCGTGCACCGTAGCGTTCCACGAAGTATTCGCCCTGGTAGGCCATGCGGTGCTGCACCGCCACGCCGCCGCCCAGCGCGGCGATGCGGTCGATGGAGCGCTTGGAGATCGTCTCGGCATGGTCGAAGAACCAGTGCAGGCCCTTCAGCGGGATGTCGCGGTTGACCTTCTCGAACACGTCCAGCGCGCGGCTGATGGTCTCGTCGTAGGTGGCATGCATGCGCCAGGGCCAGCGGTTCTCGGCCAGGATGCGCACCACGCCCTCCAGCTCGGGTTCCATGGCCGCGCTCATCTCGGGGCGGGGCTCACGAAAGTCCTCGAAGTCGGCGGCCGAGAACACCAGCATCTCGCCCGCGCCGTTGTGGCGGAAGTACTCGTCGCCCTGCTTGTATTTGGAGCCGGCGGTCCAGCGCAGGAAGTCGTCCTTCTCCTGCTTGGCCTTCTGCGTGAACAGGTTGTAGGCCAGGCGGATGGTGAGCTGCTTCTCGTTGGCCAGGTGCTGGATGACCTCGTAGTCCTCCGGGTAGTTCTGGAAGCCGCCGCCCGCATCGATCGCGCCGGTCACGCCCAGGCGGTTGAGCTCACGCATGAAGTGGCGCGTGGAGTTGATCTGGTAATCCAGCGGCAGCTTGGGGCCCTTGGCCAGCGTTGCGTACAGGATGGCCGCATTGGGCTTGGCCAGCAGCAGGCCGGTGGGGTTGCCGTCGCTGTCGCGCTGCATCTCGCAGCCCGACGGCACCTGGGTGTTCTTGTCGTAGCCCACGGCACGCAGTGCGGCGCCGTTCAGCAACGCGCGGTCGTAGAGGTGCAGGATGAAGACCGGCGTGTCGGGTGCCGCCGCGTTGATCTCGTCCAGCGTGGGCAGGCGCTTCTCGGCGAACTGGTGCTCGGTGAAGCCGCCCACCACGCGCACCCACTGCGGCGCCGGCGTGATCGCGACCTGGGCCTTCAGCATGGCCATCGCGTCGGCCAGCGAGCGCACGCCATCCCAGCGCAGCTCCATGTTGAAGTTCAGGCCACCGCGGATGATGTGCAGGTGGTTGTCGATGATGCCGGGCAGCACCGCGCGGCCGCGCAGGTCGATGCGGCGGGTGGCCGGGCCGGCCAGCGCCAGCACCTCGGCATCGCTGCCGACCGACAGGAACTGGCCGCCGCTGATCGCGACGGCCTGGGCCTGGGGCTTCTGGCGGTCCAGCGTCGTGAAGCGGCCGTTGAAAAGGATGAGGTCGGGGAAGGAGGTGGCGGGCGGGTTCATCAGGTCGGGCAGCGGGAAATCGGGATGCTGTCAGCCTACGCGCCCGACCGTGCCGGCAAATCAGCCGAACGGCCGATGACAGGGCGCCCCGACGATGGACGCCGCCGCCGGCCCAGGCGCTTAGGCTGACGGCTGTATCCGGATCGTCCGATCCCTAGCCCTGGAGCCCTCATGAAAGCCTATCTCGCCTCGCTGGCCGCCGGCCTGCTGGTCGGTGTCATCTACGCCCTGCTCAACGTGCGTTCGCCGGCACCGCCCATCATTGCGCTGATCGGCCTGCTGGGCATCCTGATCGGCGAGCAGATCCCGCCCTTCTTCCGCCAGCATTTCAGCAGCGAGCCCAAGCAGGTGAGCTGGGTGAACGACCAGGTCAAGCCCCACATGTTCGGCGAGCTGCCGCGCTGCAAGGACGTGGCCGCCCAGGCCCCGCAGGACAAGGCCTGACCCCCACGCCCGCGGCACCCGCGGGCTCCACGTGAAAACGGCGCAGCGCCCGCGAGGGCCTGCGCCGTTGCTGCATCAGCGGCCCGCAGGCCGCACTGCATCAGCCCTCGTGGGCGCCGAACATGGTCTTGGCGTAGATGATGCCCAGGCCGTAGGCGCCACCATACTTCTTGGCGATGCCGGTGGTCAGCTCATAGGTCTCGCCGCGGGCCCAGTCGCGCTGCAGCTCCAGCATGTATTGCAGCGCCGTCATCGGGCGGGCGCCGGCCTGGATCATGCGTTGCACCGCGCGCTCGTGCGCCTCGGTGGAGACATCGCCGCAGGCGTCGGTGATGAAGTACACCTCGAAGCCCTGCGACAGCGCCGACAGCGCCGGGCCCACGATGCAGACCGAGGTCCACAGGCCGGCCAGCACGACACGATTCTTGCCGATGCGGTTCACCTCGGCGATGACGGCCTCGTCCTCCCAGGTGTTCATGGAGGTGCGGTCCAGCAGCTTCTGGCCCGGGAAGGGGGCGACCACCTCGTCGAACATCGGGCCCGAGAAGCTCTTCTCGGCCACCGTGGTCAGGATGGTGGACACGCCGAAACCCGCGGCGGCGCTGGACACCAGGGCGGCGTGCTGGCGCAGCTGCACGGCGTCGATGGACTTGGTCGCAAAGGCCATCTGCGACTGGAAGTCGATCATGATGAGGGTGTGGTCCTTGGGCGTCAGCAGCAAGGGAGACGGGGTGGCTTTGGCAGTCATGACAGACCTTTCAATGCGTTGATCAGGGGTTGCGGCGCACCCTCGGGCACGCTCGTCGCCATTCTTGAAACGCGGCCTTCAAAGCACATGCCGTCGTGGACCGAAACCCGCTAAGCCTTTGGGCTAGGCCTCGCGCAACGAGCGGTGCAGATCAGCGCGCGGCGGCCGCCATGGGCTCGTCGTCATCGCCCAGCAGGCCGCGGCGGCGTGCCTCGATGACGGCCTGGGTGCGGCTGGACACGCAGAGCTTGTCCAGCACCGTGCGCACATGGGCCTTCACCGTGCCCAGCGCGATGTCCAGCCGCAGCGCGATGGACTTGTTGCCCAGGCCCGTGCCCAGCAGCTCCAGCACCTGCAGCTCGCGGCGGGTCAACGGGTCCAGCCCGAAGCTGTTGGCCAGGCAGGCCGAAGCGCCGGCACACAGGTAGCGCTGCCCCAGATGCACGCTCTGCACCGCGCGGTTCAGCTCGGGGGCGGCGCACTCGGCCGTCACATAGCCGTGGGCGCCGGCCTCCATCGCCTCGCGCACCATGCGCCCGTTCAGGCGCGCGCTGACCACCAGGCAGCGCGTCGGCACGCCCTGGGCCACCGCATGCAGCAGCGCGAGGGCCTGCTCGTGGTCGGCCACCACCACATCCGCATGGGCGGCATGCTGGGCCCATTCACCCTCGCGCACATCGCACTCGTCCGCCAGCAGGGCCCGCACCCCGGCGTTCAGCACCGGACTGGGATGCACGACCACCACGTTTGTTCGCCTACCCAACATCATCGACTCCTCAGAACAACAGCGGCATGGCGAAGGCCCCCCGCGATGACGGCATTTCACCTGCGAGCGGGCCAAGACCCGAGACCCGACCGGGGGGCATCGGGACACCCGATCGGGTGAATCTCGGCCTTTTGGCCGGGTTGTCTTCGCTCCTAGGGGGATGGAAAGCCCCGGCATGGCCTTGCCCGGTTTTTCCTAAGGGCTTTGCACGGATGGTTGCGTGACCAGCAAGACCTGACCAGAATCCGCGCCCACTTGGGCGCCAGCCCAGGTGTGCCGCCGATGCCCCCACCGACCACGCCTCTCCCTACTGACGACACGAATGGCCGCACCGGCATCCTGATCGTCGACGACCACCCGCTGCTGCGCGAAGGCATTGCGGCGGTGGTGGCGCGCGAGCCCGATCTCTACATCGTCGGCGAGGCGTCCAGCGGCGAGGAGGCAGTGGAGATGCACCGTCGTCTGCAGCCCGGCATCACGCTGATGGACCTGGTGCTGCCGGGCATAGACGGCATCGACGCGATGCGCGAGATCCAGCACAGCACGCCAGCGGCGCGCGTGCTGATCCTGACCACCTACCGCAGCGACCAGCAGGCCTTTCGGGCGCTGCATGGCGGTGCGATGGGCTTCCTGCTGAAGAGCTCGCTGCGCAGCGAGCTCATCCTCGCTGTGCGCGCCGCGGTGCAGGGCCGGCGCTGGATGCCGCCGGACCTGGCGGCCGACGTATCGGCCATCTCGTCGGCCGACGCCCTCAGCGACAAGGACCTGCGCGTGCTGGAGCTGATCGCCGGCGGGCTGACGAATCGCGAGGTGGGCTGCGCGCTGTCGCTGTCCGAGGAGGCGATCCGCTCGCGGCTCAAGCTCATCCTGTCCAAGCTGCATGCGCGCGACCGCACCCAGGCCGTCGCCATTGCCATCGGCCGCGGGCTGATCCGCCCGGGCAGCTGAAGACCCGCCTCAGTCAGTCGGCTGCAGGCGTGCGGCGACGGGGCCAGATCTTGCGCCACAGCGCCGCCCAGCGGCCGCGCCGGCGGTCGCGCGGGTCGGCATAGGCCGTCTGCGCCGGCAGCTCGGCCCGCACCTCCGTCCCCTCCCCTGGCCAGGACTGCACCTGCAGCTCGCCGCCCAGCTGCTGCGCGCGCTCGCGCATGCCGGTCAGGCCGAAATGATTGGGCCGGGCACCGGCCTGCATCCAGCGGCCGTCCATGCCGCGGCCGTCATCCCGCACGCTGAGCCAGCAGCCCTCGGGCGCGTAGCCCAGCGCGATGTCGAGCCGCCGCAGGTCACCCGCATGACGCACCGCGTTGAGCATGGCCTCGCGGCCTATGCACAGCAGCGCATCGCGCGCCAGCGGGTCCAGAGCGCGCGGCTCGCCCTGCAGGCTCAGCGCCAGCCGGGTGTCGTCCTGCAACAGCTCGCGCGCCATCTGACCGAGCACGCTGTCGAGCGCGCCATCGCCATCGCCGCTGGCCCGCAGCGCCCAGACCCGGTCGCGCCCCTCGGTGATCAGCGCCTCGGCCCGCCGCAGCGCCAGCTCCAGCTGCGCGCGCAGCCGGCCGTCCACCACCGAGCCGACCGCCACATGGAAGGACAGCAGCAGCCCCTGCAGGCCCTGCATCAGCGTGTCGTGCAGCTCGCGGGCGATCCGCTCACGCTCGCCATGGCGCTCCTCCAGCCGCAGGGCCACGCGGTGCTCGAGTGCATTGGTGCGCAGCCAGTAGGCCGCGGCCACCACCAACCCCAGCAGCAGCAGCAGCACGCTGAGGAATGGCCAGGTCTGCCACAGCTGCGGCGTGACCGAGAACTCGTAGACCAGGCCCGGCTCGCCCCAGATGCCGTCGCCGTTGGCCGCCATCAGGTGCAGCCGGTAGCGGCCGGGGCCGAGGTTGGTGATCAGCAGTTCGCGCTGCCCGCCCAGTTCCTGCCAGCGGTTGTCCGCGCCCTCCAGCCGGTAGCGAAAGCGTGCCCGATCGGCCGCCGCCAGCGTCTGCGCCGTGAAACGCACGGTCAGGCTGCGCGTGCCGGCCGGCAGCGCCATCGGCTGACCAGGCTTGAAGGTCCGGTCGCCGCTGCGCAACGACAGGATCTCCACGCCGGGCGGGCGCCGGTTCAGCTGCAGCAGGCGTGGGTCCAGCCAGGCTACACCGCGGTTGGTCACGAACCAGAGCCGGCCCTTGGCATCGCGCTGGGCGGTGCTGGCGTTGGGCGCCTGCAGCGCGATGCCGGGCAGGCCGTCGCGGCTGTCCAGCACCAGCCGGTCCACCAGCTGAGGCCCCGGCGCCGACAGCCGCTCCAGCGCCTCGCGATCCAGGTGGACGACGCCGCGGGCGCCGTTCAGCCAGAGATCACCCCGCTCGTCGCGCACGATGCCGGTCACGCTGCCGAAGGCGTCGTCCTGCTCCGCGTCGACATGGGCGAAACCGCCGCGCACCATGCGCGCAAAACCGCCGTGCCCGGCCACGAAGACCTCGCTGTCGGTGCTGGTGATGGCGCTGAGATAGCCCAGGCTCAGCCCCTGCTCGCGCCCGTAGCGCAACACCCGACCCTGCAGGTCCACCCGCAGCAGCTGATCGGCCACGCCCAGCCACAGCGAGCCGTCCGTGCCGGCCTCGACCAGCTGCACGTCGCCCAGGTCGGCCGGCAGGGCCTCAAGCCGCTCGGCACGCCCGTCCACCCGCACGTGCCACAGGCCGGCCCCGGTCACCGAGAGCCAGAGCCCGCCCTCGTGATCGGGAGCCGAGGCCAGCGACAGCGGCGCCCGCACGTCCACCGGCAGCCGGACCGCCCGGAGTTCGCGCCCGCGGACGCGAAACAGCCCGTTGGTGTCCACCATCCACGCCTCGTCCGTGCCGGCCGGCGCCAGCACGCGGGCCAGACGCCCGCCCGGCAGCTGGCGCGGCGCCTGCGGCGGGTCGACCACCCACAGCCCGTCACCCCCGCCGGCCAGCACGCCCGAGCCGTGCGGGGCGAGCACGAAGCCCGCGAAGCCGACGCTGGACAGCGCCGCCACCGCATGCATCCGACGCGGCCGGAAGCCCCCCAGGCCGAAGTTGGTGCCGACCCAGACCCCACCCTCGTCGTCCTCGGCCAGCGGCACGGCCGCGTCGGCCATCAGTCCGTCCTGGCTGGTGAAGCGCTGCAGGCCGGGCTGGTCACCAGCCAGGCGCTGGCCGGGCCGCAGCCGCGTGATGTCGGGCACGCGCAGCAGGCCGCCGGCCGCCGAGGTCAGCCACAGGCTGCCGTCGCGCGCGAACAGCATCTGCTTGGCCAGCGTCTGCCGCGCCGGCGGCCCGCTCTCGGCCACAGGCGGCAACGGCATGCCCAGCACGTCCGTCAGCGCGCGCGTGCCGCCCAGCGGCTCGGACAGCCAGACGCGGCCTTCCAGGTCTTCGGCCACGACGGCGTCGCGGCCTATGGTCTGGCGGTAGACGGAAAAGCGCGACTCGCCCGAGCGCAGCGAGGCCAGCACCCGTGCACCGCAGACCCACAGCGTGTCACGGCTGTCCACGAACACGTAGTAGGCCTCCCGGTCGGGAAAGCCGGCTTCCGCGCCCACGCGCGTCCAGCGGCTGCCGTCGTAGCGCCCCAGCCCGGTGCCGGCGGCCGCCCAGATGTGGCCGTTCGCCGTGCGGGCGATGCGCAAGACCCGGCCCTCGGGCAGCCCCTGTTCACGACCGAAGGCCTGCACCTGCCCGTCGCGCAGCCGCGCCACGCCGCCGCTGTGAAAGCCCAGCCAGATCTCGCCCTGGGGTGCCAGCAGCAGCGCGTTGATGTTGGACGCCGGCAGCCGCTGGCCGTGGGCCAGCGCATAGCGCTCGAACTGCACACCATCGAAATGGAACAGCCCCAGCCCCGTGCCCAGCCAGAGCTTGCCGTCGGCCGCATAGCGCATGGTCCAGATGTCGGCGGGGGCGCCCTCGGCAATGCTCCAGCGGGTCAGTTCCTGGTCGTCCGCCAGGCTGGGCGCGGACTCTGCCCGGACCAGCAGGCTGGCCAGCATCAGCAGGCAGGGCAGGACGAGGCGCGGCAGCGTGGACAAGGTCGGCAGGGGCACAGCTCGAAACCGGGGCGCCGACGGGCGGCGGGCTAGGCCCGCATTTGACAATGGCCCAGGCTGCTCCAGCGTGACGCGGGCCCGGGGGGCATCCCTAGGCTGCGCGTACAGAACCCGCCCCGGTCCAGACTCAGAAGTAGTGCCGCATGCCCAGCGACAGCACATGAGGCTGTTCGCCGGCAGCCACGCCCAGCGGGTTGATCGCCAGGTCGTAGGCGGCGCGCGCCTGGTTCTCAAGCCGGCTGGCGTAGGCGTAGAGCGTCGTGCGCTTGGACAGCGCGTAGTCATAGCCCAGCGTCCATTGGTGGGCGCCGGTGCCTGCTCCGGCCGCGATGAAGCCAACGCGCGCGCCCGCCGGTCCACGCCCCCTGCCCGCCTGCGTGAGCCCCAGCTTCACGCTGCCGGCGCCGAGTTGCCAGGTCGCCGAGGCATAGGCCGAATCACGGCTCAGCACGCCCGCGGCGGTCTCGTAGCGCAGATGCTCCAGCGCCAGCGCCAGACGCCAGCTGCCCCAGCGGTAGGCCAGGCCCAGCTTGCTGCCGCTGTCGTCCAGGCCCGGGCCCTGATAGTCGCGATGGACCTCGTGCGCGAGCCCGAGCGTCCAGGCGCCGTCGTCGTAGTTCAGGGCGCCCGACCACAGGCGCGGATGGCTGCCGGCCAGCCCCACATCGCCCTCGTTGGGCGACACGGCCAGGCGCAGGCTCCAGCCTCTCCATTCCGGGGTCCAGACCTGCAGGCTGTTCTGCTGGCGACGATCGAAAGAGCTGCGGTTGCTGGTGTTGGTGACCGTGGCACCCGAGCCATTGCCCATCAGCGCCATGTAGCCGGCCGTGGTCGGGTAGTAGGGATCCATGCCGCTGGTGGACAACAGGTAGGGCGTGCCCCAGACGCCGATGAACACCGTGCCCCAGGGCGAGGACAGGCCGACGCGCGTGTCGCGGTTGGCCAGCTCGCCGACGCCGGTGTCGGGGGCCAGCGAGCCTTCGATCTGGAACAGGGCCCGCAGCCCGCCGCCCAGGTCTTCCTCGCCCCGGAAGCCCAGCACCGAGCGGTTGTTGGTCTCGCGAGTCATGCGCCGGCTCACCGCAGAGCGGCTGGACCCGACACTCTCGACCGCGACGTTGAGGCGGCCATAGATCGTCACGAAGGACTGGGCCTGGGCGGAGGTGCCGGCGGCAACCAGCATCGCAAACAGGATCGACGGCGTCAGCGCAGCCGCGCGGCGCGAGGGGGGCAGGCAGATGTTCACGCTGCCATGCTCGCGCTCGCCGCCCGGCAGCGGCAGTGCCTTGCGGACAGCGAGCGCTACGACGAAATGCCTAGTGCCCTGTCGGTCAGGCCTGACGCGTGACCCAGGACATCAGCACCTCACGCGCCGCCCGGAAGTCGAACTCCTGCAGCGCACCGTGCAGGCGCCGCAGGCGCTCGTCCTCAAGCAGCGAGGCCAGCGGCCCGGCCAGGGCCTCGACCCGCTCCAGCGCCTGCAGGCTCTGCTGGTCTATCAGTTCGAGCAGCTCGCGCACCGTGTCGTCACCGGCCACCAGGCCGTTGGCACGGGCTCGCTCCGCGGCCTCGGCCTGGGCGGCCTCCAGGCGCAGGCGCTCCCGCTCCAGCTCGGGGGCCGCCGCCGTGGCGAGTGCCGCCATGCGTTCGGCGAGTGCGGCCTGCGGCGCAACAACGTCTGCCTCGGACTGATCCCGCGCCAGCTTCTCCAGCTCACCGGCCGCCCGGGCCACCTCCATCGCCCCCACCACCTGCGCGCTGCCGCGCAGCTTGTGCAGCCGCGCGGGCAGCTCGCCTCGCGGCGTGGTGCCGATGTCGCCGAACTCGGTCAGCAGGCGCTTGAGCATGGACAGCACCAGGGCCTGGTCCTGCAGCACGGAGGGCGCGATGCGCGCGGTGTCCAGCCCGTCGATGTGCAGGGCCTGGCTGGTGGCCTGCGCGGCGGCCGAGACGCGCGGGATCACCGGCACCGCCTCGCCGCGGTAGCGCTCCACATGACGGCGCAGGCAGCGGATCAGCCGCTGCGGCTCGAGCGGCTTGGGCAGGAAATCGCTCATGCCGGCGGCGAAGGCGCTGTCGCGCTCGGAGCGCAGCACGCCGGCCGTCAGCGCGATCACGGGCAGGCGCTGCAGCTCGGGCTCCTGGCGCAGGCGACGCACCACCTCCAGGCCGTCCATGCCGGGCATCTGCACATCCACGAGCACGGCGTCCAGCTCGCCGGGCATGGACAGCAGCCGCGCCAGCGCCTGCTCGCCACTGGTGCAGGTGACCACCCGGGCCCCCTCCAACTCCAGCACATGGCGCGCGACGTCGAGGTTCAGCAGGCTGTCGTCCGCGATCAGCACCCGCATGCCCTGCAGCCACATCATGTCGCCGTGGCCCACGCTGCTCTGGTCCAGCACCCGCATCGCACGCTCGGGCATGCGCGCCAGTGCCTCGTTGACGGCATTGAACAGCGTGGACGCGCTGACCGGCTTGACCAGCAGGTTGGCCGCCAGCTCGGCATGCGGCGCCGCCCTCAGGCGCTCGATCTCGTGTGCGCTGACGACCACCGTGGCCGGCAGCTGCTCGTGCGGCAGGCGCTCGCCCAGCCGGGCCAGCGCCCGCAGGCCGTCGAGGTCGGGCATCTGCCAGTCCACCACCAGCGCGTCGAAGGGCTGGCGGCGATGCGCCATGGCCTCGACCTCGGCCACCATCGCCTCGCCGCCCTCCACGGCGACGGTCTGCCAGCCCAGCATGCGGGTCAGACGCACCAGTGCCGCACGCTCGTTGGCGTCGTCCTCCGCCACCAGCACACGCAGCGGGTCGGTGCTGTCCAGCCCGCCGCTGTCGTCCAGCTGGCTTTCGGGCAGGGCCAGCTCGAAACGGAAGCAGCTGCCCACGCCCGGCTGGCTCTCCACGTCGATCTGCCCGCCCATCAGGCTGACCAGCCGCGCGGTGATGGCCAGGCCCAGGCCCGTGCCGCCGTGCTGGCGGGTGGTGGAGGCATCGCCCTGCATGAAGGGCTGGAACAGCCGGCTGCGCACCTCGGGCGCGATGCCCGGCCCGGTGTCCTCGACCTCGAACACCAGCATGGCCGGGCCATCGCCCGGCCGCACCCGCAGCGTCACCAGGCCCCGCTTGGTGAACTTCAGCGCGTTGCCGACGAGGTTGATGACGATCTGGCGCAGCCGCGCCATGTCGCCATGCACGCGCAGCGGCACGTCGTCGTCGACCTGCACCTGCGTCCTGACCGGGCCGTCCTCCAGCCCAGCGGACAGCAGGCTCATCTCGTCGTGCAACAGGGCCCGCAGGTCGAAGTCCTGTTCGTCGAGATCCAGCTTGCCGGCCTCGATCTTGGAGAGATCCAGCACGTCGTTGATCAGCCCCAGCAGCGAGCGGCCCGCCTGGGCGATCTGGCGCACCCGCTCCACCTCGCGCGGCGGCAGCACCGTGCGCTCCAGCAGGTAGGCCAGGCCGATGATGGCGTTGAGCGGCGTGCGGATCTCGTGGCTGGTGCTGGCGAGAAACTCGCTCTTCGCGCGGCTGGCGCGGCGCGCCTCGTCCATCGCATCGTGCAGCGACGATTCGTACAGGCGGCGCAGCGTCAGGTCCACCGCGATGTTGAGGAAGCCCGCCAGCGAGCCCGCGTCATCGCGCATGGCCGTCACCCACAGCGACACGGGCACCTGCGAACCATCCTTGCGCACGTAGCTGCATTCGAAGGGCTCGCCCAGCACCTCCGGCTGCACCAGGCTGAACGCCGGCGGCACGCTGCGCCCCAGGCGCTCGCTCAGCAGCTCGCCCCGCTGCTGCAACTCGGCCGCATCATGGAACTGCTGCACCTGCATGACGTCGATGACCTCGTCCGCCGCATAAGCCAGCAGGGCCTCGGCGCCGCGGTTGAACAGCGTCACGCGGCCGTCGAGCTGGGTGGCCACGATGGCCACCTGTGTGGACGCCTCCAGCACGGAGCGCAGCAGCGTCAGCGTGCGCTGCAGCTCCGCCTCGGCGCGCCTGCGTTCGGTGACATCGGTGCGCAGCGACACGTACTTCTCTATCCTGCCGTCGGCGTCGAAGAACGGCGCGATGACGCTGTTGACCCAGTACAGCGAACCATCCTTCGCACGGTTGCAGACCTCGGCCTGCCAGGGCCGCCCGCTGCTGATGGTGCGCCACATGTCGACCCAGAACTCGCGCGGGTGATAGCCCGAGTTGATGACCCGGTGGTTCTGGCCCACCAGCTCCTCGCGCTCGTAGCCCGAGATCGCACAGAAGCCGTCGTTGACGCTGAGGATGGTGCCGCGGCGGTCGGCCACCGAGAAGATGGAGTGCTCGTCGATGGTGCGCATCAGCGCCTGCTGCTCGCGGCGCAGCGTGTCCAGCGCCACCCGGTTGCTGATCACATCGGTCACATCGTGTGCCACCACATAGAAGCCGTCCTGCTGCCCGTCGCTGAACGAGGGCAGGTAATGCACCAGCAGATGCCGCTGCCCCTGGCCTGCCGGCCCGGGCATGACCCGCTCGAAGTGTTGCTCCTCACCGCGCAGCACCGCCTCGATGTTGGGCCGGCTGAGCTCATAGACATCGGGGCCCAGCAGCTCCGGCAGCGCGGCACCGAGCAGCTGCTCCGGCGGCCTGCCGAAGAAGTCGCCATAGGCCCGGTTGGCCAGCCGCAGGCGCAGGTTGCGATCCCAGCCGGCGATGCTGGAGGGCATGGCATCCAGCACGGCACGCAGATCGCGACTGGTCTGGGCCAGCTCGGCCGTGCGCTCGGCCACCTGGCGCTCCAGATCGAGGCTGTAGGCCTGCAGGCGCCGGGCCTGGGCCAGCCGCTCGGCAATGGGGCGCAGCACCTTGGCTGCGCCGACCACCTGCCCCTCGCCGTCGAACATCGGCCCGAGCGACAGCTCGACATCCACCAGACTGCCATCCTTGCGGCGGCGGCGCGTCTCGAAGGGCTGGGTGACCTGCCCGGCCAGCGTGTCGCGCAGCAGCTTGCGGTCGCCCTCGTCCGCATCGAGCGGCCACAGCAGCGCCGAGACCGGCTGGCCCAGCACCTCGCCGGTCGAGTAGCCGAACAGCTGCGCCGCCGTGCGGTTCCACATCACGACCCGGCCCTGGCGGTCCAGGCCCACGATGGCATCGCTGGCGTGGTCCAGCATGGTGGACAGGCGGATGCGCTCGTCCAGCGCGTCACGTGTGCGCTGCCGCAGCCTCAGCCACACCTGGGTCACGGCCGCCGCCAGCAGCGACAGCAACGCCCCGGCCGCCAGTTGCAGCCAGGGCGAAGCCCGGCTGATGCTGGCGATCAGCTGCGGCGTGGGCGTCACCGTGAAGCGCCACTGCCGGCCCATGACGCTGCGCTGGAGCGCGACCGGACTGCCCTGCGCCCGTGCGGGGGCCGGCAGGTCGAAGCTCACCGGTGCGCCCGGCTCCGTCACGTCCTCCACCTGCAGATTGAGCTGTTCGGTCTGCACATGCGCAGCCTTCAGCAGGCGATCCAGCCGGACCGGCGAGTAGACGAACCCGCTGGGGCCGGTGACCCCGAAGCCCGCCGAGGCGTCGGTGCCCGGCATGGCCAGCAGCATCAGCAGCCCCATCGAGCCACCCGGCTCGGTCTGCACGAGGCGGATGGGCGCAGTGAGCACCGGACCGCCGTCGCGCAGCGCGAGATCGCTGGCACGCTGACGGGCCGGCTCGGAGGCGATGTCCAGCCCGATCGCCCCACGCGCCGACTCCAGCGGCTCGGCCCATTGGATCACCCGGCGCTCGCCCGCATGCGGCGACAGCGTCTGGATCGTGAAACCCGCCTCGCCCTGCCGCCGCGCCTGGGCGACGAAATCGGACTCACGGCTCTCGGCGACCCGCCGGATGAAGCCCACGGCCGTGACACCCGGAAACTCGCGCGGCAGGTCGCGCGTCTCGAAATAGGCACGAAAGCCCCGTGCATCGCTGCGGTCCACGCCTGCGCCCATCAGGTAGCCCCGGGCGCCCCGCAGGCCCAGCACCGCGCGCTCGACCTGCGCCAGCACGCTGTTGACCGAGGCTTCCGCCATCTGCTGCGTCGTCGTTCGCAGCAACCGCTCATTGGCCTGGTGCGTCTGCCAGGCCACGCCACAGGCCGCCACCAGCCCGAGCCCCAGCACCACCGTGCCGGGCAGCCAGCTCTCAGCAAACCGCGGGCGCCGCATCGCGTGACTCCCGCTCAAACCACCGCCCGCCGCCGACACCCGTCGACGCGGACCCCAGACCTGCAACGCGCGAAGCGAGTCGATCCTTGGTCATCCGATTTCCCTGAAGCCTGCGCCCCGGGCGGGCCCAACGCTAAGCCCGCGGCAAGGCGATGACGAAACGGCTGCCGACGCCGGACTGACTCTGTACGGTCAATTCGCCCTGCATCGCCCGCACGAGCATACGCGAGACCGCCAGCCCCAGGCCATGACCGGGCGGGCCCGATCGCCCGAGGCGCTGGAAGGGCTCGAACAGCTTTTCAACCTGCTCGGGCGACAGCCCGATGCCGTCGTCCGCCACCCCGATCTCTATGCCTTGATCACGGCGCCGGACATCCACCTGCACACGCCCGCCGCGCTTGCCGTACTTGCAGGCGTTGCCGATCAGGTTGTAGAGGCACTGCTGCAGCCGGGCCGCGTCGGCCAGCGCGGTGGCGTCAAGATCGCCCGAGGCGGGCTCCAGCCGGACGCCGGCCTGCTCGGCCTGGGTCTGCTGCGCCTCCATGCAGGCGGCCACCAGCGGCCCCAGCGGCACGGCGGCCGGCTTCACCTCGAAATGGCCGGATTCCCAGCGGGCGAGGTCCAGCGCGTCCTGCAGCAGACGCCGCAGCAGCATGCCGTTATCGAGGATGAGCTGCAGCCGCTTGGACTGCGAGGCAGTCAGCGGCTCGGCGCCGGGGGCGAGCAGCACCTCGGCCATGCCCAGCACCCCGTTGAGCGGATTGCCGATCTCGTGCGCCAGGTAGGACATCATCATCTGCTTGGCCCGACCCTCGGCTTCCAGCTTCACGCGCTCGCGGGCCTGCTGCTCGGCCTGCAGGCGCGGCGTCTGGTCGAACAGCACCAGCGTGCGCAGGCCCTGGGCGCCCCCCGGCTGCCGCGACATCGACACATCCATGCTCAGCAGCGCCTGGCCGGGGGGCTGCAACTCGATGCCGACGGCGAGCGGCTCGCTGCCATCCAGCAGGTCGGCCGGCAGCGCGGCGCGCAGCCAGTCGGGCAGCGTCGCGCCTATCACCTCGCCTTCGGGCAGACCCAGCAGCTGCCTCGCAGCCGCGTTGGCGAGCACGATGCGCCCCTGGCCGTCCAGCGACAGGATGGCCTCGTGCGCCTGCGCCACCAGTGTGGAGAGCTGCGCATCGCTGATGCGGCGCCAGCGCTCCTGCGCCCGCTGCATGGCCTCGGCATTGCGCTGGCGCAGGCGCAGCGCATGGCGCACGCGCGCCCGCAACACGGCCTCGGGAAAGGGCTTGCTGACGAAGTCGAAGGCGCCCAGCTCCAGCGCGCGCACCTCGGACGCCACATCGCCATATTGAGTGACGAAGATGATGGGCACCTCGGCCATGCCCGGCCGGGTCTGCAGACGACGGGCCAGCTCGAAGCCATCGGCACCGGGCAGGGCCACATCCAGCAGCACCAGATCAGGAACGGCCTGGTCCACCAGGCGCAGGGCCTCCTCGCCCGTCTCCACGCCGACGAAGCTGATGCCCTCGGCCTGCAGCGTCCGGCGCAGGGCCGCGAGCGCGTTGGCATCATCGTCGACCGCCAGCACCGCCGGCCCGCCCGCCACCGCCTGAGGCTGACGCAGCGCGGCACGCACGCGGCTGCGCACCAGCTCCTCGCCCAGCGGCTTGCTGAGCCAGCCGGTCACGTCCAGCTCCAGCGCCCGCACCTGCATCTCGGGCGTGGCCTCGGCCGACATCAGGATGACGGGAAGATGCGCCAGCCCCGGCTCGGCCCGCAGCGCCGCGAGTGTCTGCAGGCCGTCCGGGCCCTGCAGATGGAGGTCGAGCAGCACCAGATCGGGTGCGGTCTGGCGGCACAGACGCAACGCGTCTTCGCCACTGCGCGCCACCCGCAGCGCCACCATGTCTTGCACAAAGGTCTGCAGTTGCCTGACGACGGTCACATCGTCGCCAACGATCAGCAGATCCGGTCGCCTGGTTTCCATGTGCGCCTCCCGCTGAGAGTCTCGGTGACCGCACGGCACGCCAAGCTGACTGCGCCTATGCGGGACACCGCTTCATCATCGCGTCAGGCGGGGCCAGCGCCAGCCCCCGCCCCGGGTATTTATGCCTTGATCAGCAGCTCTTCCGCCGTCTTGCCGGCCGCCAGCGCGTCCTTGAACCAGTTGGGGCGCTTGCCATGGCCGGTCCAGGTGCGGCCGGCGCCGTCCGAATACTTGGCCACCGAGGCCGCGGGCTTGCCGGCCTTGGCCGCGGCCCGGCGCTTGGCCGGCGCTGCCGTGCGTCGGCCGGCCGGCGCCCCGGTGCCGAACAGGTCGGCCGGCGTCAGCTCGTAATGCGCGATCGCCTCGCGGATGCGCTCGATGACGCCAGCGGCTTCCTTGGCCCGCAAGGCCTTGGCCTCCTTCTCGAGTTTCTCGATCTGACTCAGCACCTGTTGCAGAGATTTCGCCATGACCCGCCTTTCGGAAATGAATGAACCAACGATTGATTTGATTTCTGTCCGACCGACTGTAATCGCTGTGTTCTGCCATCTCCAAAGTCAGATGAAGGAGAAGCCCCTTCTCTGCGCAGGCATTGAAAGGTGGCCCGCCTTCAAACGGCGACCCGCCCATTCCAGTGGCCCGTCAATGCCGGGCAGTCATGCCGCAGCCGCGGGCGCGTAATCCACATAGCCCTGAGCTCCACCACCGAACAGCGTGGCGGGATCCAACTCGGCCAGCGGCCATTGACGGGCAATGCGTGCCGGCAGATCGGGATTGGCGACAAATGGGCGCCCAAAGGCCACCAGATCGGCATAGCCCTTCTCGATCACCCATTGCGCGCGCGCTGCGTCGTATTGACCGGCGACGATGATGGGGCCCGAGAAGCGCGCCCGGATCTCGCCCCGAAATGCCTCGGTGAACTCGGGCGCATCGTCCCAATCGGCCTCCACCAGATGCAGATAGGCAATGCCCAGCGTCTGCAGATAGGCGGCCGCGTCCAGCAGCGTGGGCAGGATGTCGGGGCAGGCCATGCCGCGGGCCGTGAGGAAGGGGGCCAGCCGGATGGCGCTGCGCTCGGGCCCGATCTCCTCGGCAATGGCGGCCATCACCTCCTTCAGAAAACGCAGGCGGTTCTCGCGCGAGCCGCCATAGTCGTCCTCACGATGGTTGGAGGTGGTGCGCAGGAACTGGTCGACCAGATAGCCGTTGGCCCCATGCACCTCCACCCCGTCGAAGCCGGCCTGGATGGCGCGACGCGCGGCCATGCGGTAGTCCTGCACGATGGCCTGGATCTCGTCGCGGGTCAGCGCGCGCGGCGTCGGCGACGGCACCATGGCGCCCACGCCGGTGGCCGGATCCACCTTCCAGATCGAGCCTTCAAAAGGCACGGCCGACGGCGCCACCGGCAGCTCGCCGCCATGGAAGTCGGGATGGGACATGCGCCCCACATGCCAGAGCTGCACGAAGATGCGGCCGCCCGCGGCATGGACGGCATCGGTGACCTGGCGCCAGCCGGCCACCTGCTCGTCGCTGTAGATGCCCGGCGTGAACGAGTAGCCCTTGCCCTGCGGCGAGATCTGCGCGCCCTCGGTGACGATCAGCGCCGCGCCGGCGCGCTGTGCGTAGTACAGCGCGTTCAGATCGCCGGGCACGTCACCCGGTTGGCGGCTGCGGGCGCGCGTCATGGGCGCCATCACGATGCGGTGCGGCAGGGTCATGGCCCCGACCTGCAGGGGGGAGAAGAGGGATGCGATGCTCATGATGATTCCAGTGCTCAGTTGATCAGTGCGCCGCCGTCCACATCGAGGACGGCGCCGGTCATGAAGGGGTTGTCGATGGCCGCCAGATAGGCCTGGGCCAGGTCTTCCGCGCGGCCGTGGCGGCCGGCCGGCAGGGTGGCAGCGGCACGCGCCAGCATGGCGAGCCGCGCCGGCTCCTCCATCGCCGCATAGGCGGCGGTGTCGGTCAGACCCGGGCTGACCAGGTTCACGCGCCGCGGCGCCAGCTCCCGCGCCAGCAGCCGGGTGGTGGCCTCGAGGGCCGCATTCATGGCGGTCTTCACCAGCGTGCCCGGCACCGTGCGTCGGGCCAGGAAGCCGCCGGTCAGCGTCAAGGAGCCGCCCTCGCGAAGCCGGCCGGCCAGCGCCTTGGACACCGCCACGCTGCCCCAGAACTTGATCTCGAAGGCGGCGTGCGCCGCCGCCAGATCCAGGCCCGAGACAAAGCCACCGGGCGCCTGCGAGCCCGCGGTGAAGACGACATGGTCCACCTCGCCCAGGGCGGCGAAGTAGCGCTCCACCGCCGCAGCGTCGGCCAGATCCAGCCCGTTGCGCCGGCTGGCAACGTGCACCCGCCCCGGGCGCCGGGCCAGCGCGGCGGCCACCGCCTGCCCGATGCCGCTGTGGCCGCCGATGACGACCGACACCGTGTGTTCCGTGAAGTTCATATCCAGCTCCAAAAATGAATGAACGAAAGATAGACTTTCGGAGCCAATAGAAAATCCACCACCCATCGAACACATATTTCATGAATGTCGAAATATGCAGCTCAACCAGCTCCAGCTCTTTCTGACCATCGTTGAGAAGGGCGGGCTGTCGGCCGCCGGCCGTGAGCTGGGCCTGGCGCCCGCCACGGTGTCGGAGCGGCTGGCCGCCCTGGAGGCGGACTGCGGCGTCAGCCTGCTGACGCGGACCACCCGCTCCATCAGCCTGACCGACGAGGGCCGCACGCTGGTGGAAGGCGCCCGCCGGCTGCTGGCCGACGCCGCCGAGCTGGAACGGCAGGTGCGCCGCGGCGCCACCACGCTCTCCGGTCCCATCCGCCTGAGCGCGCCGGTGGATCTGGGCCGCGTCCGGCTGGTGCCCATCCTCGATCGCTTCCTGGAGGCTCACCCCGAGGTGTCCATCGACCTGAACCTGACCGACGGCTTCGTCGACCTCGTCGGCCAGGGCATGGACTTCGCGGTGCGCTACGGTGCGCTGGCCGATAGCAGCCTCAAGTCCAAGCCGGTGGCCGACAGCCACCGGGTGGTCTGCGCCGCGCCGGCCTATCTGGCCCGCCATGGCCGCCCCGAGCACCCGGACGAACTGTCGCGCCACGACTGCCTGGTGATGCGCTTCGGCGGAGCGATCGACCGGATCTGGCACTTCCGCCTCGACGGCCGCCCGCATGCGGTGACGGTGCGCGGCCGCCGCGTCGCCAATGACGGCGCCCTGGTCAGGCAGTGGTGCCTGCAGGGCCTGGGCCTGTGCATGAAGTCGGTCTGGGACGTGCGGGCGGACCTGGACGCCGGCCGGCTCGTCGAGGTGCTGGCCCCGTTCGCGACGCCCCCTTCTCCGCTGCAGATCGTCTATCCCGCGGCACTGGCCCAGCCGCAGCGGGTGCGCCGGCTGATCGACACCATTGCCGAGCAACTGCCCCAGGAGAACTGAACCGCATCACGGCCCGCTCGGCCGGCTTGCCCAGGATCAATGCAACGCCGGGCCATTGATGGTCGACTCCACCCCCTGCCCCGCCTTACCTGCGAATCCATCCGTGCGTCCCCTGCGTCTGCTCCCTCCTGCCCTGCTGGGCGTGCTCAGCGGCCTGCTGCTGGGCCTGAACACCGTCCTGACCTTTTCGCTGATGCTGCCCCCGGCCCTGGTCAAGCGGGTGCTGCCGGCCGCTCGTCGCCCCTGCGACCGGCTGCTCAACGGGCTCGCGACCGGCTGGGTTGAGATCAACAGCCGCTGGCTGGCCGGCTCGCAGCCGGTGCCCTGGCAGGTGGAGGGCACGGACGAACTCAACCCGCGCGGCTGGTATCTGGTACTGCCCAACCACCGCAGCTGGGTGGACATCCTGGTGCTGCAGCGCGTCTTCCAGCACCGCATCCCGTTCCTGAAGTTCTTCCTGAAGCAGGAACTGATCTGGGTGCCGGTGATCGGCCTGGCCTGGTGGGCGCTGGACTTCCCCTTCATGAAGCGCGGCAACACCCGTGGCGCACGGGCGGCTGACCTGGCCACCACCCGCCAGGCCTGCGAGAAGTTCCGCTTCGTCCCCACCTCGGTCATCAACTTCGTCGAGGGCACCCGCTTCACCGCGGCCAAGCAGGCGGAGCAGAACAGTCCCTACCGGCATCTGCTCAAGCCCAAGGTGGGCGCACTGGGCATCGCGCTGGCCACCATGGGCGAGCAGTTCGAGGCGCTGCTGGACGTGACGCTGATCTACCCCGACGGCACGCCCAGCTTCTGGGACCTGATGACCGGCCGCAACGGCCGCGTCCAGGTGCTGGTGCAGCGGCGCGAGATCCCGGCGGACCTGGTGGGCGGCGACCCGGGCAGCGACAAGGCGCTGCGCGCCCGCATCGCCACCTGGATCGAGGGCGTGTGGACCGAGAAGGATGCGTTGATCGCGCAACGCCTGGGCGAGCGGAGCGCCTCAGGCGTCAACGGCGGGTGACGACGCCTGCGCCAGTCGGTAGGCGTGCGGCGTCTGGCCCTTCCAACGCTTGAAGGCATGGATGAAGCTGGCTGATTCCGCATAGCCCAGCCGCAACGCGATCTGCTCCACCGACAACCGACGCAGCTCCAGCAGCTGCTCGGCCTGCGAGCAGCGCAGGCTCTCGCACAGTTCGAGGAACGAGGTGCCTTCGTCCTGCAGCCGCCGCCGCAGCGTGCGCTCGGACATGCACAGCTGCGCGGCCAGCCCGCGCATGTCGCCCATGCGCTGCGGCTCCTGCAGCATCAGGTCGCGCAGACGCGCGGCCACATCACCCTGCCAGCGCGCCATGTCGATGCTGCGCTGGCATTGCTGCTCGGCCTGGCGCAGGGCCAGGGCGTTGCCGTGCGGCAGCGGCTGGTCGAGGTCGGCCGCCGCAATCAGGATCACGTCGCGCGGTTGCTGCACATAGAGGCGCTGGGCCCCGAGCGACGCATAGGCCTCGGCCGGCGCATCGAAGGAGAACTCCAGCATTACCGGGCGCAGCGGGCGCCCGAGCAGGCTGCCGGCCATCGAAACCACGACCCCCACCATGCGCTCCACAGCGAACCGGTACAGCGGCGATGGCGCAATGGGGGCGCTCAGCACCACGCGCAGATCGCGTCCGTCCAGGCCGGCCGGCTCGGTGCGCAGGCGAACCAGCGAGTTGCCCAGGTCGGCCGAACGCTCCGCCGCCATCAGCGCGCCACGCAGACTCAGGCTGCTGACCAGCGCCAGCCCCAGCGGCCCCAGTTGCGTGAAGCGGTAGCGCCGGCCGGCATCCAGACCCAGGCCCGGCGCCTGGCCGCAATGCACCAGCAGGTTGTGGATGATCCCGCACTCCTGCTCCAGCGTCAGCGTCCGGCCGGGGTGGTCCAGGTCCAGCGCGCCAAGGCCGGTGCCGGCAAGCAGCCGCGTCAGGTCGAGGCCCCGCTCCCAGGCCAGATCGGCCAGCAGCAGCGCGCCCACCACGTTGCGTCGCAGCCGGCCGCGGGCGCCCAGCACGGCCGCAGCTCGCTCACGGCGGCGCGCTTGCCCGGCGGTCGGCACCGCTTCGCTCATGCCGCCTCCACCAAGGCCGCCCGCGCCCATGGCGGGCGGGAAACAGGAATCAAAGACACAGCACGTCCTTTCCAGCCGGACACCGCCGGCCCTCGAGGGCCAGTTCTTGCGCGACGGATTGTGGGGCGGATGCCCGCCAAGCGATGCAGCATGCCGGTTTCAGATGACATGGCCGCCATCATCAATTTTTTGGCCGGATTGATTCTGTCGGCCCTGGCGGCAGGCTGGAAGACTGCGCAGCGACATGGATAACACGCCGCCGCCACCTGACGCTCTTCAGCCGCCCTCGCTGGCGCGCCGCCTGGGCTCGGCGGCGACCGGCACCCTGCTGGGCCTGACCCAGGGCTTCGGGCTCTATCTGGTGAGCTCCAACCTCAGCAGCATCCAGGGGTCGCTGGGCGCCACCGCGGCCGAAGCCAGCTGGCTGCTGAGTGCCTACTTCGCCACGGCCGCATCGGCGACGCTGCTGCTGACCAAGGTGCGACTGTCCATGGGGCTGCGCACCTTCACCATCGGCAGCCTGCTGATCTTCCTGGCCATCAGCGCGCTGCATCTGGCGACCGACTCGCTGGTGTCCGCGGTCGCGGTGCGCGCGGCGCTCGGGCTCGCGGCAGCGCCGCTCACCTCGCTGACCGTGTTCTACATGATGCAGTCGCTGCCCGCGCGTTTCGCGCCCTTTGGGCTGCTGCTCGGCTTCGCGGCGCTGCAGGTGCCCGGCCCGCTGGCGCGGGTGGTCGCCACCGACCTGCTGGAAATCGGTCAGTGGCATGGCCTGTTCCTGTTCGACGTGACGCTGGGCGTGCTGAGCCTGGCGGCCATCCATGCCGTGCCGCTGGCGCCTCAGCCGCGCCGCAACGCCTTCTGTCGCGGCGACCTGCTGGCGTTTCCGCTCTACGCCACCGGCCTGGCCCTGCTGTGCGTGGTGCTGTCGCAGGGGCGCCTGCACTGGTGGACCGACCAGCCCTGGCTTGGCGCCTGCCTGGCGCTCGCGCTGACCTGCATCGGCCTGTACGCGATGTTCGATCTCGGGCGCGACAACCCGATGATCGACCTGCGCTGGCTGGTGTCGCCCTACATGCTGCGCTTCGTCACCGCCGTGCTGCTGTCGCGCGTCGTGCTGTCCGAGCAGCAGGTGGCCATCGTTGGCCTGATGAATGCGCTGGGCCAGTCCAACGATCAGATGCGCCCGCTGTTCGCGTTGGCCAGCCTGGGCACGCTGCTCGGCTTCCCGCTGGCAGGGCTGATCTCGTTGCGCTACGGCCCGCGCAGCCTGAGCGTGATCTCCGCGGCGCTGGTGGCCGCGGCCGCCTGGATGGATGCCGGCTCCACCGCCGCCACACGGCCCCAGGATCTCTACCTGAGCCAGACCCTGATGTCGGTCGCGCTGGCCGGTTTCTTCTCGGCCGCGCTGCAGCTCGGGTTCGGCCCGGTGCTGCAGGACGGTGGCAAGCGCATCGTCAGCTTCCTGGCGGTGTTCAGCGCGGCGCAGTACCTGGGTACGCTGCTCGGCTCGGCCTGGATCAACACCGCCGTGGAGTGGCGCCGCCAGTTTCACTACCAGGCGCTGGTCCAGCATCTGGCGATCGGCGACCCCGAGGTCGCCATGCGGCTGGCCCAGCTCGGCGGCTCGCTGGCACGATGGATCAATGACCCGATCGCACGGGCCAAGCAGGGCACGGCCCTGCTGGTCCAGCAGGTGAACCGGGAAGCCGTGGTGCTGGCCTATCTGGACGTCTTCCAGATGATCGCCGCGCTGTCGGTGGCGATGTTCGTCTGGCTGGGTGCGCTGGCCTGGCTGAACCGCCGCCGCGCAGCGGCCACGCCCTCGTCTCCCGCCGCCGCCCCTCTTCCGACCACCTCCTGAACGGTTCGCAACGTGCCTAGCTTTGTCCGCTCCCAGATCCTGGTCGCCCTGGCCACCATCGCCGGCGCGCTGTTGATGCTCTATGCCTGGCGGCTGCCACCGTTCAAGGGCTCGGTGGAGAGCACCGAAAACGCCTACGTGCGCGGCGCCATCACCGTGATTGCCCCCAAGGTGGACGGCTACGTCACCGAAGTGCTGGTGCACGACTTCCAGACGGTGAAGGCGGGCGACACGCTGGTGCAGCTGGACGACCGCAACTACCGGCAGCGCGTGGCCCAGGCGCAGGCGACGCTGGCGGTGCAACAGGCCAATCTGGACAACCTGGCGCAGACCCAGCGGGTGCGGGAGGCCGGCATCAGCAACACCCAGGCCCAGGTGGCCGCCGCCCAGGCGCAGCAGATCAACGCCACCGCGCAACTGGAACGCGCCGCGGCCGACCAGCGGCGTTCGGCCGAGCTGGTGGGCGACGGCTCGGTGTCACAGCGCGAATTCGACCAGACCCAGGGCAGCCTGCGCCAGGCCGAGGCGGCCCTGCGTCAGGCCCAGGCGGCGGTGCAGCAGGCCCAGGCCGCGGGGCGCGTCGCGCAAGAGGAACTGCGTGCCGTGGCCGTGAACAAGCAGGCCGTGGCCGCCGCGGTCGCCGGCGCGCAGGCCGCCGTCCAGCTCGCGCAGATCGACCTCGACAACACGCGCATCCGGGCCCCGCGCGACGGCACGGCTGGCGAGATCGGCGTGAAGCTGGGGCAATACGTGACCCCGGGCACCCAACTGCTGGCCCTGGTGCCCGCCCAGGTCTGGGTGGTGGCAAACTTCAAGGAGGCGCAGACCGCTCGCATCCAGGTCGGGCAGCCCGCCACGCTGCGCGTGGACGGCCTGGACGACGCCGTTCTCAAAGGTGTCGTGGAGAGCCTGTCACCCGCAACGGGGTCGGAGTTCAGCGTGATCCGCGCCGACAACGCCACCGGCAACTTCACGAAGATCCCGCAGCGGCTGCCGGTACGGATCCGTGTGAGTCCGGATCAGCCGCTGGCCAGCCGCCTGCGGCCCGGCCTGTCCGTGCTGGCCGAGGTCGATACCGCCGGAGGCCCACGATGACCCGCCGGCCCCGGGCGACCCCCTTGCTGCTGCTGGGCGCCTGCCTCGCCCTCGGCGCCTGCAGTACCACGCTAGCGCCTGCGCCGCCGTCCGCACCTGCGGTGCCCGACGCCTGGCGTCAAGCCGGGGGCCAACAGCCAGTGCACGCCGGTTGGTGGCGCGCCTACGGGGACGACACGCTGAATGCGCTCATTGCCGAAGCGCTGGCCAACAACCACGACCTCCGGATGGCCAGCGCACGTCTTGCCGAAGCGCGCGCGCTGGCGGAAGCCCAGGCCGGCGCGCAATGGCCGTCGCTGGATCTCGCCGCTGGCGGCTCCCGGGCACGGGCCATCAGCGACGTCTCACTCAAGCCCTACCTGTCCACTGGCCATCAGGAGCTGTTCCAGGCGGCATACGAGGTCGATCTGTCCGGCCGCATCGCCGCGGCGCTGAACGCGGCCGAGGCCAACGCCCAGGCCAGCGCGGCCATGCGCGACTCGGTCCAGCTCTCGCTGACCGCCACGGTGGCAAGCACCTACCTGTCGCTCCTGCAACTCGACGCACAGCTGGCGCTGACCCGGCAGACGATGGCGTCTCGCCAAGCCTCGCTGCAGCTCACCCGCCAACGCGAACACAGTGGCCACGCGAGCGCGCTGGAGTCCGCCCAGGCCGAGGCCGAATGGCGCAACACGGCCCTGGTCGAGCCCCAGCTGCTGCAGGCCATTCAGCGCCAGGAAGCCACGCTGAATCTGCTGCTGGCCCGGCTGCCGGGGCCGATCAAGCGCGGCCGGCCGCTCGCAGCCTGGGTGGCACGAGGGCTCCCGGCGGCAGGCCTGCCCTCGGAGCTGCTGCGACGTCGCCCGGACCTGGCCGCCGCAGAACTTCAGCTGGTGGCCGCAGATGCCCAGCTTGCCGCCTCGCGCGCCGCACTGCTGCCCTCGCTACGGCTGACGGCCAGCCTCGGCAGGACCGGCGCCAGCGTCCTCCACGGTGACCCGTTCACGATATGGAGCGTTGGCGGCAGCGTGCTCGCACCGCTCTTCAACGGCGGTCGACTGCGCGCTCAGGTGCGAGCCAGTGACGCCCGCAGAGAGCAGGCGTTGACGGCCTATGAGCACGCCACGCTGGCGGCCTTCGAGGAGGTCGACACCCTGCTCGACAGCTATGCGCTGGTGCGGCAGCAGCTGGAACAGGCGGCTGGCCAACAGCAGGCACTGGCCGAAGCCCTGCGCATCGCGCAACGTCGCCGGGCAGCCGGCTACGCGTCCTACCTTGACGAGCTGGTGGCGCAGCGCGGCCTCTTCGCGGCGCAGCAAGGCGCGCTTCAGTACCAGGCCGCACTCTTGCAGGGCGAGGTGGCGTTGTACCGGGCATTGGGTGGCGGATGGGATGACGGCACGCATCGCCCACCCGCAGCGCCATAACGCCTTCGCCAGCATATTGGCAGGCGATCGCACAAAACAAAACGGCCCGAACTGAATCGTTCGGGCCGTCCTTGTCGACTTGGTTGCGGGGGCCGGATTTGAACCGACGACCTTTGGGTTATGAGCCCAACGAGCTACCAGACTGCTCCACCCCGCGACTGTTTTTCGCTGCTCGGGAAACGACTCCCGACAAAAAAAGCCGCTGAAGACAGCGGCTTCTTATCAATCTCTGGTTGCGGGGGCCGGATTTGAACCGACGACCTTTGGGTTATGAGCCCAACGAGCTACCAGACTGCTCCACCCCGCGACTGAAGCTAGCAGTGTAGCACGGTTTTCACCAACCTGAAACGAGTCCCACCGCCCGCCAATGAAAAAGGCCAGCAGATCGCTCTGCTGGCCTTGCATGAATCTCGAACGCGCGCAGCTTGCGCGCCAACGGATTACTCGGCGGCGGCTTCGGCCACCGCGCCTTCTTCAGCGCGGTCAACCAGCTCGACGTACGCCATGGGCGCGTTGTCGCCGACGCGGAAACCCATCTTCAGGATACGGGTGTAGCCGCCCGGGCGGGTCTTGAAACGCGGGCCCAGTTCGTTGAACAGCTTGACGACGATGTCGCGGTCGCGCAGGCGGTCGAAAGCCAGACGGCGGTTGGCAACCGTCGGCTCCTTGGCCAGCGTGATCAGGGGCTCAACGACCTTGCGCAGTTCCTTGGCCTTGGGCAGGGTGGTCTTGATGGCTTCGTGCTGCAGCAGCGAAACGCACATGTTGCGCAGCATCGCCTTGCGATGTTCGCTGGTACGGTTCAGCTTGCGGAGGCCGTGACGGTGACGCATGGTGCTTTCCTTTCACTTCGTTAATACCGACAGCCGTATCAGGTACTGCCGGGTGCACCGGCCGGTTTCAACCGGCCACTTTAAAAATCAACGCTTGTCGAGACCTTGGGGAGGCCAGTTCTCGAGGCGTGCGCCGAGGGTGAGACCGCGGGAAGCCAGAACTTCCTTGATCTCGTTGAGCGACTTGCGACCCAGGTTCGGAGTCTTGAGCAGCTCGGTCTCGGTACGTTGGATCAGATCGCCGATGTAGTAGATGTTCTCGGCCTTCAGGCAGTTCGCGGAACGAACCGTCAGTTCGAGCTCATCGACCGGGCGCAGCAGGATCGGATCGAAGCTGCTGGCGCGCTGGGCCGGCTGGTCGAAGGCATCAACCAGATCCGTGCCCTGCAGTTGGGCGAAGACCGCCAGCTGTTCAACCAGGATCTTGGCGGAGGCGCGGATCGCTTCCTCGGGCGAGATGGCGCCGTTGGTCTCGATCTCCATGACCAGCTTGTCCAGGTCGGTACGCTGCTCGACGCGAGCGTTCTCGACGGCATAGCTGACGCGCTTGACCGGGCTGAACGAGGCGTCCAGCACGATGCGGCCGATGGACTTCGTCGGCTCATCGCCGAAACGACGCAGGTTACCCGGCACATAGCCGCGGCCCTTCTCGACCTTGATCTGCATGTCCAGCTTGCCGCCTTGCGACAGGTGAGCGATGACGTGATCAGGGTTGATGATTTCGACGTCGTGCGGCGTCTGGATATCGGCGGCCGTAACAGGGCCTTCGCCTTCCTTGCGCAGCACCAGCGTGACTTCCTCGCGGTTGTGCAGACGGAAGACCACACCCTTGAGGTTCAGCATGACGTGAACCACGTCCTCTTGCACGCCATCGATGGCCGAGTACTCGTGCAACACGCCCGCGATCGTCACCTCGGTCGGCGCATAACCCACCATCGACGAGAGCAGCACACGGCGCAGGGCGTTGCCCAGGGTGTGACCGTAGCCGCGTTCGAACGGCTCCAGCGTGACCTTGGCGCGATGACCGCCCAGGGGCTCCACGTTGATGGACTTGGGTTTGAGCAGATTGGTTTGCATGAGGTCTTTCTTTCAATACCCTCGGTTCGTTACACCGATAAGGCTGAGGACCAGCCGGGCTGACCCTCCCTGGAGCCAGGTCCCGGACGAGGAAACGCCGACGCGGTCGACAAACGACCGAATCGGCGCGGGAAACGCATTAACGCGAGTAGAGCTCGACGATCAGCGACTCGTTGATCTCAGCGCCGAATTCGTCGCGGTCCGGCGTCTTCTTGAAGATGCCTTCCAGCTTGGTGCCGTCAACCTGAACCCAGGCGGGCAGACCGATGGACTCGGCCAGCTTGAAGGAGTCGGTGATGCGCAGTTGCTTCTTGGACTTTTCGCGCACCGCGACCGTGTCGCCGGCCTTGACCAGGTAGGACGCGATGTTGACGATTTCGCCGTTCACCGTGATCGCCTTGTGCGAGACCAGCTGACGCGCTTCCGCACGCGTGGAGCCGAAGCCCATGCGATACACGACGTTGTCCAGACGCGATTCCAGCAGTTGCAGCAGGTTCACGCCGGTCGAGCCCTTGCGACGCTCGGCCTCGGCGAAGTAGCGGCGGAACTGACGCTCCAGCACGCCGTACATGCGCTTGACCTTCTGCTTCTCACGCAGTTGCAGGCCGAAGTCAGAGGTGCGCTGACCCGACGTGCGGCCGTGTTGGCCAGGCTTGGAGTCGAACTTCGCCTTGTCGCTGATGGCGCGACGGGCGCTCTTCAGGAAAAGGTCGGTGCCTTCACGGCGGGAAAGCTTGGCCTTGGGTCCGAGGTAACGTGCCACTTTGAGTGTCCTTGTTCAATCTAACGTCAGCGGCCGGTACAGCCAACATGACGCGAGTCCAGCCGATGTTGTTGTGGGCTTGGACGGTGGGCTTGCTGGGGCTAGCAGCCCCAAAGACGAACGCCTGCTGGCGCCGTCAACGATGAAGCCGGCGAGGCACTTTCGCGCCCGCCGGCTAGGGAAAACGCGCGATTATCGCACCGTCAACCGAATCTGCAAGAGCCTGGGAAAACCAGGTTTAGATACGGCGACGCTTCTGCGGACGGCAGCCGTTGTGCGGAACGGGCGTCACGTCGGAGATCGACGTGATGCGGATGCCCAGAGCAGCCAGCGCGCGAACCGACGATTCACGACCCGGGCCGGGGCCCTTGATCTTCACGTCCAGGTTCTTGATGCCTTGCTCTTGCGCCGCACGACCTGCCACCTCGGCAGCAACCTGAGCCGCGAAGGGAGTCGACTTGCGCGAACCCTTGAAGCCCTGGCCACCAGAGGAAGCCCACGACAGCGCGCCGCCTTGGCGGTCGGTGATCGTGATGATGGTGTTGTTGAACGAAGCGTGAACGTGCGCGATGCCGTCAGCAACGTTCTTGCGGACCTTCTTGCGGACGCGCTGAGCAGCCGAATTATTGGGTGCCTTTGCCATATTGACCTTCTTTCAGTTCGGTGCTGCGATCACTTCTTGCCGGTAGCCGCGGCCTTGCGCGGACCCTTGCGGGTACGAGCATTGGTGCGGGTACGCTGGCCGCGCATCGGCAGGCCACGGCGATGGCGGAAGCCGCGATAGCAGCCCAGATCCATCAAACGCTTGATGTTGATGGACTGCTCACGACGCAGATCGCCTTCGATGGTCAACTTGTTGACTTCGTCACGGATCTTTTCGAGATCGCCGTCAGTCAGGTCCTTGACCTTCTTGTCGAACGGGATACCGCAGGTGGTGCAGATCTTCTGAGCGGTCGTACGGCCAATGCCGTAGATCGAGGTCAGGCCGATCTCCGTGTGCTTTTGCGGCGGAATGTTGATACCAGCAATACGTGCCATGGTGGTCCTCTAATTCTGTCGTGCGGCCAATCAGCCTTGACGCTGCTTATGACGCGGGTCGGTGCAGATCACGCGCACCACACCCTTGCGGCGGATGATCTTGCAATTGCGGCACATCTGCTTCACGGATGCCGAAACTTTCATGGTCTGCTCCTTGGCCTAACTCTTCTTGCGCTCTTCACGCGTTCCCGGGGGTTCAAACAGCTCACTTCGCCCGGAACACGATGCGAGCACGACTCAAATCGTAGGGTGTCAACTCCACGGTCACCTTGTCGCCAGGCAGGATGCGTATGTAGTGCATACGCATCTTGCCGGAGATGTGTCCGAGAACGACATGCCCGTTCTCCAACTTCACACGAAACGTGGCATTGGGCAGATTCTCCAGAATCTCGCCCTGCATTTGAATGACGTCGTCTTTCGCCATGCCGCGTTTTATGTGAGTTGAATCAAACTCTTCCTGACCAGCCTCTCAGCTTAGTTTGCCTTGAAGCTCGCCTTTTTCAGCAGCGACTCATACTGCTGACTCATGATGTAACTCTGCACCTGCGCCCAGAAGTCCATCGTGACGACCACGATGATCAGCAGGGACGTGCCACCGAAATAAAACGGAACGTTGTACTTCAGCGTCAGGAACTCCGGCAGCAAGCAGACCAACGTCACGTAGATCGCGCCTGCCAGAGTCAGACGGGACAGGATCTTGTCGATGTGCTTGGCAGTCTGTTCGCCCGGACGAATGCCAGGGATGAACGCGCCACTCTTCTTCAGGTTGTCTGCCGTCTCACGGCTGTTGAAAACCAGCGCCGTGTAGAAGAAGCAGAAGAACACGATGGCCGCAGAGTACAGCAGCACGTAGATCGGCTGCCCTGGACTCACCATGCCAGCCAGGTCCTTCAACCAGCGCAGACTGTCACCGGTCGCAAACCAGCTCACCACCGTGGTCGGCAGCAGGATGATCGACGACGCGAAGATCGGCGGGATCACGCCCGACATGTTCAGCTTCAGCGGCAGGTGCGACGACTGGCCACCATAGACCTTGTTGCCGACCTGACGCTTGGCGTAGTTCACCAGGATCTTGCGCTGACCGCGTTCGACGAACACGACCGCGAAGGTCACGAGAACAACCAGCGAAATCACGATCAACGCAGAGCCGTAGCCCATCGCACCGGTGCGAACCAGCTCGAACAGCCCGCCAATGGCACCCGGCAGACCCGCGGCAATACCGCCGAAGATCAGGATCGAGATACCGTTACCCAGGCCACGTTCCGTAATCTGCTCGCCCAGCCACATCAGGAACATCGTGCCGGCCACAAGGCTGGACACCGTCGTGACGCGGAAGCCGAAACCCGGGCTCAGCACCAGGCCCGCCGAACCTTCCAGAGCAAGCGCAATCGACAGGCTTTGGAAAATCGCCAGGCCCAACGTGCCGTATCGGGTGTACTGCGTGATCTTGCGACGCCCTGCTTCGCCTTCCTTCTTCAACTGCTCCAGCGTCGGGACCACGTAGGTCATCAGCTGGATCACGATCGATGCGGAGATGTAAGGCGTGATGCCCAACGCGAACACCGTGAAGCGCGACAGAGCGCCACCCGAGAACATGTTGAACAGGCTCAGGATGCCACCGGCTTGACCTTTGAAGAACTGCGCGAGCTGATTCGGGTCGATACCTGGCACGGGGATATGCGCCCCGATACGGTAGACGACCAGAGCCAGCAGCAGAAAGACAAGCCGGCGACGCAGGTCACCGAACTTGCCACTCTTGGCCAGCTGATTCGCGTTGGTTGCCACGCTGGATCAGTCCCTGAAGGGTTTAGGCAACGGAGCCGCCGGCGGCCTCGATGGCAGCCTTGGCACCCTTGGTGGCGATCACGCCCTTGAGCGCAACCTTGCGCTCGATGGCGCCGGACAGGATGACCTTGACCGTCTTGGCCAGTTGGGGCACCACACCAGCAGCCTTCAGCGTCGACACGTCGATTTCTTCGCCAACCAGCGCCTGCAGATCAGACAGCGTGATCTCGGCGTTGTACTTCAGCGTCGTCGACTTGAAGCCGCGCTTGGGCAGACGGCGCTGCAGCGGCATTTGACCGCCTTCGAAACCGACCTTGTGGTAGCCGCCAGCACGGGACTTCTGGCCCTTGTGACCGCGACCGGCGGTCTTGCCCAGGCCGGAGCCGATGCCACGGCCGACACGGCGCTTGGCATGCTTGGCGCCCTCGGCGGGCTTGATCGTGTTGAGTTCCATCGTCTTGTCCTTCTGGGGTACGGGCCTTACAGCACCTGCACCAGGTAGGCGATCTTGTTGATCATGCCGCGCACGGCGGGCGTGTCTTCCAGGGTCTTGGTGCTGTTCAGCTTGCGCAGACCCAGGCCCACGACCGTGGCACGGTGCGAGGCACGACAGCCGATGGGGCTGCGGACCAGCTTGACCGTCAGGGTTTTCTTGTCAGACATCTTGTGCTCCGCTCTGGCGATCAGTTGAAGATTTCTTCAACCGTCTTGCCGCGCTTGGCAGCGACTTCCGACGCCGTGGTGGAACGCTTCAGTGCGTCCAGCGTGGCGCGGACCATGTTGTACGGGTTGGTCGAACCGTGGCTCTTGGACACGATATCGGTCACACCCATCACTTCGAAGACGGCACGCATCGGGCCGCCAGCAATGACGCCGGTACCGGTCGGAGCCGGAGCCAGCATCACGCGGGAAGCGCCGTGCTCGCCCACCACGTTGTGGTGCACGGAGCCGTTCTTCAGGGCGACCTTGAACATGTTGCGGCGCGCCGATTCCATGGCCTTCTGCACGGCCACCGGAACTTCCTTGGCCTTGCCCTTGCCCATGCCGATACGGCCATCGCCGTCACCGACCACGGTCAGCGCTGCGAAGGACAGCGTACGACCACCCTTAACGACCTTGGTGACGCGGTTGACCGCGATCATCTTTTCCTTCAGGCCGTCATCATTGCCTTCAGCCTGAGCGCCGCGAGGTTGAAACTTTGCCATTTCGTATTCCTTGATGCGTCAGAACTGCAGGCCGGCTTCACGGGCGGCCTCGGCCAGCGCCTTGACGCGGCCGTGATAGGCGAAGCCCGAGCGGTCGAAGGCGACCTTCTCGATGCCGGCAGCCTTGGCCTTCTCGGCGATGCGCTTGCCGATCAGCGTGGCGGCGGCAACATTGCCACCCTTGCCAGCGCTGCCCAGTTGGTCGCGCACTTCCTTCTCGGCGGTAGAGGCCGCTGCGAGCACCGTACCGCAGTCTTCGGAGATGACTTGGGCGTAGATGTGCAGATTGGAGCGGAACACCGTCAGACGGACCGCACGCTGGATCGCAATGCGCGCGCGGGTTTGGCGCGAGCGACGCAGGCGTTGTTCTTTCTTGGTCATCATGGCGCTGCTCCTTACTTCTTCTTGGTCTCTTTGAGGGTGACCTTCTCATCCGAATAACGGATGCCCTTGCCCTTGTAAGGCTCGGGGGGACGGAAGGCACGCACCTCAGCAGCGACCTGGCCGACGACCTGACGGTCGGCGCCCTTGATCAGGATTTCCGTTTGCGTCGGGCATTCGACCTTGATACCGGCCGGCATGTCCTTCACCACGGGATGCGAGAAGCCGATCTGCAGATTCAGCTTCTGGCCTTGAGCCTGGGCACGGAAGCCCACGCCCACCAGGTTCAGCTTGCGCTCGAAGCCCTTGCTCACGCCAGTCACCATGTTGGCGACCAGGGCACGCATGGTGCCGCTCATGGCATCGGCTTCAGCACTGTCGTCCGAGGGGACGAAATTCAGCTTGCCTGCTTCGTTCTTGATGCTCACCAGCTTGTTGGCCGGACGCACCAGCGTGCCGAGGGAGCCCTTGACGCTGATCGACTCAGCGGACACGGTCACATCGACGCCTTGCGGAATCGCGACCGGCATTTTTCCAACGCGGGACATTGTCTGTCTCTCCTTGCGCTTAGGCGACGTAGCAGAGCACTTCGCCGCCGATACCGGCAGCGCGCGCCTTGCGGTCCGTCATCACACCCTTGGGGGTGGTGACAATCGCCACGCCCAGGCCATTCATGACCTGAGGAATGTCGTGGCGGCCCTTGTAGATGCGCAGACCAGGACGGCTCACGCGCTCGATACGCTCGATGACGGGACGACCGGCGTAATACTTCAGCGCGATTTCCAGTTCAGGACGCGCAGCATCACCACGGACGGCGAAGTCGTCGATATAACCTTCGTCCTTCAGCACCTTGGCAATAGCCACCTTCAGCTTGGACGAGGGCATCGCCACGCTGGTCTTCTCAACGCTTTGGGCGTTGCGAATACGGGTCAGCATATCGGCGATAGGATCACTCATGCTCATTGCGAAATCTCCTGATCGGGCCGATTACCAGCTGGCCTTGACGACACCGGGGATGTCGCCCTTGAAGGCCAGTTCACGAATCTTGTTACGGGCGAGGCCGAACTTGCGGAACGTACCGCGCGGACGACCGGTCAGCTCGCAACGATTGCGCAGACGGGTGGGATAAGCGTTGCGCGGCAGCTTTTGCAGCTCGAGACGAGCGGCGTAGCGCTCTTCTTCGGACTTCTTGCTGTCGTCGATGATGGCCTTCAGTTCCGCGTACTTCTTGGCGAACTTGGCGACCAGCGCTTCGCGCTTCAGCTCACGTTGTTTGATCGAGAGTTTTGCCACAGTTCACCTCAGTTCTTGAACGGGAACTTGAACGCGGCCAGCAATGCCTTGGCCTCGTCGTCCGTCTTGGCCGTCGTCGTGATGCTGATGTTCAGACCACGCAGAGCATCCACCTTGTCGTACTCGATTTCGGGGAAGATGATTTGCTCTTTGACGCCGATGTTGTAGTTGCCGCGACCATCAAAGGAACGGCCGGAAATACCACGGAAGTCGCGCACTCGCGGCAGCGCGATCGTCACGAAGCGATCCAGGAATTCATACATCTGGACGCCACGCAGCGTGACCATGCAACCGATGGGCACGTTGTCACGGATCTTGAAGCCGGCAATGGCCTTCTTCGACTTCGTGATCACAGGCTTTTGGCCAGCGATCTTGGTCAGGTCGCCCACAGCGTGGTCCATGACCTTCTTGTCAGCCACCGCCTCGCTCACGCCCATGTTCAGCGTGATCTTGGTGATGCGCGGCACTTCCATGATGGACTTGTAGCCGAACTTCTCGATGAGGCCGGGCACGACCTTTTCGCGGTAATGCGTTTGCAAACGAGCCATGTCGGACCTCTTACGCCTTGATCTCTTCGCCGGTCGACTTGTAAACGCGCACCTTCTTGCCGTCGTCAAGCAGCTTCACGCCCACTCGATCGGCCTTGCCGGATGCGGCGTTGAAGATCGCCACGTTGGATTGATGGATAGGCATGGTCTTGTCGACGACGCCGCCAGTGGTGCCCTTCAGCGGGTTGGGCTTGACGTGCTTCTTCACGACATTGACGCCTTCGACCACGATGTGGTCGGCATCGACGCGCGAGGCGACGACGCCACGCTTGCCCTTGTCGCGGCCGGTCAACACGATGACCTGATCGCCTTTACGAATCTTGTTCATGGCTTACCTCAGTCGTTGGGCTCAGAGAACCTCAGGCGCCAGCGAAACGATCTTCATGAAGCGCTCGGTACGCAGTTCACGCGTCACGGGGCCAAAGATACGAGTGCCGATGGGCTCGAGCTTGCTGTTCAGCAGCACTGCGGCGTTGCCGTCGAACTTGACGAGAGAGCCGTCCTGACGACGAACGCCCTTGGCGGTGCGAACCACCACGGCGCTGTAAACCTCGCCCTTCTTCACGCGACCACGCGGCGCAGCATCCTTGATGCTGACCTTGATGATGTCGCCGATGTGCGCATAACGACGCTTGGAGCCGCCAAGCACCTTGATGCACATGACGGACTTCGCGCCAGTGTTGTCCGCGACGTCAAGCCGCGATTGCATTTGAATCATGTCTGTCCCCAACTTGACCCGAAAGACGCCGCAAATGCAGCACCCATCGGTCAGTCTTGGGCCCGTAAGTCAAACGGCATGCGGCGTTGCACCACTTGCCGCCCAACGGTTGAGGGCGGATCCGAGGCCACGGCATGCGGAATGCATGCTTAGCGTTCGGCGAAGCTGCGCATTATGCATTGGCTGGCATTCGCCGTCAATGCCTTGCGGCTAACTTTTTGCTGTGACTTACAGCGCGCGAGCCTGCGCCAGCAAAGTGGCTGCGTCACTCACTTCAAACTTACCAGGCGCCTCGACATTGAGGGCGCGCACAACACCGTCCTTGACCAGCATCGAGTAGCGCTGCGACCGCACACCCATCCCGCGCGCAGTCAGATCGAGCGGAAGCCCGACGGCGCTGGTGAATGCGGCACTGCCGTCAGCCATCATGCGAACCTTGCCCGCCGTCTTCTGATCGCGCGCCCACGCGCCCATCACAAACGCGTCGTTGACCGAGATGCACCAGATCTCGTCCACGCCGGCCGCCTTGAGTTCTGCGGCAAGGCCGACATAGCCCGGCACATGTTGAGCGGAACAGGTCGGCGTAAACGCACCAGGCAAAGCGAAGATTGCGACGATCTTGCCGGCCACCGTCTTCTGGATATCAAAGCTGTTTGGCCCGAGCGAGCACCCCTCGCCCTCGACCTCATAGAACTCCTGCAGCGTCCCAGCAGGCAGCTTGTCTCCGACCTTGATCATGAAGCTTCTCCGTCAGTAGTAATTCGAGACACAACGTAAAAAGCCGGCACGCCAGTTTCCCAGCGTGCCGGCTTGTTCGGCAATCATCCGTAAAAACGGACGATTAGACGATCTGGGCCTTCTCGACCAGACGCGTCACCACCCAAGACTTGGTCTTGGAGATGGGGCGGCTTTCGCTGATCTCGACCACGTCGCCCAGCTTGTACTCACCCTTTTCGTCATGGGCGTGGTACTTGCGCGAACGGGCCACGATCTTGCCGTAGAGCTCGTGCTTGGCACGACGCTCAACCAGCACGGTCACGGTCTTGGCGCGGGCGTCGCTGACGACCTTACCAACCAGCGTGCGAGCCTTCTTCACTTGGGCCTCAGTCATTTCGCGGCCTCCTTCTTCTTCTCGGCCAGGATGGTCTTGGCACGAGCGATGTCGCGGCGGGTCTTGCCCAGCACCGACGTGTTGGTCAGCTGCTGGGTTGCCTTTTGCATGCGCAGGCCGAAGTGGGCCTTCAGCAGATCGGTCACTTCCTTCTCGAGGGCAGCGACGTCCTTGGCGCGGAGTTCAGATGCTTTCATGGGTGTCCTCCAGTTCAGGTGCCGACCTGGCGGGCCACGAAGGTGCAACGCAGCGGCAGCTTGGCAGCCGCCAGCGTGAACGCCTCACGAGCGAGTTGCTCGGGCACGCCGTTGATCTCGTAGAGCACCTTGCCGGGCTGGATTTCAGCCACGTAGTACTCCGGGTTGCCCTTACCGTTACCCATACGGACTTCGGCGGGCTTTTCCGAGATCGGCTTGTCCGGGAAGATGCGGATGAAGATCCGACCACCGCGCTTGATGTGACGCGAGATCGCGCGGCGAGCCGCTTCGATCTGGCGGGCCGTCAGACGGCCGCGCTCGGTGGCCTTGAGGCCGAAATCACCGAAAGACACCGAGGCGCCACGGGTCGCAATACCAGTATTGCGGCCCTTCTGCTCCTTGCGGTATTTACGACGAGCGGGTTGCAGCATGCTTATTCTCCTTTCGCCTCACCGGCGGCGGGAGCCTTGCGGATCACACGCTTCGCGGCGGGCTTGGCTGCGTCGCCCGAGGGGGCGCCGGCAGCGGGCTGGTCTGCTCCGTCACGACCACCGCGGTCGCCCGGACGGCCGCGGCCACCCGGAGCGCCCGGACGGGCGTTACGACGCGGGCGACGATCGTCTTCGGCGCCAGCGGGAGTGTTGATGACAGGCGCCTCGCCATTGGCCAGACGGTCACCGCGGTAGACCCAAACCTTGACGCCGATGACGCCGTAGGTGGTCTTGGCTTCGGAGAAGCCGTAGTCGATGTCAGCCTTCAGGGTGTGCAGGGGCACACGACCTTCGCGATACCACTCGGTACGAGCGATTTCGATGCCGTTCAGACGGCCGGCGGACATGATCTTGATGCCCTGGGCGCCCAGGCGCATGGCGTTCTGCATCGCGCGCTTCATGGCACGACGGAACATGATGCGCTTTTCCAACTGCTGGGTGATCGAGTCGGCGATCAGCTGAGCATCGACTTCAGGCTTGCGCACTTCTTCGATGTTCACGGCCACCGGCACGCCCAGACGCTTGGTCAGTTCGGCCTTCAGGTTCTCGATGTCTTCGCCCTTCTTGCCGATCACGACGCCCGGACGAGCCGAGAAGATCGTGATGCGGGCGTTCTTGGCGGGGCGCTCGATCAGGATGCGCGAGACGGCGGCATTCTTGAGCTTGGCCTTCAGGTAGTCACGAACCTGCAGATCTTCAGCCAGCATGCTGGCGAAGTTTTGGTTGTTGGCGTACCAGCGGGAAGCCCAGTTACGGGTGACGGGCAGGCGGAAGCCAACCGGATGGATTTTCTGTCCCATAGTCTTCCTAGTGCCTCAGTTACCGACCGACACGAAGATGTGGCAGGTGGGCTTGCTGATGCGATTGCCACGACCCTTTGCGCGGGCCGAGAAACGCTTCAGGGTGGCGCCCTGCTCCACGTAGATCGAGGTGACCTTCAGCTCATCAATGTCAGCGCCGTCGTTGTGCTCGGCGTTGGCGATGGCGCTTTCCAGCGCCTTCTTGATGATGACAGCAGCCTTCTTCTGGGTGAACGCCAGGATGTTGAGCGCCTGGTCCACCTTCTTGCCACGGATCAGGTCCGCCACCAGGCGGCCCTTGTCACAAGACAGGCGAACGCCGCGAACGATTGCTTTGGTTTCCATCGTCGGCATCCTTACTTCTTCCCGGCCTTCTTGTCGGCCGGGTGGCCCTTGAAGGTGCGGGTCAGTGCGAATTCACCCAGTTTGTGGCCGACCATCTGGTCAGACACATAGACCGGCACGTGCTGCTTGCCGTTGTGCACAGCGATCGTCAGACCGATGAACTCGGGCAGGATCGTCGAGCGACGCGACCAGGTCTTGATGGGCTTCTTGTCCTTGATAGCCACGGCCTTGTCGACCTTGGCCATCAGGTGATGGTCCACGAAAGGACCCTTCTTGAGGGAACGAGCCATTTCCGACTTCCCTTCTTACTTCTTGCGACGCGAGACGATGAACGTCTGCGTACGCTTGTTGTTGCGAGTGCGGTAGCCCTTGGTCATCGTGTTCCACGGGGACACGGGGACCTGACCCTCACCAGTACGGCCTTCACCACCACCGTGCGGGTGATCCACCGGGTTCATGGCAACGCCACGGACCGTCGGACGGATGCCCTTCCAGCGGATCGCGCCAGCCTTGCCGTATTGGCGCAGGCTGTGCTCTTCGTTGCTCACTTCACCGATGGTGGCGCGGCAATCGATGTGCACGCGGCGAACTTCACCGGAGCGCAGACGGATCTGAGCGTAGACACCTTCACGAGCCATCAGAACGGCGGACGTGCCGGCCGAGCGGATGATCTGCGCACCCTTGCCGGGCAGCAGCTCGATGCAGTGAATGGTCGAACCCACGGGGATGTTGCGGATGGGCAGCGTGTTGCCGGCCTTGATCGGCGCTTCAGCGCCGCTCAGCAGCGTGGCACCAACTTCCAGACCACGCGGCGCGATCACGTAACGGCGCTCACCGTCGGCGTAGCACACCAGAGCGATGTGGGCCGTGCGGTTCGGGTCGTACTCGATGCGTTCAACCTTGGCGGGAATGCCGTCCTTGTTGCGCTTGAAGTCGACGACGCGATAGTGGTGCTTGTGGCCACCACCCTTGTGACGCATCGTGATGTGACCGTTGTTGTTACGGCCAGACTTCTGCTTCTGGGGCTCCAGCAGCGAAGCTTCGGGAGCGCCCTTGTGCAGGTGCTTGTGCACCACCTTCACCACGGCACGGCGGCCAGGCGAAGTCGGCTTGACTTTGACGATGGCCATTTACGCGGCCTCCCCGGAGAAGTTGAGCTCTTGACCCGCCTTCAGGGCCACATAGGCCTTCTTGACGTGGTCACGGCGGCCGACGCGGCCACCAAAGCGCTTGGTCTTGCCCTTCACGTTCACCACGCTGACGGACTCGACCTCAACCTTGAACATCAGTTCAACGGCGGCCTTGATTTCCGGCTTGGTCGCATCGCGCAGGACCTTGAACAGCACCTGGTTGTGCTTCTCGGCAACCTGCGTGGCCTTTTCGGACACGATGGGCGCGAGCAGCACCTGGGCCAGACGGCCCTCAGCAAACTTGGGGGCGCTCATGCCAGCATCTCCTTGAGTTGCTCGACCGCAGCCTTGGTCACCAGCACCTTCTTGTAGAAGACGAGGGACAGCGGATCGGCGTAACGCGGCTCGACGACCAGCACGTTGGCCAGGTTGCGCGAGGCCAGAGCGAGGTTGTCGTCCACGGTGTCGGCAATGACCATCACCGAGTCCAGACCCATGGCCTTGAACTTGGCGGCCAGCAGCTTGGTCTTGGGGGCTTCGATAGAGATCGAATCCACCACCGCCAGGCGGCCTTCGCGGGCCAGTTGCGACAGGATCGCAGCCATACCGGCGCGGTACATCTTCTTGTTCAGCTTGTGCGAGAAGTTCTCGTCAGGCATGTTCGGGAAGATGCGACCGCCCCCGCGCCACAGCGGCGACGAGGTCATACCGGCGCGAGCGCGGCCGGTGCCCTTCTGGCGGAAAGGCTTCTTGGTCGAGTGATGGACCTGTTCGCGGTCCTTCTGGGCACGGGTGCCCTGACGCGCGTTGGCCTGATAGGCAACGACGACCTGGTGAACCAGGGCTTCGTTGTAGTCGCGAGCAAACACGGTATCAGGCGCGTCCACCTTGGCGGTGGCCTGACCCTGCTCATTCAGGAGCTCGAGCTGCATCAGTTGGCTCCCTTCTTGAGCTTCACCTTGACGGCGGGACGAACGACCACGTGGCCGTTCTTGGCGCCCGGCACCGCACCGCGGACCAGCAGCAGCGAACGAGCTTCGTCCACGCGCACGATGTCCAGGTTTTGAGTGGTGACGGTTTCGTCGCCCATGTGGCCCGTCATCTTCTTGCCAGGGAACACGCGGCCCGGGTCCTGAGCCATCGAGATGGAGCCCGGAACATTGTGGGAACGGCTGTTACCGTGGGAAGCGCGCTGCGAACCGAAGTTGTGGCGCTTGATGGTGCCCGCGTAGCCCTTACCGATGGAGGTGCCCTGCACGTCCACCAGCTGGCCGGCAGCGAACAGCGTGACCGGAACAGTCGCACCAGCTTGATACTGGGCAGCGATGTCGGCCTCAACGCGGAATTCCTTCAGGACTTCACCAGCTTCGACACCCGCCTTGGCGAGGTGGCCGGCTTCCGGCTTGGTCACGCGCGATGCCTTGCGCGTACCGAACGCCACTTGAATGGCGCTGTAGCCGTCGATCTCTTCGGTCTTGATCTGGGTCACGCGGTTGTTGGACACATCCAGCACCGTCACAGGGATGGCGTCGCCATCGTCCGTGAAGATGCGCATCATGCCCACCTTGCGGCCCAGCAATCCGAGACGATTGCTAAGACTCATGTTTTTCTCCAGCCCCGGCAACTTGCACCGCCGAAGCTATTGCGAACACCCGACATCGATTGGCCGGGCTGACCTGCCTGACACTTGCCTCGCCCAAACCGGACAAAACAAGCTCAAGCGCGAACCCCGAATCAACCAGAGTTGACCCGGAAAGACAGCGAGTATAGCCCGCACCGCGCCAAAGACGCAAGCGGCCATGCTGCCGCCAAGAACAAAGCCCCGGGGGCTTGCGCACCCCGGGGCCTCTTCGAGCCTCAGTCGTATTACTGCAGCTTGATCTCGACGTCCACGCCGGCCGGCAGGTCCAGCTTCATCAGCGCATCAACCGTCTTGTCGGTCGGGTCGACGATGTCCATCAGACGCTGGTGGGTGCGGATCTCGAACTGGTCGCGCGACGTCTTGTTGACGTGCGGCGAGCGCAGGATGTCGAAACGCTCCATGCGGGTCGGCAGGGGCACCGGGCCCTTGACGATGGCGCCGGTACGCTTGGCGGTCTCGACGATCTCGAGGGCCGACTGGTCGATCAGCTTGTAATCAAACGCCTTCAGGCGAATGCGGATCTTTTGCTTCTGCATGACGATTCCTTCAAAGAACGATTGCTTTGCGCCGCACCCGTGGTGCGGCGCGCAGAGCAAAAGTGATTACTCGATGATCGTGGCGACGACGCCCGAACCGACGGTGCGGCCACCTTCACGGATAGCAAAGCGCAGGCCTTGCTCCATGGCGATCGGCGCGATCAGCTTCACGGTGATGCCGACGTTGTCGCCAGGCATGACCATTTCCTTG
>QFOD01000041.1 GCA_003241055.1 Roseateles depolymerans
AATACTTGACCCCGACAGAGTTCAAACAGCAGCTCCGTCAAGACCCGCAACCCGCCGTCTTCTAGGAATTACTGTCTCGGAATTCCCGAGCAGGTCAGTTCAGACGCTCGTTCGGCGCGCGCTGCTCATGCGCAATCCGTTGAATCGCGAGGAGCACCAGCGCATGAACAGGGTCGGCCTCCTTGAAGAGAAGGGCCAGTTCAGGCGCATTCAGCAACTCGACGGCGCCGGCCTTCTTCTCACCGGGATGACTGGAACTGGAAAGTCGGCTTTGCTTCTCCGAGCGCTCTCCATGGTGGCACCCGACCAAGTGATCGACTGGGGAACCTCCAAAGCCTGCGATTGGTACAGCTTGCGCCAAGCCGTATATCTGAAGCTTGACTTCACGACCAACGGATCTCGAGGCGGCCTCCTGAAGCGGATCCTCGAGACGCTCGACGAGACCTTGGGTACAGACTACCTCGACGACCACAAACGGACGACCAATATTGACACACTCATCGTCACGGTCGGCAAACTGCTCTCCAGGCACCGTGTGGCCCTTCTTGTCATCGATGAGAAGCAGCAGTCCACGTTTGAAGACAGCCCGTGGCGCATCGAGTTCGTCCTCTTCTACTTGACGCTGATGAACCTTGGTATATCTGTTGCTCTCGCCGGGAACCCGCTGGCTTTCGAGCATCTGTACATCTTCAGCCAGGTCATGCGGCGCTTCAGCGCGGGAGGGATTCATCGTCTCGAACCCGCTGAGTCAATGGCAACCCAATGGTGGACGCGGGACTTTGTCCCGACTGCCCGCGAATTCAACTTGGTCGAGCATTGGGACGTGCCGATAGAAGTGAGACGCCAGCTTGAGTTCGACAACTCCGGTGGGCTGCCGGGCCTATACATGCCGTACCACGTTGAAGTTCAGCGGCGGGCACTGCGGCGGGGCGGCGCCTCAGCTCGCGTCACGAGGGAAGACTTCGACCGAGCCGTGAAGTCACCACGGTTCCAGAACATCAAGGACATAGCTGTTTCTGTCTCCTCCCCTACGTCTGGCACCGCCCGCGCCTATCTCGACATCCCCGCTGCGCGTGAGCCCGCCGAGGGCGGCAAGGCGAGCGGCACCGCCAAAGCCCGTCCACCGGTTGTTCCGTCCGACCAGGCGGTGGTACTGGTCAAGCGACTTCTTGCGCGGTACACCTCGGAGCAAACCAAGAGGACGAATCAGCTGACCAAGCAACTGGAGGCCCTCAAGTCCTTGAGCCCTGACGACATTCGCGCACTCGGCGTCACGCAGGATCTCATAAAAGAACTCGAAGGCAAGCTCGACTCCAGTGTGCAGAGAAAGCCCGCGAAGAGGGGACAGAAGCCTGCTGGCGAAGAACAGCCACCAACCTAGGCAAGGCAGGGGTGGTCATGTCCTTGCGGTCGACGCTCCCGCCAATTCTCGCCGATGAAACCATCTTCAGTTGGTGCAGCGCGTGCCACTCAATGACATGCGGCACCAGCGGTGCAAAGACGGGTGTCGCCCTTCTCGGTGGGAGTCATGCCGCGCGCCAGCATGATCTGCCTGCCTCGCTTGGCCGACTTCCTCTACTTGATGGCGCGGCCTCCGAGGAAGCTCTGCACATGGCGAGGCGACACACCGTCGCTGGCTACTACCTGCCATTTCTTGCAGAGGGCGTCCAGGAAGACATAGCGAGACGCATCCAGACCGGAACGGACAGATTCTGGCGACGCCAATGCAGTGGCATGTCCCGAACGCGGCCGGCGAGCCATCTGTTGAAGTGGTGTGCAGACTGTGTCGCGCATGACCAAGCGACCATTGGTCGCGCCTACTGGCACACCGAACATCAGTTCCCCACTGTTTTGACCTGCACGCGCCATGGCGGATTGCTTCTGCAGCGTCGGCACACGAGCAATTGGCTGCTACCTCGAGCGGACGATTCAGGGGATGTGCAGCGGGTTTCGGCACCGCCCCCGGAACTCCACACGCTTTCCGAGGTGAGTTCGAAGCTACGGCAGATTCGCGTCATTAACCATGGGTCGATCCGACGATCGGCGTTGCTGCGCCTGCAGGCTCTGGGCGCCATTCATTCCATCCGCGGGGCCCGACACGACCGAATTGCACGGTGGTTCGAGGGCACCAGGATGTCCTCCTGCCTTCGCTCATTGGACTCGGACCTGAGTAGCCTTTGCTCTGGTACCTGGGTTCCCGACCTGCTTTGGCGCAGGAAACTGGTGGTTGCCTCGCATTGGACTGTCTTGTGGGCAGCCTTGGACTGGGACTCGCCGAGAAGTGGGGCCATGGCATTTGAGGATGCAGCAATCGGCAGGTCAGTTGCTTCAGACTCCCAGGCACTTCTATTTCCGGACGATGCCCCTGTCGCGAGCAGGGCGCCAGATGCGGTGCAACAGGCGTTCGCCACTGGGGATAGTTACGACGAAGTGATGCGCCTGCTGAGCGCGACCCGAGCAGATGTGGTCCGGTGGTTGGAGTTCGACTCACAGCTGCGCGAGCAGTGGCGTCAGCGGTTGCGCGACGGTCGGCAGGCGCAATGCGTTTCGCGGATTGAGCACTACGTGGCTGATCATCCTGACGTTCGACGGCAAGACCTTGAGCGGGCGTGCGCAGGTGAGCTCAGGTGGTTGCGGGAGCATGCACCGAGCCTGGCCAGAGCCCTCTACAAATCAATGCCTGGACGGCTGTTGACGCAACCCAGTCTCTTTGACTAATGCGTATTCACGTGGAAGTCAGTATTCAGTCCAATCCCTTGAGTGGGCGATCTAGTCTTGGTGATCATCGGCTGTCTGCCAGGAACATGCGAACAGGACGGTAGGGCTACTTCGCAGCGATTCCTGTCCTTCGGACGCTGCGGCCTGACACCCGCTGTTATCCAACTTCCGGTCATCGGCTGGCTTTGCCCAGCGTGGAGCGACCGGCTCGACTCGAGCGTCAGCCGACACTGCTGAGGCGGGGCGCCTTGGCTTGAGCTTGGCTCAACGCGCCATCGCATGGCAGTGTCAATCGCTGACGTCCCGCTACTGCTTCTCTCCATCAACTCAAGATGCTGCCTTGCGACCGAAAGAGGGCCAGCACCTTCGGCCCGGCGGCCCGCATGTCCTCATCAGGCCATTGCGAACCTTCCTCGTAAGCCGCCACGTAGGCGCTATCGTCGAGCACCTTCCGCCCCATGTCCTGGGACTTCTCGCGGAAGTGGCGTTCGACCACCCCGCGGCACCCACCTGCAGCAGCGTAGCTGCGGTCCGAGTACCCATTCATTCGCGCCGCGAGGTCGTGGGCACCTCCGAGGCACGCCATATAAGCCAGTGCGTCGGCCCAGGCGTAGAGCAAGCTATTTGCGGCGTCAGCTTCGAAACAGGCTTCCACGATCGTCACGGCTCGGGTGAGGCCGTTGGTGTGGAGATGAGCCTGCGCTAGGTTGATCGGTAGCCAGTGCAAGGCTTGGCGGTACCGCCCTAACCGAAGCTGCTCATAGAGAGGCTCACCCAGTTCGACCGCAGCTACGGCGCGCCCCTCAGCGATCTGGATGCCCATCAATCGACTGACCAAGCTGATGCGCCCATGCTCGTTCCCACTCGGAAAGCTCGTGGCCAAACGCTCTACCCACCGGATATCGGCATCGCGTCCGAGGCGTTGGGCGGCATGGACGATGATGGACGCGCAGAACATGCGCAGCCGACCCGGCATGCTCGGCGCATAGAGGGAGCGGACCTCGTGAAGAGTCTCTGCAAGCGATTCCTGATCGCCGCCGGCATACACCATGCTGTTAGCCTTCTGTGCCAAGGTCTCGATCAGTCCGTGGACATGGTCATTCTGTCGGTGCGCCGTTTCCGCTATGCCGATCCACTGCATGGCACGGAGGTTGTCGTAGTAGGTCCAGTGAACGACAGCCTCGCGAACCCAGCCGCAGCGAACGGCCTCCTCGGGCGAATGTCTCGCGAACTCCTCGGTCATAGCCAAGTAACGTCCGGCTTCGCCGATGCCCCCTGATCTCCACAGCACGAACACCAGACTCGCCGCAAGACTCATCGCGAGCAGCGGGGCGTGTTCCTGTGCCCATTGCATTGCGTGGCGGGCGTTGCCGATCTCGGGTTGGAGGATGTCAATGGCCTCGTCGATGCTGGAGTTGCCTGCCAATGCAGCCTCGCGCGATTGCGCAAACAGGCGCTCCAGCGCGCGCGCGTGACGAGCGCGGAAGTCGGAAGTCTCACTGCGCCGGTTCATCTGTTCGATGGCATAGGCGCGCGCACTCTCCATCATTCGGTAACGTGGGGTCGGGCCGTCCTCGACCACGAGCAAAGAGCGGTCAATCAACTCGGACAGGGTCTCCACCACCCGCCAGGAATCCTCCGCCTCGAGGTTGACCACCGGATCCAACAGGGCCATCGAGAAGCTGCCGGCGAACACGCCGAGACGGCGAAAGACAAGCTGCTCGAAGGGGCCAAGCAATGAAACGCTCCAGTCAAGAGCGGCTCGCAAGGTCCTGTGACGGTCCGGAGCATCACGACGGCCGGCACTCCACACAAGCCGCCGCTGATCCAGCGCCGTGGCGACTCCCTGAAGGCCCAGCAGCGGGACAACCGAGGCTGCGTACTCGATCGCCAGCGGGATGCCGTCGACGCGAAGGCAGATGTCACCAATCAGGTCGAGGGTTTGCTGATCCGGCTGCAAGGGGCGTCCGGCTTGCGCGCAATGCCGAAGGAAGAGGGCCTGTGCGGGCCATTGCTCTGCCTCTGCGAATGCCGTGCCGACCCGAGCTGCGTCCAGAGGCGGGACCGGCACCACTACCTCGCCCGTCAGCTTGAGGCGGACCTGGCTGGTGACGAGCAATCTCAGATGCGGGCATCCCTCCAGCAGCTGATGCACGAGCATTGCGACCTCGTCCACCAGGTGCTCGGCGTTGTCGAGGATCACCAAAGCCTGAGCTGTGCGCAGAGCGGTGGGCAGACCTTTCGAGCCGGTGCCGCCGCTCAGGGCGACTTCGCAGGCCCGCGCGATCGTTGTCTCGAGTAGTTCGCCGTCATGAACGGGGGTCAGGTCGACCCAGTGGACTGCGGCTGGGGCCGGGCTGCCAGCCTTCCGATTGGTCATGAACACGGCGCGTGCAAGGGCCGTCTTTCCGCAACCCGAGTGCCCTGTGAGTGTCAGCAGACGGTTGGCCCCCAGCACTTCCCAGATGTGGACCAGCAATGCATCCCGACCGATCAGCCGATGGCCGGCGAAGACGGGCCAGTGCCGCGAGGGGGGCGCAGGGTCTGGTTCGCCACCTGCGCCGAGGCCGGCCTCCGGCGCCTCATTCAGGCGTGCGGTGAACTGATAGCCGCGCCCGGGGATGGTTGCGATCAGACTAGGGCCAAGCTCCTTGCGTATGGCGCTCATGCCCACACGCAGATTGGCTTCCTCGACGACCGTGCTTGGCCACACGAGGCTCATCAGCTCGCGTTTTGTCACGACGCGACCTTGACGTTGTGCCAGGACGACCAGCAGGTCGAAGGCCCGGGCGCCGAGCTGGATCTCGTGCCCCCGCCTCAGCAGCTGCCGCCGCTCTAGGTGCAGTTCGTAGTCGCCAAATCGGATGCAGTGATCAGTCAACGGTGTGCGGCAAGGTGGGCAGCGATGCAAAGAGTTCTGATCTGGGACCAACCCGGCGACGACGCCAGGCTGTGGCTGGCCGTCGACCAAGAGTATCCATGATCACCTGGGTGGCTGGAATGCTCAGGCGCCGAGCGCGATCATTCCCAACCAGGCGGCCATGCATGGGAGCACGAAGATGAAGAGCTTGAACTTTGAATCCGGGATCTTCGGTCCGACCACTGCGTGCAGTGCGAGCATCGTGCCAAGGACGAGTCCCAGGCTCCGAGGCACGGCTGTCATGTGCAGGGAACTCCCGGCGATCCAGATCGACGCGGGAATATGGACGCCCATGCGAAGCGCCCAGACATTCTCCTCGCTCATGCCGTTGATGGAAGCCACATCAATTAGCGCGTCGGAGAATATCCAGCAGTAGCCTGCCATCCTCACGAATTCGGGTGCCGGCAGAGCTTGCACGACCGGGGCGAGCGCTATGTGATAGACGATGCCGAAGCAGTTGCCAAGCCAGAGCTTGCCGCTCTTCTTCGCAGCGAACATGGTGATCCAACCCAGACAGGACAGCGCGGCACAGGCGCTTACAACAAACGGTTGAGGGTTCATATCAATCCTTGAATATTGCCGGATTCGCGGTGCGACCGCGGATCCGAAAAGATGCAGAGGGGAGCTCACGCCATGCGCCGTGGGCAGGCATCAAGCTCCAGGCCGGGGCAGATCGGTGGCGGCCCCTCTCAGTCCGTCCGGGCGGCCCCGTCCACAGAAAGCCCGAGTGCTCTCGCCACGCCGGCACCGTAGGCCGGATCAGCCTTGCTGCAGTGGTCGATATGCCGGCGCTTGACCTCGATACCAGCCCCGAGCATCGAGCGCGCCGTGTTCTCAAACAAGCGTTGCTGCTCATCGGCCAGCATCAGCCTGAAGAGCGATCCCGGTTGCGAGTAGTAGTCATCGTCCACGCGATGGCTCCAATGGTCGGCCGCACCGTCGAGCCTCAACGGTGGATCCCGGAAATCGGGCTGCTCCGCCCATTCGGCAGCATGGTTTGGCTCGTAGGCGAGCGTGCCGCCATGGTTGCCGTCCGTGCGCATCGCACCGTCGCGGTGGTAGCTGTGCACCGGGCAACGGGCGGCATTCACTGGGATGAGGTGATGGTTCACGCCCAGACGGTAGCGCTGCGCGTCGCCGTAGGAGAACAGTCGCCCCTGCAACATCTTGTCGGGTGAGAAGCCGATGCCGGGGACCACATGCGCCGGGTTGAACGCAGCCTGCTCGACTTCAGCGAAGTAGTTGGCCGGGTTGCGATTGAGCTCGAGGATGCCGACCTCGATCAGCGGATAGTCCGCATGCGGCCAGACCTTGGTGAGGTCGAAGGGGTTGTAGGGCAACTTTCCCGCGTCAGACTCAGGCATCACCTGCACGCAGAACTTCCAGCGCGGAAAGTCGCCGGCATTGATGGCGTCCAGCAGATCGCTCTGATGGGTCTCGCGGCTGAGGCCGATTGCGGCTTGCGCCTCGGCGTCGGTCAGGTTCCTGATGCCCTGCATCGATAACCAGTGGAACTTGACCCAGAAGCGCTCGTTGTTGGCGTTGATGAAGCTGAAGGTGTGGCTACCGAAGCCGTGCATGTGGCGATAGCTGGCGGGAATGCCGCGGTCACTCATCACCACGGTGACCTGGTGCAGGGCTTCAGGCAGCCGTGTCCAGAAGTCCCAGTTGCTGTGGGCGCTGCGCAGGTTGGTGTACGGATCCCGCTTCACGGCGTGGTTGAGGTCCGGGAACTTGAGTGGGTCGCGCAGGAAGAAAACGGGGGTGTTGTTGCCAACCAGGTCCCAGTTCCCTTCCTCTGTGTAGAACTTGATGGCGAAGCCACGGATATCCCGCTCCGCGTCCGCCGCGCCGCGCTCGCCCGCGACGGTGGAGAAGCGTACGAAGATGTCGGTCTTCTTGCCGATCTGCGAGAAGAGTCGGGCCCGCGTGAACCGGCTGATGTCATGGGTGACGGTGAAGCTGCCGTAGGCTCCCGATCCCTTGGCATGCATGCGACGCTCGGGGATGACCTCCCGGTCGAAGTGGGCCAGCTTCTCCAGGAACCAGACGTCCTGCAGCAACTGCGGGCCGTGCGGGCCTGCCGTCACCACGTTCTGGTTGTCCGCCACTGGGCATCCGGCAGTGGTCGTCAGCTTCTTGTTCATCATTCGTACGCTCCTCGATTCAGGGACGCGGCATCACAGCGCGGTGGCTGCCGCTTCGATCAGATCGCTCACGGCTTGCGGATGGGAACTCATCACCACATGCGAGGCGCCCTTGACGACCACGGTCTTGCGCGATCCCGCGCGCTCGGCCATGAAGCCCAGACCGGCGGCGGGGATGTTGAGGTCGGCCGTGCCGTAGACGAAGTAAGAAGGCAACTTCTTCCAGGCCGGCGAGCCACTCGCTTCCAGCAGCGCTGCCTCGGCGATCGGGCGCTGGCCCGCCGCCATAAGGCGTGCCTGCGGTTCGGCCACGTCGGCGGCGAACTGTTTCCAGAACTTGCTCTGGTCGATGTAGAGATCAACGCCGCCGGAAGGCAGGGGTACCGGCTTGGCCAGCGCATCGCCCAGCGTCCCGCCCGGGAACTTTCCCGCCAGCTGGGCTGCGCTCTCGCCTGCGTCAGGGGCAAAGGCAGCGACATAGACCAGCGACTTGACCTGCGGCTTGTTGACCGCCGCGTTGCTGATGACGGCCCCGCCATAGGAGTGGCCGACCAGCACCACAGGTCCGGCGATGGTGTCGATGACGCTGGCGACATAGCGTGCGTCACCTGCAACGCTGCGCAGCGGATTGGCGGCGGCGACGACCTTGTAGCCGCGCTCGGTGAGCACGGTGACGACGCCGTTCCAGCTGGACGAGTCGGCAAATGCGCCGTGCACGAGAACGATGGTGGGTTTGCTGCTGTCGGTGGTGTTCATGGTTTGGGCCTGTGCGCTGGTTTGGCCAAAGCCGCAAGCCAGGCTGGCGGCAACGACGAAGGAGATGAGTTTCATGATCAGAAGTTCGAGCTTGGGTTGAGGGTGGCGCGAGCCGGCCATGCCGAAAAAGTGCTGTGTCGGTGCTCAGCTCTTGTCGGCAGGGCTTGCGAATGTGCCTGCGTCGTTGCGATTGCTATGCAGAACGGCCAACTCGCCGTTGGCGCGGGCCCGATGCAGTTCGGCCAGGACTTCCGCCCGGCTGAGGGGGCGGCCGGTGGGTGCGGGCGGCTCGTAGCTCTCCCTCTGGGAGCGGGCGAGCTCACCGCTTGCGCGGGCGTGCGCCAATTGGGCAAGGACCTCCGCGCGGCTGACCGTGGACGTGCCCGTGTGAGGCAGCCGGTGGAAGTCGGGGTTCTCGCTGTGGTTGCGCGCCAGTTCGCCGCTGGCCCGCGCGCGTTGCAGTTCGGCGATGACCTCCTGGCGGCTCAGGCCCTGTGCCAGGCTGTGGCCGGAAGCGATCAATGCAATGACTGCAAGAGGCAGCTTCATGTTCATGGTGAGCTCCTTCTGAGGCGGGTGATAGGTTTCATTGCGAGATGAACTCGAGCAGGTCCTGGTTTAGGCGGTCCTTGTGCGTGTCCGTGATGCCATGGGGCGCGCCCGGATACACGATCAGCTTGGCGCCCTTGACCAGCGCGGCAGATGCTCGCGCAGAGGCATCGATCGGCACGATCTGGTCATCGTCGCCATGGATGACCAGGGTGGGCATGTCGAACTTCTTCAGGTCGGCCCGGAAGTCAGTCGCCGAGAAGGCAGCGATCGAGTCGTAGGTGTTCTTGTGCCCGGCGACCATGCCCTGACGCCAGAAGGACTGCACCGCGCCGGTCGAGGGCTTGGCCCCGGGGCGGTTGAATCCAAAGAAGGGACCGGAGGCGATGTCCAGATAGAGCTGGGAACGGTCGGCGAGCGACGCCTTGCGCAGACCATCGAAGACACCCAGCGGTAGCCCGCCCGGGTTGTCCGGGGTCTGCAACATCAGCGGGGGCACGGCGCTGACCAGCACCGCCTTCTTTACCCGGGCAGAGCCATGGCGGCCGATATAGCGGGCCACTTCGCCGCCGCCGGTGGAGAACCCGACCAGGGTGACGCCCTTCAGGTCGAGTGCTTCGATCACGGCGGCCAGGTCATCGGCGTAGTGATCCATGTCGTTGCCGCTCCAGGGCTGGCTGGAGCGGCCATGGCCACGGCGGTCATGCGCCACGACCCGGTAGCCCTTGTCGGCCAGGAACAGCATTTGCGCCTCCCAGCTGTCTGAGCTCAGCGGCCATCCGTGGCTGAAAACCACCACCGGGCCCGTCTTCGGTCCCCAGTCCTTGTAGTAGAGCTGCACGCCGTCGCGTGTCGTGACGGTGCTGGCGGTCATCTCGGCAGGCGCCTTTGTGGCCGCTGTGTGCGATAGCGCTGGGGCCTGCGCCAGAGCGCTGGCGTGCAGCGCGCCGGTGAAGAGGGCAAGGGCAAGAATCGATCGGTTGATCTTCATGAGAAGTTCCTTTGGAAAGTCAATTTGTTTAGTCAGGACGCAATGAAAGAGAGCAGATCGGCGTTCAGCCGATCCTTGTGGGTGTCGGCCAGCCCGTGCGGCGCGCCCTCGTAGACGTTCAGGCGCGCGGAGCGCAGCAGCTTGAGCGCAAGCCGGGCGGAGGTTTCGATAGGGACGATCTGATCGTCGTCGCCGTGCACCAGCAGCGTCGGCACCGTGACCTGTTGAAGGTCGTTGGTGAAGTCGGTGGCCGAGAACGCGGCAATGCACTCGTACGTGCTGCGGTGGCTGGCTTGCAGGCCCTGTTCGCAGAAACGCTCGATCAGGGCCTGCGACGGCTTCGTGCCGGGGCGGTTGAAGCCGAAGAAGGGGCCGCTGGCGATGTCGCGGTACAGCTGCGCCCGGTTCTCCAGTTCGGCCTGGCGCATGCCATCGAAGACCGAGATCGGGACGCCGTCGGGGTTTGCTTCAGTGCGCAACATCAGCGGCGGCACGGCACCTACCAGCACGACCTTGGCGACTCGCTTGGTGCCATGTCGACCGATGTAGCGAACCACCTCGCCGCCGCCCGTGGAGAAGCCCACGAGCACCACGTTGCGCAGGTCCAGCACTTCCAGCAGGCTGGCCAGATCATCGGCATAGGCATCCATGTCGTTGCCATCCCAGGTCTGGCTCGACCGACCGTGGCCGCGTCTGTCGTGGGCGATCGTCCGGTAGCCCCGGCTGGAAAGGAACAGCATCTGCGACTCCCAGCTGTCCGCGTTGAGCGGCCAGCCGTGACTAAAGACCACGGGTTGACCGCTGCCCCAGTCCTTGTAGTAGATGCGCGCCCCATCTCGGGCGGTGAAGTAGTGGTTCATTTGGCTTGGCTCCAGCGTTAGATTTGCTGTACCGGCGACGCTCGCCGGCTTGGCCATGCCAGTGTCGAAATGCAAGGGCGTTTACACCAGTAAAGCGATGCAAAACGATGTTAGGCAAGGGGGCCCGCTGACCGGGCGCGGCTCGGCCGCAGCGACCAACATGAGCGATTGCTATCCTCGCCGCCCTCTCTCATCCCCGACACGGGAGCTGCGGAATTCGGGCGACATGGAAATTGCGATGGACCGTTTCAACCTTTTGGCTTCGCGGCGAGGACGCCTTTCGGCGTTCTTCTTCCTCTATGTCTGCGAGGGCCTTCCGCTGGGATTCGCGACGGTGGCCGTGACGTCCGAGCTGAGGCGTGAGGGTGTCGGCCCGGCTGCGATCGGCGCGTTTATTGCCGCGCTGCTCGTGCCCTGGTCGCTGAAGTGGCTGGGCGGCCCAATAGTGGATGGCGTTCGATCGCGGCGCTTCGGTCATCGCCGCGCTTGGATCCTTGGCTGCCAGCTCGCGATGGTGGCCACGCTTGCTGCGCTTTCCCGGATCAGCGTCTCTGCCCAGATCGGCATGGCGACCGCCATCTTCGTCGTGCACAACCTCTTCGCCGCCCTGCAAGACGTCGCCATCGACGGCCTTGCGGTCAGTTCCATTCCGGACGAAGAGCGGGGGCTCGCGAACGCCTTGATGTACGTCGGCATGCTTTGCGGCCAGGCGCTGGGCGGGCCGGCCGTCCTGTTCTTGGTCGGTCAAGGGGCATTCAGCCGAGGCTATCTCCTGGTCGCTAGCGCGGTCCTGCTCATCATGGCCCTGGTCGTACTCCCGCTACGTGAGCCTGATCCTGCCGCCGCGGTCCGGGATGTTGGCGTGGCAGAGGGGCAGCGCGACGCGTGGGCCTCGGTACGCAATGCCGCGCTGCTCACGTACCAGGCGCTCACAGGCTCGCGCGGGGCTTTCGCCTGCCTGCTGTTCTGCCTGCTGCCCGCCGGGGCCCTGTCCTTGAATCTCTCGCTCAAGTCGGTGCTTGCTGTGGAACTCGGCTTCACGCCGCAGCAGCTTGCCCAGCTCGGCTTTGCAGGCACTCTGTCTGCCGCATGCGGGGCTCTTGCCGGCGGACTGCTCGTTCAGCGAGTCGGCACGAAGCAGCTCATCGCTCTCAGCACACTGGCCGCCAGTATCCCGACCTTGTGGCTCATGTGGCAGTTGCAGGCGCATGGGCACATCATGCCGTCCCCGGCGAGGCAGTCGGCGAGTTCCGACTTGGGGCAGGCGCTTTGGGTAGCGCTTATCGCGTATCAGTTCCTGGCCAGCCTCATGATTGGTGCAAGGTTCGCAACCTTTATGGATGTCACAAACCCGCGCGTGGGCGCAACCCAGTTTGCAACCTACGCAGCGCTCAACAACGTGGGTCTAGCCATGTCGGCCTCCTGGCAGGGGAAGCTCGCCGAAATCTGGGGATATCCCACGCTGTTGGCCGCCGACGTCGCTGTCGGGGTTCTTGGGCTGTTCGTCCTGCCCTTCGTGCTCAGGCCGTCGCCTGATCAGATTGCGCGCAGCGATGCCAAAGAACCGATGCGTACCCGCATGCTCGCAGTCGGCCTGGCTTTGGCGTGTCTTTGCTGGGTGCCCGTCCATCAGCTGATGGACCTTGAGCCGGCGATCCGCAGCCTGCTCTCTACGCCTTTCACCCTCGCGTTTACAGCAGCCAGCGTCTTACTGCTCATTCGCAGCGCCCAGGACGACAAGCCGCCCAGACAGCATATCTTCCGAGTTACAGGGCTGCTGCTTCTGCTCATGCATGCTAGGCCCTATCTTGCAGCGTCGATCTCCATCTCGGGGTTCGACCCCAGATATGCGCCATGGACGCACAGAATCCTCGACGCAATACCCATCATCGCTGGCGTGGTTCTCCTCGCGGCGGGGAGGGCAAACGGGTATGCCTGGAGTCGAGGGCTTCTGCGACTCTTCGGCAGGAGTGCCGCCCGATGATTGTCGGATCACCTGACCTCGAATGCCCGGTGACGAGCATCGCCGCCACTCAGGACTTCAACATCGAGTGACTCAGTTCAGCCTGTAGCAGCCGACCGCGTGGCACCGAAGGCGTCTCGGACGGCTCCGCATGCAGTGTCGCAAGACACCGCCGATGCCGAGTCGTAAGCGGTCGGCGCACCGCCAGAAGTTGTGGTCAGGAAACTCTGGGATCCTCACGAGCCTCTCGAAGGTAACTATGCCTTTGGTTTCCGACGCGAAGGAGTTGAAAACCGGCTATCGAGCCATTCTTTGTCGTTGGACTGCAGCCAAGACATCTCGTGGTGCAGTCTCCTCCACAGAACCGTTCGGGTCGGGCGCTGTAGTTCGTGAAGGACGGTTTCGATCCTCTGGCGATACAGGGCTGTCCGCCCCTGGAGATCGTTCGGATCAAAGATCCTGAGTCTTGCTGGAAGGACCTTCTCAAGCCAAGCTCGGTCATTGCTGTTCAAAAACGTGACTACCTTTGGCAGGCGGTGCCATATGGCCTTTCGCTTGATCCCAGGCTCATTGGCGAGTAGCTCGCGGACTAGCGCGCGGTAAGTGGACAGGCGTTCGTCAGCGCGCAGTCCCGCCTTGGCCAGATTCGGCACTATGCGAGGTAGAGCCATCCGGAGCAACTCGGCGCTGGCCTCTTGACCAAGCTCGGCAAGAAGCGACGCGCGAAGGGCGGCTAGGGCTCGCCGCGCAGCCGACTTTGTCAGTCCAGCCGCCTTCGCGGCAGCGTATTGCGAGCCGCCATTCACTAGTACCTGAATGAATGTTTGATCAATCCCCCGTGCGGCTGTGACCTGCTCGGGAATTCCGAGACAGTAATTCCTAGAAGACGGCGGGTTGCGGGTCTTGACGGAGCTGCTGTTTGAACTCTGTCGGGGTCAAGTATTGC
>QFOD01000025.1 GCA_003241055.1 Roseateles depolymerans
AGCGGCTTGTCGCTTGCCATCGTGTCCACCTAAGTTACGTGGACACGATCCTTGCCGACGGGGCCGGCAGCTTCAAGGTGACTTGGCCAGACGCTTACGAAGTAGTGGAAGGGAACCTCGTTGCCGACGACGTTGCCGAGGGCGAGGCCGGCTGTGAACGGGCCGCAACCGATGTCGAGCATGGTGGCGCCGTTCATCCGCTGGGGTCGGTCCACGAGTCTCTCGAATGCGTGGATCAACTCCGGCACGTGACCCTTCTGGTTGAAGAGCGCGTAGAGCAGTACGCGGTGCCTGGCACTCAGATCTCCGATGGGTTGATCGAAGTCCGCCTGGCCGCCGCCGATGGCATGCTGAAAGATCCAGCTGCTCGGCTTTCCCAGCCGCATGCCGTTCTGGTGTGTCTCGCGCGGGTCGCGGTTTAGCGGATCGACGATGAGTGCGCGGCGCACTTGCTCATACCATGGGCTGACGGTGGCCATGCTTCCTCCCTACCTACTCTTTTCAACGAATATACGCCGCGCATCAATCCCTCCCACACGGTGATGCGGCTGCGAAGCGTGCGGCCTTCAGCGGGGCTCGCGTCTGCTGGTGGGGAGGGGCAGCGGTGGCATGCGTTCTTCGTGGGCAAACCATTGCCAGCGTCGGTCGCCTTCGGGTTCTGGACGTGGTTTGTATGATGCCTCGTCGGAGGGGTCGGATGAGATGTAGAGCAACGGGGCAGGGGCCCCGCAGTCGGTCAACGTGGCCGTGGCAATCCGGTCCTGCGAAGGCAGGTCGTAGCGGAGTCCTTTGATGAACCGGCGGTCCTCGGCGACGAGGTGGCCTATGAGGAGCTTCTCGTAGGCGCTATCAACCGGTAGCCAATCGCGCGTGGTCGGCATCAGCGAGACCTCTGCCAGAAGTGGCACGCCGCCAGGAGAAGTCGTGAACGTTGCGATCATCACCATCCGGACATCGTCCGCAGCACTCCAGAGCGTCAGCTGACTTTCGAATCGTCGGCCGATTTGTCTGAAGAGCCGTTCGTCAAGCATGAAGCCCAGATCCGGCGCATGTTTGACCACGGCCTTGAAGCCGTGGCGTGCGGCGGCCATTTCCTTGAGTTCCGCGATCATCAGCATGCGGGTCCGATGTTTGCCGTGTTTCTCCCCTGCGGCGGCCCAATGAGCTTCCCTGCGCGCGCAAATGGCATCCCTGTCGCCCACTGAGAAGGCCTCAGGCACGTACAGGCGGTCCAGCAGCATCTGCCCGCTGACAGTGCTGCAGGCGGCAGCACTCCGCAAGCGATGTCGGACCACGGGCCATGTACGCCTGCCTGAGAACCCTGGCTGCCACCGGGTCAAGCCCGCTTGATCCCAGAAGTAGTGCAGCAAGCCCCGCATGGACAACCTGGTGCCGCGGTTTCTCGATGACGCTCCCCCGGCGTCGAAGCTATGCGTCGTCGAGCGGCCGGGGGACGTCGAGAGGGAAAAGTCCAGACGGAGCGCGGTCAGGCCGGTGCGCGGATCCTCATGAATAGCCGAAGCGAGCAACGCGCCGCGCCCGGATGCGTCTTCAGGTGAGTCAAAGGACGGGCAGCCCGGGTTGTGCTGACAACCCGTTTCAGGCATGCGCTTTATGAGAAAACCGTCACCGAGCTTGGCGATGTACATCTCAATGCCGTCGAGATGGCACATGCAACGTGGCCGCCGTCGTGAGGCATAGGCAAGTTCGACAGCATCAGCGAAACCAGGGGACTCTCGGACGTACTGCCGCCCCGCGATTTCGTAGACAGTCGCTTGACGCTCATCGGGCTCGGAATCGGACACGATGTCACCTCAAGAGCGCCGGGACTTGGCGGTCTCGCCTGAGATTGGGTTCAGGCGTCTGCGGCAGTATCGGGCGCTGTGGTTGGGCGGTCTTGTCGTAAACCTTCACCGCGGTCGTCTGACCGCGACGGGTGAGCTCCGCGAGTTTCTGTTCAGCCACGGCCAAAACCGCTTCCCGCTTGGCTGCCGGCACGCCCTTGTCGACCAAGACGGCTTCCATTGCTGCCATCACCGCCTTGCGGCCGCCGCTGCCGCGCGCCGACGCCTTTCCAGTGGGCTGGAATCCGCCGTTCTCGGCATCGCTGCGCGTTGGCTCGATGCGATTTGTGAGCCGCGCCTGCTGCTCCCGCCGCAGCACATCCATGTCGGCTGGATTCGGCTCGTATCCAACCACCTTCACACCCCTGACCGAGGCCTCAAGCCAGACCAGGCGCCTGAAGTCCTCGCTGCCAGACACGCGGAGTCCGCTCCAGTTGCGCGCCTGCGCGACGTCGACCATCGAGCGAGCCACCGACGGGCTGTTGGTGTCCGTTGCGAGCTTGAACGTGGATTCCGTGAACGCGATCCGCGAGGTGTCCCCTCGGAATCGGTATTCTGTCTGTCCGACCATCACCGGCCCTGCGGAGACCGGCGCTCGCTTGATGATGTAGCGTTCCTGCAGCGAACGCTCCAGCTTGGCAACGAGCGCGGCTCGTTCGGCTTGCAGGTCGCTCTTCGCCAGCGCCTTTGCGTCGGCCTGACCCTGCAGAACTGCGTCCCTGTTGGCCTGCGCCTTCGAGCTCCCTGGCGCTTCAGGCACGTCGTCTCGGGCTGGCCCTGGATCTAGCGGGCGCTCGGGTCTCGGCGCGAGTGTGGTGCTGCGTCGCCATTCGTCCCCGACCTTCTTGACGGTTGTTCGGCTGCCGTCGGCCGCGATGATCGTGAACCGACTGCTGCCGAGCTGATCTGCCTTCGCGATGGTCGCCTCCAGAGACTTCGGCCGGTAGGTGACATCAGCGGAAGGGTCTCGCAGTTCGTAGCGTTCAGCCGCGACTTCGGGCGGCGCCTGGGACTTCTGGATCGCCACCGCCGCGCGATTGGCGGGCTCGACGATGCCGCCCGAGGTTGAGTTGCCGGCAGCGGCGGGAGTGTTGTCCTTAGCCATGATGCTCCCCGTCTGCGAAGCTGTTGCCTCGGCGCGCTAGTTCCTTAGCAACGGGGTTCGCCCGGTAGACCTCGATCTCCACGCGGCGGTTGAGGGTACGACCTGCAGCGCTGTCGTTGGCGGCGACGTGATCTCCGACGGGCTGGTAGGTGGGACGGATCCGCGAAGGATCGACGCCCGCGGCCACCAGATACGCCTTGACGGCCTCGGCCCGCTGCCGGGCAATGCGGGCTTCCGCGGGCGTGTCGGCGTCTCCGTCGGTCCGGCCGCGCAGAAGGACCAGCGGCGCCGCCTTGGCTTCGTCGATCAAGACGGTCGCACTGTTGAGAGCCAGGTCGACGCGAGAGCTCCCATACTCGAACTGGACGGTGTAGACGCTGTTGGCCTGGGGTGGCGGCTGGTCACGTCGCTGCAGACTCACGAGGGCCTGCTGATGGGCAGAGACGCTCGCGAGCGTCGCGGCCGAAGCCTGCGCAAGCGTGGTGCTTTCGGTGGCCAGCAGCCGGGTGTTCTGCAGGTCGTTCTTGCAGACCTGCAGATCCACTGCCACGGCTGTGTTCACCGGCCGCTTGCGCGACTCGTCCACCGTCGGCGGCTTGGGCGGCGAACTGCAGGACGCCAGCAGCGCCAGGGTCAGCATGAAGGGTGTGAGCAGCATGGTTGCGTGCATGACGGGTCTCCTTCAGGAACAGGTGAGCTCGAACTCGGGGCGGCCCTCATTTCCAACGTGGTGTTCGGCGAGTAGCACCCCGTCTTCGTCGGCCAGCGCCTCCACCGCACCGCCGTCGCACGGGCCTGAGGGCGGCTCTGCAGTGAAGAAGTTCAGGAGGGTCTCGGCGAGCTTGTCGGCCGGGTCGTCGAAGTTGTCTGGGAGCAGCGAGAAGTCGTGCGCCAACTGCTCGATGTCCAAGCCTTCGCCGTCCGCCAGCTCGTCGGCGGCCAGGCGCCAGCGTTGCTGCACGCGCGCAAGGTGGAGATCCAGGTTCATCGCCGGCACGGCCGGTGCTGGAAGCAATCGTTCCTTGAACGCATCGTCCTGGTAGAACCGGATCTTGGCTGCCAGGATGGGCTTGCAGTTCTCGATGACGATGACCTCGCGTTCGCTGCCGATTTCCTTGAACTCCTGGGGCATCAACAGCGCGCGGCGCTGGTCGCTGTCATTGCGACTGACCGTCGTGTGGCCGTGGTTGCTGAAGGAGCGGCTGCGCCCGCGGGAGGTGGCCTGCTCCGTGAAGGTGCCGAGCATCGCGCTGTATTCGTCGGCGTCGCGCTGCTCGCGCGGCGCGAACAGGATCTGCAGGCCGTGGTTCGTCGCGAAGGTCCGAGCTTCCTTCTCGCCGTAAACGGCGTCGAGTTGGGACATCGCCTGCACGACGGTCAGCAGCCGCAGGTTGTACCCGGCCAGGAAGGCGGCCGCGTTCGTGATGACGCTGACGCGGCCCATGGCCGTGAACTCGTCGTTGACGAGCAGGCACTGGTGGTGGAGTGTTGGGTCTTGCTCTGGCAGGTGCCGCGTGTTCAGGCTCACCAGCTGGGAGAAGAACAGGTTCAGCAGCGGCTTGGCCGTGGCGAGGCGGTTCGGAGGGATTCGCACGTAGATGGTCATCCGGCGGCGCCGGACATCGGCCAGGCAGAAATCGTCCGCGCTGGTCGCCGCATCGACGATGGCATCGGCGAAGACCGTCAGCGGGGCATTGAACGTCGCGACGATGCTGGACAGCGTGTTGTCGGAGTTCGATAACAACCGCTGCAGCGCATCCGTGCATTCCTGCGAGAAGGGCCGCCCCGCTTCGATGCGGGAAGCGATGAGGGCTGCCAGGTGGGCGCTCAGCGGTCGGCCTTTTCCGGAGGACTGACGCAGCATCTCGCCGACAGTGCGCGGCAGCGCGGGCGACTCCAGCAACATCAGGCCCAGGCCGAGGAAGAGGTTGCGGGCCTGGTCGTTGAAGAACGTCTCGGACGACGTGCCACTGCCGTCGTTCGGAAAGAACACCTGGCCGATGGTCAGCAGGTCGCCGACGCGGTGCAGCTCGCTGGTCCGCACGGCGCTGAGTGGGTTCCATCGGTGGCTGCGCCCCTCCTCGTTGAAGGGCGCAAACGCATAGACATCCTGGCCACGAGCAGCGCGGTAGCCGGCCGTGATGTCGTAGTTCTCTCCCTTGACATCCAGTGCGACAACCGAGTCCGGCCAGTTCAGCAGGTTGGGGACCACGGCGCCGACGCCCTTGCCGCCGCGCGTGGGGGCTGCCAGCAGGACTGACAGCTGACCTCGGAGGGACAGGAACCGTCCTTGGTGTTTGCCGACCAGGATGCCCGGCCCCTCGCCATCGGTCAGGCCAGCGCGCGCCACCTCGGCCGGCGTCGCGAACCGGGCCGCGCCGTGTAGAGGACGCCGCTGCTGCGCGGCCGCCAGCAGGGCCAACGGCAAAACGACGAGCAGCCCACCCGCTGAGACTGCAATCGACAGCTGCAGCTTCTTCCGTTGCTTGACATCGCTGGCGTAGAGCCTCCAGTAGCTGGTGATGCTGGAGAAACCGGCCTGGGCGGGGTTGGCCTTGTTCAGCAGCAGGAACAGGACGCCGGACAGGTAGAGAGCCGCGCAGGCGAGCGCCGCGTAGCTGACCACCCCGAACAAGATGGCGACGGCCTTGCGGCCCGTCGACCAAGGCGCCGAGGACAGTGCGCGTGCGGTGCTCATAGCAGCGACCCCTGGCAATCGTCCACGCGACCCATGCGCTGGGTGCGCGGCTCGTAGTGGATCTCGGATATGAAGCGGCCGGCTTCATCGCGGTCGAACTGGACGACCACGTCGACCACCAGGTGCAGCAGGCGCTTGATCTCATCCATCGTCAGCCCGCCACCAGCGCCGGTCTCCCGGATCATCAGCGCCATTTGCTCGAAGGCCAGTGCGCAACTGCCGGCGTGGACGCTCGTGATGCTCCCGGGATGGCCAGAAGCGGCCAGGCGCACGAAGTGGAAACACTCGTCGCCGCGGACTTCGGCCAGGAAGATGCGGTCCGGCTTCATGCGCAGGCACGCCTCCAGCAGCGACTTCGCCGTCACGCGCGAGGTGCCCTGGTCGTCCTTGCTGTAGAAGAGATGGACGACGTTGGGGTGGCTGGGCAGTGTCAGCTCACCGGTGTCCTCGATGGTGATGAGGCGTTCTTCCTTCGGCACCTCTTCGATGAGGCCTTTCATGAAGGTGGTCTTGCCGGACCCGGTCCGTCCGCTGACGACGATGGTCTGGTGCCGGCGCACGGCCAGTCGGAGGAAGTCCGCATACCGCCGCGCGGTCTTGAGCTGCAGCAGTTCGAGTTCAAGCAGCAGGCTGTGGCGGTCTGCGCCAACCCGGTCGGTCAGATGCTCGAACAGCCGTTCGCGCTCGAAGTCGTCCAGCCGCTTGATCAGCTGGGTGGGCTTGCGGATGGTGATCGAGACGGTGTCGCGCGACACGGCCGGCGGAATGGCGAACTGGATGCGCTCGCCCGTCGGCAACGTCGCCGACAGCAGCGGCCGTTCCTGGTTGATCTGCTGGTCGCAGTAGGTGGCCACAGCATTGGCCAGCGACAGGCAGCGCTCCAAGGTGAGGGCTGGTGCAGGGACGATGTGCCACCCGTCGGTTGCCTCGATGAAGAGTTGGCCGGGACTGTTGACGCAGACCTCCATGACACCGGGTGCGTCCAGCTGCTCTCGGAGCGGCCTCAGGAACTCCACGACGGACGTGGCATCGCCGCGCCAACCTTGGTCGTCGCCGGATGGTTCGGGCCTGTCGGTGTCCATCGCATCACCTGGCGCCGAGCGGCCCGGCCGTCGGCACGAGCTCGTAGACGGTCGAGAAGTCGACATCCCGGGCGACTGCGATGCCCACAATGCCGCCCTGGTTTTGGTAGATCAGGGGTGGGATGTTGATCGTGCTGTCCAGCACCTTCTCGGCCAGCTTGCTGGTGTTGGAGGTCGTGGACGGCAACACGATGGCGTCGGCCTGCCGGTCGTTCGACTGGTTCTGGATGACGAGCTTCACCGAGTCGTCGATCAGCGACAGCAGCATGGCAGCGCCGATGCGCTCACCCCAACGGTTGTCGACGTAGCCGTCGATGCCGGATTCGCCGAGCTGCCCGGTCGCCGGCGAGTCGATGTCCACGACCACGCCGAACGGCGTGCGGATACGGGTCCAAAGCACAGGGATGCGCACGGCGCCGGGGCGCACGGACGCGATGCGGTATTCGCCATCGATGTGGGAGCCGCGCTCGATCAGCAGCACTCGGCCATCGTCCCCGTACACGTTGCGCAGCACCTGGCAGGACACCAGACCTGAGGCCGCGGAGATCACCCGCGTTTTGAGCGCGCAAGTGAAGGCCGTGCCCTTGGGAAGCGTGAGGCTGCGGTTGCCGAGCATTCTTGCGGCCACCTTGGGTGTCGACGATCCCGGCAGCGCGCCTCCCAGGAGACCGGTGGTTGCGCCGGTCGAAGTAGGGGGCGTCGACAGGCTCGACAGCAGAGGAGATGGCGTTGTCGATGAGGCGCCGCCCGTCGCCACTTCGGCCGTCTTGGTCAGGTTTTCCAGCAGCCCTTGCAGCTGGCGCTGATAGCCCTGCAGGTTCTTCGATGTCGCCGTCAGCGGATCGTGTGCATCGCCTTCTGCTTCAGGCAGTTCCAGGCCGCTGGCGGATGCATTTCGGTTCGCCTGGGCGCTGGGCGTCGCAGATCCAGGTCGTGAACTCACGAGCAGCACCGGCGCGTCTTCGGGCGAGGGTGCCTTGGTGCCAGTGCCGGCCTGCGTGCTGCCCCCGGTCCGCCGGACACCGATGGGCTCGGCGACCTCTTGGTCCGTGGTCGCAATCGCCGGAACCTTGATCGCGGTCGCTAGTGTCGCTGCAGAGGCAGCGAGCGATGGTAGTTCCAGCTTGCGTGGCTCCGCCGTCGCTGCGGCCGGCCTGTCGCTGACTTTCTTGCTGTCTTCTGCCTTCCCGTGTCGGGCTCCAGCTGCGAACCGTTGGATACCCACGGCCGACACGGCGACGAGGCTTCCGATCAGCAGCACAACGGCCAGAAGACCCTTCTTCGAGATTGCGGTGCTCCGCGGCGCAGCAACGTCGGGAAGCCCCAGCTCTCCTGGCAAAGGGGCGATGCCGTCGCCGTGATTGGGCGAGTCTTCGGATTCGGCAGGCGAGGCCGGGGGGCGGCGATCGGCGTTCATGGCGTTGCTCCCTTCGTGCTGGAGGCAGGTGCGGCTCGGTCCGCCCTGAGGACGCGCTGCACGCCCGGTACCGTCGTCCCCATGGCAGGAGGAACCCCGTCGATGTCGAACGCGTCGTTCCACAGCCCGATCACGGCGCTGCCGGCGCGCAGCATGAGGCGGCGACTGACGCGGTCGACGACCAGCAGGTCGTCTTCCATGCGGGTATTGGCCAGCGCTTCGCCACCGTCGCCGAGGACGTGGAAGACGGCAGGCACCTCGCGGTTGCCGGGGAAGCGCAGGTAGGTGAAGCGGCCGTCGTCGAACACGAGGTCCGGGACGATGTCGTCTGACCCACGCCCCTCAGCCATCGAGTACTGCGCATTCATGACCGCCGGCTTGGCCTGCAGCCGTTCGGCGACCACCTGCTCTGTTGAAGGCGGCAGTGGTGCCAGCGGCAGCAAGGGAAGTGTCGCCGCAGGTTGGCGAACGACGCGCGTGACCGGCGGCGGTGGGGTGATGACCAGCCGGTAGACAGGCTGCGCCGCGTCTCCGTCGGCAAGGACCACGAACCGCAGGTTGTGCACGCGCCGATCGGTCACCACCGCCAGGTTGTTGGCGTTGCCCGCGCCGCTCTTGGGCTTGACGAACAGCGTCCTGCCGCCGGGCTGCGCGGCGACGCACCATGCTGCCTCAGGCTTCGTGCAGTCCGAGCCGAGGCCTGCGCCGACTTCGGAGATGGCTTCATCGGCGCCGAGCACGACCAGGGTCACGACGCCACGCTTGACTGGCACCGTCACGACGCCGTGTGCGTCGTAGGCGACCTCACGCAGGCGCGAGTCGGCGTTGGCGGTGGTGCTTGCGGTTGTCGCTGCCAGCAAGAGCAGATGGGCGGCCATGGCGGGAAGGCGGCGGATCATGGCTTGGCCCCCGCAGATGTCGCGTTGATCTCGGGGTCGGAGCGGTAGGCGGTGACGACAAACCCGAGCGGGTTCTCCAGCCGGTCCCGCTCCTTGGCGAGCACCTTGGGCTGGTACTCGTAGACGATGCTGGCGACGTGGTGAGTCTTCACGTCCGGCACGTTGCGCTCGGCCTGGTGCACGACCTTTTCATAGGTGACCGTTGCCTGGCCGTGGTTGCCGGTGCGTCTGGCGACATCGAGCCGGACGTTGCCCACGTTGATGTGCCAGTCCGTGGAATCGGCCAGCTTCTTGTGCAGCGCGTCCGGGCCTTCGAACTGGCGGTTGTAGGCTTCGAACACCGCCGGCACGGACATGCGCGAGACCTGGTCGAAGTCACGCTGCAGGAAGGACCAGTTGTAGCCTTCCCGGGCCCGCAGGAAGACGGCGACGTAGTGCTTGTCCAGCGCCTCGCTCGTGGGGATGGTGTCCACGCTGAGCCGCTGTTGCACGGTCGTCTCGCCCGTCGCCTTGTCGACAACGATGGGGATCTCGACGGTGCTGCGCAGCGGGCCTTGGACGAACACGGCGCCGACGCCCAGTGCCGCCAGCGTCATGCCTCCGATGGCGACCCGCCACGCGCGACGCTCCGAGCGCTCAAGCATCACTGCCCGGTCGATTTCCCAGGCGCTGTTGGAGGGATGCGCAGTGCCTGCGTCATCGGCGGGCGAGGGTGTGGCGTGAGCTGGCCATGCGGCGGCTCTGCCTGTCGTGAAGACAGCATCCATGGGGAGACCTCGGTGGGTTTGAGGGGGCCGGCGTCAGTGCAGGTAGTCGGACACCTTGCCGGTGCGGTTCAGCATCTCGTACTGGCGCTCTCGGTCGCGCGACCGCGCGATGCGCTCTTCACTTTCGGCCATGCCCTGCAGCATCTGCACCTGGGATTGCTCGTGGGCCAACAGCGCGTTCTCGGCACCAATGCGGGCCTGCAACTCCTGGATCGACTTCGGGTCGGTCGTGGCGTTGATCTGGTTCATCAGCGCCTGAATCTGGCCGAGCCGTCCGGACGCGCGGGTCATGGCATCCTGCAGCAGCCCCTTGTGCTGGTACGGCTGGGCGAGCGTGGCCTGGCACCGGGTCCGTGCGTCGCCAGCCAGGTCCAGGCAGTTGTAGACCATGGCGGCGTCGCGTAGCGACCTCGCCGTCGTGCCCAGGCCGGCATAGCCGGAGGCGTCAATGGCGTGCAGCGCCTCGAAGGCCTTCGGCGGCACGTAGTTCATCAGGGCGGTACTGTTGAAGACGTTGCCCAGGTTGCGAACGCCGTTGATGCTGGTCAGCTGCGCCTGCATCTGTTGGATCTGCTGGACCTGGTTGGTGATCAGCGTGACGTCGTCGAGCACCTGCTGGATCGTCTGGACCAGATTGGCGATGTCGATGACGGGGATCCCCGAGGCGTGGGCGCTGTTTGCACCTGCGATGGCGAGGATCGCCGTGGCGAGCTTGTTCCGGATTCGCATGGTGTTTCTCCTTCAACGCAGGATTCAAGTCCGGCCGCGCATCGCGGCGAGCTTGTACGCGGCCGTCCTGACGGCGCTGTACCCATGTCGAGCAAGGGCGCCAGCGCCGGTTGCAGCCGTGCCGGCGAGGTCACCGGCCACGGTCGCAGCGGCTCCTGCGGCGCGGCCCGCGGTGTAGGGGAGCCCGACTCCAGCGCGAACGACGCCGCCACCATTGCCGGCTGCGCCACCGCCGCTACGCCGCGACCGGAGGTTGGACGACGCCATCAGGACGTTCTGGATCATCTGCACGCCCTGTTGCACCGCGGCCCCACCCGTAAGGGCAGACGCGAGGCTCGGCGCCTGGAAGCAGATGATGGCCATCAGGATCATCAGCACGCAGTAGCGCGTGGCTTCGCCCAGCACGTTGAATGTGCCGCCCAGGAAGCCGCCGCCGTCGTGAATGGCCAGGAATATGGCCTCACCCATGAATGTGCTGAGACCGAGGGCGAAGAACGCGAACCAGGCGAGAACTACGGCGTTCAGCACCATCGACAGCCAGCTGTCGAAGAAGCGAGCGGTGGGGCGCCAGGCAAGGCACAAGATGAACAGTGGTCCCACCCCGATCACGAAGGTCAGCAGGACCTTGGCCAGCGTGACGACGAAGAGCGCCATGCAGAGGAACAGCACCGACCCGATCGAGAAAATGCCTGCGGCGAGAAGCAGGTCGAGTCGGAACATGCTCGCCTCCTTCATGATGTCTGCGGTCTGGGCACTGGCTTGGTCGTTGAACTTGTCCAACAGCGCATAAGGTGTAGTGATCGTGCTGGGATCAACTCCCGCCGGCAGGAATGTCGAAGCGACACCGATCGACAAAGCGTTCGCCGTGTCGGCGACGTTGGCGATGTAGAAGCCGCCCTGCAGCGCGAACGCGAGCACCAAACCGATCTTGAAGACCTTCCAGGTAAAGGCTGGAATCGTCTCCGAGACCTCGTTCCTGACCACGGCCCATCCGTACAGAATGATCCAGAGCGTCATGACCGTCAGCGCAATGGGGGTGAGGGCCGCGCACAGCGTCGACACCACGCCCAGGACGTAGCCGTTCAGTAGGAAGTCCAGCTTTGATCCGAGCCAGGCAAACATTGGGAGCTCCTACTGCACGGCGTCGTACGGCAGATTGGCAGGCGGGGGAGCAAAGATCGGCACGCACTTGCTCTTCACGTCGGGGTACTGACATTGCAGCCAGCTGCCTCCGACCTTCACCACCCACAGGCGGCTGCGCTTCTCCGTTCCGTACGTAGACGCGCGGCATGTCGTCGGGCGTGCGTAGACCTCTGTGCACTCCAGAAGGCCGCCAGCGGTCTCGACCATGCGCCAGGGGCCTGCATGGCAGCCTCCATCGGCCTTGCACGGCGAGATTCGCGAGGATGCGGTCTTTGGCAGCGGCGGCGTCTCGATGACCTTCTTGCCATCGGGCAACAGTCGAACGGCTTCATTGCCTTTGACGAACTGCGCCTGGGCCGCGGCCGTGCAGGCGAGCGCGGCGATGGCAAGGATCCTGGTGACGTGGCTCATGCGACTCTCCTGAGGGTGTGGAGCCTGCGATGCTGAACCTCGCGGAGCAGAACGGGAAGCCAGTCATTAGGGGCGTCGCCGTGCTGGGCGCGTATGTCGTCGAGCAGGGCCACGTTGTCGGTGGTCGCCGACAGCACGGTGATGAACTCTTCCAGGCCGGACAGGTCCAGCTCGCAGATCGCGCTGGCGTGGCCCTGCTTGACCAGGAAGCGCCTGCCGCCTTGCGAGGCCAGGCTGCGGACAATTTCGAACTCGGCTTCACTGAGGCCGAAGCCGTCGACGTACTCCTCGCGCACCGCCTCCGGGTTGGCCAGGAAGATCTTGGTCACACTCTGCTCGACCATCGTGCGACCGATCGGGTGACGCAGAACGTCTGATGGGCTCTGCGTGTCAAAGATGCCCAGGCCGTTCTGCTTGCGGATGGTCTTCTGCTTCTGCTTGGCGAACTCGCTGAAGACCTCGTGGTCGAGTGCCTTCCAGAACTCAGAGATCACGTAGATCAGCCGCTCGCCGTTGACGAGCTCTTCCATGACCTGGAGCAGGTACATCATGATCGGCGTGCGGACTTCGGGCAGATCGAGGAACTCGGTCGTGTCGAAGCCGATGACGCGCGCGTGCTGCAGGTTCTGAAGCCGATCGCCGGCTTGGTCGAAGACCCAGCCGAGTGCGCCGCCGTCGCACCAGCGGCCGAGGCGCTCGTAGAGGCTGTTCTCGCCGGCCTTGGGCAGGTTTTGGCGCACCGTTGACAGTCGGCGCAGCGGTGCCGGCATCAGCGCGACGGCCCTGACCGCGTGCGCGATGGCGTGCTCGTCCGCTGGCAGCAGCGGCAGGGGGGCGGACGCGAGTAGGGTTCTGACCCACTGCTCCCAGAACTGGATGCGGGCCGGCGTTGCCTCCCACTGCAGCGGGTTGCAGCCGGTGGGCTGGCCCGCTTCCAGGGCAAGATAGGCGCCACCGAGAGCACGCACGGCGATCTCGCAACCGCGGTCCAGGTCGAAGAGGACCAAGCGCGGTGCCGGATCCCACTTGCGCGTCATCGTCAGCAGGAACATTTCCAGCGTGGTCTTGCCCACGCCGGTCGAGCCGATCAGCAGCGTGTTGCCGGGTAGCTTCTTGTCCGCGGAGTCCTCGCCATCCGGGCTGGCATGCAGGTTCAGGTAGTACGGCTGGCCGGACGGCGTGCGCAGCAGCGCCAGGGCCTGGCCCCACGGATTGCCATCGCGCTTGCCCGTGGCGAAGTTGTGGGCGCTGGCCAGCGCTGCGAAGGCTCGGGAGGACAGCTTGGCATCCCGGGGCCGCCATTGCCAGTTGCCGGGCATCTGTGCGAACCACGCCGCGTCGGCGACGAGATCCACCGGTGCCATCTGCAGGCTGGAGGCTTCGCCCACGGCGCCGATGGCTCTGCCTGCGCGCCGGCCGGCGTCCGCCGCGTCACGTCCGAACACGACCAGCGAGTAGTGGTACTCACCCATGCAGAACTGCCCGTCGCCGAGGTCGTTCAAGGCAGCGTCCATGTCGGCGATCTGGGTGGCGACGACGTCGTCACTGGCGATCAGCTGATCGCGCTGCAGCTCAAGCGCGCGCATGGCATCGCGGCGCGGCAGGATGGAGAAGCTCTGGGTCTCGATGAACTCGCTGTCCTCGTAGAGCAGGGCGTCCAGCACGCCGGGCTCCACCGCGTCGGCATATTCCTTGATGTCCACCAGCGCCGCGCAGCGGCGGCCGTCGCCGTGCCGCAGCTCCAGCTTGTCGCCGCCGAAGGACAGGCGAGTCGTGGGCAGAGTGCGGTACAGCGGGCCTGCAGCGGCCGGCACGGGCCGCCAGATGCCGTTGATCAGGTAGCCCAGGAACTCGGCTATCTCGGAGTAGCGGCGCCCGTTGCTGACGCGTTCGCCGAGCAGTTGTGGTCCGAAGCCGCGCAGCACGCGATCGACCAGGGCGGAGCGCTCTTCCATGACCCGAAGGGCTTCGGCCTGCCGCTCGGCGATGTCTTCCCGTGTCCGACGCCGGGGCTGCAGCGCCCGGCTCACTCGCGACACATTGGGCCGGTAGACCAGCGTCAGGTAGAGCTCGTTGCTCATCATCGGCTGCCGGCCCAGCTTGGCCTGGTAGGCGCGCGAGAGGTCCTGTGCGAAGCCGGGCTCCTGCGGATCGTCGAGGCCATCGGACACGTTGCGGTGTAGGCGATGCATCCAGATGGCCCACTGGCCCCCGGCCAGGTTGCGCAGCAGGCTGCACAGGGCCTCGTGGCGGTCCGCGACATGGGGCTCGTCGGCAGTCTCGAAGGGGATGCCATCCAGGCGCCAGACGCGCAGGTAGTCGCCGCCGCGCGTGATGACGTCGTGCGGGCTGAGCAGCGACGAGAACGGCACGAAGGCGGCCAGTGGGTTCTCGGTCCGGGCCTGCGCCCAGTGGCGAGGCCGCGCGATGTGCTTGTCGAACCAGCGTGGGCCCGAGCGGCGATCAGACGTGCCAAACATCGCTGGCTCCTCGGTAGAGAGTGGGCGAGTAGCTGCGTGCCTGCCAGAGACCGTGGTTGCGGTCGTGCAGGCGCAGCTTCAGCGCCACGAACATTTGGTGGAAGCGCTGGTCATCCCTAGCGGTGACGTGGCGCATCCAGGCGAGTGCGGGACCGAGGGCCAGCACGACGGCGAGCGCGATCCACCAGCTGATCAGCGCGCCGCCCCACATGACGAGGAGCATGCTGCCGCCGAACAGGACCACGAGCGGGATGAGCGGGATGCCCATCTTCATGGCCGGGCGCGTGGCGCCCTTGTAGATCGCTTCGCTTTGCATGGTCGGGTCCCGTGCGGTCAGCTGACGATGTAGGTGGCCATCGCGCCGGCGCCGCCGATCAGCGTGCCGCCGATGAGAATGTTCGACACATCGGCCAGGCGGGCGCCCTGGAAGATCATCTTGAAGCCGGCCCAGATGATCGCGATCGTCACGACCGCGATGGAGACCGTCACCAGGATGGTGTTGACGTTGACGACCGTGTCGTTGATCTTGTCGAAGCCGGCCGCGAACGCGGGCGACGTAGACAGCAGGGCGAGTTGCGTGACCAGTGCCGGGACGGCACGCGTGAGACGAGCGATGAGCTTCATGGCTTCTCCTTGGGGTTTCGGTTGAGGACCGGGGGCGGGGAAGCCGGGCGTCTGGATGTGGCCGACGCGTTGATCACTCGCTGCACGTAGCCGTGCAGAAAACCGGTGGAGAAGTCGCCGCTGTAGTAGCAGGACAGGGCGCGCTGAAGCGCGCGTTGCTCGCTGCCTGCGGATGCGCTGGCGCGGTCATGGCATTCGGTGAGCACGGCCTGCATCGCGGCCAGGTTCGAGCAGGGCTCGAACGCGGTCTCCAGCGTCAGGCCGAGTCGGTGGAAGTTGCGTGCGTTGATCTGGCCGAGACCGACGCTGAAGTTCCAGCCGCTGGCCTGCAGGGCGCGCGCAGTCGCCAGTGCTTCAGCGCGGTGGCGGGGCTGCCGCACGACGGCGCCGCCGACGACCCCGATGGCCCAAGGGTTGAGGGCGCTTTCGACCTCGACAAGCGCACGTGCGGTGTCGATGTGAACGGCAGGCGCGCAGGCTAGCGCCAGCGTCATGAACGCTGTGGTGTCCATGGCGGTGGCTCAGTTCTGCGACGCGGCGCTGGGCTGGTTGGCCAGCCATGCAGCGAACTCGTCGTCGAAGCGCTTGTCCCAGGTGCCGAGCTGGGTCTTGGCCGCGGGGCTGAAGTCCGTCACGGAGTCACCGCCCATTGACCACCAGGTCCGTGCGAACGGGACGCCGTCGACGGTCACCGAGATGGCGCCGTCGTACTCGCAGGTGTAGACAGTGCCGTGGGGGCCGTCGTACGTGCGGGTGTATTGCGGCGGGCAGAAGTCCGGCGCTGCCGACCAGGCATGGCTCGCGGTGTTGCCGGCGCCGGCCATGGCGCACGTCGGGAAGGGCTTGCCGCGTGCGAGGTCGCGCAGGACCTGCCGGACTGGCGGCACGCACTGCTCGATGGCGCGCCAGCTCGGCGCGGCCAGGCAGAGCAGCACGGTGCAACCATCCACGGCATGCGCCGATGTGCATGAGAGCGTCGCGACGAGGAGGGTTGCTGCGCCGAGCGCGCAGCGTTGTGGAGAACGTTGGGCTGTGTGGTGTCGGGCGGCAGTGCGGTCGCTCAACGGCATCTGCGCAAGGAACTGGAACTTCATGGCATTGACCTCGCTGAAGCGCGCCGTCTCCGGCGCGTCGTGCGGCTCGTTGCGAGCCATGAGATCAAGTTAGGTTTTGCGAGAGCCCTGAAGAGGTCGGCATTCGCGCGCGAATTACCAATCGCGCGTCAGATCAGGCCGTACAGGCGAGCGATGCGCATCGCGTTTCGACGGTCAGGGGTGTTCAGCTTGGCGCACACGCATTGAAAGCGGTAGTCGACGGCCCTGGGCTTGATGCCCAAGGCGGCCGCGATCATCTTGCTGGTGTGGCCGGCTGCTTCGTGACGCAGCAGGTCGATCTCATTGGGCGTGATCCCGGATCGCTCCAACAAGTTTTCGCGCAGGGCTCGTAGCAGCCACTCGTGGAGTTCCATCGCGAGCGCTCGCGCGACGATCCTGAGCATGTCGTAGTCGGCATTGGCAAAGCATTGGGCGTGGTTCGAGCCGAGAACCAGCACGCCGTAGCGGGCGCCGCCGAAGCAGGTGGGGGCAGGCACGACGATGGTCGACGCGAACCCGAGGGTTGTTGATCGCTCGATGAACTCTCGCTCGTCCAGCCGCACGTGGAGCTCTTCACCACGGATCGGCGTTTGGCTGCCGAGCGCGTGCCGGAGCCAGGGGTCGTGCTCATGCCAGCCGGCATTGGAGTACTGGTGGGCCCATCGCGGATCGCAGGCGAGCAGAGACCGGAGGGACAGCCGGGCTGCTTCTTCCTTGATCGCACTGACGAACACACCGGCATCGGTCCCCAACGTGCGCACCGCGCGCCAGAACAACCCGACCGCAGCCTGCTCGCTGGCTGCCTTGGCGATGTCTGGAAGGAGGTGAAGCACCCGCAGCGTGTGCGCGGGCGTGTGCTGTGTCTGCTGGCCGAGCAGATCAACCGTGTCCGGCAAAGATGTCATGACCGCGACGGCGCAGGAGGTCACACAGCAGTGGATCGTCGAAGCGCGTGGGCTCGACGTCGCACCATCGGTCGAAAGCCGATCTGTCCTCGAAGAGCATGGCATGCGAGGTCCGAGGCCCTGTGGGTGGGCAGCTGCGCTTCTCGATGAACAAGCCTGTCGGCGTTTGAGCGATGGCAAACGCAACGGTGCCGCTGCGGGAGATCAGGACGCAGGTTCCTTGGCTACCCGTCTTGAGAAGGCCTACATGCCAGTCGGCGACATCCTGTCGGTGGCGTTGGTCGCGCAGCGCGAGCCGCTTTGCGCCGAGGTTTCGAGGCCCGTCGATCGGATCGAGCTTGCGGTGAAGCGCCCGGAAGGTAGCGCTGCGCCGAGAGGCGCTGGTGGTGGCGATGTCGTCTGAGTCCATCTCCTTCTCCTGTGGAGACGCCGGGCTGCAGTGCGCTCTTCGTCGCGATTGCGGCGGCGTGTGAAATGCCCCGGGACGAATTGCAGAACGTTGCCGCCGGCCTGTCCAGCCATGCGTAACGTGGACCGAACGGTTGCGACGTTGCTGCGCTGACGCTTGTCTATGTCTCTCAACGTCCCAACGCATCAGTGCCACCGAACGTTTGTCTCGTCATCTCGTTCGGTTGGTCGAGACGATAGGGTTTTCACGGAAGAAATTCATTCAGAAAACTTCCGCGCTCGTTCGTCCAATGTGGAGCGGGGCCGATTGGCGTGCCGTGGATTTACGAATTGTTTCCATGCGATCCCTGTTCGGGGCGCTTTGGTGGTTCCATTGCGTCAGCACGTTATGAATTCGCGTGCCAGATGGGGAGAAGCGCATGATCGTCTTCGTACAGCGAGAGCCGCGTCCGGACGCCCCCTATTGGCCAGGACGCCGTCTTCTTACTGCGATAGACGCAGTGGCCTGGCCGCTTGGCTGGGCGATCCTCGTTCACCAGATTCCCGATCTGGGCAAAGGCGGTAGCATGGTGACGTTCGTTGCCATGTTGCTTGCGCTGTACAGGCTGTCTGCCGCGCTGTTCACCAACCATCGGTATTGGTTCACCACCTGGTGGGTGGTGCGTACGGCCGCTCTGCTGCTTCTGGTCGGCCTGGTGATGAAGCTGGCCATGTGGGTGTCGGCCGCTTCTCAGTGAGCCGCCTTCGGCCTGGCTTCGAGCCAGGCGTCGATGTCGGCCTTGTGCCAGCCGACAGCCCGAGGCGCCAGTTGCACTGCGCTCGGAAAACGGCCCTGGGCGATCAGGCGGTAGATCGTCGAGCGGCCAAGGCCAGTGCGTTGCCGAACCTTCGGTAGCCTCAAGGTGTCTGACGGCTCGGAGGTGAATTCCGACGCGGTAGCCTGTTGCTCCGGATGGCCCATGGTGCACTCCTTTGGGTGTGTTCACAGGAGCGTAGGTCTCGATGGACGACCTGGGACTGCGGGATTCGAGGGCAAATTGCCACGATGTGGCGGTGCGTAGCTTCCGTCACGAGCGGTCTGACAGCAGCCAAGCATCTGGGCTGGGCTGCCGGCGTCCAGTCAGGTTTTGAACTGGACGAGCGGTTGCAAGTGAAGGAGCTTTCGCGGCCAGCGGCTACCCATATGGCGAAGACCGTCTCGCAGCTTTTCGTCGCCGATGGGGGCGGCAGCGGCCGCGTTCTAGAGGCCGGCGGAAATCAACGGTTCGATCTGAGCCGGTCTGCCAGCTTCTCGACAAGCTGGACAACGAGCTGCCGGTCCGCCTTGGACAAGCCGGCAAGCAGTCGATCCGTCGAATCGGGCTGATCAGCAAGTTGACGTGCTGCCTCTGCGAAGAACGTCTCGACGCCGCATCCGAAGAGGTCGGCCAGCGAAAATAGCTTGGCGACACTCACGCCGTTGATGCCTCGTTCAATGCGCGAGAACGCCTCCTTGCCGATATCGAGATGAGCGGAAACCTGTTCTTGGGTGTAGCCGGCAGCCTTCCGCTTCTTTGCAATCGTCCTTCCAACCTTTTTGTTGATTTCGTCTTCCGACTGCACCACTGGATCTCCGCATTGAAGCAGCGGGGATGCTGGACGGAGGCATCAATTGGCGTAACACATCAAAAGGTTGAAAATCAAAGTGATCGCTCTGAAAATCAACTAAATTAGTTGTGTTGGTGCGGCGCGCTTCTTGGGACTGTTGCTTCGCCGACGGAGTTCAAGCCGAGGAGCGACGCGATGAACAATGTCAAAGAGCAGACTGAGTATTGGCTGGGCCGGCCGCTGTGCAAGCGGTACTCGGTCGTCGTTTTCAATGCTGCTTCACGCTCACCGGTCGCAGGCTGCGCTGTGTCAAATCGAACGATTTGGTGGGCGCTCGGGACATTGATCAACGGGGACCGCGAGATCTTGGGCGCGTGGAGCTCGAACGATGAGGGCGTGATCCCCGCCGAAGTGTTCGGTCGCCTTTATGACCGCGGCGTCGAGTACGTCACGTACGCCGTGGGTGATTTGCCGTCGTTGCAGCCTGCGTTCATCGAGGCGTATCCACGCGCTGTTGAGCTGCCGTCCATCGAACAGTTGCTCGCCGCCGAGTTGGCTTCGGTGAGGTCAGTGGATCGTCAGGCCATGGGTCATCTGCTTCGAGCCGCGGTGGCTGATCCGGCGGCCCCAGAGGCGGTCGCAGCTCCCAGAATTTCAAGCGCTGACTGGCGTGAAAGATACCCAAAGATCCTTGAGCGGTGGGGCGAGGCGGTAGCAGTATTCCAGCCGTTGTTTGCGCTCCCCGAACCGTATCGGTGGCTGGTCCGATCGGTCGACCGAACTGCCATGGAGGTGCAGGAGCGCCTGATGCGAGCGATCCATCGACATGGCCCATTCGCCGACGCCAGTGAAGCATTCGCGTTTGTCGCTGCGGCGTTGCTGCGCGCTGACCGACAGCTTGAGCGTGAACGTCAGGCAAGGCGACTTGCGCGCGACACCTGTCCGTTGCCGTCCGGCCGCATTGCGCCGATATCGGGTCGTGCCCTAAGCGCACCTGCGTTGGCCTAGCGGGTATTGCCATGAAGATTGACTGGTTGAAGCTATTCTCGGACGCGAAGGCCGCGCTACTCAGGCGAGGCCGGACGGAGGCAGATGCCGAGGATTTTTTGCAGGATGCCTTTGTCCGTGTGACCGACTACGCGAAAGAGAACCACGTAGACAATCTGCAGGGCCTCTTCATGAAAACGGCGCTGAACATCTCGATCGACCACCATCGCGAACGCGAGAGCCGGGGCGATGCGGAACAGCTCGAGAACGTCGTGCTCATTGATCCGATGCCGAGCGTGGAAGACGCCGTTCTCAGTCGCGAACAGGCCCGCCGCTTCGAAGCTTGCATGGCGCGCCTGAGCGATCGCACCAGGCAGATGGTGTACGAACACCGCATGGAAGGTCTGAGCTATGAACAGATCGCGGCCCGACACAAGCTGCACGTCAGCACGGTTCAGCACATCGTCTCCAGGGCCATGTTCAAGGTGACCGCCTGGATGCAAGGTTGGTACCCATGAGCATTCCGGGTACGGGTCCTCGCACGCCTCAAGACCCTGGCGATCAGGTGAGGGTGACGCCTGAGATCGCCGCGGAAGCGGCGGTGTGGATCACAGTGCTCCATGGGCCCGAACGGAATCGGGCCATGGAAGATTCGTTTCGCGAATGGCAGCAGCGCTCTCCGGCGCACCGGGAGGCGTTCGAGAAGACGACGGATGTGTGGGAGGCGATCCCGCGCAGCGAGGGCGCGCGGAAATTCATGTTGGAGAAGGAGCTTCGCGAGGCCGACCGGCCGCGCGGGCGCAGCTTCAGCTGGCGATGGGCCGCTCCCGTGTGCCTGTTGGTGCTTGCCGCCAGCGGAGCGATGTTGGTCCAGTGGCGAGAGCAGGGCGTTTACGCCACGGCCGTTGGGGAAAGCCGCTCCATCCTGCTCGACGACGGCTCGCGAATGCTGATGAACACGGACACGCATCTGCGGGTCGACTTCGACGCCAAGCGGCGCACGGTCGAAGTCCGTGGCGGGGAGGCGTTCTTCGAGGTGGCCAAGGATCCGGGGCGTCCGTTCGTCGTGCGGGTCGCTGGCAGCGAGGTCATCGCCGTGGGCACGGCCTTCTCCGTTCGCCTTCTCGATGGACCCAAGCGGGACGACGCCGTCGTGGTGACGCTGGTGGAGGGGCAGGTGAACGTCCGACCGACGGTCGGGGGGGGGGGCACGCTGGCGCCGAAGGAAGCCGTCACGCTCAAGCCTGGCGATCGGTTGACGCTTGACTACCGACCGAGCACCGCCACCCATGCCGTCGAATCAAGGGTGGATCGTCCGAACCTTGAGCGGGCCATGGCCTGGAAGCGCAATGAGATCTCGTTCCAGGCGACGCCTCTGGCGACGGCCGTCGATGAGATCAATCGGTACAGCCGAACGCAGATCACGTTGTCAAAGGACATGGGCCTGGAGCAACTCGACGTCAGCGGCGTTTTCAAGACAGGAGACAGCGTCGCTTTTGCCAATGCCGTCGCGATGTTGCATGGACTGAAGGTCCGTGAAGTGGATGGACGGCTGGAGCTGCAAAAAAGCGGCTAGGGGAAGCACTGCCCATTTTTCTCTCGACAGACCCGTCATCTAGTTGTCAATCCGACGACAACATAGAAAGGGCACGAGATGCTCACAAAGCTGCCAGGCCGGAGCGGCCGACAAGCGCGCTGGCTCCCCATTCCCCTCGCCATCTCACTGCTCGTGGGTTTCCCGTGCGCCGACGCGGCCGAGCCCACGCCCGTTGCGCGCTACCAGATCGAGCAGCCTTCCCAGGACATGGGCGACGCCCTGCGGGCAATATCGCGGGTCACGGGCGTGCCGGTTACCTTTGATTCGCGGATCGTCGCGGGCCATACCGCGAAGGCAGTTTCGGGGCGGCTCTCTGGCGCTGAGGCCATCGCGGCAGCGGTGAAGGGCACTGGGCTCGAATCCGCGGTGTCGCCAGAGGGTGTGGTGGTTGTGAGGCGGGCGGTGCAACCTGCTGGCGCTCCTTCGGCAGGCGGCGGTTCAGCTCCGCTTCGTGCCAGCGATGCGGCGTCGCAATCCACCGGTGTGCAGGCGTCGGCCGAGGAGGAAGTGGCAGGCAAGCCCGCGTCGACGCCAGCGAGCGATCCCGGCGCGGGCGAGCCCAGGGTCGAGTCGTTCACGCGCGTCGAGGTCACCGGCTCTCGGCTGCGGCGCGTTGACGCTGAAGGACCGGCGCCGGTCAACGTCTACACGCGGGACGACATCGCCAAGAGCGGTCAGCCCTCGCTGCAGCGGTTCCTGGCCTCACTCACCGAAGTGTCGGCGTCCTCGGGCGAGGGGGGCTTCAGCAACACGCTGGGGCAGGGCACTGTTCAGCTTCGCGGCTTGCCGCTCGGTTCGACGCTCGTGCTCATCAACGGTCGCAAGGTGCAGAGTGTGGGCTCGTCCTCGGGCAATGTGTTCAACCTCAACCTGATCCCCGCGGCCGCCATCGAGCGCGTCGAGGTGGTCCCACAGGGCTCGTCTGCCGTGTACGGTGGCGATGCGCTTGCCGGCGTGGTCAACGTGATCCTGAGGAAGTCGATCAACGGCAAGTCGGTCGACGTGCGTGGCGGCGCGGGGCGTGGCTACAGCGATGGCAGCGTGTCGTTGGCTGCAGGTGGGCAGGACGCTGACAGCCAGTACCTGCTGATGGCCGCCTACAGCCGCTCCACGCCGCTGTCCATGAAGCAGCGCGAGTTCTTCCTGAACGGTGACTACACCCGGTTCGGCAGCGACGACGCGCGCCTGAACTACTGCACCCCCGGCACCGTCCGCAGCATCTCGGGAAATCTGCCCGGCCTGAGCTCCAACATGGCGGTTGTTCCACAGGGAACCACGGGGAAGCCGACGATCGCCGACTTCCAGTCGACGGCTGGCACGCAGAACCTGTGCAATGTTTACACGACCGGTGCCGGTGTCGCGCTGTTCTACGGCTACGAGACGGCCTCCCTGCATGCCCTGGGCGAACGCAAGCTCTTCGGCAGCTGGTCCGCGTTCACGGAACTCACGTACCTGCGGGACCGCATGAGCGCCGGAGACTTCGGCTTGCGCCTGGGCAACGTCACCGTCCCCGCGGCAAACATCTACAACCCCTTCGGCGTCGACGTGAAGGTCACGGCGGCGCTCAGCCCCGACAACGGCACGGAGGGCCTGTCCCGGCAGACCAGCTTCACGCGGGCCTTGGTCGGCGCCAAGGGCGAGCTCGGTGGCGGCTGGGATGCTGAGGTGACGGCCTCGATGTCCGCCGACCGGGGCGGCTCGCAAAGCTGGAACATCAGGTCCAACTCCACCGCGCTGGCCGCGGCCCTCGCGTCGACGAACCCCGCAACGGCGCTGAACCCGTTCACAACGGGGCGAGTGGCGACCGACGCTGTGCTGCGCGGGATCTGGACGGACTCTGTCCGCCGCAGCGCCGGCCGCAAGGACCAAGTCACCGGCCTGGTTCGTGGCACGGTGCTTGACCTCCCGGCAGGGCCCGTCGACGCGATCTTCGGCGCCGAAGGCTCGCGCGACAGCTATGACGTCTCGACCAGCTCCGAAATCCACACCAGACGCAGCAGCGCAGCGGTGTACGGCGAAGCCCGGGCGCCCTTGCTGCGCTCCAGCAGCGAAGGGGCAGGCCGATGGGATCTGGCAGCGCTGACCCTCGCGGCGCGGCGTGACCATTACAGCGACTTCGGCTCAGCCAACACCTTCCAGGGCGGACTTGAGCTGCGCCCGCTGCGGAGCTTGTTGATCCGCGCGTCCGCTGCCACGTCCTTCAAGCCCCCGACGATGCTGCAGACCCATGTGAGCGAGATGTCCTACGACGCCTCGCTTTACGGCCTGGTCGACCCTGCACGCGGCGGGGAAGCCATCACGTCCGGCACGATTCTCAGGACGACCAATCCTGGCCTGCAGCCAGAGCATGGGAAGTCACGCGGCATCGGCGCGGTCTGGGAGCCAGAAGGCGGCCTGGGCTCGCGTATCGGCCTCACGTACTGGCAGCTGCGTATTCGCGACATGATCGCACTGCAGGGCATCCAGGCTGCGCTGGACAACGAAGCGCTGTTTCCCGGCCTGATCATGCGGGGGCCCTCCGTGAACGGTCGGCCCGGGGTGGTGACAAGCATCAAGAACACCGAGGTCAACTTCGGGCGCCTGGACACCTCGGGCATGGACCTGGACATGGCATATGTCTGGCGCGCCCAGGCCGGCAAGGTCACGGTGTCCGGTGGTGCCACGCACACCAGCAAGTACGCCGTGCAGCTGGCGCCTGGCGGGGCTGTCGTTGATCGGCTGGGCCGGCGCTTCAGCGACTACTGGTCGCCTCGCTGGAAAGGACGGCTGGCCCTTGGCCTCGATCAGGGCGCATGGAACGTGGGCCTGACGAGCCGCTACCTTGGCGCCTACAAGGACATCGGCACGAGTGACCGCGGCCTGGGCAATTTCTGGCTGCATGACTTGAGCGGTACGCTGAATCTGAAGAAGTTGTGGCCGGGCCTGCTGCCCGGGTTCAAGACGGCATCGCTGGGCGCCAGCATCGCGAACCTTGCCAATCGCGAGCCGCAGTTCGCGGAAGGCGCGCCGTACTACGACAACACGCAGGCGGACTGGCATGGCCGGTATGCGAGCGTAAGGCTGTCGCTGGACTGGTAGTCCGCCGGCCTCGGCGCGGCATCGCCGCGCTTCCCTGATACGAGATCCCTCCCTTCGCGGCCCCTGCCTCACAGCGGGGCGGCGGGCCGCGCTTTTTTCTTGAAGCATCCATATGCGTTTCTTCGTCATCGCAACCTTGTCGGCCCTGGCCATGGCGTTGCTCTCTCCCGCGATCCATGCAGCCGACGGGCCATCCGTCCGCGACATCGTCGAGTTCACGAACGTCGTCCTGCCGCATGCACACGACGCCGAGGGCATGCGGCGGCAGACATCACCCGACGGCACGCGTGCGTTCATCGTCACCCGCAGGGCCAATGTGGCTGCGGACGTCAACCACTACGAGATCGTGGTGCTTGACCTGACGGCCCAGCGCCTGGCCGAGCGCCGACCGGCGAAGCCGGAGGTCGTGTACGCCTTCGACGCCGGGATGGACAACAACTCCGCCGATCCCGCCCTGGTACAGGTCGAGTGGTCAGACGACCGCACGTTGATATTCCGCGCCAAGATCAAGGACGACATCTTCCAGGTCTACCAGCTGGATCTGCCGACGCGGGCCGTCGTGCAGCTGACCAGCTCAGCCACACCGGTGGTGTCGTTTGCCGTGTCGCGCGATTCGAAGCGGCTGGTCTACGCCGCACAGGTCGCCAATCCGCCGATGAAGGCGGGTGCGCACAGCATCGTCGTCGGCAACCAGTCCTTCTGGAGCGTCATGTTCGGACAGCAGTACCTCGGATCGCAGACCCGCATGTACCGCTTCTATGTGCAGGACGTGGGAGCCGGCCAGCGCTCGCGACCGCTGGGTGACGCCTTCTTCGAGGGCAACTCGGCTATTCCTGTCGTCAGCATCTCACCGGACGGGCAATGGGCCGCGCTTCCGAAGTACGAGCGCGAGCGGACGCTGGCATGGAGCCGCCAGTACCCGGGCCTGGCAGAGCGGGTTAGACAGAGCGGACCGGCGGTGCATCGGGACCCGCTTGGCTACTTTAGTGGTGCCACGTCCTTCACCGCCCGCCGGATGACCGTCTGGCGCCTGGATGACGGGCATGAACAGACCATCGTCGATGCGCCCGACGACTCCGAGATGGCGGGAGGGCAGTTCCGGCTTGATCGCGTCTGGCAACGCTCGGGCAAGTCATTGGTACTGGCCGGCACGTATCTGCCGGCCGACGAGTACAAGAGCTCGGCGGCGGCCCATGTCATCGAGTACTGGCCAGCAACGGGGGCCTGGAAGATCGTCGCTCGGCTCAATGGCCGCCTTCAAAGTGCGGTGGGCGTCGAAGGGCTGGTGGAGATTGACGATGGGGGCAAGCGGCGCCAATTCAGGCGGACCGAGACCGACGCCTGGGTCGAAGTGGCGCCGGTCGAACTGGCGTCGAAGTCCCCCTGGCGTATGGACGTCAAGGAAGGATTGAACGAGCCTCCCGACGTCTTCGCTGTCGGGCCGCAGAACCAGGCCGTCCGCCTGACGACGCTCAACCCGCAGTTCGATCCCAAGTCTTGGGGCACGGTGGCCAACTACACCTGGCAGGACGCCAAAGGCCGGTCCTGGCGCGGCGGGCTGCTGGCTCCGACCGATGTGGTTCCCGGCAAGCGGCTCCCTCTTGTCATCCAGAGCTACGGCTACTACCCGGAGAACTTCTTTCTCGACGGCCCGAACTCCTCGGTCCGTGGCGGCAAGAGCGCGTTCCCTGGGCGTGCCTTCATCCGCGAGGGCGTGTTGACGCTCGTGATGTCCATGAGCCCTGTGGGCCATGTGGGCAGGGATGCTGCCGATCAGCTGCGATTGTTCGACGAAGGTGTGCGAGGCGCGGTCGATACGCTGGTCAAGACGGGCAAGGTCGATCCAGCACGGGTCGGCATCATGGGCTGGAGCACCACGGGTGAGAAGGTGCTGAACCTCGTCACCTTCTCCGATCTCCCGGTTCGTGCCGCCACCATAGCGGATGGCGATGCCAACACCTTGTTTTCGTACACCCTGACCTACGGACGCTCCGACTCGACGTGGGCCCACAAGGAGAACCTGAATCACGGATTGCTGAATAGCGCCAATCAGGCGAACTGGGTCGGTGCCGACCCGTCGCTGAACACGGCGTGCATCAAGACCGCGCTGCGCATCGAGACCTACGGCAGGCTGGTGAAGAACAACTGGGACATCTACGCGCTGCTGCGGCGGCAGTTCAAGCCGGTGGAGATGGTGGTCTTTCCGGGCGGTACCCATGTGCTCTCGACACCGAGCGAACGTATGACCTCGCTGCAGGGGAACGTCGACTGGTTCAAGTTCTGGCTGAAGGATGAGCGGCGCTCAGCGCCGTTGCTGAGCTCGGAAACACCAGCTTCCCTGAAGGCGCAGTATGACGCGTGGCAGCAGATGGCGGCGCTGAAGCGAGCTGACGACTCCCGCCCGCGTTGCACGCTGAAGACCCTGGGCTGAGCAGCGCTTCAGCATGCACCGTGGAGCTGCTGTCGCCACAGTCGGCAGTACATGCCATCGCGTGCCAGCAGCTCGTGATGACGACCTCGCTCCCGAATACGCCCTTGGTCCAGCACGATGATCTCATCGGCGTGCGCCACGCTCGCCAGCCGGTGCGCGACGAGGATGGTCGTGCATCCCAGGCTGGCCTCGCGCAATGTGTCCAAGACCTCGGCTTCCGTGCTGCTGTCGAGCATCGACGTGGGCTCGTCCAGCAGCAGAATCTTTGGTTGTCGGATCAGTGCCCTGGCGATGGCCAGGCGCTGACGTTCGCCACCGGACAGCTTCAGGCCGCGTTCGCCGATCAGCGTCTCGTAGCGGTCGGGCATGGACGCGATGAGGTCGTGGAGCTGGGCGCCACGAGCTGCCCGCTCGATTTGGGCTGCAGTGGCGTTCGGCAGCCCGAGCGCGATGTTGGTCGCTATGGACGCATGGAGCAAGGTCGTGTCCTGCGGCACCAGGGCGATCCGGGACCGAAGTTCGTCGACGGGCTGGGTGGCGAGCGGGCAGCCATCTATCAGGATGCGCCCGTGCTGCGGCGAGTACAGCCTCAACAACAACCGGAACAGAGATGACTTTCCCGAGCCACTGGGGCCGACGACCGCGATGGTGGTGCCGGCCGCGATGTCCAGGTCCAAGGCGTGGATCACCGGTTGTGACCGGTCGTAGCCGAAGGTCAGGCGCTCAAATCGGATGGAGGGTGCCCGAGCCAGGCAGGCTCGTGCCTCCTTGACGTGACTCGGCGTCGGGAGTTGCTCGTCGGCAGGCTCGCGAAGAAGGTCCAGCAACGGTTGCATGAACCCGAGTGAACGGGACAGGTCCCTAGCCGCTGCCCCCAGGGCTTCCAGTGGCCTCACCATCTGCAGCAGGTAGACGCTGCTCAGCACGAAGCCCCCGACGCTCAGCGTGCCGCGTGCCACGCCATCTGACGTGATCGCAAAACAGCCTGCCAGTGAAGTTGCAAACACCGCTGTCGCAGCAAGGGATGTGCGCGTGGTTGTCAGGAAATAGCCGTGCCAGCGGCGGACCAGCGCCGAGGAAACGGTCTCCATCGTCCGCTGGGCTTGCGCTACTGCGTTGAAGCAGCGCAGCGTCTCGACGCTGTTCAGGCCATCTGCCAGTTGCCCATGAACAGACAGGCTCGCTGCGGTGACCGCCTCAGCGTGCCGGTTCAGCCGTATCGCCCCCAGTGTGAACAGCGCCAGGTACACCGCGGCCGTGATTGCGAACAAGGCCACCAGAGCGGGCTGCTCAAGCCGACCCAGCACCCATGCCATCACACCAAGTTCGGCGAGTACGGGGACGACGCTGTTGCACACGTGACCCACGATCAACTGTGTTCCGGCAGACGCCAGATCCAGGCTGTGCAGTACCTCGCCGCTGCGGCGTTGCAGCAGGCTGGCGAGCGGCAGGTGCAACAGGTGGCCGAAGAATCGGCGGCGCAGTGCTGCGATCAGTCGCTGGTCGACCGTGTTGATCAGCAGCGGCCGGCAGTCACCAACCAGGCGCGTGGCGCACAGCGCGGTCAGGTAGAGCGCGCCTTCAGCGAGCACGCTGGTGCTCGCCGAGGTGCTCCTTTGAGCCGACGCTGCGACGGCATCGACCAAATGCTTGAGTGCGAGCGGCGTGATCGCCGAGAGGACGCCGCCGATGATGACCGTCGCTGTGGTGGCAAGCATGTACAGCCGCAGCCTGCTGTCCGTCAGCTCCTGTATGACACGCAGGAGGGCCGCGATGCCGTGCAGTCGAGGCATGGTCGAACTGCCCACTCAGCGATACGTGCTTTGAGAGCTGCGCTGGACGCTACCGAGCCAGGCTTCCATGGCCACGCAGGCGTGGATCTCGCCGATGTAGGCGTCGTGTGTCGATGTGCGGCCCGCCAGCGCCGACTCCATGCGCTGCTTGTCCACCAGGCCGCGACGTACCAACTGCCCATCGAGCAGAATCGCTTTAACCAAGGGCAGGTTTCGCAGCAGGACCGTCGTCGCATGATCGTCCGTGCTGCCCTTGGAGCGTCGCATGGCGATTTCCGCCGGCACCTGATTCGCAAAGGCTTTGCGGGCCAGCGCGCGGCCTTGCCCTCCGCGTGTGAGCAGGTAGGTCGGCAGGGACAGGCACAACTCCAGCAGCGGCTGCGACATCAACGGCGTGACGCTGTCGAGCGGCCTTCGCGGGGTGTATGGATTCTGATGATCGAAGGGACAGATCAACGCCCGTAGGTGGTTGAGCTTGCCGATGGGCAGGTCACCCGCGGCCATCAAATTGGGATTCACGAAGCGACTGGCCATGTGCATTGCGGCATCGCACGTGTCCCGCGTCACCAGCGCGGCGAACTGGCCCGTGCCGTCGATCGGATCATGTCGCGCGAACCTGTTCCGGAACGCCAGGTGCAGGGCTCGCCAGAAGGACACTCGCCCCAGCCGGGCTGCGTCGAGGGTCGCCGCCGGGAATCCGCGGTCCAGGCCACGCAGCTGCAGGTAGTCGGCTGCAGACCAGGTGTTGCGCACTTCCTGAAAGAGCTGGTCGCCACCGGCGCCGGTGAACAGAGCGGACGCGCCATGGGCCTGGGCCTCCTGCAGATCCATGGGATCCGATCCCATGCGACCGAGATAGCTGCTCGGGATCGGGGTGCGCGCGGGATGCAGAACCTCCTCCAGGCAGAAGTTGCCGTTGCGCTGGCGTTCGATGAGAAGGCAGCCTTCGCGCGATGCCGCCAGGCGGGCGTAGCTGCGTTCGTCGCAGTCCGCGCCGTCCGAGAAGTAGTTCAGGCAGACAACGCCCGTGGCCGGCCTTGGCCTATGCAGCGCTCCGAGTACGACGGCCGAATCGAAGCCCCCGGACAGTCTCAGCACGATCTTGTCGTAGCAAGACGCCCACGCGCGCACGCAATTCAGCGTGGTGTCGCGCAGACGCTCGACCGCTTCATCGGGCTCCAGATCGGCAGGGCGGCGCGCGACATCTGCGGCACTCCACAGCGCTTGCGATTGGCTCGTTCCAGGGGTGAGCGTCGTCAGCTCGCCCGGCAGGACCTGACTGACACCCTGCAGTGCGGTTTCATGCGCGGTGAGCTGTCGCATCGCCAGCATCGCGACGACGCCATCCCAGCTCACCGCGGGCGACGGCAGCCGGAGCAGCTCAAGCACGTCCTCCAACCAGGTAAAGGCGATCGACACACCCTCGGCCTCCATTCGATAGCAGGGGAGGGCGCCCGTAGGATCCCGGAGCACACGGCACATGCCGGTCCAGGACGGCAGGACTGCAACCCAGTGTCCCCAGAACCGCTGGATGAGCGCCACGCCATCCGATTCCGTGATCGCTTGGCCCTCACCATCGGTGAGCTTGACGTCGCACGTGTCCACGTCCGAGCCGGTGGATCTGCGAAAGAGGCGCCCGAGTACGACACCCTGGCCGGAGGGCAGGCCGTAGATGCCATGGGTCCCGGGTCGCATTCCGGCCGCGTAGACCCGTTGACCGGATGTCGCGAACACCGAGCTCCACGCCGGCTGTGCGTTCAGGAGGTCCTGAAACCGGCGGGCTGCCGCGACCTGCGCGTCGTTGCCCGAGTTCCAGCTGAGACAGATGTAGCTGAACATGGCGATTCAGACCACGAGGATTGGGGTGTACGCCCGGACGTTCTCGTGGAGATCGTTGAGCACCAGGTGCTGGGCCTGCACCCAAGAGTGCGCTGCGAAGGGGCGGGTGCGAACGCCAATCACCCAGCGTGGATAGAGGCGTTCCGTCGCGAGGAAATGCAGCAGCGTCAGCGAGTCATGCAGGCATTGGTCCTGGGAGCTGATCGCAAATGGGCGCATCCTCAGGTACCAGCTGCTCGCGCACCTGAGGGCCTCCGTTGGCTCGTCGCCCATCGACTCGCGGCCATGCCGCATGCTGCGGAGTGCTTCAGCGATTCCGGCCAGGCTGCGTCGCTTCAACCAGCGCGAAGCGACGAAGGTGGCGCAGCAGATGGCCGTCATCCGACGCCATTGAACGCCTCGCCATTGCTGGAGGTCCGACGTGGCAAGGGTCTCCAGTGCGTCTTCCAGCGGATCGGGTTGCCGCGGCGTGGGGGGCGTCTTCACCAGCAGGCCAGCCTCCTGCAGCTTGCTCAACCATGATTCGACGGCTGAGCTGGCTGCAGCTTCGCCGGCTTGCAGGTCGGCTGTCGGCCAGTCGGCGACCCAATGTGCCGCGGCCGAGGCCTGCGGTCCTGCGACGCCGAGGTACCGGTCGTGATGAAGATCAAGGAGGATCACCTGGCCGTCGACATGGCACGCACGCACGTGATCGGCAAGGCGATATGGCGGTTGGGGCGCTGCTGTCCGGGCCATGGTGATCCTCTCGGCGTGCCGCCGGCTAGGCGCACGCTCCGCTCATGCGTCTGGGGTCAGACAGCCTGGCGGTAGAAGGCCGACCCCTCGTCTTCCAGGCGGGGGCCCTTGATGTCGCCCTTGGTTTCTTCCTTCGCGTCGCCCAGGTCGACGATCTCCAGTTGCAGTTCTTCGTTCATGACGATCTCCTTCAGTTGAGTTGAGAACACGAATGCCGTTGGTTTGCACCTCGGGCGAGCCAAAGATAGAGACGTCGATTTCCTGCTCAAAGCACTTTTTGGGGCGCCTGTCTTGCGTTCGGTGGGCTGCCTTCGAGCGAGCGCCGCGCCGGTGCTGACGATCCGGTTGATCAGCGGCCGCGCTTCACGTTCGGAAGCAGGTGCTGTCTGTTCGGAATGGCAATTAGCTTTTTTGGCCGGCCGAGCGAAATCACAGCGACGCAAAACTAGGGGGGAAATTTTCAGACCCCACTCGTCATTGAGTCATGGATCATTCCATCTTCAACGGCGAGCGGGGTCGGGTCTGGCATGTCAGTTGGCAGCTGACGTTGGGCCGGGACCTGCTGCGATGGCCTTCGCTGGCCGATCGAATCGTGGGTCGCCTCATTTCGGCAAACAACGGCGAGGGCCGCGCGCTGCTGTTCTACCTGGTTCTGCCAAGAGAGATCCATGTGATCTCCAGGATGCGTCCCGGTGATCCGCCGTCATCGCTCGCTGCCGGCGTGGCCAACGTGATCGGCAAGTGGGTTCGTCAGGCGGACGGTCTGCTGGGGCCGGTGTTCGTCGCGCCTTTCCGCTCGGAAGCGATTGGCGATCTCGAATCCCTCTGCCGGGACTTTCGTATGCTGGCGTGGAGGCCTGTGTCGACCGGGCTCCGCGATGGGCCGACGAACTATGCATTCAGCGCGTTGAGGATTCTTCTTGGATTGAACCTGCCGGGTGGATTTCGGGCCGGGCCGCTGTTTGAAATGCTCGGGAGCAAGGTCCCGCAAGACCGGGCCCTGATCCGACGCGTGATGGCGGAGCCGCCGACGGCGCTTGATGTGCTGCAGTGGGAGTTGGCCAAGGATCTGGTGCCTGCGAGGGGCACGCTCGGCCCCGGCGGCATGATGACCAGGCATGTGCAAGGATCTGCAGCAGCTCTGGTCGCCGCCAGCAAAGACAAGAGCATCGACGGCGCGCTCAGAATCCTGGTGCGCTGGGTGGAGGTCAAGCTGGGACTGCAGGGCGGCCACGGCTTGTCGTCCAACGGTGGTCCGGAGGGGGCGCGCGGCAGGGCCTTGGTTGGGGGGCTCGCTCTGAAGCTGGGCCTGTGTTCCGCTTCTTCAGTCGCCCGGCACTTCGGTCGGGCGAAGGCGACGCTCAGCGAACAGATGGCCGCCAGCGGCGCGCGCAAGGCCGATCAGGCGATCCTTGCCATTCCCATGGAACAGATCGTCCGTGAAGCCATCGCGATAGCGATGCATGCCAAGGAAACCGGAGGGGCGTAGGCTCGAGAATATGTGGCGTTGCTAACTGGCGATTCGGCCGGCATCTGGTGGTGTATGGATTACGGTGCTGTCCAGGGACTTGTCGCTGCGCGGATGGTTGCGATGCGCTCGGGCTCGAGTGAGGATTTGAGCTGAAGTCGTCGCGGGAGACGGGTATGTCTAAGAGCCAAACGAAGAAGATCGATACCGGATCACTTTTTGTGATCCTTCCCAACGAGAACCTTTGGAACGTGGACAAGCCCGGCACGAGCCAGCGGTTCATGAGGGCTGCCAGCCGGCATTTCAACGAGCAGTCGGGCGCGGTGTCGCTCGCGAAGGTGCATCCTGGGCTCAACGTCAGGCTCCTCGACGAGGTGGCTCCGGCCGAGACAGCGCTGGTCGTGATGGCCGATGACGAGCGCGTGAAGCTTCAGGCTGCCGAGCCTGGCCTGCGTCTCGCGCCCGTGGTCAAACTTGAGCCGTTATGGCTGCAGCGCTTCCGGCTTGCAACGATGGCTGGCGTTTCGGCGTCGGGCGCCAGGCTGACGTTGGAGGTTGTCGTGGTGGATGCGTTGAGCGGCAAACCTCTGGAAGGCGTCGATGTCGTCGGTCTGAGCGACCGGGTCAACCGGATCGGTGCTACCGGCCAGACTGGCGCCAAGGGCGTGGCGAAGTTGGTGTTCCCCTTGGCAACGCGCGAGTTGGAGTCGATCGAGGCTTTCGTGCCGTCGGGATATTGGCCGGCCTACCTGACGAAGTTCGATCTTTCCGCAGGCAAGGTCACGCTCGCATGCGCGCCCATCGACCTGTCGAGGCAGGACTTGAGAGGCGTCCTGGGCCAGGAAGGACAGGATGACGACGGTGCGGGCGTGAAGGTCGCGGTCGTGGACACCGGGGTCACCCGCCACAAGGATCTGCTGGTCGCGCGCGGCGTCAACGTGGTCAAGGGCGAAACATCGTTCGCGGACCAGATCGGGCACGGCACGCATGTCGCCGGGATCATCGCGGGACGAGGCAAGCCGGGGCAGGGTGTTCGCGGCATTGCGCCTGGCGTCGACCTGCACGTCTACCGCGTGTTCGGAAAAGATCAACAGCTCGCCCTGTCTTTCAACATTGCCAAGGGCATCCGCCAAGCCGTTGACGATGGCTGCGATCTCATCAACCTCTCGCTGGGCGGTACTGACGACATGCCCGAGGTGCTCCGGGAGATCAACCGGGCGCGGGCGATGGGCGTGGTGTGCATCGCCGCCGCCGGCAACGAGTACCGCAGTGGGGTGAGCTATCCGGCTCGATACAGCCCGGTGTTGGCTGTCAGCGCGTACGGTCGCAAGGGAACCTGGCCGAGCAAGGCGGCGCAGGACCTGGAGGTCGCCAAACCCTACGGGACTGACATGAAGAACTTCATTGCGGCCTTCAGCAACGTCGGCAGCGAGGTCAAGCTGACGGGGCCAGGTGTGGGTGTGGTCTCGACCTATCCCAGGGGCTACGCGGTCATGGACGGCACTTCGATGGCCGCCCCGGCGATGACGGGTGCGCTGGCTCGACAGCTGGGCAGGGATGCCAAGATCCTCTCCAAGATGCCGCGCGATCAGGCGCGGTCGGACGCCATCGTCAAGCTCGCGCTGCAGCAGGCCACGAAGTTGGGCTTCGGTGCGACGTTTGAAGGCGCCGGGGTTTTGCTGTAGTATCTTTACAACATGAGCCGGTTCGTCGTCCTCTATCAAGGCACTCGCGATCCTTCGAGCCAGGAGGAGCGCTCGCTCGTGTCCGCGCTGAAGCGGGTCAGGGTGCTTGAGCGCATGCCCGGCACCGTGTTGGTCGAAGGCGATGAGGCAGACGTTGCTTCGGCGGTGGGGCAAGTCCCCAACTGGACGTTCTCGCGTGAGCGCAGCGCGTCTGCTTCGCCCCCTCACCGGCACGTCAAGGCTGCGGCCTGATTTCCACTGCAGCGGACGGCGTAGCTTGGCGCGTCGTTGGCTCTTGGCTGACCGTCCTTTGGGTTGAGGCGGCTGCAGGTCGGCGAGGGCGAACTTTGCCACCAGACTGAAGCATCGACTGGACGTGCTCGCCAAGCTTCTTCCACGCGGCGCGCTTCTCGTCCGCGAAGTCGTAAAGCAGGTAGTGGCGTCTGACCGCTGGGCCGCCGAGAACGTGGTTCTGGCATCGATCGATCAAGTCGTTGGGGATGCCGAGACGCTGCATCGTGGTCGAGCTGGTGCGTCGCATGTCGTGAGGTGTCCACTCGCCGTTGTCGCCGCCGGCGAGCACGAGGCTGTTGTCCTGCACGCGGTTCTTGGGCTTGGCAGTCAGCTTTTTGAACATGAGCTGCCGGTCGCCGACCTGCATCGTGACGGACTGGTCGTAGATCGGGGCGTCGTCCTTGTCGGGGGAGGGGAAGACCCATCGCGACTCACCGGCCATCTCGAACAGGTTCTTGAAGTGACTGATCGCCTGCGGGCTCAGAAACACCATGAAGTCGCGCCGCTTGCCGCGCGTGGCCTTGCTGTTCTCCTTCGGGATGAACCACTCGCCGCTTTCCAGGTCGATGTGCTTCTTCTCGGCCAGGAGGAGCTCGCCGATACGGCAGGTGGTCAGCAGGCAGAGCCAGACGGCGCACTGGTACTTCTTCGCGAGCCCGCGCTGGGCGCGCACGAGATCCACCCACGGATTCCAGTCGGGATCAGGCAGCGGCGCTCGCTCGACGGGCATGCCCTCGGCGTGACGTTGCCAGAAGCCGCGCGGCGGCGTCGGAATGTTCCGCCGACCGCAGGCCTTTGACAGGCCGCTGTCGCTGATGCCGAGCTTCTGGGCAAGTCGCATGATCGGCTCGCTCCAGACCAGGTCGTAGAGGTCCTTGCGGCTCATGGCCGAGGCTTCGCTGTCCATCGCAGCGAAGATGTCCCGCAGCTCGATCAGCTCGGCAGGCGACAGCACTCGCTCCCGCGCATAGTCGATGTCATAGCCCGCGTCCACGACGCTCTTGATGTCCACGAGATCGATCGGGTTGCCTTCGGCCAGGAGCCGGCGCCAGGGCTGGCGTTTTTCGGCCCAGTGGTACATCTGCGCGAGATCGTTCCGAACCGCTACGGCCAGCCGATTCGCGCCGCGTGCCACGATGACTCTCAGCAGCGCGCGGATGTCGTGCTCGGTGGTCTCGCTGACGAGCTTGGTGCCGATGTACGGCCGCACGTTCTTGTTCAGCTGCAGTCGCAGGCCGTAGTTGCCGTCGCTGCGCTTCACGCCATCCAGGAGCCAGGCGTCGATCAGATCGTTGTTTGTCTTCGCGTCGGCCTGTCGCAGGGCTTCGGCCGCGAGCGCAACCTTCACTTCTTGCTGGGCGGCGATGCGCTTGGCGCGGCGCTGGTCGGCCGGATCGATGCCGTCGCGCAGCAGCAACCTGGCCTCGTCCCTCGTGCGCCGGATCTCCGCGAGATCGGTCTCGGGCCAGAACCCGCAGTCAATGCGTTTGACCTTGCCCGCCGACTTGTAGGCATAGCGCCAGCGGATGACCAGGGTGCCACGGGCGCCGACGCGGATCTCGCCGGTCAACCCATCGCCGTCGCTGACGTGGTCGCCGGCCCACGCGGGCGGCAAATTTCGCAGCTCCGTTACACTCCAACGTGACCCTTTCGGATGACGCGTCGCCATTTTTTGCTACCTCAGACCTCCAGGTAGGAAGTTCGAATCCTAGCGAATTTGGGGACAACCGTGGGGACAACCAGAGGCCGGGCTGTAGCGGGTTGAGGTTGGATGGTGTGGGACGCTGGTTCTCGTAAGTCATTGATTTATCAGAGAAATTGAGAATCCAGGGAAATCCCGCAAAATCCCGTAAAATTTGGTTCTGCTCTAATTTGGGAGCAGAGGGTCGCGAGTTCGAATCCCGCCGCCCCGACCATTCCTATCCGCGAGCTGCATACGGCAGCTCCAAGAAAAAAGCCCGCCGCGTTGACCGCAGCGGGCTTTTTGTTTGGGCGTGCGACTCAGGCGTGCGCCAGCGCCTCTACCGGGTCCAGCCGCGCCGCGTTGCGGGCAGGCAGGAAGCCGAACACCACGCCGATCAGCGTGGACACGCCGAAGGCGCCGGCAATCGCGGTGAGCGAGAAGGTCATCTGGAACTTGTCGCCCATCAGGTGGTCGAACAGCGCACCGGCGCCCAGCGCCAGGCTCACACCCAGGCTGCCGCCGATCAGGCACACCAGCACGGCCTCGATGAGGAACTGGCGCAGGATGTCGGCCTGGCGTGCCCCCACCGCCATGCGCACGCCGATCTCCTGTGTGCGCTCGGTGACCGACACCAGCATGATGTTCATCACGCCTATGCCGCCCACCAGCAGCGAGATCAGCGCGATGGACGAGATCAGCAGCGTGATGGTGGCCGTGGTCTGCTCGACGGTCTGGCGGATGCTGTCGGTGTTCATCAGGAAGAAGTCTTCCTTGCCGTGGCGCTGGGCCAGCAGGCGGCGCACGCCCTGTTCGGCCACGCTGCTGGAGACGCTGTCGGTGACCCGCACGGCCACGCTCTGCAGGTAGTCCTGGCCGTTCACGCGGTTCATCGCCGTGGTGTACGGGATCCAGATGCTGATGGCGTCGTCGTTGCCGAAGGCGCTGCTCTTCTTGGCCGTGACGCCGACGATGCGCACCGGCAGCGTGCCCAGCAGGATGACCTCGCCCAGCGCGTTCTCGCCGTTGGGGAACAGGGTCTTGCGGGCGTTGTCGTCGATGACGGCCTCCTGCGCACGCTGCCGCACGGCGTCGCGGTCGAAGCCCTGGCCGCTGGCAAAGGTGTAGCCGCGCACGCGGAAGAACTGCTCGCCCACGCCGGTCACGCTGGCCGACACGTCGATGTTGCGATAGCGCAGCCCGGCGCTGACCGACACGCTGGGCGTGACGCTGTCCACGTAGTCCAGCTGTGCCAGCGCATCGGCGTCGCCCGCCCGCAGCGTGCGCACGGCGGCGGCGCGGCGGTCGCCGAAGCCGCTGCCGGGCATCACGTTGATGGTGTTGGTGCCCATGGCGCTGATGTCGGCCAGGATGCGCTGGCGCGAGCCTTCGCCCAGCGCCACCACGGACACCACCGACGCGATGCCGATGATGATGCCCAGCATGGTCAGCAGCGTGCGCATGCGGTGGCTGACCATGGCCCGCCAGGCCATGCGCGTGGCCTCGCCGACGCGGCTGACCAGCGCTCCCAGCGCGCTGCCGCTGCGCACCGCCGGCGGCCGTGCGGCGGGGGCGGGCGGGGCGGCATCGGGGGCGCGCCGGTCGGCCACGATGCGGCCGTCGCGGATCTCGATGACGCGCTGGGCGTGTGCGGCGATCTGCGGGTCGTGCGTGACCAGGATGATGGTGTGGCCGTCGGCATGCAGCTCGGCCAGGATCTTCATCACCTCGCGGCCGCTGGCCTGGTCGAGCGCGCCGGTGGGCTCGTCGGCCAGGATGACGTCGCCGCCGTTCATCAGCGCGCGTGCAATCGACACGCGCTGCTGCTGGCCGCCGGAGAGCTGGCCGGGGCGGTGATTGAGCCGCTCGGCCAGCCCCAGGCGCGCCAGCAGCTGGCGGGCGCGCTCGTGGCGGGCGTCGGTGGCGGCGCCGGAGTAGATGGCCGGGATCTCCACATTGCCCAGCGCGTTCAGGTCACCCAGCAGCTGGTAGCGCTGGAAGATGAAGCCGAAGTGCTCGCGGCGCAGGCGGGCGAGGGCGTCGGGCTCCATCGCGCCGGTCTCCTGGCCGGCCACGCGGTAGCTGCCGCGCGTGGGGCGGTCCAGGCAGCCCAGGATGTTCATCAGCGTGGACTTGCCCGAGCCCGAGGGGCCCATGATGGCCACCATCTCGCCGGCCTCGATGTCCAGGTGCACGTCCTGCAGCACGGCCACGGGGCCGTCGCCGGCCGGGAATTCGCGGGTCAGGCCGCGTACCTCCAGCAGGGCCATCGTCAGAACGGCGGCGGGCCGCGGCGCTGGCCCCCGGTGCTGCTGCCGGCAGCGCCGGCCTCGCTGGTGACGACCAGTTCACCGGCCTTGAGCCCGTCCAGCACCTGGGCGCGCACGCGGTTGTTCAGCCCGATGCGCACCTGCTTGTCGACGACGCGGCCGTTCTCCAGCACCCGCACGCGGTAGCGGTCACCCTCCTTGGCGCCCAGCGCGGCGCTGGGCAGGGTCAGCACCTGGGCGGCGCGGGCCAGCACGATGGTGGACTGCGCCGTCATGTTGATGCGCAGCTTGCCGTCGGGGTTGGGCACGTCGAAGATGCCGTTGTAGTAGATGGCGCTGGTGGTCGAGGTGGTGGTGGCGCTGGTGGTGCTGTCGGTGGCGATGGTGGTGGGGCCGGGCTCCACCGCGCGCAGCTTCACCTCGTAGCGGCGGTCGGGCTCGCCCAGCAGGTTGAAATAGACCGGCAGCCCGGGCTTCACGCGCGGCACGTCGGCCTCGGAGATCTGGGCCTTGACGGTCATCACGTCCAGCTTGGCCAGCTTGATGATGGTGGGGGCGGACTGGTTGGCATTCACCGTCTGGCCCTGCTCGGTCACCACGGCCACCACCACGCCGTCCATGGGCGCGGTGACGCGGGTGTAGCCCAGGTTCACGTTGGCGGTGTCCACGGCCACCTGGGCCTGGGCGATGGCGGCCTTCTGCGCATCCACCTCGGCCCGGTTGGTGCTGAGCGTGGCCTCGGCGGTTTCGAGGTCGGCCCGGCTGCCGGCGTCTATGGCCACCAGTTCGCGCAGGCGGCGCGCGGCCAGCTCGGCCTGCTGCAGTGCGGCCTGGCGCGACTGCAGCTGGGACTGGGCGCTGCGCAGCGCGGCCTCGGCGTTGCGCAGGTTGTTCTGCTGCGTGAGGGCGTCGATCTCGGCGATGAGCTGGCCCTTGGTGACCCGGTCGCCCAGCGCGACGTTGAGCTTCTTCACCTCGCCGGTGACCTGCGCGCCCACGCTCACCAGCTTGTAGGCGCCAATGGTGCCGGTGGCCAGCACGGTGTCTTCCACATCGCCCACGGCCACCGGCGTGGTGGCCACGGCGGGCGGGGGCGGGGCGGTGAACCACACGCGCTTGGCGATCCAGCCGCCCAGCAGCACGAGGAGCAGGGCGATCAGGCGCCCGGGTTTGAGCCAGTTCTTCATCGGGACTTTCATCATGCTTGCCAGCCGCCGCCCAGCACCTTGTAGAGCTCGAGGCGGTTGCTTTGTTCGGTGAGCCGCAGCGCGATCAGCGACTGCTGCGCGGCGTAGAGGGTGCGGCGTGCATCCAGCAGCTCCAGCATGCTGGTGCTGCCGTTGCGGTACTGCGCCTCGGCCAGGTTCAGCTGCCGCTCGGCGCTGGCCACCAGGGCCTGCTGTGCGCTCAGACGTTCAGCCAGCGTGGCGCGGGCGGACAGCGCGTCGGCCACCTCGCGGAAGGCGGTCTGTATGGCCTTGTCGTACTGTGCGACGGCGATGTCGCGGTCCAGCCGGGCGCTTTCCAGCGTGGCCGCGTTGGCGCCGCCGTCGAACAGCGGCAGGCTCAGCGAGGGGCCGAAGCTCCAGCTGCCGCTGCCGGACTTGAACAGCCCCGAGAGCTCGCGGCTGGCGCTGCCGGCGCTGGCCGTGAGGCTGATGCGCGGGAAGAAGGCGGCGCGTGCCACGCCGATGTTGGCGACGCTGGCCTGCAGCTGGTGCTCGGCCTGCAGCACATCGGGGCGGCGCTGCAGCAGCTCCGACGGCACGCCTGCCGGCAGCTCGATCAGCAGGCTGGCCTGGGCCAGGTTGCGCCCGGCGTCGGGGGTCAGCTCGGCCGGCAGCGCCGTGCCCAGCAGCAGCTCGAGCGCGTGGCGGTCCTGCTCGACCTGGGTGGCATAGCCGGCCACGTCCAGCCGTGCGGATTCCAGCTGCGACTGCGACTGCGCCAGCGCCAGGCCGGTGATGGCGCCCAGCGCGTGGCGGCGCTCGTCCAGCGCGAAGCTGGCGCGGCGGCTGTCCAGCGTCTGCAGGGCCAGGTGTTGCCGGGCCAGGTCGGCCGCCAGGGTCAGCCAGGCGTTCGCGGTCTCGGCCACCAGGCTGATGTGGGTGCTTTGCTGCCCGGCCTCGGTGGCCAGCCAGCTCTGCAGCGCGGCCTCGCTGAGGTTGCGCACGCGGCCGAACAGGTCCAGCTCGAAGGCCGACAGCGCCAGGCCGGCCGACACGCTGTCGCCGCCCTTGGCCTGCGTGGCCGCTGCGCTGAGGTTGACGCCGGGCAGGCGCTGGGCGTCCTGCACGCGGAACTGCGCCCGCGCGCGCTGCACGTTCAGCGCCGCGACGCGCAGGTCGCGGTTGTTGGCCAGGGCCAGCTCCACCACGGCCTGCAGCTGGCGGTCGGTGAAGAAACGGGCCCGGCCCAGGCGGGCGGGGTCGGCGTCGCTTGACGCGGCGGATGCCGCCAGGGCCTGCGGCACGGCAGGCTCGGGGCGTTGGTAGTCGGGCGCCAGGTTGACGCAACCGGCCAGCACGAGAGCCGGCAGCAGGGCAAGAACGGGTCTCGGGCGGGGCGGTGCGAGCATGCGGGCGTCGGCCTTTCGGGCGTGGTGATCCAGGCCATTATGGGAAGGGCAGGTTAAGGAAGATTGCTGCGGCGGGGCCGGAGCCTCCCGCGGATGGGCGGCGGCCGACCCGGCCGGTGCAGCATGGCGGGCGACCGTGCCACCCTAGGTCATCCCCGGGGCCGGCGGGAGGGCGGGGCGCAACGACAATACGCGGTTTGCTTAACCCGGCGGCCCTACCCTGGCCGCCTGAGATCCATGGCTCTCCAACATCTGACCGACGAGCAGATCGCCACCTGGACCCGCGCCCAAAAGGACGAGTGGTGGCTGAAGAACGTCTTCCGCGGCGAGATGGCGCAGCTGACGCTGCGCTCCGGCTTCACCGGCTTCCTGCTGGGCGGCATCCTGTCCGCCACCGGCCTCTACATCGGCGCCAAGACCGGCATCTCGCTGGGGGTCGGCCTGACCTCGGTGATCCTGGCCTTCGCGCTGTTCCGCGTGCTGCATTCGTCAGGCCTGGCGCAGGACTACACCATCCTGGAGAACAACTGCACCCAGTCCATCGCGACCGCGGCGGGCTATGTGACGACCGCGCTGATCTCCAGCCTGCCGGCCTACATGATGGTGACCGGCCATGTGCCGCAGTGGTGGCAGATCGCGATCTGGATGTTCCTGGTGTCGCTGGTGGGCGTGCTGCTGGCCTTCCCGCTGAAGCGCCGTTTCATCAATGAAGACCAGGCGCCGTTCCCCGAGGGCCGGGCCTGCGGCGTGGTGCTGCACTCGCTCTACAACGGCCAGGGCGACGAGGGCATGTTCAAGGCCAAGCTGCTGGCCATCGTGGGCGGCGGTGCCGCGCTGCTGCAGGGCATCTGCGGCGAGGGCTGGATGAAGCTCATCCAGTTCAAGCTGCTGGCCATGGACAAGTGGGCCGGCATGGTGGAGCCCTGGCACCTGCACGACCGCCTGGACGACTACTACTACACCTGGGCCGTGAAGGCGCATGGCTTCATCCCCAGCATCCTGGGCACGGACTTCCGCACGCTGGGCCTGCGCGTGGTGCTGGACGCCGCGGTGATCGGCACCGGCGGCCTGATGGGCATGGCCATCGCGGCCAGCTGCTTCCTGGGCACGGCGATCAACTTCTTCGTGCTGGCGCCGCTGATGATCCAGGCCGGTGACATCGCGCCGCGTATCGGCCCCGGTGGCGCGCTGGTGCCGCTGAGCCGCGTGGAGATCGTCAACCAGTGGTCGCTGTGGTGGGCCGTGACCATGATGGTGGTGGGCGCGCTGGTGTCGCTGCTGGCCAAGCCCGAGATCTTCAAGGGCCTGTTCAAGCGCAAGGCCAAGGCCGAGCGCGGTGGCCAGGACGTGCTCAAGCACATCGAGGTGCCGCTGTGGGTGTCCTGGATCGGCGTGCCGGTCGTCGGCCTGCTGGGCTGCTGGGCCACGCACGCCTTCTTCGGCGTGCCGCTGTGGCTGGCCATCGTGTCGCTGCCGCTGATCTTCGTGCTGACCGTGATCTGCACCAACTCCATGGCACTGACCTCCTGGACGCCGACCGGCGCGCTGTCCAAGATCACGCAGTTCTCGATGGGCGCGCTGGACCGCAGCAACCCGGGCTCCAACCTGCTGCCGGCCGGCATGACGGCCGAGATCGCGTCCAATGCGGCGAATCTGCTGTCCGACATCAAGCCCGGCTACATGCTGGGCGGCAAGCCGCGCCATCAGGCCGTCGGCCACATCATCGGCAACCTGGCCGGCGTGCTGGCCAGCGTGCCGCTGTTCTTCCTGCTGTTCGTGAAGACCGATGCCAACGGCGCGTCCAGCGTGGCCGACATGGTGTCCGACCAGTTCGGCTTCCCCGCCGCGCTGCAGTGGAAGGGCGTGGCCGACATCATCGCCAAGGGCGTAACCGACCTGCCGACCTCGGTGCTGATCTCGGTGGGCGTGGCCGCGGTGGCGGCCGTGATCATCGAGGTGGCGCGCATCGTCACCAAGGGCCGCTCGGGCCTGTCTGCCGTGGCCATCGGCCTGGGCGTGGTGCTGCCGCCGCAGGCCACCTTCATGATGTTCCTGGGCGCCGTGCTGTTCTGGGTCCAGGCTCGCCGTCACAAGACGCCGGGCACCCAGGGCCACCGCATCTGGGTGGAAGGCATGGAGCCCATCTGCGCGGGCCTGATCTCCGGCGCGGCGCTGATGGGCATCGGCGACGCCATCATCAACGTGCTGATCTGATGGCCCGATAATCCGACCCCTCTGCCCGTAGCTCAACTGGATAGAGCAGCTGCCTTCTAAGCAGCAGGTCGGGGGTTCGAGTCCCTCCGGGCAGGCCAAGGTCTGTCGCAACGCCCCAGCCGAGCCTGGGGCGTTTTTCTTCTCAGGTGCCGTCTTGAAGCTTGTCGTCCTGTTCCCGTCCCTGCTGGTTGCGAGCCTGCTGGCCGCCTGCGCGGGCGCGCAGTGGGAGAACCCCGCCCATCCCGACGCCAGCTTCAAGGCCGACCTGGCCACCTGCCAGCGGGACGCCGAGCGCGTGTCGCGCCTGAGCCAGACCCGTCAGGTCGCCGATCAAACGATCTGCACCCGGCAGGGTGTGGACTGCATGCCGCTGCCCGAGAACCAGACGGCCGACGCCGTGGCCACGGGCCAGGGCATGGTCAAGCGCTGCCTGGCCAACCGGGGCTGGCAGGCACGCTGAGCGCCGCTGCCGGGGGCCGGCCGCCATGGCCGGCCCGCGGGCGGCGTGGGGGTCAGGCCTTGACCAGCTGGTCGCGCAGCGGCAGCTGCCGGATGCGCCTGCCGGTGGCCGCGAAGATCGCGTTCATCAGCGCCGGGGCGATGGGCCCCATCGCCGGCTCGCCGACGCCGCCCAGCGGCTGGTCGTAGCTGGTCGACGGCATGATGTGCACCGCGATGGTCCGGGGCGCCATGTTGAAACGGGCGATCTCGTAGTCGTGGTAGTTGCTCTGCTCGACACGCCCGTTCTTGAACGTGATCTCGCTGTAGAGCGCATGGCCCAGGCCCATGATGCAGGCGCCCTCGATCTGCGAGCGGATGCGGTCGGGGTTGATGGCCGGGCCGCAGTCCACCGCCACGTCGATGCGCGGGATGCTCAGCTCGCCCTTGGCGTTCACCGCCACCTCCACCACCACGGCCATGTAGGTCACGAAGCTGTAGTTGGCCGCCAGGCCCAGGCCGCGGCCCTTGGGCAGCTTGCGGCCCCAACGCGCTTCTTTGGTGGCGCGCTCCACCACCGAGCGCAGCCGGCCGGTGTCCACCGGGTAGAGCTGCGGTGACTCGCCGTGGTTCCAGCCGTCGCTGAGCTGCTGCGGGGCCAGCTTGCGCGGCGGGCCGATCAGCTCCAGCAGGAACTCGCGGTGGTCGCGCCCGGCCGCATGGGCCATCTCGGCCACGAAGGACTGGGCCGCGAAGGTGTGCTGGATGTTGTTGACCGAACGCAGCCAGCCGATGCGGGCATGGGCGGTGGCCGCCGGGTTCTCGATGCGGATGTTGGGGATCGCATAGGGCAGGTTCACCAGGCCCAGGCCCAGTTCGAACTCGGCCAGCTGTCGGGGGTCGGGCGCGAAGATGGATGCGATGGTGGGCTCGGCGGCCCGCTGCAGCCAGGCCGTGGCCTTGCCCTGCGCGTCCAGCCCCGCTTCGAGATGCTGGGCGGTGACGGTGTGGAAGTAGTCGTGATGAATGTCGTCCTCGCGGGTCCAGGTCAGCTTGACCGGCTGGCCCTGCAACTGCTGCGAGATCAGCGCCGCCTCGACCGCGAAGTCGGGCTTGGACTTGCGGCCGAAGCCGCCGCCCAGCAGCGTCACGTTGACCGTGACCTTCTCGAACGCCAGCCCCAGCCGCTTGGCGACCCGCTCGCGCGCGGCCTGCGGCGACTGCACCGAGGTCCACACCTCGCAATGGCCGTCGACGATGCGCGCAGTGGCGGCGGGCGGCTCCATGGTGGCGTGGGCCAGGTGGGGCACGTAGTAGTTGGCCGACACTTTCTTGGCCGCCGCTCCCAGCGCCGCGTAGGCATCGCCGTCGCTGCGCACGGTCTTGCCACCCGGTTGGGCCACGGCGGCCTCCAGCTCCTTGCGGAAGGCGGCCGAGTCGTAGCTGGCATGCGGGCCGTCGTCCCAGACGATCTTCAGCGCCTCGCGGCCCTTGATCGCGGCCCAGGTGTCCTTGGCCACCACCACCACGCCACCCAGCGGCAGGAACTCCGACGGCGGCGGCGTGCCCGGCAGCTCGAACACCTTGAGCACGCCCGGCAGCTTGAGCGCGTCGCTCGCGTCCACCGATTTCAGCGTGCCGCCCAGCACCGGCGGGCGCGCGATCACGGCGTAGACCTGGCCGGGCAGCCGGGTGTCGATGCCGTAGTGCGACCTGCCGGTGACGATGACCTCGGCGTCCACCAGCTGGCTGCTGAGCTTGCCGATGTAGCGGAAGTCCTTGGGGTCCTTGAGCCGCAGCGCGTCGCGCGCCGGCACGTCCAGCTTCGCGGCGGCCTCGGCCAGCGCGCCGTAGCCCAGCTTGCGGCCGCTGGGGCCGTGGACGACCTCATGCTGGCGCGCCCTGACCTCGGCTACCGGCACGCCCCAGGCCTGCGCGGCCGCCAGCTCCAGCATCTGCCGTGCCGCCGCGCCACAGCGGCGCATGGGCATGAACCAGTGACGCATGCTGCGCGAGCCGTCGGTGTCCTGGTTGCCGTACCTGGCCTCGTCGCCGGGGGCCTGCACGATCTTCACGCGGCTCCAGTCGGCTTCCAGCTCGTCGGCCAGCACCTTGGGCAGGCTGGTGCGCACGCCCTGGCCCATCTCGGAGCGGTTCACGACGATGCTGACCGTGCCGTCGGGCGCAATCGCGACGAAGGTGCGCGGGCTGTCCTGCACGCCATGCGGCATCGCGTCGCCGCCGTACTTCTTGGGCTCGTCGGCGCCGGCCAGATCGGGCAGGCCGACGGCCAGCACCAGGCCGGTCAGCGGCAGGCCGCGCAGCAACGCGCGGCGGCTGATGCCGGGGGCAGGTGTTGCCCGGGTTGGGAAGCGGGCGTTCATGCGGCACCGCCTTCCAGGCCGGCGGCCGTCTTGATCGCGCTGCGTATGCGCGTGTAGGTGCCGCAGCGGCACAGGTTGCCGCTCATCGCGGCCTCGATGTCCCCATCGCTGGGCTTGGGTTTTTGCTGCAGCAGCGCGGTGGCGCTCATGATCTGGCCGGCCTGGCAGTAGCCGCACTGCGGCACGCCCAGCTTGACCCAGGCGTGCTGCACGGCCTGGCCGGCCTTGCTGGCGCCGACGCCCTCGATGGTGGTGACCTTCTTGCCCGCGGCCGCGGAGATGGGGGTCTGGCAGGAGCGCACGGCCTGGCCGTCCAGGTGCACGGTGCAGGCGCCGCAGATGGCGAGGCCGCAGCCGTATTTGGTGCCGGTCAGTCCGAGGTGGTCGCGCAGCACCCACAGCAGCGGGGTGTCGTCGCTGGCGTCGACCGTGGTGGTCTGGCCGTTGATCTGCAAGCTGGTCATCGATGTCTCCTCTGCGTGGATGGCGACAGGCATGAGGCCCGTGCCAGGGGCGGCCGATTATTCGCAGACGGGGCGCAGAATGCTGTCCCCTGGAAATACCCCCAGGCGCGGCAGGCCTAGGGCCTGTTAAAACGACGGCAACAGGCCGCGTTGTGGTCAGAAGGCCCGCGAGCAAGGCGCGAAACGAAGCTTGGGTAGGCCCCAAGCGAGGCTTCGCAACGCCGCGCGCGGGCTTTCTGGCCGCAACCCGAAGGGAAGGCTGGCCGCTCGCGGCCACTCGGCGTTGCAGCACTTGCCTGCATGCCAATGCAGGCTGCGCGCTGCGCCTAGATTGGCCGCGCGCGGCCGGCCTTCGCGACCTACTGCCGTCGTTTTTACAGGCCCTAGTCACCATGCAAGTCACTCACCGGATTCCTGTGGATGGGGCCGAGCTGGCCGTCGAGTACCGGCCCGGCCCGGCGGACCGGGCGCCGCTGGTGTGCCTGCACGCGGGCGTGACCGACAGCCGGCTGTGGGATGGCGTGGCCGCCGCAGCGCAGGGCTGGCGGCCCTTGCTGCGCCTGGACCGGCGTGGCTTTGGCCAGACCCGGGTGGTCGATGCGCGGCCGCACCGGCTGATCGACGACCTGCGCAGCGCGCTCGACGCGGTGGGCCTGAGCCAGCCGCTGGAGCTGCTGGGCTGCTCGCAGGGCGGGCGGGTCGCGATCGACTTCGCGCTGGCCTGGCCCGAGCGGGTGGCCGGCCTCACGCTGGTGGCGCCGGCCGTGGGCGGCGCGCCGGACGAGGCGCTGGACCCCGCCAGCCAGGTGCTGGCCGATGCCCTGGAGGCGGCGCAGGCCGCGGGCGGGCTCGACGAGGTGAACCGCCTGCACGCCCATCTGTGGCTGGACGGGCCGGCGCAGGCCGAGGGGCGGGTGGCCGGTGCGGCGCGGGCGCTGTTCCTGGCGATGAACCAGACGGCTCTGCAGGCGCCGCCGGCGGGCGAGCTGCTGCTGCCACCCGAGGCCTGGCCGCGGCTCGAGGCGCTGGCGCTGCCGGGCCGACCGTTGCGCCTGCTCTGTGGCAGCCTCGATCTGCCGCTGATGTTGAGCCGCTGCCGCCAGATCGCGCGGCGCTGGCCGCAGGCGAGCTTCGCGGAGCTGCAAGGGGTGGCCCACCTGCCGTCGCTGGAAGCGCCGGCGCGCTTCAATGCGCTGCTGGCCGAGGCCGGACTGCTGCCGGGCCGCGCTGCTGACAGCGTCTGATCGGTACTTACCCGTAGCAGAGCCCCAGTGGGCCGCGGGGGCATGGTGGCGCCATCGGCGCATCGCGGCGAGCCTGCTAGGCTGCCCGCCGGCCGTCGTGGTGGCGGCGCAGGAGGAGAGCAGGCATGGCCGAATTGAATGTCAACGGCAAGCAACTCAGCTACGAGGCTGAGCCCGATACACCCTTGCTGTGGGTGCTGCGCGAGCAGCTGGGCCTGACCGGTACCAAGTACGGCTGCGGCGTGGCGCAGTGCGGCGCCTGCACCGTGCATATCGACGGCGCGCCGGTGCGCTCCTGCGTGATGCCGGCCTCGGCGCTGACGGCAGCCCAGAAAATCACCACCATCGAGGGCCTGGCGCCGAATGCCTCGCATCCGGTGCAAAAAGCCTGGGACGCGCTGGACGTGCCGCAGTGCGGCTTCTGCCAGAGCGGCATGCTGATGGCCGCTGCCGCACTGCTGAAGGACAAGCCCAAGCCCACCGATGCCGACATCGACGCGGCCATCACCAACATCTGCCGCTGTGGCACCTACAACCGGGTGCGCGCGGCCATCCATCTGGCGGCCGGCCAGATCGCCCGCAAGCAGATTCCCATCGTCATCGAAGGGGGCCAGGCATGAGCACCGTCGCCCTGAATCGCCGCGCCTTCCTGCATGCCAGCTCGGCCGTGGCCGGCGGACTGCTGGTGGGCTTTCATGTGCCGGGTCTTGCGCAGGCCACGCCCGACACGCCGGCCTCGCCGGAGCTGAATGCCTGGGTGCAGATCTTCCCGGACGAGACCGTGATGATCCGCATCGCGCGCTCCGAGATGGGCCAGGGCACGCTGACCGGCCTGGCCCAGCTGGTGGCCGACGAGCTCGACTGCGACTGGAGCCGCGTCAAGACCGAATACCCCACGCCGGGCCAGAACCTCGCGCGCAACCGCGTGTGGGGCAGCATGAGCACCGGCGGCAGCCGCGGCGTGCGGGAGTCGCACGACTACGTGCGCAAGGGCGGGGCGCTGGCCCGGGCGCTGCTGATCCAGGCCGCGGCCAACCGCTGGAATGTGCCGGTGCAGAGCTGCCGCACCGCTGCGGGCTGGGTGGAACACGGCCCCAGCAGCCGACGCCTGAGCTATGGGCAGCTCGCGGCCGATGCCGCCAAGCTGGCGGTGCCCGACACCATCCTGCTGAAAGACCCCAAGGACTGGCGCATCGCCGGCAAGCCGATGAAGCGCCTGGACACGCGCGGCAAGCTGGACGGCTCGCAGGTTTATGGCATGGACCTGAAGCTGCCGGGCCTGCTGAACGCCGCCATCAAGGACTGCCCGGTGTTTGGCGGCAGGCTGAAGAGCTTTGACGCCGCCGCCATTGCCGGCCGGCCCGGCGTGAAGAAGGTGGTGAAGGTGGGCGACAGCGCGGTGGCGGTGGTGGCCGACACCTGGTGGCGCGCCAAGAGCGCGCTGGAGGCGCTGCCCGTGGTGTGGGACGAAGGCGCCAACGCCAAGCTGTCCAGCGCGGACGTGGCCGCCATGCTCAAGGCCGGCCTGGATGCGCCGGACGCGGCCGTGGGCTCGGCCCAGGGCGATGCCCGGGCCGCCATCGCGGCGGCGCCCCGCAAGGTCGAGGCGGTGTATGCCTACCCCTACCAGAATCACGCCACCATGGAGGTGATGAACGCGACGGCGCGCTGGACGCCGGAACGTTGCGAGGTCTGGACGCCGACACAGAACGGCGAGGCCGCACTTGCCGCCACGGCCGAGGCCGCCGGCCTGTCGCCGGCGCAGTGCGATGTCTACAAGCTGCACCTGGGCGGCGGCTTCGGCCGGCGCGGCGCGGTGCACGACTGGGTGCGCCAGGTGGTGCTGATCGCACGCGAGTTTCCGGGCACGCCGGTCAAGCTGATCTGGAGCCGCGAGGAAGACATGCTGCACGGGCGCTACCACCCGGTCACGCAGTGCAAGCTGCAGGCCGGCCTGGACGCCGAGGGCAAGCTCGTGGGCCTGCACATGCGGCTGTCGGGCCAGAGCATCATTGCCGGCCTGTTCCCGCAGAACATCAAGGACGGCAAGGACCCGGTGGTCTTCCAGGGCCTGAACGCCGGCGGCGCCGAGGGGGCGCTGGGCTATGCGGTACCCCACCTGCTGATCGACCATGCGATGCGCAACCCGCCGGTGCCGCCGGGCTTCTGGCGCGGCGTGAACCTGAACCAGAACGCGGTCTACATGGAGTGCTTCATCGACGAGGTGGCCCATGCCGCGCAGCGCGATCCGCTGGCGCTGCGGCGCGAGCTGCTGGCGCAGTCGCCCAAGCATCTGGCCGTGCTCAACGCGGTGGCCGAAAAGGCCGGCTGGGCCCAGCGCGCGGCGCTGGCCAAGAAGGGCCGGCATCTGGGGCTGGCGCAGATCATGGGCTTTGGCAGCTATGTGGCGGCCTGTGCCGAGGTGTCGGTGGACAAGCAGGGCGAGCTCAGGATCCACCGCATCGTTGCCGCCACCGACCCCGGCCATGCGGTGAACCCACAGCAGATCGCGGCCCAGGTGGAGGGCAGCTTCGTGTATGGCCTGTCCGCCGCGCTGTACGGCGAGATCACGCTGAAGGATGGCCGCGTCGAGCAGCAGAACTTCGACACCTACCCGGTGATGAAGCTGGCCGAGATGCCCAAGGTGGAGGCGCTGATCATGCCGTCGGGCGGCTTCTGGGGCGGTGTGGGCGAGCCCACCATCGCGGTGGCCGCGCCGGCGGTGCTCAACGCCATCTTCGCGGCCACTGGCAAGCGCATCCGCGAGCTGCCGCTGCGCAAGCACTCGCTGGTGTGAGCATGGGGCGGGGCGCGGCGCTGTTGCTGCTGCTGGGCGCCCTGCCGGCCGCCGGCGCACAGACTGGCGTACAGACCGGCGCACAGCCCGGTGATGCCACACGGGGTCAGGCCTTGCTGCAGGACCGCAACCGCAGCCTGTGCCTGCTGTGCCATGCCCTCACGCCGGCAGGCGATGCCAACCAGGGCAATCTGGCGCCGCCGCTGGCCGGCCTGGCAGGGCGGCTGAGCGCGGCCCAGCTGCGTGAGCGCATCGCCGACATGCGTGCCTTCAACCCGGACACCGTGATGCCGCCTTTTCGCTCCACCGAAGGCCTGAACCGCGTCGGCGCCGCCTGGGCCGGGCGGCCGCTGCTGACCGAGTTGCAGCTGGATGATCTGGTGGCCTACCTGGGTACGCTGGACGCACCGCAGGCCGCGCCATGACGGCCTGCGTGAGCCGCCGCCACCTGCTGCTGGCCGCCCCGGCCTGGGCGTTGCTGCCCGAGGCCCGCGCCAGCGACGCGGCCATGCGCGAGGCCCTGCGCGCCTGGGCCGGGGGCGATCCACCGACCGGGCCACTGAAGATAGAGATGGCCGCACTGGTGGAAAACGGCAACGCGGTGCCGGTGCGCGTGGCGGCGCAGGAACCGGTCAGTGCGCTGGCGCTGTTCACGCCGCTCAACCCCGAGCCTGAGGTCATCCACGTGAGCCTGTCGCCCGATAGCCCCCGCTTTGAGTTTTCCACGCGCATGAGGCTGGCGCGGTCTCAGCGCATCGTGGCGGCCGCGCGCACGGCGGACGGGCGCTGCTGGCAGGCCGGGCTGGAGGTGATCGTGACCCTGGCCGCCTGCATCGAATAGCCATGGCCCGCGCCGTCATCACCCTGCCCGAACGGGTCGCCGCGGGCGCCGTGTTCGAGCTGCGCGCCACCGTGGCCCATGCGATGGAAACCGGCTATCGCAGCAGCGACGAGGGCCAGCGCCTGCCGCGTGATCTGGTGCGGCATTTCGAATGCCGGCTGGACGGCGAAGTCGTGTTCGAGGCGCAGTTCTTCGCCGCGGTGTCGGCCAACCCCTGGCTGTCGTTCTGGCTGCGGGCCACGCGTTCGGGCGAGCTGCGCTTCAGCTGGCGCGGCGACGGCGGCTTCGAGCATGTCGAGACCCGGCGGCTGATCGTCGAATGAAGCCGCTGGCCGCCCGGCTGCTGTGCGTGCTGGCTGCCGTGGCAGCGGTCGCGGTGGCCACGGCCGCCGATGAACGCCGTTCGGGCCGCGACACCATGAGCCCCGCGCTGCAGGCATTGCAGGCCGACGACGGCCAGCACCCGGCCCAGCTGGCGCTGGCCCAGGGCCTGGAGCTGTGGACGGCCGGGGCCAGGTCATGCGCGAGCTGCCATGGCGAGCCGGCGCGCCAGATGGGCGGCGTGGCCGCGCGCTATCCGGCCTGGGATGCCGGGCAGCGCCGGCTGCTGGACCTGCCGCTGCGCATCCAGAGCTGCCGGGTGCGCCACCAGGGCCTGCCGGCCTGGGCGCCCGAGGCCGAGCCGCTGCTGGCGCTGAGCGCGCTGGTGGCGCAGCAGTCGCGCGGCCAGCCGCTCGCGCCGCCGCGCGGCCCCGAGCTGGACGCGGCCGCGGCGCGCGGCGCGGCGCTCTACAACACCCGGCTGGGCGCGCTCAACCTGGCCTGCGCCCACTGCCACGACCAGCGTGCCGGCCAGCGCCTGGGCGGCAGCCTGATTCCGCAGGCGCAGGTGGACGACTACCCGGTCTACCGGCTGGAATGGCAGGCGCTGGGCAGCCTGCAGCGGCGGCTGCGCGGCTGCGTCAGCGGTGTACGCGCCCAGGCCTGGGACTGGGACAGCGAGGAGCTGCTGGCGCTGGAAGTGTTTCTTGCGCGCCGTTCCGCCGGACTGACGATGCAACCCCCCGGCGTGCGGCCCTGAGCCTGCCGAGCCGGCCGGCGCAGCGTCTAAGCTTGCCGGTATTGTGTCGAGCGGGAGTCTGCATGCATCTGCGGGTCGGCCTGATGTTGCTGTCGAGCTTGTCGGGCGTGGCGGCGCACGCCGACGAGGCCACGCTGGCGCTGAACCAGCGCAAGCTGGTGGTGCTGCGGGCCACGCTGAAAGGGGAGTCGCCCGCCGAACGGGTGGAGGCCGCCGAGCGGGCGCTGCAGGCGGCGCTGGCGGCCTCTGTGCCGGACCGGATCGAGCGACAGGTCTTGCCGGGCGAGCCGCCGGCTGTCCGGGTGCTGGCGAACGGCCAGGCCGTCGTCCATCTGGTGCCCGACGACCTGGGAGGTGCCCAGCCGGATGTGATGCTGGAGGTGGCGTCGGCGGATCTGGAGCGGCGCCTGCAGCGGGCGTTCGCCGAGGCGCGCGAGACCCGGGATCTCGGAGCCTGGATGCGGGCGGCGGCGCTGTCGGTGCTGGCCACGGCCGTGGCGCTGGCCCTGCTCAAGGGGCTGGGCCAGTTGCGCCGGCTGCTGCTGCGTCGCCTGGTGCGCCGGCTGGCTGGCGTCGACAGCCCGGTGGGCGCAGATCACGTCGAGGTCGGTGGCAGGGCGCCGCGCTGGTGGCAGGCGACGGGGGAACACGCGATCGCACTGCTGCGCGGGTTGGCCGGCCTGGCCAGCTGGGCGGTGGCATTGCTGGTGTTGGACCTCTGGGCGACGGTCGTGTTGCGGCAGTTCGCCTACACCCGGCCCTGGGGCGAGCGAGCCGGCGACTGGCTGCTGGAACAGCTGGCGGCGCTGGCCGGTGCGGCGGCATCGGCCGTGCCCGGGCTGGTCACGGCCGTGCTGATCTTCCTGCTGTCGCGTGGCGCGGTACGCCTGCTGCACGCGGTGCTGGAGCGGGTGGAGCAGGGCGAGCTGAGCCTGGGCGGGCTGGATGCCGATACCGCCGGGCCCACGGCGCGTCTGGCCAGCCTCGTGGTGTGGCTGTTCGCGCTGGCCATGGCCTACCCCTACCTGCCGGGCGCCAGCAGCGAGGCGTTCAAGGGCGTGACGGTGCTGGCCGGCCTGATGGTGTCGCTGGGTGCCAGCGGCGTGGTGGGGCAGGTGATGTCGGGCCTGTCGCTGATGTATTCGCGCTCGCTGCGCGTGGGCGAGTACGTGCGCATCGGCGAGGTCGAGGGCACGGTCACGGCGCTGGGCATGTTTGCCACCAAGCTGCACACCGGCCATGGCGAGGAGGTGAGCCTGCCCAATGCCGTGGTGTTCAGCCAGCCGGTGCGCAACTTCTCGCGCCTGGTCGAGGGTGGGCAGTTCGTGCTGCACACCTCGGTCACGATCGGCTACGCGACGCCCTGGCGGCAGGTGCACGTCATGCTGCTGGAGGCTGCCCGACGAACCCCCGGCGTGCTGGAGCAGCCGGCGCCCTATGTCGTGCAGACCGCGCTGAGCGACTTCTATGTGGAGTACCGGCTCTGCGCGCAGGGCAGTCGCAGTGCGCCGCACCGGCGGGCCGAGGCCATGAGCCAGTTGCACGCCAACATACAGGACGTTTTCAACGAGAACGGCGTGGCCATCATGTCGCCACATTACATGGAGGAGCCGGCGCAACCGCAGACCGTGGCGGCGGGCCCCTGGTTCAGGCCACGCTCCGGCCCCATGTCGCCCCCGACGCCGCCATGATCGGCGCGCCGCCCTCAGCGCGCAGGATGCGGCCGGCCAGGGCCACTGCCTAGCATCGGTCTCCAGCACGCCACCGCGTCACGCAGGCGGGCCGTGCATGACATCGGCAGCCATGGGAGGAGGACCGAATGCCGGAGATGCAATTCCCGGGGGTGTTCATCGAAGAATGCGCACCGGCCGCAGCCAGGGTGCAGCGCGCCGACCTGAGTACCGCCGCCTTTGTCGGGCCTTGCCGTTGGGGGCCGGCGCGCGGCGTTCCCGAGTTGCTGACCAGCCTGCAGGACTTCGAGAACCTGTATGGCGATGACCAGCCCTTGAGCTGGGAGCAGGGTCTGGTGGTGCCCAACTACCTGTGGCACGCGGCGCGCTGCTTCTTTGCGGAGGGTGGACAGCGGCTGTATGTCAGTCGGGTGTTCCGGGCGCTTGCCGGCGCTCCAGCAGGCGAACCGTCCGCGCCCGCGGGCCTGCCACCCCATGCCGACGGGCATGCTCGCATCAGCGTCGGGGTGGCGAGGCAGCAGTTCCAGGCGGTGGCAAGGCATCCGGGGGCTGCGGGCAACCTGCAGCTGCGCATGGGCTTGCTGCTGGGCCCCGATCTGCTGGATCACCCTGGCGGCGGCGCACCGGCGGCCCTGCGGCCGGGGGCGCTCCAGGCCGGCGACGTCGTGTGGATGGAGACGGCCGCGACGCGCCAGGCCCTGGCGGCGCGTGGCCCGGCGCCGCTGGGCCACGCGCGTGCGCTTGGCGACCTGCCGCTTTTCCAGGTGCAGCGAGACGCTGCCGGGGCCTGCGTGTTCGCAGGCGTCGGGGCCGGCGCGCTGACGTCGGCCGATCTGGGGCTGAATGCCGCCGCTGGCAATCGCCTCTGCGTGGTGAGCCTGACCGTGGAGACGCTGGGCGAGGACGGTCGCGGCCTGGGCCGGTGGAGCGGTTGCTCACTGGATCCGCTCCGCTTTGATGGGCCGTTCGTTCGCCTGGGGCGTGGACCCGAGGCCATGCCCGGCGCGCAGGTGGTGCTGCTGAACGACAGCCTGAGCACGGGCCTGGAGCTGCTGGCCGCACTGCTGGCGTCTGATGGCGGCCAGGGTCTCGTGCTCGCGGCGGCGGAGCTGGCCGAGGCGGGGCAGGACGAGATGCTGGCTTTGCGCCGCAGGCTCGAGCGCGGCGTGACGGTGTCTGCCCGGCTGCGCGGTGGCAACGATGGGCTGCTGCCCTTGCCCTCGGACTACGCCGGCGCGGCGCCGGCGCGGGGTGCCGTGCCCGACGCAGGCGCGGGGCTGCAGGCCCTGGTCTCGCTGGAGGATGTGGCCATCCTGGCGGCGCCCGGCGCGAGCGCGCGATCCTGTCGCCCGCCCCAGCAGGCACGCGAGATCGCCGTGCTGTTGCTGGCGAGTGCGGCGTCGCAACGCATGGCCCTGCTGGACCCGCCCGACGGTGCCAGCGTCAGCGGGCTGCTGGGCTGGCGCGCGGGCCTGGACGACAGCCGTGCGGCGCTCTACCACCCCTGGGTCAGCGTGCTGGACCCGCGCACCGCCCGGCCGCTGAACCTGCCGCCCTCGGGCTTCGTGGCGGGCGTTTATGCCCGGATGGAGCGCGAGCGCGGGGTATGGAAGGCGCCCGCCGGTGAGGCCCTGCGCCTGGCCTCGGGGCTGGAGTCGGCCCTGGGCGTGGCGCAGCAGGAGTTGCTCAATCCCGAGGGCATCAACCTGCTGCGCTTCATGGCCGGCCGCGGTTTTCTGGTGTGGGGTGCGCGCACGCTCAGCCGGGATCCGGCCTGGATTTACGTCAGCGCGCGGCGCTACATCGACAGCCTGGAGCGGAGCCTGCGGGCCGGTTTGCGGTGGGTGGCCTTCGAGCCTCAGGGCGAGCCCATGTGGAGCGAGGTCCGTCGGCAGGTGCAGGACTACCTGCTCAGCGAATGGCGAGCCGGCGCCCTGCAGGGGCAGAAGGCCGAGCAGGCCTTCTTCCTGCGCTGCGACCGCAGCAGCATGAGCCAGCGCGACATCGATGCCGGGCGCGTCGTCGTCATGCTGGGTGTGGCGTTGCTGCAGCCGGCGGAATTCCTGACGTTGAGGCTGAGTCTGCAGACCCTGCAGACCGCTCCCGGCGGCTGAGGGGGGCTGAGGGGCGCCGTGTTCAGCGCTGGGCGATCTGCCGCTCGCCGAACAGTGCCTCGCGCGCCCGGGCGTCGGTGAGCGGGCGTCGGGCGTGTTCCATCACCTCCAGCCCGCGCCTGACGGCCGGGCGGCCGGCGATCTCGTCGAACCAGCCCTTCAGGTGCGGATAGTCGGCCAGCTCCACCCCCTGGTTCTTCCAGGAGCGCAGCCACGGGAAGATGGCGACGTCGGCGATGGAATACTCGGTGCCACCCACGTAGGTGGCGTGTGCGAGGCGCCGGTTCAGCACGCCGTAGAGGCGGCGCGCCTCGTTGGTGTAGCGCTCGATGGCATAGGGCAGCTTCTCGGGCGCGTAGATCCGGAAGTGATGCGCCTGCCCCAGCATGGGCCCGACGCTGCCCATCTGGAACATCAGCCACTGCAGCACCTCGTACTTCTCGCGCACCCCCTGGGGCAGCAGGTGCCCGGTCTTGCCTGCCAGGTAGAGCAGGATGGCACCGCTCTCGAACAGGGAGATGGGCGTGCCGTCGGGCCCGTCGGGGTCGGTGATGGCGGGGATCTTGTTGTTGGGGCTGATGGCGAGGAAATCGGGTGCGAACTGCTGGCCGACACCGATGTCCACCGGGTGAATACGGTAGGGCAGGCCGCACTCTTCGAGCATGATGTGGACCTTGTGCCCGTTGGGCGTGGGCCATGAATACACTCCGATCATTCGTGCCTCCATCAGCGGCGCGGTCCAGCAATCAGCCCGATTCTCACGACTCATGGTCGTAAAGCAAGTCAAGCACTGGCTCGTGACCCGAGCGAACGCCGCCCGCTGGCGGCCCATCCAGGACTGGGCGGAGGCCCGCCATGCCGAGTTCAGCCAGACCCGAGACGGTCAGGGCTTCCTGATCGAGCAGCCCAAGGCGCTGCCCGGGGCGCTGCGTATCGAATGGGGCCCCTCGCAGCGCGACTACATGCCCGGCCCCGAGCTGCGCATGCGCTGCGAGCTGGGCCTGCATCAGGACATGCAGCTGATGGTGCTGTGCCGCGACCTGATGGAGTCGCTGGAGACGGCGGTCTTCGAGGCCTACACCGACACGCTGAAGACGCGGGTGGACACCGACACGCCCGAGGAGATGCGCTGGCTGGTGATGTTCCCGAAGTTCAACCACGCCGCCTCGCCGCTGCTGCGCCAGCGCTATGGGTTCGTGGGCGTGACCAAGGAGCTGACCGGCGCCTGGATCGATGGCGAGTTCGGCCAGACGCTGGTGCAGGCCAGCCAGGATCTGCTGCCCGAAGGCCATCCGTTCGTGCTGATGGCGCTGCGCGGCAACGTCTACCTGCGCACGACGCTGGACGAGCCTGACCAGGGCCGCATCCAGGCCTTCGTGCGGCTGCTGGAAGCGGCAGCGCGGGATGCGCAGCGCATCAATGGCCGCTTGGCGGACGGCGGCGCCTGGCCGTCCACGGCGGCGGCGGCCTGGCAGTTCACCACGCGGCCGGGCGAGTCCTGACCCCGCCGGCCGCGGGGCGTCAGCCCTGCGCCTTCTGCGCGAAGCTCCAGGCCAGCCGCGACAGCGGGCCGGCGCTGGCGGCTGCGTCGCGCGCCTGGCTGCTGGACGCGGTGCCGTCGACCACGCGCTTGGCGATGCCCTGCACGATGGCAGCGATGCGGAAGAGGTTGTAGGCGAGGTAGAAGTTCCAGTCGGCCATCACCGCATCCACGTCGGCGCGGCCGGTCCGCTCGCAGTAGCGCTGCACATAGCTGCGCTCCGACGGAATGCCAAGCTCCACGAGGTCCTTGCCGGCCAGACCGCGGGCAACGCCGGACGCCTGGATGTGCCAGCTCATGCAGTGATAGCTGAAGTCGGCCAGCGGGTGGCCCAGCGTTGACAGCTCCCAGTCCAGCACGGCGATCACGCGCGGCTCGGTCGGATGGAACACCAGGTTGTCGAGCCGGTAGTCGCCATGCACGATGGACACCTCGCGCTCATCGCGGGCCGAGGCCGGAATGTGCGCGGGCAGCCATTCGATGAGCGAGTCCATGGCCTCGTTGGGGCCGGTGACCGACGCGAGGTACTGCTTGCTCCAGCGTCCGATCTGGCGCTCGAAGTAGCTGCCGGGCTTGCCGTAGCCCCCCAGCCCCAGGGCCTGGAAGTCCACCTGATGCAGGGCCGCGATCACACGGTTCATCTCGTCGTAGTGGGCGGCGCGGTCCGCCTGGCTCATGCCGGGCAGGCTCTGGTCCCACAGCACGCGGCCCGACATGAAGCTCATCACGTAGAACGCGCGGCCGATGATGCTCTCGTCTTCGCACAGGGCCAGCATCTGCGGCACCGGCACGGCCGTGCCGGCCAGCGCGCGCATGACCTGGAACTCGCGCTCGATGGCATGGGCCGAGGGCAGCAGCTTGGCGGCGGGGCCGGGCTTGCTGCGCATTACGTACTGCGTTCCGGGCGTGGTCAGCAGGTAGGTGGGGTTGGACTGGCCGCCCTTGAACTGCTCCACACGCAGCGGCCCGTCGAAGCCTGGCACGTGGAGGCCCAGCCAGGCCTGCAGGGCCTCGGTGTCCAGGGGCTGGGTGAGGGGACGGGTGCCGGTGAATGCTTCCATGGTCGCGCGCTGACGTTGGCGGTGTCGCGCCGGGGCGGCGCCGCCCCGATTCTGAGCCGCGCAAGGCCGGCGCGCTGTCCCCTCGGCGGCAGTCCGCCGCCAGGCGTGGCGGGCGTCAGCGCGAAGCGATGGCCAGCAGCCGGTCCTTGTTGAGCACCACCAGCCGGGTGGGCTCGACCCGCACCGCGCCTTCGCGCTCGAAGGACTTGAGCTCCTGGTTGACACGCTGGCGCGAGGCGCCGAGCAGCTGGGCCAGGTCTTCCTGTGCGAGCTGCAGGCCGATGCGGGTCTCCTCGCCCTCCTGCACACCATAGGAGCGCGCCAGCAGCAGCACCTGCTTGGCCAGGCGCGCGGACAGCGGCCGGGTGTTGAGGTCCTCGATCGCATCGAACATCAGGCGCAGGCGCCGGCAGTTCAGGCGCAGCAGGGCCTCGTACAGCTCGGAGTGGGCCTGCAGCAGTGCGCGGAAGTCGGCCTTGCGCACGCACAGCAGCGTCGTCTCGCCATGGGCATGGGCGTCGTGCGTGCGGGGCAGGCCGTCGAACAGCGCGATGTCGCCGAACCAGGTGCCGGGCTCCACGTAGGTGAGGGAAATCTGCTTGCCGGTCAGTGAGACCGAGCTGACGCGCACGGCGCCCTTGGCGACGCCCACCCATTCCTCGGCGGGTTCGCCGCGGCAGGTGAGCAGGGCGCCATCGCCCAGGCGCCGGATGTAGGCGCGTTGCAGGATGTCGTGTCGCAGCGGCTCGGACAGCCTGGAGAACCAGGGGCCGTGGTCGATCTGCTCGCGTTCGGTTGGGGTCAGGCTGAGGGTATTCATGGACGTCGTCATTGTGAGGGCTGTGCGCCCAGGGCTGCATGCTAGAGTGCCCGCGCTCATCCTCCCTCAACGCATCGTTCGACTCCCGACGTCAATGCCCGAGATGGCCTTGCGCCCGAAGTTGTTGGGTGCCCTCTTTCCACTGCTGCCCCTGGTGCTGGGACTGTCGCTTGACGACGCCCAGGCGCTCGGCCTTGGCCGCCCCCAGATCCTGTCGGTGCTGGGCCAGCCGCTGGATGCGAGCTTTCCGCTGATGCTGGCCGATGGCGAGCAGCTGCGCGAGAGCTGCCTGCGCGCCGAGGTGATGGCGGGTGATGCGCGGATGCCCGCCGGGCTGCTGCAGCTGCGCGTCGAGGGCGAGCCCGGCCAAATGCGGGTGAGGCTGCGCAGTCTTGTTCGCGTGGAGGAGCCGGCGTTGCGCGTGACGCTGGCGTTGGGCTGTCCGGTGCAGTTCACGCGCGAGTTCCATGCATTGGTGGATCCCGCCCCTGCGCCCGCGGTGGCGCCGGCCGTGCCGGTGGTGACTGCCGTGGTGCCGCCCGCCGCCGGGGACGAAGCGCGCCCATTGCGCAACGCCGACGCGTCCGGCAGCGCGCGCGTTCAGGCTGCCCCTCGCGCGCCGCTGATGGACGCCGCCTCGGTGCCGGCATTGCCGCCCAGCGCGGCGACCGCGTCCGCCGAGCGCACGCGTGCCCGGCCGGCCACCAGGCCGCGTCCGGCCGCGTCGAGCGGGCCACGCCTGCAGCTGGAGGTGCCCGAGGTGCTGGTCGGCGCAGCGCCGCGCCCGGCCGCCAGCGCGGCCGTCGAGCTGACGCCTGAGCTGGAGCAGACGCTCAGCCGCCTGGAGCAGACGGTGGCCGAACTGCGTGCGGAGCTGGAAGCCCGGCGTGCTGCCGCGGCCGGGGGCGCTGCATCCGCGCCGCAGGCGCCGCCTTCGGCCGCGCCGCGCGTGGTGCCGGCCGTGCCGACCGTGGCCGCGGCCTCTGCTAGCGGGTATCGAGACCCGATGACCTGGCTGATGACGCTGGCCTTGAGTCTTGTCGCCGGGGCCGCGGCTTTCTACGCCAGCCGTTGGGTGGATGCCCGACAGCGCCGGCAGCGCGAGATGTGGCGCACGCTGAGGGCGGCGCGAACCTCGCAGGCCAACGGCGTGGGCTTTGCACCCCCGGTGCTGGCCGATGCTGTACCCCTGCCGGACGAGGGCCAGCACACGGCGACCAGTCCGCAGCCACGGCCGATGCCGTGGGTGAGCGACCCGCTGGCCGTTCCACCGGACATCGCGCCCATGAGTCCGCCAGCGGGGGCCGTCGATCGAGGCGATCTGACGCAGCCGGCCTCGCTGCTCATGGCTGCGACGCCGGCGGCCGCAGCAACTTCGCTCGGCCGGGCGACGACAGCGCCGGCCCCCGCAGTCAGTGCCGATGAATGGCTGGACCTGCTGCAGCAGATCGACTTCCTGGAGCGCCTGGGGCAGCCTGAGTCGGTGGATGCATTGCTGGAATCCCGGCGTCAGCGTGCGGGCATGCTGCCCTACCTGCTGCAGTTCGAGCTGTATCAGCAGCGTGGCGACGCAGACGGCTTCGCGCGTCTGGCGGTGGCGTATGAACAGGCTTTCGACCGTACGGCGCCGGATTGGAGCCAGAGTCTGAGCCAGGGCCGAGCCCTGGACGCCTGCCCGAGCGTGATCGCTCACCTGCAGGTGGTGTGGGAGGACGCAGCGGCCGCGCTGGAGATGCTGGGGCGTCTGCTGACCCAGGGGTTCGGGCCTGGCGTGCCGGCGTTTGAGCTGCCGGCCTATCGCGATCTGCTGCTGCTGTATGCGGTGGCGCGGGATCGCTTCGAGACCGGGCAGCGCGGTGAGGACGTGGACCTCATGCTGCCGCTGGACAGCCGGCTCTGAGCCGGGCCGGGCTCAAAGCTCGAAATCGTCCGCCTCGCCGGTCATGGCCTTCTCGATCAGCCGGCGGCTGAGTCGGTCCGACAGCAGTTCGGCAAAGCTGTAGACGTAGTTGCGCAGATAGGCGCCGCGCTTGAACGCAATGCGGGTCACGTTGCTGCCGAGCAGCGAGCCCAGCGGGCGCGCCACCAGGTCGCTGCCGGCCGGCTCCTCGCGCATGGCCATCTCGGCAACGATGCCCACCCCCATGCCCAGGCGGACATAGGTCTTGATGACATCGGAGTCGATGGCCTCGAGGACGACGTTGGGGGTCAGGTGTCGCGCGGCAAAGGCTTTGTCGATGCGGGTGCGCCCGGTGAAGCTGGGGTGGTAGGAGACCAGCGGTTCGGCGGCCAGCTGTTCCAGCCCGATACGCTCGGCACTGGCGAGTGGATGGTCGCGCGGCACCACCATCACGTGCTGCCATTCGTAGCAGGGCAGGGTGACCAGTTCCGGGTACTGGCTCAGTGATTCGGTCGCCAGGCCCAGGTCGGCGCTTTCATCCAGCAGCATGCGGGCGACCTGGTCGGGGCTGCCCTGGTGCAGGCTGATGCGCAGCTGCGGCAACTGCTTGCGCAGTTGCGCGACTGGTGCAGGCAACACATAGCGAGCCTGGGTGTGAGTGGTGGCGATGGAGAAGGTGCCGCTGTCCTGGCGCGAATATTCCTCGCCGATGCGCTTGAGGTTGCCCACCTCGCGCAGGATGATCTCGATGCAGGCCAGCACCTTCTGGCCGGGCTCGGTGATGCGGCGAAGCCGCTTGCCGTGACGCGAGAAGATGTCGACGCCCAGTTCCTCCTCCAGCTCCAGGATGGCCTTGGACACGCCGGGCTGCGAGGTGAACAGCGCCTTGGCCGTCTCGGTGAGGTTGAGGTTGCGGCGCGCCGCTTCCTGGACGAATCGGAATTGATGCAGGTTCATGGCAGGACGGCGGCGCAGGCGTCGGCGATGGCGGCGAGCACGGCCTCGTGCTCGCCCAGGGGCGGGTGCAGCTTCCAGGTCACCGCGTCACCGTGACGCTGCTGCAGCGTCTCGAGCAGGGCCGGCACGTCGCGGCGTACATGGCCGCCGGTGCCCAGGAACAGCGGCAGGATGTGCACGCAGGTGCAGCCCGCCGCCACCAGTTGCTCGCCTGCCGTGGGCAGATCGGGGGCCATGAACTCCAGGTAGGCCAGCGTCAGTGGCACGCCCGGGCGTGCCTTGCTCAGCCGTGCCGCCACGGCCTCGAAGGGGCGGGCCCAGGCCGGGTCGCGCGCGCCGTGGGCGAAGAGCAGCAGGCCTTCCATCAGCGGTACCTCACCAGCCAGGTGAAGGCGGCGAGCGACAGGCCGAGGTAGAGCAGGCTGGGGGTGGCGGCAACCGCCCAGGGCGTCCAGTTCTTGAGCTGCCCCAGATGGCCGGCGACGTTGTTGAGCAGCACGAAGCTGATGCCCAGCATGATGCCGCCGAACACCTTGAGGCTGATGCCGCCCGAACGGCCGTGCAGGTAGGCGAAGGGCAGGGCCAGCGCCACCATCACGAAGCAGGCGAACGGGTAGAGGGCCTTGCGCCAGAACTGGATGCTGTGGGCCTGGGCAGACTGCTCCTGCTCAGACAGGTGGCGGGTGTATCGGTAGAGGTCCAGCGTGGACATGGAGGTCGCGGGCAGCACGGCGGCCGCGATCACGCCGGCGTGCAGCGAGCTCTGCCAGTCCAGCTGATCGAGCTTCTTCTCGCTGACGATCTCCTTGCCCACCGAGCGCGCATCGCCCGCCTGCCCCGGGTTCCACAGCGTGCGGCTGACCTGCTGCAGTCGCCAGCGTCCGTCGGCTTCCACCTGGGCGCGCTCGGCTTCGGTCCGGGAGATCAGGCCGCCGATGGCGTCGAATTCGAAGATGCTCACGTCGCGAAGGTCGCCGTGCGAACCCACGCGGCCGACCCGTACCGAGAAGCTGTGGTCCCGACCGTCGACCTGGCGGTGGTCCTTCAGCCAGACGCCGCGGCGCGCCTGGCTGCCATCGTGCGTGATGCGGGCGCGCATCTCGTCGCCGTGAAGTTCGAAGCGCGGAGCCACATAGTCGCCCACGACGAAGGTGATGGCGGCGAACACCGCCGCCAGCCCGCCGAGCAGGGCCAGCGCACGACCCGGCCCCAGGCCGCCGGTGCGCAGGATGGTGAACTCGCTGGACTGCGCCAGTCGTGCCAGCGCAAAGATGGCGCCGATCAGCACGGTGATGGGGAAGAGCTCGTAGAAGTGGCCGGGCAGCTCCATCGCGGCCAGCAGGGCGGCCTGAGCGGCGCCGGCGCCGGCCCGGGTCATGCGGTCGAGTTCGTCGACGAAGTCGATGAAGAAGAACAGCGACAGGAAGGCCATGGCCACCAGCACCACGGCGCCGACGATGTCCTTGTAGAGCAGCCTGCGGACGGTCTTCATGCCGTGGCTCCCGAGGCCTGCGCCGTCGTGCCGCGCCGGATGCCGAAGCGGTTGCCGTTGTCGCGCAGCCAGATCACGGCAAGGGCCGCGACGAAGGCAAGGCCGTGCACGATGAGCATGGCCTTGGGCAGGCTCATGCGGCCGTTGCCGACCCAGGACTGCGACAGATTGATCAGGTTGAAATACACCACGAAGGTCAGCAGGGCGAACATCAGGTTCCAGTTGCTCGCCCGGCGTGGGTTGGTGGCTGACAGGCCGATGCCCAGCAGCGCCATGTTGAGGCCGCCGAGGATCATGCCGAAGCGCCAGGCCAGTTCGCCGTGCGTGCGGGCGTTGGGGGTGCGCAGCAGTTCCAGCGTGGCCATGGCCTTGGGGGGCAGCTGGCCGGCGTCCGACAGCACCTGCGTATCGGTCAGCACCCGGTATTGCTCGAAGCGGGCCAGGCTTTTCTCGCCGTTGTCGTCGCGGGACTCGTTGCGCTGGCCATGATCGAGCACCAGGTAGCGGTCGTCGCCATCGGTCTCCAGGTGCCCCTTGGCCGAGGTGGTGATCGATTCGCGGCCGTGCTGCTGGGAGAGGATGAACACGTTGCGGCCGGTCGCGTCATCGTTGCCGCTGCGCTCGATGAAGAAGACCCGCGTCCCGTCACGGGAGGTCTGGAACTGGCCCGGCGCCACGCGGGAAAGATCGCTGCGCTTCTGGTAGCGATCGCGCAGCTCGGCGCTGTTCTGGTTGCTCCAGGGCCAGACGAGCAGCTCCAGCACGACCACGGCCAGCAGCACCGGCCAGGCCATGCGCAGCACCGGGCGTATGAAGCGCGTCAGCGGCACGCCGCTGGCGAACCAGATCGTCATTTCAGACTCGCGGTAGAGACGCCCCAGCGTCACCACCACGGCCACGAACAGCGACAGGATGAGCATCGTGGCGAGATGCGCCAGCGTGGCGTAGCCCATCAGCAGCACGACATCCTGCGGGGCCACATTGCCGCCGGCCGCCTGGCCCAGCGTGCGGATCAGCGTGGACGTCAGCACGATGGTCAGGATGACCACGAGCGTGACGCCGAAGCTCTTGGCCAGCTCGGATCGAGTCGATGAATCGAATAACATCAAAAGTACTTTTACCTACTTCTAGTCATTATGGACTTCAAGATTCAAGCCGCGGAGCTGGACGGCCTCGCTGCCGTGTCGGCGGATGCTCTGATCGTGGTGCTGGCGGGTGATTCGCTGCCCGAGGGCCTGGATGCCGCCGTCGTCAAGCAGGTTCAGGCTGCCGTCAAGCTGGGCGACTTCGCGCTGAAGGCTGGCCAGACGCTGACCCTGCTGCAGCCTGAAGGCTTGAAGGCCCAGCGCCTGGTGCTGGCCGCGTCCGGCCGCGCCACGCTGGCGGCGGGCAAGGGCGCCCTCGCGGCGGCGCTGGGGCAGTTGAAGTCGCGCGGCGTGGTCGGTGCGGCCGTGGCCTTCGTCGGCTTTGCGGCGGAACTGGTCGAGTCGCTCGCCGAGCAGGCTGCACTGGCCGGTGCCGAGGCGACCTATCTGTACCGCCACACCAAGCCCAGCGCGCCCGCGGCGCCGAAGCTGGCCAAGTTGGCGCTGCTGGCCACGAAGGCCGACGCCAAGGCAGCTCGCGCCGGCCTGACGCGGGGGCAGGCGATCGCCGCTGGTATCGAACTGGCTCGTGAATGCGCCAACCGGCCGGGCAACCATGCCACGCCGACCTATCTGGGTCAGGTCGTGCAGGCCCTGGGCAAGAGCCACGGCCTGAAGGTCGAGGTGATGGACAAGAAGGCCGTCGAGAAGCTGGGCATGGGCAGCTTCCTGTCGGTGGCTCAAGGCTCGGACGAGCCGCTGCGCTTCATCGTGGCCCACTACCAGGGGGCGGCCAAGACCCAGGCGCCGGTGGTGCTGGTGGGCAAGGGCATCACTTTCGACTCGGGTGGCATCTCGCTGAAGCCGGGCGCCGGCATGGACGAGATGAAGTTCGACATGGGCGGCGCGGCCAGCGTGATCGGCACGCTGCGCGCGGTGGCCGAGCTCAAGCCCAAGATCAATCTGGTGGCCATCATCGCGGCCTGCGAGAACATGCCCAGCGGCCGCGCGGTCAAGCCGGGTGACGTGGTGACCTCGATGTCCGGCCAGACCATCGAGATCCTGAACACGGATGCCGAAGGCCGCCTGATCCTGTGCGACGCGCTGACCTATGCGGAGCGCTTCAAGCCGGCGGTGGTGGTGGACGTGGCCACGCTGACCGGCGCCTGCGTCATCGCGCTGGGTGGCGTGCGCAGCGGCATGTACGCCAGCGACGACGAACTGGCTGCCTCGCTGACGGCGGCTGGCGAAGCCGCGCTGGACCTGTGCTGGCGCATGCCGCTGGACGACGACTACGAAGACGGGCTGAAGAGCAACTTTGCGGATGTGGCGAACGTCGCGGGGCGCGAGGGTGGCTCGATCACCGCGGCCAAGTTCCTGCAGCGCTTCGCCGGCAAGTACCGTTGGGGCCATCTGGATATCGCCGGTACGGCCTGGAAGGGCGGCGGCGCCAAGGGGTCGACCGGTCGTCCGGTGGGTCTGCTGACGCACTTCGTGTTGGGCCAGGCCCGCTGAGCGCGTGAGTTGCCAGGTCAGCTTCTACAGCGACGCCGCCGACCCGCTGCTGTACGCCTGCCGCCTGGCGCGGCGGGCGCTAGCCTCGGGCCGGCCGGTGGCGGCCTGCGTGCCGGATGCCGACCTGGCCCAGCGCTTTGATCGCTTGTTGTGGAGCTTCGAGCCCACTGAGTTTCTGGCTCACAGGCGCTGGCAGCCCGGACAGGTTTGCGTGCCGGGCGAGTTGCTGATCGTTGACGACGCCTCTCAGCTGCCGCATCGGGCGCTGTTGCTGAACCTCGGCGACGAGGTGCCGGCGGATGCGCTGGCGTTCGAGCGGGTGCTGGAGATCATCGGGCGCGATGAGGCGCAGGTGCGAGCCGGCCGTGTGCGCTACCGCGTCTATCAGCGCGAGGGGGCCAGGCTGGATCACTTTTCGGCCGCTTGATTCGGTCGCTTGATCGGGCCGCGCGTCCACGCTTTCCCCGATGAGCCGCCCCAGGGCGTTCGGGTATGTTCACCGGGTGAATAGATTCGGGGCCCCCTCGCCCCGATGTCTCTAACCCGGAGTTGATCAATGCAAGTCAAAGTGAATCTGGTGGTGGGTGCGGTCGCGGCGCTGTTGAGCGGCGCGGCGCTGTCGCAGGAACTGGTGGTGAAGATCGGCCATGTAGCGCCGACCAGCGGTCAGACGGCTCACCTGGGCAAGGACAACGAGTTGGGGGCTCGCCTTGCGATCGAAGAACTGAACGCCAAAGGCGTCACCATCGGCGGGAAGAAGGCCAAGTTTGAATTGCTGGCGGAAGATGACGCCAGCGATCCCAAGCAGGGCACGGCTGCGGCGCAGAAGCTGGTGGATGCCAAGGTGAATGGCGTCGTCGGTCACCTGAATTCAGGCACGTCGATCCCGGCGTCCAAAATCTACAGCGATGCAGGGGTTCCTCAGATTTCGCCCTCGGCGACCGCCGTCGAATTTACGAGCCGTGGACTGAAGAACACGTTCCGGGTCGTCGCCAACGACGGGCAGCTCGGCGGCACACTGGGGCGCTACGCGGTCACTGAGTTGAAGGGCAAGGCCATTGCGGTCATCGATGACCGAACGGCGTATGGCCAGGGCGTTGCCCGCGAGTTCGAGAAGGGTGTCAAGGCCAAGGGCGGCAAGGTGGTGGGCCATGAGTTCACGACCGACAAGGCCACGGATTTCACGGCCATCCTGACCAGCTTCAAGGCCAAGAAGCCGGACATCGTGTTTTTTGGCGGCATGGATGCGGTGGCAGGCCCGATGTTGCGGCAGATGAAGCAGTTGGGCATCAATGCCAAGTTCATGGGCGGCGATGGCATCTGTACCAGTGCGCTGCCCAAGCTGACTGCGGGCACGATGGCTGATGGCCAGGTGATCTGCGCTGAGGCCGGTGGCGTCGAGGGCGAGGCGAAGAAGTCGATGGATGACTTCCGGGCCAAGTTCAAGACCAAGTTCAACGTGGATGTGCAGATCTACGCGCCGTATGTATACGACGCCGTCAACGTGATGGTGGCGGCCATGGAGAAGGCAGGTTCTGCTGACCCGGCCAAATATCTGCCAGTGCTGGCCAAGACGGCGGGCTACAAGGGTGTGACGGGGACGATCACCTTTGATGAGAAGGGTGACATCAAGAATGGCGCGTTGACGCTCTACACCTATAAGGCGGGCGCCCGCGAGCAGATCGCAGTGGTTCGCTGACCTTTCCGGCTCCTGAGCAGGCCCGCCCACCGGCGGGCCTTTGCTTTTCTGCGGCGCTGCGTGGCGTCGAGGCAGGCATGAATTGACGTCTCGCCGTACTCTTATCAGTTGACCCGTAAACCTCCAGCGCATACCCCTGCATGAGGGGTGCGTGCATTATTCACGTCCCGCGAATTTGCCGTTTTTCTGCGGAATCGATACTCGAGTCGGAGGATGTGCTTTTCGCACGCAAACGTGGCTGTCATCGACGCTGCCCGGTCTTGCAATACACCGGCGTCGTGTCTACTGGGGCCGGTTGCGCAAGAGGCGCGTTTTGCGGGCTCCCGTGCAGCGTGCCAATGTCACCGATTCAAGGCGGTTTGCCCCTGCAAACGGGGGGCTTTCAACCCTAGGGCCGGAAGGCATGATGCTGTCGTCAGGGTTGTCCTGGGTGTGGCTCTGTAGCGGACATCCTGGCTGCCAGGGAAGGCAACAAAACAGCTAATGAACCGTCATTGATGACATTTTTTTGACGGTGCATAAATCAATCATCAAAACTATTGCATCCGATTGGTTTCTCGATACTTCGATATGTGGTGTTGAGGTGTTTTGATCGAGGCGGCAAATGATTCGGATATTCAATCACTATCTTCATCGGCAAACCCTGCTCCAGGTGTTTTTTGATCTCGGGCTGATCGTGTTCGCCGTGATCGCGGTGGTGCTCAGCCAGGGCGAGTCTGCACAGACGGTGCTGCCTTTCGCCGCCTCTCACGGACTGTCGCTCGCGGGCTGCATGTTCGTGATCAATTCGGCGACGGGCTTTTATCAACACGTTCACAACCGCTCGCTGACCGAGTCGTGTGCACGGGCGTTGTTCGGGCTGCTGTTCGGTCTGCCACTCGCCTATGTGATTTTCAGTCTCGTACCGTCGAACACGTCGCATCGAGACATGCTTACGTTGGTCGCGATGGCGGCAGTGGCTGCGGTGATGATCCATCGGGTCTACGCCTCGCACTCGACGACGCAATCGCGCCTGCGCAGTCGCATTCTCATCTTCGGTACCGGCGCTGCGGCGCGGGAGGTAGGTGCTACGTTGCAGGCTTCCGATCCGCATGCGCAGATCGTTGGCTATTACGCCGGGCCGAACGAGCACGAGCCGGTGGTGTCGACCGCCGAGATCATTCCTGGCGGTGCCAGCCTTACCGAGGCAGCGCTTGAGCATCGCGTGGATGAGATCGTCGTAGCCTTGGCCGAGCGACGAGGTGGCAGCATGCCGTTGCGGCAACTGCTGGATTGCAAGCTCTCCGGGGTTCGCGTCGTCGACATCGCGACGCACTTTGAGAAGACCCTGGCCCAGATCAAGATCAGCCATGTGAATGCCGGGTGGCTGGTGTTTGGCGACGGCTTCGCTCAGGGCATGGCGCGGGTTGCCATCAAGCGCGTCAGCGACATCATCTTTGCCACCTTGATCCTGGCCATCTCCTGGCCATTGATGCTGCTCACGGCCATTGCGATTCGGTTGGAGTCTCGCGGCCCCATCCTGTACAGGCAGGAGCGCGTGGGTTTGAACGGCATGCCGTTTGATGTGATCAAGTTCCGAAGCATGCGCGCGGATGCGGAGAAGGACGGCAAGCCTCGCTGGGCGACAAAGAATGATGACCGCGTCACCCGGGTGGGGCGGTTTATCCGCAAGGTTCGTATTGACGAACTGCCCCAGCTGTTCAATGTGCTGCGGGGAGAGATGAGCATGGTCGGCCCCCGGCCAGAGCGGCAGTTCTTCGTGGATGAACTGGTCAGCAAGATTCCCTACTACGCGGTTCGGCACAGCGTGAAGCCCGGCGTGACTGGCTGGGCGCAGGTGCGTTACGAGTACGGCTCTACGGTGGAGGACTCAATCGAGAAGCTGCAGTACGACCTTTACTACGTCAAGAACCACACGCTGTTCCTGGATCTCCTGATCATGCTGGAGACAGTTGCGGTGGTTCTCACCGGCAAAGGGGCGCGCTGAGTTTGTTGACTTAGGGGGCAGGGGCGTTTCATAGGCGTATGCGCCTATGGCGACCTTTGTGCGAAGTGCTCGAATAGAGCCGTGTTTCTCATACTTGGGATCAGCCGCGGCCTATTTGCCGTGGCTTGTTGCACTTGATTTCTCCTAGCGGCCTCGGTGACCTGATCTGCTTCGTGGCCTATGGGCTGCTCGGCGCACACTTCCTTGTTCGGCTTAGGCGGCGGCAGTTGCCGCTGACTGGCTTGGCCCTGGTCTTCCTGTTTGCCGTGACGGCAACGGCTGCCTGGTCGGCGATCAGCCTGGACGATCGAGGGCGTCATTGGTCCGACAGTCAGCCGACATGGTGGCTACCTAGTCTTGACCTGCTGCAGGGTGGGCTTTGGCTGATCTTCACGGTGATGCTGCTAGGCCCTTCAGGCCGTTCTGGCGTGCTGCGATGGGCCGTTCCGTTGGTCGGGCTGCTGCTGGTCATGCGCGCTGTGTTCGTTGCTGCAGCCGAAATGTGGCCGACGATGGATGCAGCGCGCATGTTCAGCCTGGTGACTCTTCTGCAGTCTGCACTTGGGCTGGTCCTGGTGGAGCAGGTGCTTCGCAATGCGCAGGCCGATATTCGCTGGAATGTCAAACCTGCGAGTCTTGGCCTGGGGGCAATCTTCCTTTTCGATCTGGTGGTCGCTTCTCAGGCAGCACTTTTCCAGCGTTTCGACCAAGATTCCCTCAGCGTCCGATCGCTGGTCCATGCAGTGGCCGCGCCGCTGCTTTTTCTCTCTTCGCGCCGGCATGCGGACTGGCTCGGCAAGGTGCATGTCTCGCGAGCAGCAGTGTTCCATTCGGCCACGCTGCTGCTCGTTGGGGGCTACCTGCTTTTTGTGGCGGCCATTGGTTATTACGTCCGGTACACCGGCGGCCAATGGGGCAGGGCGTTGGCTGTCGCGCTGGTCTTTGTGGCTTTGCTGCTGTTGGCCTTCGTTCTCGGCTCGGGAGCGGTGCGCTCGCGGTTGCGTGTGTACATCAGCAAGAACTTCTTCAGCTACCGGTATGACTACCGCGAAGAATGGTTGAGGTTCACGGCCTTGCTGGCAAGCAATTCAGATCCGCGGGACATGCCGGTGACGGTGATTCGTGCGTTGGCCAATCTGGTCGAGAGCCCCAGCGGCATGCTCTGGCTGCAGCGCGGCCTCGGGGGACAGTTTGCCCATGTGGCGGCATGGAACATGCCTGTGCAAATGTGCGAAGAGGATCGCCAGGGCTCGCTGGCCCAGTTCTGGATGCGCCAGGGCTGGGTCATTGACATTGACGAATGGCGGGGTGATCCAGGCAGTTATCCCGACTTGACGCTGCCGGACTGGGTGCTTGCAGCCCCCCAGTGCTGGCTGCTCCTGCCATTGCAGACGGGCGGCGAGTTTGTCGGCTTCGTCGTGTTGGGGCGCCCGCGCGCCGCAGTCGAACTCAATTGGGAGGTTCGCGACCTGTTGCGCACCGCTGCGAGCCAGGCGGCTAGCTACCTCAATCAGGTGCAGGCGACCGAGGCCTTGCTGGAGGCGCGCAAATTCGACGCATTCAACCGCATGTCGGCGTTCGTTGTTCATGACCTAAAAAACATCGTCACGCAGCTTTCGCTCATGATGAAGAACGCCAAGCGGCTCCGTGATAACCCGGAGTTCCAGCAGGACATGCTGGATACCGTTGAGAACTCACTCGAGAAGATGCGTCAGTTGATGCTCCAACTCCGCGAGGGCGACAAGCCGCATGGTGTTGTCAGCGGTGTTGACCTGGAGGCCATTGCCAGACGCCTGGCTGCTGCTGCTGCAAGCAAAGGCCGTGTGCTGGAGTTGGTGCTGGATGCCAGTGTGAGTACGCGAGGTCATCCGGAGCGGGTCGAGCGTGTGTTGGGTCATATCGTGCAAAACGCGATGGATGCGACCCCTGCAGACGGCTTTGTCCGGCTCAGACTTGATTCTGAGGGCAGTCAGGCCCGCGTTCGCGTGGAGGACAGTGGCTGCGGAATGAGCGAGGATTTCATTCAGCATCGGCTCTTCAAGCCCTTCCAGACAACCAAGTCCAATGGCATGGGCATCGGTGCCCATGAGAGCTATCAATACGTCCAAGAACTCGGGGGCAAGATCACTGTGCAAAGTGAGTTGAACAAAGGGACCGCCGTCACTGTATTGCTGCCGTTGTTCCATGCGAACGCGGACGCGTCGCTGGTCATGCAGGGCAATCAATGAGCGCGCCTGCACATCGGCCGTTGTTGATCGTCGAGGACGATCTTGCACTTCAGAAACAGTTGAAGTGGTCGCTGGATCGCTTCGAGTCGGTGACTGCGGATGATGTCGCCAGCGCGGTGCTGCAGTTCCGGCGCAGTACACCCGCCGTCGTCACGATGGATCTCGGTTTGCCGCCTGATCGTGACTCGGTCTCCGAGGGGTTCAGATGCCTGGAGAAACTGCTGGAGCTCGACCCAGCAGTGAAAGTCATCGTGTTGACTGGGCAAAACGATCAAGAGAATGCCCTGCGGGCGATTCGCATGGGCGCCTACGACTTCTTGGCCAAGCCTGTCGATCCGGATATGTTGGCGCTGACGGTGGAGCGCGCCTATCGGCTGTATGAGTTGCAGCAAGAGAACCGGCGGCTGCAAACGCAGCAGAGCAGTGACGTGTTTTCAGGCTTGATCACACGTGATCCGGGTATGCAGCGCATATGCCGGATGATCGAGCGTGTGGCGCCCAGCGATGCGACGGTCTTGCTGCTAGGGGAGAGTGGGACCGGCAAGGAAGTGTTGGCCCAAGGCTTGCACGACGCTTCCAAGCGCAAGGGGCGCTTCGTTGCAATCAATTGCGCGGCCATTCCAGAAACCTTGCTGGAGAGCGAGCTCTTCGGGTACGAGAAGGGCGCGTTCACTGGTGCGACCAAATCCACTCTCGGCAAGATCGAGACCGCTAACGGTGGCACCTTGATGCTCGATGAGATCGGTGACCTGCCCATGCCCCTGCAGGCGAAGTTGCTACGCTTCCTGCAGGAGCGGGTCATCGAGCGCGTAGGTGGGCGGCAGGAGATCCCCATCGATGTGCGCGTGGTGGGGGCGACCCACCAGGACCTGAAGGCACGTATCGCCGACGGACGCTTCCGCGAAGACCTCTACTACCGGCTCGCCGAAATCGTTGTCGAGATTCCGCCGCTGCGTGAACGTCTGGGCGACCCCGTGCTGTTGTCCCACGCTTTTGCGCGCCGGTTCTCCACCGAGATGCGCCGCCCCGTGCCGACGCTATCTGACGACGCCGTGCGTGCGCTCGAATCGCACCGCTGGCCCGGCAACGTCCGGGAGCTGCAAAACATGCTCAAGCGGGCCGTCATCATGTGCGAGGACGATCGTGTGACGTCCCAGGATCTGGGCCTGTTCGCTGCCGCAGCAGCTGGGGATGATGAGGTCACGCTGGACCTGCGCACCGTGCGCGAGAACGCCGAGCGCCAGGCCGTCATCACGGCGCTTGCGCGTACCGACGGGAACATAGTCCGTGCGGCCGAACTGCTCGGCGTCAGCCGCCCGACGTTTTACGACCTGATGAACCGGTTGCAGATCAAATGAGAAATATTTTCAGGCTGGGCCTGCTGCCTTGTGCCTTTGTCGCATCTGTTTTTTTGGTCGGGTGTTCGGGGAAAAGTCCTGCTCAGCTGATGGAGTCCAGCAAGGCCCTGATGCAGCAGAAGGACTACAACGCCGCTTCCATTGAGTTGAAGAATGTTCTGCAGCAAGACGCGAACAACGTAGAAGCGCGCTTCCTGCTCGGCAAGAGTTTGCTCGAAGTAGGTCGTTCATCGGAAGCTTTGATTGAACTGTCAAAAGCTCGAGAGCTGGGGTACCCGGTTGCGCAGCTTGCTGCGCCGATAGGCTCGGCAATGCTGTCTCTAGGCGAGGCTGAGCAATTCGTTGCTGAATATGCAGGCGTCAAGATTGACGATCCCAAACTCCGCGCGGAGTTCAAGACCACGTTATCGATGGCCTATGGCTCGCAGCGCAAATATTCACAGTCTCGTGAGGCTGCCGATGACGCGCTGCAGGCGGACCCGAAGAACGTCACTGCTAACCTGCTAGTGGCGCAATTGCTGCGTGTCGCGGGTGACAATGCTGGTGCGCTGGCTCAGATCGAACGGACCATTGCATCGACGCCTGAAGCGGGGGAGCCCTGGCTGGCGAAGGCTGATCAACTGCTGGCCACCAACGCGGATCCGGCCGGTATTCTTGCCGCCTATCGCGAGGCTCTTCGGCGCATACCTCAGGACCCGCGAGTTCATGCCGGCATTACCCAGGAACTGATTCGTCAACAGGACCTTGATGGTGCGCAGCGTCAGTTGGCGCAGTTGGAGAAGCTCCAGCCCAAGGGCGTGCAGGGGCGGTACCTTGCGGCGACGCTTGCTTACAAGCGGCGAGATTGGAAGACCGCCTTCGAGGCTGTCCAAGAACTTTTGCGAGTCGGCCCGAACAACACACGCTTCCTGCATCTCGCTGGCGCGATTGAATACGAGCGTGGCAACTACCTTCAGTCCGCCGCCCATCTTGGCAAAGCGCTGAACGACCCGTCGGCGCCGGATGCCGTGCGAGTGCTACTGGCCCGTGCTCAGCTGCGGTCCGGTGAGCCAGTCAAAGCATTGGCCGCCCTGCAACCCTTGCTAGACGGCAGCCGGCGGCCACCCGCAGAGGTTTATTCACTGGCTGCCGATTGCTATACGCAGAAGGGCGACAAAGAGGCCGCAAAGAAGATGTATGCCAAAGCGGTGGAGGCCAACCCGGCAGACGAGCGTGGGCGAACCGTCATGGCACTGTCCGCACTGAGCGAGGGGCGGACCGAGCAGGCCATGTCCGAGTTGAAATCCATTGCCGGCTCTGCATCTGGCATCGACGCCGAATTCGCACTGATCATGACCCACGTCCGCAACAATCGCCTGGATGATGCGCTGGCAGTTGTCGATGGCGTTGAGCGCAAGAGACCCAGGAGTGCCATTGCGCCTTATTTCCGAGGCCGCATCGAACAGCTGCGCGGGCGCCGTGACAAGGCGCGCGAGTGGTATGAGCGGGCAGTCACTCGCGACGCGTCCTATGCGCCCGCTGTCGTCGCGCTGGCGGTGTTTGATCTGGATGATGCCAGACCTGCCAACGCGGTGGCCCGCTACGAGAAGCTTGTCGCTGCGGCACCCCAGGACGTTGGCGCCCGCCTGGGTCTGATTGCGGCCCGGGCGCGGGCGGGTGCGAAGCCGGAAAACGTCCGAGAACAACTCGAAGAAGTAGTCAAGCTCTTCCCCGATTCCGAATCGGCGCGCATCACGCTGACTGGAACCCTGCTTGATCAGCGCGATTCAGCGGCTGCATTGAAGGCTGCCCGGGACGGGCTGGTTCGCCTCCCTGACAGCCTGGGCCTGCTCCAGGCTCAGGGACTGGCAGAACTGGTACTCGGCAATTACAACCAGGCGGCCCAGTCCTTCTCGAAGGCTGCCACGCTGAAGCCGAACGCCGTGGAGCCGCTGATGTATCTGGTGGACGTGCAAATGGCTCGAAATGACTTTCCCGCCGCCATTGCCCAGTTGCGCAAGGTAATCGCGATCAGGCCAGATTACATGCCCGCGCAGACGCGACTGGTTTCGCTGCTGACCCGTTTGAGCAAGAGTGACGAGGCCATGAGTGTCGCCAAGGGTGTGCAGAAGCAGTTTCCCGCTGACCCGACGGGTTGGTCCCTTGAGGCTGACTTGCTGACGATGAAGGGGAACCATGCCAGTGCTGTGATGGCGTTGAATACGGCGTTCTCCAAACGTCCTTCAGACGAGACCGTTGTCAGGTTGTACAAGGCCATGAGCGCCGCTAGCCAGACGGCGGAGGCTGACAAGCTTGCGAACGACTGGCTCGCCAAGCATCCCGATTCGGTGGCGCTTAATATTTATCTCGGCGAGCAGGCCACCGTCCAGCGAGACTATGAGCGCGCCGAGAAGCATTTCCGCAAGGTGGTTGCGGGCCGCTCACCTAACGCTCTCGTGCTGAATAATCTGGCTTGGGTGTTGTATCGCGCCGGCAAGCCCGGGGCACTTGAGATGGGAGAGAAGGCTTTGGCGCTGGCACCTGACTCGGATGCAATCCTCGATACAGTGGCCGAGATCCACGCGGCTGGGGGCCGTATGGACAAGGCCGTGACCCTGCAGAAGCGCGCGGTGGATGTCAGCCCCAATATGCCTGTGCTGCGCATGCACCTGGCGCAGTACTTGATCAAGAATGGACAAAAGCAGGAAGCACGCGCAGAGTTGGAGCGTCTGGCCGCGCTGGGCAGGGACTTCGCGGCCCAGGACGAAGTCAAGAAACTTCTCGCCTCTCTATAGAAGATCGCGCGGGCCCATCCTCAAGAATTGAACTGGATGCAGATCAAGCAAGCGGATTGAATCGCCCCGGGTTTCGAGGAGGCTCCAACTCTGGAGAATGGAGCTATGAGGAAGTCCCCGAAGTTTTCGCTCGAGGTGCGCGAACGAGCTGTGTGCATGGTGTTCGAGCACCGAGACGAACACCCATCGCAGTGGGCCGCTGTCGAGTCCATCGCAGCCAAGATCGGCTGCGTGCTGCAGACGCTGCACACGTGGGTGAAGCGGCATGAGGTCGATGCCGGCCAACGCGAAGGCATCTCGACAGTCGAGGCACAGCGCATCAAGGAGCTGGAGCGCGAGAACCGTGAACTGCCCAAGGCCAACGAGATCCTGAAGCTGGCCAGCGCGTTTTTCGCCCAGGCGGAGCTCGACCGCCGCATCAAGTCCTGAAGGCCTTCGTCGACCAGCATCGCCAGCAGTTCGGGGTCGAGTCGATCTGTCGCGTCATGCAGATCGCCCCGTCGGCGTACTGGTGCCATGCGGCCCGTCAGCGCAACCCGGCGCTGTGCTGTAAACGTACGGGGAAGTCACCTTCGATATGGGCGCAGGGGAAGAGCTCGGCTACCCTTGTGGACCTGAGGCACTCGCAAGCATCTCCGTAATGGGCAA
>QFOD01000004.1 GCA_003241055.1 Roseateles depolymerans
GGGGCAGTTGGTGTTTGACACCAGCAAGCCCGACGGCACGCCGAGGAAGCTGATGGACGTAAGCCTGCTGGCCAGCCGCGGCTGGCGCGCCCGCACCGGGCTGCGCGAGGGCATAGCCCTGGCCTATGCGGATTTCCTCAGACGATCCGGGTGAGCGAGCCATGACCCGCTCACGGTCCATCCTGTATCTCGGCCCGGTCAGCGGAACATGTCTGGACCGGGCCAATGCCTTGCGCCGCCTGGGCCATCGTGTGGAGCATCTGGATCTGCGCAGCCTGCTGCCGCAGACCGTCTGGATGGACCGCATCACCTGGCGCCTCGGGGGCGACTGGCTGGCGCCGTTGCTCACTCGCCCGCTGAGTGCCCAGTTGGCGGGCCGGCAGTTCGATCTGGCCTATGTGGATGGCGGTGAGTGGGTGACCCCGGCGGTGATCCGACTGCTGCGCCAGCACGCGCCCCGCGTCATCAACTACAGCATCGACGATCCCTACGGCCCGCGTGACGGCGCTCGTTTCCGGGCCATGCGTCAGGCGACGCCTCATTACGACCTGATCGCGGTCGTCCGCGAGGTCAATGTCGCGGAGGCACGGACGCTGGGCGCCCGGCAGGTGGTGCGCATCTACCGCAGCGCCGACGAGGTGAACCATGCGCCGCGCCCCGTCACGCCGGAGGCCCAGGCGCGCTGGGGCTGCGATGTGCTGTTCCTGGGCACCTGGTTCCCCGAGCGCGGGCCCTTCCTTGCCGATCTGATCCGGCGCGGCGTGCCGCTCACCATCCAGGGGTCCAACTGGCAGAAGGCGCCCGAGTGGCCCGTGTTGCAGCCACACTGGCGCGGCGGCTCCATTGCCGGGGACGACTACGCATTGGCCATCCAGTGCGCGCGCATCAACCTCGGCCTGCTGTCCAAGGAGAACAGGGACCTTCACACCACGCGTTCGCTGGAGATTCCGGCCTTGGGTGCGCTGATGTGTGCCGAGCGCACGGTGGAGCACGAGGCGATGTATGCCGAGGGGCAAGAGGCCATGTTCTGGCGTGACGCGGACGAATGCGCCGCCGCCTGCCGCGCTTTGTTGAGTGACGAACCGCGCCGTGCTGCCATGGCGCAGGCCGGCCGGGTTCGCCTGGCTCGTAACGGCCACTACAACGAGCCCATCATGGCCGCGCTCGTCGAGCAGGCCGAGGGGCAGCCATGAGCATGCGCGCCCGGGTGCTGCGCGCGGTGGGGGCGCATTCCTTCGGCATGGCGCTGACGATCGCCATACAGCTGCTGTCGCTGCCCTTGTTCCTGTCGTTGTGGGATGCCCGCACCTATGGCATCTGGCTCATGCTCAGCGCCGTCCCGTCCTACCTGGCGATGTCCGATGTGGGCATGGTCACGGTGGCGGGCAATCGCATGATGATGGCCCTGGGTCGAGGTGACGCCTGCGAGGCCAACCGGGTATTCCAGAGTGCGCAGGTCTTCATGGCGGGCACCTGCCTGGTGGCTTGCCTGGCGGTGACCCTGCTGGTGTGGTGGTTGCCCATGCCTTCCGGGCAGGTCGCGGACGGTCGGGCCGCGGTGCTGATGCTGTCTTTGGCGGTGCTGATGGCCCTGTTCGGTGGCCTCAGTGAGCAGGTCTATCGGGCCACCAGTCGCAGTGCCTCTGCGGCCTTGGCGGGTAATCTGTGTCGCCTGGTGGAATGGCTGGGCTCCATCGGCGGCCTGCTGCTGGGCGGCAGCTTTGCCGCGGTGGCGCTGGGAGCCCTGCTGGGACGGGCGGGCGGGGTGCTCTACACGATGCACCATTGCCGCTCTGGCAGCCAGGGGCTGTGTTGGGGGTGGCGCGCTGCGGACCGCGACGAGATTCGTGCCATGGTGGGGCCGGCCTTCGCCCTGATGAGCTTTCCCGTTGTGAACGCGCTGAGCTTCCAGGGGGTAACGCTGGTGGTCGGGGCGACGTTGGGGGCCGCCACCGTGGCCATGTTCAATGCCTACCGCACGTTGGCGCGCACGGCGGTTCAGGCTTCGGGTGTGCTGAGCTTTTCCGTCTGGCCGGAGTTTTCGCGTCTCAGCGGTCAGGGTGATCAGGCTGGGCTGCGGCGTTTGTTCCTGCGGACGCTGGCGCTCACCACGGCGGTCAGCCTGGTGATTTCCGCCGCGCTGTATCTGCTGGCCCCAGCGCTGTTGCGTCTGTGGTCGCACGGGCGGATCGCATTTGATCAAGCGGCGATGGCGCTCATGCTCATCTATGCGGCCATCGGCGGTATCTGGCATGCGCCGCGTGTGCTGTTGCAGGCCACCAATGCCCATGCCGGCTTGGCCGCCTGGTCTCTGCCGGTGGCCGTCGCGCTGGTGTTGCTCAGCTTTGTGCTTGGCCGGGGGTGGGGTGTGGACGGCGTGAGCCTGGCCATGCTGTTCACCGAAGCCCTGCTGGCCGCGCTGGCCTTTGTATTCGCTCGCCGTCTCCTGGCCCGTCGGGTAGACCTACAGGAGAAGCCGGCATCATGACTCGCCTGAAGTCCCCTCGTTCCACCCCTTGTCTGCACTCGATCATCGGAGAGAGCCCATGACCAATCGCAACGCTCTTCTGCTCGGTGTGGCCGTGCTGGTGCTGGCCGCGCTGGTGGCACAGATGGTCATCGGCCCCAGCGCCGAGAACATCGGGGTGGCCTGCATCGTCACGGCGTCGTCGCTGTCCATCCTTCTCTACATCTACTGGACGCGTGCGCTGGATACGCACCCGCTGTCCACCTACGCGCTGTTCGGTTTCTGCTTCACGACGCAGATGGGGGCGCTGCTGTTTCAGAGCGGCGGAGGCGAGGCGATTACCCGCTATCTGCGGCAGCCGGGCACGACCTTCGGTTGGCTCGCCGCCTATCAGTGGACGGCCATGGCCGCCCACGCGGCCTATCGCGTCTTCAGTGAGCGGCGCGCGGGTGCAAACCCACGCTTTGCGTTCAGTGAAGGTCCGCTGCGCAGATTGCTGCGCGTGATCGGCCTGTATTCGGCGCCGAGTCCCGGCGTGCTCTGGGCGGTGTCGGTGTTCGGGCTGTTCGGCATCCTGTTTGGCGGCATCCCCAACACGATGGGCAAGGTGTTTCACGGCATGAGCTTCTTGGCGTGGGCGCCCTTCCTGATTCCCATCTTCATCGTGGAATACGGTGCGAGCTATGCGCGCCCGTCCCGACAACTCCCGTTCGTCGCCGCTTACACCGTATTCATCGCCGTGCTGGCCATGGCGGCCAACGCGCGCGCCATGATGCTGTCGGGGCTGATGACGGTTTCGTTGTTTCTCGCCCTGACGGCTTTGCGCAGCCAGGCCCGGTTCAAGCCCAAGTTCCTGGTCTACGGCGTGGTGCTGGCGGCCGGCTTGGCGGTGCTCAGCTATCCTGTCAATGACCTCGTTACCGCCATGCGCATTGCGCGCAAGGATCGCGGGCATATCGACATCTTCCGCATGGTCGAGAACACGCTGTACAACTTCCAGCGCGACGACCTGCTCAAGGCCGAGCGCAGTGCGGGCCAGTTCATCAGCCTGAACAGCAACTACGACGAGTTGTATTTCAACTCCGAGCTTGAGGGGCGGCTTGTCGAGACCAAATTCCACGACAACGCGCTTTATTTCGGTTCGCGCCTTTCCGCCGCCGATAACGAGCGTTTGCTCGAGACCACTGCGGATTTTCTGTGGGCCATCCTGCCCCAACCTGTACTCGACAAGCTTGGGGTCGACCTGGCAAAGAAGTCGGTCTTCTTTTCCATGGGCGACTACATGAGTTACCTCGGTGCAACGGGCAAGGTGGGCGGCTTCCGCACCGGATCGGGCGTTGCGCATGGCCTCGCGCTGTTCGGCGAGGCCTTTCTGCCCGTGATGTTCCTGCTGTTCTTCGTGGTGTTCTGGTCCATTGATCTGCTGGCCTACGCGCTGCCTTCGGGGCGTGTGGCGGTGTCGGCATTGGGCCTGTTGGGCATCTGGCCGCTGTTCCAGTACGGCATCTGCACCGAGTCGATCACCGGACTTTTGAGCTATATCGTGCGAGGCCTGCCGCAGAACGTGTTGATCTACACGGTGGCAATCGCCTGCGCGTCGCTGGGCCTGCGCATGTGGAGCCGCATGCCGGCGCGGCGACTTCAGCCGCTCGTTGCAAGGGGAGGGGTGTGAGGGTCGTCCTCTTCGAGCACCCTTCGTTCCTTGATTCCAAAAGCATGCCGCGCTTCGCAGGCATGCTGGCTCAAGCCTGTGCTGAGATGGGCCACGAGGTGCAACGCTGGGCGCCGCGGCCGGTACTGCAGCCCTTGTTCGCGGGCACGCGTCTGGGCAAGTGGGCAGGCTATGTCGACCAGTACCTGCTGTTTCCGCGCTGGGTTCGGCGCCAGTTGCGCCAGGCCCTGCCGGGCACGCTGTACGTGTTTGCTGATCAGGCCCTGGGCCCCTGGGTGCCGCTGGTGCAGCACCTGCCCCACGTCGTTCATGTCCACGATCTGCTGGCGCTGCGATCGGCGCTGGGCCTGGTGCCCGAGAACCCGACGGGTTGGACCGGGCGCATCTACCAGCGCTACATCCGGCGCGGCTTTCGTCGCGGGCGGCGCTTCATCTGCATCTCGGGGCGCACGCAATCGGATCTGGTGGCGTTCGGTGGCATCGATGCCGCGAAGACCGAGGTCGTTCTCAACGACCTCAACCACGCGTTCCGCCCCTTGGGCCGTGACGCGGCCGTCCAGGCGCTGAACGCCCGTGGGCTGGCGTTGCCGGAGCAGGGCTGTCTCGTCCATATCAGCGGGGGGCAGTGGTACAAGAACTTCGCTGGCGTGCTGGGCCTGTATGCCGAGTACGCCAGCAGGCACGAGCAGCCGCTGCCGCTGTGCTTGATCGGCCCGTTCACGGACGCTGACCTGGCCCGTTCGCTGAAGCCGCTGCCGCCGCAGGCGCAGGTGCGAATCCTGTCGGGCGTGGATGCCAGGACGCTGGAGCAGGTCTACAGCGCGGCGCAGGTGCTGATCTTTCCCAGCCACGCCGAAGGTTTTGGCTGGCCCATCCTGGAGGCTCAGGCCGCCGGCTGCCCGGTGATTACCACCGATGACGCCCCCATGAACGAGATCGCCGGCCCGGAGGCGCGCTACGTGCCGCGGCTGATGGCGGGTAGTGATGCGCAGGCCTGGTGCCGTGCCGGCGCCGATCAACTGGACGATCTGCTGCGTGCCGACGAACCGGAACGAGCGAGCCGGTCTGCCGCCTGCGTGCAATGGGCGTCAGGTTTTGCGCAGGGTCGGGCGCTGCAGCGCTATCTGGCCATCTATCAAGAAGTGATGGCCGCACCGGCAGGAGCTGGCGATGAACGCTGACATCTGCAAGCGCCACCTGCACGTGCTGCCCAGTGTCGACCCCCAGGGCGGCGGCCCCATGGAGGGCGTGCGCCAGGTCGGGCTGGAACTGCTCAAGTCGGGGCACGAGACCGAGGTGGTGACGCTCGATCCACCGGATGCGCCCTATCTGCGTGACTTCCCGCTGCGTGTCCATGCCCTCGGCCCCGTGTCCGGGGGCTATGGCTACAGCAGCCGGCTGACGCCGTGGATGCAGGCCAACGCCGCGCGCTACGACGGCATCGTCATCGACGGCCTGTGGCAGTACCACAGCTTCGGCGCGTGGCGGGCGCTGCGGCGGCTGGGGCTGCCCTATGTGGTGTTCACCCACGGCATGCTGGACCCGTGGTTCAAGCGCACCTACCCGCTCAAGCATCTGAAGAAATGGTGCTACTGGCCCTGGGCGGAGTACCGCGTGCTGCGCGACGCGGCGGCGGTGATGTTTACCTGCGAAGAGGAGAGGGTGCTGGCGCGCCAGTCCTTCTGGCTCTACCGGGCCCGCGAGGTGGTGACGCCTTTCGGCACGCGCACGCCGCCGCAGGACGGCGAACGCCTGCGCGCCGCCTTCTTTGCGCAATACCCGGCCCTGCGGGGGCGGCGGCTGATGCTGTTTCTGTCGCGCATCCACGAGAAGAAGGGCTGCGACCTGCTGATCCAGGCATTTGCCCGCGTGGCTGCCAATGACCCGACGCTGACGCTGGTGATGGCCGGCCCCGACCAGACCGGCTGGGCGCCTCAGTTGCAGGGTCTGGCCCGGTCCTTGGGCGTGGCAGAACGCATCGTCTGGCCCGGCATGCTGCAGGGCGACCTGAAGTGGGGGGCCTTCTATGCCAGCGAGGCCTTCGTGCTGCCCTCGCACCAGGAGAACTTCGGCATTGCCGTGGCCGAGGCCCTGGGCTGCGGCCTGCCGGTGCTGATCTCCGACAAGGTCAACATCTGGCGCGAGATCGAACAGGCGGGCGCCGGCCTCGTGGCGCCCGACACGCTGGATGGCACGACGCAGACCCTGCAGCACTGGCTGGCGCTGGACGCCGCACAGCGCCAGCACATGGCCCAGCGGGGCCGGGAACTGTTTGCATCGCAGTTCAGTGTTGAGCGCATGGCCGAGGCGCTGGTGGCCACGCTGGCGCGGGTGCGTTCCGAGCGCACGTGTTGATTCATCCCTGCGGACCACTTCATGATGATCCAACACAACGCCCATCGAGCCCAGATCGACGGGCGGCGCCATCCTTTGCTGCACTTTTTTGGCGCGGGGAACCCGCACAACTCGTCGAGCGTCTGGGGGCGGGCGTCATGGGCGCGGCATGTCAGGAACCGCATGAGCGTTGGCGCTGAGGCCAATCTCAGCAAGATGGCGACCCACTGTATGGAACAAGGGCTCACCGTCTTTGGCAGCGCGCACTTTGGCTTTACGAACGCACTGGCAGGGAGCATCGCCGGGTGAACCGCATCTCAGTTCTCATCTTCACCAAGAACGAGCAGCAGGACTTGCCCGGCTGCCTCGCTTCGGTGGCCTGGTCAGACGATATCCATGTGCTCGATTCGATGAGCACGGATGCGACCGCCCGGATCGCCCAGGACTTTGGTGCGCATGTCACGCTGCGGGACTATGGTCCCAACGCCGCGCCATTCGGCGGCGACGAGTCGGCCCATCGCAACTCCGCGCTGAGGGAGTTGCGGTTCAAACATCCGTGGGTGTTCCTGTTGGATGCTGATGAGCGGGCCACACCGATGCTGGCTGAAGAAATGCAGCGGGTGGTCGGGCAAGCCAATTGCGGGGCGTTTCGAATCCAGCGGCGCGACTTCTTCATGGGAAGTTGGCTGAAACACGTTCAGGCCTCGCCGTACTACATACGGCTCTTCCGCCCGGAGAAGCTCCACTACGAGCGGCTGATCAACCCTGTCACTGTGGTCGATGGCGAAGTCCTGAATCTACGCGGGTATCTCGATCATTTCCCTTTTTCCAAGGGCATAGGGCATTGGTTCGACAGGCACAACGCCTACAGCCGTTTTGAGGCTCAGCAAATCGTGGAGAACCGCGACAAGCGCGCCAGGTTTTCGCTGCGCAAGGCGTTCTTCTGCAGGGATTTCAATGAGCGGCGCTTTCATCAGAAAGAGCTCTTCTATCGACTGCCATTCCGGCCGCTGGCGATGTTTCTAGTGCTGTATGTCGGGAAGCGCGGCTTTCTGGATGGTCGTGCCGGCTTTACCTATGCCTGCATGCGCGCCATCTACGAGTACATGATCGTGCTGAAGGTGCGTGAGCACGAGCAGAGCGTGCGAGAGCAGGGGCGCGCGAAGTGAGGCTGCTGATCTACTCCGCCAACTTCGCCCCCGAGCCCACGGGCATTGGCAAGTACTCCGGCGAGATGGCCGCCTGGCTGGCGGCTCAGGGGCATGAGGTGAGGGTGATCTGCGCGCCGCCCTACTACCCGGCCTGGAAGCTGGACCCGGCCTATGGCTGGCCACCCTACCGGCGCGAGCGCTGGCAGGGTGTGGAGGTGTTCCGTGCGCCGTTGTGGGTGCCGCAGACCCCGGGCGGCCTGAAGCGCCTGCTGCATCTGGTCAGCTTTGCGCTCAGCTCGCTGCCGGTATTGCTGGCGCAATGGCGCTGGCGACCCCAGGTGGTGATGGTGGTGGCGCCTGCGCTGGTGTGCGCGCCAGGAGGGGCATTGCTTGCCCGCATGGCTGGCGCGGCGGCTTGGCTGCACATCCAGGACTTCGAGGTGGACGTGGCCTTCCAGATGGGCCTGCTCAAGGGGGCACGTCTGCGTGCCTGGGTCAGTGGCATGGAGCGCTGGCTTTATCGGCGCTTTGACGTGGTGTCGTCCATTTCGCGCAAGATGATCGAGCGCCTGCGCGAGAAGCAGGTGCCTGCGACTGCGGTGCGCAGCCTGCCCAACTGGGTGGACGTGGCCCACATCCAGCCTTTGAAAACGCCCAGCGCCTATCGGGCCGAACTCGGCCTGCCTGCGGATGCCTTCGTGCTGTTGTCCTCCGGCACGCTGGGCAGCAAGCAGGGGCTGAACCTCATTCCCGAGGTCGCGCGGCTGCTGGCGGCTCACCGGGACATCGTGTTCGTGGTGTGCGGCGATGGCGTCATGAAGCCCGAGCTCGAGCGCGCCGCTCAGAAACTGCCGCAGCTGAAGCTGTTGCCGCTGCAGCCCTTCGAGCGCCTGGGCGAACTGCTGGGCCTGGCGGATGTGCATCTGTTGACGCAGAGCGTGGATGCCGAAGACCTGGTGCTGCCGTCCAAGCTGACCGGCATGCTGGCCAGTGGCCGGCCGGTGATTGCCACGGCCCGTGCAGACACCGAGATTGCCAGTGTCGTCGCCACCTGCGGTCGCGTGGTGCCGCCTGGCGATGCGCGGGCATTGGCCGCTGCAATCCTGGATTTGCGGGCGGATGCTGAGCTTCGTGGTGACTTGGGCGCTGCCGCAAGGCGGTTTGCCGAGGAGCGCCTGGCCATGCCGGCGGTGTTGCGGCAACTGGAGCAAGACCTCGCAAGCTTGACTGGCAGCGCCTGAACGTGCGTTCCATACGGGCCTGCCGGATTGCGCCGCCATGATTCGATCCGCCAGGCGGAGGGTGGCAGAACGCTGGATTAGGGAAGGGGACCGATGAACAGGATGCAGTTCGGCCGGCGATGGCGCGTGGGGCTGTGGGGCGCGCTGGCCTTGTTGCTGGTGCTGGGTTCGGTGGAAGCGGGCCTCCGCCAGCTGGGGCTGGTGGACTTTCCGGTCTATGAGGCGAATGCCGAGATTGGCTATATCCCGGCCGTAGGCCAGCAGGGGCGCTATCTGAACCGCAACGACTGGCAGGTCAATGAACTCCACATGAGCGCGCCACCCTTCCGGCCGTCGCCGCAGGGCAATCTGCTGCTCATTGGTGACAGCATTGTCTGGGGCGGTAATCCCTATGCGGCGCACGAGCGCCTGGGGGCACAGTTGCAAGCCCTGACCCCGACAAAGGTGTGGCCGATCGCCGCGGGGTCTTGGGGGCTGCAGAACGAGCTCACCTACCTCAACCAGTATCCGGAGGTGGTTCAACAGGTGGACCAGATCGTGTTCGTATCGAATTCCGGCGATTTCGATCGGCCGTCCTCCTGGACCTGCGAGATGACGCATCCGCGTGAGCGGCCGCGCGTCGCCATGCTCTATTTGCTGCAGAAGTATGTGTTCAAGACACCATGCCCGGCCGAGCCGCCACCCGGACTGGCAGTGACGCCTCGTGATCCGCTGCAGATGCTGGCGGAGTTTGCGCGCGAGCATCCGGGCAAGCCGCTGAAATTCGTGCTCTACCCCGACCGCGAGGAATGTGAGTTGCCAGCATTGCGTCAGACCCGTCTCGAAAGGTTCAAGCCGTTGTTATTGGCGTCGGGGGCGACCGAGGTCCATTCGCTCGGGGAGTTCGCAGGTTGGAAGAACTGTGCGTCCATATACAAGGACGGCATCCATCCGCTCCCGGAGGGTTTCGGCCTGCTGGCGACCTTCATCCGCAAGAGCTTGGGCGGCTGATCGGCTCGCTGGGCTATCCACACTTTGGGGCTGCGTGGACCTTCGTCAGCAGCCATCACATTGCTTCACGCTCGATCAGGTGTTCAGCGCACCAGCAAACTTCACACGGTAGGCGGCCTTGCAATGGGCAAGCTCAACGTGGAGTAGTGCGCCTTGCTCAAGCGATGGTGACTGCCTTCTTCCAAGACGCTGTAAACGAACCCTTCGCTGAAGATGTCGCAATAAGTGTGAGCGTGGCGATGACGTAGCGTCAGTATCGGCAAGGTGAAGGGAATGGGGCCAGTCGTTCGAAGAACGCCCTCTCGGCCGACGCCGTGGACGCGTGGCGAGTACGAGAGCACCTGCAGCACGACGTTGTCGATAACAGCCCTGAGAAACGGGTGACCCGCGGGCGCGGCCAGCACGCACTGCAGGAACTCTCCTCGACGATTGGGTATATCGAGGTGAGTGCCGAAGCGATAGTGCGGCGTGCCCTTGGTCTGGTTGTCCCAGTTCGACAGCACAAAACCTTGCTTTCCCCGCAAGACTTCATCGAGGGGGCGCGTGAATGTGGATTTCACGTCCAGGTAGACGCCACCTTCCCGGTAGATCAGCAGGTAGCGAAAAAAGTCGGCACGTGCGGCGCTGTAGCGCGGCTCGATGCAGTGATAAATCGGCAGCAGGGCAGGGTAGTGTGTGCCGATGTAGTGCTCGACCGCGGTGTCATCGAAGAGCTGGAAGCTCCAATCAGGATTTCTCGCGATGAGCGCTTCGCGGTGAGGTACCAATTCGAGTGGTAAGCCGTGGCCCAGAAAAATCTGGAAGACCTGCCTGGGCACAACCTGGCCCTCGGCCGGATGCGGGTACTGAAACTGCGCCGCGCGCCGTCGGTACCTTCGGTTAAGAAGGCCTAGCGCCAATCGACGAAAGGCGGCCTCTATGCGTCGTTGTACGTAGGAGAGGGCCCGGTTGAACATGCGGTCAGGGTCGTGGCTTGCGGAGTGGCGCAGGCCAAAGTACTTTGACCGCATCTTCCGCATTTTGCATGCCGTGGACCCTGCCGCAGAGCAGGGGGAAACACTGGATGCACTTGGTTAGCCCGGGAGCCGCAACGCGGCTTCGACGCCGCGACGGCGGGCTTGCTACCCAGGTCTTCTGAGTTATTACGATCCCGGCGTCGTCAGCAGATTGCTTTCCTGGACAGTGGTGCGAGTGGCTTCACCGTTCACGATCAGTTGGGTGCAGTTGGTGCAACTGTTGCCCTGGAATACCGTGCCGAGAATCCGGGGCTCCGTCAGTGCAAGGGATTGCGAGGGGCCTTCTCCGTACATCATGGCTGCGTAGCCTTCTGAGCTCGCACGGATTTCTTGGGGCATCAAAAGGTTGGGGCTGCTCGCAATCATCCGGTTGTTGCGGACCTCGGTGCCGATGTTCGCAACGCCGAAGTTGGATGAGTCTTGGCGTGTGAAATTGATGTTCACGTAGCTGGGCCACTGCCGGTTTGTGTTGTTGACGGCGTTGTTGGCGATGCGCAGGCCGAACATCGGCGTGAAGAGCTTGGTGCTCAGGCGTTGGTCGGCTCGAATGAAGATGCCACCGCCGTTGTTGATCGTGTTGTTGACGATGTCCACTTCACGGGCCGCAGTCTGGTAAATCCAGATGCCTCTCGGGTTGTCCTTGAGCGTATTGCCTTTGATGAGCGCCTTCTCCAGGCCCCATACGAAGGTCGCGTAGCGGCTCGTGTTGTCGGGAATGACATCCCAGGCGGTGTCGATGGACACCGTCTTCCCTGTGTACCCGGTGATTCGCCGATGCTGGCCGGCACCCTTTCCGCCAACGATAGCGATGCCGTAGTTGGCGGGGACGATGCCATCATTGAACGGCGTTATGTTGATCGTGTTGTTGGTGTCGACCAGTGTCGTGGCCGAAGCACTGGTGGCCGTGCCGATGTTTTCGGTACGGTTGGGGCCGCCACCTTCGGTCAGCAGCGTCTCGCCGTCATTGCGGTTCTTGTTCGTGACCGGGCCACCCAGCACATCAAAGGTGTTGCCGACGATCGCAATGCGGTGAGCAAAATCGATGGCCAGGCTATGGACGATGCTCGGACTGTCCATCACGTTGCGCACATCACGGGTGATGCGGTTTCCAGCCAGATAGGCGTCGCTGCAGCGCGGCATGCTCGGGGCTCCGTGTGCAAACGTAATGGTGTTGTCAACGAAGCTCAGGCCGCTGTTGTTGGCCATGAAAAAGGGCCCGTTGAGTTTGCTGTTGGCTGGCTGAACGATATCGGTGCCACGGACCACGAAATTGATGTTGTCCTGCCAGAACATCTGGATGCCGCCATTCATGGCGAGCGCCACGTTACGGAGGAATATTCGACGGTTGGCCTGGAGGTTGCTCGTTTCCGCATTGGCCTTGACGAAGTCCACCGACAGGTCGGCAAGGCCGAGCAGATCCAGTGACTTAGCCCAAAAAGCGTGGGTGCCCGTGATGGCCGCGTCGTAGCGAAGCACTGTCTTGCCCTTGCCGGCTCCCTGCACCACGACCTTGGAGGCGAGTGCCAGGCTTTGCGTGTAGAGGCAGGTGCCCGCAGGCAGCTGCACGACGGCGCCACCCAGTTGAGACGCCAGACTGATGCTGGCCTGAAGTGCGGCGAAATCGTCGGTGCTGCCGTCGCACTTGACCTTCCTGGACAGGCGGCTGTCGGAGGCGGCGTTGATCACTCGGCCCGTGATGGTGGAGAAGCCGTCACCCCAGCCGACACCAAGGCCGAAGGGGTCGGTGCCCTTGCCTGCGACGGCCTCCACCGGGCGATCCAGCGTGGCGGGGCCGCTGCCGTTCTTGTTGTCGACGATGATGACCGGCTTGCCGTTGGCCTTGAGGTTGGCCGGCGCGGTCAGCACGAGCATGTGCTCGTTGCTTTGGCTGGTGTTGACGGTGGCAGCCAGGCCGTCGATCGTGACCGTGGGGGTGCTGCCTGCCACCAGCAGGTTGCGGCCGAACAGGCGGAAGGCACCGCCGCCATTGATCTGCAGCGCATCCAGGTGGTAGGGCCGAGCCGCGTTCAGCTTGACGAGCCCGCTGACCGCCCCGCCGTTGTCCACCTGCACGATGAGCGCCCCGGTGGCCGTCGACGGCAGTCGTGCGGTGAGTGCGCCCGTGCCATAGGTGCTGACGATGGAGAGCGTGCTGAGCTTCTTGCCGGCGGCGTCCACCAGATAGACGCTGGGGCTGGTGCCGAAGTTCTCGCCCTGAAGCGAGATCACGTCACCAGGGGCGCTGCTCAGCGGCGCGTTGAACACCACGGGTGTCGAGACGGTGGCCGTTGTCTTGGCGATGACCGTGGCCTGCGGGCTCGCCTGTGTCGATGCGCCGGCCGTGCTGGTGCTGGACGTACTGCCCGTGCTGGCGGCACCGCCTTGCGTGGTGCTGGTTTGGGTCGCGATCTGCGTCGACCCACCGGTCGCAGAGCCGGTCGTCGTGGTCGGCGAGGACACGCGCCCGGGTGTGTCGGCCGCGGGGCGATTGCTGGCGCCCAGCGCCTGGGCCTTGGCGAGGGCCAGCACGGAGCTGGCAATGAGGTCTGACGATGCAGTGGATGCTGCCGAAGCCGCCGCTTCAGCGGCCACTGCAGAGGCCGCCACCTCGGTGGTGGGGGCCACGGCGGCGGTGGCCGTTGGCGGTGTGTCGCTGGCTCCCCCGCCGCAGCCGGCGAGCACGAGCATGGCGCCGGTGACCAGGCTGGAAGCGTGTGCAGTGCGCGAAGAGGGATACGACATGTGGGTGGCTGCTCGTGCAGAGTTGGATTGATCGGGCCGAGATGCGATACGCCGTGAGGCCATCTGCAAAAAACCGGCGTTCAAATTCTGACGACTCAGGGCTCGGGTCGGCGCTACCGTGTGGCGGCCCGGCGCAGTACATGTGAAATCCTGCCCGTTGGATTTGCCCACTTTAGGCGCTGTGCGGGCCTGCTTTTCGGGGGAGGCACAGGTAACCAGATGTTTGGCGGTGCTTGGCCCGGGCGAGAATCCTCAAGAATGACTCTCCTCCGGCTTGATTGCTGCGTTTTTTGCTAGGGACGTATCGTGAAAGTTCTTGTCACCGGCGCGGCCGGTTTCATCGGCATGCATGTGAGCCAGATCCTGCTGGGTCGGGGCGACGAGGTCGTGGGGCTGGACAACCTCAACGACTACTACTCGCCGCAGCTCAAGCATGACCGTCTGGCGCGGCTGCAGAAGCTGCCGGGCTTCAGCTTCGTGAAGATGGATGTGGCCGACCGCGAGGGCATCGCCCGCCTGTTTGCCGAGCAGCGCTTTGACCGCGTGGTGCACCTGGCGGCCCAGGCCGGTGTGCGCTATTCCATCGAGAACCCGCACGCCTACATCGACAGCAACATCGTCGGCTTCACCAACATCCTCGAGGGCTGCCGGCACAACGGCGTGCAGCACCTGGTGTATGCGTCGAGCTCGAGTGTGTACGGCGGTAACACGCTGATGCCGTTCTCCGAGCATCACAGCGTGGACCATCCCATCAGCCTCTATGCGGCCACCAAGAAGGCCAATGAGCTGATGGCGCACACCTACTCACATCTTTTCGGGCTGCCGACCACGGGGCTGCGCTTCTTCACCGTGTATGGTCCCTGGGGGCGCCCGGACATGGCGCTGTTCCTGTTCACCAAGGCCATCATCGAGGGGCGGCCGATCAATGTGTTCAACCACGGCCGGATGATCCGCGACTTCACCTACATCGACGACATCGCCGAGGGGGTGGTGAGGGTGCTGGATCGCATCGCCACGGGAGACCCGGCCTACGACCCGGTGCAGGCCGATCCGGCCCGCTCCAGTGCGCCGTACCGGGTGTTCAACATCGGCAACCACGCGCCCATCGAACTGATGAGCTTCATCGAGGCCATCGAGAAGTCGGTGGGGCGCGAGGCGGTGAAGAACTTCATGCCCATGCAGGACGGTGATGTGCCGGCCACGCATGCGGATGTGGAGGAACTGGCGGCTTGGACGGGCTTCCGCCCCGCGATGCCGGTGCCCGAGGGCATCGGGCGTTTCGTGGCCTGGTATCGCGACTATTACCGGGTCTGAGATCCACCGCGCTGTCACGCGCACGCATTACAAACGCGTGAACTGCAACTGAGAGAGGACCAAGAATGAAAGTCACCGCCATCGGCACCGGCTATGTCGGTCTGGTCACCGGCGCCTGCCTGGCCGAGATGGGCAACCATGTGGTGTGCCTGGATGTGAACCCGGAGAAGATCCGCATCCTCAACGACGGCGAGATTCCCATCCATGAGCCGGGGCTGCTGGAGGTGGTGAAGCGCAATGTGGCGGCCGGGCGGCTGCAGTTCACGACCGACGTGGACTTCGCCGTGCAGCACGGCACGCTGCTGTTCATCGGCGTGGGCACGCCGCCGGATGAAGACGGCTCGGCCGACCTGCAGTACGTGGTGGCCGCGGCCCGCTCCATCGGCCAGCGCATGACGGACTACAAGGTCATCGTCGACAAGAGCACGGTGCCGGTGGGCACGGCCGACAAGGTGCGCGCCGCCGTGAAGGAAGAGCTGGTGAAGCGCGGTCTGGGCGACATGTCGTACGCCGTGGTGTCCAACCCCGAGTTCCTGAAGGAGGGCGCGGCCGTCGAGGACTTCATGAAGCCCGACCGCATCATCGTGGGCTCGGATGACGAGCAGGCCACGCTGCTGATGCGCGCGCTGTACGCGCCCTTCAACCGCACGCAGGACCGCATGCTGGTGATGGACGTGCGCAGCGCCGAGTTCACCAAGTACGCTGCCAACGCGATGCTGGCCACGCGCATCAGCTTCATGAACGAGCTGGCGCTGCTGGCCGAGAAGGTGGGCGCGGACATCGAGCTGGTGCGCCGCGGTATCGGCTCGGACCCGCGCATCGGCTACCAGTTCCTGTACGCCGGTGCCGGCTATGGCGGCTCCTGCTTCCCCAAGGACGTGAAGGCCCTGGTGAAGGCCGCGGCCGACGAAGGGCTGCCGCTGAAGGTGCTGACCGCCGTTGAAGAGGCCAACGAACACCAGAAGCGCGTGCTGGTGGAGAAGGTGGTGGCGCGCTTCGGGGCCGACCTGAAGGGCCGCCGCTTCGCGCTGTGGGGCCTGGCCTTCAAGCCCAATACCGACGACATGCGCGAGGCGCCGTCGCTGGTCATCATCGACGAGCTGACCCGCCTGGGTGCGACGGTGGCGGCCTATGACCCGGTGTCCATGGCCGAGACGGCTCGCGTGCTGGGCCCGCGTGACGACGTCGCACTGGTGGACCGCGCCGAGGCGGCGCTGCAGGGGGCGGACGCGCTGCTGATCGTCACCGAGTGGAAGGAGTTCCGCACGCCGGACTTCGACGCCATCAAGACGGCGCTGAAGCAGCCGGTGATCTTCGACGGACGCAACCTCTACGACCCGGCGCTGATGAAGACCCTGGGCCTGGAGTACCGCGGCATCGGGCGCGGCTGATCGACGGCCCCAGGGCACAATCCCGCCTCAAGCGGGCCGGCGCGCATGCTGCGGCCGGCCCGTTTTGCTTTCAGAGAGACATCATGGTCAAGATTAACGACATCACCGTCGACAACGCTGCGCCCTTCGTGCTGTTCGGCGGTGTGAATGTGCTGGAGTCCGAGCAGTTTGCGGTGGACGTGTGCGGCGAATACCTGCGCGTGACGCGCGAGCTGGGCATTCCCTATGTGTTCAAGGCCTCGTTCGACAAGGCCAACCGCAGCTCCATCCACAGCTATCGCGGACCGGGCCTGGACGCCGGCCTGAAGATCTTCGAGGCGGTGAAGAAGGCTCACGGCGTGGCCGTGCTGACGGATGTGCACGAGCCCTGGCAGGCCGAGCCGGTGGGCGCGGTCTGCGACGTGCTGCAGCTGCCGGCCTTCCTGGCCCGCCAGACCGATCTGGTGGCCGCGCTGGCCAAGACCGGGCGCGTCATCAACATCAAGAAGCCACAGTTCGTCAGCCCGCCGCAGATGAAGAACATCGTCGAGAAGTTCGCCGAGGGGGGCAACCCGAACGTGATGCTGTGCGACCGCGGCGCGCAGTTCGGCTACGACAACCTCGTCGTGGATATGCTGGGCTTTTGGGTGATGAAGCAGGTCAGCGGCAACAAGCCGGTGATCTTCGACGTGACCCATGCGTTGCAGCAGCGCGAATCGGGCGCGGCCGCGTCCGGCGGCCGCCGCGGCCAGGTGACCGAGCTGGCCCGCTCGGGCATGGCGCTGGGCCTGGCGGGGCTGTTCCTGGAGTCCCACCCCGATCCGGCCAAGGCGCTGTGCGACGGGCCCAGCGCGCTGCGGCTGTCGCAGCTCAAGCCCTTCCTGGAGCAGGTGAAGGCGGTGGATGACCTCGTGAAGCGCTTGCCGGTGCTGGATACGAACTAAGGCTTGCTTTAGTTGCGAGTGACCGTTCGTAGTCGCTCTGCGCAAGCGGCATGCGTCAGACACCCTGTTTGTACAGGGGGTGTGCTCGTCGACTGGTTTGAACTCCAAGGCCGAGATTCGTGGGCTCGCCTGTTGCGTGAAGAGAGACCACTGCACAACTTCCCTGATGCGCGCTGATCGTTGATCAGGTGCAATCGGCATGTGGATCGGCTCTTTCTGACAGGCATCGAACCACGGATGTTGGAGTCGCCGACGATGGGGTTGCACGAACTGATGGAGGACTGGAAGGAAATCGCGCAAAAGCGCAAGGGCCTGCGCAGGCCCGAGGCCACACGCAGCAAATGCCCCGAGCCGCACGCGTCGTCGATGTTCAGCGCTGGTAGGGCAAGGCCAGTGGCACGGAACGTTTGCCACGCAGTTGGATCACGCTTTGAAGGTGCGGCTATACCTCATAGCGGTCACTGGCTTCGAACCCAGTGATGGCATCCATGCGCACGTCGTTGGCGATCCGTCGCTCCAACTCTTTGCCCGCAGGCGGCAAGGCCGGAGCAAGCCTTGCGCATCGAGTACCGATCTGCCCTTCAGGTCGTCGCAGAGATACGGGCCGCCCCACCTCAAGGCCTGACGTCAACCGCTCAGTCAATACCTCGGGTGTCGCACTTCAGACTCGAGACCGCCCAGCCCCATTCAGGCCTCACTGATGCTCTCCATCTGCATTCCTGCCTACACCTATGTGGACTACACCGCTGAGGCGGTGCGCTCCATTCTTCAGCAAGACGTCGACGTTGAACTGGTGGTGGTGGAGGACTTTGACTTCCTGGCCCCTGAGCACCCTGAGTACTCCCGCATTGCGGAGGTCAGAGCCCTGCTGGCCTCGGATGCTCGAGTCCGCTGGATCAGCGCCAACACGCGCCGACCGATCCAGCAAAACTGGAACTACACCGTGGCACAAGCCAGCCGCCCTCATGTGAAGGTCATGGGGGCGGATGATCGAATGCGCCCTGCCGGGCTGCAGGCCCTGCTGGGCTTTCTGAAGGCCGAACCTCGCACTCAGTTCCTGGGGCATCTTGGCGTGATCATCAACGACCAGGGCGACGTGGTCCGCCGCATGGCACCCTATGTCGCCAGCCGTGAAGTGGTTCATCTCCGGCCCGAGGAGGCGGTGCAACTCAAGCTGCGGCAGGTAGCGCGCTTCAGAGAACCAGCCTGCAACGTGTTTGCCAAACGTGTTTGGGAACAGGTGAATGGCTACAGCGAACAGTTCAGGTTCTGCTTTGACGTGCATTTCAACACCCGCGTGATGGCCAGCGTGCCTTCGGTGCTCATCAGTGAAGAGTGGTGCGAGCTCCGGCGACACCAGGGTTCGGATGGCGCCAAGTTGCCGGCCGACCTGGCCTTGGGAGAACTGGAGCAGTTGGTAGAGCTCTCACTGAATCTGATCCAGGGTGGCGGCTCTAAGCAAGACCGCCAGTATGGTCAGGCCCAGGTGGCCTATCGGCTGGTCGAGTTGGCGCTGGCGCGAGCCAACGGCTCACCGTTGCGGGCTCTGGCCTTCATGTGGGCGCACCGAGCCCACATGCCTTTGATGCCGGGTGTGATGAGCAAGGTGGCTCGCACGCTGTATCGTCGACTGAGCAAGGGTGATGTTCAAAACACCCTGGCCAACGCAGAAGAACTGCGCCGCTTGAGATGAGCCAGAACAAGATGCCGGTGGTTGATCTGTCCAAAAGCAAGTCGCATTGGCCGGTGGCCGTGCTCCTCAGGCGAGGGTTCTGGACCTATGTGCTGGAACCCGTCGTACGCTGGTGGCCCAAGGCGTTCAGCCCCTTGCGCGTTGCAGCACTGCGTCTCATGGGCGCTCAGATCGGGCCGCGCTGCCTGATCCTGCCAGGCGTCAAGGTGCTCATGCCCTGGAACCTCATCATGGAAGACCACGTGGCGATTGGTCGCCATGTCGATGTCTACAACTTCGCGCCGGTCACCATTCGCAGGCAAACCGTGGTGTCGCAGGGCGTTTACCTGTGCACCGGATCGCATGACTACCGTCAGCCCGACATGCCGTTGACCTACCTGCCCATCACCATCGGCAGCGAGTGCTGGCTTGCCGCGGGTGCGTTTGTCTGCCCGGGAGTGAGCATCGCCGATGGCGTGGTGATTGGCGCACGGTCAGTGGTGACCAGGAGCGTGACCGAGGCCTGGTCGGTGCACGGAGGGAATCCCAGCGTGAGGATCAAGGCGCGAAAGATGGCCCCCACCGACAAGCCCGTTTAAGCAGTCGGGCCTTTTGTCGCGCGGCTTGTGAGCTTGCGCCACGGGATGCGCCTGCGCAGTTGGCTGCGGCCAAAAGCAGCGGTGGACGATCTGCTCAAGGGCGCGCCGGAACCGGGGCGGCACTGATCAGGCCCAGTGCTGCTCCAGCGGCTGTCAGTCGAACACGCGGGCGTCGGCCAGTAGCGGCGCGGCCTGATCCTTGCCTGAGAGCTGGGGCGTGAGGCCGGCGAGTGGCCAATCGATGGCGATGGCCGGGTCGTCCCAGCGCACGGCACCTTCGCACTCGGGCGCGTAGCGGCCGCTGGTCTTGTAGAGGAAGTCGGCGGTTTCGCTGACCACGACGAAACCGTGGCCGAAGCCGGGGGGGATCCACAGCTGGCGATGGTTGTCGGCGCTCAGCTCATAGCCGACCCAGCGGCCGAAGTTGGGGCTGGAGCGACGCAGGTCTACGGCGACATCGAACACCGCGCCGGACACGCAGCGCACCAGCTTGCCCTGGGGGTGCGGTTGCAGCTGGTAGTGCAGGCCGCGCAGCACGCCGCGCGTGGAGCGCGAGTGGTTGTCCTGTACGAAATGCACCTCGTAGCCCAGCGCGTCGTTGAAGCGGGCCTCGTTCCAGCTTTCCATGAAGAAGCCGCGGGCGTCGCCGAAGACCTTGGGTTCGATCAGCAAGACCTCGGGCAGGGCGGTGGGGGTGACGGTCAGGGACATCAGAACGCTCGGTCGGTCAGCAGCTTGAGCAGGTATTGGCCGTAGCCGTTCTTGGCCAGCGGCTGGGCCAGGCGCTCGAGCTGTGTGGCATCGATCCAGCCGGCGCGGAAGGCGATTTCCTCGGGGCAGGCAACCTTGAGGCCCTGGCGCTTTTCCAGCGTGGCGATGAACTGGCCGGCTTCCAGCAGGCTGTCGTGGGTGCCGGTGTCCAGCCAGGCGTAGCCGCGCCCCATGATCTCCACGTCGAGCTGACCCTGGGCCAGGTAGTGCGCGTTGACGTCGGTGATTTCCAGCTCGCCGCGCGCGCTGGGCTTGATGCCCGCCGCGATGTCGCACACCTGCTCGTCGTAGAAGTACAGGCCCGTGACTGCGTAGTTGCTCTTGGGCGACTTGGGCTTTTCCTCGATGGAGAGGGCGCGCTGGCGCTCGTCGAACTCGACCACGCCGTAGCGCTCGGGGTCGTTCACGTGATAGGCGAACACGCTGGCGCCCGTGCTGCGTGCCGTGGCGTTGCCGAGCAGGCCGGCGAAGTCGTGGCCGTAGAAGATGTTGTCGCCCAGCACCAGGGCGCTGGGGGCATCACCGACAAAATCGCGGCCGAGGATGAAGGCCTGGGCCAGGCCGTCCGGGCTGGGCTGCACGCAGTAGCTGATGTTCAGGCCCCAGCGGGCGCCGTCGCCGAGCAGGGCCTCGAAGCGCGGCGTGTCCTGCGGGGTGCTGATGACGAGGATGTCGCGTATGCCCGCCAGCATCAGCGTGCTGAGCGGGTAATAGATCATGGGCTTGTCGTAGACCGGCAGCAGCTGCTTGCTGACGGCCAGCGTGGCCGGATGCAGGCGCGTGCCGGAGCCCCCGGCGAGGATGATGCCCTTGCGGTGCTTGGTGCTCATGGGGTCTCCGTGCTCAGAGGATCTCGTGCAGCAGGCGGGTCACGCCTTGCTGCCAATGGGGCAGGGTGAGGCCGAAGCGCTGCTGCAGCCGTGCGGTGCTCAGCCGCGAGTTCAGCGGGCGCCGCGCCGGGGTCGGGTATTGCGCGGTGGCGATGGGCAGGATCTGCCCGGGTGCCACTTTCAGCTCGGCCCCGCGCGAGCGCGCGAACTCGATGACGAAGCGGGCGTACTCGTGCCAGCTGGTCTCGCCACCGGCTACCGCGTGGTAGGTGCCGCTGAGTGCGGGGTTGGCGCGGGCTGCACGCAGCATATGGGTGCTCAGGTCGGCCAGCAGATCGGCGCCGGTCGGTGCACCGATCTGGTCGGCGATGACCTGCAGCTGTTCGCGCTCGGCGGCCAGCCGCAGCATGGTGCGGGCGAAGTTGCCGCCGCGCGCCGCATAGACCCAGCTGGTGCGCAGGATCAGGTGCTGGCAGCCGCTGGCGCGGATGGCGTCCTCGCCGTCCGCCTTGGTCTGGCCGTAGACGCTGAGCGGGGCGATGGGGGCGTCCTCGTCGCGCGGCGTGTGGCCGCTGCCGTCGAACACGTAGTCGGTGGAGTAGTGCACCAGCAGCGAGCCCAGGCGCTTGGCCTCGATGGCCAGCAGCGCGGGGGCGTCGGTGTTGACGTGACGCGCCAGTTCGGCATCGCTCTCGGCCTTGTCGACGGCGGTATAGGCCGCTGCATTGACGATCACCTGGGGCGCAATGGCCTGCACGGCGGCCAGCAGGCCCTGTGGGTAGGCGAGGTCACCGCCGTTGTCGCGGTTCAGCGCAACCACCTCGCCGGCCACGGCCAGGGAGCGTTGCAGCTCCCAGCCCAGTTGCCCGTGCGGGCCCAGCAGCAGGATCTTCATGCCGCGTACTGCTTGGAGACCCAGTCGCGGTAGGCGCCGCTTTGCACGCGGGTCACCCATTCGGGGTGATCGAGGTACCACTGCACGGTCTTGCGTATGCCGGTCTCGAAGGTTTCGGCGGGGCGCCAGCCCAGCTCGCGCTCGATCTTGCGGGCGTCGATCGCATAACGGCGGTCGTGGCCGGGGCGGTCGGTCACGTAGGTGATGAGGCGGCTGTAGGGGCCTTCGCTGGAGGGCTTGAGCTCGTCAAGCAGCGCGCACACCGTCTTCACGATGTCGATGTTGGCCTTCTCGTTCCAGCCGCCGATGTTGTAGGTCTCGCCCAGCCGGCCGCCGGCCAGCACGGCGCGGATGCCGCTGCAGTGGTCCGTCACGTAGAGCCAGTCGCGGATCTGCTGGCCGTCGCCGTACACGGGAAGGGGCTTGCCGGCGAGCGCGTTGACGATCATTAGCGGGATCAGCTTCTCGGGGAAGTGATAGGGGCCGTAGTTGTTGGAGCAGTTCGTCGTGACCACCGGCAGGCCGTAGGTGTGGTGCCAGGCGCGCACGAGGTGGTCGCTGGCGGCCTTGCTGGCGCTGTAGGGGCTGTTGGGCTCGTAGGGGTTGGTCTCGGCGAAGGGCGGGTCACTGGGCTTGAGCGAGCCGTAGACCTCGTCGGTGGACACATGGTGGAAGCGGAACGCGGCCTTGGCCTCGCCCTGCAGCGAGCCCCAGTAGGCGCGGGCGGCTTCCAGCAGCGTGAAGGTGCCTTCCACATTGGTCTTCATGAAGGCGCCGGGGCCGTGGATGGAACGGTCCACATGGCTCTCGGCGGCGAAGTGGACGATGGCGCGCGGCTGGTGGGTGGCCAGCAGCTGGTCCACCAGGGCTCGATCGCCGATGTCGCCCTTGACGAAGCGGTGGCGGGCGTCGCCGTCGAGCGACTTCAGGTTCTCGAGGTTGCCGGCGTAGGTCAGCGCGTCGAGATTGACAACGGCCTCATCGGACTGGCGCAGCCAGTCCAGCACGAAGTTGCTGCCGATGAAGCCGGCGCCGCCGGTGACGAGGATGGTCATGGTGGGAGTGGTGCTCTTGAGTCGGGGCAGTGTCGCGCAACTGAGGCGGGATCCGAAAACAGAACAGCCCCGATTTCCGGGGCCGCCTGGTCTGGAAAAACGGGGCTCAGGCCCGGCCGTAGGTGTCTTCGAAGCGGACGATGTCGTCCTCGCCGAGGTAGGAGCCGGACTGCACCTCGATGATCTCGAGCGGCACCTTGCCCGGATTGGCCAGGCGGTGGGTCTGGCCCAGCGGGATGTAGGTGGACTGGTTTTCGGTCAGCAGGATGGTGCGGTCACCGTTGACGATCTCGGCCGTGCCGCTGACGACGATCCAGTGCTCCGCGCGATGGTGGTGCATCTGCAGGCTCAGGGAAGCGCCCGGCTTGACCATGATGCGCTTGACCTGATGGCGAGGGCCGTTGTCGATGCTGTCGTACCAGCCCCAGGGGCGGTGCACCTTGCGGTGCAGCGCGTGCTCGCCGCGCTGCGAGGCGCCCAGGCGGTTGACGATCTGCTTGACCTCCTGGCTGCGGGCGCGGTCGGACACCAGCACGGCGTCCGGCGTTTCCACCACGACCACATCCTTCAGGCCCACCACGCCGACCAGGCGGCTGGTGGCGTGCACCAGGGTGTTGTCGCTGTCGGTGATCAGCGCGTCGCCCACGTGGGCATTGCCGCGCTCGTCCTTGTCGGCCACCTGCCAGACGGCCTCCCAGGCGCCCAGGTCGTTCCAGCCGGCGTCCAGCGGCACCATGCGCAGCGGGATGTCGCTGCCCGGGCAGCGCTCCATGACGGCGTAGTCCACGGACTCGGAGGGCACGGCGGCAAATTCAGGCTTGCCGGGGCGCACGAACTTGGCGTCGGTCTTGCGGGCGGCCCAGGCGGCGCGGGTGGCGGCCGCGATGTCGGGGCGGAAGCGCTCCAGCGACTTCATCCAGACGCTGGCGCGCAGCACGAACATGCCGCCGTTCCAGTAGTAGCCGCCTTCGGCCAGATAGCGCTGGGCGGTCTCGAGGTCGGGCTTCTCGACGAACTGGGCCACTGCCAGGCCGCGCGCGTCGGCGGCGGTCTGGATGTAGCCATAGCCGGTTTCCGGCCGGTCCGGCGAAATGCCGAGGATCACGATGGCGCCGTCGGCCGCTTCCCGCACGGCCTGCTGCAGCGCGGCGGTGAAGGCGGCGGGCGCGGTCACGGTCTGGTCGGCCGGGGTCACCACCAGCACCGGGTCCTGGCCGTTTTCAAGTGCGGCCAGGGCCGCCAGCGTCAGTGCGGGGGCCGTGTTGCGGCCCGAGGGCTCCAGCAGCACGCTGCTGGGCTCCAGCCCGGTTTCGCGCAGCTGATCCAGCACCAGGAAGCGATGCTCCTCGTTGCCGACGATGCAGGGGCCGGCGAGCTCGAATTCGGGCGAGGCCAGTGCCGCCAGGCGGCGCGCGGCCAGCTGGAACAGGCTCTCGTTGCCCGACAACACCAGGAACTGCTTGGGATAGCCCGAGCGGGACAGCGGCCACAGGCGGGTGCCGGAGCCACCGGCCATGATGACCGGCTGGACGGAAATCTTGCTCATATCGGAACTTTAGAAAGAGAAGGTGACGCCTCAGGCGTCGCCGAAACCCTGGGGATTCTGCTGCTGCCAGCGCCAGCTGTCTTCGCACATGCGCTGGAGGTCCAGCTTCGCCTGCCAGCCCAGCGCCTCGCGTGCGAGCGTGGGGTCGGCCCAGCAGGCGGCGATGTCGCCGGGGCGGCGAGCGACGATCTGGTAGGGCACGGGGCGCCCGCTGGCGGCCTCGTAGGCCTTCACCAGGTCGAGCACGCTGTAGCCCTGGCCGGTGCCGAGGTTGACGGTGATCGAACGGTCGCCGCCGAGCAGCCAGTCGAGGGCGGCGACATGGCCCTCGGCCAGGTCGGTCACGTGGATGTAGTCGCGCACGCCGGTGCCGTCGGGCGTGGGGTAGTCGTTGCCGAACACCGAGAGCCTGTCGCGGCGGCCGACGGCCACCTGGGCGACGTAGGGCATCAGGTTGTTGGGCGTGCCCCGCGGGTCTTCGCCGATGCGGCCGCTCTCATGCGCGCCGACCGGGTTGAAGTAGCGCAGCGTGGCGGTCTGCCAGGCCGGATCGGCGACGCCGATGTCGCGCAGGATCTGCTCGCCCATCAGCTTGGTGGCGCCATAGGGGTTGGTGGCGGAGGTGGGCGCGTCCTCGCGCAGCGGCAGCGATTCCGGTGAACCGTAGACCGTGGCGCTGGAGCTGAACACCATGCGCCGGCAGCCGTGACGGCGCATGGCCTCGCAGGTGGACACCAGGCCGCCGAGGTTGTTGCGGTAGTACTCCAGCGGCTTGGCGACGGACTCGCCCACGGCCTTGTGCGCGGCGAAGTGCACCACGGCGGCGGGCTGGTGGCGGGCGAAGACGGCCTCCAGCGCGGCCATGTCGTTGACGTCGGCCTGCTCGAAGGTCACCGGCGCGCCCGCCAGCTCGGCGAGCCGGTCCAGCACGACGGGCGAACTGTTGGAGAAGTTGTCCAGCCCGACCACGCGGTGGCCGGCGGCGATCAGCGCCAGCCAGGTGTGGGACGCGATGTAGCCGGTTGCGCCGGTCAGCAGGATGGGGCGGCTCATGCGACGTCAGTAGAAGATGGCCTGGCCGGTGCAGCCGAAGCTGTTGGCGCTGTAGGAGTATTGAGCCACGCTGGCGTTGCGACTGGCCCGGTTGTATTGGCAGCCCATATTGAAGCTGCGCGAATAAGCCCATCGCAGCCCCAGGGTCTGGCTGTGGTTCAACTCGTAGTTGTCCGCAATCGGCGTGTTCGCGTCGTTGGCCTTGGTGCTGCGACTGCCGTTCAGGCTGGCATTCAACGATAGCTTGCCAGTCATGGCGTAAAGCGCCCCGAACTGCCAGCTGGTGTAGACGCGATTGACGTCGCTGGCGCGCACCTGCGTCTCCTGGCCTGAATCGCGGGCGAACTGGGCGGAGAGCTGCAGCTTGTTGAGCGCCTGCCAGGTCCAGCCGAGGGCGCCGGTGGTGCCCGAGAAATCGTTCAGCTGGCTGAGGCTGTTGTTCGTGCGGCTGGCACTGATGCGGGCATTCAGCGTGCTGGCGCCGCCGGTGTTCCAGTTCAGCGTCAGGTCGACGTCGTTGCGCCGATAGTCGTTCGGCGAGTAGACGACCTCGAAGGCCGGGATGGTCGGGTTGAAGGTGAGGCCCGTCGGGTAGGTGGGGTTCTGGCCTTCGGTGTGCCGCAGCGCCAGGCCCACCCGCAGATTGCCGCCGGGCATCGCATACAGCCCCAGCGAGCCGGCATTCTGGCGATAGGCGAGCTGGGCGTACTGCACCGCGCTGAAATCGTGGGTGCGGCGGGTGAAGCCGGCCTCGACCGTGTAGCGGGTGGCCACGCCCAGGCGCGCGACGGCCGAGTATTCGTTGTCGCGCTGGGTGTTCTTGTCGAAGATGGGCGTGATGCCATTGCCGATGTTGTAGTCGGCCAGCGCGCGGCTGGAGGTCACGTTCAACGAGCCTGACAACCGGCCCACCGTCTGCCAGTCCAGTCCGCTGTGCAGCGAATACGAGGAGTTGTTCAGGTTGGAGTTGCTGGCGTAGCGGTTGTTCTGGAGCGACCCGTCCACCGTCAGTCGCTGACGACCGATCTGCTGGTCCAGCCCGCCGAGCAGCCCCAGCGACGTGACGGTGTCACTGTCGCCGGCGCTCGCCGTGCGATACAGGTTGGAGACATGGTTCAGGCCGAGCGAGGTGCCGAAGTAGTACGGCGACGACTCGGCCACCGCATTCACGGCGGGCCACGCAAGCAATGCGAGAACGATGGATGGTCTGAGCACGGTGGTGAGGCCCTCAATAGGCATGGCGGTCGAACATCACCAGCCGGATCGTGCGCACGATGATCTGCAGATCCAGCGCCAGCGACCAGTTGCGGAGGTATTCAAGATCGTATTCGACGCGGGCTTTCATCTTGTCGACGGTGTCGGTCTCGCCACGCAGGCCATTCACCTGGGCCCAGCCGGTGATGCCAGGCTTGACCTTGTGTCTGACCATGTAGGCCTTGATGAGCTTGCGGTATTCCTCGTTGTGCGCGACCGCATGCGGGCGCGGCCCCACGATGCTCATGCGGCCCTGCAACACGTTGATGAATTGCGGCAGCTCATCGAGCGAGGTGCGACGCAGGATGGCGCCGAAGCGGGTGATGCGCGGGTCGCCCTTGGTGGCCTGCTTGACCACCTTGCCATCGTCCAGCGTGCGCATGGAGCGGAACTTGTAAACGATGATTTCCTCGCCATCCAGGCCGTTGCGGCGCTGCTTGAACAGCACCGGCCCCGGTGAGCTCAGCTTCACGCCGATGGCGATGAGCAGCAGGAACGGCGAGATCAGCGCCAGGATCAGCGCCGCCAGGATGATGTCGCTGACACGCTTGACCAGCTTGTTGGTGCCGGTGAAAGGCGTCTCGCAGATGCCCACCACCGGCACGCCTGAAACGTCCTGCAGCCGGCCCTGGATGATGCTGATGCCGAAGACGTCGGGCACGAAGAACAGCGAGGCCGTCGTGTCCTGCACCTGTTCCAGCAGGGCGACGATGCGGGGCTGCGAACCGAGCGGCAGCGTGATGTAGACCTCGCGCACGCCATGCGCCCGCACGTAATCGCTGACCTGGTTCAGGCGGCCGAGGGTCTGGGTGCTGGCTTCCGGATGGAGGCGGTCGGGGTGGCGGTCGTCGAAGTAGCCGACGCAGATGACGCCTTGCGATTCACGCAATGCCCGGGCGAGTTTGTGGCCCAGGGAGCCGGCGCCAACGATGACGGCCGTTCGGCGGGCGCTCTGGTCGCTGGCGCGCCAGATCTGCACCTGCCGCCCGGCCGAGACGGCCAGCATCTGCACCACCGGGGTGACCGCTGCCCACCAAAGCAGCACCTTGTCTTCAAAGTAGTGCAGGCTGCTGGTGGCATAGCCGCACAGCAGCAGGATGGCCAGCAGGACCAGCCAGGAGGACACCACGTCCACCAGCGCACTGGCGGGATGGACGTTGAAACGGTTGCGGCCCGGGAAGGTCAGCGCGAACACCAGCAGGCACAGCGTCAGGCCGGGGCGCATCACCGGTTCGTCGAAATGCGCACTGACGGCGAGGAAGCTCAGCACCGTGATGCCAGGCTCCAGGAAGGCTGCCACCAGGGACTCGACCGACTGCGGTGCGCTGTAGAAAGTCCTTTTGTAGCTGCGGTCCTCGAACATCGTGGCAGGCGTCTGGTCGTGCCACGGGCAGGAGATCCGGGCAATGCTTTGATGGCTGATTCTCACCCAGTTCCCGTGACCCTTTTGTCAGGGCCGTCCCTTGTTCGGGGGCCGCTGCCTACAATTCCGGCCATGTCTTCGTCCTGGCCCACGCCCTCTTTGTCGCCCCTGCTCGTGCCTGCATTGCAGGACCGGCTGGTCCTGCTGCTCAACCATGTGCTGTCGCGCGAGTCCGTTGCGATGGACCGTCTCAGGCCCTGGGCCGGGCGCACGTTGGTCGTCAGCCTGGCGGGCTGGCCGGCCCTGTTGCCGGCTCTGCCCGATCTGGGCCTGCGCATCACCCCGGCAGGCCTGCTGGAGCGGGAAGAGCAGGCTGCTGGCGGCGATCTGCGGGTCGAGTTGGACGCCTCGAACCCGGCGCGCATGGCCCTGGGTGTGCTGGGCGGCGAGGTGCCGCGCATGCAGGTGCAGGGCGAGGCCGCGCTGGCGGCTGACCTGAACTGGCTGGCGGACAACCTGCGCTGGGACATCGAGGACGACCTCGCGGGCCTCTTCGGTCCGCTGGTGGCTCGCCAGCTCGGGCAGATGGCGCGCGGCGCGCGCGCGGCGGTGTCAGGTCTCGCTCAGCGCTGGGCTCCGAACGGCGCGAGCGCCGCATGAGGTTTGCTTCCCGGCTGCTGGTCATCCTGTGGACGGTCTGGCGCTTCGGTCTGGATGACCTGGCGCTCTCCGGGCTGAGTCGCCGGCGGTTTCAGCTGTTGCGCCGGGTTACCCGGCTGGGGCGCCAATGGCGCGAGCCGCGCGGCGTGCGCCTGCGCCTGGCGCTGGAACGGCTGGGCCCCATCTTCGTGAAATTCGGGCAGGTGCTGTCGACCCGGCGCGACCTGCTGCCGCCCGATGTGGCGCAGGAGCTGGCCAAACTGCAGGACCGGGTGCCGCCGTTCCCGGCCGCGCAATCGCGCGAGCTGGTGGAGCGGGCCTTTGGCCGGCCCATCGAGGCGCTGTTTGCCAGCTTCGATGCCGAGCCGGTGGCCAGCGCCAGCATTGCGCAGGTGCATTTCGCGACGCTGAAGGATGGCCGCGAGGTCGCGGTCAAGGTGCTGCGCCCCGGCATGCTGGACATCATCGACGACGACCTGGCGCTGATGCGGCAGTTGGCCCGCTGGGTAGAGCGCTTCTCGGCCGACGGCCGGCGCCTGAAGCCGCGTGAGGTGGTCGCCGAGTTCGACATGTACCTGCATGACGAGCTCGATCTCGTGCGCGAGGCAGCCAATGCCGCCCAGCTGCGCCGCAACATGGACGGTCTGGACCTGGTGCTGGTGCCCGAGATGCACTGGGATCTGTGCAGCTCCGAGGTCATCGTGATGGAGCGCATGAAGGGCGTGCCCATCTCCCAGCTGGAGCGTCTGCGCGAGGCCGGCGTGGACATCAAGAAGCTGGCGCGCGACGGCGTCACCATCTTCTTCACCCAGGTGTTCCGCGACGGCTTCTTCCACGCCGACATGCACCCCGGCAACATCCAGGTCAGCCTGGAGCCCGCCACCTTCGGCCGCTACGTGGCGCTGGACTTCGGCATCATCGGCACGCTGACCGAGGTGGACAAGGACTACCTCGCGCAGAACTTCATCGCCTTCTTCCAGCGCGACTACAAGCGCGTGGCCGAGCTGCACATCGCCTCCGGCTGGGTGCCGCCGGAGACGCGGGTCGATGCGCTCGAGAGCGCGGTGCGCGCCGTCTGCGAGCCGCATTTCGACCGGCCGCTGAAGGACATCTCGCTGGGTCAGGTCTTGATGCGTCTGTTCCAGACCTCGCGCCGCTTCAACGTCGAGATCCAGCCCCAGCTGGTGCTGCTGCAGAAGACGCTGCTGAACGTCGAGGGCCTGGGCCGGCAGCTCGACCCGGAGCTGGACCTCTGGGCCACGGCCAAGCCCTTCCTGGAGCGCTGGATGAACGAGCAGGTCGGCTGGCGGGCGCTGAAGCGTCAGCTCGAAAAGGAGGCGCCGCGCTACGCGCAGTTCCTGCCCGAGCTGCCGCGCCTGCTGCATGACGCGCTCAAGGTGCAGGCCCAGGGCGGGCGGGCCGACGCGCAGATGCAGGCGCTGGTGAGCGAGCTGCGCAGCACCAACCGGATGCTGTCGGCACTGCTCTGGGCCGGGGCCGGCTTCCTGGGCGGTGTGCTGCTGACCTGGGCGGCGGCTCGCTTTCTCGGCATCAGCCCCTAGGGCGGCCCGGGCCTGGCGCCGCCATAATCCGCGCCTTCATTTTTCCGGACCGCCATGAACACCACGTTGATCGTTTTCGTCGTGCTCTACCTGCTCGGCACGCTGGGCATCGGCGTCTGGGCCGGCACGCGGGTGAAGAACACCTCGGACTTCGCGGTGGCAGGGCGCAGCCTGCCGCTGATCATGGTGGTGACCACCACCTTCGCCACCTGGTTCGGTGCCGAGACGGTGATGGGCATCCCCGCCAAGTTCGTGCAGGGCGGGCTGAACGCCATCATCGAGGACCCCTTCGGTGCCGGGTTGTGCCTGGTGTTCGTGGGGCTGTTCTTCGCGGCCAAGCTCTATCAGAAGAACCTGCTGACCATCGGCGACTTCTATCGTCAGCGCTACGGCAAGGGCGTGGAGATCTTTTGCTCGCTGGCCATCATCCTGAGCTACCTGGGCTGGGTGGCCGCGCAGGTGACGGCACTGGGTCTGGTGTTCTCCATCCTCACCGACGGCGCGATGAGCCCGCAGACCGGCATGATCGTCGGCCTGCTGGCGGTGCTGGTCTATGTGGTGATAGGCGGCTTCCTGGCCGTGGCCTGGACGGACTTCATCCAGATGATCGTGCTGGTGGTGGGCCTGGCCGTCATCGCGGTGTTCTCGGCCGATCTGGCCGGGGGGGCGGGCAAGGTGCTGAACCTGGCCGCGCAGAAGGATCTGGGCCACTTCCTGCCCGAACCCAGCTTCACGCAGATCGCGATGTTCCTGGGCGCCGGGCTCACGATGATGCTGGGTTCCATCCCGCAGCAGGACGTGTTCCAGCGCGTGATGTCCGCCAAGGATGCCAAGACGGCCCAGCGCGGCGCCGTCATCGGCGGCGTCAGCTACATCGTGTTCGCCTTCGTGCCCATGTTCATCGTGCTGGCCGCCGTGGCCGTGATGGGCGACAAGGCGCTGGACCTGGCGCAGAACGACTACCAGCGCGTGCTGCCCACCTTCATCATGGGCCACATGCCGCTGGTGATGCAGATCCTGTTCTTCGGGGCGCTGCTGTCGGCGATCAAGAGCACCTCCTCGGCCACGCTGCTGGCGCCCACGACCAGCTTCGTCGAGAACATCCTCAAGCAGATCCGCCCCGGCATGAGCGACCGCCAGCAGCTGGTGGCGATGCGGGTGACACTGGTGATCTTCGCATTCTTCGTGCTGGTCTACTCGATCGCGCTGCAGGGCACGCCCATCTACGAACTGGTGAGCGCGGCCTACCAGGTGACGCTGGTGGCCGCCTTCGTGCCGCTGGTGTTCGGCCTGTACTGGAAGCGTGCCACCACGCAGGGCGCCATCGTGTCCATCTTTGCGGGCGTGGCGGTGTGGGTGGTGTTCTTCCCGCAGGTCACCACCTGGGGCGAGTTCTTCCCGGGCCAGCTGGCCGGGCTGATCGCCGCGCTGGTGGGCATGCTGGCGGGTTCGCTGGCACCTCAGGTGCTGGCCGACCGGCATGACCATGTCAGCCACCACCTGCCGCCCCATCCCTGAGCGACACACATCCAGCATAAAATCGCAGGTTTTGCACCCCTTTTGCAACACCATGCCGATCTACGCCTATCGCTGCAGCGCCTGTGGCCACGCCAAGGACGTGCTGCAGAAGATGTCCGACGCCCCGCTGACCACCTGCCCGGCCTGTGGCGCTGAAACCTTCAGCAAGCAGGTGACGGCAGCCGGTTTCCAGCTCAAGGGCTCGGGCTGGTACGTGACCGATTTCCGCGGCGGCAGCGGCGGTTCGGCCGGCAGCACCGGCAGCGCGCCGGCCAGCGGCGCGGCGTCCGGCGAAGCTCCCAAGTCCGACGGCGCGACCAGTGCCTCGTCGTCCTCCACCGAGTCCACCGCATCGACCCCGTGCGGCGGCTCCTGCGCCTGCCACTGAGCAGCGCGCGGCGCCACAGCAGGGAATCGCGTTGAAGAAATACCTCGTCGCCGGGCTGTTGGCCTGGCTGCCTCTGGCCATCACCATCTGGGTGCTCGGGCAGATCCTGGACGTCGTCAACGGCGTCTTCGGCTCGCTGCTGGCCGCGCTGGCGCTGGTGATGCCGGCCGGCTGGCGCGACGGCCTGCTGAGCCTGCAGCATGTGCCGGGCCTGGGCCTGGTGATCCTGGCCGTGGGCCTGCTGCTGACGGGGGTCTTCGTCGCCAACATCTTCGGCCAGTGGCTGCTGACGCAGTGGGACCGGCTGCTGTCCAACATCCCCATCGTCAAGAGCATCTACAGCTCGGTGAAGCAGGTGTCGGACACGCTGTTCTCCAGCAGCGGCAACGCCTTCCGCGAGGCCGTGCTGGTGCAGTACCCGCGTGCCGGCAGCTGGACCATTGCCTTCGTCACCGGCACGCCCAGCGGCGAGGTGGCCTGCCAGCTGGACGGCGAGCACACCAGCATCTACGTGCCCACCACGCCCAACCCGACCTCGGGCTTCTTCCTGATCGTGCCGCGCGCCGATCTGCGGCCCTTGCAGATGACGGTGGATGAGGCCCTGAAATACATCATCTCGATGGGCACGGTCGCGCCGCCTGATCAGCCCTGCGCGCCGGCCGCGGCGTCCGGGCCGGATGCGAGCCGAAATCAGCCGGGTTGAACGCGCGGCAAGCGTTCAATCCTGAGGCCCGCCGAGGCCGCCAGCGCCAATCACCGAACACCCCGCTCCGGCCGTCGCCGGAGCCCCAGATTCCGGAGAATTCCATGCGTACCTGCTATGCCGGCCAAGTCAGCGAGAAGCTGCTCGACCAGACCGTGACCCTGATGGGCTGGGCCCATCGCCGCCGTGACCACGGCGGCGTCATCTTCATCGACCTGCGTGACCGTGAAGGCCTGGTGCAGGTCGTCTGCGACCCCGACCGCGCCGACATGTTCAAGGTGGCGGAAGAGGTTCGCAATGAGTTCTGCCTGAAGATCGCCGGCAAGGTGCGCGGCCGCCCGGCCGGCACCGAGAACGCCAACCTGGTGTCCGGCAAGGTCGAGATCCTGTGCCACGAGATCGAGGTGCTGAACCCCTCCGTCACGCCGCCGTTCCAGCTGGACGACGACAACCTGTCCGAGACGACCCGCCTCACGCACCGCGTGCTGGACCTGCGTCGCCCCTACATGCAGAACAACCTGATGCTGCGCTACCGCGTGGCGATGGAAGTCCGCAAGTTCCTGGACGAACACGGCTTCGTCGACATCGAGACGCCGATGCTCACCAAGAGCACGCCGGAAGGCGCGCGCGACTACCTCGTGCCCAGCCGCGTGCACGACGGCCACTTCTTCGCGCTGCCGCAGTCGCCCCAGCTGTTCAAGCAGCTGCTGATGGTGGCGGGCTTCGACCGCTACTACCAGATCACCAAGTGCTTCCGTGACGAGGACCTGCGCGCCGACCGCCAGCCCGAGTTCACGCAGATCGATATCGAGACCTCCTTCCTGACCGAGGAAGAGATCCGCTCGATGTTCGAGGGCATGATCCGCCACGTCTTCCGCAAGGCGCTGAATGTCGAGCTGGGCGACTACCCGGTGATGAAGTACGCGGAGGCCATGCACCGTTTCGGCTCCGACAAGCCCGACCTGCGCGTCAAGCTCGAGTTCACCGAACTGACCGACGCGATGACCACGGTGGACTTCAAGGTCTTCAGCGGCCCGGCCACCACGCCGGGCGGTCGCGTCGTCGCGCTGCGTGTGCCCAAGGGCGCCGCGATGAGTCGTGGCGAGATCGACGCCTACACGGAGTTCGTCAAGATCTACGGCGCCAAGGGCCTGGCCTGGATCAAGGTCAACGAGGTGGCCAAGGGCCGCGAGGGCCTGCAGTCGCCCATCGTCAAGAACCTGCACGACGAGGCCGTCGCCGAGATTCTCAAGCGCACCGGCGCCCAGGACGGCGACCTGCTGTTCTTCGGCGCGGACAAGGCCAAGGTCGTCAACGACGCCATCGGCGCGCTGCGCCTGAAGGTGGGCCACAGCGAGTTCGGCAAGGCCAACGGCCTGTTCGAAGACCGCTGGGCGCCGCTGTGGGTGGTCGACTTCCCGATGTTCGAGCACGACGAGGAGAACAACCGCTGGGCGGCCGTTCACCATCCGTTCACGGCGCCGAAGGACGGTCACGAGGACCTGATGGTCAGCGACCCGGGCAAGTGCATTGCCAAGGCCTACGACATGGTGCTGAACGGCTGGGAACTGGGCGGTGGCTCGGTGCGTATCCACCGCGCCGAGGTGCAGGCCAAGGTCTTCGCCGCGCTGAACATCAGCGAGGAAGACCAGCGCATCAAGTTCGGCTTCCTGCTGGACGCGCTGCAGTACGGCGCGCCTCCGCACGGTGGTCTGGCCTTCGGCCTGGACCGCATCGTCACGATGATGACCAAGGCCGAGTCCATCCGCGACGTGATCGCCTTCCCCAAGACCCAGCGCGCCCAGTGCCTGCTGACCGGCGCGCCGTCGCTGGTGGACGAGAAGCAGCTGCGCGAGCTGCACATCCGCCTGCGCAACGCCCAGCCGGCCGCGCAGTAAGCGTCAGGGCGCCCCAGGGCCCCGGACACAGCCCCGCTTTGGCGGGGCTTTTCATGCCCGTGCGGCGGTATTTGTGCCCTGATCGCCGGGGCCGGCACGCCGTGTGGCGAGGCAGACTCGCGCGTCCTTCCATCGAGGTGATGCGCATGTCCTTCCGTTGTGTCCCGACCCCGGCGTTTGTCGCGCTGCTGCTGCCGGCCCTGCTGCTCGCCGGCTGCGGCAAGTCCTCCACCTCGCTGGGGGAGGGCGGCTCGGTGATCAGCGGCTCGGCCGGCCCGGCAGGCGCGCACAGCGCCAGTCGCGAACTCGTCAAATGCGATGCGCCGGTGGCGACGCTGGCGCTGGTCGAGAACCCGAACGGCTACGCCTACTCCAGCAGCTATCACCTGCCGTCCAGCCCGGTGCCGCTGGTGCGGCTGCTGGCCCAGCAGAGCGGGTGCTTCCGCGTCGTGGACCGTGCCGCCGGCCTCAAGGCCACCATCCGCGAGCAGGAGCTCAAGGAGGCCGGCATCCTGCGCCAGCAGGGCAACACGGTAGCCAAGGGCAAGGGCTACGAGGCCCAGTACAGCCTGACGCCCAGCCTGAGCTTCAGCGAGCAGGACGCCGGGCGCCAGATCGGCGGCATCCTGCAGGCCATTCCCTACCTGAACAAGCTGGTGGGGGCGGCCGAGCAGGTCAAGCTCAAGCAGGCACAGGCCGCGCTGCTGCTGACCGACAACGAGACCACCGAGCAGGTCGCGGCCGCCACCGGGTCGGTGGAGGTAGCCGATCTCGGTGTGGGTGGTGCCGTGCTGGGCAAGCTGGGTGGTGCCGCGGGGGCCGGCTGGAGCAATTCCAACGAGGGCAAGGTCATCGCCGCGGCCTTCCTGGATGCCCACAACCAGCTGGTGGCGCAGGTGCGCGAACTCGCGGCCCGCGAGCTGCCGCCGGCGGTCGCCACGCGCAAGACCCGGGGCGGCTGAGGCCCGGGCGGCGGCCGGGGAGGGCGCGGCTATGCTTGCGCCATGCAGTCGGCCAAGCCCTACAAGATTCCCGAATCGGTCCTCGTCGTCATCCATACGCCCGATCTGCAGGTGCTGCTGATCGAGCGGGCCGACCACCCCGGCTACTGGCAGAGCGTCACGGGCTCGCTCGATGCGCCCGATGAGCCACCGGCCCAGACCGCCCGGCGCGAGGTGCTGGAGGAAACCGGCTTTGATGTCGACGCGCTGGGCGGCGTGCTGAGCGACTGGCAGCTGGCCAATGTCTACGAGATCTACCCGCACTGGCGGCACCGCTACGCCCCCGGCGTCACACGCAATACCGAGCATGTGTTCGGCCTGCTGCTGCCGGAGGCGCTGACGCCGCGCCTGGCACCGCGCGAGCACCTGGCCTGGCAGTGGCTGCCCTGGCAGCAGGCGGCGGACCGCTGCTTCTCGCCGTCCAACGCCGAGGCCGTGCTGCAGCTGCCGCGCTTCACGGCGGCCGGCCTGGGAGTGGCCTGATGACGGCGCTGCGCTCGCTGACGCCGCACGGGCCCGGCACGGTCCTGCGTGTGGCCACCTACAACATCCACAAGGGCGTGCGCGGCATGGGCCCGGCCAAGCGTCTGGAGATCCACAACCTGCAGATGGGCGTGCAGGCGCTCGACGCCGACCTGGTGTGCCTGCAGGAGGTACGCCACTTCCACCACCGCGATGCGGCCCAGTTCGACCACACCTGGTTCGGCTGGCCCGACCAGGGTCAGGCCGAGTTCCTGGCACCGGACGGCTACGAGGTGGCCTACCGAACCAATGCGGTGACCAAGTACGGCGAGCATGGCAACGCGCTGCTGTCGCGTTTTCCCATCGGCCATGTGGGGCACCACGACGTGTCCGATCACGCGTTCGAACAGCGCGGGCTGCTGCATGTGCCCGTGCGCTGGCAGGGCGTGGACGTGCATGTCGTCGTGGCCCATCTGGGCCTGATCCACGCCAGCCGGGTGCGCCAGGTGGAGCGCCTGGCCGGCTTCGTGCGCGAGCACGTGCCAGACGGCGCGCCCGTGCTGGTGGCCGGCGACTTCAACGACTGGGGCGAGCGCCTGGACCTGCCCATGCGGGCCCACGGCCTGCAACGGGCCAGCGCGCCGCACGGCCAGGGCTGGGTGCGGCAGCGGGCCGCCACCTTCCCGTCGCGGCTGCCGGTGTTCACGCTGGACCGGGTCTACACCCGCGGGCTGCAGTGCACCGGCGTGCAGGTGCCACGCGGGCCGGTCTGGGCCCGCATGTCCGACCACCTGCCGCTGCTGGTGGACCTGGTGCTGGCATGAGCGGGGTCAGGGCTTGAGGCGGCGCATGCGGCCCGCGCCGGCCGGCGACGACGACGCCGGCTTCGTCGGCGGCAACCAGGTTGAGCTGCTGCGCGGCGGGGACGAGCTCTTCCCGCGCATGCTGGCCGCCATCGAGTCGGCCCACAGCGAGGTCTGGCTGGCCACCTACATCTTCCACCACGACGCCACCGCGCTGGCGCTGGCCGATGCGCTGCGCACGGCCGACCGGCGCGGCGTGCGCGTGCGCCTGGTGGTGGACGGCTTCGGCAGCAAGGCCAGCCTGGCCGCGCTGCAGCAGCGGCTGGCCGGCAGCGGCGTGGCGCTGGCCGTGTTCCGGCCGCTGGACCGCTGGTGGCGCTGGCTGCAGCCCAGCCAGCTGCGCCGTCTGCACCAGAAGCTCTGCGTGGTGGACGCCGAGGTGGCGTTCGTCGGCGGCATCAACGTCATCGGCGACCGGCTCGACATCCACCATGGCGTGACGGAGCAGCCGCGGCTGGACTTTGCCGTGGCGCTGCGCGGCCCGCTGGTGGCCGGGGTCGATGCCGGCCTGCGGGCCATCTGGTCGCGGGCCTGGCTGGGGCGCGAATTCGACGATGCGCTGCTGGACTACGTGCCGCTGCAGCGCCGCTGGCGGCGCTGGTGGCGCCAGCTGTGGTGGGGGCCGGAGCGCCTGCCGCACCGCGTGCCGGCCATGGAGCCCGTGTGCGCGGCCTTCGTGATGCGCGACAACCTGCGCCGCCGCCGCACCATCGAGCATGCCTACGTCGACGCGATCCGCTCGGCGCGGGAGCAGGTGGATCTGGTCTGTCCGTATTTCTACCCGGGCCAGCGCATCCGCGGTGCGCTGCGTCATGCCGCGGACCGCGGCGTGCGGGTGCGCCTGCTGCTGCAGGGCAAGGTGGACTACCGGCTGGCCGGCTGGGCCGCCGAGGCCTTGTACGCCGAGCTGCTGGCCCATGGCGTGGAGATCTACGAGTACACGCCCGCGTTCCTGCATGCCAAGGTGGCCGTGGTGGATGGGCGCTGGGCCACCGTGGGCAGCTCCAACATCGACCCGCTGTCGCTGCTGGTGAACCTGGAGGCCAATGTGGTGGTGCACGACCGCCCCTTCGCGGCGGCGCTGGAGGCCGAGATCGTCACGGCGCTGGAGGCGTCCACCCTCGTGAGCCAGGCCGACAACCGCGGCTGGCGCAGCCTGCTGCACCGTGCGGCGGTGGCGTGGTTTGCCTATGTGTTTCTGCGGGTGGCGGGGGCGGCGGGGCGCTACTGAGCCGGCCCCGCCCGCGCTCAGGCGGCCAGTGAGGGCGCCCCGGGTGCGGCCAGCACGCCCGCCTGCACGAGGCCGGTGGCGCGTTCGATGTCGGGTGCCAGGTAGTGGTCGGCCGGCATGCTGGCGCAGTGCTGGCGCAGCGTCGCGTACAGGGTCTCCACCGGCTCCGAGCTGGTCAGCGGGCGCAGGAAGTCTATGCCCTGGGCCGCGGCCAGCAGCTCGATGGCGACGATGTGGGCCGTGTTGTCGATCATGGTGTGCAGGCGCCGCGCCGCGAAGGTGGCCATGGAGACGTGGTCTTCCTGGTTGGCGCTGGTGGGCAGGCTGTCCACGCTGGCCGGGTGGGCCAGGCTCTTGTTCTCGCTGGCCAGAGCGGCGGCCGTCACGTGGGCGATCATGAAGCCGCTGTGCAGGCCGGCGTCGGCGGTCAGGAAGGGCGGCAACCGCGAGATGCCGGGGTCGATCAGCATCGCGATGCGGCGCTCCGCGATGGCGCCCACCTCGGCGATGGCCAGCGCGAGGTTGTCGGCCGCGAAGGCCACCGGTTCGGCGTGGAAGTTGCCGCCGCTGATCATGGTGTCTTCAAAGACCAGCGGGTTGTCCGTCACCGCATTGGCCTCGCGCAGCAGCACCTGGGCCACGTGGCGGGCCTGGTCCAGCGCGGCGCCCATCACCTGGGGCTGGCAGCGCAGGCAGTAGGGGTCCTGCACCCGCTCGTCGCCTTCGCGGTGGCTGGCGCGTATCGCGCTGCCCTCGGCCAGTGCGCGGTAGATGGCCGCCACCTCGATCTGGCCCGGCTGGCCGCGCACCGCGTGGATGCGCGCATCAAACGGCCCGTCGGAGCCGCGCGCGGCGTCCAGCGTCATCGCGCCGCTGGCCAGCGCGGTGGCGAAGAGGCCCTCGAAGCGGATCAGCGCATGCAGCGCGAGCGCGGTGCTGGCCTGCGTGCCGTTGATGAGGGCCAGGCCCTCCTTGGCGGCCAGCGTCAGTGGTGCCAGGCCCAGGCGGGCCAGTTCGTCGGCGGCGGGCGCGCGTTGGCCGTCCACCAGCGCCTCGCCTTCGCCCATCAGCGCCAGCGTCAGGTGGGCCAGCGGGGCCAGGTCGCCACTGGCGCCCACCGAGCCCTTTTCGGGCACATAGGGCACGAAGCCGGCGTTGAGCGCGTCCAGCAGCGACTGCACCACCACGGGCCGCACGCCCGAGTAGCCGCGCGCCAGGCTGCCGGCCTTGGTGGCCAGCATCAGGCGCACGACCTCCGGGCTCATCGGTGCGCCCACGCCCACCGCGTGGCTGCGGATCAGGTTGAGCTGCAGCGCCGCCAGCTGGTCCTTGGCGATGCGGGTGCTGGCCAGCTTGCCGAAGCCGGTGTTCACGCCGTAGACCGGCGCGTCGCCCGCGGCGGCCGCGGCCACCAGCGCGGCGCTGGCGTCCACCGGCGCCCAGTCGTTCAGCTCCAGCGTGCTGCGGCCGGCGGCGATGTCGGCCAGCTGGGCCAGGGTCAGGTGTCCAGGGGTGAGCTTCATAGCGAGGGCAGGTTCAGATGGTTCTTGCGGGCGCAGGCGACCGCCGCGTCGTAGCCCGCATCGGCATGGCGCATCACGCCGCTGGCGGGATCGTTCCAAAGCACGCGCTCCAGGCGCCGGGCGGCGGCCTCGGTGCCGTCGGCCACGATGACCACGCCGCTGTGCTGCGAATAGCCCATGCCCACGCCGCCACCGTGGTGCAGGCTCACCCAGGTGGCGCCGCCGGCGGTGTTCAGCAGCGCGTTCAGCAGCGGCCAGTCGGAGACCGCGTCGCTGCCGTCCTGCATGGCCTCGGTTTCGCGGTTGGGGCTGGCGACGGAGCCGCAGTCGAGATGGTCGCGGCCGATCACGATGGGCCCTTTCAGTTCGCCGCTCTTCACCATCTCGTTGAAGGCCAGGCCGGCCAGGTGGCGCTGGCCCAGGCCCAGCCAGCAGATGCGTGCCGGCAGGCCCTGGAAGGCGATGCGCTCGCCCGCCATGTCCAGCCAGCGGTGCACGCGGGCCTCGTCGGGGAAAAGCTGCTTGATTTTCGCGTCGGTCCTGCGGATGTCTTCCGGGTCGCCCGACAGCGCCACCCAGCGGAAGGGCCCGCGGCCCTCGCAGAACTGCGGCCGCACATAGGCGGGCACGAAGCCGGGGAAGTCGAAGGCGTTCGCCACCCCCTGGTCCTTGGCGACCTGGCGGATGTTGTTGCCGTAGTCCACGGTCGGCACGCCCAGCGCCTGGAAGTCCAGCATGGCCTGCACGTGCAACGCGCAGCCCTGGGCGGCGGCGGCCTTGAGCGTCGCATGCTGGGCCGGGTCGGCGGCCGCGGCCTTCCATTGCTCGACCGTCCAGCCGGCCGGCAGATAGCCGTTGATGAGGTCGTGTGCGGAGGTCTGGTCGGTGACGATGTGCGGCTGCGGCGCCGTGCCGGCCCGGACGCGCCGCACCAGCTCGGGCAGCAGCTCGGCCGCGTTGCCGCGCAGCGCGATGGAAACGGCGCGGCCCTCGGCGGTGTAGCGGCGCAGGCGCTCGATCGCGTCGTCCAGGTCGGCGGCCTGCTCGTCCACGTAGCGGGTCTTGAGGCGGAAGTCGATGCGCGACTGCTGGCATTCGATCGTCAGCGAGCAAAAGCCCGCGAAGCTGGCCGCCAGCGGCTGGGCGCCGCCCATGCCGCCCAGACCGGCCGTCAGCACCCATTTGCCGCGGGCGACGCCGCCATAGTGCTGGCGCGCGGCCTCGGCGAAGGTCTCGTAGGTGCCCTGCACGATGCCCTGGGTGCCGATGTAGATCCAGCTGCCGGCCGTCATCTGGCCGTACATCATCAGCCCTTGCCGGTCCAGCTCGTTGAAGTGCTCCCAGGTGGCCCAGTGCGGCACCAGGTTGGAGTTGGCCAGCAGCACGCGCGGCGCGTCCGCATGGGTGCGGAACACGCCCACCGGCTTGCCGCTCTGCACCAGCAGGGTCTCGTCGTCGCCCAGGGTGCGCAGCGTGGCCAGGATGCGGTCGAAGGCCTCCCAGTTGCGCGCGGCCTTGCCGATGCCGCCGTACACCACCAGCTCGGCCGGGTTCTCGGCCACGGCGGGGTCGAGGTTGTTCTGGATCATGCGGTAGGCGGCCTCGGTCAGCCAGCTGCGGCAGTGCAGCGTGGAGCCTGTCGGCGCGCGCACGACGCGCGGCGTGGAAGACGAGGGGGCGCTCATGATGATCTCCTGCAAGGGTGGGCGGACTCTAGTTGTCTATACAAGCAAGGTCAACTAGCATGGCCCCCATGTCCAAGACCGCTGGCGGCGCGGAGCCGCAATACCTGAGGGTCAAGAATCATCTGCGCGAGGGCATTGCCAGCGGCCATTGGGTGGCTGGCGATCTGCTGCCCAGCGAGGGCGCCCTGGTGGCGCAGTTCGGTGTCAGCCGCATGACGGTGAACCGCGCGCTGCGCGAGCTGGTGCAGGAGGGGCTGATCGACCGGGTGCAGGGCGTGGGCAGCTTCGTGGCCCAGTTGCACCGCATCTCGTCCACGCTGCATGTGCGGGACGTGCAGGAGGAGATCCTGGAGCGCGGCCATCAGTACGAGTCTCAGGTGCATGCGCTGCTGAAGGGCAAGGCCTCGCCGCAGCAGGCGGCGGAACTGGGTCTCAAGCGCGGCGCGCCGGTGTTCCTGAGCCTGATCGTGCATCTGGAGAACGGCCTGCCCATTCAGTGCGAGGAGCGTGCGGTGAATCCGGCCTGCGCGCCCGACTATCTGGAGCAGGACTTCACCCGCATCACGCCCACGCAGCATCTGCTGGAGGTGGCGCCGCTGCACGAGGCGCGCTACATGATCGAGGCGGCGCTGCCCGGCGAGGTCGAGGCGCGCCTGCTGGGCATCAGCCGACGCGACCCTTGCCTGGTGCTCAAGCGCATCACCTACAGCCGCGGCGTCGCGGTCACCAGCGTGAAGCTCACCCATCCGGGTGCGCGCTACCAGCTGCAAGGCAGCTTCTCGGCCTGAGTCATGCGGAGGACGACATGAGCTGGAGCCAGATTTCGGCAGACCAGGTGCAGCCCCAGCCCTGGAAGAACGGTGGTGGCGCGACGCGCGAGCTGCTGGCCTGGCCGCACGCGCACGACTGGGCGTTGCGCATCAGCGTGGCCCGCATCGAGCGCGACGGGCCGTTCTCGTCCTTCCCCGGGGTGCAGCGCTGGCTGGCCGTGCTGGAGGGGGCCGGGCTGCATCTGTTCGACTGGCCGCAGGCCGTGGGCGACGAGCCCCTGCATTTCGACGGCACGCTGGCGCCGGATGCCGAGCTGCTGCATGGCCCCTGCACGGTGCTCAACCTGATGCAGCGGCGCGGCCGGCTGCGGCTGCTGCCGGCCGACCAGGTGCTGCTGCCGGACACGCCCTGGGTCGGCCTCTTCACCGCGCAGGGTGGCCTGCTGGAGCATGGCCATCGGGCCATGCCGCTGGCGCCGCACACGCTGGCCTGGTGCGAGGCCCCGGCCCGGCAGAGCTGCCTGTTCACCGCGCCGGACGACCGCCAGGCCTGGTGGCTGACCTGGAGCGACCGGCCTGAGCGGCTGGGGGCTGGTGGAGCGGGGCGCCCTGCTGACGGAGGGCGAGACCATCGTCTGGGCCGGCCCGCTGGCCGGCCTGCCGCCGCAGGGCGCACCGGCTGAGGTGGCCGAGGTGATCGAGCTGCAGGGGGCGCTGGTGACGCCGGGCCTGGTGGACTGCCACACCCACCTGGTCTACGGCGGCGACCGCACTCACGAGTTCGAGCAGCGTCTGCTGGGCGCGAGCTATGCCGACATCGCCCGGGCCGGCGGCGGCATACGCGCCACCGTGGCAGCGACGCGGGCCGCCAGCGAGGACGAGCTGTTCGCTGCCGCGGCCCGTCGTGCCCGGGCGCTGATGGCCGAGGGTGTGACCACGCTGGAGGTGAAGTCGGGCTACGGCCTGGACGCCGACAGCGAGGCCCGCATGCTGCGTGCGGCGCGGCGGCTGGCCAGCCTCGGGCTGCAGGTGCGCACCACGTCGCTGGGCGCCCATGCGCTGCCGCCCGAGGCCACGGATGCCGACGCCTACATCGCCGCGGTCTGTGAGCAGCTGGAGGCCCAGCAGGCGGCGGGCCTGGTCGATGCGGTGGACGCCTTCTGCGAGCACCTGGCCTTCAGCCCGGCCCAGGTGGCGCGGGTGTTCGACGCCGCGCGGGCGCTGGGCCTGCCGGTCAAGCTGCATGCCGAGCAGCTCAGCAACCAGCACGGCGCCCGCCTGGCGGCGGGCTACCGCGCACTGAGCGTCGATCATCTTGAATACCTGGATGCCGACGGCATCGCGGCGCTGGCGGCCGCCGGCACCGTGGCCGTGCTGCTGCCCGGTGCCTTCTATGCGCTGCGCGAAACCCGGCTGCCGCCGGTGGACGCGCTGCGCGAGGCCGGCGTGCCCATCGCGCTGGCTACCGATCACAACCCCGGCACCTCGCCGACGCTGTCGCCGTTGCTGATGATGAACATGGCCTGTGTGCTGTTCCGGCTCACGCCCGAGGAGGCGTTGCGCGGCCTGACGGTGAACGGGGCGCTCGCGCTGGGCCTGCGCGACCGCGGCCGGCTGGCGGCCGGCCAGCGGGCCGACTTCTGTCTCTGGGATGTGCAGCACCCGCGCGAGCTGGCAGCATCCTTTGGTCACAACCCCCTGCGGCAACGCATCTTCGCGGGCATGGCATGAGTGTTTATCGACTGACCCCGGGCCGCGTGCCCCTGCTGATCAGCCTGCCCCATGTGGGCACCGAGATTCCCCCCGAGCTGCACGATCGCCTGGTGCCGCGTGCCCTGCAGAGCGAGGACACCGACTGGCACCTGGAACGCCTCTACGCACCGCTGGCCCAGGCGCTGGGTGCCAGCCTGCTGGTGCCGCGCTACAGCCGCTACGTGATCGACCTGAACCGCCCGCCCGACGACGCGCCGCTCTACCCCGGCGCCAAGGGCGGCACGGGCCTGGTGCCCACGCGCTTCTTCACCGACGAGCCGCTCTATCACTCCGGTGCCGAGCCGGATGCGGCCGAGATCGCGGCGCGCCGCGAGGCCTGCTGGCGGCCCTATCACGAGGCGCTGGCGGCCGAGATGGGCCGGCTGCGGGCCGAGCACGGCCATGCGCGCCTGTTCGAGGGCCACAGCATCCGCTCGGTGCTGCCCTGGCTGTTCGATGGCCAGCTGCCCGCGCTGAATCTGGGCACGGCGGACGGCGCCGCCTGCGCGCCCGCCATCACCGCCCGCCTGGCCGACGTGCTGGCCGGGCAGGCCGACTACAGCCAGGTGGTCAACGGCCGCTTCAAGGGCGGCTACATCACCCGCCACTTCGGCCGTCCGGCCGAAGGCTGGCATGCGGTGCAGCTGGAGATGTGCTGGCGCTGCTACATGGATGAAGACCTGCCCCCGCGCGAGGCCTGGGACGACGGTCGCGCGGCGGCCGTCACGCCGTTGCTGCGCCGGCTGCTGGAGGAGCTGCTCGCATGCCCGGCATGAAGCGCCTGCACGCGCCCCTGGCCTGGGTGGATGGCCGCTGGCAGCGCGACGTGCTGCTGGTGGTGGACAGCGCCGGCTGCTGGGCCGACATCGTGGCCGGCCAGCCCGCGCCCGAGGGCGCCGAAGTGCTGGCCGGGCCCCTGATTCCCAGCCTGGTCAACGCCCACAGCCATGCCTTCCAGCGCGCCTTCGTCGGCATGGCGGAGCGGCGCGCGGCCGGCGAGGACGACTTCTGGGGCTGGCGCGAACGCATGTATGCGCTGGCGTTGCGCATCTCGCCCGAGCAGCTGCGCGCCGTGGCGGCCCAGCTCTACGGCGAGCTGCTGCGCGGCGGCTACACCCAGGTCTGCGAATTCCACTACCTGCATCACGCGGCCGAGGGCCAGGTGCTGGAGGACGAGCTGGCCATGAGCTGGGCGCTCGCCGAAGCCGCGCAGGACGTGGGCATGGGCCTGACGCTGCTGCCCGTGGTCTACACCCGCAGCGGCTTTGGCGCCGTGGGGCTGCGGCCCGAGCAGCGCCGCTTCCGGGCTGACGCCGACTGGGCCTGGCAGGCCTGCCGGCGCATCCGCGAGGCCGGCCTGCCGCGCGTCAGCGCCGGCGTGGCCGTGCATTCGCTGCGCGGCGCGGCGCCGGCCGACCTGGCGCGGCTGCGCGCCCTGGTCGGCGATGAAGACCTGCCCCTGCACATCCATGTGGCCGAGCAGACGGCCGAGGTCGAGGCCTGCATCGCGGCCAAGGGCCGGCGGCCGCTGCAGTGGCTGGCCGACGAGGCGGGCCTGGATGCCCGCTGGCAGCTGGTGCACGCGACCCACACGACGCCGGCCGAGGTCGACGCCGTGGCCCGGCGGGGCGCTGGCGTGGTGCTGTGCCCCACCACCGAGGCCAACCTCGGTGACGGCCTGTGCGATCTGCCCGGCTGGCTGGCGGCCGGCGTGCCGCTGACGGTGGGCTCGGACAGCCAGGTCGGCCGCGGCTGGGTGGAGGAGCTCCGCTGGCTGGAATACGGCCAGCGCCTGGCGCTGCGCCGGCGCAATGTGGCCGCGCAGCCGCCGCAGCAGCCGGCGACGGCGGCCCGGCTCTTCGAGGCCATGGTGCAGGGTGGTGCCCGCGCGGCCGGCTTCGAGCGCTGGGGCCTGGTGCGCGGGGCGCGCGCCGATGCGCTCGTGCTCGACCGCTCCACCGACGCGCTGCGCGGGCTGCCGGACGATGCGCTGCTCGACGGTGTGGTGTTCGGCGGCCACGGCTCGCCATGGCAGTCGCTCTGGGTGGCCGGGCGTGCTCATCCCTGGCGCGCGCCGCGGCGCGTTGCCGATGCCTTCGAGCAGGCGATGCAGCAACTGTGGCACGGACACCGAACGGGCTTGGCAGCAGGCGCCTGAGCCGCTAGCCTCGGCGCCAGCAGCGTCGCGCCCCATGCAGGCCGGTGCGCCCGGGAGACGGCACTTCGGGTGGAAGACCCGGCACGAAAGGGTGTTCGATGCGGCTCAGCGACTTCACGATCCGGGCCCGCCTGCAAGCGTTGGCGGTGATGGCGGTGGCGGCCATGCTGGTGATAGGCGGCCACGGGCTGTGGAGCCTGGCCGAGTTCAAGGCCCGCTTCGGGCACTACGTCGCCAATGACGTCGAGTCGCTGACCCAGCTGGCCAACATCCGGGCCGGGGTCGGCAATCTGCGGCGCTACGAGAAAGACCTGCTGATCAACCTGGCCGACGCCGCCGCCGTGCAGCGCTACCGCAAGGAGTGGCTGGCCACCTACGACGGTGTCAACAGCGCGCTGAACAAGGTGGCGGGGCTGGACGTCGCGGCCGACGTGCGCCGCATGCCGGCCGAGCTGCTGGCCGAGCTCCAGGACTACCGGCGCGGCCTGGACGGCATCGTCGAGCGCGTGGTGCGTGGAGAGTTCGCGGACACGGCCTCGGCCAACAAGGCGCTCGAGCCCATCAAGGCGCCGGTGCGGGCGATGGACAAGTCGCTGGCCGAGATGACGCAGACGGTCGACCGGCATTCGGCCGGGGAGGTCGAGGCGCTGAACCAGCGCGAGCAGCAGGTACGCGGGGCCATGCTCGCGGTCATCGTGGTCTGCGTGCTGCTCATCGGCGGCTACACGGTGCTCAACATCCGCTCCATCCTGGCGGCGCTGGCGGGGGCGATGACGAGTGCCGAGCGCATCGCCGGGCGCGACCTCAGCCAGCCCGTGCGTGCGGAAGGGCGCGACGAGACCGCGGCGCTGCTGCGCAGCGTGTCGGCCATGCAAGCCTCGCTGGCCGAGGTGGTGTCCGGCGTGCGCCAGGGAACGGACGGCATCGCCACCGCATCGCGCGAGATCGCGCAGGGCGGGCAGGACCTGAGCCTGCGCACCGAGCGCGCCGCCTCCAACCTGCAGGAAACCGCCTCGGCGATGGAGCAGCTGACCGCCAGCGTCACGCACAACGCCGAGTCGGCGCGCCAGGCCAACGAGCTGGCGCAGGTGGCGGCCGACGTGGCCCGGCGCGGCGGCTCGGTGGTGGGCGACGTGGTGACGACGATGGAGCGCATCAGCGCGTCCTCGCATCGCATCGCCGACATCATCGGCACCATCGACGGCATTGCCTTCCAGACCAACATCCTGGCGCTGAATGCGGCGGTGGAGGCGGCCCGGGCAGGCGAGCAGGGCAGGGGCTTCGCGGTGGTGGCCAGTGAGGTGCGTGTGCTGGCCCAGCGCAGCGCCGAGGCGGCCCGCGAGATCAAGGCGCTGATCCAGCAGAGCAGCGAGAACGTGGACCACGGCGCCGGGCTGGTCAGCCAGGCAGGCTCGACCATGGGGGACATCATCGACTCGGTGGCGCGGGTCAGCAGCATCGTGTCCGAGATCAGCCATGCCACCGGAGAGCAGAGTTCCGGCATTGGCCAGATCGGCCAGGCCATCACCCAGCTGGACGAGCTGACCCAGCAGAACGCCGCGCTGGTGGAGGAGTCCGCCGCCGCCGCTCAGAGCCTGCAGCAGCAGGCCGACGAGCTCGCGCGGTCGGTGGCGGTGTTCCGCCTCAGCTGAGGGCGTGCGCCAGCGCAGGCGACGGGCGCAGCGCGCCCACCTCGGTGCCGCGCCAGTTGCGCAGCACGAGGTGGCTGTAGCCGTGCAGCAGCGGGCCATCGTCGCGCAGCAGTGCCGCGATCACGGCGGCCACCGTGGCCTCCGCAGCCCGGGCCGCGCCATCGGCCACCTTCAGCGCGATGCCCAGGCCCAGCTCGGGCAGGGCCGCGCAGTACACGCCCTCGGCGCCAATCTTGCAGAACACACGCTCGCCGTAGTGCTGCATCACGCGGGTGTCGAAACGGTCGGTGCCGGCGACCATGAAGGGCGCGGCCGCCACGGCCCGGCGCAGCCGGCCTGCGGCCTGCGCGTGTCCGGGTTCCAGCCCCTGGCCCGTGCCGGCGCGGGCAAAGGCCAGCGCGAGCGCACGCAGCGGCAGTGCATAGGTCGGGATGGAGCAGCCGTCCGTGCCGCGCGGCGCGCGCTCCACGTCCACGCCGGTGCTGGCCGACAGGGCCGCCGCCACCTCGCGCATCACCGGGTGCTCGGGAGCCACATAGCCGCGCGCGAACTCGGTGGGCTCGGCGCCGGCCTGGCGCGCCAGCAGGCAGGCCACGCAGACAAAGCCCGCATGCTTGCCCGAGCAGTTGTTGTGCAGTGGCGTGGCCTGCTCGCCGCGTGCGACCAGCGCCTTCAGCACCGGCTCGCGGCTGGGCCATTGCGTGCCGCATTCCAGCGCATCGGCGCCGAGGCCCAGCCGGGCCAGCAGCCCGGCCGCGGTGGCCACGTGCTCGGGCTCGCCGCTGTGCGAGGCGCAGGCCAGCGCCAGCTCGGCGTTGCTCAGCGCGAAGGTGTCGGCCGCACCGCTGGCCACCAGCGGCAGCGCCTGCAGCAGCTTGACGGCGGAGCGCGGGAACACCGCTTGGTCGACGTCTCCCAGCGCCAGCCGCAGGCCGCCGTCGGCATCGACCACGGCCACCGAGCCGGCATGGCGGGATTCCAGCGTGCCGCCGCGCAGCACATCCACGAGTTCGAGGTTCATGCGGCGGGATTGTCCAGCGTGCTGTCGTCCAGCAGCACGCGGTTGCGGCCGGTGCGCTTGGCCGCGTAGAGGGCGCGGTCGCTGCAGGCGAGCAGCGTGACGGCCGGCTGGCTGCCGCGACCGCCGGCGATGCCTATGCTCAGGCTGACGGCAAGACCTGGCGCCAGATCGCTCCAGTCCTCGGCCTCCACCGCCTCGCGCAGGCGCTCGCAGATGTCGAGCGCCTGGGTGGGTTCCAGCCCGGGCAGGACGGCCAGAAACTCCTCGCCCCCGAAGCGGGCGAGCAGGTCGGCGCTGCGCAGGCGCTGGCGCAGCAGGCGGGCCAGGCGTTGCAGCACGGCGTCGCCCACGGCATGGCCGTGGTTGTCGTTGACCTGCTTGAAGTGGTCCACGTCCATCAGCGCGACGCACACCGGCTGGCCGGCCGAGCGCGCACCCTGCAGCAGCAGCGGCAGTGCGAATTCGGCATGGCGACGGTTGTGCAGCCCGGTCAGCACGTCCTCGTGCGCGGCGCGGTCCAGCGCCAAGGCCTGGCGGTGCAGGCGCTGGCGCTCCTGCTCCAGTCGCATGGCGCGGTCGCGCTCACGCTGCGCGGCCGCTGCGGCCACGTCGGCACGAGCCTGGGCTTGCTCCACCTGCTCGCGGATCAGGATGATCTCGCTCTGCAGGGCCAGCGTGTCCCGGCGCATCCGTCGCTCCTGCCTGGACTGCTGTTCCAGCCAGTGCAAGGCCTGCGGGTACTGGCCGCAGGCCTTGTGGGCCTCGTAGAGCGCATGAATCAGCATGCGGCGGCGCTGCGGCGCCGGTTCTGGCGGGCCGGTCAGCAGCGCTTCCAGCCGCTCGGCCGCCTCTCGGGGCTGGCCTGTCAGCCGCAGGTGCACGGCTCGTTGCGCCTGCGCCTCCAGCGCCAGGGCGGCGTAGCCGTTGGTGCAGGCCAGTTGCTCGAACTCGTCCAGCAGCGGCAAGGCTTCGTCCACACGGCCGCTGCTCAGCAGCGCCCCCACCAGATTGCTGACAGCCACGCTGACCTGAAACGGGCTGGCGGACTGGCGGGCCTGGGCGCAGGCGCGTTCGGCCATCACCCGGGCCTGCTGCCGCGCCACGGCCAGGGACGCTTCATCTTCGAGCAGCGCGGCCTCATCGACGCGCTGCAGCCAGAAGTAGGCGAGGTTGTTGAGGCAGGAGAACAGCACCTCGCTGCCGGGCTTGCCGGCGCTCACGGCGATCTCCAAGGCCTGCTCGGTGGAGGCGCAGGCCTGGCTCGGGTTCTCCAGCGTGGCGTAGGCCACGCCGATGCGGTTCAGCGCCCAGGCCTCGGCCACGGCGTCGCGCGCCTGGCGTGCACAGGCCAGTGCGCGCAGGCCGGCCTCCAGCCCTTCACGCCCCATCAGCAGCTGGCTGTAGACGAAGGACTGCGCAATGAAGGCGCTGGCCAGCAGCTGCTGCTCGCCCACGCGCTGCGCCAGGCCCACCGCCTCCGTGGCATGGCGCATGCTGTGGGTGAGCTTGCCCAGCCTCGGCCACTGGTGGGCGAGCAGCGTGGCCACGCGGGCTCGGCGGCCCAGGTCGTCGGGGGGACAGGTGCTTCGCAGCGCCTCCAGGGCTTCGGTGGAGGCCTGGTAGCCGCCCGCTGCGGCCTGCTCGCGCAAGGCCTGGCACGCGGCATCGAAGGCCGCCGCATCGAAGGCAACGGGGCGTGCAGGAACATCCATGGCGTCGTGGGCCCATTGTGCACAGACCCACAATCCCGCTCCATGAATGTGTTGCTTGTCCATGGTGCCGACTTCACGAGCGCACCGAGCCGCCGCAAACCCATCACCATCGCCAGCGGCGAGATGCAGGGCCAGGTCGTGCGCCTGCGGGGGCTGCGCGCGCTGATCGATCTGGCGGCTTTCGAGGCCTGGCTGCGGGAGCCGGGCCCCTGGGTGGCGGGCCTGGACCTGCCTTTCGGCCTGCCGCGCGAGCTGGTCGAGGCGCTGGGCTGGCCGACCGAGTACCCGGCGCTGATGGCGTATTACGCGGCGCTGAGCCGCGACGAGATCCGTGCGACCTTTGCGGCCTTCTGCGCGGCGCGCCCGGCCGGGGCGAAGTTCGCTCATCGGGCGGGCGATCTCCCGGCGGGCGCCAGCCCCAGCATGCGCTGGGTGAATCCGCCGGTGGCGTTCATGCTGCATGCCGGCGTGCCGCGGCTGATGGCCGCGGGCGTGCAGCTGCCGGGGCTGCATGCGGGGGACCCGGAGCGGGTCGCGTTGGAGGCGTATCCCGGCCTGCTGGCCCGGGAGCTGATCGGGCGACGCTCGTACAAGAGCGATGCGAAGGCGACCCAGACGCCGGAGCGGCTGATCGCCCGCAAGGACATCGTGGAGGCGCTGGAGCAGGGCCGCACGAGGCTGGACCTGCGTCTCAAGCTCAGCCACGCGCAGCGCGACGACCTGGTGGCCGACGCCAGCGGCGATCGCCTGGACGCGGTGCTGGCCATGCTGCAGGCGGCCTGGGGGACGACCCGGCCCCGGTACGGCTGGCCGGCGCAGGTCGACCCGCTGGAGGGCTGGATCCTGAGCGCCTGAGCCCGTTCAGGGCACGGGTCACGGGGCCGGCGTTGCCCGGATCAGACGTTTCCGCAACGTTGAGGCACCAGGGTGTGCGGCGCGGTTCTTGCTGTCCCAGAATCGCGCGCTTTTCAACCCAGCTCCTGAGGTGCTGCCACCGTGAACACCCCCTTCCGTCCGCCCCTGCTGCTGCCGCTGACTGCGGCCCTGCTGTCGACCTTCGCGCCCGCGCTGTGGGCTCAGACGGCCTCCGGGGACGGTAGTGCGGGCGAGGGCGGGGACAAGGCGGCGCTGGCCCGCGTGGTGGTCACCGGCTCCAACATCCGTCGCACCGACTCGGAAACCCCCAGCCCGGTGCAGACGCTCAGCGCGGCCGACATCGCGCGCAGCGGGTACAGCACGCTGGCCGAGGTGCTGCAGCACCTGTCGGCCAACAACATGGGCTCGCTGGGCCAGGCCACGCCGGGCGCCTTTGGTGCGGGTGGCTCCGGCATCTCGCTGCGCGGCCTCACCGTGGGCGCCACGCTGGTGCTGATCGACGGCCACCGCATGGCGTCCTACCCGCTGCCGGACGACGCGCAGCGCGACTTCGTGGACATCGCCTCCATCCCGGTGGATGCGATCGAGCGCGTGGAGGTGCTGAAGGACGGTGCCTCGGCCATCTACGGCTCGGACGCGATGGCCGGTGTGGTCAACGTCATCCTCAAGCGCAGCCAGACCGGCGGCGCGCTGCAGGCCGAGGTGGGCGGCGCCACCCAGGGCGGCGGCCGCAGCTGGAAGGTCTCGGGCATACGCGGCTTCGGCGACCTGGACCGTGACCGCGTGGCCGGCTATGTGGCGGTCAGCGCGCGGCGCCAGCAGCCGGTGCTGCTGAGCGACCGCCCGGCCCTGGGGGGCTCGGACTGGACCCGCTACGGCGGTGAAGACCTGGGCCTGACCGCCAACCCCGAGCTGCAGGTGTCGCCCCAGACCCGCAACTACAGCGTGCTGGGCAAGGTGACGACGCTGCTGCCGCAGGACTGGACGCTGGCGCTGGCCGGCTCGGTGCTGGGCAGCGAGGCCACGCAGGTGGGCCTGCTGAACTGGGTGTCGCCGGAGGGCGGCATCACCACCTTCAACTTCAACGCCGCCCATCCCAGCCCCACGCCCACCGCGCTGAACGGCACGAATGTGATGGACCCGGCCACCGGCAGCCCGGTGGACTACGAGTTCAGCGACCTGCCGGCTCAGCGCTCGCGCACCGCCACGCGCTCCTACCGCTTCGTGGCCGATCTCTCCGGCAGCCTGGGCGCCTGGGACCTGCAGGCCTCGCTGGGCCTGACCCGCGTGGCCACCGAGCTGCGGCTGATGAACTTCGTGAGCCTGCCGGCGCTGCAGGCGGCGCTGAACAGCGGCCGCTACGTGATAGGCGCCAACAACCCGGCGTCCGTGCTGGCTTCGCTGACGCCCGAGGGGCGCTCCACGTCCACCAATTCGCTGAACTTCATCTCGCTGCGCGCCAGCCGCGACCTGATGAAGCTGGCCGGCGGCAACCTGGCGCTGGGCACCGGCGTGGAGTTCAGCAAGCGCTCGCTGGACCAGCACTTCCCGGACGGCTTCGCCAGCGGCGCCCAGGCGAGCAACATCTACGCCTTCAGCGTCGGCAAGCAGACCATCTCGGCCGCCTATGCCGAACTGGCCGCACCGCTGACCAAGCAGCTGGAAATCGACGCCGCGGCCCGGGTGGACCACTACGATACCTATGGCTCGTCGGTCACCCCGAAGCTGGGCGCCAAGTTCGTGCCGCTGCGCGAGCTGACGCTGCGCGGCACCTATGCCGGCGGCTTCCGCGCGCCCAATCCGGTGGAGATAGGCACCTCGGGGTCCAGCGCCGGCTACCTGCCGCCGCTGCTGGACACCGCGCTGTGCAATCTGGTCAAGCCCGGCCAGCCCTGCGACATCGGCGTGGGCGGCACCCAGCTGCAACTGCCGGGCAAGAACCTCAAGCCCGAGAAGTCGCGCTCCTACACCGTGGGCCTGGTGTTCGAGCCCAGCCCGGTGTTCAACCTGTCGCTGGACTACTACGACATCAAGATCCGCGACCAGATCGTGTCCGTGGGCCTGTTCGGCCAGGGCCAGATCGACACGCCGGACGCCTACGGCACCAAGCTCTACCGCGTCTACAGCCCGACCACCGCGAACGCAGCGCCCGTCAGCGCAGACGACACCATCCTCTACGGCACCTACCCCTTCCTGAACCTGGGCAGCGCCCGCACCAGCGGCGTGGACCTGGACCTGCGCCTCAAGCTGGATGGTGGCGCCTGGGGTCAGTTCTCGCCCCAGCTGCAGTGGACCCACATGATCCGCTACACGATTGACCGCGGCCCCGGCCAGGTCTATGAGCTGGCCGGCACGCACGGCCCCAGCTTCGTGTCCACCAACACCGGCACGCCGCGCGACCGCGGGGCGCTGGCGCTGACCTGGAGCCGCGGCCCGGTGGAGCTGACCGGCACGCTGAACTACGTCAGCGGCATGCGGGTGGAAGACGCCAGCTACAACCTGCCGGACTGCGCGGCCGCGCTGTCCACGATCTTCCCGAATGGCTTGCCTGGATCTGGGTCAGGTGGCTCGCCGCTGTGCCGAGTGCCCTCGTTCACCACCTTCAACCTCAGCGGTTCGTGGGCGGTCAGCGAGGCCTTCAGCCTGCGCCTGTCGGTGGCCAACCTGTTCAACCGCGCGGCGCCCATAGACGCCTTCGCGTCGGGTTCCACCGGCGGCGGCGTGGCCTCGGGCGGCGCGCACTACAACCCCTCGCTGCACCAGGAGGGCGCCGTGGGCCGCTATGTGACCGTGGGGGCGAGCTACCGGTTCTGAGGCGGCGCCCGGTGCCTGTGGCGGCTCAGGCCGCCGCGCGCACCGCGACGCCGGGGCTGACGAAGCGGCAGTCGCCGCCCTCGAACACGCGCACCTCGCCGGCCTCGAAGGCCTGCCAGGGTTCGGCGTGGGTCAGCGGCTCGGTGGCAACCAGCACCATGCGGTCCTGCGGGCCGTTGAGGGTGTCCAGGTCCAGGCTGAGGTCGCCGTCGCGCAGGCTCACATGACCGAAGGGCGGGCGGCGCAGCAGCCAGTGCAGGCGGGTGGATGCATGGGCCAGCAGCGCGCGGCCATCGGTCAGCAGCAGGTTGAAGCGGCCGTGCTCGGCGATCTCGTGCAGCCAGGGCGTCAGCGTCTCGGCCAGCAGATTCCAGTCGGGCAGTTCGTCGCCGAAGCGCTGCTGCAGGCGCTGCAGCAGCCAGCAGAAGGCACGTTCGCTGTCGGTCTGGCCGGCGGGCTGGAAGCGGCCGTCCAGCAACGGGTGGAAGTCCTTCAGGTCACCGTTGTGGGCGAACACCCAGCTGCGGCCGGCCCATTCGCGGCGAAAGGGATGGCAGTTCTGCACCGCGCGCACGCCCTGGGTGGCCTTGCGCACATGGGCGACGATGTTGCGCGCCGCGATCGCGTGCTGGCCGTAGTGGCGGGCCAGCTCGGAGTGGGCGGCGGGGCTGTCCTCGACCACCACCTCACAGCGCTCGCCGTCGTGGAAGGCGACGCCCCAGCCGTCCACATGGTCGGCGGTGCGCCCCCCTCGCGCCGCAAAGCCCTTCAGCGAGAAGGTGGCTGCGGCCGGCAGTTGGCTGTTGAGTGCAAAAAGCTCGCACATGATGGACGGGTGGTCGGTTGCGACAGTTTGATGAACGTCGCCAGTCTGTCCGGGGATGACAGCAATTCCAACAAATCTTCCGTCATGAGCTCATGCACTGCGGCCAGGGTGCAACGCCCGAGCGTGGCATCGATCACGCCAGGCGGCCTGGGTTCGCGGCCAGTGAAGCCCGGCTTGCCGGCCTGAGCAGGCCGGCAGGTCTCACTTGCGCATCAGCGTGCTCTTGCCGAACAGCGACTCGATCAGATCCACGGCCACCAGCGCGGTCTTGTTTTTCTCATCCAGCGCGGGGTTGAGCTCGACCAGATCCAGCGAGGCCATGCGGCCGGTGTCGGCAATCATCTCCATGCACAGGTGAGCTTCGCGGTAGGTGGGGCCGCCGGGCACGGTGGTGCCCACGCCAGGCGCCATCACCGGGTCCAGGAAGTCGACGTCGAAGCTCACGTGCAGGTGGGTGTTGTCGTCGAGCGTGGCCAGCGCCAGCTCCATGGTGTGGCGCATGCCCATCTCGTCGATGTAGCGCATGTCGAACACCTCGAGATCCTGCTCGTGCACGAAGCGGCGTTCGCCCTCGTCGACGCTGCGGATGCCGATCTGGCGCACCCACTTCGGGCTGATGGCCGGCACCTGGCCGCCGATCTCGATCAGCGCCTGCGGCCCGAAACCGCACAGGCAGGCCACGGGCATGCCGTGGATGTTGCCGCTGGGGGTGAGCTCGCTGGTGTTGAAGTCGGCATGGGCGTCCAGCCACAGCACGCGCAGCTTCTTGCCCGTGTCGCGGCAGTGTCGGGCCACGGCGCTGATGGAGCCCAGGCCCAGGCAGTGGTCGCCGCCCAGCAGTATGGGCATGCGGCCGGTCTTGAGCTCGGCGTAGATGGCGTCATGCACGGTGCGGTTCCAGGCCACGACCTCGTCGAGATGTCGATAGCCGTTCACCGGCGGCAGCCAGGGGTTGGCGGGGCCGCTGAGGTTGCCGCGGTCGACGACGTCGACGCCGCGCGCACGCAGGGCCTCGGCCAGGCCGGCCACGCGCATGGCTTCCGGGCCCATGCTGGCCCCGCGGGCACCGGCGCCGATGTCGGTGGGGGCGCCAATCAGGGAGACATTGCGGAGCTTGGTCATAGCGTCGGGGAAGTGGCGAGTTCGTATTCGGCCTCGAGCAGGTGCCAGGCCTCTTCGGCGGTCTCGACGTAGCGGAACAGCTGCACGTCGGCCGGGTTGATCATGCCGGTGTCGATCAGCAGGTCGAAGTTGATGAGCCGGCTCCAGAACTCGCGTCCGAACAGCAGGATGGGGCGGCGCCGGCTCTTGCCGGTCTGGATCAGCGTCAGCGTTTCGAACAGCTCATCGAGCGTGCCGAAGCCGCCGGGGAAGCACACCAGCGCGACCGAGCGCATCAGGAAGTGCATCTTGCGCAGCGCGAAATAGTGGAAGCGGAAGCACAGCTCGGGCGTGATGAACGGGTTGGGCTGCTGCTCGTGGGGCAGCACGATGTTGAGGCCTATGCTCTTGCCGCCCGCCTCGAAGGCGCCGCGGTTGCCGGCCTCCATGATGCCGGGGCCACCGCCCGTGGCGACGTACACGGGCACGCCGCGCGTGCCGCAGCCATCGGTGATGAGCTGGCCCAGCCGGCGCGCTTCCTCGTAGTAGCGGCTCATGTCCAGCTGCATGCGGGCGCGGCGTATGGTGGTGGGGTCGCCACCGTCTTCGGCCACGGCCAGGCGCTGCTCGGCCACCTCGCGCGGCAGCACGCGGGCGCTGCCGAAGATCACCACCGTGTTGCGCACGCCGTGCTCGTTGAGCAGCATCTCGGGTTTGAGCAGTTCCAGCTGCATGCGCACCGGGCGCAGCTCGTCGCGCAGCAGGAAGGCCTCGTCCTTGAAGGCCAGCTCGTAGGCGCTGCCCGGGCCGTCGAAGCGTGGGTGGGCGGGCAGGGCCTCGCATTCGTCCCGGGCGGAGGGGAAGTTGCGGGCGGTCAGGTCGTCGCGTCGATTCATGGCAGGCGGTCAGGGACGGGCCTGGATTGTGCGCCGGGCCCGGCTCAAAGGCTGACGAAGCGGTTTCGGCCTTCGGACTTGGCGGTGTAGAGCGCCTCGTCGGCCCGCGCGAGCAGGTCGTGCGCGCTGGTCGAGGCATCGGGCACCAGCGTGGTGACCCCGCCGGACAGGGTGATGTGCAGCGCGGCGCCGGAGTCCGGATGCGGCAGGGCCTGCGTTTCGAACACGCGCGAGATGGTGCGTGCCAGCGTCTGTGCACCCGAGCGCGGCGTGTCCGGCAGCACCAGCGCGAACTCCTCGCCGCCATAGCGGGCCACGGCATCGCTGGGGCGCCGCGCCAGCTGCATGAGCAGGGCGGCCACGTGGCGCAGGCAATCGTCGCCGGCCTGGTGGCCCAGGGCGTCGTTGTAGCGCTTGAAATGGTCCACGTCGCACAGCATCAGGGACAGCGGCGTCTGGTTGCGGCGGCCGTGGTCGATGGCGGTCTGCAGCGCTTCGTCCAGCCCGCGGCGGTTGAGCAGGCCGGTGAGCCCGTCCAGCCGCGCCTGCCGTTGCAGTTCGGCATTCGCCTGCTGGAGTTCGGCCGACACCTCGACCAGTTGGTCGCGCATGGCGCGCAGGCGCTGCATCGCATGCAGCTTGGCTTCCAGCACCACGGGGTGCAGCGGCTTGGCGAGGTAGTCGTCGCCGCCCGCAGCGATGCCCTCGGCGACGTTGGTCACGTCGGTCAGTGCGGACAGGAAGATGATGGGCGTCCAGTCGCCCTGCTCGAGCTCGCGAACCTTGCGGGCGAACCAGTAGCCGTCGGGCTCGGGCATGTCCACGTCGCTGAGGATGAGCTCGGGGCGATGCCGTTCGAACAGCTCCAGCGCCCAGCGCGCGTCACCGGCTTCGATGACCTGGTGGCCCAGACGGTCCAGCTGATAGGCCAGCGAGCCCCGCACGGCCTCGTCGTCGTCCAGCACCAGCACACGCAGGGGAGTCAGATAGTCGATACAGGGCAGGACGGTCATACAGCAGAGGTCTCCGCGCGATTATCGCGGCAGCACGCCCCCGCAGATTTCGCAATCCGGATCGCGCAGCATCTCGATTTCCGTCCACTGCATGCGGCGCGCATCCAGCATCAGCAAGCGGCCCTTCAGGGGCTCGCCGATGCCGGCCAGCAGCTTCAGCGCCTCGGCGGCCTGCATGGAGCCGATGATGCCCACCAGCGGAGCGAACACGCCCATGGTGGCGCAGGCCACCTCCTCGAAGGCGGCGTCCGGCGGGAACAGGCAGGCATAGCACGGGTGCTCGCTGCCGCGCGGGTCGTAGACGCCGAGCTGACCATCGAAGCCTATGGCCGCGCCCGACACCAGCGGCCGGCCGTGCCGCACGCAGGCGCGGTTCACGGCATGGCGGGTGGCGAAGTTGTCGCTGCAGTCGATGACGACATCGGCGCTGGCCACCTCCTGCTCCAGCAATTCGGCATCGGCCCGCTGGGGCAGGGCGCGCACGTCGATGCCCGGGTTCAGCGCCCGCATGCGTTCGGCGGCGGAGTCCACCTTGAGTCGCTCCAGGCCGGCCATGTCGTGGGCGATCTGGCGCTGCAGGTTGGTCAGCGACACCGTGTCATGGTCCACCAGCGTGATCTGCCCCACGCCGGCCGATGCCAGGTACAGCGCCACCGGCGAGCCCAGGCCGCCTGCGCCTATCACCAGTGCCCGGCCCTCCAGCAGGCGCTGCTGGCCTTCGATGCCGATCTCGTCGAGCAGCAGGTGGCGGGAATAGCGGAGCAGGTCGTCGTCGGTCATGGGCTCAGGATTGTGCGTCGGGCCACAAGGGGCCGGCCGCAGGGCGCCGTTGGAAAATGGCAAGGCCTGGCCCATCCGGCGCCGCGGCAGCATGGAGCGTATGGCAGTCCCGCGCGCCCTGCGTCTGGCAGGGTTGTGCGCGGCTGGGCACACTGCCGCTCCCATGAAATCGTCTGCTGCCCCTACTCCTGCTCCTGCCCCCGCGCTCGGCACGGCCCTGACCGTGCTGCTGGCCACGGCCACCGGCCTCGCCGTCGCCTCCATCTATTACGTGCAACCGCTGCTGGGGCTGCTGGCCGAGCAGTTCCAGGTGGGCAGTGCCACCATCGGCCTGCTGCCGACACTGACACAGCTGGGCTATGGCGCGGCCATCCTGCTGCTGTCGCCCCTGGGTGACCGCTTCGATCGCCGCCGCATCATTGCGTGCAAGGCGCTCGCGCTGGTGGCGGCCCTGGCGTTGGCGGCGCTGGCGCCCAGCTTCGCCGGCCTGTGCGTGGCCAGCGTGGCCATAGGCCTGACGGCCACGCTGGCGCAGGATCTCGTTCCGGCCGCCGCCACGCTGGCGCCCGAGGCCGAGCGGGGGCGGCGTGTGGGCCAGGTCATGACTGGGCTGCTGCTGGGCATCCTGCTGTCGCGTGTCGCGGCAGGTTCGGTCGCGGCGCTGGTGGGCTGGCGTGCGGTGTACGGGGCCGCGGCCGTGGCTGTGGCGGTGCTCACACCGCTGTTGTGGCGCCGGTTGCCGGCTTTCGTTCCAGCGACCCAGGCCAGCTACGGCTCGCTGCTGGCATCGATGGCGCACCTGTGGCGACAGCACCCGGCGCTGCGGCGGGCGGCCCTGGCCCAGGGCCTGCTGAGCGTGGCCTTCAGCGCGTTCTGGTCGACGCTGGCCCTGGTGCTGGCAGGGCCGGAGTTCGGCCAGGGCAGCGCGGTGGCCGGCGCCTTCGGCCTGGCCGGTGCGGCGGGTGCGCTGGCCGCGCCGCTGGCCGGTGGCCTGGCCGACCGGCGCGGGCCACAGGCGGTCATCCGGGTGAGCGCGCTGCTGGTGTTCCTCGCGTTTGCGGTGCAGACGGTGATGCCGGCTTCGCTGCCTCTGCTCGTGGGGGTGGCGGTGGTGTTCGATCTGGGCGTGCAGGCCGCGCTGGTGTCGCACCAGAGCGTGATCTACAGCCTGGATCCGGCCTCCCGCAGCCGGCTCAATGCGGTGCTGGTGAGCTGCATGTTCCTGGGCATGGCCAGCGGCGCCGCGCTCGGGTCCAGCCTGCTGGCCCATCTGGGCTGGCGTGCGGTGCCGGCGCTGGGCGCCGTGGCTGCGCTGCTGGCGCTGGTGATTGCTCGCAGGCGCTGAGCGGTCGCCGATCCCATGAGAAAGGCCGCCCGCAGGCGGCCTTTCGTGGGTCGAGCCCAGGGGCTTATTGCGCGGGCTTGGCTTCGGCCTTGCGCTCGGTGGCGGTCTTGGAAACCAGCACCGGCTTGCCCTGCAGCTGGTTCAGCGCCTGGGTCAGCGGGAAGTCTTCCGCGGAGCCAAATTCCGGCAGCGGCTTGAGCTCGTTGCGCTTGCTCTCGGCTTCCAGTTTGGCACGGGCTTCCTCGCGGGCCTTTTCGCGTTCCTTGTTGGCGGCCTCGTCCTCGGGGCCGTTGTTCAGGTGCTTTTCGAGGTCGGCCTCGCGGGTGCGCAGCGCGGCGAAGACATTGCCCTCGGCAGTTTCGTCCAGCATGACGTCGGGCACGATGCCCTTGGCCTGGATGGAGCGGCCGCTGGGCGTGTAGTAGCGCGCGGTGGTGATCTTGATGGCGGTGTCCGGGCCCAGCTGGCGCACGGTCTGCACCGAGCCCTTGCCGAAGGTCTGGGCACCCATGATGGTGGCGCGGCGGTTGTCCTGCAGCGCGCCGGCCACGATCTCGCTGGCGCTGGCCGAGCCTTCGTTGACCAGCACCACCAGCGGCACGGTCTTGAGCGCGATCGGCAGGCGGCGCAGCGGGTCGTCGCCACCACGGCGGCGGTAGTCGTCCGGTGAGGCCTTGAAGACGGCCTTGGATTCGGGAATCTGGCCGTTGGTGGACACCACCTCGACATCGCGCGGCAGGAAGACCGACGAGATGGCGACCGCGCCTTCGAGCAGGCCGCCCGGGTCGTTGCGCAGGTCCAGCACCAGGCCCTTGAGCTTGGGTTCCTGCTGGTAGATCTCTTCGAGCTTCTTGGCGAAGTCCTCGACCGTGCGGTCCTGGAACTGGCTCACGCGGATCCACGCGTAGCCCGGCTCGATGACCTTGGCGCGCACGCTCTGGACCTTGATCTCCTCACGCGTGATCGTGATGGGGAAGCTGCGGTTCTCGGCCTTGCGGAAGATGGTCAGCTGCACCTTGGTGGCCGGCTCGCCGCGCATCTTCTTGACCGCCTGGTCCAGCGAGAGGCCGCGCACCGCGGTGTCGTCGATCTTGGAGATCAGGTCGCCGCTCTTGAGTCCGGCGCGGAAGGCGGGCGATCCCTCGATGGGCGAGACGATCTTCACCAGACCGTCCTCCATGCCGATCTCTATGCCCACGCCGACGAAGCGGCCGGTCGTACCTTCGCGGAATTCCTTGAAGCTCTTCTTGTCGAAGAACTGCGAATGCGGATCCAGCCCCGACACCATGCCGGCGATGGCATCGTTGATGAGCTTCTTCTCGTCAACCGGCTCCACGTAGTCGCTCTTGACAATGCCGAATACGGCGGCGAGCTGCTGCATTTCTTCCAGCGGCAACGGCGACAGACTGCTGCGCGCGTTGGCCTGGAGTTGCATCGTGGTGAGCGCACCCGCCACGGCGCCGAGGGCAACCCAACCGGCGACTTTCAATTTGGAGCTCATGGCCGAGTCCTATGGGCAAAAACGTCCTGTTCAAGGGGCTTGACAGGTGAAGCAAGTGTAAGGGCAGGGCCTGGACGGGCGCCTCGATTTACCCCACGGCAACCCTTCAATTCAGTGAGGCATTGATGGATTTAACGCGGCCGCCCCTGAGGGAAGTCATGCTGCCGGCTGTTGCTCAGTTCAGCTGGGTCAGCAGCGTCAGGTTGGCCAGCGTCACCAGGCCGAAGATGGCCCAGGCCCCCAGCTTCAGTGCCAACGGGTTGGCGAACTGCCCCATCAGCCGGGTGTTGCTGCTGAAGCGGATCAGCGGCCAGATCGCGAAAGGCAGTTGCAGGCTCAGCACCACCTGGCTGCCCACCAGCAACGGCCCCACGCCGCCGTCCCCGAGCCATGCAATGCCCAGCGCCGCGGGGATCAGGGCCAGCGCGCGCGTGGCCAGGCGGCGCTGCCAGCAGGGGATCTTGAGCTTCAGAAAGCCCTCCATCACCACCTGCCCGGCGATGGTGCCGGTGAACGTGGAGCTCTGCCCCGCCGCGAGCAGCGCGATGCCGAACAGCAGTGAGGCCAGTGTGCCGCCGACCAGCGGGTCCAGCAGGTGGTAGGCGTCCTGCAACTCGGTGACGGGGGGCTTGTCGGGCCCGTGGAAGGCCGATGCCGCCAGCGTCAGGATGGCCGCGTTCACCAGGAAGGCGAGCGACAGCGAGACCACGGTGTCCAGCGTCGACAGCCGGATGGCGTCGCGCAGGCCGGACGGCGTGGCGGCAGGGCGGCGCGTCTGCACGATGGAGGAGTGCAGGTAGAGGTTGTGCGGCATCACGGTGGCGCCCAGGATGCCCACCGCCAGCAGCAGGGCCTGAGGATCGCGCAGCCCTTGCGGGTTGGGAATCAGCCCCTGGGCGGCAGCCCGCCAGTCCGGTCCGACGAGGACGAGCTCGGCCGCGAAGCACAGCCCGATGGTGGCCACCAGACCCAGCACGATGGCCTCGACCTGGCGGAATCCGCGTCCCTTGAGGCCCAGCACGATCAGCGTGTCCAGCGCGGTCAGCCCCACGCCGGCCAGCAGGGAGACGCCCAGCAACAGGTGCAGCGCCAGCGCCGTGCCGAGCACCTCGGCGACGTCGCAGGCGATGATGGCCAGTTCGGCCAGCAGCCATTGCAGGCGGCGAACCGGCGCCGGGTAGTGATCGGCACACAGCTGGGCCAGGTCTCGCCCGGTGGCCAGGCCCAGGCGCAGGGCCAGCGTCTGCAGCAGCATGGCCGCGAGGCTGGATGCCAGCACCACCCACAGCAGGGCCATGCCATAGCGCGAGCCGGCTTCGATGTCCGTGGCCCAGTTGCCGGGGTCCATGTAACCAACGGCGATCAGCAGCCCTGGGCCAGCCACCTTGAGCAGGCGTTTCCAGGCCGGCAAGCCCGCCGGTATCGGGATGGAGCCGTGGACTTCGGAGGGACAGAAGGGCGCGGTGGCCGTGGTGGGCAGGCGAAACATCCGTTGATTGTCGAATGATCACGACGCCAGGCCGCCGGTGGTCGCTTAGCATGCCCTGGGTAGATTCCCATCCCCGACGTGTGCCCTACGCCCGACAAAACTACCGCTTTGCACGGCTGCTGATCCTGGCCAATCTGCTGGTGCTGGCCTTGCTGGGCGCCGCCGTGGTGCAGGCCTTGCAGGCCAGCCGGGCGTCCTATACGGACAAGGCACGGCAGACCACCGAGGCACTGGCCCGATCGGTCGGGCAGGGGGTCGGCGCCGAGCTGAGATCGGTGGACATTGCGCTGCTCAATGTCGACAGGGAATGGCAGCGCCTGTCGTCGCTTGTGCCGAGCTCACCGGCGCTGCTGCGCGCCCTGCTCGACGAGCAGCGCGCCCTGGTGGCACGTGTGGATGCGATCCATCTCAGCGATGCGAACGGGCGCGTGCTGACGGACGACGACGTCCCGGCGTTGCAGATCGGCGAGCAGAGCTTCTTTCAACAGGCGCGCGACAAGCCCGACCTGCTGGCGGTTTCCGAGCCCCTGCAGCTGCGCGGCGGCCGCTGGACGCTGGTGCTGGCGCGGGCCCGCATCGATGCACGTGGCGTGTTTCAGGGGGTGGCGTTCGCGGAACTGTCCCCGCAGCGTCTCGCCGAACTGCTGGACCAGACGCCGGTGGGCAGTCAGGGCGCGGTGACGCTTCGCTCCGAAACGCTGCGGCTGCTGGCTCGCTACGCGCCCGACGATGACCGGCCGGTGCCGCTCGGCAGCAACAAGGTGTCCGATGACCTGCGCAAGGCGTTGGCAGCCCATCGGGCGCAGGGCTTTTTCGTGACGCAGACGCTGATCGACGGGGTCGAGCGCGCCAGCGCCTATCGCCAGGTCGGCAACTTCCCGCTGCTGGTGCTTGTCGGGCTGGATACCGAGTCCTTCTATCAACCCTGGCGACGCGACGGCGCCAAGCTGCTGCTGCTGGCCGGGCTGGTCGAGGTGCTGGTGGTGGTGCTGTCGTCGCTGCTGTGGGTCTACCAGTTCAACCAAAGCCGGCAGCAGCATCGGCTGGCACAGAGCGAGGCGGAGCAGCGGGCCATGCTGGACAACGAGCTGGTCGGCATCGTGCGGCTGCGGCAGCGGCGCGTGGTGTGGGCCAACCGGGCGCTGGCAGGCATCCTCGGCTATGCACCGGACGAACTGCAGGGGCAGTCCTCGCGCGTGTTCTACCCCGACGACCAGGCCTTCGAGCGCACCGCGGAAGCCTATGTCGAGCTGGCGTCGGGCCGCCCCTATCGCACGCAGCTGCAGATGGCGCGGCGCGACGGCGGTCTGATCTGGGTGAACTTCAGTGGCGTGCAGCTGCCCAATGGCGAGTCGTTGTGGATCGTCGTGGACATCAGTTCCGTCAAGGCCAGCGAGGCCGATGCGCATCACCTGGCCCAGCACGACATCCTGACCGGCCTGCCCAACCGGCTGGCCCTGCTGACGCGGCTGGCGCCGGCGGTGCGAGCCGCACAGACCAGTGGCCGCAAGCTGGTGGTGGCCTACCTCGACCTGGACGGGTTCAAGCCGGTCAACGACACCTATGGCCATGAGGCGGGTGATCGGCTGCTGTGCGAGGTGGCTCGCCGCATCGTTTCGAGCGTGCGTGCGAACGACATCGCTGCGCGCGTCGGTGGCGACGAATTCGTCGTCGTGCTGGACGACGTCGCGTCGCGTGACGACGTGCTGCCGGTACTGCAGCGCATGCTGGGGCTCATCGAGCAGCCGGTGCCGCTGCTGGGGCACGGGGTCGTGCAGGTCAGCGCCAGCCTCGGCGTCGCGGTCTGCCCGGACCAGGCTCAGGGCGTGGACGAGCTGCTGGCTGCTGCCGATGCCGCCATGTATGCGGCGAAGCGGTCCGGCAAGGCCCGCATCGAGTTCGCCGCGGCCTGACACTGCGACTGCGCACGCACGGCGCCGCCCGACGCTAGGCGAAATCCACTAGGCCCCGGCGGTGACGCGTGGCTGCACGGCTGGTCACAATGAAGTGCGCCATCGACGGGTCGTTGTGCGATGGTCGAGGTTTCGATGAACTTTGGAAGGTGTTGATCCGGTGCCGGGCAGTCCTGCATCCCCTGCGTTGACGCTGGACGCTCTCGGCGTTCCGTTGCTCGATGGCCGACCGCTCAGGCTGCCGCCCAAGGAACGCGCGGTGCTTGGCCTGTTGCTGCGCCGCCGCGGCGAGGTCGTCAGCAAGGACGAGTTCGCGGCTGCAGGCTGGCGGGCCCAGGCCATGTCCGATGAAAGCCTGGCGCGATGCATCAGCCAGGTCCGGCGCGTTCTGCGGCCCATCGGCTTGCGGGTGGAGGCGCTCTACGGCCTGGGTTACCGGCTGGAAGGTGTGGGGGCGGCGCCGATCGGACGCCCTCAGGCCGATGCCGCGCCCAGCCAGGAAGGGCGCAGCGAATTCGCCCACCTGCGCCAGCTGCTGCAGCAGCGCACGCCGGCAGCCGTCGGGCTGGCGATCGAACGCGCCCGTGGGCTCATCGCCGCGGAGCCGGGCTATGCGGCCGCTCGCGTGCTGCTGGCCGAGGCCTTGGCCGTTGCGTCGAACTGGGGTCAGGTTTCCACGCCCGATGCGGTCAGCGAGGGCCTGGACGTGCTCGTCGACGTCGCTGCCAGCGAAAGCGGTGTGGACGCGGCGCGTGGCGCGCTGCTCGACATGGCCTGGCGTTTCGACGAGGCGGCAGAGTGTTTCCGGCGCGTGCAGGCGACCGATGGCGGCAACGCGGACGCCTTGCTGGCCTGCAGTCGCCACCTGCTGTTCACCAACCAGGCCGCGCGGGCGGTGCAACTGCTGAGGCGCGTCCGGGAGCTGGCGCCGCATGCTCTGCACATCCGGATGAATCTGGCCCGCGCGCTCGTTCAGAACGGGGAGGGCGACGCCGCCGTCGCCGAGCTGCAGCAGGCCCAGCTGGAGCATCCGGGGCAACTGGTGCTGCTGTCGTTCACGCTGGCGATCCAGGCGCTGGTGGCGCCCCGCGCCGACCTCGGGCTTGCTGCCCGGCGCATGACGGATGGGCTCGACACCCCGCCCTTTGTCTGGACGGTGGCGTCCTACGTTCATGCCCGACTCGGGCAGCGTGAGGAGGCGCTCGACATCATCGACACCGCGTTGCTGTGCTCCAGCACGACGGCCGGTGAGGCCTCGCTCTACGCTGCACCGCTGGCAGCGCTGGGCGAACTGGACCGTGCCGCGGCGCTGTTGGAACGCGCGGCGGAGGTCCGCTCCGGCATGCTGGCCATGGTCCTGCGCGATCCGGCCCACGCGGACTGGCTGCCCCACCATCCGCGCGGGCGTGCGCTGCTGCGAACCGTTTTTGGCGGCGCCTGAAGGTGGTTGGGGTGCTGGCCCCCGGTGCTGACGAAATCTTGGGCGAAAGTCTTGCCGGGGCCAGGAAAATCTGCCTATAATGCAAGGCTCTGTCCCAGACAGAATGCCGGTGTAGCTCAGTTGGTAGAGCAGCGCATTCGTAATGCGAAGGTCGAGGGTTCGACTCCTTTCACCGGCACCAACAAAATCAAAGGGTTAGCAGCGAAAGCAGCTAGCCCTTTTGTCATTTCGCGGCGGACTCGGCACGCTTGTAGGGGCTCTGTAGGGGCAGCACCGCCCGCGACGCCCGCTCCGGCGCCCGTTTTTTCTGGCGGGTTAGCGCGAGAGACTGTGCAGGTCGGTCCGCGCCTACCCGGTCGAGACTTTGAAATCCCGCCCCTCCCCGCATTTGCTGATTTGAATTCAAACGGGGAATTTTTTCTGCGCGGGACAGGACAGGCGGTCGGGGAAACGATGCCCCGTGGACTTCAGATGCCCCCCGGGTTGCCATGAGCCCCGCGCCCTCGGCCGCGTAGAGCGGCAGCAGCGAAGGCCGCACCTTCAGAGAAGCGATGCCTGCATCGGCTGACGACTGGCTGCCTGCGGCATCTCGGCCATGTAGTCCGCCGCGAGGTCTGCCACCGCCTGCACCTGAGCCAGCAAAGCCGCGTCAGCGGTAGCGTCTTGAATGCGAGCGGCCAGGCCCTCAACACGGCGACAAAGCAAGGACAGGCGGCGGCGCAGGCTATCAGCGACGCGCGCCGCTTCAGGGTCAGCGCTCAAGATGCCCAGATGCTCGCAGGCCGCGCGCAACTGCCAGGGGTGAACCAGGATGGTCGCCGGGTCGTCGATGCCCTCTTGCTGAGTGAGCATGACGGCGGCCCCGTACTCGTCGCTCACGGACTCGGTCTTCAAGTGGTACTGGATGAATTCGTCGGACTGCGGAGCGGTCATGGTGTGCTTCCTTGGTCTTGGTGCAGACTGGACGCCAGCAGCAGATGGCATATCTAGATAGGTGACCCGTGGCGGGGCAACCGTTCAGTCGAAAAGTGGGGCTTATGACCCCGTGGCGGGGTCAATAGGCGGCGCTCCTTGGCTGGGCTTGCCCCGTGGCGGGGTCATAACGGCCTGAGCTTTCCCCGCTGCGGGGCATGCCAAACTGTTTTTGCGAGGGGATGCCCACACAGCCCGGTTCTTTTCGGTTGGCTTCAAGGCCAGCTCGCCGCCCTGCCCGCGCCAGTCCGTCGCGCTATAGCTTCCAGGCCCGCTATCGAGCTTGGAGAAGTCGCAGTCCATCGGCCAGAGCGTCAGCGCATACAGCGAGCATTGCCGGCGCCCTCCCTGCCGCGTCAGGCAGATGAGCTTTGCTGCCTCCAGCTCTTGCAGCGCTGCGGCGCGGGTGGCATTGCTGGCCCAGCCACGGGAGCGCATGACGGAAGGCGCAGCGCTCAGGTCGCCATTGCCTTTTGCATTCCCTCCGAGCTGGGAGGCCAGGTCGAACAGCATCTTGGTCGCGATGGGCGACAGCGTTGCAAAGGCTCTCGACGCGAGAAATTCCAGCGAAACCGCCACCCACGGACCCGTGACACTAACCCTCCCCTTGCGCGGCTTATTGCGCCCGGCGCTAGCTCCCATACCAGTGCCCCAGCGCCACGGCCAGCAGAAGCGCCAACACGACAACGGCGGTATCCGTGGCAGCCACGCGCAACCACAACACCGCGCGGCCTGCCATCTTCACAAGCAGGCGCGGGGTCACAGTTCGCCCCCTTGAAACAAGTCGCCTTGAGCGGCTGCGAGTGCAGCGCGGCGGCGCCGAGCGGCGTCGGCCGCAGCATTGACCCGCTGGGCTTCGCGCTGGGCGTCAGCCGCCCTCGAACGCAGTTCGGCGCGGGCTGCGCGAACAGCGGCGCACCAGGCAGCCGCGCCGGACTGCATTGCAGCCTCGATGCTGGCCGGTGTGAGGCAATAGACCTTGACCCATGCGACGCGCCCATCTCGGCATGCTGCCGCGCGGTCTTCGCGCGTGATGGCCCAGCCGTAGGCATCGGACAGGTAGTGGATGGCCGCAGCGAGGCGCGTTGTGGAAGCCGCGCTCACTGCATCCAGGCCCCTCAGGCGCTCACCGGACAGCAAACGGGCCAGGACCTCGGCGACGACCGATGCTGGCTTTACCGGGAACTGGCCGGCGTTGACAATAGAAGCGCCCTGCCCGGGTGCGCCTGCCTTGTCTTCGATGTGGCGGGCGCTCTTCATTACGCCACCCCCAGCAGTCGGCGAATGTCCGCCACGGGCCAGGCCAGGCGGCCATTGATGCGCAGCGGGCGCAGGGGGCCGTTCTCCAGACAGGCCCAGCCGCGCAGGGTTTGCTGCTGACGGCTCAGGTAATAGGCAGCGGCGGCAGTGTCCACTGTCGGCCGGTTCTCAAGCTCAAGCCGCGGGAACTGCTGGGCCTCAGATACAGCGCGGCGGATTTCGCTGCTGTTGTTGGTTGCGGTCTGCATTCGGAACCATCCTTTCGCCGTGCGGCGTTGCTGTGATGGTTCGGCAGTCTGTGAACACGGGAGCCGGCGGGAGAAACGCGGGAAAGCCGGCGCCACCACGTCATGGGTGGGCCGGGAACATTCCTTGTCTGACCGGGAATGGAACGGGAGGCCTCAGCGGGGCCAGTGCGGGCCGGCCGCCCCCTCCCTCTTTGCGTTCCGCTCACTCTCGGCCGCCGCCTTCAGGTCTTCGCGGATGGTCTTCTGGCTTGTGCGGCTCCTGCGCTCAGCGCGCTCCCGCCGCTCAAGGGCTTGAATACCCTTGATATCCCACTTGCCACGAAGCCAGCGGATATCGCCTCCCAGTTCGCGCAACAAACGCAAGCGCCGGGTCTCGTCCGACTCCGGCGCCGAAGACTCGGTGATGCGCTCGGCGCTCGCCAAACTTGGCTGCGCGGCCGATAGGGCGGTGGGAGGCTTGAGCGCATCCGCCAAAGCGTGAACGTGATTGCCCGTCACCCGGCAGTCGTCCACCACCGTCACAAAGTCAGGCTCGCCATCGGCAAGCCGGCCGCTTGTGAAACGCTGTAGTTCGCCATCGTGCAATGCGAACGAATCGAAGGTGCGCCATGACGCCCGGCCAGTCGCTGCAAGCGCCTTGCAGGCGCTTAGGGGAAGCGTGGGGATGGCGTTGGCAGGCACGATGTTTTCGTTCGATGTGCCCGCGTTGCAGAGCACGCCCCCGCCTTCCCGCTGCACCCTCGCCGAGCGGTGCACGACGGCCCGCAGTGCGATTTCACCGTTTGCAGCGGCATGCAGAAAATCGTCAGGTTCGATTGGGACGCCGGCATGCTGACTGGCGAGCTTTGCCGCCCTCGCAAGGGTGACGGGGTCAGTTTCACGAAGGTAGCCCCCCACCCATTCAGTAGTCGGCTCAAACCTCTCGTACCGGAGCAACTGCCAGTCTCTCGCCATCGCATCCCCCGATGCCTCCCCGCAATGGTTGCCACCAGCAGGCCGTGCGGGGGCTCCGGCTTTCCGCCCGGTTTCGACGCGGGCCTAGCTGGCGGCGGAAGGGTCAGGCGGCTTTCAGCGGGCGGCCTCAATGCGAACCACCGCGCGGCCGCCCACTGCCTGCGCGTACCGCTGCACCGTGCGCAGCGAAGGCGGGCGCTTGCCGCTCTCCAGCCGCGCAACCGTGCTTTGCGTCGTGCCCATGCGGGCGGCGACTTCCTCTTGCGTGAGGCCGGCACGGGCGCGGGCAGCCACCAGCTCGCGGGCCGTCTCGAATTCGGGCGCCAGCGCGTCATAGGCGGCGCGGGTGCCGGCGTCGGCCAGTAGTTCGGCCTTCAGGGTCTTGAGGGTCTTCATTCCGCGCTCTCCAGTCTCTTGCGGGCCATCTCCAGCGCCTTGCGGGGCGTGGCCTGGGTCTTCTTCACGAACACATGCAGCACCAGCAGCCGGCGCCCCTGCATGGCGGCATAGACGGCGCGGGAGATGCCGTCGCGGCCCTGCATTCGCATCTCCCACAGCTTGCCTTCCAGTGGCCGGACATGCGGCAACCCGACTTGATGTGGCCCGAACTCCTCCAGCATCTCCGCGATGCGAAGAAACCGGCCGCGCATGTCGGCAGGAAGCGCCAGCAGCTCCGGCTCGGCCAAGGGGTGAAGCTCTACGGTCCACATGTCGAATTATGCTCTTTTTGCTATTTCAGGCAACGCGCCGCAGCCCCTCAGCGGGTGTGGCCTTGGCATCAAGGGGCACCCCGGCCAGCGTCAGGATGTGGTCTTCGATGCGTTGCAGGAAGGGCCGCAGCGCGTCGATGCTGCGGGGCCGGTAGCCTTCGGCGGTGGCGCTCGGCCGGTGGCCCATCACCTGCGCAATGGCACCCGCAGGCGCCCCAGCAGCCTCGCCCAGCAGCGAGAAGGACCGCCGCAAGCCATGCAGCGTCAGCGAGTCGATGCCGGCTTCCTTCAGTGCTCGTTCATGGCTTGAACGGGGGTCAGCGATGCGGCCGGACTTGCTGCCGCTGGCGAACACGAACGGGCTCGGCTTGCCGTCCGCACCCTTGCGCCGGGGTAGGCCAGCCAGCAACGCGGCCAGGTAGTCCGTCAGCGGAATGGTGCGCGTGTCGCCCACCTTGTCCGCAATGGTCAGCTTGCGCCATCGGAAGTCCACAGCGTCCCAGCGCAGCGCGGCCATTTCCTCGCGCCGCGCGCCGGTCAGCAACAAGGCCCGCAGGTAGGCCGATGCGGTCGGATTGGACAACTGGGCCACGGCGGACCACCAGCCGGCCACCTGGGCCGACTCCAACGCATCCGTGCGCCGCTTCATCTCGGGCAGGTTGTCCATGATGGCGGGAGCCTTGCCGGCATCACGGTTCACCAGCGCCCGAAACTCCGGCTCGGCCGCACACCAGCGCAGGAAGCCCCGGAACATCATCAGCGCGCGAGTCGCTTGGTGTTTGCTGCGGCGGGCCTGGACCTTGAACCAGGCGGCCAGTGAGTCTTCGGAGATGTCGGACAGCCGCCAGGCCATCAAGGGGGCCAGATGGCCGGGCAGCGTGACGCCCTTGCCCCGCTTCTTGGGCTCGCCGCCCGGGGCCGTCATCTTCGCCATATCGGCCACATAGCGCGGCTTCCATGCGTCGCGGCGCTTGGGGCTGCCTTCGGCGACATAGCGCACCCACGCTGCGCCAACGGTGACAGCTTCGGCGGCCTCTTGGGCGGCCTGTGCAGCAGCCCGGGCTTGTGCCTCAGCCTTCGCTGCGGCGCGCTCGGCCGCTTGCTGGCGTTCGACCTCGCGCGGGTCTGCTCCAGCATCCAACATGACCGACAGGCGCTTGGCTTCGGCCCGAGCGGCGTCGATGGTCCAGGCGCTCACGTCCCCGATGCTGCGGCGAATGGTTTGATTGTTCAGGCTCTGCTCGAAGACAAAGGTCTTCTTGCCGGTCGGCGTCACACGCACCCTGAGGCCATTCCCCCGCGCGTCGCGCAGGAAGGCTTGCGACTTGCCCACCGGGCAGGCCAGCCGCTCGATGACGCCTGCGGTCAGCTCACAGGGCTGCGCCAGGTCGGGCGCTTGGGTCTTTGGGGGTCGGGCCATCGTTGCGCTCCTGAACTTGTAGGGGCTCTGTAGGGGCAAAGCCGCAATTTCGACGAATCCGAATCAACGCACGGGCTGTATTTTCGAACAGCAAAAATGCCGCAAGTTGTTGATTTTGAATGATTCTATCGACAAGCATCAACGATGACAAATAGGCGCTTAGGCGCATTCGTAATGCGAAGGTCGAGGGTTCGACTCCTTTCACCGGCACCAGAATTGAAAACCGCTCCTTGCCCCACGGCAACGAGCGGTTTTTTCATGGTCCGGTTGGCAGTGCGGTTGGCAGGGCAGCGACAGGACCTCAGCAGGGCCCGCCGCCGCCCGCAGGCGATCTCAGCGCCTGGTCTGCCGGCTGCGGCGGCGTGCCAGGCCGGCCAGCGTGGCGAGGCCCAGGGCTTGCAGCAGCAGCGTGCCGGGCTCGGGAACGGCTGTGATGGAGATGTTGTCCACCGCGACGTCGTAGTTGGTCCAGCCATAGAAGTAGCCCGGAACAAAGGTCGTGAACACGACCTCGTCAACGCTCCGGAGCACATCGCTGAAGCTGCGGTTGGCCGGCAGTATCGGTGCGCCGTCGGCATCCTCGGCGCCGTAGCCGCCCCAGCCGGCCGGCAGCCCGAGCGACGAGGTGTCATCGATCGTCACTGACAGGTGCGTCCAGCCTTCCCCAGCCTGTACGCTGCCCAGCACGTACCAGACGCTGGTGTAGGGCAGGTCGGCGGGCGCGTTGTCGTAGTCGCGCAGTTCGACCACCAGATTGCGCGCTACCTCGTTGCCGAGGTAGGTGATGGAGTAGGCGTTGAAGTCCAGGCTGAAGGTGACCGAGGAAGCCTGCGTGTAGTCGCCGATGACGGCCGGGTTGCTGTTGTTGGTCCAGTGCAGGCCGAACGTGTCCTGGATGACGGTGTGATACGCGGGCGCGGCATTGCCGAGGGTGTCGTCCACCCAGGAGCCTGCCGTGCCGTCCCAGGAAACCACGCCCGTCCAGCCGTTCGCGCCCGAGGAGAAGTCGGTCGTCGAGGCGCCGGGCGCCGCCTGCGCGGCAGCGGCAAGAAGTGTCAGGGCCAGCGTGGCTGAAGCTGCGGTTGCACGAATCATGGGGCTCTCTCGTCAGGGGATGGAAGATGCTGACGATGCTAGGAATGCGCCCCCGTGCGAGCTTGATGAAATCCTGATGATCCTTGCGCGTTTACCCTGGTTCATGGGTGCGGGCCGGGGTCAGGTTATGCCCCCTGCCTCTCCGCACACGCGGCCCTCAGGCTCCTCAGGCTCCTCAGGCGATGGTGTCGACGACGCCGCCGTCCACCCGCAGCGCGGCGCCGGTGGTGGCGGAGGCCTGTTTGGAACAGGCATAGACCACCATGTTGGCCACCTCCTCGGGCGTGGCCACGCGCTGGATGATGGAGGTGCTGCGATGCGCCTTCACGAAGGCGTTCGCCGCGCGTTCGGCGGCGGCCAGGTCGCCGTCGGGGGCCATCATCTGTTGCACGCCGTCGGACAGCGTGGGCCCCGGCAGCACCGCGTTCACCGTGATGCCGGTGCCGGCCAGGCTCTTGGCCAGGCCGCGCGAGATTGAGAGGTTGCTGGTCTTGGTGAAGCCGTAATGGATCATGTCCGCCGGGATGTTGAGCCCGGACTCGGACGAGATGAAGACGATGCGCCCCCAGTCGTTCTTCTGCATGCCGGGCAGATAGGCGCGGCTGGCGCGCACGCCGGACATCACGTTGACCTCGAAGAAGCGGGTCCACTCCGAATCCGGAATCTCCGCGAAGGGCTGGAGCGCGAAGATGCCGACGTTGTTGACCAGGATGTCGGCCTGCGGCTCGGCGGCGGTCAGGGTCTCGAAGCCCTGGGCCGTTCCCAGGTCGGCCGCGACACCGCGGACGCTTGCGCCCGGCACCTCGGCGCGCAGGCGGGCCAGTGCCGTGTCCACGTCGGCCGGCTTGCGGCCGGTGATGATGACCGTGGCGCCGGTGCGGGCCAGGCCGACGGCGATGGCAAAGCCGATGCCGCGGGTGGAGCCGGTCACCAGGGCGGTCTTGCCGCTCAGATCGATGTTCATGGGGAGTCCTTTGCTGGGGTGGATGCGGCCGTCGCCGGCGGCGGGCTGCGCTGGCGCCAATGTGCCCCGCGCCCGATCTCCCTGGATGACACAAGGTGAAGCGCCACCCGTCACGCTGAGGACGGCGCGGCCATGAAAAAACGCCGCAGCGGCAGAACCGGCTACGGCGTTGCGTTCGTGGCCTTGGCTGCTTACTTGTCCTGGGCCTCGCGGTGGTAGGCCTGCACGCGCTCCACCTCGTGGCGCGAGCCCAGCACCACGGCCACCCGCTCGTGCAGCTTGGTGGGCTGCAGGTCCATGATGCGCTCGGTGCCGTTGACCGCGGCGCCGCCGGCCTGCTCGATCAGGAAGGCCATGGGATTGGCCTCGTACATCAGGCGCAGCTTGCCGGGCTTGTCGGGCTCGCGCTGGTCCCAGGGGTACATGAAGACGCCGCCGCGGGTCAGGATGCGGTGCACGTCGGCCACCATGGACGCGATCCAGCGCATGTTGAAGTTCTTGCCGCGCGGGCCTTCCTCGCCGGCCAGGCACTCGTCGATGTAGCGCTTCACCGGCGGGGCCCAGTGGCGCATGTTGGACATGTTGATCGCGAATTCCTTGGTGTCAGCCGGAATCTTGACCTCGTCCTGCGTCAGCACCCAGGAGCCGGTCTCGCGGTCCAGCGTGAACATCGCGACGCCGTCGCCCACGGTCAGCACCAGCATGCTCTGCGGGCCGTAGACGCAGTAGCCGGCCGCGGCCTGCTGCTTGCCGGGCTGCAGGAAGTCCTCCTCCGCCACGCCACGCGAATGGCCCACCTTGCGCAGCACCGAGAAGATGGTGCCGATGGACACGTTTACGTCGATGTTGGACGAGCCGTCCAGCGGATCGAACAGCAGCAGGTACTCGCCCTGCGGGTAGCGGTTGGGCACCACATAGATGCTGTCCATTTCCTCGCTGGCCATGGCCGCGAGATGGCCGCCCCACTCATTGGCCTCGATCAGCACCTCGTTGGCGATGATGTCCAGCTTCTTCTGCACCTCGCCCTGCACGTTCTCGCTGCCCGCCGTGCCCAGCACGTCACCGAGCGCGCCCTTGTTCACCGCGATCGCGATGCGCTTGCAGGCGCGCGCGACGATCTCGATCAGCAGGCGCAGCTCCTGCGGGATGTGGCCATGCAGGCGTTGCTGCTCGATCAGGTACTGGGTCAGGCTGACACGGGACATCTCAGGCTCCAGAGGCGAGGGCACGTTCGACGATCTCGCGAACGTCGGGCGACAGATCCGGCTTGGCGGCCACGCGCGCCACGGCTTCGCGGGCGGCGCTGCGATAGGGCTCGGCCAGCTGGGCCCAGCGGTCCATCGCGCGGGCGATGCGGCTGGCCAGCTGCGGGTTGATCGCGTCGATGGCGATCACCTGCTCGGCCCAGAACACATAGCCACCGGCGTCGGCGCGGTGGAACGCCGCCGGGTTGAGCATGCACAGCGAGGCCAGCAGGCTGCGCGCGCGGTTGGGGTTCTTCAGCGTGAAGTCGGCATGCTTGGTCAGCGCTTTCACGCGGGCGAACACGCGGCCGTCCTGCTCGGGCGCCTGGGCCTGCAGCGCGAACCACTTGTCGATGACCAGTGGATCGTCCTTGAAGAGCGCGTGGAAGCGCTCCAGCGCCGGCGTGGCCAGCTCCGCACCGGCCGCCACCAGCGCGGCCAGCGCGCCCAGGCGGTCCGTCATGTTGGACGCGTCCTTGAAGCGCTGGTAGGCCTTGCCCGGCCAGACGGTGTCGCCGCTGGCCTGGGCGTCCAGCACCAGCATGGACAGCGCCAGGTTGGCCAGCGCGCGCTTGCCCGAGGACACCGGGTCGGCCTTGTAGCCGCCCTGAATCTGGTTCGCCTCGAAGGCCGCGGCCCAGTCGGCGCGCAGTGCGCTGGCCAGCTGGCGCTGCGCGGCCATCCACACGGCATGCACGGCCTGCGGATCCACCACGTCCAGCTGTTCGGCCAGGTAGCTTTCGGTCGGCAGCGTGAGCGCCAGTTCCTTGAACGCGGCGTCCAGCGTCGGGTGGGTCAGCAGCGCGCGCATCGCGGCGATGTAGTCGTCGCCCAGCGTCAGTGCCTCGCCGCTGCGCAGTGCGCGCAGCATCAGGTTCAGCGCCAGGCGCTGGCTGGCTTCCCAGCGGTTGAAGGCGTCGCTGTCGTGCTGCAGCAGCACCAGCAGGTCGGCGTCGCTGAGGCCGTCGTCCAGCACCACCGGCGCGGAGAAGCCGCGCAGCAGCGAGGGCACGGGCTCGGCCGTGATGCCCTGGAACACGAAGCGCTGCTCGGCCTGGTCCAGCACCACCACCTGTTCGGTCGCGCCGCTGGCGTCCAGCGCCAGCGCCTGGCCGGCGCGGCTCAGCAGGCCCAGCGCCACCGGGATGACCTGGGGCTGTTTGTCGGCCTGGCCCGGCGTGGCGGGCGTGTGCTGGGCGAGCGTCAGCGTGTAGGTCTGGGCGGCGGCGTCGTAGGTGCCGCGCGCGGTCACGCGCGGCGTTCCGGCCTGCGAGTACCAGCGCTTGAACGCGTCCAGCCGCGTGGCCAGGGCCGAGCCGGGGTTGGCGTCGGCCATGGCCTGCGCGAAGTCGTCGCAGGTGACGGCCTGGCCGTCATGGCGCTCGAAGTAGAGCTTCATGCCGGCCTCGAAGCCGGCGCGGCCCACCAGCGTCTGGTACATGCGCACCACTTCCGCGCCCTTGTCGTAGACCGTGGCGGTGTAGAAGTTGTTGATTTCGCTGTAGCTGTCCGGGCGCACCGGGTGGGCCATGGCGCCGCTGTCCTCGGGGAACTGGCGGGCACGCAGCTGGCGCACGTCCTGGATGCGGCACACGGCGCGCGCGCTGGGCGCGGCGGCCATGTCCTGGCTGAACTCCTGGTCGCGGAAGACGGTCAGGCCCTCCTTCAGCGACAGCTGGAACCAGTCGCGGCAGGTGACGCGGTTGCCGGTCCAGTTGTGGAAGTACTCGTGCGCGACGATGGACTCGATGCGGGCGAAGTCGGCATCGGTCGCGGTGGCCGGCGAGGCCAGCAGCGCGCTGGTGTTGAAGATGTTGAGGCCCTTGTTCTCCATCGCGCCCATGTTGAAGTCGGACACGCCGACCACCATGAAGCGCTCCAGGTCCAGCGCCAGGCCGAAGCGGGCCTCGTCCCAGACGATGGAGGCGATGAGGCTGTTCATCGCGTGCTCGGTCTTCTCCAGGTCGCCACGGCGCACGAACACCTGCAGCAGGTGGTTCTTGCCGGCGCGCGTGGTCACGCGTTGCTCGCGTGCGACCAGGTCGCCCGCCACCACGGCGAACAGGTAGCTGGGCTTGGGGAAGGGGTCGTGCCACTTCGCGAAGTGGCGGCCGTTGTCCAGTGCGCCGGTCTCCACCAGGTTGCCGTTGGACAGCAGCACCGGGTACTTCTTCGCGTCGGCGCGCAGCAGCACGGTGTAGACCGCCATCACGTCGGGGCGGTCCAGGAAATAGGTGATGCGGCGGAAGCCCTCGGCCTCGCACTGCGTGAAGAAGCTGCCGCCCGAGGTGTAGAGACCCGACAGCGCGGTGTTCTTGTCCGGGCAGCAGGTGTTGCGGATCTCGAGGTTGAAGTCCGCGTCCGGCGCGCCCTCGATGATCAGCTCGTGGCCCTCCTGGCGGAAGGACACGCTGTTGCCGTCGATCAGCACGCGCAGCAGGTTGAGCTCTTCGCCATGCAGGCGCAGCGGGCCGTGCGGCACCGCGTGGTTGCGCTCCACCTTGAGCTTGGAGGTGACCAGGGTCTTGGCCGGGTCGAGGTCAAAGCAGAGGTCGACCTGGCGTATCCAGAAGGCCGGCTGCTGGTAGTCGGCGCGGTGGATCATGGGGGCGGTGCCTTCACGCATGAGGGGCGTCCTTGGAATCTCGGAAGTCGGTCAAAGCGGTGCGCCCGAGGGCGCACCGGGTGGTGGGCGTCAAACGCCCTGCTTGAGGCTTTCGTGGATGAAAGCGTCGAGGTCCCCGTCCAGCACCTTCTGCGTGGCCGAGGTCTCGTAGTTGGTGCGCAGGTCCTTGATGCGGCTCTGGTCCAGCACGTAGGAGCGGATCTGGTGGCCCCAGCCCACATCGGTCTTGGTGTCCTCGAGCTTTTGCTGTTCGGCCATGCGCTTCTTCATCTCATGGTCGTACAGGCGCGAGCGCAGTCGGCGCCAGGCGACGTCGCGGTTGCTGTGCTGCGAGCGGCTGTCCTGGCACTGCACCACGATGCCGGTCGGCATGTGCGTCAGGCGCACGGCCGAGTCGGTCTTGTTGATGTGCTGGCCACCGGCGCCGGAGGCGCGGTAGGTGTCGGTCCGCACATCGGCCGGGTTGATGTCGATCTCGATGGAGTCGTCGATCTCCGGGTAGACGAACAGCGACGCGAACGAGGTGTGGCGGCCGCCCGAGGAGTCGAACGGGCTCTTGCGCACCAGGCGGTGCACGCCGGTCTCGGTGCGCAGCAGGCCGTAGGCGTACTCGCCCTCGACCTTGATGGTGGCGCTCTTGATGCCGGCCACGTCGCCTGCGGACTCGTCTTCCAGCGTAGTCTTGAAGCCCTTGCGCTCGCAGTACTTCAGGTACTGGCGCAGCAGCATGCCGGCCCAGTCGTTGGCCTCGGTGCCACCGGCGCCGGCCTGGATGTCGACGAAGCAGTTGCTCGGGTCGGCCGGGTTGTTGAACATCCGGCGGAACTCCAGCTCCTCGACGGTGGCGCGCAGCTTCTCGCCATCCTCGGCAATGGCCAGCATGCCGGCCTCGTCGCCTTCCTCGCGGCTCATCTCGAACAACTCGGTGTTGTCGGCCAGTGCGGAGGTGAGGTGGCGGATGGTGTCGACCACCGCCTCGAGCTGGCGCTTTTCCTTGCCCAGCTCCTGGGCGCGCTTGGGTTCGTCCCAGACCTTGGGGTTTTCCAGCGCGGTATTGACTTCGTTCAGCCGCAGTGCCTTGCGGTCGAAGTCAAAGATACCCCCTTAGCGCGTCGGTGCGCGCTGAGAGGTCGGCAAGCGTGTTGCCGATTTGGTTGATGTGTTCGATGTCCATGAGGGCGTCGGGTCGTGTTTGTACGAAGCACAGCATTTTCGCATGGGGGCCAGAATGTTCCTCCCATGAGCGCTCCCCTGGACTACTGGCCCCGCACACGCCGCCTGACCGCGGTGCTGCTGATCGCCTGGGCGCTGCTGACGGTGCTGCCCGTCTACTACGCGTGGGAGCTCAGTTTCGAGGTGCTGGGCTGGCCGCTGGCCTTCTGGCTGGCTTCGCAGGGGCAGCTGCTGGGCTTTTGCGCCATCGTCATCATCTACGCCTGGCGCATGCGCCGGCTGGATCGCCAGACGCCACCGTCCTGAGGCTCGGTATTTCAGGGCTGCCCGGCCGCGCGGAACAGGCGCCGCGCCTCGTCCTCGCCGAAGTGGTGGCCATAGGCCTGGCGCACCCAGCCGCTGGCGACCATCGCAGCCAGCTCCTTCTCGAGCCGCGCGAGCACCGGCGCCGGCGTGGTGCGGCGGTTTACATAGAGGCCCAGTTGCTGCGGCGGCGCGTCGGGCTCGGTCTGCACGACGAGGTCGGCCGGCAGCAGGCCGTCGCGGCGCAGCTTGATGTGCAGCGCATTGGGCATCAGCGCGGCCTGCAGTCGCCGGGCACTGAGCTTGGCCGCGAGATTGTTGAAGTCGGGCGAATACTCCAGCCGCCCCCGCTCGGCCAGGGCATCGATCTCGGCATCCAGTCGGCCGCCCGCGCGTATGCCGCGCACCACGCCCACGCGCAGATCCGGCCGCAGCCGCAGGTCGGTGAAGCGCTTGATGCCGGGGCCGGCCTCGGGCAGCAGCAGCAGGTCCTGCTGCGTGTAGCCATAGGGCAGGTAGCGGCCGTACTGGTCACGCTCGGGCGTCTTCAGCGCGGAGGTGATCAGGTCCAGCTCGCCGCGCTCGAACTCCAGCAGCGCCCGCGCCCGCGGCAACGGCACGATCTGCAGCCGGCAGCCGCTGCGTGACTGCAGCTCCTGGATCAGGTCGGGGATGAGGCCGCGCGGCTGGCCCTGCTCCAGGTAGCCGCCCACGCCCAGATCGGACATGGCCACACGCAGCGGCCGCCCGCAGTCGTCGGCCGCCTGCGCGCCGGCGGCCAGCCCCAACGCAAGCAGCAGGCCGCTCAGCAGGCGGCGTCGGCGCAGGGCAGGGCGTAACGAGAGCATTCGCGCCATTGTCCGTTGCGGCATCTGTCCTGCCGCTGACAGTGACGCCGGGCTCAGCCCAGGAAGGCGAGCAGCTGCCGGGCCAGCGCCTGCGGCTGGTCGTGGTGCAGCATGTGGCCCGCGTCGGCCAGCACGCAGCGCTCAAGACCCGGCACCACGGCCAGCCGGCTGTCGAAATCCTCCCGCGTGTAGCGGCCGCCCCAGAAGCGGGCGAGCTGGTCGTCGCTGCCCTCCACCCACAGCGTCGGCGCCGTGATGCGCTGCCAGCAGGCCAGCACCTCGGCGCGCCGGTACAGCACCGGGTTGGCGTGCTTGTGGGCCGGGTCGGCACGCAGCGCGAAGCCCTCGGGCGTCTCGCGCGCCCAGTAGCGGGCCAGCCAGGCCGCCTTGTCGGCCGGCAGCCGCGGGTTGTTCTTCATCAACCGTTCCGCCACGGCGGCCAGGCTGGCATAGGGCCGCAGCGTGGCCGGCGCCTTCAATTCGTCCAGCCACTGCTGCAGCCGCTCGGGCGCGGCGGCGGGGTTGGCGTCCGGCAGGCCGAAGCCCTCCAGGTTCACCAGCCGGCGGATGCGCCCGGGCCGCACGCCCGCATAGCTCATCACGATGTTGCCGCCCATGCTGTGGCCCAGCAGGTCCACCGGCTGCTCGGGGCTGAGCGCGTCCAGCAGCGCGTCCAGGTCGGCCAGGTAGTCGGCAAACCAGTAGCTGTCGCCCGCGGCCTCGCTGTCGCCGAAGCCGCGCCAGTCCATCGCGATGATCTCGCGTTCGCGACCTTCCAGCCCCGCGAGCTCGTCCACCACGAACTGGAACGACGCCCCTACATCCATCCAGCCGTGCAGCAGCACCAGCGGCGGCCGGCCCGGCTGCGGCTGGCCCCAGCGCAGCAGGTGGTGGCTGAGGCCGCGCAGCGTCAGCTGCTCGTCGCGATGCGGATGCACGGGGCGGTAGGGCGTGGTCATGGCCCCGGAATGTAGGGCGTGCAGAATGAGGCGATGTTCTCCTCCGCGACACCCCGAATCCGTGCGGCCGAGCGCCGCGACCTGACAGTCATCGTCGAGCTGATCCGCGAGCTGGCCGAGTTCGAGCAGCTGTCCCACCTGTGCGAGGTCACGCCCGAGGCACTGGGGCCGCACCTGTTCGGACCCAAGCCGGTGGCGGAGTGCCTGGTGGGGGAGGTTCAGGGCGACGTTCAGGGAGAGGGGGGCGGCCGTGTGGTGGCCTTCGCCCTGTTCTTCACCAACTTCTCCACCTTCCTGGCCAAACCGGGGCTGTATCTCGAAGACCTCTACGTGCAGCCCGCGTATCGCGGCACCGGGCTGGGCAAGGCCCTGCTGATCCACCTGGCCCAGCTGGCGATCAAACGCGGCTGCGGCCGCTTCGAGTGGAGCGTGCTGGACTGGAACGAGAACGCGATCCGCTTCTACGAGCGCCTGGGGGCCAGCGTGATGCCGGACTGGCGCATCTGCCGCCTGACGGGCGATGCGTTACAGGCCTGCGCCGCTTTGAGGAGCATCTGAGCGCAGGACTGGGTTCAAGTTTCAGTTGGGGCTGAAGCTTGCGGGGCGGCTACCGATCACTAAATCGGGCAGCCGAGCTGGGCGCAACTCGACTTCACCGGCTTCGATGCTCTTAGCCAGCGCATCGAAGCCGCCCGAGGTTGGGGCGATGTAGGCACCCAGGTAGCGCCAGGCTCCATCTTGGCGTTTGTACACGCCCAGCGTGCGCTCGGCGCCCGCATGCAGCATCACGATCTCCGGGCTTCTGTCCCCATCGAGGTCAACGCGCCACAGAAGGCAGCGCGGCGCATGACGCAGACATTCGGCATCGCGCCAATCAGCGGTTGGCGAACTCAATCGAGCCGCGAATTCCGGGTCCAGCGATGCGTTGCGCGGCCAGAGTCTGAGGCTGGCGACGGCTTCAGCGCCGTTGGCTACGGGCGTACCTGCCCGGCCGCAGCATGGCGCTGAGAGCGCTGCCCTTGCCAGCGCGGCGATTTGCAAATCGCGTGCACTGCCGGTGCGTGTTGACAAGACCTCTGTTGCCTCGCGGCCAAATCGGCCGTAGCGATGGGCCAAGGTTGCGAAGTCAAACTGGTCTGGCGCGATGGCGCCGCCTTCAAGTCTGGCCAACTGGCTCCTGGTAGCGAGCTGGCGGGCGTCAAGTACTGGGCTGAGCAGTAGTAGCGCGCCGATCAGTCCCACGGCCGCGACGACCGTGTTGGTAGGCCCCACGCAGGCCATCCAGCCGTGTGCCCGCCAGCGCGGAAGAACGGATAGCCCGTATCCGATGGCGTACAGGCTCGCGAGGCCCACGCCATAAGCCGCCCAGATGCGGTCCGTACTGAGGCCGTGCTGATGGATTCGGGCCTGCAGGGCCATGCCGGCCACCGCCACTACGGCCAATAGGCAGAGCTGGGCCCACTGCAAGAAGAAGCTCAGCCATGCCGGGTAGGGCGGAGCCTCTCTACCGTCCTGCCACGCGGCGTTGCAAAACTTGATGCTCAGCAGGGCAAACCAGAGCAGCAGAAATGCTGCCTGACGAGTGCTAAACAGCGTGTCCAGACCGGTGAAGGGAAGTGCGATGACCCAAGCCAGGCCGAAGCCGATGGTCAGCGGGAAAAACCAGGCGTTCAGCCCCAGCCAGATTCGGCGAACTGAGTTGATCGCCTGGCTGCGCATCAATCCCTGTGCCCAAGCCAGACCAAAGGCAGCACATGTGGCAGGAAAGGCAAATGCGCTTTGGCTGATGAGCTCCTTCACTGTCGCGATGCCAATGCTGTCAAGCAGCCAGGCTCCGGCCCAAAGCGCTGCCCAGAACAAGCCAACCAAGCTGGCTGCCAGGGCGAGCAAGATGGTGTTTCGCCAGGCCAGCTCAAAAAGCCGTGTGTAGTCGAAGCGCCTGCGCTCTACATTCCAGCCCTGCAAAAGCGCCAAGGTCAGCAAGGGCCATGACAGGAGACCGAGCAAAGCAGGCGAGTCGTAATTTGGCCGCGAGGCGTCTGTGCCTGTACTTCCTTGCCAATAGGTTCCGAGTGCCAACAGCACACTTATCGTTCCGACGACCAGCGCGCGTCGGTGAGGTGTCCAGGGGCTTTCGGCGCTTTGATAGATCAGCAAGGGCAGCAGCGTTAGCAACGCGAGCAGGGCATGCCGCCACGCCGTGTCGGCGGGCAGCGTATCGGCGCGCTGCACGGCCCACAGCAGCACGCCCTGTATCAAGCCCAGCAGGATGTACCGCAGGCTGCGCGATTCGCTCATAGTTGTCCTCTCCCTGGGATCGCATCGAAGCGCAGTGTAGGTAGCAGCGGTTGCCGACAAAGCTGATTCAATAGGCTCCGCGAGTGCCCCTTTGCCTGTCGGATTTATGCGACTGAGATTCACCCAGTTCTACGGCCGCTTCGAGGCCCGTTGTGACGTGGCGGGCTTCAGCCTCGCGCGGCTGAGCGCCCACACGCCGGCGCACCGGGTCGCGCCGCACGAGCATGAGGACGGGCATTTCATCGTGGTGCTGGCCGGCCGCTATCGCAGCACGGCCCGTGGCGCCGATGCGCTGCTGGGGCCGGGCGACGCGCTGTGGAACCCGCCGGGTACGCGGCATCAGGACAGCTTCGTCGACCCGCAGGGGCTGTTCGTCGCGCTGAGCCTCGGTGCTGCCCAGGCCGGGGCGCTGGCGCTGCAGGACGGGGGCGCACGGCTGCTGGAGCAGGGCGCGCGCCGGTTGGCGCAAGACCTGGCTCGCCAGCCGCTGGCTTTGGATCTGGGTGGTCTGCTGGACATCGAACAGGGTTGCCGCGAGCTGTGCGCGCTAAGCACGATCGCGCCCCGCGAGGCCGCTGCCGCGCTGGGCGCGATCGAGCGGCGCGAGCCGGCCTGGCTGCGGCGCTGCATGGAACAGCTGGTGGACGACTGCGAGCAGCCGTTGCGCATGGGCGCGCTGGCCGAGGCGGCGGGCGTGCATCCGGTGTCGCTGTCGCGCGCCTTCCGCCGGCATTACGGCCTGTCGCCGGGCCAGCTGCAGCGCCGTGCGCTGCTGAACCGGGCGGCCCGCCGGCTGCGCGCCGGCGAGGCGATCGCGGAGGTCGCGGCGGCGCTGGGCTTTGCGGACCAGAGCCACTTCACCCGACTGTTCCGCGCCGAATACCGCTGCACGCCGGCCGCCTGGCTGGCCGGGTTCAAAAGCTTCTAGACCGGCGGCCCCGCGCCGCGCAGCATGAGGGCATGAAAGACCTGTCCCTCACTGCTCTCGCCCTCGCGCTGACGCTGTCGGCCCTGTCCACCCACGCCGCCGCCACGGCGCCGCCCGAGCTGGCCGCGCAGGACCGCGCCGCGCTGGAGGCGCTGCCCGGCGCCACCAGCGTGCTGCTGCAGCGCGGCGGCCGGTCGCTCGTGGAGCTTTATGCGCGCGGCGCCGACGCGGCCACGCTGCACGACACCCGCTCGGTCGGCAAGTCCGTCACCGCGATGCTGGTGGCGGCCGCCGTGCAGGACGGCCTGCTGCGCCGCGACACGCCGGTGTTCCCGGCCTTCCAGGACCTGGCACCGCTGCAGCACGACGGACCGGCCAAGCAGGCCATCACGGTGGAGGACCTGCTGACCATGTCCTCGGCGCTGGACTGCGACGACAACCAGGACGCCAGCCCCGGCAACGAGGAGGCCATGTACCCGCAGCCGCGCTGGCTGCGCTGGGCCGTGGACCTGCCCACCCGCACCGTGGCCCGCGACGCCCAGGGGCTCGCGCCCTGGGCCTACTGCACGGCCGGCAGCTTCCTGCTGGGCCAGCTGCTGGAGCGGCGCGTGCCGGGCGGGCTGGAGGCCTATGCGGCGACGCGGCTGTTCCGGCCGCTGGGCATCACGCGTTGGCAGTGGCATCACTCGCCCACGGGCGAAACCATGACCGGCGGCGGGCTGCGCCTGCGCACCCGCGACTGGGCCGCGCTGATGCAGACGCTGCTGCTGCAGGGCCGCTGGCAGGGGCGGGCGGTGCTGGCGGCTGCGCAGGTGGATGCGCTGCTGAGCGTCAGGCGCCACACCCCCTTCGGGCTGGACTACGGCGAGCAGTTCTGGCGCCGCGACTATGCGCTGAGTTGCGGGCGTTTCAGCGGCTGGATGATGTCCGGCAACGGCGGCAACCATGTGCTGATGCTGCCCGCCCTCGACGCCGTGCTGGTGCTGACCCGCACCCACTACAACCAGCGCGGCATGCATCAGCAGAGCTGGGATTTCTCCACCGCGCTGCTGCAGCGTCACCTGTGCGAGGGGCCAAGCTTGCGCGAGGCGGTCCCCCCGGGCTAGTCCCGAGTGCCGGCCGGCGGCGGCTGGCTAGCATCGGCCCCCTCAACCAAGGGGGCAGGCATGGCGGAAGACAACTACGAGGCGCTGCACGCCGCCTTCCGCTGGCAGGTGCCCGAGCACTTCAACATCGCCGAGGCCTGCTGCGGCCGCTGGGCGCGCGAGACGCCCGAGGCCACGGCCATCTTCTTCGACAGCGAATCGGGCTGCCGCGCGGCCTACAGCTATGCGCAGCTGCAGCGCTCGGCCAACCGCCTGTCCAACGCGCTGCTGGCCCAGGGCGTGCGGCGCGGCCACCGGGTCGCCATCGTGCTGCCTCAGCGTTTCGAGACCGCGGTGGCGCATATCGCGATCCAGCAGATCGGCGCGGTGGCCATGCCGCTGTCGCTGCTGTTCGGGCCGGAGGCGCTGGAGTTCCGCTTGCAGGACAGCGGCGCGGTGCTGGCCATCGCGGCCTGCGAGGTACTGCCGGCGCTGCGCAGCGTGCGCGAACGCTGCCCCGCGCTGCGCCGCGTGATCGCGGTGGGCGACTGCGGGCTGCAGGGCGACGAGCTGGGCTGGATGGCGGCGCTGCAGGCCGAGGCGGCGAGCCTGCGCCCCGTGCAGACCCGCGCGGGCGATGCCGCCGTGCTGATCTACACCAGCGGCACCACCGGCAACCCCAAGGGCGCGCTGATCCCGCAGCGCGCGCTGCTGGGCAATCTGAGCGGTTTCGTCGCCAGCCAGAACTGGTTTGGCTTCGACCCGGCCGACCCGAGCAAGCCCAGCGATGCCGTCTTCTGGAGCCCCGCCGACTGGGCCTGGACCGGCGGCCTGATGGACGCGCTGCTGCCCACGCTGTTCTTCGGCCGCCCCATCGTCGCGTGGCAGGGGCGCTTCTCGGCCGAGAAGGCGCTGCAGCTGCTGGTGGACTACGGCGTCACGCACAGCTTTCTGTTCCCCACGGCGCTGAAGGCGCTGATGAAGGCCTACCCGCTCGCCGAGATGCGCCAGCGGCGGCCGCAGCTGCGGCTTTGCGCGCTGATGAGCGCTGGCGAGGCCGTGGGCGACGCGGTGTTCGCCTGGTGCCGCGATGCCCTGGGCGTGCCGCTCAACGAGATGTTCGGCCAGACCGAGATGAACTACGTGGTGGGCAACTGCCAGGCGCTGTGGCCCGCCCAGCCGGGCAGCATGGGGCGGGCCTACCCGGGCCATCGCGTGGCGGTGATCGACGACGAGGGCCGCGAATGCCCGGCGGGCGAGGTGGGCGAGGTGGCCGTGCATGCGCGCGACCGTCACGGCGACCCCGACCCGGTGTTCTTCCTCGGCTACTGGAACAACGAGGCCGCCACCCGCGCCAAGTACACCGGCGCGGTGGGCGACAGCTGGTGCCGCACCGGCGACCTGGCCCGCATGGATGCCGACGGCACGCTCTGGTACCAGGGCCGTGCGGACGACATGTTCAAGAGCGCCGGCTACCGCATCGGCCCGGGCGAGATCGAGAACTGCCTGGTCAAGCATCCGGCGGTGGCCAATGCGGCGGTCGTGCCCAAGCCGGACGCCGAGCGCGGCGCGCTGGTCAAGGCCTTCGTCGTGCTGGCGCCGGGCGTGACGGCCAGCGACGCGCTGGTGGCCGAGCTGCAGGCGCATGTGAAGGCGCGGCTGGCGCCGTACGAGTACCCCAAGGAGATCGAGTTCCTGCCCGAGCTGCCCATGACCACCACCGGCAAGCTGCTGCGCCGGGTGCTGAGGCAGCGCGAGCTGGAGCGCGCCAGCATGCCCGGTTGAGGGGCAGGTGTTGCGTGGTGAGCTTCAGCGCCGCTCGCAGCGATAGGGCGGGCTGAACTCCGCCATCTGCGGCGCGACGCTCTGGTTGAACGGGTTGTTCTGCACCAGACGGCTGCGCTCCACGTTTACGCACAGATTGCCGCGGCGCAGCCGGCGGCGGTTGTCGTCCATCACCTCTTCCACCCAGCGGCCATCGCCGCCCAGCTCGTTGGCAATGCGCCCTTCGAAGCTGCTGCGCGGCAGGTTGGCGCGCACATCGTTCAGCGCCGGGTTGGTGGCGTAGGCTGCCGAGCGCGCGTAGTCGCGCGGCAGGCGCAGGTCCAGCGGGGCACTGGCCGCACGCTGATCCATGGTGGCCTGCGGCGCGGAGGCCGGTGCCGTCGCCATCATCGGTGCCTGCACGAGCGCGGGCGGCAAGGGGGTGCTCACACCCCGCGGCTGCGGCTCGGCCGCGGTTGGCGCGCGCAGGCGCTCGCCATGCGCCGGGGCCGCCGGTCGGAGGCTGGGCCGGGGCGCCAGCGGCAGCAGGCGGATCACCAGCCCCGCGCGCCGGGGCGGTGTTGGGGCGGGGCGCTCCCGTTGCAGCCAGAGCAGCGTGAGCCCGGCCAGGTGCAGCCCCACGATGCTCAGGGCCAGCGCACCGCGAGTGGCGCTGTGGACCGGCCTCACTGCCCCTGCAGCTTCACGCTCAGTTCGGTGCCGGCGGGGGCCACCAGGCGGGCGCCGTCGGGCCAGCGCTCCTGGCCGGTCAGCAGCGTGCACAGCCGGGCCGGGTGGTCCTTGTCGGCCTTGGGATCGCGCTCGCCGGTGGGCAGGGCCAGGCCCAGCAGCTGGCCGTTCTCGCGCCATTCCAGCTCCATGCCGGGCGTGGCGCTGCAAGCGCGCACCGCCTCGATGCGCGGGAACAGCCAGCGCAGATACCAGGGCAGCAGCTCCTCGCGCAGCTTGTAGCCCACGCGCACGATCTGGCGCACCTTGGCCATGTCCAGTTCCTCGGCGCGCGTGTTCAGCTCGACCGAGCCCCTGACGGCCACCTTCTGCTCCGGCGTCGCGTTGGTGGCGAGATCGGCAGTCTGCCCCTCGGCCTCGGGCAGCATGGGCAGCTTGAAGCGGCCCTCGGCGTCGATCCGGATAGGGTGGTCGGCATCGTCGCTGCGCACCACCATGCGCAGCTTGTCCAGTGGCACTGTGGTTTTTTGCTTGCTGACGCTGAAGTCCATGCGGAACAGGCCCTCGCCGTAGCGGTCCATCTTCAGCAGCACCTCGTTGATCATCTTGTAGGGCAGCACGTCCTTGCTGCGCTTGAGATCGGTGCTGACCGTTGGCAGCGTGACCGGGGCCGGGTCTTGCGCCAGGGCGGGCAGGGCGAGGCTGGCAAGCAGCACGGAGGCAATCAGTCGCATGGGCAGGATGGTGGTGGGTGGATGGGGAAACTATTTGCGGCACTTGCCACCGGCCTCGGCGGCCAGCAGGAAGGGCAGGCTCAGCAGGCCCATGCCGGCGCCGGCGAACTCGCCCTTGAGGCAGTCGCCATGGCCGGCACGGGTCATCTCGCGGCTCAGACGCTGCTGGGCGGTCTCGCGGCCATGGTCCAGCGAGGCAGACGCAGCGCGCTCGGACAGCAGTGGGGCCCGCGTGGCCTGCTGGATGGCGCGGCGGGTGGCCTCGTTGGTCAGCAGCGAGCCGGTGCCGGCGGCGGGCGGCAGCGTGTCGGGCGTGTCCACGGGCGCTTGCTGAGGCGCCCCCTGTGACGTTCGCGGCGTGGGCTCCGGGGTGGGAGCCGGGCGTGTGTCGACCGGTTGGTCGGGCGGCGCGGGCAGGCGAGCGGGGGCAGGTCTTGCTGCTTCGGCGGGCGCCTGCGGCCTGGCGGCGGGCTGAGGGCGGCGCTCCTGCAGCAGCGTCAGCCGTATCGTCTGCCGCGGCTCACCGGCCATGGGCCGAGGGGATTTCAGTGCCATCAGCACGGCGAGGTGCAGCGCCAGCAGCGCCAGCCACAGCGCCGCGCGGGAGGCGCGACGGGGCAGCGGACGAGGGTCGCGTTCAGCTGCCATCACCGTCGCCCGGGGTAGCGTCTTCATCGCCGGGCTCCCAGCTCAGCAGGTCGGCGGGCTGGCATTCCAGCGCCGCGCAGATGCGGGCCAGCGTGTCGAAGCGCACGCCGCGCACCTTGCCGCTCTTGAGCAGGGACAGATTGGCCTCGGTGATGCCCACGCGCTCCGCCAGCTCGCGCGAGCGCATCTTGCGCCGGGCCAGCATCACGTCCAAGGTCACGACGATGGGCATGTCAGCAGCACTCCGAGCGGTGCGGCATCTGCGGGTCGAGACCGGACGAGGGGCTCATACAAACTCCGCGTTCTCGTCCGCCACGCGGGCCGCCTCGCCCAGCACCAGCGCCAGCGCCAGCAGCACCAGGCCGAACACCAGCGTGAGGTAGTGGTCGGACGAGAGCCCGAACTGCAGCTTGCGCTGGCCCACCGGGTTGCCCAGCGTCAGCGCCAGCACCATCAGCGTGTGGCTCAAGGGCTGAACGAAGGCCAGCGCACACAAGCTCTGGCCCAGGCGGCGCAGATGCCGTGCCGGCCGCCGTGCCAGCAGCTCGCCCGCCGCAAAGCAGCCGAACAGCGACCACACCTGGGCCAGCGCGTACAGGATGAGGGCGGTGGGCAGCAGCGAGGCCGCCAGGCCCATCAGCCGGTTGCCCATGTGCAGCTGCATGAACTCCAGCTCCCATTCGCGCGCCGCCACACGGGCGATCCAGTCCGGCTGGGCCCAGAACACGAAGGGCAGGGTGCCGATGATCACGATGCCCACCAGGCACAGCAGGCGCACGGCCAGCGCCAGGCGGCGGATGCGGCGCAGGCTGTCGGGCGCGAAGGAGTTGGGCATGTGATTCACGCAAAACAAGAAAAACTTACTGTAAAACAATAATTGCTTGTTGTGTTGCGGCATTCCTCACCTGCCCCAAAATGAGGGGATGAGCAAGAAGAGCACCCATGTCAGCGAGACCCCGGCCACGCAGATGCTCAAGCGCGCCGGCGTGGAGTTCACCGAGCATGTCTATGACTACGTGGAGCACGGCGGCACGTCCGAGTCCTCGCGCCAGCTGGGCGTGGACGAGCACGCGGTGGTGAAGACGCTGGTGATGCAGGATGACAAGGCCGAGCCGCTGATCGTGCTGATGCACGGCGACCGCACGGTCAGTCTCAAGGAGCTGGCGCGGCAGATCCCGTGCAAGAAGGTGGAGCCCTGCAAGCCCGAGGTGGCGCAGCGCCACAGCGGCTATCAGGTGGGCGGCACCTCGCCCTTCGGCGTGCGCAAGGCCATGCCGGTGTTCGTGGAGGCCAGCATCCTGGCGCTGCCGCGCATCTGCATCAATGGCGGCCGTCGCGGCTATCTGGTGGGCATAGAGCCCGCGGTGCTGACCGAGCTGCTGGGCGCGCGCCCGGTGCAGTGCGCGAACGCGGCCTGAGCCCGTCGATGCGGCCGGCCGGGCGGGTTCGCGCGCTGCTGCGCGAGCTGGCGCACTTTGCCGCCAAGGAGGCACAGGCCTGCTGGTTTGCCGGCCTGTTCTTCGCCGCGGTGCTGTGCGTGCCGCGCGCGGGCCTGCTGGGGCTGCCGCGCTACGACGCGCTGCTGCTGATCGCGCTGGCCATCCAGGGCTGGATGCTGTGGAGCGGGCGCGAGACCTGGGATGAGCTCAAGGCCATCAGCATCTTCCATGTGCTGGGCTTTGCACTGGAGGTGTTCAAGACCTCGGCCAGCATCCGTTCCTGGAGCTACCCGGACTTCGCGTTCAGCAAGCTGCTGGGCGTGCCCTTGTTCGCAGGCTTCATGTATGCCGCCGTCGGCAGCTACATCATCCAGGCCTGGCGGCTGTTCCGGTTGCGCATCGAACACCACCCGCCCTACTGGATGGCCGGCCTGGTGGCCGCGGCGCTGTACCTGAACTTCTTCACCCACCACTTCATCGGTGACTACCGCTGGCTGCTCGCCGCACTGGCGCTGGGCCTGTATGCGCGGGCTCAGGTGGTGTTCACGCCCGACCGGGTGGAGCGGCGCATGCCGCTGGCGCTCGCGCTGGTGCTGATCGGCTTCTTCATCTGGCTGGCCGAGAACTTCGGAACCTTCTTCGGCCTGTGGGCCTATCCGCACCAGCTGGGCGCCTGGGCCGTGGTGCATCTGTCCAAGTGGAGCGCCTGGACGCTGCTGGTGCTGACGAGCTTCACGCTGGTGACCAATCTGAAGCACATCAAGGCCACGGTGCAGGTGCCGCCCTGAAACGGCCGCCCCAGGGCAAACCCGGGGTGGCGGCTGACTGACAATCGCGCGCCATGGAAACCGTTCTCCCTCTCCTGGCCGCCCTGGGCGGCTACCTGATCGGCTCGCTGTCCTTTGCCGTCATCGTCAGCCGTGCGATGGGCCTGTCCGACCCGCGCTCCTACGGCTCCGGCAACCCCGGCGCCACCAATGTGCTGCGCTCCGGCAACAAGGCCGCGGCCATCCTGACCCTGGTGTTCGACGCCCTCAAGGGCTATGTGCCGGTGCTGGCCGTGCACCTGTGGGGCGCGCGCTTCGGCCTGGCCGAGGGCACGGCCGCGCTGGTGGGCCTAGCGGCCTTCCTGGGCCACCTGTGGCCGGTGTTCTTCCGCTTCGAGGGCGGCAAGGGCGTGGCGACCGCGGCCGGCGTCATCCTGGCCTTGAACCCGCTGCTCGGCCTGGCCACGCTGGCCACCTGGCTGATCGTCGCGTTCTTCACCCGGTATTCGTCGCTGGCGGCCATCGTGGCCGCGGTGTTCGCGCCGTTCTACCAGCTGCTGATCTGGGACGCCGGCCCGGAGGCGCTGGCGCTGCTGGTGATGGCGCTGCTGCTGGTGTGGCGCCACCAGGCCAACATCAGGAAGCTGCTGGCCGGCACCGAGAGCCGCATCGGCCAGAAGGCCGCCGGCGCCACGCCGCCGACCGGCAGCAGCAAAAAGCATCCGCACGGCACGGGCCCGCGCCCGGCCGGTCATTCCCATCATCATCCCAAGAAGAAGTGAGTCTCCCCATGAGCGAACTGCAACGATTCGATGTCGGCGCCCGCCTGTCCGAGATGGCGGTCTACAACGGCGTGGCCTATCTGGCCGGCCAGGTGCCCGAAGACCCCAAGGCCGACATCACGGCCCAGACCGCCCAGGTGCTGGCCGCGATCGACCGGCTGCTGGAGCGCGCCGGCACCGACAAGACCCGCCTGCTGATGGTGCAGATCTTCCTGGCCGACCGGGCCGACTTCGCCGGCATGAACGCCGCGTGGGACGCCTGGGTGCCGGCCGGCCACACGCCGCCGCGCGCCACCGTGATCGCCGGCCTGGCCCGGCCGGAGTGGAAGGTGGAGATCGTCGTTACTGCGGCAGTTTGAAGTCGGCCGGCAGCAGCCGGATCTGACGCTGCATCTGCAGCGCCGGGCCGCCATCGCCACGGCGCAGCGTGAGCTGCAGGGGCTGCTCGGCATCCAGCTGCCGGTGCAGGCCGCCCACCGGCCGGGCCGGAATGCCGGCGCCGGCCTCGGTCGTGGCCACCAGATGGCCGTCGCTGCCCTGGGTGACGGTCATCTTCAGCTTCCAGGCGCTCAGCGGTTCGCCGGCCTGGTCGAAGCTCAGGCTGGATGCGGCGCCCAGCTCGCTGATCATCACGGGCTTCATGGTCGGCTGACCCTCGATGTCCAACTGCAGCCTGATCTCGACATAGCGCGCTGCGTGCGGCGACTCGGCCTCGACGGCGTAGGCCAGGCTGCAGGCGCTCAGGCCGGCGGCAAGCAGGGCACTCGCCTGACGACGGTTCAAGGGGCGGGGGTGCTTGAGCATCGCAATCCTTTCGATCAAGGGGTGGGAACTGGTCCAGCGGCTGGCCAGCGGCGCGCCATGGGTCGTGAGGCCATGCGCAGACAGCAGGGCCTGGGTGTAGAGCGTCTGCGAGCCCGGGCGCGCTGCCAGCACGGCGGCGTCGCAGGCCAGCTCCTGGTCGGCCTGCAGGCGCCGCCAGGCCCACCAGGCCAGCGGGTTCCACCAGTGCAGCGCGGCCAGCGCGCAGGCCAGCAGGTTCCAGAGGTTGTCGTGGCGCTCGCGATGCACCTGCTCGTGCGCCAGGATCAGCTCGCGCTGCTCCGGCACAAAGCGCTGCTCGAAGTCCATGGGCAGCACCACGCGCGGGCGCCACAGCCCGACCAGCGCCGGGCTGGCGCCTGAGGGCAGGCGCTCGCCCCAGCGGGCCAGCCGCCACTGGCGGTGGGCCTGTACCGCGCCGGTCAGCGCCGTGCCCGCCAGCCACAGGGCCAGCCAGATGGGAGCCTGCGATGCAGGTGGTGCGGGCAGGGCCGGCAAGCCCGCGGGAGCGGCGGCGCCGACGGCGGCCTGCAGCACCAGGGGCAGCGGCTCCTGGGCGGGGCGCGGCAGGGCGGGCACCAGCAGCAGCGCGGGCAGCAGCAGCCAGCAGGCGTAGGTCAGGCCGGCCCCCAGTCGCCGCAGCAGCAGCGGGCGCAGCCCCGCCAGCAGCACGACGCTCACGCTCATCCACAGCGCCTGCTGGAGCAGCGCGGCCAGCAGGCGCTCAGCCACGGTCCTGCTCCTTGAGCAGGGCCTTCAGCGCGGCGAGGTCGTCCGCACTGAGCCGCCGCTCCGACGCAAATTGCGCCACCAGCGGCGCCAGCCGGCCGCCGAACAGGCGGTCGATCAGCGACAGGCCTTCGCGCGCCTGCCAGGCGTCGCGGGCGAAGCAGGGGCGGTAGAGAAAGCGCCGGCCCTCGCGCTCGGCACTGATGGCGCCCTTTTGCAGCAGCCGGTTCAGCAGCGTCTTCACGGTGCTCATCTGCCAGCCCTGGGCAGGCATCAGCGTCTGGGCGAGATCCTCGGCGCTTTGCGGCTCGCGCTGCCAGAGCTCTTGCATCACGCGCGCCTCGGCATCGCTGATGGCGGGCGGCTCGGCAGGGTGGGTCGAAGACATTGTTTACTCCTGTAATCGTTGAAAATTTACAGGCGTAAACGAAAGCGGGAACCTGGGACTTTCCATGAGGATTGATCCGCCGCAAGGCCGCCGCGCCGGGCTTCGGGCACAGTCCGAGCATCGCGCCGGGACGGCCCCGCGACGCGCGCCATCACGCCAGAAGGGAAGCCCCGTGTCCGTTGAACTGTTCCGCCAGGGCAAGCATGCCTGCCTGATGTTCTCGCGCATGGGCGAGGAGGACGGCGGCGAGGCCGTGCAGTCCAACCAGTTCCTGCTGATCCACGGCGACACGGGTGCGGTGCTGGACCCGGGCGGCAACCTGGCCTATCACGAGCTCTACCTGGGCATGACCCAGCACTTCCCGCCGCACCGGTTGGCGGCACTGCTGGCCTCGCATGCGGACCCGGACATCATCGCGTCGCTGGACCGCTGGATGACGGCGACGACCGCGCCGGTCTACATCTCGCGGGTCTGGGAGCGCTTCGCGCCGCACTTCTGCAAGCCCGGCAAGACGGTGGGGCGCGTGATCGGCCTGCCGGACGCCGGCCAGCGGCTGACGCTGGGCAGTGGCGAGAACCGCTTCCAGCTCTGGGCGCTGCCGGCGCACTTCCTGCACGCCGAGGGCAACTTCCAGTTCTACGACCCGGTCAGCCGCATCCTGTTCTCGGGTGACCTGGGGGCCTCGTTCGGCAGCACGCTGAATGCGGACGAGCCGATCACGGACCTGACCGAGCACATCCCGCGCATGCTGGGCTTCCATCGCCGCTACATGGTCAGCGGCCGCATCCTGCGCCTGTGGGCCGCGATGGCGCGCACGCTGCGCATCGACATGATCGCGCCGCAGCACGGCGCGCCCATGGTCGGCCGGGCGGTCGGCCAGTTCATCGACTGGGTGGAGACGCTGGACTGCGGCATCGACCTGATGGGTCCGCAGGACTACCGCGTGCCGGACTGAAGCCGCCCATCGGCTCGTCATCGCGCCGCCACATCGGCGCGCTAGGCTTGCCGGTCGACTCTGCGACCGGAGGACCGGATGAAGCCCACTGATGAAGAGCTGGTCAAGCGCATACATCGCGACCTGCAGGACGACTTCGACGAAGAGCTCGAGCTCGAGCTGGAAGACCGTCAGTACGAGCTCGGCACCGCCGACGAGGACGCCAGCGCGCGGCGGCTCTACTTCCGCGAGCTGATCCGGCTGCAGAGCGAGCTGGTCAAGTTGCAGGACTGGGTGGTGCACACCGGCCACAAGGTGGTGATCCTGTTCGAGGGCCGCGACGCGGCCGGCAAGGGCGGGGTCATCAAGCGCATCACGCAGCGGCTGAACCCGCGCGTGTGCCGCGTGGCCGCGCTGCCCGCGCCCAACGACCGCGAGCGCACGCAGTGGTACTTCCAGCGCTATGTGTCGCACCTGCCGGCGGCGGGCGAGATCGTGCTGTTCGACCGCAGCTGGTACAACCGCGCCGGTGTCGAGCGGGTGATGGGCTTCTGCACCGACGAGCAGTACGAGGAGTTCTTCCGCTCGGTGCCCGAGTTCGAGCGCATGCTGGTGCGCTCGGGCATACAGCTGGTGAAGTACTGGTTCTCCATCAGCGACGACGAGCAGCGCATCCGCTTCCTGGCGCGCATCCATGACCCGCTCAAGCAGTGGAAGCTCAGCCCCATGGACCTGGAATCCCGCCGTCGCTGGGAGGAATACACCAAGGCCAAGGAGGTGATGCTGGAGCGCACCCACATCCCCGAGTCGCCCTGGTGGGTGGTGAAGGCCGACGACAAGAAGCGCGCCCGGCTCAACTGCATCCAGCACCTGCTCGACCAGATGCCCTACGCCGAGGTGCCGCATTCCGACGTGCAGCTGCCCGAGCGCGAGCGCCGCGAGGACTACATCCGCCAGCCGGTGCCTCAGAGCCTGATCGTGCCCGAGGTCTACTGACGCGCAGGGGCGTCGCCGAGCTGGCGACGCAGGAAGGCGTTGCTCGCGTTCAGCGCCGCCTGGGACTCGGGCGTGTCGTACTCCCAGTGGAAGCCGTGCCATCCGCCCTCGGTCACCAGCAGCTCCGCCGGCACGCCGCGGTCGCGCAGCTTCCAGAACAGCCGGGTGGCGTTGCTGAGCATCAGGTCACGGGTGCCGGTGACGATGACGCTGGCCGGGAAGTCGTGCGGGAACTGGGCGTAGATTGGCGAGACCCGCGGGTCCTTGGGGTCGGCCTCGCCGAGGTAGAACTGCCGGACCGAGCGCAGCGCCGGGCCGGCGGCCACGACGTCGCGGCCATCGTTGGCCACCGCGCTGTCGCCGGCCCCGCTGAGGTCGCTGGCCGGCGTGAACAGCACCTGGGCCTTCATCATCGGCAGCCCCTCCTGAGCGGCCCTGAGCAGCATCGCCAGCATGATCTGGCCCCCGGCGGAGCTGCTGATGCCCATCAGATGCTCGGCGCCGTGCTGCTGCACCAGCGCGCGGTACACGGCCAGGCTCTGCTCGATGGGCACCGGAAAGCGCGCCTCGGGCGCCATCGTGTAGTCCACCGAGATGACGGGCACGCCCAGCGTGCCGGCCACCAGCAGCGCGGAGCGGTCGCGCGGGCCGCCCAGCACGAAGCCGCCGCCGTGGATGTTGAGCGCCACCGTCCGCTCCAGGCCTGGCGCCACGCGGGCCGGCCGGATGCTGAGCACCGGCACGCCGGCCAGCGTCTGGCGCTCCACCTGCAGGCCGAACTTCTGAATCAGCGCGCGCTCAGGCAGGTCCTCGCTCTGGTCGAACTGTTGACGCGCCTTCAGGATCTGCCCGGCACTGATCGGGATGAACGCTGGCAGGTCGGTGTAGCGCGACCGGCGTATGAAAGCCGCCGCTTCGGGGCTGATCGACGCCTCCTGGCTGGGGGCGAGGGGCAGTGGCTGCGAGCACGCCGACAACAGTGCCGTCAGGGCGGCAGACAGGGCCGTTTTCTTCATGGGTTCTCCTTGGAGGTGTTGAGCACGCGGCGGATGTCGCCCGTCTCGACGATGCGGTGGTCGGCCGGCGCGCGGGCCAGTTGCAACATGGCCTCGCCGATCTCGCGGGTGCTCAGCACGGCCTGGGGCAGGGCGCGATGCAGCAGCGGCAGCAGCGGGGCCAGCAGGAGGTAGCTCCAGCGATAGGCCGGCGTCTTGGACACCGCGCCGTCCACGGGCCGGATCAGGCCGGGCCGAAACATGTAGGCCGACCGGAACGGCAACGCCAGCAGCGCGTTCTCGGTCTGGCCCTTGATGCGCGCCCACATCGTGCGCCCCTGCCCGCTGCTGTCGGTGCCGGAGCCCGACACGTAGATGAAGCACATCTGCGGGTTCAGCGTCGCCAGCGGGCCGGCGATGCCCAGCGTCAGCTCGTAGGTGAGCTGACGATAGGCGGCCTCGCTCATGCCGGCCGAACTGACGCCCAGGCAGAAGAAGCAGGCGTCGAAGCCGCGCAGCGCATCGGGGTCGTCGTGCAGGTCCGACAGGCGGGGCAGCACGCGCTGGGTCAGGCGCGGATGACGCAGGGCCAGTGGCTGGCGCACGATGACGCAGACCTCTTCGACATCGGGGGCCGCCAGGCTGGCCGCCAGCACGCCGTGGCCGACCATGCCGCTGGCGCCCAGGATCAGCACTCGCATGACCTGACCCTCCCGGCGGGCCAACCTTCGGTGGCGATCGTCATCACAGCCCTTTCGCCAGTTCGCCCAGCGCCGCCGGCAGGTGGGCATCGGGGAAGTGGGTGGACAGCGTGGTGTCCTGCCACTGCAACTGTTCAGCCGCCCGCGCGGTCTCTGCCTGGCGCGCGACGAAGAGCGCATCACCGCCCAGCAGCAGGCGGCGCGGCAGGTCGGCGCGGGTGGCCAGGGTCAGCACCACCTCGGCGACCCGGGCAGGGTCGCTGATCTCGTGGCCGCTGTAGGCCGCCAGCATGTCCAGCACCCGGCCGACCGAGGCCTCGTAGCCGGCCAGTCCTGCCGCGTCGGATTGCCGTGCCGTCGTTCCCCAGTCCGTGCGCATGCCGCCGGGCTCCAGCGTGCAGACCTGGATGCCCAGCGGCGCCACCTCGGCCGCCACCACGTCGGAGAAGCCGCCCACGGCCCACTTGGCGGCCTGGTAGGCCGACAGGCCGGGCGTCGCCGTGCGGCCGCCCACCGATGACACCTGGAAGATGCGGCCCGCACGCCGGGCCCGCATCCCGGGTAGCGCGGCGCGGGTCAGGTTCACCACGCCGAACAGGTTGGTCTCGATCTGGTCGCGGAAGTCATCCGCCGGCTGGTGCTCGAACGCCGCCATGTGGCCGTAGCCGGCGTTGTTGACCAGCACGTCCAGCCGGCCGAAGCGCTCGCAGGCGGCCTGCACTGCGGCCTCGGCCTGCGTGGCATCGCGCACGTCCAGCGGCACCCGGTGCAGGCGCTCGCCGTGCCGGGCCTGCAGATCGGCCAGCGCATCGCCCTGGCGCACGCCGGCCACCAGGCGGCCGCCGGCCTCCAGCACGGCCGCACTCAGGGCCCGCCCCAGCCCGCGGCCTGCGCCGCTGACCAGCCAGACCTGGGATTTCACGCTTTCCATATCGCACTCCTTGGGTTGTGAGCGCGTACGCGCTCATTTAAAAGGCAAAAATCAATCCGTACCAGCATGCAGCGCGGCCCAGAACGCACGAAAGCCGCGATCCCGGTAGGCCTCGGCGGCCTCCGGCTGGCGGGCGATGAAGTCCATCACCGTCTGCGCCATGGCGGTGAACAGTGCACCGGCGAATTCCAGCGCGCCGGCCGGCGCCAGGGCGTCCCCGGGGGCGAGATGCGAGCGCAGCATGGCTTCGAGCGGCGCGAAGCCCTCGGCGCCGGCAGCCCGGTGGGCGGCGTCGATGCGGTCCGACACGATCAGCTGCTGCAGGGCCCGGTGGCTGTCGGGCTGGGCCAGCCCCCAGCCGATGTAGCCGTTCCAGGCGTGGCGAGCCTGTTCACCCGCCGAGGCGGCGTGCGGGAAATCCGTCACCATTGCCTCGCGCAGGCCGGCCTTGAGGTGGACGTAGAGCTCGTTGAGCAGCCGGTCCTTGTTCTCGAAATAGGTGAACAGCGTGCCCTCGGCGACGCCGGCCAGGCGCGAGATGCGCGAGGTCGTCGCCGTCAGGCCCTCGGCGGCCACCGCCTGGGCGGCGGCCTGCAGCAGGGCGTTGCGCTTTTCTTCGCTGAGAGGGCGGGCCATGGCTTTGTTGAGTAACTACGCGCTCATTATTGTCTCAAGCGTCCCGCGGTGCAAGTGGTGGGCCCGTGCAACCGGACGCACGACGTCAGAATGCGCGCCGGCGTGATCGCCGGGGAAGGGATGCGATGGACCGACTGCAGGCGATGACCGCCTTCGTGACCGTGGTGGACTGCGGCGGCTTTGCGAGCGCGGCGCGCAAGCTGGAGCTGTCGCCGCCGGTGGTGACCCGTGCGGTGGCCGAGTTGGAGGAGCGCCTGGGCCTGCGGCTGCTGACCCGCACCACCCGCGTCGTGCGGGTGACCGAGGCCGGCGCGCGCTTTGCGGATGACTGCCGGCGCATCCTGGCCGAGATCGATGCGGCCGAGGAAGCGGCGAGCGGCACCCATGCGGCCGCGCGCGGCACGCTGGTGCTGACCGCGCCGGTGCTGTTCGGCCATCTGTATGTGACGCCGGTGCTGGTGGACTACCTGACCCGCTGCCCCGAGGTGGATGCGCACTGCCTGTTCGTGGACCGCATCGTCAACCTGGACGAAGAGGGCGTGGACGTGGCGGTGCGTATCGGCGAGCTGCCCGACTCATCGCTGCAGGCGGTGCGCGTCGGGCAGGTGCGCCAGGTACTGGTGGCCGCGCCGGCCTACCTTGAGGCCCACGGCCACCCGGCCCACCCGGCCGAGCTGGCCCGGCACACGCTGATCGCACGCGGCGGCGGCGCGCCCGAGGTGGACTGGCAGTTCTGCGACGCCGACCGGCCCTTCACGCAGCGCCTGCATGCGCGCATGCGCACCAGCAGCAACGACTCGGCCATTGCGGCCGCGGTGGCGGGCTTCGGCATCACGCGCCTGCTCAGCTACCAGGTGGCCGAGCCGCTGCGCCAGGGCCGGCTGGCGCTGGTGCTGGAGCGCTTCGAGAAGCCCGCGCTGCCCATCCATGTGGTGCACCGCGAGGGCCGGCGCGCGACGCAGAAGGTGCGTGGCTTCATCGACCTGGCGGTGGAGATGCTGCGCGCGGACCCTGCGCTGCGTTGAAGCTGCGCCTCAGAGGTCCAGCACCAGCTCCTCACCCTCACCCGCGGCCGGCACCGCGCAGCACAGCAGCACCTCGCCCTCGGCCACCTGCCAGGCCGGCGCTCGTGCATAGCTGACCCGGCCCGACTGCAGACGCGTCGCGCAGCTGCCGCAACTGCCGGCGCGGCAGGAGGACGGCGGCGTCAGCCCCTTGCCCTCGGCGAACTCCAGCAGGCTGCCGTGCTCGGGCTTCCACACCGAGGCCTCACCGCTGCGGGCGAACACCACGCTGGCCTCGCGGGCCGGTGGCAGCGGGGCGGGCGCCGGTGTGGCGGCGGCGTCGGCGTCGGGGCGGCGCGTCAGCGCGGCCGGGCCGAAGGCCTCGGCATGGATGCGCTGGTCGCGCACGCCCAGCTCGCGCAGCCCGTCGTAGACCGCCTGCATGAAGCCGCCGGGGCCGCAGAGGTAGAACTCATGATCGTCGAAGGGCAGCAGGCGCTTGAGCAGGTCCATGTTCAGCGGCCCGGCCAGGCTGGCGGGTTCGGCCGCGCCCTCGCTGAGCACCGTGTGCACGCGCAGGGCGCCGTCGGAGCGGGCGGCCAGCGCGGCCAGCTCGTCGGCGAAGGCGCGCACCTGCGGGTCGTGCGCGACCTGGATCAGATGCGTGGGCCGCGTGCGGCGGTGACGGAAGCCCTCGGTGACGATGTGCTGCGCAAAGGCCAGCATGGGCGTGATGCCCACGCCTGCGCCTATCAGCACCGCGGGCCGGCGCTCGATGGCGTCCAGCGTGAACTGGCCGCGCGGGCCCTGGGCCTCGATCAGGTCGCCGACGCGCAGCTGCTCGTGCAGATGGCGGGACGCGCGGCCGTCGCGCTTGATGCTCAGGCGCAGATGGTCGGCGCCGGGAGCGGACGAGATCGTGTACTGGCGCAGCAGCGGCGCCTCACCTTCAGCCAGATGCAGCCGTATCGGCAGATGCTGGCCGGCCAGCACCGGCGGCAGCGCATGGCCGTCGGCCGGTTGCAGGTGGAAGGAGCGGATCACCGCGCTCTCGTCCACGATCCGCGTGATGCGGTAGGGGCGCCAGGCCTGGGCCAGTTGGGCGGCCTGCAGCCGCGCGGCGGCTTCGTCCCAGGTGCCGGTGATCAGCGAGTTGGGCGACCAGTCGCGGAAGCGCCAGCGCAGCGGCAGCGCCTCGCTGAGCCGCCAGCCCGATTCCACGTGGAAGCGCCAGGCCCGCTCCGCGCCCTGGAAGGCCGCGACGGCCGGCAGCTCGGCGGCGTCCCACACCACCTCGGCGCGGCCGGTCAGCGTCAGCAGCTCGCCGCTGTCGAAGTCCATGAACAGCACGCCGGCACGCGGGTCCAGCGCCAGGTTGCCCAGCGTCATGTACATCGCGTTGCCGGTGAAGTCGGGCACCAGCAGGGTGTGCTCGTCCTCGATGTGCACGAAGCCGGCCCGGCCGCCGCGGTGCGACACGTCGGCGCCGCCGGCCGCGTGGCTGGCGACGAACAGCGTGTCGGCCTGAGCGATCAGTGCGCGCGCCGGGGCGTCCAGCGCGGTCAGTGGCTCGCGCCGTCGCGGCGTCAGGTCTTGCGGGTCGCGCACCCAGTGCATCTCGCGGCCCTGGATGTATTGCGGGCAGTTGCCCACGGTCTGCTCCACGTCCACGTCGAAGCCGCCGTCGCCGACCCGGCTGACCCGGCCGTTCACGCGGTTGCGCCGCCGCGTGTGCAGCTCGATGCCCAGAAAGCCCAGCGGCGCCCCGGGCTGCAGGCCCTCGGCCAGCGGGTCGCCCTCGACCGGGCGGGCCGCGAAGCTCAGGCGCCGCTCGTCGGGCGAGCTGATGAAGCCGGCGTCGCCCACCAGCACCGACGCCCAGGGCCGCTGCTGCGCGTCCACCGAGCCCACCATGATGAAGGGCAGCTGGCCGTAGAACTGGCGGTGCTGCTCCGGCATGTAGGGCCGCACCACGCGCCGGCCTATGCCCTGCATGCGCTCGGCCACGCCCAGGCGCTGCTGGACGGCCACCTCGCCGGCATGGAAGGGCTGCTCGAGCGTGTTGGACAAGGGCGTGGTGCTCATGGGGTTCTCCGGTGGGTCGTGGGGGCGGCGCCTGCGGCTCAGGCGGCGAGGCCCACCGCGGTCGTCTGGAAGGGCACGAAGCCGGGCAGGGCCTCGATGCGGGCCAGCCAGGCGCGCACATTGGGGTAGGGGCTCAGGTCCACATTGCCCTCGGGGGCCGCGGAGACATAGCTGTAGCCGGCCACGTCGGCCAGCGTCGCGTGGTCGCGGGCGAGGAACAGGCGCTGGCCCAGCACGCCGTTCATCACCCCCAGCAGCTGGTGGGCGCGGGCGATGACCTCCGGCGCATTCAGCGGGGCGCCGAACACCGTGATCAGCCGCGCGGCCGCCGGGCCGAACGCGATCTGGCCGGCCGCCACCGACAGCCAGGCCTGCACCGCGGCCTGGCCGGCGGCGTCGCGCGGCAGCCAGCGGTCGGTGGCGTCGTAGCTGCGTGCCAGGTAGACCAGGATGGCGTTGGAGTCCGCGATCACGGTGTCGCCGTCCTCCAGCACCGGCACCTGGCCGAAGGGGTTCAGCTTCAGGAACTCGGGGCGCTTGTGCTCGCCCTGGCGCAGATCGACCTCGATGAGTTGGTGGGGCAGGCCCAGCAGCGAAAGCATCAGGCGGGCGCGGTGCGCATGGCCGGACAGGGCGACGTGGTGCAGCTTGAGGGACGGGGTCATGGGGCCTCCAGGGGGTTGAGGGTGGTTCGCGGGCAAAGACTGGCCCTGCCGCCCCGGCGAGCCGGCGGGGCAGTGGGCGTGGGAAGCGGTGCGGAGGCCGCGGGCGGTGCGGGCCCGGGTGAGGTCTAGGCGAGGGCGGGCCGGGCCGCCTGGGCGGCGGCCAGCTGGGCCTGCAGCTCGGCGATGCGTGCATCGCGCTCGGCCAGCGCCTGCTGTACGTCCTCGGCATCGAAGCGCTGCGGGATGTGCTGCGGGCAGTTCCAGTCCGTCGCCTCGACGCTGATGAGGAAGGCCCGCTGCGGGCGCGCCGGGTAGCCGGGCGTGGTCAGCCGCGCGTATAGCGGATCGCCGGGCGCCAGGTCTTGCACGCGCAGACGGCCCAGCAGCTTCAGGCGCACCCGCTCGGCGTAGTCCACCAGAATCAGCGCCACGCGGTCGTTCGTGGCCAGGTTGCCGACGCTGATCAGCTGGCGGTTGCCGGCGTAGTCGGCCAGCGCGAGCGTCTTCTCGTCCAGCACCTTCAGAAAGCCGGCCGGCCCGCCGCGGTGTTGAACATAGGGCCAGCCGGTCTCGGACACGGTGGCCAGGTAGGCGCTGCGCTGGGCGGCGATGAACTCGGCCTCCTGCTCGCCCAGCCGGCGCGGCTGCCATCGCGCCGCTGGGCATCCCGGACGGAAGGGGTGAAGGCGATGTGGGCGAAGGCGTGGGGCATGGTGCAGCTCCTGCGGGCGGTGGCTGCCGTTGCAGCGATGGCGCCACTGTCCTCCAGCGGTGGCCGGGGCGGAATCCTCGTGCCGGCCAAGTCACTGTTTCGCGTTCAGAAACACTGATCCGTGCCAGACGCCAGCACCGCAATGCCCGCAACGGGCCGAAGGGCGTCGCCGGCTCGCGCAGCGGGCCAGGGGCGGCCGGGGGATGATCCTCGGCTTCGCGCGCTGCCGCGCCCCGTCTTCCCGATCGTCATGCCGTTGGATACGCCGCTACACGCCCAGGCCGCACTGCCCGCGGGCCTCAGTCCTCAGGAGCGGCGCGCGCTGCTGGCGGTGCTGACCGGCGTGGTGCTGGCCACGCTGGACACCGCCATCGCCAACACGGCGCTGCCCAGCATCGCCGCCGACCTGCACTCCAGCGAGGCCGGCGCGATCTGGGTGCTGAACGCCTATCAGCTGGCGGTTGTCGCCACCATGCTGCCGTTCGCGGCGCTGGGTGACGTGATCGGGCCGCGGCGGGTGTTCCTGGGCGGCATCGCGGTGTTCACGGGGGCCTCGCTGCTGTGCACGCTGGCCGGCAACGTGCCGCTGCTGGCGGCCGCGCGGGCGCTGCAGGGCATAGGCGCCGGGGCCATGATGAGCGTCAACATCGCTCTGATCCGGCTGATCTATCCGGCCTCCCGGCTGGGCCGCGGCGTGGGCATGAATGCGCTGGTGGTGGGCATAGGCTTCGCGGTCGGGCCCACCGTGGCCTCGCTGGTGCTGGCGCTGGCCAGCTGGCCCTGGCTGTTCGGCATCAATGTGCCGCTGGGCCTGCTGGCGATGGCGCTGGGCGGCTCGGCCCTGCCCCACAGCCCGCGCCGGCCGGGCGGCTTCGATCCGTTGACCGCCGGGCTGACGGCGCTGAGCTTTGCGTCGCTGGTGTTCGCGCTGACCTCGGTGGCGCAACTGGAGCCCTGGTCGCAGGTCTTGCCCTTCGCGCTGCTGGCGCTGGTCAGCGGCGCGGCGCTGCTGCGCCGCCAGGCCGGCCACCCGGCGCCCATGCTGCCGGTGGACCTGCTGCGCCGCCCGATGTTCGCGCTCTCCGCGCTGACCGCGGTGGCGGCCTTTGCGACCCAGGGCCTGGCCTTCGTGTCGCTGCCCTTCTTCTTCGAGCAGGTGCTGCACCGCGACCCGGTGCAGACGGGCCTGCTGATCTCGGCCTGGCCGGTGCTGGTCGCGCTGTTCGCGCCGGTGGCCGGCCGGCTGTCGGATCGCCACCCGCCGGGGCTGCTGGGCGGCGTGGGCCTGGTGCTGCTGAGCGCCGGCATGGCCTCGCTGGCCCTGCTGCCGGCCCAGCCCAGCGTTGCGGACATCATGGTGCGGATGGCGCTGTGCGGTGCCGGCTTCGGCTTCTTCCAGGCGCCCAACCTGAAGGCGCTGATGTCCAGCGCGCCGCCCGAGCGGGCCGGCGGGGCCAGCGGCGTCATCGGCGTGGCCCGGCTGCTGGGGCAGACCAGCGGCGCGGCGCTGGTGGCGCTGTGCTTCCACCTGGGCGGCACGCAGGGCTCGGCCACCGCGCTGGTGCTGGGCGCGGTGTCGGCCGGCATTGCCGCCGCGGCCAGCTTCATGCGGCTGTGGGTGTGAGGGTGGCCGCCGTGCGCAGCGCTGGCGGGAATCGACTCAGCGCGGCTCGCCCTGCGCGGCCTTCAGCGCATGAATCAGCTCGGCGCTGTGGTCGCGCGCATCCAGCGGCTCGAAGCGGCCGGGCTCGCAAGAGGGGCTAGGGTATGCCCGGGGTGCCTGAGTCTTGGGGCTTGGCGCTTCGCTCCCGGCCCAGCCAGGTGCTCGCGAGTGCTCCTGCGGCAACGGCCACGGCGACGCTGCCCAGGCTCAGCGCGAGGTCGCCAGGCGCCGGTGCCTCGAAGTGCAGCAGCCGTCGGGCCGCGGGCCAGGCGAGCGCCAGCGTCAGCGCCGCCGTGGCGGCCGCGCTCACGGCCCAGAAGGCCGCGGCGGTGCGCTCCAGCAGCCCGCGCCAGCCGCCGCCGGCGTTCACGGCCACCAGCAGCAGGTTGCCGGCGGTCAGCCCCACCACGGCCAGCGTGCGGGCCAGGTCTTCACCGCGGCCGGCGCGCAGCGCCACGAGGTAGAGCAGCAGCGTCGCGACGAGCAGGGCCAGGCCCTGCACCAGGCCCTGGGCCAGCAGCCTTGCGCCTATCAGGCCCTCGCCGGCGCGGCGCGGCGGGCGTTGCATCACGCGCGGGTCCTCCGGCGCACCTTCGAAGGCCAGCGAACACACCGGGTCGATCACCATCTCGGTCAGCACCACATGGGCCGGCAGCAGCAGCGGCGGCAGGCCCAGCAGCAGCGGCAGCAGCGCCAGACCGGCCACCGGCACATGGATGGCCGTGATGTAGGTCATCACCTTGCGCAGGTTGTCGAAGATGCGCCGTCCCATGCGCACGCCGCCGACGATGCGGCCGAAGTCCTCGTCCAGCAGCACCAGGCCGGCGGCCTCGCGCGCCACGTCGGTGCCGCGCCGGCCCATCGCGATGCCGATGTGGGCGGCCTTCAGCGCGGGTGCGTCGTTGACCCCGTCGCCGGTCATGGCCACGGTCTCGCCATTGCGGCGTGCGGCCTGCACCAGGCGCAGCTTCTGCGCCGGCGTCACGCGTGCAAACACCCGCACGCGGCGCATCGCGTGGGCCAGCGCGGCGTCGTCCAGCCGGTCGATCTCGGCGCCGGTGAGGGCGCCGGCGCGCACATCCAGCCCGGCCTGCGTGGCGATGGCCAGCGCGGTGGCGGCATGGTCGCCGGTGATCATGGCCACCGCGATGCCGGCCTGGCGGGCCTGCTCAAGCGCCGGCGCGACGCTGGGGCGCAGCGGGTCTTCGAAGGCGGCCAGGCCCAGCAGCTGGAAGTCGACGTCATGCTGACCGCCGATGACCTGCCCCGGCAAGACCTGCCCCTGCGCCACCGCCAGCACGCGCAGGCCCTGGTCGGCCAGCGCGCGCACGCGGCGCAGCTCGATGGCGGTCTGCGCGGCGCTCAGGTGGCAGAGGTCCAGCACCGCCTCGGGTGCGCCCTTGGCCGCCACCCAGCGCCGCCCTTGTTCATCGGTCCATTCGTTGGACATGGCCAGCAGCTCGGCGCTGAGCGGGTATTCGTGCTGCAGCTGCCAGGCGGGATGCAGGTGCTCGGTGTCGGCCAATGCGGCATCGCCCTGGCCCAGCAGTGCGCGGTCCATCGGGTCCAGCCCGCCGCGGCGCGAGGCCAGCATCGCAAACTCCAGCAGCCGGTGCACGGCCTCGGGCAGCGGCCCGCCCGGGCGCAGCTCCACATCGGCTTCGGCGTTGACCAGGCGCCTGAGCTGCATGCGGTTCTCGGTCAGCGTGCCGGTCTTGTCCACGCAAAGCAACGTGGCGCCGCCCAGCGCCTCGATCACCGCGGGCCGGCGCGCCAGCACCTGGATGCGTGCCAGCCGCCAGGCGCCCAGCGCGAGGAACACGGCCAGCGCCATCGGAAATTCCTCCGGCAGCATGGCCATGCCCAGCGCAATGGCGGCCAGCAGGCCCTGCAGCCAGTCGCCCCGGGCCAGCCCCCACCACAGCGTCAACGCGCCGCAGACCAGTGCCGCCGCCACGCCGAACACCTGCACCAGCCGGCGCAGCTGGGCCTGCAGCGGCGTGGCCACGCTCTCCACGCTGGCCAGCGAGGCGCCGATCTGCCCCACGCGGGTGGCCGCGCCGGTGGCCACCACCTCGGCGAGGCCGTGGCCGGCCACCACCAGCGTGCCGGCATGAACCAGGGCTTCGCCGGGGTCGGGCAGGTTGGGGGTGTCGGCCCGCTTGTGCACCGGCACGGATTCGCCGGTCAGCAGCGATTCATCCAGCGCCAGCGCGTTGCATTCCAGCAGCCGCGCGTCGGCCGGCACGCGCTCGCCCTCGGCCACCAGGATGGCGTCGCCCGGCACCAGCTCGCGCGCAGGGATGCGCGTGCTGCGCCCGTCGCGCAGCACGCGGGCCTGGGGCGCGGCCAGCTCGCGCAGGGCCTGCAGTGCATGCTCGCTGCGGCGCTCCTGCAGGATCACCAGCCCCACGCTGACCAGCGCGAAGAAGGCCAGCAGCAGGCCCTCGCCCAGGTCGCCCAGCAGCAGGTAGAGCGCCGCCGCCACGAGCAGCAGCAGGAACATGGGCTCGGTCAGCACGCCGCGCAGCGTGGCCAGCAGGCCCTGGCGTTCGCGGTCGGCCACTTCGTTGAAGCCCTGCGCCTGCAGTCGGCGGCCGGCTTCCTCGCTGCTCAGTCCGGGAATGGGCGTGCTCGGGGTCATGCCGGGCCTGCGGGGGAGTGGGGCTGCGCCGCATTGGAGCATGGGGCGGCGCTAGCATGGCGCCATGCCTCGTTCGCTGTTGCTGCTGATCGCCGTCGTCTTCGTCGCGTCGTGGGCCTGGCGCGGCCAGGTGGCCCGCAGCGACGGACAAGACCTGGCCCAGCTGGCCCGGCCGGGCGACATCCGCATGATCTCGTCCGAGACCTGTCCCTGGTGCCTGGCGGCGCGGCGCTGGTTCAAGGACAACGGCGTGCCGTTCAGCGAATGCCTCATCGAACGTGATGCGCGCTGCGCGGCCGACTACGCCGCGCTGGGTGCCGTGGGCACGCCCACGCTGCTGGTGCGCGGGCAGCGCGTGATCGGCTTCGACCGGGCGCGCATCCTGCAGGTGCTGCGCGAGGCGCCGGCCCGGCCCGCCGCTCAGCGCGCCGCGCTCAATGGCTCGGCCTGATCGGCCTGCAGCAGGTAACCGCTGTCGAAGCCGCCGGCCGAGTGACGCTGCACGGTGAGGCGGCCGCGCACCTGCACCCTGTCCATCGCGCGCAGACCCGGCTGCGGCTCGCGCAGCTGAACCCGCACGATCTGGTTGGGCGGTGGTGGCGGGCTGTGGATGCAGGCGCCGAAGTAAGGCACCAGCAGAAATTCGGCCAGCCCGCGCCAGGCCAATTCCAGCGGCACCACATAGCCCTGCAGCGCGACGCGGCGCTGATCGAGCGCGGTGCGCAGCGGCGCGTCGTGCCGGGCCTGCGCCAGCTCGTGCAGCCAGCGGGCCGCGCGGGGATCGTTGTCGTCGAGCCGTGTGCCCGTCGCCACCGGCCGGGGTGGCAGCGCCTGGGCCCAGCCGGGTGGCAGCAGCTCGGCCCAGGCGAGCAGGTCCGGGTCGCCGGACGGGGCGCTGGCCGCCGCCGCGCCGGGCAGGGCCTTCGGGGTGAGCCAGACCGCCAGCGGTCCGGCCCCGACGGCGGCGCCCCAGCCGAGCAGGTGCAGCGTGGCGCGGCGGGTCAATGCGCGCCCGGGTAGGGCTGGGCCACCGCCGCGTCCAGCCGGTAGCCGCTCATGCCCATGTCGCTGGGCTGGCGGTCCACATGCAGGCGGCCGCTGGCCCACACGGGGTCCATCGCGCGCAGGCCGCGGGTGGGCTGGCCGAGGTGCACATGGATGATCTGGTTGGCCGGCGGCGGCGGCGTGTGGATGCAGGCGCCGAAGTAGGGCACCAGCAGGAACTCGCGCAGCCCCTGGGCGTCGCCCTGCAGCGGCACGACATAGCCGGCCAGGCGCACGGCGGCGCCGTCCAGCGTGTTCACCAGCGGCGCGTTGTCGAAGGCCTCGCGCATCTCGTCCATCAGCGCCTGGGTGCGCGGGCTCAGGTCGCTGAGCCGGTCCAGCTTCATGTCGCGGAAGCGCTTCAGCGGGTCCCAGCCCATGGGCGTCAGATGCGCCCAGGTGATGTTCTGGTAGGCCACAGGCGCGCCTGTCGCGGGGGCGCTCGCCGGGGCGGCCAGCAGCGGGGTAGGCAGGAGCGCGGGCAGCAGGGCCAGCAGCCGGCGGCGGCGGCGGCGTAGCGGGAGGGACATTGGCATGGGTTTGGGCCTGCTACCGTAGTGTTCACAGACCCTAGTTCCGCGGTGACAGACCGTCGTGCAGCGAGAGCGCGTAGGCCCGCCAGCCGGGCAGCAGGCCGGCCAGCGCACCGCAGGCCAGCACCGCCAGCATCCAGCGCAGCTGGACGGCATCCGGCAGGCCCACCAGCAGATGCAGACCCCAGAGGCGCTGCACCAGCGGCGCGCCGGCGGCCAGCAGCAGCGTCCAGAGCAGCAGGCCCAGCAGCACGCCGGCCAGCGTCACCCACAGCCCCTCGGCGGCCAGCAGCAGCAGCACGTCGCCCGGGCGGGCACCCACCGCGCGCAGGATGGCAAGTTCGCGGCGGCGCTCGTTCAGCCCGGCCATGATGACGGCCACCAGCCCGGCCAGGCTGACGGCGGCCACGAGCAGGCTCATCAGCTGCAGGCCGCGCTCGCCCAGCGACACGGCGTCCCACAGCTCGTCCAGTGCCACGCCGGGCAGCACGGCCAGCAGCGGCTCGGCGCCGTAGGCATTGACCCGGCGCTGCACCGAGAACACCTGCTGGCGCTGCTTGAGGCCCACCAGCACGGCGGTGACCTGGCTGGGCGTCAGGTCGTAGTGGCCGACGTCGGCCGCCGCGATGGCCTGGCCGGGCAACGGCGCGCCGGCCGCCCAGTCCAGATGCAGCGCCTCCATCGCCGCCAGGCTGATGTGCACCGAGCGGTCCACCGGCGTGCCGGTGCGGGCGAGGATGCCCACCACGCGAAAGGGCTTGTCCGCATGGTCGTTGGCCGCAAAGGCACCGTCGCCGTGGCTGAGCACCAGCGAGTCGCCCAGGCGGTAGTCCAGCGCGTCGGCGACGTCGGCGCCCAGCACGGTGCCGAAGACGTCGCTGTGCGGCAACTCAGTGTTGTCCTCGGCCACGTCGTTGAGCGGGCGCCCCTGGGCCAGCGCCAGCGGCTGGCGGTTGCCGTAGCGGAAGTGATCGAAATAGCCGTTCGAGGTGGCCACCACCGGGTAGCCGCGGTGCGAGTCGCCCAGCGACAGCGGCACCACCCAGTCCACCCCGGGCAGCCGGGCCAGGTCTTGCACGCTCTTCCAGCGGATGTTGTTGGTGGCGCTGCCGATGCGGAAGACGGAGTACAGCAGCAGCTGTACCGGGCCGGTGCGGGCGCCCACGATGAGATCGGTGCCCGACACCGATTGCGCGAAGTTGTCGCGCACGTCGGTGCGCACCCGGCTCAGGCCCAGCAGCAGCAGGGTGGACAGCGCGATGGACAGCACCACCAGGGTCAGCACGAAGCGTCGGTTCCAGGCGCTCTGCAGCGCCATCTTGAGCAGGGTGGTCATGCGCGGCGTCGTTCGGGGAGCAGGGCGTCGGCCCGGGCCAGGTTGAGGCTGGGCAGGTCCAGCGTGCGGGCGAAATGGCTGCCCAGGCGCGGGTCGTGGCTCACGAACAGCAGGGCGGACCCGGCCTCGCGGCAGGCCTCCAGCAGCAGCGTCATGAAGCGGTCGCGGTGGGCGTCGTCAAGCGCGGAGGTGGGCTCGTCGGCCACGATCAGCTCCGGGGCGCCGATCAGCGCCCGTGCCGCCGCCACCCGCTGCTGCTGGCCGACCGAGAGCTCGTCGGCGCGCCGCCGCCAGTCGGCCTCGTCCAGCCCCATGCGGGTCAGCAGCTCGGCGGCCCGTTCGCGCGGCTGACGGGCGCGTTCGGCACGCCGGCGCGAGAAGCTGCAGGGCAGCAGCACGTTGTCCAGCGCCGAGCGGTAGGTCAGCAGGTTGAATTGCTGGAAGATGTAGCCGACATGATCGGCGCGAAGGCGGTCGCGACCGCTTGGGGTCAGGTCGCGCCAGTCCTGGCCGAGCAGCCTGACCTCGCCGCTGCGGGGCAGCAGCACGCCGGCCAGCAGCGACAGCAGGCTGCTCTTGCCCGAGCCGCTCGGCCCGCGCAGCAGCGCGGCGTCACCGCGGCCCAGCGTCAGCGAGGGGATGTCCAGGCAGTCGGCCTCGGCGCGTGGCCACCGGAAGCGCAGGTTCTGCACCTGCAGCACGGGGGAGTGGATCATGGGCGCAGGACGATGCGTGGGTCGGGGCGCTGCAGCTCCAGGCGATGCTGGCCGTTCGGGCCGGCCAGCTGCACCAGCAGCCGCTGCAGACGCGGGAAGTGTTCGAACAGCTGCTGTTGCAGGGCGCCGAGCCGGTCGGGCCGCTCGCACTGGAAGCTGAAGTCGGCATCGAGGTCCAGGTGCTCGTGGGGCTCCGCGGCCTGGGGCGGCTGCAGGAGCGGCGACTCGAGCTGCACGTCCAGCAGCCGGCAGCCGGCGGCCGGATCGGGCTGCCACAGGGCCTGGCCCTGGCGCAGCGTCTGCAGCATCGACCGCACGGCCTGGCGCTCGGCGTCGTTGCGCGGGCGGCGCTCGAAGCCCAGCAGGCTGTCCAGCGGGGCCTCCAGCTGCAGCGTCAGCGCGCGGCCCTGGATGGCGATGTCCAGGTGCATGACGCCGTGCTGGTGGGCGCCCTCGTGCGCGGCGGCGGGCCGGGCGCCCAGCAGGGCGAGCCCGGCCAGCATCAGGAGGGTCCCCCGGAGCGGGCGGACGCGGGTCGTTCGGGTCATCAGTCCTCCCAGGCGGGAAACGGGTCGTGCAGTTGGCGCCAGTGCTGGGGGCCCTGGCGCTGCTCGGTGAAGTTCAGCAGGCAGCCGTCCAGCGCCTGGCGCAGCGCCGCCTCGTCCAGCGCCTGCCCGATGACGACGAACTCGTGCCCGCGTTCGTGCAGCGGCACGTTCCAGCGGCCCACGGGCTCGAGCTGGTTCATCAGGCCGGCGCCGTGCAGGCAGGCCAGCCAGTCCGGGCGGCTGGCGAGCCAGATGTAGCCCTTGTGGCGCAGCACGCCCGGCAGCGGCTGCGACAGCAGGCGGTGCAGGCGGCCGGGGTGGAAGGGGCGATCGGCCCGGTAGACGAGGCTGGAGATGCCGTATTCGTCGGCCTCGCCGTCGCCGCCCTTGCCCTCCAGCGCCTGCACCCAGCGCGGGCTGGCCTCGGCCTGCTCCAGGCTGAACAGGCCGGTGCCCAGCAGCTGCTCCAGCGGCACCTCGCCGCGCCGGGCGTCGATGATCTCGGCCGCCGGATTCAGCGCGTGGATCAGCGCATGCACCTGCTCCAGCTGGGCCAGGCTGACGAGGTCGGTCTTGCTGACGACGATGACGTTGGCGAACTCGATCTGCTCCACCAGCAGCTGCACCAGCCGGCGTTCATCGCCCTCGCCGGCGATCTGGCCGCGCTGGGCAAGGAACTCGGCGCTGGCGTAGTCCTTCAGCAGGTTCAGCGCGTCCACCACGGTGACCATGGTGTCGATGTAGGCCAGTTGCTGCAGCCCCTGGCCCTGCTCGTCGCTGAAGTCGAAGGTGGCCGCGATCGGCATGGGCTCGGAGATGCCGGTGGACTCGATCAGCAGGTAGTCGAAGCGGCCGTCCTCGGCCAGCCGCCTCACCTCCTGCAGCAGGTCATCGCGCAAGGTGCAGCAGATGCAGCCGTTGCTCATCTCCACCATCTTCTCTTCGGTGCGCGACAGGCCCACGCCATGGGCATCGGTGCTGTCGCGCACCAGCGAGGCGTCGATGTTCACCTCGCTCATGTCGTTGACGATGACGGCCACGCGCAGCCCGTCGCGGTTGCGCAGGATGTGATTGAGCAGCGTGGTCTTGCCGGCGCCGAGGAAGCCGGACAGCACGGTGGTGGGCAGCCGGCGGGGCGCGGCGGCAGGTGGGTTGGGCATGAGGAGCTCCCGTCAGGTTGAGGCATGCAGCCAGTGGCCGAGCAGCGGCAGCGTCAGCACCCCGGCAGCCAGCGCGAGCAGCTGGCCGCCCGGCGACGCCGGCTGCCCTTCTTGTTGCAGCCAGGGCAGCAGCCGGGCCGTGGCGATGTAGAGCAGGCCGCCGGCCGCCAGTGCCAGCGCGAAGGGCAGCAGGGCCTGCAGCCGGCTCAGGCCCAGCGCGCCCAGCAGGCCGCCGGCCAGCGTGCACAGGCCGCTGGCGGCGCAGGCCAGCAGCGCCCGGCGCAGCGGCCAGCCGGATGCCCGCAGCAGCACCAGGTCGCCCAGCTGGCGTGGCAGCTCATGCAGCGTCACGGCCAGCGCAGTGCTCAGGCCCAGCCAGGGCTGGACGGCGAAGGCAGCGGCAATCAGCACGCCGTCCACCGCGTGGTGCAGCGCGTCGCCAAGCAGCAGGCCGCTGCGGGTGCCGGCCCAGGCGTCGGTGGCCCGGGCCGGGGCGCGCAGGCCGTGCAGCAGCAGCAGTCCGGCCAGCGCGGTGGCCAGCAGCGCGCGCGGATCGGGCCCGGCGGCCAGGGCTTCGGGCAGCAGGTGCAGCAGCGCCGCGGCCAGCATGACCCCCGCGGCAAAGGCGACCAGGCGGGTCTGCAGCGCGGCGGGCAGGGTCCAGGCCGTCAGGGCGGCGGCCCCGAGGCTGAGGCCGGAGCTGGCCAGGCACGCGCCGAGGGTGGCTGCAATCATGCTCTATTTGGTAATGAGAACGCGTTAGCAATAATAGCCCATGTAAGAATGGATTCGCGTTAACAAACCTTGCAGCAGGCCGACCTTGGAACGATCCACCCGCCAGCGCTCCGCGATACGAGCCGCCATTGATGCCGCCGGCCGGCCCTTGTCGCCGCAGGAGGTGCTGGAGGCCGCGCAGGCCGAGGTGCCCGGGCTGTCGCTGGCGACCGTCTATCGCAACCTCAAGCAGCTGATGGACGCGGGCGAGATCAGCTCGGTCAGCCTGCCGGGCGAGAGCCCGCGCTACGAGGGCGCGCACCACGATCACCATCACCATTTCCAGTGCCTGGTGTGCCAGCGGGTGTTCGACGTGCACCAGTGCCCGGGCGACATGTCGGCCCTGGCGCCGCCGGGCTTCACGGTCGAGGGGCATGAGCTGACCCTGTACGGCCGCTGCAGCGACTGCACGCCGGCCCGTCGGCCCGCCAGCCGCGCGCGGGCCGGGCATTGAGCAGCTGATCGACCGAGCAGCGCCGGAATGCGCACAAGCAGCCTCGTTTTGCGCATTTCACCGCCGGCCGCTGCCGGCCTAGGCTCGCGGCTTTGCCTGTTGCAGGCCGCGGAGCCGTCTTGATCAAAGTTGCCTTGCTGTCCCTCCTGACCCTGCTGGTCGTCCTGCTGCTGGCAGCGCTCGCCGCCTTCCTGTGGCTGCGCGCGCCCGACCTGCCGGCTGCCGAGCTCGAAGCCCGCTGGGTCACGCCGGCCGACCATTACCTGAGCCTGGGCGAGGGCCTGCGCGTGCACTACCGCGACGAAGGCCCGCGCGACGCGCCGGTGCTGTTGCTGGTGCACGGCTATGGTGACTCCTACGCCACCTGGGAGGGCTGGGCCGCCGAGCTGCGCGCCACGCACCGCGTGATCAGCTTGGATCTGCCCGGCCACGGCCTCACCGCCGCGCCGGCCGGCACGGTGCTGGAGCGCGCCGCCCAGGCGCGCCTGGTGGCCGCGTTTGCCGAGCAGCTCCGGCTGCCGCCCTATGTGGTGGCCGGCAACTCCATGGGCGGCGGCGTGGCCTGGCAGCTGGCGCTGCTGGCGCCGCAGCAGCTGCGCGGCCTGGTGCTGGTGGACGCGGCTGGCTGGCCCATGCCGGTGAGCACGCCGTCGCTGGCCTTTCGCATCCTCGGCCACCCCTGGGGCCGGGCGCTGCTGGAACGCATAGACAACCGCCCGCTGATCCGCCAGGGCCTCAGCGCCCAGGTGGGCGACAAGGCGCTGATCACCGACGCGCTGGTGGACCGCTGGGCGCTGTACCAGCGCTACCCCGGCCATCGCCCCATCCTGATGTCGGCTGCGCCCGGCGCCCAGGCGCCCGCCACCGAGGCGCTGCTGGCCGGCATCCACCTGCCCACGCTGGTGCTGCATGGCGAGATCGACCCCATCCTGCCGCTGGCCCATGGCCGCCAGTTCGCCGCGGCCATTCCGGGCGCGCAGCTGATCGTCTACGCTGGCGTCGGCCACCTGCCGCAGCGCGAGATTCCGCAGCGCTCCGCCGCCGACGTGGCCGCCTTCGTCGCCCGCCTGCCTGCCCCCTGACCCGTCCATGACCCGCCCATGACCGACCTGAACCTGCGCCCCGGCCCGCTCAATCTCATCACCGACGTCGCGGGGCTCACGGTGGGCCAGGTCACCGACGAGGCGGTGCGCTCCGGCGCCACCGTGCTGCTGACCGACGGCTTCTGGCCCGCCGCGGTGGACGTGCGCGGCGGCGGCCCCGGCACCCGCGAGACCGAGGCGCTGGCACCCGAGAACCTGGTCGGCCGGGTGCATGCACTGGCGCTGGCCGGCGGCTCGGTGTTCGGCCTTGCCGTGGCCGATGGCGTGGTGGCGGCGCTGTCCGCCCGGGGTCAGGGCTTGCGGCTCAAACCGGGCTCGCCCGCCATTCCGGTGGTGCCCGGCGCGGTGCTGCACGACCTGGGCAACGGCGGCGACAAGGCCTGGGGTCTGGAGCCCCCCTACCGCCGCTGGGGCCTGGAGGCCGTGGCCCGTGCCGCCGAGCACTTCGAGCTGGGCCGCGTGGGCGCAGGCCGGGGCGCCATGGCCGGCCACCTGCCCGGCGGCCTGGGCTCGGTGTCGCTGGACCTGGGCGATGGCCTGATGGTGGGCGCGCTGGTGGCGGCCAACCCCATAGGCTCGGCCTACATGCCTGACGGCCGCACGCTCTGGGCCTGGCCCTTCGAGCTGGGCGAGGAATTCGGTGGCGCCCGCCCCGGCGCGCAGCCGCCGGTCAGCGACCCGCTGCCGCAGCAGTCGCGCCTGGCCGAGCTGGGGCGCACCCAGCCCGGCGCCAACACCACGCTGGCCGTGGTGGCCTGCAATGCCGACCTCAGCACGGCGGAGTGCAAGCGCGTGGCCATGATGGCGCAGGACGGCATCGCCCGCGCGGTGCGACCGGCGCACACGCCGTTTGACGGCGACACCGTGTTCGCGCTGGCCTCGGGCCGCCGCCCGCTGGGCGACGGCGCGGCGCGCGCGGTGCAGCTGGGGCGGCTCGGCTCTGCCGCGGCCGACTGCCTGGCCCGCGCCATCGCCCGCGCGGTGCATCTCGCGCAGGGCTGACTTCGCAGGCTGCATACACAGCGTTTACCGTGCAGACGCAGTCGGGCGGCTGAGGCCACCGATAGTCGGGCGCTCGCTACAACGCCCGTCCATGTCGCTGCTGAGAACCCGAACCGATCTGATCACGCTGGCGCTGGTGGCGCTGCTGCACCTGCTGTTGCTGCTGTGGCTGGAGTTCAACCCGGGCAGCCGTGAATCCACCCGGCCGCAGGCCAGCCGCCTGCGCCTGATTCCGCTGCGCCTGCCGCCACCGCCGCAAGTGGCCGCGCAAGACCCGGCACATCCGCCACCGCGCCGCGCCGCCGTACCCGCTATGGGGCTGGCCGCGCGGCCCGAGGCGCCCGCAGAGCCGGCGGCCTTGCCGGGCGAGCTTGCCGGGCCGGCTGGCTCCGGCCTGGCGACGACACCGGCTGCGGCGGCGCCCGGCCCCGGGGGCAGCGCGCCGCTGGATCTGCGCCTGCCCGTGTCCATGGCCCGCAAGACCGAACCCACCATGGCCGAGCAGGTCGCCCGCGACCCGCGCTCGCACACGCCGCGCCTGAGCTTCAGCGAGAAGTTCGCGATCGCGCTGGGCACCATCGAGTGCATCTACGAGGAACTTCGCCCCGACGGCAGCATCTACCGCGCCCCCGGCCGCATGGTGGCCAAGGCCACGTCCATCGTGCCAGCCACCGGCAAGGCCGCGACGGGGCGAGGGGGGGACACGGTGGGGGTGTGCGAGAAGTGAGCGCGAGTTCCGAGGCGCGCTAGGTCGGGTCTGCTCGCCCCTGTCCCGCCAATCGCTTCGTCAAAGCCAGTCCCAATGCCTGCGTATCCGCCAGCAGCTGTGCCGTGTAGGCCGCCTGCGGTGCGCTCAGCACCTGGGCCGTGGGGCCACTCTCCACGATGCGCCCCTGCTGCAGCACATAGAGGCGGTCGGTGGCGGTGCGCATCACGCCCAGGTCGTGCGAGACGAACAGCGTGGCCGTTCCCTGCTCGCGGCAGAGATCGTCCAGCAGGGTCAGGATTTGTGCGCGCACGGCGGTGTCCAGCGCGGACACGGCCTCGTCCAGCACCAGCAGCTCGGGCTCGACGATGAGCGCCCGGGCCAGCGCCAGGCGCTGGCGCTGACCACCCGAGAACTGATGGGCGCGGCGCTCGGCCACGGCCGCGCCCAGGCCCACGCGCTCCAGCCAGTGCTTGGCCTGCGCGCGTGCTTCGGCGGGCGAGGCTGGCTCTTCGCGCAGATGCAACGGCTCGGCTACCAGGCGCCAGGCAGGCCAGCGTGGGTCTAAGCTGCCGTAGGGGTCCTGGAACACGATCTGCACGCGGCGGCGCAGCGCGCGGTCGTCGCCGTCGCCAAAGCACTGCCCGCCCAGCCGGATGCTGCCGGCCTGCGTTGGCTCCAGCCCCAGCACGGCGCGCAGCAGCGTGGATTTGCCGCTGCCGGATTCGCCCACCAGGCCGACGCGTTCGCCGCGGTGCACGGTGAGGCTCACGTCGCTGAGCGCCTGGCGCCGCTGGGCGCGGCGCAGCAGCCCGCCACCGATGCGGTAGTGGCGGCTCAGGCCCTGCACCTCCAGCAGCGCTTCGCCGCCGGCGTTGGCGGTGCCGGCATGCGGCGGCAGTTCGGCCTGCGCCACCAGCGCCTGCGTGGCGACGTGGCCCGGCCGGCTCAGCAGTGCCACGGCCTCGCCCTGCTCGACGATGCGGCCCTGCTGCAGCACGGCCACGCGGTCGGCCACCTGGGCGACCAGGGCCAGGTCGTGCGTCACCAGCAGCAGGCCGCAGCCTTGCTCGCGCACCAGGCCGGTCAGCAGCTCGAGGATTTGGGCCTGGGTCGTCACGTCCAGCGCGGTGGTGGGTTCGTCGGCGATCAGCAGGCGTGGCTGCAGCGCCATCGCGATGGCGATGACGACGCGCTGGCGCTGCCCGCCGGAGAGCTGGTGCGGGTGGCGGCGCGCGCCGGCCTCGTCGTCGCCCAGGCCCACGCGGCCTAGCCCGGCCCTGGCTTGTTCCCAGGCCTCGCGTCGGCTCAACGGGCGGTGCAGGCGCAGCGCCTCGGCCAGCTGCGCGCCTATGCTCATCAGCGGGTTGAGCGCGCTCATGGGCTCCTGGAACACCAGGCCCACGCGCTGGCCGCGCAGCCGGTTCCAGCCGGCCTCGGGCAGGGCGAGCAGGTCCTGCCCGTCCAGTTTCAGGCCGCCGCTCAGGCGCGCGCCCTCGGGCAGCAGGCCCATCAGCGCCAGCGTGGTGAGCGACTTGCCGGAGCCCGAGGCGCCCACCAGGCCCAGCACCTCGCCGGCCTGCAGCTGCAGTGTCAGGTCTTGCAGCAGCGGGCGGCCGTCCAGCGTCAGCGACAGGCGCTCGAGCTGCAGCAGCGGCGCGCTCATGGCCGGGCCTCCGGCGGCGTGGGCACGGGGGTGCGGCGCGGGTCCAGCCACTCGCGCAGGCCCTCGCCCAGCAGGTGGAAGGCCAGCACCGCCAGCGCGATGGCAGCGCCGGTGAACAGCGCCAGCGTGGGCGCCAGCGCGGTCAGCGTCTGCGCATCGGCCAGCAGGCGGCCCCAGCTGGGCTGTGGCGGCTGCGTGCCCAGGCCCAGGTAGGACAGGCCGGTCTCGGCCAGCAGGCCCAGCGCCAGCTGGATGCTGAGCTGCACCAGCAGCAGGCTGCCGAGGTTGGGCAGCACATGCTCGAGCGCGATGCGCCACGGGCCCTTGCCCGCCGTGCGCGCGGCCAGCACGAACTCGCGCTGCAGCAGCGGCAGCGCGCCGCCGCGCGCGATGCGGGCGAACACCGGCACATTGAACAGGCCCACCGCGAGGATGGCGTTGAGTGCGCCCGGCCCCAGCGCGGCGGTCAGCAGCACGGCCAGCAGCAGCGGCGGGAAGGCAAACACCAGGTCGTTGCCGCGCATCAGCGCCTCGTCCAGCCAGCCGCCGCGCGCGGCCGCGGCCAGGCCCAGCGGCACGCCCAGGCCGGCGCCCAGCGCCACGGCCACGCAGGCCACGCCCAGCGAGGTGGCGCTGCCGCGCATCAGCAGCGACAGCAGGTCGCGCCCCAGCGTATCGGTGCCCAGCCAGTGCCGCGCGCTGGGCGGCTGCAGGCGCTCGGGCAGGGCCAGCGCGGTGACGTCATAGGGTGTCCAGGCCAGCGACAGCAGGGCCACGGCCACCAGCAGGCCGCACAGCAGCAGGCCCAGGCGCAGGCGGGCGTTCATGTGCCGCTCCCGTCGCGTGCCAGGCGCGGGTCGGCGGCGCGGCTGGCGAGTTCCACGACGAAGGACACGGCCACCACACCGGCCACCAGCACCAGCACCAGGCTCTGCACCAGCAGCAGGTCGCGCTGCGTGATGGCCTGGAACAGCAGCCGGCCCAGGCCCGGCAGGAAGAACACGTTCTCGATGATGACCGCCCCCGCGAGCAGGAAGGAAAACTGCAGGCCCAGCAGCGTCAGCACCGGCAGCGCCGCATTGGGCAACGCGTGGCGCCACAGCGTGCGCCAGCGGCCGGCACCCTTGGCGCGCGCGGTGCGCAGGTAGTCGGCGTGCTGCAGGTCCACCAGCTCGCCACGCAGCACGCGGGTGAGGATGGCGGCCTGTGGCAGCGCCAGCGCGAGTGCGGGCAGGGCCAGCGAGGCCAGCGCGGCGCCCAGGCCGGCGTCCCAGCCGGGGAAGCCGCCGGCCGGCACCCAGCGCAGCAGCTGCGCGAACACCCAGGCCAGCAGCAGGCCCAGCCAGAAGTTGGGCAGGGCCAGGCCGAGCTGGCTGAGGGCGTCGATGGCGCGATCCAGCCGGCCGCGCGGGTGCAGCGCGGCGGCCAGCCCGGCGGGCAGCGCGATCAGCACGGCCAGCAGCAGCGCCAGTCCGGCCAGCGGCAGCGACAGCGGCAGCCGCTCGGCCACCAGTTGCGTCACCGGCACGCGGTAGGTGTAGCTCTGGCCCAGGTCGCCCTCCAGCAGGCCGGCCAGCCACTGGCCATAACGGGTCAATGCCGGGGCGTCCAGCCCCAGCTCGGCGCGCAGCCGGGCCACGGCCTGCGCGTCGGCCTGCACGCCCAGCATGTAGCGGGCCGGGTCGCCCGGTGCCAGCTGCACCAGCACGAAGACGATGACGCTGGCGCCCAGCAGCGTCAGCACCAGGCCCAGCAGGCGGCGCAGCAGCCAGGCCGGGTCGGCACGGCGCAGCAGCAGCGCCAGCAGCGCGGCGGCGATGAGGGCCAGCGCGAAGCCGAGCTTGCGTGCCGCGGCACCGCGGCCCGTGGCGGGGCGGGTGCCGTCGTCGCCGGCTAGGCGGGCCTGGGCGAACTCCAGGCTGCCGACGCCGTTGCTGGCCAGGCCGGTGAGCGCAGCACGCCGCACCACCAGGCGCGGGTACTGGAACAGGAAGCCGTTGGCGGCGTCGTCGGCCAGGCGGCGCTGCACGGCCTGCAGCAGCGTGCGGCGGCGTGCCGGGTCGGTGGCGTCGTCCAGCTCGCGCAGCAGCGCGTCGAAGGCGGCACTGCGGTAGCCGAAGTAGTAGTCGGGGCGGCCGTAGATGTCGTAGTCCAGCGGTTCGGCGTGGACGATGACGCTGAGGTCGAAGTCGTGCCGGGTGTAGACCTGATCCAGCCATTGAGCCCACTCCAGCTGCTCGATGCGCACACGCACGCCGACCTGCGCGAGCTGGGCCGCGATGATCTCGCCGCTGCGCCGGGCGTAGGTGGTGGGCGGCAGCTTGAGGCTGAGCGTCAGGTCTTGCACGCCGGCCTCGCGCAGCAGCCGGCGGGCGAGTGCGGGGTCGTAGGCGGACTGCGCGGTCAGGTCCACATAGGCGGCGTTGCGCGGCGGGAAGTGGCTGCCTATGGGTTCGCCGTAGCCGAACATGGCGCCGTCGATCAGCGCGCGGCGGTCCAGCGCGTGGCCCAGGGCCTGGCGCACGGCCAGACGGTCCAGCGGCGCATGGCGGTGGTTCATGGCCAGCAGGGTCTCGCCCTCGCTGCTGCCCACGTCGACCGCGAAGCGCCGGTCGGCGCGGAACTGGGCCAGGTTCTCGGGCGACGGGAAGTTGGAGAACAGATCCACGTCGCCGGCCATCAGCGCGGCATAGGCGGCGGACGGGTCGGCGATGAAGCGATAGCTCAGGCCGGCCAGCGCGGGCGCGCCGCCCCAGTAGTCGGCGTTGCGCGCCAGGCGCAGGCTGTCGCCACGCCGCCAGTCCACGAAGCGAAAGGGGCCGGTGCCCACGGGGCGGGTCTTGTTGTCGTCGGCGCTGGTGGGCGACACCATCACCAGCGCGCCGCTGGCCAGCGTCTGCAGCAGGCCGCCGGCACGGCGCGTGAGCTGCAGCACCAGAGTCTGGGCGTCGGGCGTGCTGATGCGCGCGATGGCGGCCAGCGCGCTGCGCATGGGGTTGGCCGAGCCGGGCGCGCGGGCGCGTTCCAGCGAGAAGCGGGCGCTGGCGGCGTCGAAGGGCTGGCCGTCGTGAAAGCGCACGCCGGTGCGCAGCGTGAAGCGCAGCGTCAGGCCGTCGTCGCTGAGCTGCCAGGCGCTGGCCAGCCGCGGGCGCGGCTCGCCGTCCTCGCCCAGCACGAGCAGGCCTTCGAACAGGTTGCCGTAGGTGATCTCGGTGATGGGGGATGCCGGGCTGCTCGTGGGGTCCAGTACCGGCGGCTCCAGCTGCGTGGCGACCCGCAGCAGCCGGCCCTCGGAGGCCGGCGCCGGCTGGGCCAGGCTCGTGCGGGCCAGCAGGCCCAGCAGCAGCGCGATCCAGAGCAGCAGCAGGGTGCGCAGCGCCAGGCGCAGGCCGCGGCTCATGAAGCGGAGGGCTCGCCGGACGGCCCGGCGATGCGCTCGGCCCGGGCCTTGGCGGCCAGGGCCTGCTGGGGCAGGCGCAGCTGGGCATAGAGCTGGGCCAGCCGCCAGTTGACGGCGACGTCGTCGGGGTCGCTCAGGCGGCGGGCTTCGAGCGCCTGCTGGGCATCCAGCAGCGCGCCGCTGCGCTGCGCGGCATCCACGGCCCACAGCGCGAACAGGTCGCGCTGCGCATGGCTGCCGCCGATGTGCACGAGGTGGGGCAGGGCCGAGGCGAGGGCCTCGCGGGCCACGTCCGGCTGGTGGCGCGCCAGGGCCACCAGGCCGGTGGCGGCCGGCAGCGCCGCGCGGTTCCAGGCCTCGTGTCGCTCGGGCGTGGCCTCGGTGGCGGCCTTGGCGATGGCGGTGTGCAGGCTTTCGGCCTCGGGCCGGCCGGCGCGGGCCAGGCCGTAGAGGTAGAAGAGGCTGAGGAAGGGCTCCACCGTGTCGTGCGCGCGGGTGGCCAGGAAGGGGGCCAGGGCTTGCCAGCGCAGGCCCACGTCGATGCCGGCCCATTCCAGCCGGGCCAGCAGCTGCACGGCGCCGACCTGGTCCTGCGAGTAGCTGGTGGAGACGCCCCAGACGCCATCGTCGTAGGCGGCCAGCGCCGCGTTGTCGCGGCCGCGGGCGATGTAGAACAGCGCCAGGTGCCACCACAGATGGGTGCTCATGAAGGAGTTCAGGCCGGTCCAGCCGGCGCGCTGCGCCTCCAGGAAGGCCAGGCCCTCGTCCACGCGCCCGCGGGTCAGCAGCACATGGGCCAGCGCATGCTGGGCCCAGGGCTCGCGGGGCAGCAGCTGCAGCGCGCGGCGCGCGGTGGCCTCGGCGTCGTCCAGCAGGTGGCACTGCTCGTAGGCGAACGCGGCCATGCCCAGCGCGTGCGGGTGATCGGGCTGGGCCGGCAGCACCGCGAGGATGAGGCGCAGCATGGCGGGCGAGTCGCCGCGGTTGAAGGCCAGGTATTGCGCGAGCTTGACGGTGGCCAGGTCGTGCGGGAAGCGTTCGGCGATGCGCTCGGCGCGCTGCTCGGCGTCGACCAGCCGGCCGTCCACCCAGTCGGCCAGCAGCTCCACCAGCTCCAGCTCGCGCTGGCCGGCGTCGCTGGCCCGCTGCGCGGGTGTGCGGCGGGCGAGTGCGGTGCGTGCGCCCAGCAGCCAGGGGCGGGCCTTGGCCGGTGCGTCCGGCGATTCGAGGAACATCCACAGCCAGCCGGCGTAGACCTGGGCGAGCACCGCGTCGCGCTGCGCATCGGCCGCGGCGAGAATGTGCTCGGCCCGGGTCTCGTAGGCCAGGAAGCCGAGGATGAAGTCGTTGATGCCGTCGAGAGCGGCGGTATCGACCAGCGGATTGCCGAGGGCGTCGTGGGCAGCGTCTTGAGCCATGGCGAAAGCATAGGGGCGCCGGGGTGCCCGGCGCTGATCCAGCTCAATTCCTCAATACGTGTAGCTCAGCGTCAGCGTGACGCTGCGGGGTTCGCCCGCGGCGGCCACGTTCAGGTCGTCGGCGGTGCTGGGGCGGTTGCCGAAGAAGTTGCGCGTCAGGTCGTAGTCGCGGTTGAACAGGTTGCGCACGCCCAGCGTGGCCTGCCAGGGCGAATTGCTGGGGGCCAGCTCCACGCGGGCGTTGGCCAGCCAGTAGGCGGGGATGTCGTAGATCTGGCCGCCGTCCACGTTCAGGCGGTTCAGCCAGGACGGCGCGCGGCTGCGGTAGCTGTAGTCGCCGGCCAGCTTCCAGTCCCAGCCGGCGGCGCTCCAGGCGTAGCTGGCAGAGCCGCCATAGCTGAGCTTGGGGAAGAACTGGTGGTGGCCCGACAGGTCGCCCAGCAGCGGCGAGTCGAAGCTCTTGAACTTTCCGTCCTTCCAGCCCAGCGACTGGGTGAGCGTCAGGCCCGCGGCCGGGCGCCACTGCAGCTCGAACTCGCCGCCGTTCAGCGTGGACCTGCTGATGTTGATGATCTTGCCGATCAGCGCGCCGGTGGGCGAGGTGGTGACGTCCTGGAACTGCTGGTCGCGGTAGTCGTAGTGGAAGATCGCGGCCGACAGGCGCAGCGAGCCCAGGTCGGCCTTGTAGCCGGCCTCGTAGGCGATCAGCTTCTCGGGCTGGAAGGGCGTCAGCGCCAGCGTGTTGAAGGTGTTGTGCGCGGTGATGCCGCCGGACTTGATGCCGCGGCTGACGGAGCCGTAGAACAGCTGGCCGGGGCCGGCCGGCTGGTATTCCAGCGCCAGCCGGCCCGAGGCGTGGCTGCCGTCCAGCGATGCGGCGGCACCGTTCACGCCCAGGCCGGCCACCACCGGCGTGGTGCTGGTGGCGAAGTCGTGCAGCGAGCGGCGCTCATGCTCCCAGCGCAGGCCGCCCACCAGCTTGAGGCCGGGCGCGAGCGCCTGGTCGGCCTGGCCGAACAGGGCCCAGGTCTTGCCATCCTGGCCGTAGCGGGTGCGGGTGATGAGGCCGTAGTCCTTGCGGAAGTCGGTGTGCCAGTCCTCGTCCAGCGTCTCCTTGGCGTAATAGACGCCGGCCAGCCAGTTGAAGTTGTTGGACGGCGCGGAGGCCAGGCGCAGCTCCTGCGTGGTGATGCGGGCCTTGTCCTGCCAGTAGACGTCGGAGTGGTTGACGGCGGTGCCGTCCCAGTCGCCCAGCTCGTGGCGGCTGAAGTTCTGGTGCGCGGTGATGCTGGTCAGGCGGGTGGCGCCCAGGTCCCAGTTCAGCGTGAGCGCGACATTGGTGGCGCGGTTGTCGCGGCCGGGGCGGGCGTCGGCGGCCAGGCCCAGGCTCTGCGCGAAATCGGGCGCCAGGCCCCAGCCGGTGGCGCGGCGGCTGGTGTCGGCGGGCTCGCCCGCCTTGGGGCGGGCGGTGAACAGGTACAGCCCCTGAGCGTCGGAGCGGTCCTGGTTGTGGCTGAGGCTGAGGTGGGCCTTGAGGTCGGGCGTGACGTCCAGCTCCAGCTGGCCGCGCACCGCATCGATGCGCTTGTCGCCCAGCTTCTCGCCGGTCGCGCGGTTGGTCTGCCAGGCGCCACCGCGTTCGCTGGCCACCGACACGCGGCCACGCAGCGCCTCGCTCAGCGAGCCCGACAGATAGCCCTGCGCCTGCGTCGCGCCGAAGGAGCCGGCGCCCAGGCTCAGGCCGTACTCGGTCTGCTTGGTGGGGCGCTTGCTGATGAGGTTGATCGCGCCGGCCGTGGTGTTCTTGCCGTAGAGCGTGCCCTGCGGGCCGCGCAGCACCTCCACGCGGTCCAGGTCGAACAGCAGGCCTTGCGTCTGCACCGGGAAGGCGTAGCCGACCTCGTCCAGGTAGACGCCGACCGGCGAGGCGTTGTTGGCGCCGTAGTCCTGGAAGCCGATGCCGCGGATGCGGAACTGCGGCTGGCCGCTGCCGAAGGCCGGCTCGATCTCCAGGCTGGGCACCTGTTGCTGCAGCTTGTTGACGTCGGTCACGCCGCGGGCCTTGAGCTCGTCGCCGTTGAGCACGCTCAGCGCCACGCCGACGTCCTGGGCGGACTCCAGGCGGCGTTGCGCGGTGACTTCGACCCTGTCCAGGGTGGTGTTGCTGACTTCGGCGGCCTGGGCGTTGCCCAGGCTGGCGATCAAGGCGGCGATGGCGGCGCTGACCGCGTGAGGATGACGACCCATGTTTCCCTGCTCCGGGTGGCAAAACCCGGCACCGAGAAGGTGGCGCCGGGAGGAGCCTTGCAATGTAGGCAGGGGCCTGCGGTGCGGCCACTAAGCTTTGGGCGCATCCTTATGCGGGATCGTCATGCCGGCAGCGCTCAAGCCGAATCGGCGGCGCTGGCTCGGCAGCGACGGCGATTCGGCTCGAGAAAAAAGGGTGTCGTGGGCATCGTGCATGCGGGGCGACCCTTTTCAGATGCTGCGTTCGGCAGACTTGGTGGCGGGCGTCGCGGCGGCCAGGGTCTGGCGCAGCAGCGTGGCTTCGCTGTAGCCGACCACGACGACGCGCGGCAGCTGGGCAATCTGGCGCTGGGCCTGGCCGGTGATGACCACGCGCGGCAGTTGCTTGACCTCGGCGACGGTGGTGACGGCCTTGCCGGTGACGACGACGCGGGGCAGCTTGACGACGTCCTGCGGGGCGGCCTGGGCGGCGACGGCGGTCAGGGCCAGGGCGGCGGTGGCGATCAGGGTTTGCAGCTTGGTCATGATGGACTCCTTGGGGTGTCGCGCAGCGGGATTGCTGTGTCGATGGAGTCAGTGTCTGCAGTCGCCGGGGGTGCCGCCACGGGGCTGCGATCAAGCGCGAGCCGGGCGGGATGAACTGCAGGTTGCCGCGATGAGCTGCGGTCACCGGGCGGGCTGGGAATCGGGGTTTGCCCGAATGCCCCGAAACGGGGCGTGACGGCTTCACGCCCGGCTGACCGGGGCGTTACCCCAGCTTCACCGGCAGCGGCTGGCGCCCGCCAGCGCGCGTCAGTCCAGCTGCAGGCCCAGGCGGCTCAGGTCGCCCCGGCCGGGGCGCACCAGCACGGGCTCGTCGCCCTGGGAGAGGTCCAGCACCGTGGTGGGCTGGGCCGGGCAGGCGCCGGCGTCCACCACCACCTGCAGCTGCTTGTCCAGCCGGTCGCAGACGGCGCTGGCGTCGTTCATGGGCTCGTCTTCGCCCGGCAGGATCAGCGTGGTGGACAGCAGCGGCTCGCCGACCAGCGCCAGCAGGTCCTGGGTGACCCGGTGGTCGGGCACCCGCAGGCCGATGGTGCGCCGGCTCGGGTGGGAGAGCCGGCGCGGCACTTCCTTGGTGGCCGGCAGGATGAAGGTGTAGGGCCCCGGCGTGGCGAGCTTGAGCAGGCGGTACTGGCGGTTGTCCACCATCGCGTAGTTGGCCAGCTCGGAGAGGTCGCGGCACAGCAGCGTCAGGTGGTGCTTCTCGTCCACGCCGCGCACCCGCCGCAGCGCCTCGACGGCGGCCTTGTCGTCCAGCCGGCAGACCAGCGCGTAGCTGGAGTCGGTGGGGATGGCGCCCAGGCCGCCGGATTGCAGCATCTGGGCCGCCTGGCGCAGGAAGCGGGGCTGCGGGTTGTCGGGGTGGACTTCGAAGAGTTGGGCCATGGGAGGGGGCCGCGGGTCGGCGGGGTGCCGGCGCTGTCGGGCTTCAGTGCTGGATTCTGTCTGCCAGCGCGCTCCAGACGGGCGTGAGTTTGGCCGGCAGGGGGGGCAGGGCGCCCAGATCGATGCGGCTTTCGTCGGGGGAATGGAAATCGGAGCCGCGCGAGGCCAGCAGGTCGAACTCCAGCGCGGTCTCGGCGTATTTGACGTACTCGGCCACCGTGTGGCTGCCGGTGACCACCTCGATGCCGCGGCCGCCATGGGCCTTGAATTCGGTGATCAGCGCGTATTCCTCGATGGCCGAGAAGTCGTAGCGGCCCGGATGGGCGATGACGGCAATGCCGCCCGCGCCGGTGATCCAGCCCACCGCGTCCCGCAGCGAGGCCCACTTGTGCGGCACGAAGCCGGGCTTGCCTTCGGTCAGGAAGCGGCGGAACACCTCGGGTACGTCGGCGCAGTGCCCGTGGTCGACCAGGAAGCGGGCGAAATGGGTGCGCGAGATCAGCTCGGGGTTGCCCACGTAGTGCAGGGCGCCCTCGAAGGCGCCGGTGATGCCCACCTGGGCCAGGCTGGCCGCCATCTCGCGGGCGCGGGCCTCGCGGCCGCCGCGCGTGGTGTGCAGGCCCTGCACCAGCGCCTCGTCCAGCGGGTCGAAGCCCAGGCCGACGATGTGGACCACGCGGTGCGCGAAGGTCACCGAGATCTCGGTGCCGGTGACGTAGGGCAGGCCGAGCGCGCGGGCGGCGTCGCGGGCGCGCAGCTGGCCGCCCACCTCGTCATGGTCGGTCAGCGCCCAGAGCTGCACGCCGGCCGCCGCGGCGCGTGCGGCCAGGGCTTCGGGCGTGAGCGTGCCGTCCGACACGACGGAGTGGCAGTGCAGGTCGGCGTTGAGCGCAGGGTCGAGGTTCACGCCCCCATTCTGGCAGCCGGGCGCCGGCCCTGCCGCCAAGTCGGGGACTGCGGCGGGCGCGCAGCCTCCGGGCCGCCGGGATCAGGCCGCCTGGGCGGCGGGCGGACGGGCGTTGCGCTCCAGCTGGGTCGGGCCGGCGCCCGCGGGCTGGCGCCGGTCCACGAAAAAACGGCTGCCGCCCGCGCGCCCCTTGGCGACCCGCTTGGGCTCGGCCAGCGCGCTGCTCAGTGCCCGGGCGTTCTCGAAGCTGCCGGGCTGGTGCTGGACGGCGCCGGCCGAGATCGTGGGCAGCGGGTGGAAGGTGGGCTGGTTCTGGCGGTTCAGCGTCACGTAGCCGCCGGCGGCCAGGTGCTCGGCCGAGAAGAAGCTGCGCACCCCGGCGTCGAAGGCGGCGCACACGCGTTCCATGCGGGCCTCCCAGTCGGCGCTGCTGATGACCATCACGAAGTCGTCGCCGCCGACATGGCCGACGAAGTCCTGCTGCGGGTCGGCGGCCTGGGTCAGCACGCGGGCGGCGAGCCGGATGATGTCGTCGCCGATGCGGTAGCCGTAGACATCGTTGAAGGGCTTGAAGTTGTCGATGTCCCAGACGGCGGCCAGGAAGGCCTCGCCGTTCTCGATCAGGCGGTCGAGGTGGTTGTCTATGGGCACATTGCCCGGCAGCAGGGTCAGCGGGTTGGCGTAGCGGGCGGCATGCACCTGCAGGTCGGACACGGCCTTGAGCAGGTCGGAGCTGCGGCCGGAGCCGAAGTACTCGCCGTCGCGGGTGACGATGAAGCCGTCGGTCATCAGCCGCTCGTCGAGGTTGGCCACCGCGTCGCTCATCGCGCGCAGCGGCGTGGACACGTCGAACACCAGCGGGTGCGGGTCCATCATCTCCACGCAGCTGCGCTTGGCGAAGATGTCCATGAAGTAGCGCTCGGTGCTGCGCTTGAGCACCTGCAGCGAGCGCAGCACGCCGATGGGGCGGCGCTGTTCGTCCAGCACCGGAATGGCCAGCAGCTGATCGTCGAGGCGGAACATCTCGATGATGGCCTGGCAGTGGATCTGCGGCGACACCGTGTGGCCGCGCCGCGCCAGCTGGGCGGCGGTGGTGATGGCGCCGTGGGCCACCGGCAGGGCCATGTCGTTCTGCAGCAGCCGGGGCAGGGACTCGGCCGCCAGCCGGCCGCTCCACTCGGTGCGCAGCTGGGCCCGCGGCGTGGCGCTGGGCCGGGCGAACAGATAGCCCTGGCAGATGGTCAGCCCCAGGCGGCGCAGCACCGCCAGGTCGGGCTCCTGCTCCAGACCCTCGGCCACCACCTGGCAGCCGCTGGTGGCGGCCATCTCGATGATGGAGCGCACGAACTGCTGCTTGAGCGGCTCCTGCGCGATGCCGTCGATGAAGTGCCGGTCGATCTTGACGAAGTCCGGCCGCATCTCCATCCAGCGGCGCAGCGAGGCGAAGCCCTCGCCCAGGTCGTCCAGCGCGATGCGGAAGCCCCGCTCGCGCAGCGCGGCGAGCGAGCCGTCGAGCAGCGCGAGGTCGTCGATGGGGCGGGTCTCGGTCAGCTCGATGACGACCCGCGAGGTCGGCAGGCCCAGCGTGCTGAACTCGGCCGCCAGGTCGTCGATGTGCTCGCGGGCGGTGAGCAGCGTGTCGGCCGTGACGTTCAGGAACAGCTGGCCGGGCAGCGACAGTTCGCGGAAGCGCTGCGCGGCCCGGCTCATCACCAGGCGCTCCAGCTCGATCAGGCGGCCCAGGCGGGCGGCGGTCTCGAACAGCACCAGCGGCGAATGCAGCGGGCTGTCCGACGGGCCGCGCGTCAGCGCCTCGTAGCCATAGATCTCCGCCTGCTCGATGTCGACCAGCGGCTGGAAGTGGATGTCGAAGGACTGCTGGCGTATCAGTCGGGCCAGCGCGATGGCGAGGGGGTCGTCAGGCGAGTCGATTGCGCGCATGCGCATGGGGGTACTCCGGGAGGCGGGCATCCCCAGGACCTCCCGGCGCGCCACGCCGCGCATTCTTGGGATGGGTCGTGACAGTCCGGTGACGGGGCGCAGTCAGCGCCCTGTCGCTGCGCATTAAGTCACGCCGCGTCAGGCCTGCGCCGCCTCCACGACGAACTGCACCCGCTGCTGGCCCTGCCATTCGTCCAGGCTCAGCCGGTAGGCCAGCGTGACCTCGGCGGGCAGCTCCTCGGTGTGCCCGAACCAGATCGCATCGCGCAACTCCTGACCCCGGCGCAGCCGCAGCTTCAGGTGCTTCTCGCCCACCAGGCGCTGCGACACGAGCTGGAAGCGGTCGCAGAACACCGGCGGCTCGAAGCCCTGGCCCCAGACCTGGCCGTCCAGCAGCTGCGCGGTCTCGGCGCTGGCCGCGCCGGCGGGCAGCGGGCCGTCATGGCGCAGGGTGCGGGTCAGCGTGGCCTCGTCCAGCCATTCGGCGGCCACCTGGCGCAGCGCGGCGTCGAAGCGCTGCACGGAGGCGTCCTCCAGCGTCGCGCCGGCCGCCATCGCGTGGCCGCCGAACTTGGCCAGCAGCCCGGGCTCGCGCTTGCTGATGAGGTCCAGCGCATCGCGCAGGTGAAAGCCCGGGATGGAGCGGCCTGAGCCCTTGAGCCGGCCGTCCGCCCCGCGGGCGAACACGAAGGTGGGGCGGTGCACCCGGTCCTTGATGCGCGACGCGACGATGCCCACCACGCCCTCGTGGAAGTCGGGGTCGAACAGCGCCACCGCGGGCGGCAGGGCGCCGGCGAGCTGGTCCACCAGATCGTCCAGCCGCGCCTCGGCGGCGTCGCGCATGCCGCTCTCGATGTCACGGCGCTCGCGGTTGATGGCATCCAGCTGGGTGGCCAGCGCCAGCGCCTGCTCGGTGTCGTCGGTGGTCAGGCAGGTGATGCCCAGCGTCATGTCGGCCAGGCGGCCGGCCGCGTTGATGCGCGGGCCCAGGGCGAAGCCGAGGTCGAAGCTCTGGGCCTTGGTGGCGTCGCGCTTGGCGGCGGTGAACAGGGCCAGCACGCCGGGCTGGGCCCGGCCCGCGCGCATGCGCCTGAGGCCCTGGGCCACCAGGCGGCGGTTGTTGGCGTCCAGCCTGACCACGTCGGCCACGGTGCCCAGGGCCACCAGGTCCAGCAGCTGGCCGAGCGCGGGCTCGGGGTTGGGCAGGGCCAGGCGCGCGCGCAATTCGGCCCGCAGGCCCATCAGCACGTAGAAGGCCACGCCCACGCCGGCCAGCGACTTGCTGGGGAAGGGGCAGCCCGGCTGGTTGGGGTTGACGATGGCGTCCGCCGCCGGCAGCACGACCTGACCCTGCTCGACCGCGGGCAGGTGGTGGTCGGTGACCAGCACCCTGAGCCCCAGCGCCTGCGCATGGGCCACACCGGCGCTGCTGGCGATGCCGTTGTCCACGGTCAGCAGCAGCGCGGGCGCCTGCTGCATGGCCAGGTCGACGATGGTGGGGGTGAGGCCGTAGCCATGCACCGCACGGTCCGGCACGACGTAGCCGAGCTGGCCGGGGGCTGCGCCCAGCAGCCGCAGGCCGCGCAGCATCACCGCGCAGGCGGTGGCGCCGTCGCAGTCGTAGTCGGCCACGATGACGATGCGGCCGCCGGACTGCAGCGTGTCCGCCAGCAACCGGCCGGCCTCGGGCAGGCCCAGCAGGCCCTGGGCGCCGGTGGGGGGCAGCAGCTGGCCGAGGTCGTCGCCCAGTTCGGCGGCGTCCTGCACGCCGCGTGCGGCCAGCAGGCGGGCCAGCAGCGGTGCGACGCCGGCCTGCTCCAGCGCGGAGGCGGCCGTGGCCGGCACCTCGCGTTCGATGAATCGCGGGGCGTTCACAGCGCCTCCAGCAGCCGGGCCGGCTCGACACCGCGCCAGCGCCGTGCGAGTTTTTGCGTCCAGCCCAGCGGCTGTTCCGTCCAGCGCTGCGCGAAGCGTTCGCCGGCCAGCGTCAGGCTGACCGGGCCGGGCGTGGCCGCCAGCTCGGCCAGCGGGCCGGCATCCAGCTGCTGCCAGGCGTCCAGCCAGCCGGCCAGGTCGCCCTGCAGCAGCGGGCCGCTGAGGCGGCGGTCCACCTGCAGCAGCTGGGGCGGCTCGCTGCTGGAGCGGCCCAGGCCGCTGATCCAGACCGAGTTGACGACCAGCGCGCCGCGGGCCTCGCGTTCGGCGTTCAGCGCGTCGCCATGCAGCAGCATCTGCGCCTCGTTCTGCCAGCGCCGCAGCGTGCGCGACTCGGGCAGCCAGGGCTCCATGGCCTGGCCGGTCACGCGCTCGATGCTGGCGGCCTGCAGGCCGTCCAGCGCGCTGGCGTGGCCGATCAGCCAGGTGGTGGCGTTCAGCACGCGCCATTGCCAGCCCTCGGCCTCGGACCACAGCGGGCGCAGCGTGTCGACCAGCCGGGCAGCGTCGGATTCGGCCAGCTGCAGGGCGGCCGGCGGGAGCATGTCCACGCCGTCGGTGCCCACGGCCAGGTGCACGGGCGTCATCAGCGCCCAGGCCAGTTCGGGGCCGGCCTCGGCGGCCCAGGCGGCGACGCTGGGCTCGCTCTGGCCACGCAGGGCGGCCAGGGCCAGGTCGTGCGGCGGGTGGGGGGCGAATTCGTCGCTGCCCCAGCGTTCCGCCGGGCTGAGCCGGGTCAGCAGCGCGGCCAGGTGGGGCAGGTTCAGGCCGGCCAGCGCATGCCGGGCGGCCTCGTCCAGCGCGCTGGCATGGGGGATCATCAGGTGCATGGGCGGGGATTATCCGGACCCGGTTTCAACCGCCGTGTCACACAGTCTTCATACACTGAGGCGATGACCGACCCGACGCCGTCCGCGGCCGCGCCCCAGTCGGCGCCGCTGAAGCTGCTCAACCGTGAGCAGGCCATTCTCGAATTCAACCGTCGCGTGCTGGCCCAGGCCCAGCGCGAGGACGTGCCGCTGCTGGAGCGGCTGCGCTACATCTGCATCGTGTCGTCCAACCTCGACGAGTTCTTCGAGGTGCGTTTCGCCGACATGCTGGACGCGGCGCGCGACCCGGCCAGCAGCGTCAGCGCGCAGGACGTGGAGCGCGTGGGCCGCGCGGCCCACACACTGATCGACGAGCAGTACCACGTGTTCAACGAGCAGGTGATGCCGCGCCTGCGCGACGAGGGCATCGAGATCCTGAACCATGCGGACCGCGACGGCCCGCAGCGCGAGTGGGTTCGCCAGTTCTTCGAGCGCGAGGTCAAGCCGCTGCTGGTGCCGGTGGGGCTGGACCCGGCCCACCCCTTCCCGCAGGTGGCCAACAAGTCGCTGCACTTCATCGCCCGGGTGTCGGGCAAGGATGCATTCGGGCGCGACAACCGCATCGCCATCGTCAAGGTGCCGCGGGTGCTGCCTCGGGTCATCAAGCTGCCGGCCAACGTGACCGGGGGCCGCCAGGCCTATGCGCTGCTGACCAGCGTGATCCGGGCCCACCTGGAGGACCTGTTCCCCGGCCGCAAGGTGGAGGCGTTCTCGCAGTTCCGCGTCACGCGTGATTCGGACCTGGAGGTGGACGAGGAGGAGGTGGCCAACCTGCGCCATGCGCTGCGCTCGGGCCTGACGACCCGCCACTTCGGCCGCGCGGTGCGGCTGGAGGTGGTGAACACCTGCCCGGCCGAGCTGTCGCAGTTCCTGCTGGAACAGTTCGCGCTGCCGGCGGCGGCGCTGTACCGGGTGAACGGCCCGGTGAACCTGGTGCGGCTCAACGAGCTGATCGACCAGACCGCGGCGCCGGAACTGCGCTTCAGGCCCTACGAGCCGGCCTGGCCGGAGACCCGGCTGCCGCGCCTGAAGTCCATCTTCGAGCGGCTGCGCAAGGGCGATGTGCTGCTGCACCACCCCTTCGAGAGCTTCGAGCCGGTGGTGCAGATGCTGCGCGAGGCGGTGCAGGACCCGGACGTGCTGGCCATCAAGCAGACCATCTACCGCACGGGCGCCAAGTCCGAGCTGATGGACCTGCTGATCGAGGCGGCGCGGCGCGGCAAGGAGGTGATGGCCGTCGTGGAGCTGAAGGCCCGCTTCGACGAGGAGGCCAACATCAACTGGGCGGAGCGGCTCGAGGCCGTGGGCGCGCAGGTGGTGTACGGCATCGTCGGCTACAAGACGCATGCCAAGCTGCTGATGATCACGCGGCGCGAGGGCAACAAGCTGCGCCGCTACGCCCACCTGTCCACCGGCAACTACAACCCCAAGACGGCCCGGCTCTACACCGACCTGGGCCTGCTGACGGCCGATGCGGAGCTGACGGCCGACGCCGACTCGGTGTTCCGCCAGCTGGCCTCGCTGTCCAAGTTCAAGGCGCTGCGCCGCATGCTGCTGGCGCCCTTCGACATGCACAGCCGCTTCCTGGAGCTGCTGGCCAAGGTCGAGGCGGCGGCCCGTGCGGGCAACACCTGCGCACGCGTCGTCGTGAAGATCAATGCGTTGACCGATGCCGAGCTCATCCATGCGCTGGTGCGCACGGCGCAGGCCGGCGCCCGGGTTGACCTGATCGTGCGCGGCGCCTGCATGCTGCCCCCGGGCCTGCCGGGGCAGACCGACAACATCGTCGTGCGTTCGGTGGTGGGGCGCTTCCTGGAGCATTCGCGGGTCTGCTATTTCCGCTGGGGTGAGACGGACGACGAGGAGGCGCTGTACCTCTCCAGCGCCGACTGGATGAGCCGCAACATGTTCCGCCGCATCGAGGTGGGCTGGCCGGTGCTGGACCCGAAGCTGCGCCAGCGCGTCATCGACGAGGCCTTGCAGCCCTATCTGCACGACACGCTGGACGCCTGGCAGCTGGGGCCGGACGGCCGCTCCATGCGGGTCAGCGACCGCGGCATCAGCGCCCAGCAGGCGCTGATGCGGCGCTATTCGGAGTAAGCGGGCCGATGGACCTGATCCTGTGGCGTCATGCGGAGGCCGAGGTTGTGCAGCCCGGCCAGGACGACCTGCAGCGTGCGCTGACGCCCAAGGGCGAGCGCCAGGCCCGGCGCATGGCCGCGTGGCTGAACCACCGGCTGCCTGCCACCACCCGCGTGCTGGTGAGCCCGGCGCGGCGCACCCGCCAGACCGCCGAGGCCCTGGGCCGCGAGCTGCGCATCGTCCCCGCACTGGCACCTGACGCGCCCATCGCCGCGCTGATCGAGGCGGCCCGCTGGCCGCGGGCCTCCGAGCCGGTGCTGATCTGCGGCCACCAGCCCACGCTGGGCCGCCTGGCCGCGCAGCTGCTGGCCGGCGTGGACCAGGACTGGGCCGTCAAGAAGGGCGCGGTCTGGTGGCTGCGCTGGCGCCAGCGCGATGGTGTGCCCGAGGTCACGCTGCACGGCGTTCAGGGGCCGGATGCGCTGTAGCCTGCGCGCCGCGGGTTAACCCCTGGATTGATGGCCAACCGCTCGAAATCACCGCCCCTCACCCCGGGGGGAGTCCGTGAGCGGGGGCACCGATGAGCTGTTAGCTTGCCAACCGTCACGGGCCCGTCATCAATCGTGATGAATTTCCCGGGCAAATCAACATCTCGAGGGATTCCATGAAACAGCAATTCAAGGCAGGCGGCGTGCGCGGGTTCGGACTGACGCTGGCGGCCGCCGCCGCGATGGCGTTCGCGCAGGGCGCGAGCGCGGACGTCGTTGCGGGCGACACCTTCACCTTCTCCATCGCCGGCTTCAACAGCGCCAGCGGCACCGGCTACATCCTGGGCAGCGGCCTGATCTCCACCTTCGGCCAGACCCAGACCTTCGCGGCCGCTGGCTACAACGGCCAGGACTACACGATCTCGTCCTGGGAGGTCGTCGGCGCCAGCACCACGACCGACTACTTCAAGATCTCGACGCCGGCGAACTTCATCACCAGCACGACGGTCAACGGCATCACGATCACGGCGCTGCAGTTCGACATCGGCACGGCCAATTCCGGCGTGGGCGTCGATACCGGCGCGGATCCGCTGAGCCTCACCTCGGCGATCAGCAGCTACACCTCCACCGGCAACATCGTGTACGGCGCGGCCAACACCGTCTTCACGCTGACGCCCAACGTCACGCTGACCAATGGCGGCCTGAGCTTCACGGCGGCCGAGGGCGTGAACACCGGTACCAGCGCCATCTCCGGCTTCGCCATCCACGAGTTCAACTTCTCGATCACCTACGCGAATGCCGCGCCGGTGCCCGAGGCCGACACCTGGGCCATGCTGGCCGCCGGCCTGGGCGTGATGGGCGTGGCCGTGCGCCGCAAGCGCAAGCAGCAGGCCTGAGCGAGACGCAGCTCGTGCGCAAGCCGCCGGTCGCAAGGCCGGCGGCTTTTTTGCGCTTGCGGATGTCTCAGCCGCGGCGGCGCAGTGCCAGCCGCGACAGCGTGTGGTCGCAGTCGTCCAGCGTGGCGATGCAGGCCAGGCCACGCTGCTCCACCTCGGCCATCAATGCCAGCCAGGCGCTCAGGCCCTCCAGCACGACGCGGGTGCGCGCGGTGCGGCTCCAGCCGCGCTCGGCCAGCTGGCCGAGATAGATCCAGGTCTGGCGGCGCGACAGGCCCGAGAGCTGGCCGATGCTGGCCTGCGAGATGGGCAGCGCCAGGCTGTTGCCGCCGCCGCGCTGGTGCGGGCCGCCCAGCGCGGTGGCCAGCGTGGCCAGCATGCTGACCAGCCGCTGCAGGCCGTTGCCCGCCAGCCGCATGGTGATCTGCTCCTGCAGCCGCACCGCGGTGGCCGCGTAGAGCTCGCCGGGCTCGCCGCCGTGAGCGGGCTGGCGGTCGCGCACGCGGGTCAGCGGCAGGTGGATGGTGGTGACGTCCACCAGCGCGGTCACGTCGTAGCGGGCGACCAGCTTGCCCAGCGGCGAGTCCGCGCCGATCACGTCGCCCAGCCACAGCGCGGCCACGGCCACGCGGGTGTCGGGGGCGACCCGGGCGGCCAGGCAGGCGGCGCCGTCGCTGATCGCGATCCATTCGGCCAGCGGACTGCCGGCCTCGATGATGGTCTCGCCGCGTCGGTAGGTCCTGACCTGGGCGTCGGTCAGCCAGTGGCTGTCGGGGCCTTGCTGCGGAGGGGGCGAACCTCGGTTCTTCATGGGGCGGTTGGGGTGGGGCTCGCCGGGGCAAGCGTGGCCGGCCCGGCGTGTTCGGTGCGGCGGGCGACGGCCAGGGTTATAGGGGCGGACGGCAGGCCGTGATGCGGCGATAAACGGTGTGCGCAGGCGCGCTGATGAGGCTTGACGGCGCCTCACCAGACCGACAGCGTCCGGGCCAGCACCCGCTGCAGCCAGGTGCGCGAGGAGGCGTCCGACACGTCACCCTGGGCCACGCTCTCGAGGCTGGCATTCACCACCTCGCCCGAGGGCACGACGTTGCCGGGCTGGATGCTGCGCGGGTTCACGATGCCGCTGAAGCGGATGGTGTTCACGCCCTGGTTCAGGCCGATGCTGCGCTCGCCGGCCACCAGCAGGTTGCCGTTGGGCATCACGTTGATCACCGTCACCGCGATCTGCGTGGCGAAGCTGTTCTCGGTGGAGGTGGTGCCCGATCCCTTGAACGAATCGGCGCCCGAGGCGCTGGCGTTCAGGTTGAGCAGCCGGTCGATGAAGCCCACCTTGCTGCTGCCGCCCGGCCCCTTGGAGGCCAGCTGGCTGCTGCGGCTGGTGTCGGTGGTCTGCTTCTGGCTGGCCTTGAGCGTCTCGGCGATGTCGACCTTCATCGTGTCGCCCACCGCGCTGGGCCGGCGTTCGGGCGAGAACAGCGAGTTCGCGTTCATGCCCGGCTGGAAGATCGCGCCGTTGCTCGGCCGCTCCAGATAGAGCGGCGTCTGCAGTGCGGTGGCCACCATGGGGCCGGGCACGGTGGGCGACGTGCTGCTGCAGGCGCCCAGCAGCGCGGCACAGGCCGTCGCGGCAAGGGCGGCGTGGCCGCGTGGGCGTGGCGTGGGTCGGTGGTGTGTGTTCATGCGTCCCTCGGTACTGCGTCGCCGGTGCTCAGGTCTTGTCGTTGCCGACCAGGGCCTTCACCACCGGCGAGATCTTGTGGCGTGTCTCGGCCCAGCGGCCCATGCCGTGGTTGTCGTCGGCCAGGTAGCTGCTGCTGGCCATCAGCCGGCCGTCGGCGCCGTACAGGCTCAGCGCGGCGGCGCTGAGGTTGGCGCGGTAGCCGCTGCCCATGGGCGGGATGCCCCACTCGATGGTGGCCACGTAACGCAGCCACACACTGCACTCCTGCAGGCCGGTGCCGGCCTCGTAGACACGGCTGTCCACGCTCAGGCCCTTGAGCTCGGCCTGGATGGCGGGCACCAGGTCCTGCAGCGGCGCGTTGCGGTTGAACTCGATGCACAGCTGGCTGACCGCGACGTCGCCATGGCGGATGGTGTTGCTGGCCTTGGCGGGCGCCGAGGTGGCCAGCGCCGCCGAGGCCATGGTGCCGCCGGCCTTGATCAGCTCGAGCGTCGGCACCGGGCTGAGCAGCGTGCAGCCGGACAGCAATGCTGCCAGCATGGGGCCGGCAAGAACGCGGCTCAGGCTTGGCATGGGTGCTCCCGGCTCAGGCCAGCGCGTCCAGCGCGACGCTGACCGCCGTGGCGCCGTAACCGACCACGTCACCCACCGCATCGGCCGCGGACGACAGGGCATTCGACACCTCGGTCACGCCCGCATCGAGCTGGTGGCCGATCGCGGTCAGCCCGGCCTGGGCGCCGTCTATGACCTGGTTGACATCGTGCTTCACGGTCTGCACCGCGCCGCGGGCCGAGGCGGCGAGGGCGTTCAGGCCTTCGAGGCTGATGCTGGCCGACACGCCGGCGCCGGGCAGGTTCAGCGTCAGCGCGGGCTTGTTGGAGGTGGGCGGCCCGAGGGTCTCGGCAACGCTGAGCAATTGCGGGCGAACGCTGCCGGCCAGGCTGGAGATGGAGGTCATGGGCGGGCTCCGTCGGCGTCAGCGCGGGGTGACGGCGGTGCCGGGCGCCGGGCCGGGGCTTGTGCCCGTTGCGGGCTTGTCCGTGGCGGCCCGCAGTTGCTGGGCGAATTCGCTGGTGGCGGTGGCCGGCGTGCTGCTGCGGGACGAGGCACTGCTGGGGGCCGCGTGCGTGGTGCCGGAGGCGGGAGAACTGGGGTGAACGTTCATGGCGGTCCTGGGTGGGAAGGCGTGAACGCATTCTTCGCAGGGCTGGAACGAACTAAAGCGCAATCAGTCAGCGCCGCGGGCGACTGACCTGACGCTGGGTGATGCCTGTCACCCAGGCGTTCCGGAAGCGCGGTGTGGGGTGGTCCGGCGGTGCGGCGTGGCTCGCTGGAAGAGCCAACGGCACCGCAGGGTGGCCGGCGAGGCGGCAGGCGGCCTGCCCGGTGCGCCGGCGCAGCGCTTTGTTGCTGCTTTATAGCCAGTGTGTGCAAGTTTCCTCATAAACGGCTGCGCGCAGTCGTTGGAACAGCGCTGCCGGAGGGCGGCATTCCACGCGTCTGTGCCGGGGCGGCGTGGCCATGGATGCACCGCGTGCGGTGCCGACGCGCAGGCTCTGGTGCATCCGGCCCTGGCTTGGTGCGGCCGGCGGGCCGGGCAGCCCGGAAAACCCCGGTTTTGGCTGGCACGGCGTTTGCTGCACTGCAACCGTCACCTGCTGTTGGGTGGCACCTGATCCAGGTCTTCGCATTCCCAGGACAAGGGCGTCTGATCGGTCCACCGAGAGGTGGGCCGGCAGACGCCCTTGTCGTTTTCGGCCCCTGAACTTCTTCTCTAGCAGCTCTCCAAGGACGCCACCATGCACGCAGATGACTCCTCCCGCGCCGCGCATCCCAGCCGCCGCCAGTTCCTGCAGACCGCCGCCGCCGGCACCCTCGGCCTGGCCGGCGGGGCCTGGGCCGCGGGCAGCGACAAGCCCGAGAAGGAGGAGGTGAAGATCGGCTTCATCCCGCTGACCGACTGCGCCAGCGTCGTGATGGCCTCGGTGCTGGGCTTCGACAAGAAGTACGGCATCAAGATCATCCCGACCAAGGAAGCCTCCTGGGCCGGCGTGCGCGACAAGCTGGTCAACGGCGACCTCGACATGGCCCATGTGCTGTACGGCCTGATCTACGGCGTGCACCTGGGCACGGCCGGTCCCAAGAAGGACATGGCCGTGCTGATGACGCTGAACAACAACGGCCAGGCGATCACGCTGAGCAAGAAGCTGGCGGAGGCCGGTGCGGTGGACGGTGCCAGCCTGGCCAAGGTGATGGCCAAGGACAAGCGCGAGTACACCTTCGCGCAGACCTTCCCGACCGGCACGCATGCGATGTGGCTTTACTACTGGCTGGCCTCGGTGGGCATCAATCCGCTGAAGGACGCCAAGGTCATCACCGTGCCGCCGCCGCAGATGGTGGCCAATATGCGCATAGGCAACATGGACGGCTTCTGCGTGGGCGAGCCCTGGAACCACCGCGCCATCATGGACGGCATCGGCATCACCGCGGCCACCACCCAGGACATCTGGAAGGACCACCCCGAGAAGGTGCTGGGCTGCACCGGCGAGTTCGCGAAGAAGTACCCCAACACGGCGCGTGCCGTGGTGATGGCGGTGCTGGAGGCCAGCCGCTGGATCGATGCCAGCCTGTCCAACAAGGCCAAGATGGCCGAGACCATTGCCGACAAGGCCTATGTGAACACCAGCGTGGACGCGATCAATCAGCGCATCCTGGGCCGCTACCAGAACGGCCTGGGCAAGACCTGGGACGACCCGAACTACATGAAGTTCTTCAACGACGGCGCGGTGAACTTCCCCTACCTGTCCGACGGCATGTGGTTCCTGACCCAGCACAAGCGCTGGGGCCTGATCAAGGAGCACCCGGACTACCTCGCCGTGGCCAAGCAGATCAACCAGATCGAGCTGTACAAGTCCGCCGCGTCCGCGCTGGGCGTGGCCGTGCCCAAGGACCCGATGCGCACGAGCAAGCTGATCGACGGCGTGGTCTGGGACGGCAAGGACCCGAAGAAGTACGCCGACGGTTTCAAGGTCCACGCCTGACGTACCCCGCGTCGCCCTATCCCGCCACCCTCAGCCGGAGCCCACCATGGTCAGTGCTGTCTTTCATAGCCCGATGAACTCTGCTGCCGATGACGACCAAGCCGCCAGCCCGGCGCCCCTGACGATGGCGGCTCCGCCGGCCAGGCCGGCCGAAAAGCCGGCGGCGCGCCCGGCCCGGGTGCCGTATGACTGGCGCGGCCTCTGGCTGCGCGTGCTGCCGCCAGTGCTGGGCCTGGCCCTGCTGATCGGCGTGTGGGCCTTGCTGACGATGAAGGAGGGGAGTGGCTTCCCCACGCCGCTGCAGACCTGGCAGGCCGCGGTCAAGCTGTTCGCCGACCCCTTCTACCGCAACGGGCCCAACGACCAGGGCATAGGCTGGAACATCCTGAACTCGCTGCAGCGGGTCGCGCTGGGCTTCGGCCTGGCTGCAGCGGTGGGCATCCCCTTGGGCTTTCTGATCGGCCGCTTCGAGTTCATCAACCGCATGGCCTCGCCGCTGATCAGCCTGCTCAAGCCCGTGTCGCCGCTGGCCTGGCTGCCCATCGGCCTGCTGGTGTTCAAGAGCGCCAACCCGGCGGCGATCTGGACCATCTTCATCTGCTCCATCTGGCCCATGGTGGTGAACACCGCGGTGGGCGTGCAGCGGGTGCCGCAGGACTACCTGAACGTGGCCAAGGTGCTGAACCTGAGCGAGTGGAAGATCATCACGCGCATCCTCTTCCCCTCGGTGCTGCCCTATCTGCTGACCGGCGTGCGCCTGTCGGTGGGCACGGCCTGGTTGGTCATCGTCGCAGCCGAGATGCTGACCGGCGGCGTGGGCATTGGCTTCTGGGTTTGGGACGAGTGGAACAACCTCAACGTCCAGCACATCATCATCGCGATCTTCGTGATCGGCATCGTCGGCCTGGCGCTGGAGCAGCTGCTGATGCTGCTGGCCCGCCGCTTCTCGTACGAGTAAGGAGCACCGCATGACTGCCTTCATCGACGTGCACGACGCCGGCGTCGTGTTCTCCACCCGCAAGGGCCCCTTCACCGCGCTGCGTGACATCGAGCTCAAGATAGACAAGGGCGAGTTCGTCACGCTGATCGGCCACTCGGGCTGCGGCAAGTCCACGCTGCTGAACCTGATCGCCGGACTGCTCAAGCCCACCTCGGGCGCGCTGATCTGTGACAACAAGGAGATCAACGCCCCGGGCCCGGAGCGCGCCGTGGTGTTCCAGAACCACTCGCTGCTGCCCTGGCTGAGCTGCTTCGACAACGTCTACCTCGCGGTGGAGCGGGTGTTCGGCGCCACCGAGTCCAAGGCCCAGCTGAAGGCCCGCACCACGGCGGCGCTGGAGCTGGTGAACATGGGCCACGCGGCCACCAAGCGGCCGCACGAGGTGTCGGGCGGCATGAAGCAGCGCGTGGGCATCGCGCGTGCGCTGGCCATGGAGCCCAAGGTGCTGCTGATGGACGAGCCCTTCGGCGCGCTGGATGCGCTCACCCGCGCCAAGCTGCAGGACGAGCTGCTGAAGATCGTCGCGCGCACGCAGAGCACGGTGGTGATGGTGACCCACGACGTGGACGAGGCCGTGCTGCTGTCGGACCGCATCGTCATGATGACCAACGGCCCGGCGGCCACCATCGGCGAGATCCTGAGCGTGGACCTGGCGCGCCCGCGCGACCGGGTCGCCCTGGCGGAGGACCCGGTCTATGTGCACGCACGCAAGGCGGTCATCGACTTCCTCTACACCCGCCACGCGCACCCGGAGCCGCAGGCGGCCTGAGCCGCTGACCTGGGTTCAGACCTGGCCCCGCGCGGGCTCAGGACAGGATCATCTGCAGGCTGTGCTCGTAGTCCGCCGTGAGGCGGTCGAAGAGTTCCAGCAGCGCGTCGCTGGCCACCACCAGCGCATGCCGGCCTTCGCTGCCCTGCGACAGCCGCAGGCCCCGCAGCAGGTTGAGCCACTGCTCGCGCACCGTGGTCAGCGTGCTGCGGGCCGAGGGGCTGCCCAGCGGCGCCTGCTCCAGCTCGGTGAGCGTGGATTCCACCGCGTCCAGCAGCGGCCCCATGTCCTGCAGCCGGCCCGGCTGCTCCAGCAGCGCGGCCAGCATGGCCTGCTTGGCCAGGCGCTGCACCCGCATGCGCTGGCGGCCGCACAGGTTCACCAGGCGCAGCGCGCGGCGCGCGCCGCCGGCCTCCAGCAGCTCGGTCAGCGCTTCGGCGCGGGTGAGCAGCTCCTCGGCCAGTGCGTCCGACTGGGCCAGCGATTCGGCCGTGAGCTTGTGCTGCAGCACCGGCTTGAGCAGCCGCCAGGCGTCCACCGTGGCCTCGAGCGCCTGGCTGGCGGGGCTGGTGTCGCGCAGTGCGGGCAGGCCGGCGACGAAATCCAGGTTGTCCTGCAGCCGGCCTATGGCCATCCCCTGGCTCTGGCGGGCGCGGCGTGCGTCCTGGCCGTCCAGCCGTTCGGCGGCCAGCAGCACCACGCGCTGCGACAGCATGCGCAGCTGGCCGGCGCGGTTCACCGCCTCGGCCCATTGCGCGGCCTCGGTGATGGCGCGCGACACCTCGCCGACTCGCAGGTTGGCCTGCATGGAGGCGCCACGCAGCAGCCGGAAAGCCTCCTCCTCCGACAGGCCGCGCGCCTGCATCAGCACGCCCTTGGCGCGGTCTATCCAGCGGCGCTCGTCCAGCTGCTCGCGCACGCGCGCCAGTTCGGTGCGCGATGCCTGTTCACGGTGCCAGCGTGCCGCGTCGGTGAGCAGGGCGCGGCGCAGCTGGCCGGCGTCGGCAAGCGCCTGGCAGGGCCACACGCCATCGGCGCCGGCCGCGATGGCGAGGGTCGGGTCTATGGTGTCGGAGAACAGGCTCTGCGGGCCAGCCGCGGCGTTGCCGAGCAGCGCCTCTTCAGAGAGCAGCAGGCGGTGCACCGGGCCGGGCGCAGCGGGGGGCGGGCGGCCCTGGTCGGCGATGGCCCGGGCCCAGGCGGGCTGGCACAGCGAGGGGTCGGCGACCCATTCGAGAGCGAGTTCGGCGGTCGTCATAGGGAGGCTGGCGCAAGAAGCATGCGCGGGCACGGAGTTTGCAACACGAACGGCTGCAGTGTGACGACGCACTGCCCTGGTGAACCGACCCTGTCGCGCGTCGGCGGCCCACCTCAAAACCCCCACACCCACCCCTGTTGTTTCGTCCGCCCGGTGCGCTGCTGCGTGCCGGGCGATTCCGTCTTTGCTGAAGGATGCCCGCGATGAAGAAGATGAAGCTCGTGATGATCGGCAACGGCATGGCCGGCGTGCGCACGCTCGAGGAGCTGCTGAAGATCGCGCCGGACCTCTACGACATCACGGTGTTCGGTGCCGAACCCCATCCCAACTACAACCGCATCCTGCTGTCGCCCGTGCTGGCGGGCGAGCAGACGCTGGACGAGATCATCCTCAACCCGCTGAGCTGGTACGAGGAGCACGGCATCACGCTGCACCTGGGCAAGACGGTGGTGGATGTGGACCGCGCGCGCCGCGTCGTGGTGGCGGCCGACGGCACCGAGGCCGCCTATGACCGGCTGCTGATCGCCACCGGCTCCAAGCCCTTCATCCCGCCGGTGCCGGGTCGTGAGCTGGACGGCGTGATCGCCTACCGCGACATCGCCGACACCAACGCCATGATCGAGGCGGCCAGGACGCACCGGCATGCGGTGGTGATAGGCGGCGGCCTGCTGGGCCTGGAGGCCGCCAACGGCCTGATGCTGCGCGGCATGCAGGTGACCGTGGTGCATCTGGCCGACTGGCTGATGGAGCGCCAGCTGGACCGCGTCGCCGGCAAGCTGCTGGAGAAGTCGCTTGCCGAGCGCGGCCTGCGCTTCGAGCTGGGCGCGCAGACCGCGGCGCTGCTGGGCCACGAGCAAGCTCGCGAGGATGGTGCAGGGGCGCCGTCCGTGGGCCGGGTCCGGGCCGTGCAGTTCAAGGACGGCCGCGAGATCCCGGCCGACCTGGTCGTGATGGCTGCCGGCATCCGCCCCAACACCGAGCTGGCCGAGAAGATCGGCCTGCACGTGAGCCGCGGCATCGTCGTCACCGACACGCTGCAGACCGTGACCGATGCGCGTATCTACTCGGTGGGTGAATGCGCGGCCCACCGCGGCGTGGCCTACGGGCTGGTGGCGCCGCTGTTCGAGCAGGGCAAGGTCTGCGCCACGCACCTGGCGCAGTTCGGCATCGGCCGCTATTTGGGCAGCCAGACCAGCACCAAGCTCAAGGTCACCGGCATCGACCTGTTCTCGGCCGGCGACTTCATGGGCGGCGAGGGCTGCGAGGAGATCCTGCTGTCCGACGCGCAGGGCGGCGTCTACAAGAAGCTGGTGCTGCGCGACGACAAGCTGGTGGGCGCCTGCCTGTACGGCGACACGGTGGACGGCAGCTGGTATTTCAAGCTGATCCGCGAGGGCCGCGCCATCGGCGACATCCGCGACCGCCTGATGTTCGGCGAGAGCAACATCGGCGACGTGGGCCACGAAGGCCACAACAAGGCCGCCGCCATGGCCGACAGCGACGAGGTCTGCGGCTGCAACGGCGTCAACAAGGGCAGCATCTGCAAGGCCATCAAGGAGAAGGGCCTGTTCACGCTGGAGGAGGTGCGCAAGCACACCAAGGCCAGCGCGTCCTGCGGCTCCTGCACCGGCCTGGTCGAGCAGCTGCTGATGTTCACGGCGGGCGGCGACTACTCCGCCACGCCCAAGAAGAAGGCGATCTGCGGCTGCACCTCGATGAGCCATCAGGAGGTGCGCGATGCCATCTTCAAGGACCACCTCACCAGCATCCCGCAGCTGACCGCCGCGCTGGGCTGGACCACGCCCAACGGCTGCGCCACCTGCCGCCCGGCGCTGAACTACTACCTGATCAGCAGCTGGCCCAAGGAAGCGCAGGACGACCCGCAGAGCCGTTTCATCAACGAGCGCAGCCACGCCAACATCCAGAAGGACGGTACCTACAGCGTGATCCCGCGCATGTGGGGCGGCGAGACCACCGCCGACGAACTGCGCCGCATTGCCGACGCGGTGGACAAGTACAAGATCCCCACCGTCAAGGTCACCGGCGGCCAGCGCATCGACCTGCTGGGCGTGAAGAAGGAAGACCTGGTGAATGTCTGGAAGGACATCGGCATGCCCTCGGGCCATGCCTACGCCAAGGCGCTGCGCACCGTGAAGACCTGCGTGGGCGCCGAGTGGTGCCGCATGGGCACGCAGGACAGCACCCAGATGGGCAAGGACATGGAGCGCGCGATGTGGCGCATGTATGCGCCGCACAAGGTCAAGTTCGCGGTGTCGGGCTGCCCGCGCAACTGCGCGGAGGCCGGCATCAAGGACGTGGGCATCATCGGTGTGGACTCCGGCTGGGAGATGTACATCGGTGGCAACGGCGGCATCAAGACCGAGGTGGCCGAGTTCTTCGTCAAGCTCAAGACGCCCGAGGAGGTGCTGGAGTACACCGGCGCCTTCATGCAGCTCTACCGCAAGGAGGGCTGGTATCTGGAGCGCACGGTGCACTACCTGCACCGCGTGGGCATGGACTACATCAAGCGCCGCATCCTCGACGACGCCGAGGGCCGCCAGGCCCTGTGGGCCGAGCTGCAGTTCGCCCTCGAGGGCGAGCCCGATCCCTGGTTCGAATTCGACAAGGCGCGTGTGGACCTGCGTCAGTTCGAACCCGTCAACGCCTGAGCGCTGGAGTACGACATGAGTGACTGGACCGAAATCTGCCGCCTCGACGACATCCCCGTGCTGGGCTCGCGCCGCGTGCAGCGCGCCGACGCGCCGGCCGTGGCGCTGTTCCGCACCAGCAGCGACCGCGTGTTCGCACTGCTGGACCGCTGCCCGCACAAGGGCGGCCCGCTGTCGCAGGGCCTGGTGCACGGCGAGGCCGTGAGCTGCCCGCTGCACGGGCAGACCATTGCGCTGGCCGACGGCCGTGTGCAGGAACCCGACGAAGGCTGCGTGCCGCGCTTCGAGGTGCAGCTGCAGGATGGCGTGGTCAGCCTGCGCCAGAGCGAACTCGACCAGCTCGGCGTGGAGCTGGCCTCGCCGATAGCCGGCCCGGTCTGGCGTCTGGCGCGGGCCTCCTGCAGCCACTGAGCGCGCGAGGAGCCTGCGATGGCCGAAACCCGTTCCACCTGCCCCTATTGCGGCGTCGGCTGCGGCGTGATCATCCAGTCCGACGCGGGCCGCATCACCGGCGTGCGTGGCGACCCCGATCACCCGGCCAATTTCGGCCGCCTGTGCAGCAAGGGCTCCACGCTGCACCTGACCGCCGCGGCCGAACTGCAGCGCCACACCCGGCTGCTGAGCCCGCAATGGCGGGTGCAGCGCGGTGGCCCGGCCGAGTCCATCCCGTGGGATGCGGCGCTGGACTTCGGCGCCGAGCGCCTGGCCGCCCTCCATGCCGAGCACGGCCCCGACGCCATCGGCGTCTACGTGTCCGGCCAGTTGCTGACCGAGGACTATCACGTCTTCAACAAGCTGGTGCGCGGCGTGCTGGGCAGCCACCAGATCGACAGCAACTCGCGCCTGTGCATGAGCAGCGCGGTGGCCGGCTACAAGGCCAGCCTGGGTGCGGACGCGCCGCCCTGCAGCTATGAAGACCTGGCCCTGGCGGACTGCGTGTTCATCAGCGGCAGCAACCCGGCCGTGGCCCATCCCATCCTGATACGGCGGCTGGAGGACGCGCGCCGCGCACGGCCTGAGCAGCGCTGGATCGTCGTCGACCCGCGCCGCACCGACACCGCGGAGATGGCCGACCTGCACCTGGCACTCAAGCCTGGCAGTGACGTGGCGCTGTGCCACGGCCTGCTGCATCTGATGCTGTGGGAGGGCTGGCTGGATGGCCGCTTCATCGCCGAGCACACCGAGGGCTTCGAGGCGCTGAAGGCACGCGTGCGCGAGTTCAACCCCGCGCACACCGCGCGGCTCACCGGCATCGCCGAGGCCGACCTGCTGACCGCTGCGCGCTGGTTCGCCACCTCGGGCGCCACGCTGTCGCTGTACTGCCAGGGCCTGAACCAGAGCAGTGCCGGCACCGACAAGAACCGCGCGCTGATCAACCTGCACCTGGCCACCGGCCAGATCGGTCGCCCCGGCGCCGGCCCCTTCTCGCTGACGGGCCAGCCCAATGCCATGGGCGGGCGCGAGGTCGGCGGCATGGCCACGCTGCTGCCCGGCCATCGCGACCCGGCCCATGCCGCGCACCGCGCCGAGATCGCCGCGCTGTGGGGCATCCCGGCGCTGTCCGAGCGGCCGGGGCGCAGTGCGGTGGAGATGTTCCAGGCCGCGGCCGACGGCGAGGTCAAGGCGCTGTGGATAGCCTGCACCAACCCGGCCCAGTCGCTGCCCGACCAGGCCATGGTGCGCCGCGCGCTCGAGCGGGCCGAATTCGTCATCGTGCAGGAGGCCTTTGCCGGCACGGCCACGGCGGCCTATGCCGACCTGCTGCTGCCTGCGGCCACCTGGGGCGAGAAGGAGGGCACGGTCACCAACAGCGAGCGCCGCATCAGCCGCGTGCGTGCCGCCGTGCCGCCGGCCGGCCAAGCGCGGGCCGACTGGGCCATCGCCGCCGACCTCGGCCGCCGCCTGGCTCACCGCATCGCGCCGGGGCGCGAGCGCCTGCTGTGCTTCGCGTCGCCGCAGGACGTCTGGGGCGAGCACCGCGAGGCCACGCGCGGGCGCGACCTCGACATCACCGGCCTGAGCTACGCGCTGCTGGACAGTGCCGGCCCACAGCAGTGGCCGATGCCGCAGGGGCAGGCCGAGGGCACGGCGCGGCTCTACACCGACGGCCGCTTCGCCACGCCCGACGGCCGCGCCCGCTTCGCCGATGTCGAGGCCCGCCCGCTGGCCGAGCCACGCTCGGCGCGCTACCCCTTCACGCTGACCACCGGCCGCCTGCGCGACCAGTGGCACGGCATGAGCCGCACCGGCCTGCTGGGCCGGCTGTTTGGCGATGCGCCGCTGCCGCAGCTGGCCCTGCATCCGCAGGACATGGCGCAGCGCCGCCTGCGCGACGGCCAGTGGGTGCGCGTGCATTCGGCGCGCGGCGAGCTGCGCCTGCCGCTGCGGGCCGCGCCCGAGCTGAGCCTGGGTTTGGCCGACCTGCCCATGCACTGGGGCCCCGAGGTGCTGGGCGGGCGCGATGCGCAGGGCCAGCCGCTGACCGGCGTCAACGGCCTCACGCTGCCCGCGCTGTGCCCGCTGTCGCGCCAGCCCGAGCTCAAGGCCGCCGCCGTGCGCGTGGAGCCGCTGGCCGTGGGCTGGGAGCTGCGCGCCTGGGGCTGGTTCACACAGGAAGAGGCCTGGTCGCTGCGCGAGCGCCTCCAGCCGCTGCTGCGCGGGCTGGACGCGGCCCTGCTCGTGCCCTTCGGCCGCGAGCCCGACACGCAGGACGAACTGGGCTGGATGCTGTGGGCCGCGCATGCCGAGGCGCCACCGCGCGAGCTGCTGGCCGAGGCGCTGGCGGCCTTTGGTGCGGACGATGCCGCCACGCTGCGCTACGACGCCGGCCCGGGCCGCGCGCTGCGCCTGCTGCGCACCGAGCGGGCGGCCGAGGCGGAGGGCGCGCCCGAGCGCCTGCGCAGCGCCTGGCTGTCCGGCCCGCCGGTCGAGCTGCAGCCGGCCGCCGATGCGCTGCAGGCCTGGGTGCGCGGCCGCCAGCCGCTGCCCTGCGCGGCGCGGCTGCTGCTGCGCCCCGGTGTGGACCCGGCGCGCCTGGGGGCGCCCAGCACCCGCAGCCCGCAGCTGTGCAGCTGCTTCGATGTGGACGAAGACACGGCCCGCGCCGCGCTGCTGGCGGCGGATGGCCCGCCCGATGCACGCGTAGCCGCCGCCCAGGCGGCCACCCGCTGCGGCACCAACTGCGGCTCCTGTCTGCCGCGCCTGCGTCGGCTCGCGGCGCAGCTGGTGCCGGTGTCTGCCGTGAGCAGCCCGACTTGACCTCTCATAGCTTTTCCCCGGAGTTGCCATGACCACGCCCCCGCCTGTTCTCCACCCGGTTCACCTCGTCGGCGCCGGCCCCGGCGACCCGGAGCTGCTCACGCTGAAGGCGGTGCGCGTGCTGCGCGAGGCCACGGTGGTGCTGGTGGACGATCTGGTGGGCGAACAGGTGCTGGACGCGGTGTTCGGCGACGCGCCGCGGCCGCGCGTGGTGCAGGTGGGCAAGCGCGGCCACCGCGCCGGTGCCACGCCGCAGGCCTTCATCGAGAAGCTGCTGGTGCGCGAGGCGCTGGCGGGTGAGTGCGTGGTGCGGCTCAAGGGCGGCGACCCGCTGGTGTTCGGCCGGGCCGGCGAGGAGATGACGGCGCTGCAGGCGGCCGGTGTCGAGGTGCGCGTGGTGAACGGCATCACCTCGGGCCTGGCGGCGGTGAACGCGCTGGGCGTGGGCTGGACGGACCGCCGCGCCGGTGCCCAGGGCGTGATGCTGCTGACCGGCCATGCGCAGGCCGGTGGCGCTGCGCCGGATTGGGCAGCCGCCGCGCGGCTGGCCGCCGGCGGCACGACGCTGGTGATCTACATGGGCGTGCAGCAGGCCGGCGCCATCTGCGCGGCGCTGGGCGAGGTGCTGCCGGCCGACTGGCCGGCCGCCGTCGTGCAGCAGGCCAGCCTGTGCGGTGAGCGCCGCGCGCTCAGCACGCTGGGCGCGCTGCCGGCGCTGCTGCAGGCCCAGGGCTTTGCGAGCCCGGCCATTCTGGTGATCGGGCCGGTGCTGAACCTGGCCCAGCTCGAACTGCCGGCGGAGCCGGCCGCAGCACTGCGGGCCGGCTGAGCCGGGCGGCGCCCGGCCTTGGCCCGGGCGCCGGGAGGGTCAGATCTCCTTCAGCAGCGTGTGCGCGATGCGCACGCTGAGCGCCGCGCCGGTCAGCGTGGGGTTTACGCAGGAGGCGGACGACATCACGCCGGTGCCGGCGATGAAGAAGTTCGGGTGGTCGTGCGTGCGGCAGTCGCGGTCCACCACGGAGTCCTTGGGGTCGTCGCCCATGATGGTCGTGCCCATGATGTGCTGACGGTCCTGATGGTTGGTGTCCATCTTCAGGATGTCGGCATTCAGCAGCTTGGCCATGCGGTTCAGATCCTTCACGCCGAAGTCGCGGCCGGCGTTCCAGTAGTCGTTCACGCTGTAGTAGATCTCGGGCACGGGCAGGCCGATGCCGTCCGTCTTGGTCTTGCTCGGCACGATGCGGTTCTGCGGCAGTGCTTCGGTCTCGAAGTCCACGGCCACGTTCAGCGAGCGGGCGGACTGGCGGCGGATCTCCTCGTCCAGCTTGCTGCCCATCACACCCTTTTCCAGCAGCGCGGAGGTGATCTGCGAGGTCGGCACCGTGTTGCGGAACTTGGTCTTGTAGCTGGGGATGTCCTTGCGGAAGGGGCCGTCGCGCCAGTTCATGTAGACCAGCAGTTCGGTCGGCCCCTGGCCCGGCCACACGTCCTCGTCCATCATGATGTTCATGCTGATGCCGGTGTGGCCCATCAGGTTGCGGCCCACCTGGTCGGAGGAGTTCGCGATGCCGTTGGGGTACTTCTCGGACGTGGACATCAGCAGCAGCTTGGGGCCCTCGATCGCGTAGGCGGCCAGTACGAAGTAGCGCGCGGTCAGTGCGTGGCTGCTGCCGTCGGGCTTCTTGTAGTGCACGCGGCTGATCTTGCCCTTGTCGTCCGCCTCGATGCGGTAGACAACGGCGTTCTCCAGCAGCTTGGCGCCATGACGCTCGGCCTCGTCGATGTGCATGGAGCCGTCGTACTTGGCGCCGATGGGGCACACCGGGTTGCAGTTGTTGTTGCCGGCGCAGACCGGGCGGTTGCCGTAGGGGCGGCTGGCGCGGCCGTGCGGCTCGATGATGGGGTTGTAGCCGCCGGGCGCCAGCATGTCGGTGACGCGCTTCATGAAGTAAGGCTCGTTGAGCGGCTTCATGGGGAAGGGCTTGGAGCGCGGGGGCATGGCGGTGCCGCCGTGGCCGCTCTCGTCCTGGCCGTCCACGCCGGACACGCCCAGCTCCTCCTCGGCCTCCTGGTAGAAGGGCTCGAGCTCGTCGTAGCTGATCGGCCAGTCGCGGCCGCGGCCGTACAGGCTCTTGAGCTTGAAGTCGTTGGGGATCATGCGCCACAGCGCGGAGCCGAAGTGCCAGGTCGTGCCGCCGACGACGCGCAGGTACTTGGTCGGGTACTTCACCGGGCCGACGTTCTGCAGGTAGTCGCCGTAGGTCGACGGGATGTGCGGCGCCACGGGGTAGGGTGAGCCCGCACCCTGCAGCTTCATGTTGGCCAGCGAGAGCTTGACCGGGGCGTTGCGGTAGGTCTCGACGATGTCGGCGCGGCGCACGCGCGGGCCGGCTTCGAGAATGATGACCGACTTGCCGGCCTTGGCCAGGCGGCTGGCGATCAGGCCGCCCATCACGCCCGAGCCGATGACGATCAGGTCGGCGTCGTAGTTTGCAGTGCTACTCATGGTGTGTCTTGTTCAGGTGGGAGGCGCCGCTCAGGCGGCCGGCTTCGGGGTGGCCGCTGCCGGTGTCGCGGGCTTGTCGCCCCAGGAGTCGGGGCCGCCGCCGTAGCTGGGGATGACGAGCACGCCCTCGGTGGGGCGGTACATCAGCGCGTTCGCGTAGCTGACCAGGCGGGCCTTGGCGCCGTCACCGACGATGCCCAGGTACCAGGCCGAGACGATCTGCTTGGCGGTCTGGCGCAGGCCGGCGTCCAGCTCGGTGGCGAGCAGGTCGTCGACATGGGCCGGCTTGGTGTCGGCGATGTGACGCTGCAGCGCGGCGGTGGCGGCGGCGAACTGCTCGTTGTCCTTGCCGAGCTCGGCCAGGTAGCGGCCGGCCAGCGTGGCGTCCAGCGGCTTGCCGCCGGTCAGGAATTCGGAGAGGCGCAGGAAGTCCTCGCTGCTGGTGGCGGCGGCGAAGGCCGTCGTCATGCCCAGCAGGCCGCCGCCGGTGAGCGCGGCCACGCCGGCCGCGGCCGCGCCGCCGATCAGCGTGCGGCGGGAGAGTCCGCGCTCAGCGGCGGACCAGGGGGAAGTGGTTTGGGCCATCTCAGAACTCCTTCTTGGCGGCGGACTTGCGACGGGCGCGCAGAACCAGCACGACGATCGCGATCAGCACGGCGGCGGCCGGCAGCAGCAGCGGGCGGGCCCGCACGACCAGCGGCGGCTTGCCGCCGGCGCGCAGCTCGCGCACCTCGTTCGCGCTCACGTGCACGGCCGGGTTGCCGTACTGCGTCAGCACGAAGTTGCTGACGTCGGCGATCTCCTGGTCGCTGAGCTTGTCAGCGTAGGAGGCCACGTCGCCAAAGGCCGGCATGAAGTGGTGGCGGCCGTTCACCGTGCGGTCCACGCCGTGCAGGATGGTCGCGATCAGGTTGTCCGCGTGGCCCGCGCCGGTGGCGGTGTTGTGGAACAGCGAGGGGTATTCGCCGTTGGCGGTGCCGGCGGCGCCGGCCTGGTGACAGTGCGCGCAGCTGCCGCTGAACACCCGCCAGCCGGCGTCCACGCCGGTGCTCAGGCCGCGCAGCTCGGCCTCGGGCTTGGTCGAGGCCTGGCCGTGGGCGTAGCGTGGCGTGGTTTCGTCGCCGGCCTGGGCCGGCACCGTCTTCAGGTAGACGGCGATGGCGCGCAGGTCGCTGTCGGGCAGGTACTGCAGGCTGTGCTCGATGGCCTCGGCCATGGGGCCGGCGGCCTGGGCCTTGCCGGGCACGTGGCCGGTCTTCAGGTAGGCCACCAGTTCGGCCTCGCTCCAGCCGCCGATGCCGCTGTTGGCGTCGGCGGTGATGTTGGGCGCATACCAGGCGCCCAGCGAGCCGCCGGCCAGGAAGCGGCTGCTCTGCTCGGCCAGCAGCGTGTTGCGCGGCGAGTGGCAGCTGCTGCAGTGGGCCAGCGCGTTGCTCAGGTAGGCGCCGCGGTTCCAGTCCATGCTCTGGCTGGCGTCGGGCTTGAAGCGCTCGTCCTTCAGGAACAGCGCATTCCAGACGCCCATCGAGGTGCGGATGTTGAACGGGAAGGGCAGTTCGGTGGCCGGAGTGGCCTGATCGACCGGCTTCACGCCTTCCATGAAGAAGGCGTACAGCGCGGCGATGTCGTCATCGGCCAGCTGCGTGTAGGCCGTGTAGGGCATGGCCGGGTAGAGATGGGCCCCGTCCTTGCGAACACCCTGACGCAGCGCACGCGTGAAGTCTTCCAGCGTGTAGTTGCCGATGCCGTGGGACTTGGACGGCGTGATGTTGGTCGAGTAGATCTTGCCCATGGGCGACTCGATGGCATAGCCGCCCGCGAAGGTCGCGCCGCTCTTGGGCACGGTGTGACAGGCGGCGCAGTCCGCCGCGACGGCGAGCTGACGGCCCTTCTCGAGCAGGGCGGCATCCGAGCCGGCGGCCTGGGCCAGCGAGCCGCTGGCGGCGAGTGCCAGCGGCACCCAATGTCGGACAAACAGGCCCAGCCAGGCCTTTGCGCGTTGACGCCTCATGAGGGGGTTCCTACGGGTTCGTGTAGCCAGTCGCGCAGCGGCAGCATGGCGATGAATACCGACGTCTGCCCATCCGAGCTCGGTCTGCGGGACGGCTCAACATTGACAGAAATCAGATGTCCGACGAGTTTAACCCTGTCACGAGACTTACTTGATGTTTGTCAAAGAACCCGACGCAAGCGCAATGTCTATTTCCTAAAACAGCATAAATGAACTTGTTCATTGATCATTTATGACCGTTTTAGTGCGTGACTGGCGATTGGCTCATCAGATGAGTTGCGATACACGCTGCTGCCGGGAAACGTTTACGTCTTTTGTTGTATGACAAGTTGGCCTAAAGACCTTGGTGCGCAGCCCGCCCGCGCACAGCGGGTGGCACGCCTCGGCTGGGTCAGCGGGCGACGAGGTCGAGCAGTCGGGCCAAGCCGTCCCGGCACTGCTCGAAGGCCCGGGCCTCGATGTCGCGGTAGAGCTGCACCAGCTGTCGGCCGGTGTCGGTGAGCTCGGCGCCGCCGCCGTTGCTGCCGCCCGCGGCGGCCGTGATGGCGGGCTGCTTGAGCAGGCGGTTCATCTCGTCGATCAGCAGCCAGGCCCGGCGATACGACATGCCCAGCGCCTTGGCTGCGGCAGAGATGGAGCGGTGCCGGTCTATCGCCTCCAGCAGCTCGACCTTGCCCGGCCCGATGGCGCTGGCGTCGCCGACGTTCACGCGCAGCCGCAGCTGGGCCTGGGGCGGTGGGGCATCGGTCGACGGGCTCTGGGTGCGGGGCATGTCGGGCAGGGCGAGGCTGGGGTGATGGCCCGTGCAGGGGCGTCAGGCATTGTCGGCGGCGGCGGTCACGGAAAGCGGCCTCGTTATATTCCATCGTATATTGCGCGCTGGCCGGCCTCGTGCAGCGGCGGGCCGTCGTCGTTCATCCGCCAGGACCGTCATGTCGTATCCACCGTTCAAGCGCAGTTCAGCCAGCCTGGCTGCCGAGTCCGCCGGGCTCCCCGAGGGCATGGCGGAGTTGTTGCCGGATGCCGCCTGCTGCGACCACGAGGTGCGACTGCCCGAGCTGGAGGAGGAGCCGCCGGCGGACGCGCCGCAGCCCAACCAGCGGCCTCGTCTGCACCATCTCCCGCAGCACCTGCATTGCTCGGTCATCGGCACCTGCCTGAGCACCACGGAGCTGCGCCGGCTGATGGCCCGGTACATGGAGGTGAAGGACGTCAGCGACCTGGACATCCACCATGTCGCGGTGGAGGAGGCGGCCTATGGCGGCCCGGTGTCCAAGGCCCTGCACCGTGCGCTCGAGCGCCGCCATGCGGGGGCCGTGCGCAGCTTCGCACTGGCGCGCGACGAGGTCGCCGTGGACGAGGCCTGGCAGCAGGCCTGGTTGCAGGGGGAGATCCCCGGCGCCTACTGGGCGCTGCTGACGCACAAGCTCACCTCGCCGGCGCTGCGCCAGCTCGCGTTCGGCGAGGTGCACATGCTGTCCCACCTGATGGGCTCGGCCAACCGGCGTGAGATCCAGCGCTTCGTGGCGATGGAGCGCGGCTTCGATGATCTGCAGGCCCGCCTGGACCGCGAGGTGCAGAAGCGCCAGCAGCTGGTGGCCGAGCGCCAGGCGCTGACCGAGCAGCTGCACCAGCAGGCGGTGGCGCATGAGCAGGAGCTGGCGCATGCCCGAGCGGCGCGGCCCGAGTCGGGGCCGTCGGAGCAGGAGCTGCAGCGGGTGGCCCTGCAGACCGAGCGCCGCGAGCGCGCGGAACGCGACAGCCAGCAGGCCCAGGCCCTGGTCGAGGAGCTGCGCCGTCAGCTGGAGCTGCTGCAGCTGCAGACGGCATCGCTGACCGAGGAGCTGAGCGCGGCCGAGGATGAGCTGCAGGCGCTCAGCGCCGACGCGCAGGCCCCGGGCGAGGCCGAGCTGCAGCTCGCAGGGCAGACCGTGCTCTATGTCGGGGGGCGACCGGGTTCCATGCCGGCGATCCGGGATTTCGTGCTGCGCCACGGCGGCAACTTCCTGCATCACGACGGGGGCCTGGAAGCCCGCAAGGGCCTGCTCGGTGCCCAGCTACCCGGCGCCGATCTGGTGGTCTTCCCGGTCGATTGCGTGGACCACGATTCGGTGCAGAACCTCAAGCGGCTGTGCGAGCGGCATCAGCGGCCGTTCCTGGCGCTGCGCAGTGCCAGCCTCGCGAGCCTTGCAGCCGCGCTGCGCGCGCGTGGCAGCGCGCCCGACGCGGCCCTGCGCTTTTGCCTGCGCCACGGCTGAGCGGCGCGGCGCCGGGGGGCGTGCGCTGGCTTGCCGTGCATGAGGCTTCTATGATCCGCGTCATATCCACGTCGGGCCCCGCTGCGGGCTTCATCATGGCCACGGACAGTCGCCCCACCCGCAAGGAACTCTCCCACGAGCGCATCGTCGACGCGGCCGCGCGCGCGCTCAGCGTGTCGGGCCTGCAGGGGGTGGGCGTGGCCGACGTGATGAAGCAGGCGGGCCTGACGCACGGCGGTTTCTACGCCCATTTCGAATCGCGCGACGCGCTGCTGGCCGAGGCCGTGCAGCATGCATCGACCCAGGCGGCCGGCCGTATGCGGCAGCGCGTGCGCGAGGGCGTGGCGCGCGGCGTCAGCCCCTTGCGTGCGGTGATCGAGGCCTACCTGTCCGAGCGGCATGTGCAGCACCCCGAGCAGGGGTGCCCCATCCCCAACCTGGCCTCCGACATCCCGCGCCAGAGCGAGCCGCTGCGGGAGCTGGCCAATCAGCGCATCCAGCAGATCGTGCGGGCGCTGGAGGAGGCCTTGCCGCCGGGCGAGCCGCCGGAGGGCGCCCTGGTGATCGCCGCCACCCTCGTGGGCACCGTGCAGCTGGCCCGGGCGCTCGGCCCGGGTGAGCGGGCAAGCACGCTGCTGGCCGAGACCACGCGCTCGCTGCTGCAGCGCTACGACCGCGCCGCCGCCGCGCCCGCCTGAACGGCCGCTGGCTGCCGATTGCGGCGGCGATTCGCTCCGTGGCGCAAACAGTCCGTTGAGGGCCTTCGCCTTGATGTCGATGCGGTCAAAAATATGATGTGCATAATATTTCTGCTGACCCGGTGAGGCGCAGCGCCTGAGCGTGGCGGCTGCCGGGTTGCGCCCGGCCTCTGGTTCGGCCAGAAATATGACGATCATCATCCGCGGCGAGTCCGCTCATTTCCTGGAGTCCTTCATGAGTCAAACCCTGCAGACCCTGTTGTCCTCGCAAGCGCCCAAGGCGGGGCGTGTGGCCAGCCTCGCCGTCCTGCTGCTGGCGCTTGGCGCCGCGTCTGGCGTGCATGCTGCCGGGGCCGAGTCGCCGGCGCCCGAGGCCCGTGCCTTGAGCCGTGCTGAGGTGATTGCCGATCTGCGCCTGTGGCAGCGTGCCCGCGTGGATCGCTACGTGGATCTGGCCACCAGCCAGCAGCTGCAGGTCGACGAGTACCAGAAGGCGCTGGCCGAGTACCGGCAGCTGCGCAACGGGCCGGCCTTTGCGCAGGAGGTGGCGCGGGTGAGGGCCGAACTGGGCGAGGTCGCCACGGCTCAGACGGCGCGCTGAGCGATGTCGGTCGGCGTCGGAGTCGGTCGATGAGCGCCCCGGTGGCGGCCCCGGGGGACGAGGCCGGGGCCAGGCCCGCACGGCGCCTGCGATGGCTGCTGCTGCCGGTGGTGCTGCTGGGGGCGGGTCTTGCGTGGCATTGGTGGGCCGCGGCGCGGTTTGTCGAGGAGACCGACGACGCCTATGTCGGCGGTGACGTGACACCGTTGGCTGCCAAGGTGTCGGGCTATGTCGTCGAGGCGCCGCTGCGGGACAACCAGGCCGTGCGCGCCGGTGACCTGCTGGCGCGCCTGGACGACCGCGACTACCGTGCAGCGCTGGCCCGCGCCTACGCGGCGGAAGACGCGCAGCGGGCCGCGCTGGCCAATCTGGCCGCCCAGTCGGTGAGGCAGCGCAGCGAGATCGAGCGGGTGGCCGCCGATATCGACGCCAGCGCGGCCGAGGCCCAGCGAGCGGCCGCCGACCACCGCCGCCAGCGCGAGCTCGTCGTGAGTGCGGCGGTGTCGCAGGAGAGCGCCCAGCGCGCCGAGGCCACCGACCGCACCGCCCAGGCCCAGCTCGTGAAGGCACGGGCGGCGTCGCGGGTCGCGCAGCAGGAGCTGGCGGTCATCGACACCGAGCGCCGGCGCACCGAGGCAGCGCTGGCGCTGGCGCATGCGGATGTGCAGCTGGCCGAGCTCAATCTGGCCCACACGCAGATCCGGGCGCCCTTCGATGGCGTCGTCGGCAACCGGCGGGTGCGCGTGGGTCTGTATGCGCAGGTGGGCGCGCCGCTGCTGTCGCTGGTGCCGGCACGCGGCCTGTGGGTGGACGCGAACTTCAAGGAAGACCAGCTGGCCCGCATGCGTGCCGGCATGCCCGTCACGCTGCGCGTGGATGCCGCGCCGGGCCGCGAATTCCACGGCCGGCTGGCGAGCCTGGCGCCGGCCACCGGCGCGCAGTTCAGCATCCTGCCGCCCGAGAACGCGACCGGCAATTTCACGAAGATCGTGCAGCGGGTGCCGGTGCGGGTAGACCTGGACCAGGACGCGGCCACGCTGGGGCTGCTGCGGCCTGGCCTGTCGGCTGTCGTGCGGGTGGACACCCACGCGGACGACGGAGCGCAGCGGTGAACTGGCGCAGCGCCGGGATCGTGCCGGTGGAGTCGCTCAGCACCCGCCAGAAGGTGCTGGCCTTTGCGACGATGTGCCTGGGCATGTTCATGGCGCTGCTCGACATCCAGATCGTCTCGGCATCGCTGCACGACATCGGCGGCGGCCTGTCGGCCGGCGCCGACGACACCACCTGGGTGCAGACGAGCTATCTCATCGCCGAGATCATCGTGATTCCTCTGTCGGGCTGGCTGGCCAGCGTGATGTCGACGCGCTGGCTGTTCTCGGCATCGGCCCTGGGCTTCACGGTCGCCAGCCTGCTGTGCGGGCTGGCCTGGAACATCCAGAGCATGATCGCGTTCCGCGCGCTGCAGGGGCTGCTGGGCGCCTCCATGATCCCGCTGGTGTTCACCACGGCCTTCATGTACTTCGGCGGCCGGCAGCGGGTGGTGGCGGCGTCCACCATCGGCGCGATCGCCTCCATCGCACCGACGCTCGGGCCGGTCATCGGGGGCTGGATCACCGATGTGTCGTCCTGGCACTGGCTGTTCTACATCAACCTGCTGCCCGGCCTGGCCGTGACGGTGCTGGTGCCGTTGCTGGTGCGGGTGGACCGATCCAACCCCGCGCTGCTGCGCGGCGCAGACTATCTGGCCATGGTGCTGCTGGCCGTGTTCCTGGGTTGCCTTGAATACACGCTTGAGGAGGGGCCGCGCTGGAACTGGTGGAGCGACACCACGATCTGCGCCACCGCCTGGGCCTCGGCGCTGGCCGGTGCGGGCTTCGTGTGGCGCAGCCTGTGGGGGCGCCAGCCGGTGGTGGACCTGCGGGCCCTGCGCGACCGCAACTTCGGCCTGGGCTGCCTGTTCTCGTTCATCTCCGGCGTGGGCATCTTCGCCACCATCTACCTGACGCCGCTCTTCCTCGGCCGCGTGCGCGGCTACAGCGCCACCGACATCGGCCTGGCGGTGTTCTCGACCGGCGTGTTCCAGATTGCGACCATTCCGCTCTATGCGCTGCTGGCCAACCGCTGGGACCTGCGCTGGGTGCTGATGCTCGGGCTGGCGCTGTTCGGCCTGTCGATGCTGGAGTTCGCGCCCATCACACACGACTGGGGGGCCGACCAGCTGCTGCTGCCGCAGGCCTTGCGCGGCATGGCCCAGCAGCTGAGCGTGCCGCCCATCGTCACGCTGGCACTCGGGGCGCTGCCGCCGCAGCGGCTGAAGCTGGCCTCGGGGCTCTTCAACCTGATGCGCAATCTGGGCGGGGCGATAGGCATCGCGGTGTGCGCGACGCTGCTCAACGATCGCACCAACCTGCACTTCCAGCGGCTCGCAGAACACCTGACCCCCGCGCAGGAGCAGGTCGGCGAACTGCTGGCCGCCGCGCCGGTAGGGGGTGAGGCCCAGGCACTGCGCCAGCTGTGGCAGTTGGCCTTCCGCGAGGCGCAGACACTCAGCTACGCCGATGTGTTCCTGGTGATCGGCGCCTGTTTTGCCCTGGCCGTGCTGGTGGTGCCGCTGCTGAAGAAGGTGGGCGCGCCGACGGCGGCCCGGGCGGCGGCCGAGTCCCATTGAGGGGCGAGGGGCACGGCGCCATGCGACGCCCGCGCCCCCTCAGTGCGGCCAGCTGTACCTGCGCACGCAAAAAACACCCGGCGGCTGGCGGCCGCCGGGTGAACATCCAGAGACAGACTCTGGCAACTGCAAGCGTGATCGTGCGGCGCGATGTCAGTGCATGGCGACGGCCGACGCGGTCGCTGTATCGGCAACTTCGCCATCCCAGCCCGTGTCATCCGTGGCCGCCTGGAGGCGGCTGGCTGCATCGAAGGCGTCGATGCGGGCCCGGTTGAACAAGGGGTCCGCCTGGATGCGCCGACGGGCCTGCCGGATCGCGAACCGGAACTGCGGCGAGCCGGTCTCGAAGGCCTCCAGGTAATGCCAGTGCCGTTCGGGAAAGCAGCGCCACCAGCGCAGGATGCTGTCGGGGTCCATCAAGTTCAGCTGCATCGCATCACCTCGCTACCGGAGATCGGGAGGAAGTGCATGATACTGTATAAATAAACAGCATTCGAGATGCTGAGGGCGAACTGCCTGTTTCTTGTGCAGCTCGACCGCCGCTGATGCCGGACAGGCACTTGCCGCGCCGGCCCCCGGCTTGTCCACAAGCTTGTCCACCTGAGGCGGGGACAAGCCGTCGGCGTATCCGTGGTCGATGAACGCGCGGAGGTCGCAGTTTGGGACGACGGGACAGGCGTCGGCCCGAGGCCGGTGGCTTTCGCGTCGTGCTGGCGTGGCCCGTCCGCATGGAGAGCTAGCTCTGGCGCGCTTCGCTGGCAGCGTCCGGTGTGCGAGACAGCGTCAGCCTGCGGTGCATTGCGCGTCGAGCGGGCCGGCGCCGCGGATCAGGCGCCGCGTGAGGTTGCTGGCGTGCTGCGGTGAAGCGGGGCGGCCCGTGTGATGTCAGTTCGCCTTGATCTTCGGGCGGCCAACCAGAATGCTCCAGTCGTCGAGGCCATGGAACCTGGCCTTGTCGAAGCTGAATGCCACCCCTTTGATGTCGCCGTTCGCGTCCGCGTAGAAGCGGATCCGCCCGCGCCCGACGCCTTTCTGATTGGGGCTGGCAATGCTGCCCCGCTCCTTGCCTCTGGCCTCGTTGGCATCACGCAGCGCAGCATCGCTGACGAAGCGCGTGTCGTCGCGGCTCTTGGCTTCCTGTGAGGTGTCGATGATCCAGACCTCGTACTGGTCCAGGCCGTCAACGATGGGCTTGCGGGGCTTCGCGAGCCTGACCGGCTCGGAGTCGATGAACAGCATGTGGCCTGGCAGCGTGTGGTCGCCGGCGTTCATGTATAGCCAGACCGCGACATCCCCCGGCTTCAGGTCGGAGGCCCTCCACACCCTCGTGAATGCCTCCTCCCGCTCGACGCTGGGATGCCAATCGCGGATGCTGTGGCTGTTCTTGAACGTCTTCGAGCGGAGCTGCTCCACGACCCCCGAGTTCGCGCGGCGGAACATGTCCTCCACGAAGCGGCTGCAGTCCGTCGCGACGACGTATTCGCTGGCCAGCAAATCGCCCGGCATCCGGGTGTACGGATTGCGGTTCGAGTAGGCGTTGTTCTCCGGCCGGGTGTTGGCCACGAAGTCGCGCGCGATCTGGAGGTGCCGGGGCACTGCTGCATCTTCTGCGGCTGACCAGGGGGCTCCCAGGCCCAGCAGCGCTGTGGCGACGAAGGTTTTCAGCCGCAGGACGACGCGGGTGCCGCCCGGGATCTTCTGATTCAAGGTCTTCTCCCTGTGACCGCCATAGGGTACGGGATAGGCTGCGGACACCATGCAGGCCCACCCCGGCAGTCGGCTGAGGTGAAGGCAGCCGCCGTGAGGCCGGCACAAGGCTCGCCTGGACGACGCTCGGCGGATGAGGTGGACGCAGGACCGGCGGAACGGATATTCGAACCGCCCGGGGGCTGCCCCGGCGCGGCGTTGGCGAGGCCTGCGCGCCTTCTGTGCAAGCAAACGGTGCGCGTCTGCGGACAGGCCGTCGGCCTGGGCGGCTCAAATAGCCTGGCAGGTTGGCGGAAGCTGTGAGATTCGAACTCACGGGCCGTTACCGGCCGGCGGTTTTCAAGACCGCTGGGTTAAACCACTCCCCCAAGCTTCCTGGGCTGGGGCCGCGATTCTAGTGGCCCTTTGAGCCGTGGCGTCCGGGGCGCTGTGCCTGTTCGCATTCGACCTGGATGATCTCGCGCGCCAGGCCGTCCACGCGGGCGGCCGTGAGGCGGCCGCCCCAGACGCAGCCGGTGTCCAGCCCCAGCAGGCGAGGGCGGTCCAGCAGACCCAGGGTGGACCAGTGGCCGAAGGCGATGGGCGTGTCCTGGGTGCGTCGGCCCGGCGCCTCGAACCAGGGCATGAAGCCGGCGGGGGCGGTGCCGGCGCCGTCCTTGGTCTTGAAGTCCAGCGTGCCGTCGGCACTGCAAAAGCGCAGCCGGGTGAAGGTGTTGACCGCGAAGCGCAGGCGGGCGTCGCGGGGCAGATCGTCGCGCCACCGGGTGGGCTCGTTGCCGTACATCACGCGCAGGAAGTCGATGTAGTCCGGCGCCTGCAACACGGCTTCGACCTCGGCGGCTGCGGCCAGGGCCTGGCTGCGGTCCCACTGCGGGATGACGCCGGCATGCACCATCAGCCAGCCCTGCTCGTAGATGGCCAGGCGCTGGTGGCGCAGCCAGTCGAGCAACTCGGCGCGGTCGGGCGCGGCGAAGATCTCGTCCAGCGTGTCGCTGCTGCTGGGGGCGCGGATGCCGTGGGCGGCGGCTACCAGGTGCAGGTCGTGATTGCCGAGCAGGCAGGTGGCCGCCGAGCCGAGGGCCCGCAGCCGGCGCAGTGTTGCCAGCGACGCCGGACCGCGGTTGACCAGGTCGCCCAGCAGCCACAGGCGGTCACGGGAGGGCGAGAAATCCACGCGCTGAAGCAGGCGCTCCAGCGCGTCGCAGCAGCCCTGCACATCGCCAATCAGGTAGTTCATTCGCTCTCGGCGTGATTGTTCTGGCGCGCACCATACCAAGCCGGGCCTGGAGGTGAACGGCTGGTGGAAGCTGGGGTCAGCTCTTGTCTGGGGAATGCGCGATGGGCGGGGTCACGGGCATCTGCTAGGCTCGCGGGCTTCGTTTTACCCCTGCGCCGACTCGGGTTATCCCGGCATGGCGCTTTCAATGGACACCGCACTCGTTCTCTTTCTGATTCTCCTGAATGGCCTGTTCGCAATGTCGGAGATGGCGTTGACCGCCAGCCGCAAGGCGAGGTTGCAGGTGATGGTGGAAAGCGGGGAGGGCGGCGCGCAGGCCGCCATGGACCTGCACGAGAACCCGACCAAGTTCCTGTCCACGGTGCAGATCGGCATCACCGGAATCGGCGTGCTGAACGGCATCGTCGGCGATGCAGCGTTCTCCGGGCCGTTGTCGCAATGGTTGACGCAGACCTTCGGCCTGGCCCCGCATGCCACCGACATCGCGGCCACGGCGCTGGTGGTGGTGCTGATCACGCTGCTGACCATCGTGTTCGGCGAGCTGGTGCCCAAGCGCATCGGCCAGCTCTACCCGGAGACGGTGGCCCGCCTGGTGGCGCCGGCGATGAACTTCGTGTCCGTGGCCGCTCGCCCGCTGGTGAAGCTGCTGAGTGTCTCCACCGAGGCCACGCTGGGCTTGCTGGGCCTGCGCGACAAGGCGCAGCGCGGCGTGACCGAGGAAGAGATCGCTGCCAGCCTGGAAGAGGGCCTGGACGCCGGCGTCATCGAGGAGCACGAGCACCAGATGGTGCGCAATGTGTTCCGTCTTGATGAGCGCCAGATCGGCTCCATGATGATTCCGCGGGCAGAAATCGCCTGGCTGGACGCCGAGGCCAAGCCGGCCGAGGTGCTGGCGGTGCTGCGCGCGCATGGTTTTTCGCGCTACCCGGTGTGTCGCGGCGGCCTCGGCGATGTGCTGGGTGTGGCATCGGCGCCGGCGCTGCTGGCGCGTCTGCTGGAAGGGCAGCCGCTGGACCTGACGGTGGACCTCGAGGCGCCGCTGTATGTGCCCGAGACGCTGTCGGGCATGGAGCTGCTGGATCATTTCCGCGGCTCGGACGCGCCGCTGGTGTTTGTCGTGGATGAATACGGCGAGGTGCAGGGCGTGATCGCGCTGCGTGATGTGTTGGAAGCCATTGCGGGCGAGTTCAACGCGCCCAGCGATGGTGAGGCCTGGGCGGTTCGACGCGAGGACGGGAGCTGGCTGATCGACGGCCTGATTCCGGTCCAGGAGCTGAAGGACCGCCTGGCCCTGAAGGAACTGCCCGAGGAGGATCGTGGGCGCTACAACACCCTGGCCGGCATGATCATGCTGCTGCTGGGGCGCTTGCCGCGCACGGCCGATGTGGCGGAATGGGACGCGTGGAGATTCGAGGTCGTGGACCTCGATGGCAAGCGTGTGGACAAAGTGCTGGTCAGCCGGCTGACCGAACCTGGAGATAAGACATGAGCAACCCCCCGATGTATGGCGAACTGCTGCCGCTGGACCGCGAGGTGCACAAGAACCTGAAGCTGGACACGACGATGTCCGTGCTGCCGCAGACCGCCGTGCAGAACTCGGTGTTCCTGGCCGCCGTCGAGTTTGGTGACGCCTGCAAGGAATTCCCCATCGTGTTCGTGCGCGTGAGCACGCCGGCTGCCAACGAGAAGCCCGAAGTGGCGCCGCTGGCCGTGCTGGGCCTGCGCCAGGGCTCCAACGTGTTCCTGGACGGCGACAAGTGGGCGGGCAACTATGTGCCGGCCTACATCCGCCGCTACCCGTTCGCGATGGCCCGCCTGGATGGCGACCAGAACAGCATCGCGGTGTGCTTCGACCACAAGTGGGCGGGCTTCAACACCGAGACGGGCGAAGCTCTGTTCAAGGATGGCGAGGCCACCGAGTTCCTGCAGAACGCACGCGGCTTCCTGGAGAACTTCGAGCAGGAGTCCGAGCGCACCCGCCTGATCTGCAAGCTACTGGTTGAGCTGGACCTGCTGCAGGACATGCGCTTCGAGGCCACGCTGCCCGATGGCGAGAAGATCGACGTCGAAGGCTTCCTGGCGCTGGACGAGAAGAAGTACGCCGAGCTGCCGGACGACAAGGTGCTGCACCTGCACCGAAACGGCCTGATCGCGCTGCTGGAGATGCATCGCCTGTCGCTGAGCAACATGAACCGCCTGGTGAACAAGTACATCAAGGCCTAACCGCGCCGTGTAGGACAAGCACGCGGCAGTTCGCTGCCGTGTGTTTGCCCAAGGCCTCAGATGTAATGCTTTGTGTGGCCTGCCCTTGTGCCCAAAGTGCCTGCCTAGACTGCATTCACGCACCCGACAGGGTGAGCAGCACAAAGCGTTGGGATGATCGGTTCATTGAAAGAATTTAGCCCGCGCGCGGGACGCGCGCAGCCCCCTGAAGAGACCGGCCCGGCGCTGGAGCTGGACAGCGACTTCGGCCGCCTGGATGGCCCGGCGCTGGACCTGCTGGAACGTCGCTATGGCGAGCGCGGCCTGCAGACGCGGCGCGAGAGTTTCTCGAGCCGCAGCGAGGATCGTGACGTGACCTGCAGCGTGCGCGACGGCGATCGTCTGCTGGGCACGCTGGGCGTGCGCTTCGACGGGCCCGGCGGGCTGCACGCCGATCTGCTGTTCGGCCAGGAGCTGGCCGACTGGCGGGAGAGCGGGGTCAGGTTGTGCGAATTCGGCCGGCTGGCCGTGGACCGGCATGCGCATGATGCCCGCCGTCTGCTCGCGCAGCTGTTCCACCTGGGCTATCTGCATGCCTACCGGCGCGCGCGCTGCGACCGGCTGGTGATCGAGGTCAACCCCCGCCATGTCGCGTTCTATCGGCGCTGGCTGGGGCTGCTGCCCTACACGACGGCCCGCCACAATCCGCGCGTGAATGCGCCGGCGGTGCTGATGAGCATCGACCTGGTCACCGTGCGCGACCAGATCGCACTGTGGGGCGGCCGCCCCGATGAACTGGCCGCGGCCCGCTGCCTGTATCCGCTGGCCTGGGACGAGGCCACCGAGGCCTCGATGCTGGCCAAGCTGCCCTGAATCGATGCCTGACCACCCGGGCCGCCGAGCGCGGCCTGTCGGGTTCGGGGCTTACATCAGGTCGCCGTTGTACTGGTTGACCTTGTCGGCCACCTTCTTGCCGTACAGGGGCTTGGCCAGGCCCCACAGGATGAAGTTGTTGACCATTCGCGGCAGCCAGGGCAGCGGCCGCGGCACATCGACGATCAGCACCGCCCGGATGTCGTCCGCATGGTTCACCACCTCGTGGGGCCAGGAGTCGTCGAACATCATCGCCTCACCCTCCTTCCAGGTGTAGGGCTGGCCCTTCACGATGATCTTCGGCGGGTTGTGCTTGGGCACATGCAGGGCCAGGTGGTAGCGCAGGAAGCCGATGTAGGGGCCGTCATGCACGGGGATGGACTTGCCCGGCTCCAGCACCGAGAAGAAGGCCTGCAGCAGACCGGGTACCTTCTCCAGCGCCGCGCAGGTGGCGGGGCAGCGCTCACGGTTGCTGGCCGGCTTGTGGCCCAGCAGTTCCAGGATGAAGACCTTCCAGTTGCCCGCGGTGGTGGACGAAATCTCCGTGGCCGGCTTGTTCACGTCGTGATAGTTGGGCATCGCCACCCGTTCGGCCAGCAGCGCCTCGCATTCCGCCTTGATCTGGGGGAACGCCTTCTCGAGCTCGCGCAGTTCGGGGCAGATGTCGTCGATGTTGAAGAACACGGGCCGGCGGTCGTAGTCGGCATAGCGCAGCAGGAAGTTGTTCACTGCGCGTTTGGGTGCGTGGTAGTCCATTGCTAGGGTCTCGCCAAGAAATTGCGGGGGATTATCCCGGGGCATTGCCATCGGAACGTCAACAGGGCTACCCAGCGCCTGCGCCCGCGACTGGCAGCACTGTGCCTGCAGCGAGCCGTCCTGGGTGCGGCGACAGGGCCGCAACCGACGCGCCGAGCGCCCAGGCGTTGACCTGCGTCAAGTCGAATCCACCCGGAATATCAATAAGTGTGAGGATATATATCATCCTTGCTGCTCATTTATGGGCTGATGGGTGGCTTCGCCTGCTGAGCGGGGCGGCCTTCTTCGCGGTTGGGACTCTCGACAACAACATGGACTTTCCTCAGTTTTCATCGGTGCGCGCCAAGCTGGGCGTGGCCTTCGGGGCGCTGGCCCTGCTTGTACTCGTGGCGGCGGCGGTGTCGGTGAAGGGCCTGTCCGACGCTAACCAGCGTTTCGAGCGCTTCACCCAGAGCATCAATGCACGCGCGATGCTGGCGATGCGCATCCGGCAGGCGGTGGACGACCGCGCGCTGGCAGCGCGCAATCTGGTGCTGGCACGCAAGGGGGCCGATCGCGAGGAAGAGCTGCGCCGGGTGGAGCGAGCCCATGCCGTTGTGGGTGAGCGCGTCGCCCGTCTGCGCCAGATGGCCAGTGCGCCGGACGTGCCAGACGAGGCGCGCAGACTGGTGGCGGACATCGACCGTGTCGAGCAGCGCTACGGCCCCGTGGCGCAGGCCATCGTCGACCTCGCGGTGAAGGGCCAGACCGAGGCCGCCATTGCCAAGATCAACGATGAATGTCGTCCGTTGCTGGATCAGCTGGTCGGTGCGGCCTTGGCCTACCAGCAACTGGCTGATCGGCGTGAGGAGGAGCTCATCCAGCAATCGCATGACGAATACGCCCGTCAGCGCCTGTGGCTGCTGCTGGCCTGCGCGGTGGCGCTGGGCGCGGCGATCCTGGCCGGCTGGCAGATCGCCTGCAGCCTGATGCGTGCGCTGGGCGCCGAGCCCGCGCAGCTCGGCGCCGCGGCCGAGCAGGTCGCACGCGGCGACCTTCGCCCGGTGCGTGGAGTGGAGGGCGCGCATGGCGGCAGCGTGCTGGCCTCGCTGGCCGAGATGCAGGGCAACCTTGCCAGCATCGTGCAGCAGGTGCGGGAGGCGTCGGACTCCATCGCCACCGGCTCGGCCGAGATCGCCAGCGGCAACGCCGATCTGAGCCAGCGCACCGAGGAGCAGGCCAGCGCGCTGCAGCAGACCGCCGCCACGATGGACGAGCTGGCCAGCACTGTGCGCAGCAACGCCGACAACGCGCAGCAGGCCAACCAGCTGGCGCGCGAGGCCTCGCGGGTCGCGGCCGAAGGCGGCGCTGAGGTGGGCGCCGTGGTGGCGACGATGAAGGCCATCGAGACCAGCTCCCGTCGCATCGAGGACATCATTGGGGTCATCGACGGCATCGCCTTCCAGACCAACATCCTGGCGCTCAATGCAGCCGTCGAGGCGGCCCGCGCGGGCGAGCTGGGTCGAGGCTTCGCGGTGGTGGCGGGCGAGGTGCGGACGCTGGCCCAGCGCAGCGCGGGGGCGGCTCACGAGATCAAGGCCCTGATCCACTCCAGCGTGGCACAGGTGGCCCAGGGCAGCGAGCTGGCGGACCGGGCCGGCCAGACCATGGGCGAGGTGGTGGCCGCGATCCAGCGGGTCAGCGACATCGTGGCCGAGATCTCGGTCGCCAGTGCCGAGCAGAGCGAGGGCGTGGGCCAGGTGGGCCAGGCCGTCGCGCAGATGGACCAGGTGACCCAGCAGAACGCGGCGCTGGTGGAGCAGAGCGCGTCGGCGGCCGAGAGCCTGAAGGCCCAGGCCGGCCAGCTCGTGCAGACCGTGGCCGCCTTCTCGCTGCGCTGAGCCTCAGGCGGCCGGGCGCCCCAGCCGCTGCGACACCAGCGCGGCGGCCTCCCGCAGCGGTGCCGCCAGCGGGCCATCGTCTGCGGTATCGAAGCTGGCGCTCGGGCCGATGGCGGTGAGCGCCAGCACCAGGCGGCCGGTGGCGTCGAACACCGGCGCGGCCAGCGCGCTCACCCCGGCAATCACGCCATCGCGCGACTCGGCCATGCCACGGGCCTTCACCTCGCGCAGCAGGGCCTTGGCGGGCAGGGCCTCGCCCAGTGCGGCGGCATCCTCGGCGCGCAGCGCCGCGAACAGCCGGCCCGACGCGGTGCCGGCCAGGCTCATCACCGTGCCGTGGCGCATGCTGATGTGCACCGGCGTGGGCCCCTCGGCCACGCGAACGATGGTGGGCCCACGCGTGCCCCACACCGCGATCGCCACCGTGTGCCCCAGCTGCTCGGCCAGCGCCTCGATGACCGGCGTGGCCAGGCGCACCGGGTCGTACTGCTGCAGGCTGATCAGGCCCAGCTGCAGCGCCAGCGGCCCCAGGCCGTAGCGGCCGTCGTCCTGGGCCACCAGGCCGATCTTGATGAAGCTCACGAGATAAGGGTGGGCCTTGGCCGCGGGCATGCCGGCCTCGCGGGCCAGGTCTTTCAGCGCGAGCGGCCGGCCCTGGTGGGCCAGCGCCCTCAGCAGCTGGCCGCCCACCTCGATGCTCTGGATGCCGCGCGGCTGACGGTCGTGGGACAGGGCGTCGCTCATGCGGAAAATTCTATATTGGCAAATGAATTTGTCATGGGTTAAATTGAATGCCGCGCCGTCAGAGCGCAAGGAGACAAGCCCCATGACCGGCAGCAAAGCCTTTGCTTCCCAGGCCGACCTGGCCGAGAAGCGCATCAGCTTCGAGCAACTCTCGCCCCACGCCTGGGCCTACACCGCCGAGGGCGACCCCAACACCGGCGTGCTCATCGGCCGCGACGCGGTGATGGTGGTGGACACCCAGGCCACGCCGGTGATGGCGGCCGACGTGATACGCCGCATCCGCGAGATCACGCCGCTGCCCATCAAGTACGTGCTGCTGAGCCACTACCACGCGGTGCGGGTGCTGGGCGCGTCGGCCTTTGTGGCCGAAGGCCTGGAGCAGGTGATCGCCAGCGACGCGACGCTGGCCCTCATCCAGGAGCGCGGCGAGCAGGACAAGGCCAGCGAGATCGGCCGCTTCCCGCGGCTGTTCCGCAATGTCGAGTCGGTGCCGGCCGGTCTCACCTGGCCCACGCTGACCTTCAGCGGCCGGCTGAGCCTGGACCTGGGCGGCGTGAAGGTCGAGATGTTCTCGCCGGGGCGCGGCCACACGGCCGGCGACACCGTGGCCTGGCTGCCCGAGGAGCGCGTGCTGTTCAGCGGCGACCTGGTGGAGTTCGACGCCACGCCCTACTGCGGCGACGCGCACTTCGCCGACTGGCCCGCCACGCTGGATGCGATCGCCGCGCTGCGGCCCCAGGCCCTGGTGCCGGGGCGCGGCCCCGCGCTGCGCGGCGAGGCCCAGGTCGCGGCCGGCCTGGCCGGCACGCGTGCCTTCGTCAGCGAGCTGTACGCGGCGGTGCAGGCCGGCCGCGCCGCGGGCGAAGACCTCAGGACCGTCTACCAGCGCAGCATGGCCGCGCTGCGCCCGCGCTATGGCCACTGGGTGATCTTCGACCACTGCATGCCCTTCGACGTGAGCCGTGCCTTCGACGAGGCCGGCGGCACCGCCCACCCGCGCATCTGGACCGCCGAGCGCGACCGCGACATGTGGGCGTCTCTGGAGGGGTGAGCCCATGGCCTTCGCCTACCGCCAGAGCGAGGAGCAGCGCCTGGGCCGTCCCCAGCGCCATGCGGTGGTGGTGATAGGCGCCGGCCCCGTGGGGCTGACGCTGGCGCTGGAGCTGGCCCGCCATGGTCAGGCCGTGGTGGTGCTGGACGACAACGACGAGCTCAGCAGCGGCTCGCGCGCCGTGTGCTGGGCGCAGAAGTCGCTGGAGGTGTTTGCGCGTCATCCGCTGCCCGACGGTGCCAGCGTGGCCGATGCGCTGCTGGCGCGCGGCGTGCGCTGGCAGCGGGGCCGGGTCTTTCATGGCGAGCGCGAGGCCTATGCCTTCGACCTCCAGCCCCAGCCCGGCCACCGCCTGCCGGCCATGCTCAACCTGCAGCAGTGCGAGGTGGAGCAGCGCCTGGTGGAGGCCTGCGCGCAGCGGCCCGAGGTGGAGCTGCGCTGGAGGCACGAGGTGATCGGCCTCACGCAGACGGCCGAGGGCGTGTGCCTCGACGTGCGCACGCCCGACGGCCTGTTCGAGATGCGGGCCGACTGGGTGGTGGCCTGCGACGGTGCGCGCAGCCCCACGCGCACGCTGCTGGGCATTCCCTTCGTGGGCCAGGCCTTCGAGGACCGCTTCCTGATCGCCGACGTGAAGCTCGCGCCCGGCGCGCGCCCGCGCGGGCTGGACCCGGCGCGGCCGGAGCGCTGGTTCTGGTTCGACCCGCCGTTTCACCGCGGCCAGTCGGTGCTGCTGCATGCGCAGGCCGACGGCGTGTGGCGCATCGACTTCCAGCTCGGCCGCCAGGCCGACGCCCAGGCCGAGCGTGAGCCGGAGCGCGTGCGCTCGCGCGTGGCGGCCATGCTGGGTGAGGGCGTGGAGTTCGAGCTGGCCTGGGTGTCGGTCTACCAGTTCGCCTGCCGACGCGCGCAGCGCTGGCGCGAGGGCCGGGTCTTGCTGGCCGGCGACGCGGCACACCAGGTCTCGCCCTTCGGCGCGCGCGGCGCCAATAGCGGTGTGCAGGATGCCGAGAACCTGGCCTGGAAGCTGGCCGCCGTCTGCCGCGGCGCGGCCGGCGCGGCGCTGCTGGACAGCTACGAGTCCGAGCGCCAGCAGGCGGCGGACGACAACATCGCCCACTCCACCCGCGCGACCGACTTCATCAGCCCGCACAGCGCGCTCAGCCGCCGCCTGCAGCGCGCGGTGCTGGACCTGGCCGAGCACCAGCCCTGGGCGCGCCCGCTGGTCAACAGCGGGCGGCTCTCCACGCCCAGCGACCTGGCCGGCTCGCCGCTGCTGACGCCGGACGACGAGCCCTGGCCCGGCGGCCCCGCGCCGGGACAGACGCTGCCGGATGCACCGCTGTCCGCACCTCTGCCAGGAGCCTGGCTCAGCGCGCTGCAGGGTCAGCCCTTGCTGCTGGCCTTCGGCGAGCCGGCACTGGCGCCGCGGGGCTGCACGATGCTGAGCCTGCCGGCCCAGGGCCTGGCCGCCGAGCGGCTGGCGGCCGGGGAGGGCGCGCACTACCTGCTGCGCCCCGACGCGGTGGTGGCCGCCCGCTGGCGCCGCCCGCCCACGCCGGCTGCGCTGGACGCGGCCTGGCAACGACTCTGGGGAGCGGCCCATGGCTGAGCTCAACCTGCCACTGCGCAGCGGCCCCGAGGTGGACCGCCTCTACGCCGAGCTGATCGCCGCCCAGGCCGACCTCAGCGACGAGGCCGCGGCTGACTGGCTGGCCCGCCTGACCCTGATCCTGTGCCAGCACATCGGCGACCCCGAGGTGCTGAGGCAGGCGTTCGCGCTTGCGCGCGAACCCTCTTCGCCTGCGCTCGCACGCGACCCTTCTGGAACAAGACATGACTGAACTGAGCTACCTCGCCGGCTTCGGCAACCAGCACCAGAGCGAGGCCGTGGCCGGCGCGCTGCCCGTGGGCCGCAACAGCCCGCAGCGCGTGGCGCTGGGCCTGTATGCGGAGCTGCTGTCCGGCAGCGCCTTCACCGCCGCGCGGGCCGAGAACCAGCGCAGCTGGCTGTACCGCCGCCAGCCCTCGGTGGTGGTGGGTGGCTACCAGCCGCTGGCCGCACCGCTCTGGCGCAGCGGCGCGGCCGAGGGCGAACTGGCACCGCCCGACCCGCTGCGCTGGCACCCGCTGCCGGGCGAGACGGGCCAGGACTTCGTGGACAGCCTGCGCACGCTGGTGGTCAACGGCGACCCGGCCGCGCAGCTGGGCATGGGCGCCCATGTCTATGCGCTGGACCGCGCGATGGGGCGCCGCGCGCTGGTGAACGCCGATGGCGAGATGCTGCTGGTGCCGCAGCAGGGCCGGCTGCTCATCACCACCGAGCTGGGCCGGCTGGAAGTGGCGCCGGGCTATATCGCGCTGCTGCCGCGCGGCCTGGCCTTCAAGGTGGACCCGCTGGACGGCGAGGGCCAGCTGCACCGCGGCTATGTGTGCGAGAACTTCGGTGCCGCTTTTCGTTTGCCCGAGCTCGGCCCCATAGGCTCCAACGGCCTGGCGAATGCGCGTGACTTCGAGGCGCCCACCGCGTGGTTTGAAGAAACGTCGGGCCCCTACGAGATCGTCAAGCGCTACGGCGGCCGGCTGTGGCGCGCGACGCAGTCCCACAGCCCCTTCAACGTGGTCGCCTGGCATGGCAATCTCGCGCCCTGCCGCTACGAGCTGGCGCGCTTCATGACCATCAACACGGTCAGCTTCGACCACCCCGACCCCAGCATCTTCACGGTGCTGACCAGCCCCAGCGACACGCCCGGCTGGGCCAATGTGGACTTCGTGATCTTCCCGCCGCGCTGGATGGTGGCCGAGGACACCTTCCGCCCGCCCTGGTACCACCGCAACGTGATGAGCGAGTTCATGGGCCTGGTGCTGGGTCAGTACGATGCCAAGCCCGGCGGCTTCAAGCCCGGCGGCGCCAGCCTGCACAACAGCATGGTGCCGCACGGGCCCGACACCGAGGCCTTTGCCAAGGCCAGCGCCGCCACGCTGCAACCCCACAAGCTGGAGGCCACCATGGCCTTCATGTTCGAAACCCGCTGGCCGCTGAGGCCCACCGCCTGGGCGCTGCAGGGCGCGCCGCTGGACACCGCCTATGCCGACTGCTGGCAGGGCCTGAAGGATGAATTCCCCCATGCTTGATCACACGCACGACCCCGCCGCCCGCTCCTGGGTGGAGGCCGCCAATGCCGAGGGCACGGACTTCCCGCTGCAGAACCTGCCGCTGTGCCGCTTCCGCCGCCAGGGCACGGCCGAGCCCTGGCGTGTGGGCGTGGGCATAGGCGACCAGATCCTGGACCTGTCGGGCTGGGGTGTGGACGACATGAACGCGCTGATGGGCCGCTCCAAGACCGAGCGGGTTGCGCTGCGCCACCGGCTGTTCGACGCGCTCAAGGAGGGCGCACCGCGCCTGGACCTGCTGCCCCAGGCGCTGGCCGAGTTCACCGTGCCCTGCCGCGTGGGCGACTACACCGACTTCTACACCGGCATCCACCACGCGCGCGCGGTGGGCGCGCTGTTCCGCCCGGACAACCCGCTGCTGCCCAACTACCAATGGGTGCCCATCGGCTACCACGGACGCAGCAGCTCCATCGTGGTCAGCGGCACGCCGCTGCGCCGGCCGCGCGGCCAGGTCAAGCCACCGGACGCGACAGTGCCGGTGTTCAAGCCCAGCGAGCGCATCGACTTCGAGCTGGAGCTGGGCCTGTACGTGGGCCCGGGCAATGCGCTGGGCCAGCCCTTCGGCATCGACGAGGCGGACGAGCACGCCTTTGGCCTGGGCCTGCTGAATGACTGGAGCGCGCGCGACATCCAGCCCTGGGAGTACCAGCCGCTGGGCCCCTTTCTGGCCAAGAACTTCGGCACCACAGTGTCGCCGTGGGTCGTCACGATGGAAGCGCTGGAGCCCTTCCGCATCCCGTTCACGCGGCCCGAGGGCGACCCGCAGCCGCTGCCCTACCTGGACTCGCCCGCGCAGCGCGAGCGCGGCGGCTACGACATCAACCTCGAGGTGTGGCTCAAGACGCCCGCGATGGCCGCAGCCCAGCGCCTGTCCACCTCCAACGCCCGCCATGCCTACTGGACGCTGGCGCAGATGCTGACCCACCACGCCAGCAACGGCTGCAATCTGCAGCCGGGCGACCTGCTGGGTACCGGCACGCTCAGCGGCCCGGCGCCCGAGGAAGCCGGCTCGCTGCTGGAGCTGACCCAGGGCGGCAAGCAGGCCATCTCGCTGGCCGGCGGCGAGACCCGGCGCTTCCTGCAGGACGGTGACCAGCTGGGCCTGCGCGCCTACGCCGAGAAGCCGGGTTTCCGGCGCATAGGCTTTGGCGCCTGCGATGGCGTGATCCTGCCCGCGCCCTGAAACGGGCGGCGCCGCACCGCAATGGGTTGTGGTGCGGCCATGCTGGTGCCTGACGCAACATCTGCGGTGCATCGCGGGCTGGCACGGCCCTTGCGCGCGCTCCGGTTGGCTACTCGACCCTCGACATCCAACCCGGAGGATTCCGATGCTTCGCCGTTCCGCACTCGCGCTGGCTGCCGCTGCCGGCCTGCTTCCCCACGCGGCCTTTGCCGCAGACACCATCAAGGTCGGCGTGCTGCACTCGCTGTCCGGCACCATGGCCATCTCGGAAACGGTGCTCAAGGACACCGTGTTGATGGCCATCGACGAGATCAACGCCAAGGGCGGCCTGCTGGGCAAGAAGCTGGAGCCCGTGGTGGTGGACCCGGCCTCCAACTGGCCGCTGTTCGCCGAGAAGGCCAAGCAGCTGATCACGCAGGACAAGGTGGCCGTGGTGTTCGGTTGCTGGACGTCCGTCAGCCGCAAGTCGGTGCTGCCGGTGTTCGAGCAGAACAACTCGCTGCTGTTCTACCCGGTGCAGTACGAGGGCGAGGAACTGTCCAAGAACGTGTTCTACACCGGCGCCGCGCCCAACCAGCAGGCCATTCCGGCGGTGGAATACCTGATGAGCAAGGACGGCGGCTCGGCCAAGCGCTTCGTGCTGCTGGGCACGGACTACGTCTACCCGCGCACCACCAACAAGATCCTGCGCGCCTTCCTGCACAGCAAGGGCGTGAAGGACGAGGACATCCTGGAGGAGTACACGCCCTTTGGCCACTCCGACTACCAGAGCATCATCGCCAAGATCAAGAAGTTCTCGGCCGAGGGCAAGAAGACGGCCGTGGTCTCCACCATCAACGGCGACTCCAACGTGCCCTTCTACAAGGAACTGGGCAACCAGGGTCTGAAGGCGACCGACGTGCCGGTGGTGGCCTTCTCGGTGGGTGAGGAAGAGCTGCGCGGCGTGGACACCAAGCCGCTGGTGGGCCACCTGGCCGCGTGGAACTACTTCATGTCCATCAAGGGCCCGGCCAATGACGCCTTCATCAAGAAGTGGAGCGCCTACGCCAAGGCCAAGGGCATCGCCGGCCACAAGGACAAGCCGCTGACCAACGACCCGATGGAGGCCACCTACATCGGCATCAACATGTGGGCGCAGGCGGTCACCAAGGCCAAGAGCACCGACACCGACAAGGTGATCGCCGCGATGGCCGGCCAGACCTTCCCGGCGCCGTCGGGCATCACGTCCAAGATGGACGAGAAGAACCACCACCTGCACAAGTCGGTGTTCATCGGCGAGATCAAGGCCGACGGCCAGTTCAACGTGGTGTGGAAGACGCCCGGCCCGGTGAAGGCCCAGCCGTGGAGCCCGTACATCCCCGAGAACAAGGGCAAGAAAGACGAACCCACGAAATAAGCCCACCCCCTACGGCCTGACGGCCGCCCCCTCAAGGGGGCACTGCTTGTGGACCGGCAAAGCCGGCTCCACGGCAGTCGCTGGAGGGGCGTGCGTGCTGCGCACGGCACTGGTCTTGTTTGCTTGGGGCGTCATGATCAAACGACTATTGGTGGGTTGTTGCCTCGCCTTGGGCGCGGTGTCGGCGTGGGCCTTGGCGCCGGCGCTGGCGGCGCGCATTGCGGCGGGGGAGGGCGATGAGCGCGTCGCCGCGCTGAACGAGGCGGTGCAGCAGGCGGCGCAGCAGCCGGATGCCGGGCTGCGGTCGTTTCTGGTGGCGCTGCGCGACGGCCAGGTGCGGCTCAAGGGCGGGCAGGTGCTGGTGCTCAAAGAGAGCGAGGCCGGCCCGGCCGACGCCGAGGAGCCGCTGCTGAACAACCGCATGCGGCGCGAGCTGGACGCCGCGCTGGCCGTGCTGGACCTGGGCTCGCCCGACCGCGCCGCGCGGGCTGAGGCCATCCAGCTGCTGGCCGACGAGGCCGACGCCGCGCGCCTGCCGCTGTTCGAGCGTGCGCTGGTTGCCGAACAAGACCCGGCCCTGAAGGCCCAGCTCGAAACCGTCATTGCCTTGGCCCGCCTCAGCAGCCCCGATGCCGCGCTGCGTCGCGCCGCGGCCGAGAGCCTGGCCCACAGTGCTGACCCGGCCCAGCGCGCGCTGCTGCTGGAGAAACTGGCCGGCGAGACCGACGCCGCCACGCGCACCGCGATGCAGCGCTCGGCCGATGCCATCGCCACCCGCCTGGCCTGGGGCGAGCGCGCGCAGACGCTGTTCGCCGGCCTGAGCCTGGGGTCCATCCTGCTGCTGGTGGCGCTGGGCCTGGCCATCACCTACGGGCTGATGGGCGTCATCAACATGGCCCACGGCGAGCTGCTGATGGTGGGCGCCTACGCGACCTACGCGGTGCAGCAGGGCTTTCGCGCCTGGGCGCCCGCGGCCTTCGACTACTACCTGTGGCTGGCGCTGCCGGCCAGCTTCGCGGCCGCCGCACTGGTGGGCGCGGCGATGGAGCGCACGGTGATCCGCTGGCTCTACGGCCGGCCGCTGGAAACGCTGCTGGCCACCTGGGGCCTGTCGCTGATCCTGATGCAGGCGGTGCGCAGCCTCTTCGGCGCGCAGAACGTGGCGGTGGAGAACCCGGCCTGGCTGTCGGGCGGCTGGGCGCTGCTGCCCAATCTCACGCTGCCCTACAACCGCCTCGCCATCCTCGCGTTCGCGGCGCTGGTGCTGGGCGGCATGGCGCTGCTGCTGGCGCGCACGCGCCTGGGCCTGATGGTGCGCGGCGTCACGCAGAACCGCCGCATGGCGTCCTGCGTGGGCGTGAACACCGCGCAGGTGGACACGCTGGCCTTCGCGCTGGGGTCAGGGATTGCGGGCCTGGCCGGCTGTGCGCTGAGCCAGGTGGGCAATGTGGGGCCTGACCTGGGCCAGAGCTACATCGTCGACGCCTTCATGGTGGTGGTGCTGGGCGGCGTGGGCCAGCTGGCCGGCACGGTCTACGCGGGCCTGGGCCTGGGCGTGCTGTCCAAGCTGCTGGAAGGCTGGCAGGGCGCGGTGCTGGCCAAGATCGCACTGCTGCTGCTGTTGGTGCTGGTGATTCAGAAAAAGCCGCAAGGCCTGTTCGCACTGAAAGGCAGGGTGCTGGATTGAAGCGCGTGCTGCTCCCCCTGTCGGCGATGCTGCTGCTGGCGCTGCCGCTGCTGCATCTGCTGTTTCCGCCCGGCCATCCGCTGCACCTGGGCGAGTTCTACGTGGGCCTGCTGGGCAAGTTCCTGTGCTTCGCGATCTGCGCGCTGGCGCTGGACCTGATCTGGGGCTTCGGCGGCATCCTGTCGCTGGGCCACGGCCTCTTCTTTGCACTCGGTGGCTACGGCATGGGCATGTATCTGATGCGCCAGATCGGCCGCGACGGGCAGTACCAGTCCGACCTGCCGGACTTCATGGTGTTCCTGAACTGGAAGGAGCTGCCCTGGCACTGGGCCCTGAGCGACTCGCTGCTGGGTCAGGTCGTGCTGGCTTTTGCCGTGCCGGGCCTGCTGGCCGCGGTGTTCGGCTACTTCGCGTTCCGCTCGCGCATACAGGGCGTGTACTTCTCCATCATTACGCAGGCGCTGACCGTGGCCGCGATGCTGCTGTTCTTCCGCAACGAAACCGGCTTTGGCGGCAACAACGGCTTCACCGACTTCAAGCGCCTGGCCGGCTATTCGCTGAACACGCCGGTGATGAAGGTGGGCCTGTGCATCGCCAGCGGCGTCGCGCTGATCGCCTGCTACCTGGTGGCGCGCGCGCTCACTCAAAGCCGCTGGGGCCGCATCCTGCAGGCCATACGCGATGCCGAGGGGCGCGTGCGTTTCCTGGGCTATGACCCGGTGGCCTTCAAGCTCAGCGCCTATGTGATCTCGGCGCTGATGTGCGCGCTGGCCGGCATGCTCTACGTGCCCCAGGTGGGCATCATCAACCCCGGCGAGATGAGCCCGGCCGCCAGCATCGAAATGGCCATCTGGGCCGCGGTGGGCGGGCGCGGCACGCTGATCGGCCCGGTGCTGGGCGCCTTCTTCGTGAACGGCACCAAGTCGGTGTTCACCGTCTGGTGGCCCGAGGGCTGGCTCTATGTGCTGGGCGCGCTGTTCATCGCGGTGACGCTGTTCCTGCCGCAGGGGCTGGTGGGGCTGGCGCGGAGGTTCAAGAAATGACACCTGAGCTTCTTGAAGCGGGTGCCGAGTCCCGCGCCCGTGCCTTCACCCGCATCGCCACCGCCGGCGAGCCGGTCTTCAACCAGGGCGTGGCGCTCTATGTGGAAGACCTCAAGGTCGCGTTCGACGGCTTCCAGGCGCTGGGCGGCCTCTCCTTCACGATAGGCGTGGGCGAGTTGCGCTGCGTGATCGGCCCCAACGGCGCGGGCAAGACCACGACCATGGACTGCCTCACCGGCAAGACCCGGCCCGACAGCGGCAAGCTCTTCTTCGGCAGCAACCTGGACCTGCGCCAGATGAGCGAGCAGGACATCGCCCGCGCCGGCATAGGCCGCAAGTTCCAGAAGCCCACGGTGTTCGAGGCGCTGACCGTGGCCGAGAACCTGGAGCTGGCCTTGGCCGGCGACCGCCGCGCCCGCTTCGCGATGCGCGCCCGCCTCAGCGGCGCACAGCGCGACCGTATCGCCGAGTTGCTGACCACGGTGCACCTGGCCGAGGCGCGCGACCGCGTGGCCGGCCTGCTGAGCCACGGCCAAAAGCAGTGGCTGGAGATCGGCATGCTGCTCGCGCAAGACCCCAAGCTCCTGCTGCTGGACGAGCCCGTGGCCGGCATGACCGACGAGGAAACCGAGCGCACCGCCGAGCTGTTCCTGAGCCTGGAGGGCAAGCATTCGCTGGTGGTGGTGGAGCACGACATGGCCTTCGTCGGCACGCTGGCCGGCGCGCACCGCACGGTGACCGTGCTGCACGAGGGCAAGACGCTGGCCGAGGGCACGATGGCGGCCGTTCAATCCGATGAGAAGGTCATCGAGGTGTACCTTGGCCGATGAAATCCTCCAGGTCCAAGACCTGCACCAGCACTACGGCGGCTCGCACATCCTGCGCGGGCTGAGCTTTGCGTTGCAGCGGGGCGAGATCACGGTCGTGATGGGCCGCAATGGCGTGGGCAAGACCACGCTGCTCAAGAGCCTGATGGGCGTGGTGCCCACCACCTCGGGCCGCATCACGCTGGCCGGCGAGCCGCTGGACAAGCTGCGCACCCACCAGCGCGTGCGCGCCGGCCTGGGCTATGTGCCCCAGGGCCGCGAGATCTTCGGCCGGCTCACCGTGATGGAGAACCTGCAGATGGGCCTGGCCAGCCGCCCCGCGGGCACGCCGCTGCCGGCCCAGTTGTTCGAGCTGTTCCCGGTGCTCGCGCAAATGCGCGGCCGGCGCGGCGGCGACCTCTCCGGCGGCCAGCAGCAGCAGCTCGCCATCGCCCGCGCGCTGGCGCCCGGGCCCAAGGTGCTGCTGCTGGACGAACCCACCGAGGGCATACAGCCCAACGTGATCCAGGACATAGGCCGCGTCATCAAGCATCTGGCCCACGACCAGGGCCTGGCCGTGGTGCTGGTGGAGCAGTTCTACGACTTCTGCGCCGAACTGGCCGACCAGTATCTGCTGATGCAGCGCGGCGAGATCGTCATGCGCGGACGCGGCAAGGATATGAAGGCGGACGGGGTGCGGGAGCGGTTGGCCATTTGAAGTGTCGCGGAGAGATTCCCAGTTCTGGCACGACCGCGTGGTGAGGGGTGCGGTTAACGCGGGACTGTGACACCACAGTGCTAAGTACGCCGCCTTGGCGTGCTCTTCCAAGTCACGACGATGAAACTCATCTCTGTCTCGCTTCACGCATGCCTTCTACCGGATAGCACTACTCTCGAGTACGCCAGAACCTTGCATAGCAATGGCCCGCAAAGCATCGGAAGGTCCCTGCTTCTGCACCGCCTCAGCTCCGCAGAACGGGCCCTCCTCGAAATCCGGGAAGGACAAGAACGTTCAAACCGGATATCCAAGCAAGCCGATGCGTAGGCCCGTGCGCCGGCCGTAGCCTGGCAGGGCGTGGCCGCTTCAGACCGTACCGGGCCGTGGTGAGCTGGCGGCTGTGTTGTCCGCCGTCCCCACCCGCCCCCGAGATGGCGACGCCGCGCCAGCGTGATCTTGAGCCCGGCATGGGCTGGCGTAGCGACGGCCAGCCGGGCAGGGCGGGTCTAGATCGGCCCTAAGCCCGTGGTGCATGTTCTCGCACCACGGCGCTTGGCTAGCAAAGCCCCACTGGCCGTGCCCTAACTGCCGCTTGGGCCAGCCTCCAGCCACAACACCGCAAACCACCCGTTCTCATCCGTCCACACCTTGCCCGGCTTGAACCCCGCGCGCTGCGCCAGCGCCTGGAAGCCACTCACCGTGTACTTGTGCGAATGCTCCGTGTGCAGGGTCTCGCCCTCGTCGAAGACGTAGCGCTCGCCGCCCAACTGCACCTCCAGCGCACGGCGCGCGCGCAGGTGCATCTCTATGCGCTGGTAGGCCGGGTTGTAGAAGGCCAGGTGCTCGAAGCCGTCGGGCGGGAACTCCGCGCCCAGCTCGCGGCGCGCATGGGCCAGCAGGTTGAGGTTGAAGGCCGCAGTCACGCCGGCGGCGTCGTTGTAGGCGGCGTGCAGCACGGCCGGGTCCTTCACCAGATCCAGCCCGATCAGCAGACCGCCGCCGGCCAGCTCGCGGGCGGCCAGGCGCAGGAAGGCGTCAGCCTCGTCGGGCGTGAAGTTGCCGATGCTGGAACCCGGGAAGAAGCCCACGCGGCGCACGCCCGAGGGCACGGCGGGCAGCGTGTGGGGGCGGGTGAAGTCGGCCACCAGGGGCTGCAGCGCCAGACCGGGGTAGTCGGCCGCCAGCGCCGAGCTGGCGGCCAGCAGGTGGGGGCCCGAGATATCCAGCGGCACGAACTGCACGCACTCTCGCGGCAGCGCGTCCAGCAGCAGGCGCACCTTGCGCAACGCGCCGGCACCGTATTCCACCAACTGCACCTGCGGGCCGAACTGCGCGGCCATGTCGGGGGCGTGGGCGCGCAGTAGCGCCAGCTCGGTGCGCGTGGGGTAGTACTCGGGCAGCTCGCAGATCTGCTCGAACAGCCGCGAGCCCGTCTCGTCGTAGAAATACTTGGGCGAGATGGCGCGCGGCCGGCGGGCCAGCGCGCGCTGCAGATCGGCCGCAAAGGCTTGGCGCGCGGCCTGGGCTGGCGAGGGTGACTGGGCGGGATTCATCGTGCCAGCCTCAGGCCGCTGAACTGCCAGCGCGCGGCCGGCGGGAAGAAGTTGCGGTAGCTGGGCCGCGCATGGCCGGCCGGCGTGGCCAGGCTGCCGCCGCGCAGCACCTGCTGGCCCACCATGAACTTGCCGTTGTATTCGCCCACCGCGCCGGCTGCCGCTTTAAAGCCGGGGTAGGGCTGGTAGCTGGAGCGGGTCCATTGCCAGGCTTGGTCGCTGGCCTGGGCAAAGCCGGGCAGGGCGCTGGCGGCCTCCCACTCGAACTCGGTGGGCAGGCGTGCGCCAGCCCATTCGGCATAGGCACAGGCCTCGTGGAAGCTCAGGTGCAGCACGGGCGCGTCGGGCTGCAACGGCTGCGCGCCATGCAGACCAAAGGCGCGTTCATCGTCCAGCCAGTAGGCCGGGCGCTGCCAGCCCTGGGCCTGCACCAGCGCCCAGCCGTCGGACAGCCACAGCAGCGGCTCGCGGTAGCCGCCGGCGCGGATGAATTCGGCGTACTCGGCGTTGGTGACGAGGCGGTTGCTGATCTCGAAGGGCTGCAGCAGCACCGCATGGCGCGGGCCCTCGTTGTCGAACGCGAAGCCCGCGCCCGCGTGGCCCACGTCCACCTGGCCGCCCGCGTGCGCCAGCCAGCGCTGCGCGGGCGGCGTGATGGGGGCGGGCGCGCCGGGCGCGTCGGGCGTGCAGGCGGGCAGCAGCGGGTTGCAGGAGAAGGCGTGCAGGATGTCGGTGAGCAGCAGCTCCTGGTGCTGCTGCTCGTGGTGGCAGCCCAGCGTCAGCAGCTCGCGCACCGCGGGCGAGGCCTGGGGCAGCAGCGCCTCCAGCGCCTGGTCCACATGGGCACGGTAGGCGCGCACCTCGGCCAGGCCGGGGCGGCTCAGCAGGCCGCGCTGCGGGCGCGCATGACGTGGCCCCAGGCTTTCGTAATAGCTGTTGAACAGCTGGGGCCAGCGCGCATCGAACAGCCTGTAGCCGGGCAGGTGGGGCTGCAGCACCAGGGTCTCGAAGAACCAGGTGGTGTGGGCCAGATGCCATTTCGCGGGGCTGGCATCGGGCATGGACTGCAGCTGGGCGTCCTCTTCCGTCAGCGGCGCGGCGCGGGCCAGGGATTCGGCGCGGGTGGCGCGCAGCAGGCGGCTCAGATCGTCGGGCATGGGCCGACGCTAGCGCATTCCCTTGCCAGCGTGGTGTCAGTGCGCTGCGAGCCGCCGCACCGGCAGGCAGGCCAGCAGCCCCAGCGCGATGCCGACGCCGTCGGCCACCACGTCATGCCAGTCCGCCGAGCGGGGCGGGTCGAAGTACTGCGCGATCTCTATGCCCACGCCATAGGCCAGCAGCCAGGCCACGAGCCGGGGCCACTGGCGGGGCTCGCGCCACAGCGCCCATACGGCCGCGAAGGCCAGCGACGCGAACGCGAGCGCATGGTTGCTCTTGTCCCAGCCGGTGCTGACGCCGCGGGGGGGCTCGGGCACCAGGGCCAGCCAGGTGATGACGAGCAGCAGCAGCGCCAGCAGCACCCGCCAGGTCGGGCGCGAGAGGGGGCCGGTGAGGGCTTGCAGCAGCGATTTCAGCGGGGTCGACATGGGGGTGAATTCTGAGGGCGGCCTGTCGCTCCTGGGACAAACGGCGCGCGGGAGTGCTGCCTAGAATCGAACGACCGTTCTATTCCTGAGCCCCTTCACCCGAGGTCCAGCCCATGACAGCCCATTACGAAGTTCGCGGCGAAGTCGCCGTGATCACGCTCGACAACCCGCCGGTCAACGGCCTGGGTTTCGCCACCCGTGCGGCCGCGGCCGCCGGCATTGAGCGCGCCGAAGCCGATGCCGCCGTGAAGGCGGTGGTCATCACCGGCGCCGGCAAGGCCTTCTCGGGCGGCGCGGACATCAAGGAGTTCGGCAGCCCCAAGGCGCTGGCCGAACCCAATCTGCTGAGCCTGATCGCGGTGGTGGAGAACTGCAGCAAGCCGGTGGTGGCCGCCATCCACAGCGTCTGCATGGGCGGTGGCCTGGAGCTGGCGCTGGGCTGCCACTACCGCGTGGCCGCAGCCGGCGCCAAGATCGCGCTGCCCGAGGTGAAGCTGGGCCTGCTGCCGGGGGCCGGCGGCACGCAGCGCCTGCCGCGCGCGCTGGGCGTGGAGCCCGCGCTGAACATGATCGTCTCCGGCGAGCCGGTCAACAGCGAGCTGCTGGCCCAGGTGCCCGGCCAGAAGCTGTTCCAGAAGATCATCGAGGGCGACCTGATGGACGGCGCCATCACCTTCGCCGCTGGCATCGCCGATGTCCGCCCGCTGCCCAAGGTGCGCGAGCTCAAGGCGCGGATCGGCAGTGCCGAGGTCAGCGTCGATGCTTACTTCCAGTTCGCGCGCAATATGGTGGGCGGCATGAGCAAGAACTTCCCGGCGCCGCTGCGCTGCCTGGAGGCGGTGGCCGGCGCGGTGACGATGAAGTTCGAGGACGGCATGAAGGCCGAGCGCGAGGGCTTTGCGGCGCTGATGCAGACGCCTGAGTCCAAGGCGCTGCGCCACGCCTTCTTTGCCGAACGCGCGGCCAGCAAGATTGCCGACGTGCCCGAGGGCACGCCGCTGCGCAACATCGCCAAGGTGGGCGTCATCGGTGCCGGCACCATGGGTGGCGGCATCTCCATGAACTTCCTGAACGCCGGCCTGCCCGTCACCATCCTGGAGACCAAGCAGGAGGCGCTGGACCGTGGCGTGGCCACGATCAAGAAGAACTACGAGGCCCAGGTCAAGAAGGGCAAGCTGAAGGAAGACAAGTACGCCGCCCGCATGGCGCTACTGTCCACCACACTGAGCTACGACGACCTGAAGGACTGCGACCTCATCATCGAGGCGGTGTTCGAGGAGATCGGCGTGAAGGAGGCGGTGTTCAAGCAGCTGGACGCCGTGGCCAAGCCCGGCGCCATCCTGGCGTCCAATACCTCCACGCTGGATGTGGACAAGATCGCGTCCTTCACGAAGCGTCCGCAGGACGTGGTGGGCATGCACTTCTTCAGCCCGGCCAATGTGATGAAGCTGCTGGAGGTGGTGCGCGGCAAGGCCACGGCCAAGGACGTGCTGGCCACCGTGATGGCTGTGGCCAAGAAGATCAAGAAGACGGCCGTGGTGTCGGGCGTGTGCGATGGCTTCATCGGCAACCGCATGATCGAGCAGTACAGCCGCCAGGCCGGCTTCCTGCTGGACGAGGGCTGCACGCCGCAGCAGGTTGACAAGGCGGTCGAGAAGTTCGGCTTCGCGATGGGCCCCTTCCGCATGGGCGACCTGGCCGGCAACGACATCGGCTGGGCCATCCGCAAGCGCCGCTATGTGGAGAAGCCCCACATGAAGTATTCGGCCAGCGCCGACCGCCTGTGTGAGCTGGGCCGCTACGGCCAGAAGACCGGCGCCGGCTGGTACGACTACCAGCCCGGCAAGCGCGACGCGATCCCGTCGCCAGTGGTGGCGGAAATGCTGGCCAAGCACCGCGAGGCGATTGGCGCCAAGACGCGCGAGATCAGCGACGAGGAAATCGTGCACCGCCTGGTGTTCGCGCTGGTCAACGAGGCCGCGCACCTGCTGGAAGAGGGCATCGCCCAGCGCGCGTCCGATGTGGACATGGTCTACCTCACCGGCTACGGCTTCCCGCTGTGGCGCGGCGGCCCCATGTGCTACGCCGACACCGTGGGCCTCTTCAACGTGGTGCAGGCGATGAAGCGGTTTGCACAGAACCCCATGGACGACGCCAAGTTCTGGACGCCGGCCCCGCTGCTGGCCCGCCTGGTGGCCGAAGGCAAGTCCTTCACCTGAGCGCCGCCGTCGACGCCGAACGCACAAGGATCAAGACATGAGCAACGCACTGATCGTTTCCACCGCCCGCACGCCGCTCGCCAAGAGCTGGAAGGGCAGCTTCAACATGACCCACGGCGCGACGCTGGGCGGCCACGTCGTGAAGGCCGCGCTGGAGCGCGCCGGCATCGAGGGCGGCGCCGTCGAGGACGTGCTGATGGGCTGCGCCACGCCCGAGGGCGCGACCGGCTCCAACATCGCACGCCAGATCGCGCTGCGCGCCGGCCTGCCGGTGACGGTGGCGGGCGTCACCATCAACCGCTTCTGCTCCAGCGGCCTGCAGACCATCGCGATGGCCGCGCAGCGCATCATCGCCGGCGAGGGCGATGTTTTCGTGGCCGGTGGCGTGGAGAGCATCTCCTGCGTGCAGAACGAGGCCAACCGCCACATGATCCACGAGGGCTGGTTGTCCAAGAACAAGCCCGAGATCTACTGGAGCATGCTGCACACGGCCGAGAACGTGGCCAAGCGCTACAACATCGCCAAGGAGCGCATGGACCGCTATGGCGCAGCCAGCCAGCAAAAGGCCTGCGCGGCCCAGGCCGAGGGCCTGTTCAACGCCGAGATCGCCCCCATCACCGTGACCATGGGCGTGGCCGACAAGGCGCTGGGCCTGATCACCAAGGAGGTGACCGTCAGCGCCGATGAGGGCCTGCGCGAGGGCACGACCTACGAGGGCATCAAGGACATACGCACCGCGCTGCCTGGCGGTGTGGTGACGGCCGGCAATGCCAGCCAGTTCAGCGACGGGGCCGGGGCTTGCGCGCTGGTGTCCGAGCAGTACGCGTCCACGCACAACCTCAAGCCGCTGGGCCGCTTCCTCGGGTTTGCGGTGGCCGGCTGCGAGCCCGATGAGATGGGCATTGGCCCGGTGTTCGCGGTCCCTAAGGTACTGAAGAAGCTGGGCCTGACGGTCGCCGACATCGACCTGTGGGAGCTGAACGAGGCCTTCGCGGTGCAGGTGCTGTACTGCGCGGACACGCTGGGCATACCGATGGACCGCCTCAACGTGAACGGCGGCGCGATCGCCATCGGCCACCCCTATGGCGTGTCGGGCCAGCGCCTGACTGGCCATGCGTTGATCGAAGGCAAGCGCCGCGGTGCCAAGCGCGTGTGCGTGACCATGTGCATTGGCGGGGGCATGGGCGCGGCTGGAATTTTTGAAGTGTTGTAAGCCCACCCCCTACGCGCTTCGCGCGCCCCCTCAAGGGGGCACTCCCGGGCGACCGGCAAAGCCGGATCGGCGGGAGTTGCTGGATTTATCGGCAGGGCAAGCCCTGCCTCTTCAATGCCGGAGAGGCCATGCGCCAGACCCTGGATTTCCTGCTGTTCGACTGGCTCAAGGCCGGCGATCTGACCGCACGTGAGCGCTTTGCCGAGCATTCGGCCGAGACCTTTGGCGCGGTGCTGGACACCTGCGAGAAGATCGCCCGCGAGAAGTTCGCGCCGTTCAATCGGCTGGCCGACACGCAGGAGCCTCACTTCGACGGCGAGCGCGTGCACCTGCCGCAGGCCACGCATGACGCGGCGCTGGCCTATGCCGAGTCCGGCATGCTGGCGGCGGCGCAGGACTACGACGTGGGCGGCATGCAGCTGCCCTGCGTCATCGAGATGGCGGGCAACGCCTTCTTCAGCAAGGCCAGCGTGGCCATGGGCGGCTACGCGATGCTGACCTCGGGCAATGCCAGCCTGCTGATGGCGCACGGCACGCCGCTGCAGCGCGAGGTGTTTGCCAAGAATGAATTTGCCGGCCGCTGGTTCGGCACCATGTGTTTGTCCGAGCCGCAGGCCGGCTCGTCGCTGTCCGATATCGCGACCCGCGCGGAGCTGGAGGACGACACCGATGCGCTGGGCCCGCGCTATCGCCTCACGGGCCACAAGATGTGGATCTCGGGCGGCGAGCATGAGATCACCGAGAACATCGTGCATCTGGTGCTGGCCAAGATCCCGGGGCCGGACGGCAAGCTGGTCCCGGGCACCAAGGGCATCTCGCTGTTCATCGTGCCCAAGAAGCTGGTGAACGAGCGCGCCGAGCTGACCGGCGAGCGCAATGACGTGGCGCTGGCTGGCCTCAACCACAAGCTGGGCTACCGCGGCACCACCAACTGCCTGCTGAACTTCGGCGAGGGCCGCTTCACGCCGGGCGGGCGCAAGGGCGCGATCGGCTATCTGGTGGGCAAGCCCGGCGAGGGCCTGCGCGCGATGTTCCACATGATGAACGAGGCCCGCATCGGCGTGGGTCTGGGCGCGGTGATGCTGGGCTATGCGGGCTATGAGGCCAGCCTGGAGTACGCGAAGCTGCGGCCGCAGGGGAGACCTGTCACCAGCGTCGGCAAGGACGCGGCCAGCCCGCAGCGCCCCATCATCGAACACGCCGACGTGCGCCGCATGCTGCTGGCGCAGAAGAGTTTTGTGGAGGGCGGGCTTGCGCTGGAGCTGTACTGCGCGCGGCTGGTGGACGAACTCGCCACCGGCGCCGACGCGGCCGGCGCGCAGGCGCTGCTGGACGTGCTCATCCCCATCGCCAAGAGCTGGCCCAGCGAGTGGTGCCTGGAGGCCAATTCGCTGGCCATCCAGGTGCTGGGCGGCTATGGCTACACGCGGGACTTCCCGGTCGAGCAGTACTGGCGCGACAACCGCCTGAACATGATCCACGAGGGCACGCACGGCATCCAGGCGCTGGACCTGCTGGGCCGCAAGGTGGTGCAGCAGGGCGGGGCGTCGCTGGCGGCGCTGGCCGCGCGCGTGCAGCAGACGATTGAACGCGCCATGCACACCGACTGGGCCCCGCAGGCCAACCAGCTGGCGGCGGCGCTGGCTCAGGTGGGCGGCGCCACCAAGAAGGCCTGGGGCACCGGCGAGCCCGAGGAGGCGCTGGCCAATGCCGTGCCCTATCTGCAGGCCTTCGGCCACACGGTGCTGGCCTGGCTGTGGCTGGACGTGGCGCTGGCGGTGGGCGGTGAGGGCGCCTTTGCCGAGGGCAAGCGCGCCGCGGCGCGCTATTTCTTCGCCTACGAGCTGCCAAAGATCAGCGCGTGGCTTGAGGTCGTGGCCCGCCGTGAGCCGCTGTGCCGCGAGGTGCAGGCCGACTGGTTCTGAATCACAGGAGACAAACCCATGAGCACCAAAGTCCAATCCCTGTTCGACCTCACCGGCCAGGTGGCCCTGGTCACCGGCGGCTCGCGCGGCCTGGGCCTGCAGATCGCTGAGGCGCTGGGCGAAGCGGGCGCCAGGATCATGCTGACCTCGCGCAAGGCCGCCGATCTTGAGGAGGCCGTGGCCGAGTTGCAGGCCAAGGGCATCGATGCCCGCTGGATCGCGGCTGACGCGGCCAAGCCCGAGGATGTGCAGCGCGTGGTGGCCGAAACCATGGAGCGCCTGGGCCAGATCGACATCCTGGTGAACAACGCCGGCGCCACCTGGGGCGCGCCGGCAGAGGATCATCCGCTGGAGGCCTGGGACAAGGTCATGAACCTCAACATCCGCAGCCTCTTCCTGTTCGCGCAGGCGGTGGCCAAGGCCAGCATGATTCCGCGCCGCTCGGGCCGCATCATCAACGTGGCGTCCATCGCCGGGCTGTCGGGCAGCAAGGGCGCGATGAAGACCATCGCCTACAACACCAGCAAGGGCGCGGCCGTGAACTTCACGCGCGCGCTGGCCGGCGAGTGGGGTGCCTATGGCATCACAGTCAACGCGCTGGCGCCGGGTTTCTTCCCCAGCAAGATGACCCAGGGCCTGCTGGCCGCTGTGGGTGCCGAGAACATGGCGGCCCATGCGCCGCTGAACCGCCTGGGCGACGATGACGACCTGAAAGGCGCGGCCCTGCTGTTTGCGTCACGGGCCGGCAAGCACATCACCGGCCAGATCCTGGCGGTGGACGGGGGCGTCAGCGCGGTTCACGCCTGATCGCGCTCCGGCGGCGTTGGGCCACCAGCAGCAGGGCGGCCCCGCCGCCGAGCAGCCAGACCGTGGCGGGCTCGGGGACTGCCTCGGTATAGAAGGTGCCGACGGTGAAGGTGCTGAAGGCTTCACCCGAGAAGATGCCCAATTGCTGGGAGAACGTGCGGCCACCGATGTCGTTGCCCAGTGCATCGCTCAGATTGAAGCTGGCCAGCAGGACGGGATTGCCGGTGTTGTAGTGCAGGTTGAACTCGATCAAGGCCACGTCCGCCAGCGTCCAGCCGCTGTCCAGCGCACCGGCCACGGAAAGCGTGAACGACTGGTTGGCGAGCGTGTTGCCGTCGTACGTCTGTCGGCGCAGCTGGACGACGGGGCTGCCGTCGTTTCCGCGGATCACGCGCAGATCGACCTGGTTGTCGAAGGCGGGCGAGCCGGGCGTCAGGATGGCCTGCGTGTTGTCGGTGAGTCGCTGGCCGTAGCCGGTCCCGGCCTCGGGGGCGCTGAAGTTCCAATAGCTGTTGACCTCGAAGCTCTGGCCAGGATTCAGCAACGAGGAGGCCGTGGGGTTGATCAACACCAGGCGGTTGATGGTGGACGTCGTGCCGGGCGCGTCGAGATTGGTCGGGGCAGCGATGGCCTCGCTGCGCCGGAACTGCAGGCCGCCAATGCCGTATGTCGTGCCGTAGAAATCCGTCGCCGGCCCGTTCATCTCGACGTCGCTGCCGAAGCCCTGGTTGATGGCGGCGTATTGAGCGTTTCCCGAGATGCCGGCGGTGCTGCCATACGGTGTGCCCATCAGTGGGTTGCCGTTGGCAAAGGTGTCGGTCAGGCGGGTGTTGCCGAAGTCCGGATCGCAGCAGGGGAAGTCCACGCTGACCGTCAACGCCCTGAGGGTGTATGTGGTGTCGGCCCAGGCCGGCAAGCCGCCTTGCAGCAGCCCCAGAGTCACGCAGATCGTCGTCAACAGCCGTTTCAGCATGAGAACCTCCAACGCAAGCGGCGCATGGTAGAAGCGCTCAACGATCGCGGCCAGTGCCGCGGTAGGCAAACTTATGGACGGGCCGCGGCCCTCTGCACATGCTTGATTTCCCCGTTTTCATCCCCTTCGTCGAACATCTGGGCCTGACGCTGCATGCGCTGGGCGATGGCGAGGCCGAGCTGCGGCTGAGCATTCAGGAACTGCACCTGAATTCCTGGCGTGTGGCGCACGGCGGCGTGCTGATGACGCTGCTGGACGTGGGCATGGCCCACGCAGCGCGCAGCGTGAACCGCCGCCTGCTGGACACCGGCCCTGACCTGGGCCCGGGGGTGGTGACCGTGGAGATGAAGACCAGCTTCATGCGCCCGGGGGAGGGCGAGCTGCGCTGCGTGGGGCGGCTGCTGCACCGCTCCACCACGATGGCCTTCTGCGAAGGTTCGGTCTACGGTGGTGACGGCAAGCTCTGCGCCCACGCGACGGGCACCTTCAAATACCTGAAGGCGCTGCCGACCCGCGGTCGTCAGTTGCACGCGCTGTCCGGCCGGGAGGATGGGCAGGACAGTGCGGCCGACTGAATCCGGATCGCGGCGACAGGACAAAAAAATACCCCAGGCCCTGGGGCCTGGGGCAGAAACTGCGCCGCGGCCTTCCGCGACGCAGCCTGCTCAGGGAGGAAAAGCAGGGGGTGTTTGACCACCCGAGGCCAATTTTGCGCAAACCCGGCTTACCGCGGCTGACGTTCGGCCGTCTGCAGTCTGGCCGTTAGCGGAAAACCCCGGGATTTCGTGTCAAAAGTCTTTGCTGAGGCTCAGCAGCACGCCTCGGCGTTCGCCAAACTGGGGTGCGCCGACGCCAATGCCCGAGCCGTCACGCAGCTCGTATTGACGGTCGAACAGGTTGACGACCGAGAGCCGAGCCTGGATCGGGCCGGCCTGGCCCATCGAGAAGGTCTTGCTGATGTCCGCATTGACGGTGGTGTAGGCCGCCAGGTGTCCGGTGTTGGCGAAGTCGTTGCGCAGGCCGCTGCCGAACAGCGCGGAGGCACCGACGGCGTAGCCCTGGTCGAGCTGCATGTTGAAGCCGGCCGAGGCGCTGAGCTTCTGCTCGTGGTCCAGATGCACCCAGTGCGTGGCGATGTAGTCCAGCTCATCCTGCTCGAAGTTGAACTGCCCGGTCTCCACCTGGCGGGCGCGGGCATGGGTCAGGCCCAGGTTCGCGTAGGCGGACCAGCGCTTCTCCTTGTAGTTGGCGGCCAGGTCCAGGCCGTAGATGCGGCCCTGGGCATAGTTGAAGGCGGAGTAGATCAGCGCGTTGCCGAACTGGCCCTCGTCCTGCAGGTGGCGGACATCGCGGTAGTAGGCGTCGGCGCTCAGCGTCAGGCGCGGGCTCACCTGGAAGGCGGCCCCGGCGTCGTAGTAGTTGGAGCGTTCGGCGCGAACGGCCGTGTTGGCGTCCGAGGGCAGGGCATTGGTCGTGCCCTGGAAGGCGGCCACCGAGGTGCCGTCAATCTTCTCGGTGGGCGGCGGCGTGAAGTAGCGGGCGTAGCCGGCGTGCAGGCGCAGCGACGGCGTCACGTCCCAGACGGCGCCCAGGCGCGGGCTCCACTGGCTTTCGCTGGTGACCGTGTTCACCGAGTCATAACGTACGCCGTAGTTGACCGTGACGCCGTGCACCGGCTTCCATTCGTCCTGCAGGTAGGCGCCCCACAGGCTGCCACGCAGGCCCGAGTTGTCCTGGATCAGCAGCGGTGTCGTGGAGGTCTGATTGCCGTCGGCGTCGGCGGGGAACACCTGCGAGCTGTTCGCCGTGACCGCGCGCTCGTGCTGCCCGAACAAGCCGGTGCGCAGCGTGTGCTGGCTGTTCAGCCGGACGCTGAAATCGGCCTGCAGGCCGTTGGCCTCGTTGCGGCGCAGGATGTCGGCCGCCACGCCCAGGTACTGCAGGTCGCCCGTGGTGTCGGGCGTGTAGTGCACGTCGGTGTAGCGGTGGAACAGCGACACCTGGTAGTCGACGTTAGGCCCGATGACGCTCTGGTAGCTCAGCACCGCGAAGCGGTTGCGCTCGCGCTGGTTGGCGTCCAGCGTGGCAGAGTCCTTGGGCGCCGTGCCTGCCAGGCTGTAGTCCGGCGTCTGCCCGGGCACGTCGGGGATCTGGAAGCGGTTGTTCGTGACGCCGAACATCGCGGTGACGCGGCTGTCCGGATCCAGCAGGTAGGAGATGGTGCCGAAGCCCTTGCCCTGGTGCGTTTGGTCATGCAGCGCGTTGCGCGTGCCCGTCGGGTTCTCGATGCCCAGGTTGTTGCCTTCGTAGGAGCCACTGAAGCTGTAGCTCAACGGCCCCTGGCCACCATGGAGCGTGAGGTCCGTCTCGCGCTGCTGATGGGTGCCGACGCTGATGCCCACGCTGCCCGACACGGGCTTGTCGTCGTGGGAGCCGTCACGCGTCTGGATATCCACCACGCCGGCCGTGCGGTAGCCGTATTGCGGCGGCAGCGCGCCGGTCAGCAGGCTGACGCTGTCGGCATAGCGCGTCTCCAGTGCCTGGCCGAAGCCGCTGATGGCCTCGGGGATGACGACACCGTTGATGCGGTACTGCAGATTGGCGTGATCGCCGCGCACATGGATCGCGCCGTAGGAATCCTGCACGACGCCAGGCGTCTGCAGCAGCAGCTGGTTCATCGGCGTGTCGTCGCCCAGCGGCAGCCGCGCGATGTCATCGCGGCTGAACTTGTAGATGGTGCTGCCGGCGTCTGGCGACAGGCCGTTGCGGGCGGCGTCAAGCCGGTTGCGTGCGGCCTGAACCTGCACGGTGGGCAGGCTGTCGGTGGCAGCGGAGGTTTCGGCGGGGTCGGCCTGGGCGGCGATCAGGGGGTAAGCCAGCGCGAGGGCCAGCGACAGGGTGCGAGGTTGGGGGAAGTTCATGGCTGAGCAGCTTCAAAGAGACGGTCGTACCGCGGCCTGCCTGCCTTCGTTGGTTCAAAGGGCAGGGGCCAGGTCTGGTGGGGAGTCGTCAGAGAAACTGCGGTGGCCCGCGGCTGCGTGCCTTCAGCGCACGCTGAGGCAGCGGGGTGCCTGCGCAGGGCCACGCGCACTCATGGCGTACCTGCAGCAGTGGCAGGCGCGCCTCGGGGGCTTCCATGCCTGCGGCGAGATGCGCGTAGGCCAGGCACAAGGTGCACAGCGCGTCCGTGCCTTCGTCTGCGCCATCCGCCCTTGCTTCGGCGGCCGCGTTCTTCAGCGACCCCAGGTGGGCCAGCTCGTGCCACACCGCTCCCTGCTGGGAGAGCAGCAGAGCCAGGGGCAGCAGCAGTTGCAGAAGATGCTTGCGCATGGCGAGCATTATTTGAAGCCCCGCCGGGGCGAGGCTTGCACCTGGGAGTCAGCTGGGTGAAGCCAAGGTTAAGTCGCTGGCCGAGTTGCCTGGAAATGCAGCAGCTTCACCCGTGGACCCTGGTGACAACGGCTTGCGAGCGTCGCCCCCGGTTTATCAACAGGTTTATGCACGCCTGCCGTGCATAAGCGGGGATGGGTACCAGCGACTTGCTGACGCGTCCTCAAGTCGAAGGCCACCCGAGGCCGGGCTCCCACGGGGACTTTTCAGGGCCCTAATGGAAAAACGGGTTGCCCCCCGCGTTCGACCGGTCGCTTGCGTCCGGATTGGATTGTTGGTGCCGGCAACCAAGGGCTGGTTTCAGCAGCACTGTGGTCATCCGATCCGCTCCTGGCTAAATGTCCGTTGTTGACCATAGTGGCCTCTCGGATCGCCAGCACGAATGACTCGGTTCAGCCTGTTGCACCCGGCGCCCAAGCTTCTGGCCCAATTGGCCGCAGCCTCTCCTGATTTCCCGTCCGATCCATGACTTCCAACCGACGGCTTGGCCTGCCGGAGAAGGGTGAGAACCCGCACGCTGGGATAATTAGCTACGTTCGCGGCCCCGTCCCCCATCGATGAGAAGGCCGCGACCGTCGCCGCCGAGCAATGGCTTCTTCCCGCGCATTGTTCCTGGCAGTGCGGCTCTTGCGCGAAGCCGGCCCGCGCCGATACCTCCATCGTCCATGGTTCTAGATCCGTTCACCCTGCTCGTCCTCACCACGGCCATGGCCGCCGCGTCGGCGCTGTACTTGGTCACGGAATGGAGAAGCGTGCGCGAACGCTCGCTGCTGCTGTGGAGCGCGGGTTTTGCCATCATCGCGGTGGGCAGTGTGCTGGCCCTGCTGCGTTCCAGTGGCCATGTCCTGATCGGCATCTGGTTCCCCAACGGCACGCTGATCGCCGCCCACTGGCTGTTCCTGGCCGGCGTCGCCCGCTTCACGCGCGTCCGGCTGTCGCGCGCCTGGTGGCTGCTGGCTGTCGTCTGGCTGGCGCTGCTATTGCTGCCCGACGGCCCCTGGTGGTCCAAGGCGATGCTAGGCATCCAGTCGCTGCTGATCGCCGTCATCACCTTACGCGCCGGCCTGCTGCTGCGTCCGCACGGCGGCGTTCTGAGCGTGGGCGCGGCGCAACTGCGCGTAGTTCTGCTGGCGCACGGCCTGTTCTACCTGGCCAAGGCCGGTTCGACAGTGGCGCCGGACGCCTTCATCGACCTGGCCAGTTTCCGCGGCGCGGTGATCCTGGTCTCGCTGGTGGAAGGCGCAATTGCGGTCATGCTGCTCGCGATGTCCATGACCGGCACCGAGCGCCATCGCCGAGAGGAGCGCATCGCGCAGATCGCTGCCCGCGATCCGCTCACCGACCTGGACAACCGCCGCGCGCTCTATCTGCGCGCACCAGCGCTGTTGGAGCGAGCCTCGCCGGCCAGTCCCGGCGCCCTGCTGCTGATCGACATCGACCACTTCAAGCAGGTCAACGACCTGTACGGCCACGACGCCGGCGACCGCCTGCTGGTGACCCTGAGCAACCTTATCCGCAGTACGCTGCCCCACGGCGCGCTGGCAGCGCGGCTGGGTGGAGACGAGTTCGTGATCTTTCTGCTTGGCGCCGCGGACGACGCGCAGGCGCTGGGCCAGGGCTTACGCGAGGCGTTCGCGGAGCAAGCGCGCGGGATGTTCGCGACGCCGGAGCCGGTGTCCCTGAGCATCGGCGCAACCTTATACGATCAGCCCGACATGGAACTTTCGCACTGGCTCAAGCAGGCCGACGAAGCGCTGTACGCATCGAAGCGCAAAGGACGGGACCGGATGGAACTCGCCCGTCTTCCAACCGGGCGGCCGCACGGATGATCCCCATACACGATGCGCCGCACGCAGCACGTTGGCGACCATGAAACGGTCTGAGACAGCTCGAAATCGACCTAGACCTTCGGGACGTAGCGAGCGCCTGAAACACCCCTGAGGGGGGTTTTTGAGAATTGAAAGGAAAACGGGTTACGTCTTGCGACGTAACCCGTTGATCTACTTCAATAAAATGGTCGGGACGGCGGGATTCGAACTCGCGACCCCTTGCACCCCATGCAAGTGCGCTACCAGGCTGCGCTACGCCCCGACTGAGCCAATCAGTATAACCTAAAAATTCGCCCTTAGAAGATAAGACTGGCGCGAATTGCAAGAAGTTCGGCCCGGACCTCGTCCAGCGAACCCACCGGACCGCGGTCGGCCACGGGCAGCGAGAGCGCGGCCTCAGGGGCGCGCAGGGCCTGTGCAGCGAGTGGGCTGGGCGCCACCTGGGTGATCAAGCTGGGTGTCATCACGAGATCCGCATCGACGTCACCGTCGTCGTCGATCTCGTGCGCGGCCACTTCCGCTTCCTCGCGGAAACTCTGCGCCAGTGATGCGGCGCCGGCCAAGCCTTCGCTCAGCTGGTTGCGAGCGCCGCTGATGGTGAATCCCTGGTCGTAGAGCAGGTCGCGGATGCGGCGAATGAGCAGCACCTCATGGTGCTGGTAGTAGCGGCGATTGCCACGCCGCTTCATCGGCTTGAGCTGAGTGAACTCTTGTTCCCAGTAGCGCAGCACGTACGGCTTGACGCCGCACAGCTCGCTCACTTCACCGATCGTGAAGTAGCGTTTGGCTGGAATGGCGGGCAGCGCTTTGTCCATGCAAATCAAGGCGTTCAGGGCAGGACGTCAGACTCTACTCGAAGTCTTCAGCCGCAGGTGCCTCACCTTGTACCAAGGCTTTCAGCTTGTGACTGGCGTGAAATGTCACAACGTTGCGGGCCTTGATCGGGATGGATTCACCCGTCCGCGGGTTGCGCCCCGGGCGAGGGGCTTTGCGGCGGATGTTGAAGTTGCCGAAGCCCGAGAGCTTCACGTCCTGCCCCTTGACTAGGCTGTCGTGCAGGATGTCGAAAAAGGCTTCGACCATGTCCTTGGACTCGCGCTTGTTCAGGCCGAGCTTGTCGAACAGCAGTTCGGCCAGCTCGGCCTTGGTCAGCGTTGGGGTCTCCAGGCTGCCGATCACGACCGCGGCAGCGGGCTTGTTGGCGTCGTTCGCATCCATGGGATGTCCTCGTCCTCGGATCAGCCGCGCAGGCGCGCACCGACCTGCTGTTGGGCGGCGGCCACGATGGCGGCGACCACGGCCTCCACGCGTTCGTCGGTCAATGTGGTGTCGTCGTCCAGCAGCTCCAGACGGACAGCGAGCGAGCGCTCGTCGGCCTGAAGCTCGGCACTGGCCCCTGGCGCCGGCTTGAACACATCAAAGAGGCGTGCGCTGCGCAGCAGCGGCGCGCCTGCGGCCGTGATGCTGGCCATCAAGGCATCGTGGCTGACGCTGTCGCGCACCACCAGCGCCAGATCGCGCAGCACGGCCTGCTGGCGCGGCAGCGGCTTGCCGACCGGCAGTGGCTTGTCGAGCACGGCATCGAGCGCCAGCTCGAACAGCACGGGGGCGCCGCCGGGGATCTCGTAGGCCTGGCGCCAGCGCGGATGCAGCTCGCCGATCACGCCGGCGTCGATGCCGTCGACCAGCACGCGGGCGCTGCGGCCGGGGTGCAGGGCCGGGTGCTCGGTGGGCACGAACTGCAGCTGGCGCGGGGCGAGCAGGGCTTCCAGATCGCCCTTGACGTCAAAGAAGTCGACTGCACGGTCGCGCTGGCTCCATTGCGGCTGGTCGGCCGGGCCCCAGGCCAGGCCGGCAACGCGCACGGGCTGGGTGATGCCGGCGACGGCCAGCGGGCCGGCGGCCTGCGCTGTGTCGCGCAGGAAGACACGGCCGATTTCGAACACGCGCACGCGGCTGGCGCGGCGGGCCTGGTTGTGGCGCAGCACCTGCACCAGGCTGCCCATCAGGCTGGTGCGCATCACCGACAGCGGTGCGGCGATGGGGTTGAGCAGGCGGATGGGCTGTTCGTTGCCCGCCAGCTCGCGCTCCCAGCGCTCTTCAACGAAGCTGAAGTTGATGGTTTCGAAGTAGTCGCGCGCGGCGATGGCGCGGCGCAGTGCATGCACGCCCTGGCTCGCTTCGGAACGGGTCTTGGCGACGATGGGCGCCAGCGGCGCCGTAGCCGGCAGGGTCGGGTAGCCCATCACGCGGATGACTTCCTCGATCAGGTCTTCCTCGATCAGCAGGTCGAAGCGCCAGCTCGGCGGGGTCACGGTCAGCGCGCCGTCGGCCGCGGAGAAGGGCAGGCCCAGGCGCGTGAAGACGCGTTCGCAGTCGGCCTGAGTGATGTCCATGCCGATGACCTTGGCGGCGCGCGCCACGCGCAGCGTGACGGGCTGGCGCACGGGCAGCTTGGGCGCCTGGTCGTCGATGGGGCCGACGCGGGTGTCCGGCGTGCCGCAGATGTCCAGGATGAGCTGGGTGATGCGCTCGATGTGTTCAACCGTCTGTGCCGGGTCGACGCCGCGCTCGAAGCGGTGGCCGGCGTCGGTGGAGAAGTTGAAGCGGCGGCCGCGGCCCATCACGGCCTCGGGCGCCCAGAAAGCGGCCTCCACGTAGACGTTCTTCGTGTCGTCGGACACGGCGGTGTGGTCGCCGCCCATGATGCCGGCCAGCGATTCCACGGCGGACGCATCGGCGATGACGCCGACCTTTTCGTCGACAGTGATGGTGTTGCCGTTCAGCAGCTTGAGCTGTTCACCCGCGCGGCCCCAGCGCACAACCAGCTCGCCGCTGATCTTGTCGAGGTCGAAGATGTGCGACGGGCGGCCGTACTCGAACATCACGTAGTTCGAGATATCGACCAGGGCCGTGACCGAACGTTGGCCGCAGCGCTCCAGGCGTTGGACCATCCAGGCGGGCGTCTTGGCTTTCGTGTCAATGCCCTTGACGATGCGGCCCGAGAAACGGCCGCACAGGTCGGTGGCCTCGATGCGGGCGGGCAGTTTGTCGTCCAGTGTCGGCGCGACGGCCGGGAACTCGGGCTGCAGCAGCGGCGAGCCGGTCAGCGCAGAGACCTCGCGTGCGATGCCGTAGACCGACAGGCAGTGGCCGAGGTTGGGCGTGAGCTTGAGCGTGAAGAGCGTGTCGTCCAGCGCCAGGTGGCGGCGGATGTCTTCGCCCACCGGGGCGTTGGCGGCGAGTTCCAGCAGGCCGCCGTGGTCCTCGCTCAATTTCAGCTCACGGGCCGAGCACAGCATGCCGAAGCTTTCGACGCCGCGCAGCTTGCCCACGCCGATCTTGAAGGGCTTGCCGTCGGCGCCCGGCGGCAGCTCGGCGCCGACGGTGGCCAGCGGCACCTTGATGCCGGCGCGGGCATTGGGCGCGCCGCAGACGATCTGCAGCGGCTCGCCGTTGTTGAAGGCTGCGCCCGCGTTGACCTTGCACACGCGCAGCTTGTCGGCGTTGGGGTGCTGCTCGGCCTCGAGGATTTCGGCCACGACGATGCCGTGGAAGGGCGGCGCGACCGGGCGCAGCTCTTCCACCTCCATGCCGGACATGGTCAGCAGCTCGGCCAGTTGGGCGGTGGACAGCGAGGGGTTGCAGAACTCGCGCAGCCAGGACTCAGGAAATTGCATGGTGATTCTTGAACTAGGGGGCCGGGCGAATTACTTGAACTGGGCCAGGAAGCGCAGGTCGCCGTCGAAGAAGGCGCGCAGGTCGTTGACGCCATAGCGCAGCATGGCCAGGCGATCGATGCCGGAGCCGAAGGCGAAGCCGATGTAGCGCTCGGGGTCCAGCCCCATGTTGCGGATCACCTGCGGGTGCACCTGGCCGGAGCCGGACACCTCGAGCCAGCGGCCCTTCAGCGGGCCGCTCTCGAACATGATGTCGATCTCGGCGCTGGGTTCGGTGAACGGGAAGTAGCTGGGGCGGAAGCGCAGCTGCAACTGGTCCGTCTCGAAGAAGGCCGTGATGAAGTTCAGGTAGACCGCCTTCAGGTCCTTGAACGAGATGTTCTCGCCGACCCACAGGCCTTCGACCTGGTGGAACATCGGTGAGTGCGTGGCGTCGCTGTCGACGCGGTAGGTGCGGCCCGGCGCGATCACGCGGATCTCGGGCATCGTGTCCTGGCCGGCGTAGCGCTTGGCGTGGGCCTGCGCGTAGCGGATCTGCATCGGGCTGGTGTGCGGGCGCAGGTTCAGCCACGCCCCGTTCTCGTCCTTCATGTCGACGTAGAACGTGTCCTGCATCGAGCGGGCCGGGTGGTTCTCGGGGTTGTTCAGCGCCGAGAAGCTGAACCAGTCGGTCTCGATCTCGGGGCCGTCGGCGACGTCGAAGCCCATGGAGCCGAAGATGGCCTCGATGCGCTCCATAGCACGCGTGATGGGGTGCAGGCCGCCGGTGCCGCGGCTGCGACCCGGCAGGGTGACATCCAGCGCCTCGGCCTTGAGCTGACTCGCCAGTTCGGCCGCGGCCAGCGCGTCACGGCGGGCGGTCAGGGCGGCCTCGATGGCGACCTTGGTCTGGTTGATCTCGGCGCCGCGGGTCTTCTTTTCCTCGATGCTGAGGGCGCCCAGGCCCTTCATCAGCTCGGTCACCCGACCGGACTTGCCAAGGTAGCGTGCCTTGGCGTTTTCCAGTTCGGCAGGCGTGGGGGCGGCAGCAAAGTCTTCTTTGGCCGCTTGCAGCAGGGCGTCGAGATCGGACATTCGGAATATCGGAATGAGAAAGGGCCGACCCAGCGGGCCGGCCCTCAAAAGTTGCGTGCTCCGGCTCGCACCGGAGCGGATCGCAATCAGGCGAGCGCGGCCTTCACCTTGGCGAAGATGCTGGCGAAGCCAGCCGGATCGTTGACGGCCAGATCGGCGAGAACCTTGCGGTCGATCTCGATCTGGGCCTTCTTCAGACCCGCCACGAACTTGCTGTAGGACAGGCCCAGGCCACGCGAGGCGGCGTTGATACGGGCGATCCACAGCTGACGGAACACGCGCTTCTTGGTGCGGCGGTCACGGTAGGCGTATTGGCCCGCCTTCATCACCGCCTGCTTGGCGATGCGGAAAACGTTCTTACGACGACCGCGGAAGCCCTTGGCCAGGGCCAGGACCTTCTTGTGACGGGCGCGAGCGGTAACACCACGTTTGACGCGAGGCATATGTTTCTCCTTCTAGTCTTGGTGGTGGATTACAGGCCGGCGAAAGGCAACATTTGAGCCATGTGGCCCATGTTGGTTTCGTGCACGTTCACAGCGCCGCGCAGCTGACGCTTGTTCTTCGTCGTCTTCTTGGTCAGGATGTGGCGCTTGAACGCCTGACCGCGCTTGACGGTACCACCCGGACGCACGCGAAAACGCTTCTTCGCGCTGCTCTTGGTCTTCATCTTGGGCATGTGAATGCTCCTTTTAAGTATGTCCCTGGGGCGGTACCGGAGAGCCCGGCACACTTGTTGGCCTCAGGAGACTTGTGAACCGGCCAGCGACCAAACCGACCGGTTGAACCTCTTGCAAAAAACGCTCAGCGCTTCTTGGGCGCCAGCACCATGATCATCTGGCGACCTTCGAGCTTGGGCATGTTCTCGACCACCGCCACATCGGCCAGTTCGTCGCGAATGCGCTCCAGCAGGCGCATGCCGATGTCCTGATGGGTGATCTCGCGGCCGCGGTAGCGCAGCGTGACCTTGCCCTTGTCACCATCCTCGGCAATGAAGCGGCGCAGGTTGCGCATCTTGATCTGGTAGTCGCCTTCGTCCGTACCCGGGCGGAACTTGACTTCCTTGATCTCGATGATCTTTTGCTTGGCCTTGGCCTCGGCTGCGCGTTTCTGCTCCTGGTACTTGAACTTGCCGTAGTCCATCAGCCGGCAGACCGGCGGCGTGGCAGTGGCAGAGATCTCGACCAAGTCCACATCCAGTTCGCCTGCCATGCGCAGTGCTTCCTGGATGCTGACGATGCCCAGAGGTTCGTTCTCGGGGCCGTTCAGACGGACTTCGGGGGCCATGATTTCGCGGTTCAGCCGGTGCTTGCGCTCCGGAATCGCACGACGGTCGGCAAACGTAGCGATGGTGTTGACCTTTCAGCGAAGCCCAGGCCGGCAGGCTTCAAACAAAAAACAAAGCGCGCCCGGCTGGCGCGGATCGGCGCTTTTCAGCGCTTGTCGGCGATGTCTGCGGAGATCCGGTCGAGGAAGTCCTGCAGGGGCATCACCCCGAGATCCTGGTTGCCACGGGCGCGCACCGCAACGCTGCCATTGGCCTTCTCCTTGTCACCCACGACGAGGATGTAGGGCAGCTTTTGCACGGAATGCTGGCGGATTTTATAGGTGATCTTTTCATTGCGCAAATCGGCCTGGACCCTAAGCCCTTGTTTTTGCAGCGATTTCACGATTTCTGCGACGTAATCCGACTGCGCATCGGTGATATTGCAGACCACAACCTGCGTCGGAGCCAGCCAGACGGGCAGGGCGCCGGCGTGTTGCTCGATCAGGATGCCGATGAAACGCTCCAGGCTGCCGACGATGGCGCGGTGCAGCATCAGCGGGCGCTTGTGCTCGCCGTCCTCGTCGACGAAGGCCGCATCCAGCCGTTCCGGCAGGTTGGGGTCGACCTGGATGGTGCCGCATTGCCACTCGCGGCCCAGCGCGTCCTTCAGCGTGTACTCGATCTTGGGGCCGTAGAAGGCGCCTTCACCCGGTAGGTAGGTGAACTCGCAGCCCGACGCCTTGAGGCCCTCGGCCAGCGCGGCCTCGGCCTTGTCCCAGCTTTCCTCGGTGCCGATGCGCTTTTCCGGTCGCGTGGACAGCTTGTAGATGATCTCGTTGAAGCCGAAGTCCTTGTAGACCTTCTGCAGCAGGGTCGTGAAGGCGGTCACCTCGGCCTGGATCTGGTCTTCCATGCAGAAGATGTGGCCGTCGTCCTGCGTGAAGCCGCGCACGCGCATGATGCCGTGCAGGCCGCCGGACGGTTCGTTGCGGTGGCACTGGCCAAATTCGCCGTAGCGCAGCGGCAGGTCGCGGTAGCTCTTCACGCCCTGCTTGAAGATCAGGATGTGGCCGGGGCAGTTCATCGGCTTGAGCGCGTACTCGCGCTTCTCCGACTCCGTCGTGAACATGTTCTCGCGGTATTTGTCCCAGTGGCCGGTCTTCTCCCACAGGCCCTTGTCCAGGATCTGCGGACCCTTGACCTCCAGGTAGCCGTTCTCGCGGTAGACGCGGCGCATGTACTGCTCCACCTCCTGCCAGACCGTCCAGCCCTTGGGATGCCAGAACACGACGCCGGGCGCGTGGTCGTCGATGTGGAAGAGGTCCAGCTCCTTGCCCAGCTTGCGGTGGTCGCGCTTCTCGGCTTCCTCCAGCATCAGCAGGTACTTCTGCAGGTCGTCCTTGCTGGCCCAGGCGGTGCCGTAGATGCGCTGCAGCATCTCGTTCTTGCTGTCGCCACGCCAGTAGGCGCCGGCCACCTTCATCAGCTTGAAGTGCTTGAGCTTGCCGGTGGAGGGCACGTGCGGGCCGCGGCACAGGTCTTCGAAGCTGCCTTCACGGTACAGCGACACGTCTTCGCCGGCCGGGATGGAGCCGATGATCTCGGCCTTGTAGTCCTCGCCCAGGCCCTTGAAGTAGGCCACGGCCTCGTCGCGCGGCAGCACGCGGCGCTCGACCTTCTCGTCCTTCTTGGCGAGTTCGGTCATCTTGGCCTCGATCTTGGCCAGGTCGTCCGGCGTGAACGGGCGCTTGTACGAGAAGTCGTAATAGAAGCCGTTGTCGATCACCGGGCCGATGGTGACCTGGGCGTCGGGGAACAGCTCCTTCACCGCGTAGGCGAGCAGGTGGGCGGTGGAGTGGCGGATCAGCTCCAGGCCGTCGGCGTCCTTGTCGGTGACGATGGCGAGCTGGGCGTCCTGCGTGATCAGGTGGCTGAGGTCGACGAGCTTGCCGTCCACCTTGCCGCCCAGGGCGGCCTTGGCCAGACCGGCGCCGATGCTGGCGGCCACGTCGCCGACCGTCAGTGGCGCGGCGAATTCACGGCGCGAGCCGTCGGGGAGTTGAATCAAGATCATGGAGTGCTCCAACGGAGGCAGAAACAAAAAAGCGCGGCCACTTGCCGCGCTTGATGTGTGTTGCCCAAAAGGCAGGCGTGACGAGCCGCGGCCGACTATTCCTTGCAGAACGGGGTCGTAGTTCGCGGTGTCATAACCAGGGTGCCTTTCTCGCTCTTGTGAGTGGGTAGGAGGCGCGATTGTAGAACGCCGCTCAAAGCGGCTGCGCCTGCACGGCGGACTGACCCGCCAGGGCCAGGAATTCGTCGGCCAGGCGGGCGCTCTCGGCCACGGCGATGCGCCAGCGGCGCTGGCGTTCGAGCTCGTCGAGCTTCAGGAAATCGTTACGGTCCGGCAGCTTGGCGCCGGGCAGTGTCGCGACCCACTCGGGGCTTGGGCTGAGCACCACGACGTTGTCCAGGAAGCGGGTGCTGCGATGACGATGCTTGAGCGCCTTGTCCAGCCAGCCCGGCACGACCTGGCGCTGGAAGTGCGGGTAGAGCACCAGCGGCGCAGCCTGTTGCTGCAGCGGGCGGTAGTCCAGGTGCAGGTGGTAGTCGGTGATGCCGCCGTCCCAGTAGGCGCCGCGCGGGGCGCCGGGGAGGTCGTGCTGAGCCTGCAGCCAGAAGGGAACGGAGCAGCTGGCCAGCAGCGCGCTGCGCAGGTTGCGCTCCGACAGGTGCACCTCGCGGCTGCGGAAGTCGCGCAGGGCCAGCGGCAGGTGGGCGCGCGGGTCGGAGAACACCACGCGCTCCAGGAACTGGCCCAGCAGCGGGCGCGACAGCGCATTGGCCGCGAACGCCCCCAGGTAGCCCAGCGGTGTGCTGAAGCGCCCCTCGCGAGCCAGCAGCGGCGCGCGGCCGCGCGAGGTGACGATGTGCAGGCGCAGCCCCGGGTGGCTCAGCACGGCGTTCTCGTGGCCGGCGAAATGCTCGGCCAGGATCTCGCCGAAGCGTCGGCTCACCGCCTCCGGGCGCGGGCGCTTCTCGCCGGGCAGGATGTCGTAGCGCTGGGTGACGTAGGCCTCGGCCATCGCGGCGAAGGCCGCCTCGACCCCGCCGGCGCGCGCCAGCGCGGCCGTGGCCATGCGCCAGGCGCCGATGCTGGCGCCCACCAGATGCACGCTGTGGCCCCCGCGCGGCAACCAGTCGCCGAACAGCAGGCGGTCCAGGCCGTTGAGGATCAGGCCCTTAGGGCCGCCCGCCGCGGCCGGGATCAGGCCGATGTCTTCGGGTCGCAGCCCGCGCTCGGCGAGGCGGGCGCGGGCAGAGGGGCCGGCGTGGATCTGCAGGGCTTGCATCAGCGCGGGGTGAGGCCCGTGGGCCTCAGAGCTTCATCTCCAGGTTCACACCGTACCAGGCCCGCGATTCACGGTCGGTATAGGTGGTCGAGCCGTTGGACACCGTGGTCAGCGACTGCGTGTTCAGCGGGGCCAGGTTGTTGGCCGAGACGCGCAGCGACAGCTTGGGGTTGAACACCCACTGGGCGAACAGGTCCAGCGAGCGGTTGCGCGACTGGTCGAGCAACTGCGTCTGGGTCTGACGCGTGCTGTAGCCCGGCGTGAAGCCGAGGTTGGCGCCGGCGGTCAGCGGCAGGCTGGACAGGCGGTAGTCGAAGCCCAGGTTGCCGGACCAGGGCTGCTGGCCATCCAGACGGTTGTCGGGGCCGGGCAGGGCCTCGACACGCGAGTGATAGAAGCTCACCGAGCCGCGCAGGTTGAGCGCGGTCTTGGGGTCGAACAGCGCAGGCATCAGCTCGGAAGCGCGGCCCTTGATCTCCAGCTCGATGCCGCTAGTCTGGGCCTTAGAGAGGTTGACCGGGCGTGACACGTAGCGGGCCACCGTGCCGCCGGCGGGCACCTCGCGGCTGGTCGCGTTGCGGATCAGGTCCTTGATGTCACGGTGGAACAGCGCCACGCTGAACATGCCGCCGCCGGTGAAGTACTTCTCGTAGGCGATGTCCAGGCCGGTGGCCAGCTCGGGCTTGAGCAGCGGGTTGCCGACGCGGTCGGGGTAGAGCTCCTCGTTGGTCTGAGCAGCCGACGGGTATTTGCTGTTCAGCGAGTAGCGGCCCAGCATGGAGCTCAGATCCGGCGCCTTGTAGCTGCGCGTGATGCTGCCGCGGATCAGGTCGCGGCCCTTGGGGTCCAGCTTGTAGTTGATGTGCCACAGCGGCGTCAGCACGCTGCTGACGTTGCGCGCGTCCAGCGCGTTGCCGCGGCTGGTGGTGACGATGCGCTCGTTGCGCAGGCCCAGGTAGGTGGACCATTGCGGCGCGATCTCCCACTCATCCTGCACGAAGAAGGCCTGGCGCTGGATGCGGGCGCCGAAGGTTTCGCCGTCGAACTGCGGCAGCTGCGACTGGCCGTTGACCGTGGTGGTGCGCACCTCGTCGCGGCGGCGCCATTCCAGGTCCCAGCCGACCGTCAGGCTGTGGTCGTCGCCCAGCAGCTGGCTGTACTTGCCGGCCTGCGTGAAGTTGCGGTCCAGGTTGTCGCCGAAGCTGTGCACCGGCGTGGTCGTGTCCACGGTCAGGTTGTTGAAGCTGCCCTTGGCGCGCTGCACGCCGGCCTTGAGCTCGACCTTCTGGGTCTCGCTGAAGCGGTTGTTCCACTGCACGTTGCCGCGCAGCATCTGCCAGGTGCCCTTGTTGATGGCGTTGTCGTCCAGGCCGGAGCCGGCGATGCCGGTGCTGGAGAGCGTGTCGTAGTTCAGGCGGTTGTTCCACCAGCCCTGCTGGCTGAAGCCCATCAGCGTCAGCGTCTCGTCGTCGCTGATGCGCCAGTTCAGGCGGGGCGTGGTGTTGACGCCGTGGCCCCAGTTCAGCTGCTCGCCCTTCTGCACCGAGTCACCGCTGGCACCGTTGTCGCCGACGACGTGGCGGGTGGTGGTGGTCTCACCCCGATTTCGCCAGGAGAAGGCCGACACCGGCACCGACAGCGCGGCCGAGCCCAGCTTCTCGCCGAAGGTCAGCGTGGCGGACGGCGTGGGGCGGTCCACGTTGTAGCCAAGGCCCAGGCGCAGGTCGCGCTGCGACACGCGCGGCGCGTCCTTCAGAATGATGTTGATCGCGCCGGCCACGGCCTGGGCGCTCTGGTCGGCGGTCGGGCCCTTGGTGACCTCGATGCGCTCCACCTGCTTGGGGTCGAGCTGGTCGAGCTGGAAGCCCGGGGGCGCCGGGTCGCCGTTGATCAGGATCAGCGTGTAGCCCGAGCCCAGGCCGCGCATGCGCGGTGCGCCGCCAGAGACGTTCACGCCCGGCAGGCGCTTGAGCACGTCGGCCACGTTGGTGTCGCCGTACTTGTCCAGTTCGTCCCGCCCGAACACCTGCTTGGCCACCGGGGCGCGGCGGCGCAGGTCGGTGTCGCTCAGCGTGCGGCGGATCTCCACGCGTTCCAGCTGCTGGTTGTTGGTGCTGGGCACCGGCGGACCGTTGGCCTCCTGTTGCGCCAGGACCAGGGCAGGGCTGAGCAACAGCAGCGAAGCGAGGGTGGGGGTTTTCAAAGCGAACTCCGGAAAGACGGGACGGCGCGCACGATAGTCAGTGGGACCAGGGCGCCAGCGCGGCTTGCGACCAAACGCGGGATGCGGGGCGCCAAGCGCCGATTGCAGGGGCTGACGAGCAGCGACCCGCATGATCGCCGCCGGGCTGTGACATGACGAAGGTCAGTGGCGCAGCCGCGACGCGGCCCGCGTGAAGTTCAGCGCTTGGTCTGCAGCTTCGCGAAGGCGGCCGCCATCGCGCCACCCGCCGGTGCGGCCGGCGCCGCACGGCCGCCGCGTTCTTGGCGGCCAGCCGGCTTGAAGCTGTTGTCGCCGCGACCCGTGCCACTGCGCTGGGGCTGGGCGTCGAGCTTCATGGTCAGCGAGATGCGCTGGCGGGCCAGGTCCACCTCCAGCACCTTGACCTTGACGATGTCGCCGGTCTTGACCACCTCGCGGGCGTCGCTGACGAACTTGTTGGACAGCTGGCTGACGTGGATGAGGCCATCCTGGTGCACGCCCAGGTCCACGAAGGCGCCGAACTGCGCGACGTTGCTGACCGTGCCCTCCAGCACCATGCCGGGCTGCAGGTCCTTCACGTCCTCCACGCCCTCGTTGAAGCGGGCGACCTTGAAGTCCGGGCGCGGGTCGCGGCCGGGCTTCTCCAGCTCGGCCAGCACGTCCTTCACGGTGATCAGGCCGAAGCGCTCGTCGGCCAGCAGCTCGGGCTTGAGCGTGCGCAGCACCTCGCTGCGGCCCACCACCTCGGCGGCCGGGCGCTGCAGCAGCGCGAGTGCCTTCTCCACCAGCGGGTAGGTCTCGGGGTGCACGCCGCTGATGTCCAGCGGGTTGTCGCCGCCACGGATGCGCAGGAAGCCGGCCGCCTGCTCGAAGGTCTTGGGGCCCAGGCCGCTCACGTCCAGCAACTGCTGGCGGTTGGCGAAGGCGCCATGGGCATCGCGCCAGCGCACGATGCTGTTGGCCACCGAGGCGGACAGACCTGACACCCGCGACAGCAGCGCGCTGGACGCGGTGTTCAGGTCCACGCCCACCTTGTTCACGCAGTCTTCTACCACGGCGTCCAGCGCCCGGGCCATCTCGCTCTGGTTGACGTCGTGCTGGTACTGGCCCACGCCTATGCTCTTGGGGTCGATCTTGACCAGCTCGGCCAGCGGGTCCTGCAGCCGGCGCGCGATGGAGACGGCGCCGCGCAGCGACACGTCGAGGTCGGGCAGTTCCTTGGACGCGAACTCCGACGCCGAGTAGACCGAGGCACCGGCCTCGCTCACCACCACGCGCTCGATCTGAACGTTCGCGTCCAGCGCCTGCAGCTTCTTGATCAGCTCACCGGCCAGCTTGTCGGTCTCGCGCGAGGCCGTGCCGTTGCCGATGGCGATCAGGTTCACGCCATGCGTGGCGCACAGCTTGGCCAGCGTGTGCAGGCTGCCGTCCCAGTCGCGGCGCGGCTCGTGCGGGTAGACGGTGGAGGTGTCCAGCACCTTGCCGGTGTCGCTCACCACGGCCACCTTCACGCCGGTGCGTATGCCGGGGTCCAGCCCCATCACCACGCGCTTGCCGGCCGGTGCGGCCAGCAGCAGGTCGCGCAGGTTCTCGGCAAACACCTTGATCGCGGTGGCCTCGGCCGCCTCGCGCAGGCGCGCGAACAGGTCGCGCTCCAGGCTCAAACTGAGCTTGACCTTCCAGGTCCAGGCGATGGTCTTGCGGATCAGCGCGTCGCCCGCGCGGTTGCCGTGCCGCCAGCCCAGATGGGCGGCGATGCGGCCCTCCGCCAGGCCGGGCTGGCCGGCCACGGGTTCTTCGTCCAGCACCAGCTTGGCGTCCAGCAGCTCCTGCGCGCGGCCGCGGAACACGGCCAGCGCGCGGTGCGAGGGCACGGTCTTGATGGGCTCCGCGTAGTCGAAGTAGTCGCGGAACTTGGCGTGGTCCGGCGTGTCCGGGTTCTTGCCGTCCATCAGCTTGCTCTGGAACAGGCCCACGTCCCACAGCCACTCGCGCAGCTTGCCCACCAGCACGGCGTCTTCGGCCCAGCGCTCGGCGAGCAGGTCGCGCACGCCGTCCAGCACCGCGAAGGCGTCGGCGAAGCCGGCGTCGGGGTTCAGGAACTTCGCGGCCTCGGCCTGCGGGTCCAGCGTGGGGTCGGCAAACAGCTGGTCGGCCAGCGGCTCCAGCCCGGCCTCGCGGGCGATCAGGCCCTTGGTGCGGCGCTTGACCTTGTAGGGCAGGTAGAGGTCTTCCAGCTCCTGCTTGGTGGGCGCGGCCTTGATGGCGGCCTCCAGCTCGGGCGTGAGCTTGCCCTGCTCGGCGATGCTCTTGAGCACGGCCTCACGGCGGTCCGACAGCTCGCGCAGGTAGGCGAGGCGGCTTTCCAGCTCACGCAGCTGGATGTCGTCCAGCCCCTGCGTGGCTTCCTTGCGGTAACGGGCGATGAAGGGGACGGTGGCGCCACCGTCCAGCAGCTCGACGGCGGCCTGCACCTGGCCGGGCCGCACCTGCAGCTCGGCGGCGATCTGATTGACGATCAACGGGTCCAAAACAGGGTCTCGCGGGACACAAAAAACGGGCCGCGAGTTTGCCACAGGGGGTCTGGCGCGCTAGGGCTGCTGCTCCGCGCCGGTTTCGGCACGGCGGCGCCAGCGCTCCTGGATGGCCCGGGCCTGGCCACTGGCCGTGATGCGGCGCATGCCCTCGTCGAAGGCGGCCAGCAGGGCGGCGCCGTCGGCATGCTGGCGCGAGAACGCGGTGTAGAGGCCGAACGAGGGGAACTGCCCCACGATGCGGAACTGGCCGGCCAGGTCGGGGTGGCGCTGGAACAGCAGCCGGGTGTTGACCTCCGGGGCCAGCGTGTAGCGGGCCCGCCCGAGCTGCACCATGCGGAAGTTGCTCTCGTCGTGGTTGGTGACGACGCGCTGCACGCGCGTGTTGCCGTCGAACTCGCTGCCGTATTCATAGCCGCGGGTCACGGCGACGCTCTGGCCCTCGAGGTCGCGCACGCCGAGGCTGGGCTGAACCGGGTGGTCCTTGCGTGCGTAGATGACGAAGCGCTCCTCGAACATCGGGCGCGCGGGCCAGAGATAGTCGCGTTCGATGAGATCGGTGCGCGTGGTGTTGAAGCAGGCCAGCAGCGTGCCGGCCTTGGTCTGCGCCATGCAGCGCGCGTAGGGCAGCAGCTCGAAGCGTGCCTCGATGGACACGGCTGCAAAGGCGGCCCGCACCAGATCCACGGTCATGCCATGTGCCTGGCCCGCGATTTCGCCCGAGTAGGGGTACCAGTCGTTCTCCGCGCCGATCACGACGGTGCGTGCAGGGCCAGCCGCAACACCCGACCCTGCGGCAATCAGCAGCAGGCCGGTGAGGGTTGACAGCAGGCGCCGGCGCATGAGGCGGAAATGACGGTGCGGAGCAGATCTGTGGGGTGTCGCAGTCTAGGGGCCGTCGGGACGCCTCTAGGCCGGGTTTGCCCCGTCGAAGCGCCGAATTCAGGGCAAATGCCGTGAGGGTTTGCGTCAGGTCAAGTGCTGTGGGACTGCGCGGCGGCGAGGGCTCAGCGCGTGCTCAGCCAGTCGTGCAGCCCTTGGGCGGCGGCGCGGCCGCTGGCCATGCTGGCGGTCAGCAGGTAGCCGCCCGTGGGGGCCTCCCAGTCCAGCATCTCGCCGGCGCAGAACACGCCGGGCAGCGCGTTCAGCATCAGCCGCGTGTCCATGGCCTCGAAACGGACGCCGCCTGCGGTGCTGATGGCCTCGGCCACCGGGCGCGGCGCGGTCAGCGTCAGCGGCAGGGCCTTCAGCGCAGCGGCCAGCTGCCGTGCATCCAGCATCTGGTCGCGGGTGAGCACTTCGTTGAGCAGGCCCAGCTTCAGCGGCGACAGGTGCAGTCGGCTCTTCAGATGCGATGACAGCGAGCGGCTGCCACGCGGGTGGCTGACCTCCGCGACGACCTTGTCGTCATCCAGCTGGGGCAGCAGGTCCAGCGTCAGCCGGGCATGGCCCTGGCGGACGATCGCATCGCGCAGCGCGGCGGAGGCGGCATACACGAGCGAGCCCTCGATGCCACCGGCCGTGACGACGAACTCGCCCTGGCGCCGCTCGAAGCCCGGGGCGCTCAGCGCCACCGGCTTCACCGGCTCGCCGGCAAAGGCCTCGGCGAAGCGTGCGCTCCAGCCGGGCGAGGCCGGGTGGGCGGCCGTGGGGCCGACGTCAAAGCCGCAATTGGCGGGCTGCAGCGGGGCGACATCGACGTCGCGGCCAGACAGCAGGGCCTGCCAGGCCCCGTCCGACCCCAGCTGCGGCCAGGACGCACCGCCCAGCGCCAGCAGCGTCGCGCGCGGGGTGACGAGGCGCTCGCCATCGGGCGATTCAAAGCGCAGTGCGCCGTCGTCCGTCCAGCCGGTCCAGCGGTGGCGCATCGCAAAACGCACGCCGGCCGCGCGTAGCCGGTGCAGCCAGGCTCGCAGCAGGGGCGCGGCCTTCAGATCGGTGGGGAACACGCGCCCCGAGCTGCCGACGAAGGTTTCCACCCCGAGGTCCGCCGCCCAGGCCCGCAGCGCGTCGGCGTCAAACGCACGCAGCAACGGTTCGATCTGTGGGGCACGCGCGCCGAAGCGGCTGAGAAAGGGCGCGAAGGGCTCGGAATGCGTCAGATTGAGCCCCCCCTTGCCCGCGAGCAGGAATTTGCGGCCCACCGTCGGCTTGCCGTCGAACACGGTGACGGCGTGGCCGGCGGCGGCCAGCACTTCGGCGGCCATCAGGCCGGCGGGGCCACCGCCGACGATGGCGATCTGGCAGGCGGATGCGGGAGAGGTCGTGAGGGGGGACATGGCCCCGATTGTCCCTGGCCTTCCCGGATGTCGACGCTTGCGCAACGGTGGCGGACAACTATGCACATGCGGCGACCGTCCATTTATTTGAGGTGGGTGTCATAAGTAACGCTGGTGTTGTCGCCAGCTCGCGGCCCTTCCTACATTGGGTTGCGCGGTCGCTGCCGTTTGAACGCAGCCGCCACGTGGACTGCATTCCTCAACCGTTGCACAGGAGTTCTGCATGATTTCCAAGACCCCGATGCTCAAGCCCTTCGTTCTCGCGACGCTGACGGCGCTGGCCGGCACCGCCCAGGCCGGGCTCACCACGTACAGCAGCCAGGCCTCCTTCCTGGCCGCGGTCACCAGTCCGGGTGTCGACACGTTCACCGGGTTGTCCATCACCGGGTCCACGCCCAGCCCGATCACACGCACGGCCGGCTCGTACAGCTACACCGCGGCGGTCAGCACCACCTCGTTCTTTGGCGCCGGCACCACGGCCGATCCCTGGCTGTCCACCAACACGGCGACGGACAGCATCACCTTCAACGGCTTCTCCGGTGGTGTTTCGGCGATCGGCGGGCTGTTCTTCGGGTCCAACATCAGCGGCCTGTTCGCGGCGGGCGATGTCACGCTGACGGTCACCGACTCGCTTGGGGCCACGCTGACGCAGACCATCACCGGGGCGACGACCAGCAGCTTCCTCGGCTTCACGTCCACGGGCACCATCACCTCGCTGGTGTTGAGTTCGGTGCAGCCGGCGTCGGGCTTTCTGTGGCCGACGACCGACAACCTGACGCTGGCGATCGCGACGCCGGTGCCCGAGGCCGAGACCTATGCCCTGCTGCTTTCCGGCCTGGGCGTGCTGGGGCTGGTGGCACGTCGCCGTCGTACGTCCTGAGTCGCGCAGCCCGAGCGCTGCCTCGCGAGCCCGGCCTGCGCCGGGCCTTTTTTTTCCGACGCCACCCTGCGGTCGTGAGGCGCGGGTCGCGCCAGGCGGGAAGACTGCGCATAAATGGGCGCGCGGCCCCCGTCTCGGGGTGTGATGGGCAGAGCAGCTGTGGCTAGCATCCGCGCATGCCTGCCTTGACGAACCCCATCCCCACCCCGTCTGCCACCGGTCGTCGCCTCCAGGGCGTTGCCCTTTCGCTGGCGAGCGGCCTGACCCTGCTGCTGATGCAGCCGGCGGCGCAGGCCACCGTGAACACCTCCAACGGGAACTGGACGGTGTCGTATGACGAGATCGATCCGGAGACGATCGATGGCCGCTTCGACTTCACCCGGGTCTACAACAACCGTGACGCGCGCGACGGCTGGTTCGGCATCGGCTGGGGCACGAGCTTCGAGCACACGCTCACGCCGATGGCGGATGGTTCGGTCGTGATCCAGGCCTTTGGGGGCGGACGGCTGATCTGGTTCGGCCAGCCGTCGGATGCGCGGGTGGAGGCCGGCGTGGACCGTCTGATGGCCGAGATGCAGAAGGCTGGCGCCGTGCCACCCGGCGAGGCCGCCGCGACGCGCAAGCGCCTGCTGGGCTCGCTGGAGCAGCGGGTGGTGGCCACGCGCAAGCTGCCCACGCCCTTCAGCATTCCGGTGGGCACGGACCTGCCCTCCGGGCAACGGGACAGCACGCTGGATCCGAATGCCGAGAAGCTGCTGGAGGTTCCGGAGTGGCTGCTTCAGCTGTTTCCGGAAGCCCACGCCATGGTCAATGAAATCCGCAAGACGCTTGCGGCCTGCAGTCGGGTGAAGGTGACCCCGGCCGGCTTCGAGCGCCTCTACTGCGACAAGGAGCTGGAGCTGCAGACCTTCCGCTTCGACCCTCAGGGCCAGCTGACCGGCTATGCCTGGCCGGATGGCTACGAGCTGCGTTTCCAGGGGCATGCGGCGCGGCACCGGCCAGCGAGCATCGTCGATACCGAAGGCCATGCCTTGAAGCTGGGCTGGGACGCCAAGGGCCATCTGACGGAGCTGCGCTGGACCAATGTCGAGGGCAAGCCGGAGCGCTACGTCTACAAATACAACGCGGCGGGCGATCTGGTGTCCGAGCGCACCACGTCGGGGGGCGGGTTCGACCGCACCTACGACACCCGCCACAACATGACGTCGATCAGCTACATCGATGGCACCAAGCAGCTGCTGAGCTACGACGCCCGCGATCGGCTGGTGAAGCGGGTGACGCGGGCCGGCATCACGCAGACCTTTGCCTACGAGGGCGACCCGCAGGGCCTGCGCAGCGTGCGCGTGGAGTCGCCGGGGCGCAGCGCGCTGTACCGCTACAACGCGGACAACGACCTCATCCAGGAGACGCAGGGCGACCGGCTGGTGATGGAGAAGCGTTTCGATGCAAGGGGCCGTCTGGTGGCCATCCAGCGTGGCAGCCAGGTGCTGACGGCCACCTACGACGATCAGGGGCGCCGCCGCACCATGAGCGGCCTGGGACGCAGCTTCGAGATGAGCTACAACGCCGCCGGCCTGCTCGAGCGCCTGGCCAGCCTGAGCACGCAGGATGGCCAGCCCTTGACCAGCCTGGCGCTGCAGTACGACAGCCATGGCGTCGTCGTGGGCGGGGACTTCCAGGTACGGCGCTCCAACATCGCGGCCGGCAGCTTCCGCGTGCTGTTCGACTCGCAGGGTCAGGTGTCCGGCGTGGTCGACCCGGCGGACCCGTCGGGCGCCAAGCTGCAGCTGCGGATGAAGTGGATCAAGGAGTTCCAGGAGTCGGCGCAGGAGTTCGAGGAACCCTTCACCACCACCAGCTTCCGCAAGGTGGAGGCGCCCAAGTAAGGCGATGCGGCCCCGCGGCTCAGGCGGCGCGCAGCTTGGCGCGCAGCGCCGCGCCGATCTCGGGCTTGTCGACGAAGGGGTCGGTCGGGTTGCGCAGCTGCATCACGTCCTCGAGCCGGGTCTGCACGCCGGCCAGGGCCTGCGGGTGGCTGAAGATGTAGAACCTGCCGTGGTCGACGGCATCGAACACCAGCGCCGCCACGTCGGCCGCGGTCAGCTTGCCGGAGGACACGGCCTTGTCCGTCTGGGCCTGGGAGATCAGCTGGCTCTTGGTGGGGCGGGCGCTGGCGAATTCGGCCGGGCGGTTGCGGTGGCTCTGGCTGATGCCGGTGGGCACGAAGAAGGGGCACAGCACCGAGGCATGGACCTGGTCGGTGACCAGGGACAGGTCTTGATAGAGGGTCTCGCTCAGCGACACCACCGCGTGCTTGGACACGTTGTAGACGCCCATGTTGGGCGGGTTCAGCATGCCGGCCATGGACGCCGTGTTGACGATGTGGCCGCGGTAGGCCGGATCGGCCTGCGCAGCCTCCAGCATCATGGGCGTGAACAGGCGCACGCCGTGCACCACGCCCATCAGGTTCACGCCCAGCACCCATTCCCAGTCGGCCAGGCTGTTCTCCCAGATCAGGCCGCCCGAACCCACGCCGGCGTTGTTGAACACGAAGTGCGGGGCGCCGAAGCGGGCCTTCACGTCGGCGGCCAGTGCCTCCATGGGCGCGGCCTTGGCCACGTCGACCACGCGGGCCAGCACCTGCACGCTGCTGAACTCGGCCGCAGCGCGCTCCAGCGCGTCGGCCTGCACGTCCACCAGCACCAGGTTCATGCCGCGGGCGGCGGCCAGGCGGGCGACCTCCAGGCCGAAGCCCGACCCGGCGCCGGTGATGACGGCGGTTGCTTGACTCATGCTTGTCTCCTCTTGGGGAAAAGGGCCCGGCTCAATGCGGCCGGTTGTTCATCTCGATGTGCGGGATGCCGTCTTCGATGTATTCCTGCCCCACGGGTGCGAAGCCGTGCCGGCGGTAGAAGGCCTCCAGCCGTGCCTGCGCGTGCAGCGTGATGGGCTCGCCGGGCCACAGGCGCTCGCACTGCGCCAGCGCCGCGCGCATCAGCGCATGGCCCTGGCCGGCGCCGCGCGCCCAGGCCGCGGTGACGACGCGGCCAATCACCACCTCGGGCGCCTTCACGCCCACGGGCAGCAGCCGTGCGCAGGCGGCCAGGCGGCCGTCCTCGGCCCAGCCGAGCAGGTGCCAGGCCTGCAGGTCCAGCCCGTCCATGTCCTGGAACACGCAGTTCTGCTCCATGACGAAGACCTCGGTGCGCAGCGCCAGCAGCGCGTACAGCGTGCGCGCCGGCAGTTCGTCGAAGGGCTGGCAGGTCCAGCGCAGCTCGCCGGCCATCAGATCAGCTTCACCAGTTGCTTGCCGAAGTTGCGGCCCTTGAGCAGGCCCATGAAGGCCTCGGGCGCGGCGGCCAGGCCCTGGGCCACGGTCTCGCGGTACTTGAGATTGCCGGTGGCGACCAGGCCGCCCAGCTCCTTCAGCGCTTCGGGCCAGACCTCCATGTGCTCGGACACGATGAAGCCTTCGACCTTCATGCGGTTCACCAGGATGAGCTGGGGCGCGGCCATGGGGATGGGCTGGCCGTCGTAGCCGGAAATCATGCCGCACATGGCGACGCGGCTGAAGGCATTGGCGCGCAGCAGCACCGCGTCCAGGATGTAGCCGCCGACGTTCTCGAAATAGCCGTCGATGCCGTTCGGGCATTCGGCCTTCAGTGCGGCCGACAGCGAGCGGGTGTCGCCGTGCTGCTTGTAGTCGATGCAGGCGTCGAAGCCCAGCTCCTCGACCACGTAGCGGCACTTGTCGGCGCCGCCGGCGATGCCCACCGCACGCGCGCCGCGGGCCTTGGCCAGCTGGCCCACGGCCGAGCCGACCGCGCCGCTGGCGGCGCTCACCACCACGGTTTCGCCGGCCTTGGGGCTGATGATCTTCACGAGGCCGTACCAGGCGGTCACGCCGGGCATGCCTACCGCTCCCAGGTAGGCGGACAGCGGGATGTGCGTCGTGTTCACCTTCTGCAGCACGCCGCGCTGCGAGGCGTCGACGGTCTGGAACTCCTGCCAGCCGCCCATGCCGAAGACCTGGTCGCCAACCGCGAAATGGGCGTTCCTGGACTCGACGACCTCGCCGACGGTGCCGCCGATCATGACCTCGTTCAGCGGCTGCGACGCGGCGTAGCTCTTGCTGTCGTTCATGCGGCCGCGCATGTACGGGTCCAGGCTCAGGAAGTGGTTGCGCACGCGCACCTGGCCGTCGGCCAGCGGCGCCAGCGGGGTCTCGACCAGGCGGAAGTTGTCGGGCGTGACCTCGCCGGTGGGCCGCGAGGCCAGCAGGATCTGGTGGTTGGTTTGTGTCATGGCGGCATTGTCCGTTTCTGCGACAGCCGCCATTGAATCACCGCTGCTGCGCCGGGCTCGTCCCAGGCGCGACAGCGGCGGCCGGTTTCAGGCGCCGGCCGGGTAGTGCGTGCAGCCCAGCTGCGCGGAGATCTCGCGGCCTGCGTCCTGCAGCCGCTTCACCAGCTCGGGCGCCTTGGCCTCGTCGAAGCGGAAGGTGGGGAAGGACACGCTCATGCCGGCGATGGGCTGGCCCAGCCGGTCGAAGATGGGCACGCCCAGGCAGCGGATGTGGTCGTCGAACTCCTCGCGGTCCTCGGCATAGCCCTGGCGCCGCACCTGCTCCAGCTCGGCTAAGTAGGCGCCACGCTCGGTGATGGTCTTGGCGCGGAAGCGCTCGAACACCGCGCCGTCCAGGATCAGGTCGCGGCGCTGCGGATGCTCCCAGGCCATCAGCACCTTGCCGATGGCCGTGCAGTGCAGCGGTGCGCGCCGGCCTATGCGCGAGTACATGCCCAGCATGTGGCGCGAGTCCACCTTGTGGATGTAGATGATCTCGCTGTCGATCAGGCTGCCCAGGTGCACCGTCTCGCCGGTGGTGTCGGCCAGCAGCTGCATGGGGTGCTTGGCCACGTCGATCAGCTCGGGCGAGGGCAGGGCCTTGGCGCCCAGCTCGAACATGCGCATCGCCAGGCTGTAGCGTTCGCTGTCGGCCTCCTGGCGCACGTAGCCCAGGCCCTTCATGGTCTGCAGAAAGCGGTAGACCGTGGCCTTGGGCATGGCCAGTCGCACCGACAGATCGGTGATGCCGATGTCGGTGCGCTCGCCCAGGGCGTTCAGGATGGCGAACACCTTCAGTACCGCGGCGACCGATTCGGGCTGCTTGGAGTCGCCAATGTCTTCGTCCATCGTTTCGATTCTTTCGGGCGGTCGTTTCAGCTGTGGGCGGATTGTCGCGCAAGCTCAGCGCCGACGCGGTCCGGCGGTCATTCGTACTTCTAGTGCCAGGGCGTCCGGGTCGGCGGGCTGCAGCGCGGCGACGTCGTAGTGGTCGGCGGGGCGCCAGCCCACGTCGGCGCTCAGGGCTTCGTCGGGGTGGCGGGCCTGCCAGGCCTGCAGCAGATCCACCGGGCGGCCGTTGAGCCGGCTGCCGCGGTCGCTGAAGACCTGACCCTTGAGGCGCCGCAGCAGCCGGTCCGCCGGGATGCCCTCGGGCAGCTCCCAGCGGTTGTGCTCGCTGACCAGGCGCGAGCCCTGGCCCACGCCCAGCGAATAGGCGAAGTCCTCGGCCCGGTCGGCACTGAAGAGGTTGGCCACCACATGGACGCGGCCGAAGCGCACCCGCGGCGTGCGCTCATGGCAGCCGTGGAAGTGGTTGTGATGCAGGGTCACGCGCAGATGTCCGGCGTCGGCCGCCTGGCCGTCGCCCGCGCCTATCAGCAGGGTCTTGTCGTGCTGCGCGAAGCGGCTCCAGGACACGGTGACCAGGTCGCTCTCGCGGGTGATGTCCAGCAGCCCGTCGTGGTGCTGCACGCGATAACCCAGGCGCGAGGGCTCCAGGTGGTCCGGCCGGCGCCCGTCGTCGAACCGGCAGTGGTTCACCCACACGCGCTCGGCATAGCGCAGTGACAGCGTGTCGTACTCCGAATTCCATTCGCCGTGGCCGTTGTCGCGCGGCTGCCATTCGGGGAAATGGTCGTAGGCGTCCGAGAAGCTGAGGTCGTGCAGCACCACGTTGGCCACCCGCTCCAGCAGCACCATGCCGCGCTCGAAGCCGGCATCCGGCGCCACGCCGATCAGCGTGGTGTTGGACGGCACCCGCACCACCACGCGCTCGGCCTGGCGGCGCTGCGAACGGCGGCGGGCATCTTCCAGCGGGCCGGCGGGGTCGGCCCGGCCCCAGGTGGCGGGGTCGTAGGCGCGGTCGAACGCGGCCTCGTCGTAGGCCGGGTCGCGGAAGTGCTCGGCCTCCACGCGCCGGCCCTGCGCATCGGTGCACAGGTCGATGCGGCGGTGCAGGCGCAGGATCTTGGGCGTGTCGCCCAGCGCCAGCGCGGCGTCCAGGCCGGCGCGGTCGTGGATGTCGATCACATGCTCCGGCCGTGCGCCGGTGCCGCTGGTCGTGGCGCCGACGGCGGCCCAGCCCAGCGGGGTTTCGGTGGCGGGCGTGGCCCGGGCGGCGCGAGCCGTCCAGGCGGGGGCGGCCAGCAGTGCGCCTTGTTGCAGCCAGCGGCGGCGGGTCAGGGTCATGGGGTGGCTCCAGGGCCGGTGTTGCGGTATTCGAACAGGCGGTTGGCGGCCTCGCCGCTGCTGGCGAAGGGACGCCTGGCGGTGCTGGCCGTCCAGGGCTTGAGATGCGCGCCCAGCTCGCAGTCGCGCACGACGGCCAGGCCGTTCGGGCTGGGGTTGGCACTGCTGCCGGCCTGCCAGGCGCCGGGCTTCACGCCCGCATCCCAGGCCCGGCCCAGCGCCACGCTGGCGGGGGCCACGCCGGGCTCGGCCTGCCAGCGGCTGTGGGTCACCAGCAAACCCTGACCCTGGGCGGCGGCCGTGCTGGGCGCCAGCGTGATCCCGCCCTGGCCGGGCGCGCGCCGGCCGGCACGGGCCAGCAGCGTGCTGTGGCTGATGACCAGCGTGGCGTCACCGAACACATAGTCCACGTCGCCGGCCACCAGGCTGTCGCGCAGCAGCTGGCGGGCCGGGCCGGGCGTGCTGCCGCGGCGGGCGTAGAGCGTGTCCTGGTGGCCCCAGAGCTGCACGTCGTGCAGCAGCAGGCGGTCGCCGGCCAGCGTCAGCGCCACGGCCTGGGCGCCGCCGGCTTCGCCCGCGCCGGCGGGGTAGCCCTGGCCGGCGCGCACGCCGTCCAGCGCGTCGTTGGCGATGCTGAGGTGGGCCAGTACCAGGTCTTGCGTGTCCACGATGACGCTGCTGCTGCCCGCCGTGCCGTGGGTGGCGACGCCGGCGCTGCCGGGCAGGCAGGGGTGGGCGGCCTGGCCGGGCGGCAGCGGCAGCGCGTTGTAGCGGCCGTCCACCAGGCGCACGGCGGACGGCTGGCCGGGCACGCCGATCAGCGCCAGCGGTGCCTTGTTCAGCAGGCACAGCGGGCCGCGGTACTCGCCCGGCGCGAGGCGGATCAGCCAGCGCCGGCCGGCCGGCCCCTGGCCGGCGGCGGGCGCGCGGTCCAGCGCGGCCTGCAGCGAGTCGCCGGGGCGCACCCACTGGTCGGGCGGCTGCGCGGCCAGGTTCGCCAGCTCGGCAGCCGACAGCGGCTGCCAGCTGCCCAGGTAGGCCGCCTCGGTGTGGCGGGCGGCCTCGGCATCGCTGAGCTGGGGTCGGGTCGTGCCCCAGGCGGGCGCGGCCGTCAGCACCAGGGCCATCTGCACCAGGGCCACGGGGAGACCGGCCAGGCGAAGGTTCACAGCGTGGCCAGGTAGAGCGCCGGCTCGCCCTCGGCGTCGCAGCTGTAGAGCACCTGGCGCTCGTCCGGCGTGAAGCTGGGGTGGGGGTGGGTGACCTGGCGGCTGTCCTTGTAGACGCCCCAGCTGCTGTCGTGCCGCGCGATGGGCCGGGTCGTGCCGGCCTGCAGGTCGAACAGGTGCAGGTAGGGGTCGCCGGTCAGCATCTCGTTGCTGGCCGCGCTGTCGCCGCTGGCCTTGCCGCAGCCGTCGCCCACCAGCAGCGTGCCGGTGTGGTTGCTCATCAGGTGGGAGCAGGGCGGCATGGTGGTCAGCACGCGGTTTTGCAGCGTGACCGGGTCCAGGCTGCAGATCCAGCGTTCCGGCGCGTCGTGGCGGTAGCTGACGTAGATCATTGCGCTGCCGTCGGGCACCCAGAACTCGTGGGTGCAGCTCTCGCCGGCCTCGTGCGCCTTGCCGCAGCGGCGGTTGGCCCCGTCTTCGTCGATGAACCACATGCGCGCGTCGATCAGGTCGTGCGGGCCCTCGTGGCAGTAGGCCACGGTGTGGTCGTCAAAGGGCCGGTACTGCGGGTGGCCCAGCCAGCCGCGCTGCTCCAGGATGACGCTGCGCTGGCCGGTTTGCAGATCCACGCTGAAGAGCCGGCACAGCGGCTTCCTGTGGAACATGTCGTTGAACTTCTGCCAGGTGTTCAGCGGGAACCAGTCGTCGGCCGCGATCTCGATGCCGACCATCTTGGTGCAGGCGCTGTTGCTGACCCAGGTGCCATAGCCGACCCAGCCCTCGGGCACGACGTAGACCACCTCCTCCTGCAGCGTGGCCAGGTCCAGGCGTATCAGTCGGCGCTCGGCGCGCACGAAATAGAGGAAGCGGTCGTCGGGGCTGAGGAAGCCGCCGAAGGTGTTCTCGCCGGCGCCGTCGGTCAGCTGGGTGGCTACCTGGGTGTCCAGGTCCAGCAGGTGGTAGTTCCAGTTTGGGCTGGGCTGGGGGCCGAACTCGCCGGCGAACAGCAGCTTGCTGCCGTCGTTTGTGAAGCACTTCTGGTAGAAGTAATTGCGGTGACAGGTGTTGCTCAGCGGGGTGAGGCGGGTGACGCGGGCACCGGTGTCGGCGTCCTCGCGGGTGACGAACTGGAACTGGCGTTCGGTGGCTTTCATGAGTGGCCTTACTGGATGCGTTGCAGCAGCGCGTTGCCTTCGTCCACCAGGCGGCGGGCGGCTTCGGCGTCGCTGGTCTTGCCGTAGGCGATGGTCTCGAAGACCTCGCGCATGAATTTCTGGAAGCGGGCGTGTTCGAACAGCGGCGCCGGGCGGCGCAGCCGGCCGGCATCGCGCTGGGCCTGGATCTGCGCATGCGCGGCGAGCTCGAGCGGCGGCAGGCCGCCCTGGGCCTGCAGCATGGCCAGCGAGCTTCTCGCGCTGGGCAGGCCGCGGGTGCGGCCGAGGATGCGCGCGGCCTCGGGGTCGGTCAGCAGGAAGTTCATCAGCTGCGCGGCCAAGGCAGGCTGGCGGCTGTTGCGGCCCAGCGCATACATCACGGTGGGCCGGCCGAACAGGCCGCTGTCGCTGCTGTCCGGCAGCGTGGGGAAGCTGCCCAGCGCCAGCTTCTCGCCTTTGGCCAGCGTGGAGGAGCGCAGGCCGATGACCGAGTCCCAGGTGTAGTTGCCGGCCCAGCGGCCGGCCACCCAGTCGGGCTGCTGCTCGGTGGGCTTCTCGGCGCCGCCCAGGGAGGCGCGCAGCGGCAGCGGCGTCGCCACATGGGTGTCCACCAGCCGTCGGTAGGTGCGCACCCAGTCGTGCGCGGCACTGACGCTCATCGCGATGCGCGGCTTGTCCGGGTCGACGAAGGGCGTGCCGTGGCGCTGCTGGATGTAGCTTTGCGCCAGCAGGATCATGTCGTAGAGCTCGCCGTCCAGCGGGAAGGCGCTATCGCCCAGGCGCGAGCGGAAGGCGGCGCCGGAGGCGAACAGCTCCTCCCAGGTCTGCGGCAGCGGCAGGCCGGCGCGCTGGAAGGCGCTCTGGTTCCACAGGAAGACCCGGGCCGTGAACGAGGTGGGCAGGGCGTTGAGCTTGCCGGCCACACGGCCGTAGGCGAGATCGTCGTCGTCGAACTGATCCAGCGCCAGTTCGCGGGCATGCGCGTTCAGGTCGGTGAAGCCGTTGCCACGCTTGCTGAACATGGCCAGCCAGGCCCAGTTGATCTGCATCAGGTCGGGCTCGGAACGCCCGGCGATCTGCGTGGTCAGGCGCTCCAGGTAGCCCGAGAAGCCCATGTACTCGGCCTTCACGCGCACGCCGTGGCGCTGCTCGAAGACCTTCAGCGCGGCGAGCGTGGCCTGGTGGCGGCCGGCGCCACCCCACCAGGCAAAGCGCAGCACCGGCTGGCCCTGGGCGTGGATGAAGGGGGCGGCCAGCGCGGCGGCGCCGCTGGCCAGCAGGGTGCGGCGGGGCAGCATCATGCGAGCAGCGTGTGGCCGGCCTCGTCGGCCGTGAACAGGTGGGCGTGGGCCATCTGCAGGTGGAAGGCCTCGCGGCTGCCGCGCGGCAGGGCGGCCAGTGCCGCGCCTTCCTCGGCGCCGACGCGGGCGGTCAGCGCCACGCCGCCCAGGTCCAGGTAGGCGTAGACCTCGGAGCCCATGTGCTCGCAGAACTTCAGCGTCGCCTCCACCGCCACGCTGCCGGGCCGGGCGCTGCGCGTGATGTGCTCGGGCCGCAGGCCGAACTGCACATCTCCCTCGGGCAGGGTGCCGAAGCGGCCGGCCGGCAGCGCCAGGCGGGCGCCGCCCAGCTCGACCTCGCCGCCCTGCTGGCGGGCCGGCGCGATGTTCATCTCGGGCGAGCCGATGAAGCTGGCGACGAAGGCGTTGGCCGGGCGGTCGTACAGCGCGGTGGGCGTATCGACCTGCTGGATCACGCCGGCCTTGAGCACGCAGATGCGCTCGCCCATGGTCATGGCCTCGGTCTGGTCGTGTGTGACGTAGATGGTGGTGGCAGGCTGGCCGGCCTCGCGCAGCGAGCGGTGCAGCTCGGTCAGGCGCACCCGCATCGCGGCGCGCAGCTTGGCGTCGAGGTTGGACAGCGGCTCGTCGAATAAAAAGACGTCGGGCTTCTTGACGATGGCGCGGCCCACGGCCACGCGCTGGGCCTGGCCGCCGCTGAGCTGCTTGGGGTAGCGCTCCAGCAGGTGCTCCATCTCCAGCAGCTGGGCGGCGTGGCGCACGCGGCGGTCCAGGTCGGCCTTGGGCGTCCTGGCCAGCTTGAGGCCGAAGGCGAGGTTGTCGTAGACCGTCATGTGCGGGTAGAGCGCGTAGTTCTGGAACACCATCGCGATGCCGCGCGCCTTGGGCGGCAGGTCGTTGACCGCGCGGCCGGCGATGTGCAGCTCGCCGCCGCTGATGGACTCCAGCCCCGCCACCATGCGCAGCAGCGTGGACTTGGCGCAGCCCGAGGGGCCGACGAAGACCATGAACTCGCCGTCGCGCACGTCGAGATCGACGCCGTGCACGGCCTTGAAACCATTGGGATAGGTCTTCTCGACCTTGCGCAGGGAAACAGCGGCCATGACTCAACCCTTGACGCCACTGGAGGTGGCGCCTTCGATGAAATGCTTCTGCGCGGCGAAGAACACCGCGATGGAGGGGATCAGCGCGACTACGGAGATCGCGATGACATTGGCCCACTCGACCTCCTCGGTCGCGCCAATGCTCATCTTGAGCGCCAGGCTGACCGGGTAGTTCTCGACGGACGAGAGATAGATCAGCGGGCCCATGAAGTCGTTCATCGTCCAGATGAACTGGAATACGACCACGCTGATGATGGCCGGCTTGAGCAGCGGCACGATGATGTGCCAGAGCAGCTGCAGCGGGTTGCAGCCGTCGATCAGCGCGGCCTCCTCCATGTCGCGCGGGATGCCGCGCAGGAACTGCACCAGCATGAACACGAAGAAGGTGTCGGTGGCGAAGGCCGAGGGCACGATCAGCGGCAGGTAGCTGTCCAGCCAGCCCAGCTCGCGGAACACCAGGTACTGCGGCAGCCGCAGCACGATCAGCGGCAGCATCATCGTGCCGACCATGATGCCGAACAGCATCTTGCGGCCCCAGAACTCGAAGCGCGCGAACGCATAGGCCACCAGCACGCAGGAGATCACCGTCACGATGATGCGCGGGATGGTGATCAGGAAGCTGTTCAGGAAGTAGGTCGCGAAGGTGTATTCGGTGCTGGTCTTCCAGCCCTTGGCATAGGCGTCCAGCGAGAAACGGTCCGGCCAGAAGCCGGCTGAAGCGAAGATCTCGCTGTTGGTCTTGAACGAGGCGCCCACCAGCCACAGCAGCGGGTAGAGCATCACGATGGCGGTGGCGGCCAGCGACAGGTAGCGCAGCCAGGGCGTGCCCTGCGGCGCACCCACCGGGCGCTCGTCAGCCGGCGCGTTGCGCGCGGGCGAAGCGGTGGTGGCACTCATCGGCGGCTTTCCTTTTCACCGGCATAGAACACCCAGTAGCGGCTGCTCCAGAACGAGAGGGCGGCCAGCGCGGCCACCAGCGCGAACAGCACCCAGGACAGCGCGGCGCCATAGCCCAGGTTGAAGAAGCGGAAGCTCTGGTCGTAGATGTAGAGCGCCAGCACGTAGGTGGAATGCAGCGGGCCGCCTTCGGTGATGAGGTAGGGGCCGTTGAACTCCTGGAAGGCATGCACCATCTGCATGATCAGGTTGAAGAAGATGACCGGCGTGATCAGCGGCACGGTGATCTTCCAGAACTGCTGATTGGTGCTGGCGCCGTCGATCTCGGCGGCCTCGTACAGCGACTTCGGCACGTTCTGCAGCGCGGCCAGGAAGATCACGCAGGCCGAGCCGAACTGCCAGGTGAACAGCAGCACGATGGTCCACATCGAGTAGTGCTCGTCGGCCAGCCAGGGGATGGGCTCGAAGCCCAGCTTGCCCAGGATGATGTTGACCAGACCGTGCTTGGCGAACACGAAGCGCCACAGCACCGCCACCGCAATGGAGCCGCCCAGGATGGATGGGATGTAGAAGGCTGCGCGGAAGGCGTTGATGCCCCGGAGCTTGAAGTTCAGCACCTGGGCCACAACCAGCGCGAAGCCCACGCGCAGCGGCACGGCCAGCAGCGCGAAGGTCAGCGTCACACCCAGAGATTTGGTGAACAGCGGATCGCTGCCCAGCATCTCTTCGTAGTTGCGCAGCCCCACCCACTCGGGCGGGTCGATCAGGTCGTACTGCGTGAAGCTCAGTGCAAAGCTCATCACGAAGGGGAAGAGCTTGAACAGCAGCACGCCCAGCACGAAGGGCAGCACAAACAGAAAACCGATTCTTTTGTTCTCGTACATAGCTCACCGTGTCTCCGTCGGTGATTTTTATGAGTCCGCCGCGTCAGCCGGCGGATCATCCAGTGAAGCCGCAGAACCGGCTTCGCCGGGCTGCAGGCTTCGCCCCCTGGAGGGGGCGCGCGTCAGCACGTAGGGGGTGGGCCTATCTTGCCAACCAGCCGCCGTCAACGGCGACGGTATAACCGTTCACGTAATCGGAGGCCGGCGAGGCCAGGAACACCACCGGGCCGGCGAGATCCTCGGGCAGGCCCCAGCGGCCGGCTGGGATGCGTTCGAGGATGGCCGCGTTGCGGTGCTCGTCGGCACGCAGCTGCGCCGTGTTGTTGGTGGCCATGTAGCCCGGCGCGATCGCGTTCACATTGATGCGGTGCTGGGCCCATTCGTTGGCCATCAGCCGCGTGATGCCCATCACGCCGCTCTTGCTGGCGGTGTAGGAGGGCACGCGGATGCCGCCCTGGAAGCTCAGCATGGACGCGATGTTGATGATCTTGCCGCCGCTGCCCTGGGCCATGTACTGCCTGGCCACGGCCTGGGACAGGAAGAACACCGACTTGAGGTTGAGGTCGATGACGTCGTCCCAGTCGGCCTCGGAGAACTTGATCGCGTCCTCGCGCCGGATGATGCCGGCGTTGTTCACGAGGATGTGCACCGCGCCGTTCAGGGCCCTGGCCTGGGCGACCAGGTCGGGGATGCCGCTGACGTCGGCCAGGTTGGCGCGCAGGTCCAGGAAGCGGCGCCCCAACGACTCCACGACGCTGCGGGTCTCGCCCGGGTCCGACACATTGACGCCGACGACGTCGGCGCCGGCCTGTGCGAGCGCGGCCGCCATGCCCTGGCCCAGGCCGGTGTTGCAGCCGGTGACGATGGCCGTCTTGCCGGCCAGTTGGAAGTTGTCCAGCACCATGGGGGCCTCAGCGCAGCGTGGTCATGGGCACGTGGTCCATGTCCTTGAAGACCTGGTTCTCGCCCACCATGCCCCAGATGAAGGTGTAGGCCTGGGTGCCCACGCCGGAGTGGATGCTCCAGCTGGGGCTGATCACGGCCTGTTCGTTGCGCACCACCAGGTGGCGGGTCTCGGTGGGCTCGCCCAGCATGTGGAAGACCACCGCCTGCTCGCTCATGTCGAAGTAGAAGTACACCTCCATGCGGCGCGCGTGCGTGTGGCAGGGCATGGTGTTCCACAGCGAGCCGGGCTCCAGCTGGGTCAGGCCCATCAGCAGCTGGCAGGTGGGCAGCACGTCGGGCACCAGGTATTTGTAGATGGTGCGGCGGTTGCTGGTTTCGGCGCTGCCCAGCGTCTCGGGGCTGGCCTGGGCCTGGGTGATCTTGCGCGTGGGGTAGCTGGTGTGGGCCGGCGCACTGTTGAAGTAGAGCTTGGCGGGCTGTTGCGGGTCCAGGCTCTCGAACACGATCTCGCGGGCGCCCTGGCCTACGTAGAGCGCCTCGCGCGGGCCGACCTCGTAGACCTGGGTGTCCACGGTCACGCGGGCGGCGCCGCCGATGTTGATCAGGCCCAGCTCGCGGCGCTGCAGGAAGAAGTCGGTGCCGGTGTGGCGGCCCAGCTCGGGCGAGAAGCGCACCGCCTGGCTCACCGGTTGGATGCCGCCCACGATGATGCGGTCGATCTGGCTGTAGGTGAGGGTGGCTTCGTCGGGGCGGAACATCGTCTCGACGAGGAACTGCTGGCGCAGTCCGGCGGTGTCTAGCGTGCGGGCGTGGTCGCTGTGGATGGGCTGGCGGATTTCCATGATGTCTCCTGAGCGTCGTGTTGTGGGAAAGTTGAAACGCGGTTCCACTTCACGCGGCTGCCGGAGCTTAAGGCGGCCGAGAAGTGCTCGGAATCATGGTTTTCAATTAGTGAACCGCCGTTCCGAATTTTGAATCTTGCCTCTATCATGCGTCGCAAGCCACCCCCAGGATGCCGCCATGACGGCTCTGTCCATGACGGACGAGACCGGCAGCGACCCGGGGAAGGTGCGGTGCGACGCCTGATCGGGTCGCATCGATGACCCGGTTTCCACGCCGAAGCGACGCATTGCCGTAAGCGTTGCCCGCCCCGATGGCCGCCTGCTGCGGCCGCCGGCCCCGAGATTGATGGGTGCCCTGCGAGCGCCCCGGCCCGAATGCCGCTGATGGATAGGCCACCAGCGGCACTGATCCTAGAACTGCCCGGACGCCCAGAGCGCCGAGGCGGTCAGAGCGCCAGGAGACAACACCATGCCCGCCATCCGTGCGCACCTTCGTGCGCTGCCCGCCTCCCGTGCCCCACGCCTGCGCCCTGTCGCGCTGGCGGCCGGCCTGCTCGCGCTGCCCCTGTGGGCGCAGGCGCAGCAGGCGCCCGAGGCCAAGAGCAACAACCAGCTCGAGACCGTCACCGTCACCGGCATTCGCGCCGCGCTGGAGAGCGCGCTGAACGCCAAGCGACAGGACAAGGGCATCGTCGATGTCATCAAGGCCGAGGACATCGCCAAGTTCCCGGACACCAACCTGGCCGAGTCGCTGCAGCGCGTGCCCGGGGTGGTGATCGACCGAGACGCCGGCGAAGGCCGCAGCATCACGGTGCGCGGCCTGGGGGCCGATTTCACCCGCGTGCGCATCAACGGCATCGAGGCGCTGGCCACCACCGGCGGCACCGACAGTTCGGGCGGTGCCAACCGTGGCCGCGGCTTCGACTTCAACGTGTTCGCGTCCGAACTGTTCCGCAGCCTGACCGTGCGCAAGAGCAACCAGGCCGATGTGGACGAGGGCTCGCTGGGCGCCACGGTGGATCTGGAGGCCTCGCGCCCCTTTGATCTGAAAGGCTTCGTGGCCACCGCGTCGCTGAAGGGCCGCTACAACGACCTGATCGGCGACACCGACCCGCGCGCGGCCTTCCTGGTGTCCAACACCTTCGCCAACGGCAGCATGGGCCTGCTGCTGTCGGGCGCCGTGTCCAAGCGTCGTCTGTACGAGGAAGGCTTCTCGACGGTGCGCTGGGACAACGGCGCCTCGTCCGGTGGCTGGTGCGCGCCCACCGGCGTGACCGCCAACCCCAGCAATTCCACCGCCACCACCTGCGGCCCGGCCGCCCAGGGCGTGGGCCGCCTCACCGGCACGGCCGACACCATCGCGGCCTACAACGCCTCCAGCAGCGTCGACAACTTCCACCCGCGCCTGCCGCGCTACGGCCGGCTCACGCACGACCAGGACCGCCTGGGCATCACCGCCGCCTGGCAGTGGCGGCCGGCCGACACCACGCTGGTCAGCGTGGACATGCTGTATTCCAAGCTCAAGGCCACGCGCCAGGAGGACTTCCTGGAGGCCATCTCCTTCAGCCGCACGGCCAGCCAGGGCGGCAAGCCGCAGACCAGCGTGGTCGAGGCGCAGTACGCCGCCAACGGCGCGCTGATGTACGGGAAGTACAACGGCGTGGATGTGCGCGCCGAATCGCGCTACGACGAGCTGAGCACCACCTTCAGCCAGCCCACGCTGACCGTGGAGCATGAGTTCAGCGACCACGTGCGTGCCCAGTTGCGCCTGGGCCGGGCGGACTCCAAGTTCCGCAACCCGGTGCAGACCACGACGACGCTGGATGCGCTCAACGTCAACGGCTATTCGCTGGACTTCCGCGGCAACGACCGCCTGCCGGTGATCGGCTATCCCTTCGACGTGACCCAGGCCGGCAGCGGCGGCCTGTCCATCGTCGGCGTGCCGGTGGCCACCTCGGGCACGCAGGCCGCCACCGTCGCCAACACCACCACCAGCGAGATCCGCATCCGCCCGCAGGGCGCCAACAACCGCAACGATGTGGCCCAGCTGGACCTGGCCTGGGAGGCCGTGCCCAATACGCTCACCGTCAAGGGCGGCGTGCAGCACAAGAAGTACAAGTTCGACACCTACGAGTTCCGCCGCGTCAACCAGAACGACACCATCTTTGCGCCTGCCGGCGGCATCAACGGCCTGACCACCACGCTGAGCGGTTTCGGCAAGGGCCTGTCCCTGCCGGCCGGCGTGCCCACCAGCTGGGTCATCCCCGACCTCAAGGCCATCGTCGCGGCCTACGACATCTACTGCAACTGCATCAAGAGCGGCCCCTCGGGCGGCCCGGGCGACTTCACGCTGTCCTCCACCACCAACGGCAATGCGCGCGGCAACAACCGTGCGGTGCAGGAGACCGATTCCGGCGGCTACCTGATGCTGGAGTTCACGCAGCGCCCCTTCGGCATCAAGCTGGACGGCAATGTGGGCGTGCGCTACGTGCGCACCGAGCAGGTGTCCACCGGCTACCAGTCCACCGGAGGCGGCACCGAGGTCACGACCGTCAACAAGTACAGCGACACGCTGCCCGCGCTCAACCTCGCGGCCAGCCTGACGCCCGACGTGATGCTGCGCTTCGCAGCGTCCAAGGCGATGGCGCGGCCGCAGCTGGGCAACCTGAACCCGGGCGGCTCCATCTCCACCACCGGCACGCTGTCCATCACCTCCGGCAACCCGACGCTCAAGCCCTTCCGCGCCAAGACCTTCGACCTCAGCGCCGAGTGGTACCACGACCGCAACGGCTTCATCGGCCTGGGCCTGTTCCAGAAGAATATCGATACCTACATCCAGAGCTTGCGCACCAACGTGGCCTACAAGGACACCGGCCTGCCGCTGTCGCTGCTGCCGTCCAACTTCACGGGCGAGGAGGTGTTCCAGCTGACCACGCCGATCAACACGCCCGGAGGCAAGCTCAAGGGCTACGAGATCAACTTCCAGCAGCCCTTCAACTTCCTGCCGGCCTGGGGCAAGAACTTCGGCGTGCTGCTGAACTTCACCAAGGTCTCGTCCAAGATTACCTACCTGGTGTCGCCCACCAGCTCCAGCGTCATCGTGGACGATCTGCTGAACATGTCGCCCAAGTCCGCCAACGGCACGCTGTACTACGACGACGGCACCTTCAGTGCCCGCGTGTCGGTGTCGCGCCGCTCCTCCTTCCTGACCCGTGTGCCGGGCCAGAACAACAACGATGTGGAAGGCAAGAACGGCAGCACCAATGTGGACCTGTCGGTCAGCTACAAGATCACGCCGCAGCTGGACCTCACCTTTGAGGGCGTGAACCTGACGAATGCGGCCAACGACCAGTTCATCAGCCGCCAGCGCAACAGCCCGGTCGTCTACCACGTGACCGGCCGCGAGTACCTGGTCGGCGCCCGCTACAAGTTCTGACCCGAGCGCGGACCCAGGCCCGCCCCAGGGGCGCCGACCTGACGTCGGTGCCCCGCCGTCCCTGTCGGGCCCTGACTGCCCGCCCCAAGCAAGACCCGCCCCCCAGGGTCTGCCACAGCGCAGTACCGCTGCCGCCGCCCGACCGGCGGCCGGCCCAGACACGGAGACAACCCATGAAGATGCGCAAGACCCTCGCGCTCGCGGCCGCCGCATGGCTGGCCAGCGGCGCGGCCCTGGCCGACGGCCTGCCCGCCGGCACCCTGATCACCGGCCAGGTCAGTGGCGCCAGCACGGTGCTGCTGGGCCTGGACCACGGCTTTGCCGACGAGCCCGGCAGCAACACCGCCGCGCTGGCCGCGGCCGATCTCGAGTTCCTGACCGGCGACTACGCGCTGGGCGTGGATTTCGGCACCGACGGGCGTGTGCAGGTGTGGAACAACACCGGCACGTCGCTGGTGCCGGGCAGCTACACGCTGAGCTTCGAGTTCAGCGGCCTGGCGGGCGAGATCACCGACTTCACGCTGCTGGACGGCGCCACTGGCGTGACGGTGCAGGTGCTGGGGCCGCACGCCATCAGCCTCAGCTTCTCCAACCTGGACTTCGGGAGCGAGTACGGCAGCTTCGCCGCGCAGATCAGCGTCAGCCCCGTGCCCGAGCCCGCGTCGCTGGCGCTGATGGGGGCAGGTCTTGCCCTGCTGGCGGGCGCGCGTCGGGTGCGGAGGCCGGCATGAGGGCGCCGCGGATCCTGAGCCTGGCGGCGCTGCTGGCGGTCTGCCTGGGCGCCAGCGCGGCCGACGTGGCCCAGCAGGTCGCCCCGTCTGACGGCTGGGGTGCGGGCACGGTGGGCGGCGCCGCTGCCACGCCCGAACACATCTACACGGTGCGCAACCGGGCCGAGCTGCTGAATGCGCTGGCCAACGGCGGCACGGCGCCCAAGATCATCAAGGTGGCCGGCACCATCGACATGAGCGAGGGCACGCCCTTCGTCAACACGGCCGACCAGAAGGTTCGTTCGCGCGTGCGACTCACGAGCAACACCACGCTGATCGGCGAGGGGCCGGGGGCAGGCTTCGTCAATGCCTGGATAGACATCACCAGCGTCAGCCAGGTCATCGTGCGCAACCTGCACATCGTCGCGCCCTGCGATGTCGGCCCGGTCTGGGACCCGAACGACGGCGCCACCGGCAACTGGAACTCGCAGTACGACGCCATCGGCATCGTCACCGCCACCCAGGTCTGGATAGACCACAACACCATCACCGATGCGCCGGTCACCGACGACACGCTGCCCGTCGAGAACGGCAAGACCCGGCAGTGTCATGACGGCGCCATCGACATCACCAAGGGCGCGGACCTGATCACGGTCTCCTACAACCGCGTCACGCAGCATGACAAGTCCATGCTGATCGGCGGCTCGGACAGCCTCACCAGCGATGCCGGCAAGCTGCGCGTGACCATCGCCAACAACGTGTTCGACGGCGTGACCCAACGCGTGCCGCGGGTGCGCTTCGGCCAGGTCCATGTGTTCAACAACTACTTCGTCGGCAGCAAGACGGCCAACCCCTATCCGCACCTCTACAGCATAGGCCTGGGCAAGCAGGGCAATGTGATCTCGCACGCCAATGTGTTCGCCATCGACGGCGCCGTGGGCTGCGACAGCGTCGTGATGTATCCCAGTAGCGACCACAGCGGCGTGTTCCAGGACAGCGGCTCCACGCTCAACGGCGCGCCACTGGGCGCCTGCAGCGTGCTGCCGGGCACGGCCTTCACGCCGGGCTATGCGTTCAAGCCGCGGCCCGTGGCGCTGGTCAAGGCCAATGCGCTGGCCCAGGCCGGCGCCGGCAAACTCAGCACCCAGATCGCCGGCAACGGCAATGTGGACGACGTGGCCGGCACCAAGGCCCCGGCGGCCGGTGAGCTCGATGTGCATGTGGACACGCGGCTGTCGCTGTCCTTCGACGCGCCGCCCACCCTAGGCAGCAGCGGGCGCGTCAATGTCTACCGCGCCAGCGACGATGTGCTGGTCGACAGCATCGACATCAGCACCGCGCCGTCGTCCACCGACACCCAGACCGTGCTGCCGCGCACCAACCTCGAGATCGACGCGCTGGGCCTGGGCGCGATGCCGGAGGGCGCGACCTTTGCGCGCTACGTCTGGTACAGGCCGCTCAGCGTCAGCGGCAGCACGGCCACGGTGAAACTACATGACAACCGGCTGGACTTTGGCACCCGCTACTACGTGACGCTGGACGCCGGCGTGCTGGCCGGCAGCATCCGTGGCACGCCCTTTGCGGGCATCGCCAAGGCCGACGGCTGGAGCTTCACCACCCGCGCCGCGCCGGCCAGCTTCACCGCCGTCAGCGTGGACGACAGCGGCAGCGCGGCCGATTTCCGAACGCTGCAGGGGGCACTGAACTGGGTGATGAAGCACTGCTCCACCACCAGCCCCGCCAGCGACGGCTGCAACACCGTGGCCACGCCCAAGACCATCACGCTGGGCAACGGCCGCTATCCGGCGCTGAACGTGCTGCGCAAGGTGGCCAATCTCAGCATCGTCGGCGAGAGCCGTGACGGTGTCGTGGTGGGCGACGAGAACTTCGAATCGCTGAACTCTGGCAGCGGCGCCAGCAGCGCCAGTGCCGGCACGGCGCTCAGCACCTCGGGCCGCACGGCAGGCCACCGCGTGCTGGGCGGCGGGCGCTCTTCGCTGCTGGTGGAGAGCTCGGACCTGCTGACGCTGAGCAACTTCACGCTGCAAAACCCCCATGTGCGCAGCACCGCGCTCGACAACCAGGCCGAAGCGATCTACTTCAACACCAGCACCACGGCCGCCGCGGCCCGGCTGGTGGCCAAGCAGATGAATTTCCTCAGCCAGCAGGACACCTTGCAGCTCAAGGGCTACAACTGGATCTACCAGTCGCTGGTGGCCGGCAATGTGGACTTCATCTGGGGCGGCGTGATGGCCAGCCTGTTCGAGGACTGCGAGATCCGCTCGGTGGCCGACCCGGCCAGCGGATCGCCGGGCTACATCCTGCAATCGCGCGCCACCGCGGGGGACAAGGGCTTTGTGTTCCTCAACAGCCGGCTCACCGCCGAGCCGGGTGTGACCCAGGCCTACCTGGCGCGCAGCGGTGGCACCACGTCCACCGCCTACCTCGACCACATCGCCTTCGTGAACACCCGCATGGGGCCGCACATCCTGCCGGTGGGCTGGTGTGTGGGCACCGGCACCAGCAAGACCGGCACCGGCACGGGCAACTGCAGCAGCAACCCGCCGCCCTGGGCCGGCACCGCGGACGGCGGCGCCACCGAGGCCGTGGGCTGGCGCGAGTACGGCAGCCTGGACCTGGACGGTGTGCCGCTGGATGTGAGCGCGCGCCTGGGCCTGGCCTCGGTGAAGGTGGGAGGCGTTCCCACTGACATCGTGCTGGCCCGCCAGCTGGGTTCGCCCGCGGGCCTCACCACGCGGGCCGAGGTGTTCCAGAACTCCACCATCGCCACCGGCGCGCCCGGCGGCTGGGTGCCGGCGCCGTGAAGCGGCTGGCCGCGCTGTGGTTCGCGGCGGCGCTGGGCTCGGCATCGATGGCCTGGGCCCAGGGCCAGCCGCCGGCCGGGCCACGGCTCATCCTGGTGGGCGACTCCACGCTGGCGCCTCGCAGTGGCTATGGCAATGCGCTGTGCGCGCGCTTCCAGCAGGTCGCCTGCCTCAACCTCGCGCGCGGCGGCCGCTCCAGCAAGAGCTACCGCGCCGAGGGCCTGTGGGCCACGGTGCTGGCGCTGCTGAACGAGCGCGGCCCGGGCGACACGCGGCAGCACAGCCTGGTGCTGATCCAGTTCGGCCACAACGACCAACCCGGCAAGCCCGGGCGCTCTACCGATCTCGCCTCCGAGTTCGGCCCCAACCTCGCGGGCTATGTGGCCGAAGCACGCGCGGCCGGCGCGGAGGTGATGCTGCTCACGCCGCTGACCCGCCGGAGCTTCCGGCAAGGCGAACTGGACAACGACCTGCGCCCTTGGGCCGAGGCCACGCTGAAGCTGGGTGCCGAGCTTGGCGTGCCGGTGCTGGACCTGAATGCACTGAGCGCCGCCTCGGTGCGCGCCATGGGCCAGCCTGCGGCCGACACGCTGGCCGAGGCGCCGCCGCGCTTTGACCGCACCCACCTGGGCCCACGCGGCGCGGCGCTGTTCGCGCAGATGGTGGCCGACGAGCTGCTGCGGCTGCGGCCCGACCTCGCCGGCGCGCGCACGCTGGCCGTGCCCTGAAGCGGCAAAGCGCGGCGGCGGCTGGGGGGGCGTGCGCAGCGGTGACACTGCGCTCCTGTTCTTCAGCCCCCGCCCGCCCATGAAGCTGCTGTACCTGCTGACCCTGAGCCTTGGCCTGTTGCTGGCTGATGCGGCCTTTGCCCAGCCTCCCGCCGCCAGGCGCATCGCGATCACGATCGACGATCTGCCCTATGCCTCGACCACGCCCATCAGCCTCGACGAGGCCGCCGCGCTGAACCAGGCCTTGCTGGCCACGCTGCGCCGTCATGGCGCGAAGGCGGTCGGCTTCGTCAACGAAGACAAGCTGCTGCGGCCGGGCCAGATCGACGCCGGCGTGGCGCTGCTGCAGGCCTGGCTGGACGTCGGCATGGAGCTGGGCAATCACAACTTCGGCCATGTGGGCCTGTGGAAGGGCTCGCTGGCGCAGAACCAGGACGCGGTGCTCCAGGGCGAGGTCTTCACCCGCTGGCTCACCCAGCGGCAGGGCGCACCGCTGCGCTACTACCGTCACCCCTACACACAGACCGGCCGGGACGAGGCCGAGCGCGAGGCCTTCGAGGGCTTTCTGGCCGCGCATGGCTACACGGTCGCACCCTTCACGGTGGAGCATGACGACAGCCTGTTCGCCTGCGTCTACGAGCGGCTGCAGGGGCCGGATCGTGCGGCCCTGCAGGCCCGCGTGGCGGACGAGTACGACGCCCACCTGAGGCGCTCGGTGGCGGTGTTCGAGACCATGTCCGGTGAGCTGTTCGGCCGCCAGATTCCGCAGGTGCTGCTGATCCACGCCACGCGGCTCAATGCCGACACGCTGGAGCGCAGCCTGCGCACGCTGGCCGAGCTGGGCTACCGCTTCGTGCCGCTGGACGAGGCGCTGCAGGACCCGGCCTACCGCAGCCCCGCACGGGCCAGCGGGCGTTTCGGCCCGTCCTGGCTGGCGCGCTGGGCGCGTGCGCAGGGCGTGAAGCTGAGCGTCTATGGCCAGCCCGACCCCGACGGCGAGACCGCCCGCCTGCACACGCAGCTGTGCGCGCGCTGAGGGGCTGACGCGGCCGCCTATATTCCGGTCATCCCCGTTGCATTGCCGGCCGTCGTCAGGCCTGCCTCTCGCCCCATGAGCCACGACTATCCCCAGGACATCTACACCGAGCCCGAACCCGATCCGGACACCCTGGTCAACCTGGGCCCGCTGACCGGCCTGGCCGGCGTGTGGCGCGGCACGCGCGGGCTGGACATCAGCCCCAAGGCCGAGGGCCCCGAGAAGCAGGCCTTCATCGAGGAGGTCACGCTGCAGCCCATCGATGCGCAGACCAACGGGCCGCAGCTGTTCTACGGCCTGCGCTATCACACGCGCATCGTGAAGCCGGACGACCCCGAGACCTTCCACGACCAGGTGGGCTACTGGCTGTGGGAGCCGGCCACCGGCGCGCTGCTGCAGACGCTGTCGCTGCCGCGCGGCCAGACCGCGATGGCCGCCGGCCAGGCCACGGCGGACGCCAAGACCTTCACGCTGGAGGCGGTGCGCGGTTCGCTGACGAATGGCATCGTGTCCAACCCCTTCCTGGAGCAGGCCTTCCGCACCGAGCGCTACACCATCACGGTGACGGTGAATGAGGACGGCAGCTGGTCCTACGAGCAGACCACGCTGCTGGTGACCCCGGACCGTAGCGAGCCCTTCCAGCACACGGATCGCAACCGGCTGACCAAAGTCGCCGAGCCCACGCCCAACCCCATGGCGCTGGCGGCGCTCCAGGCTTGAGGTTGCGATGAAACGCCGCCAATTGCTGACGACGGCCCTGTCCTCGCTGGCGGCGCTGCCCGCGCTCGCCGACGGCGAGGCCCGCGACGGGCGGGGCGGCCGCTTCGAGGACGATCTGTTCGTGAACCTGGAAGGCGAGTGGCTGCTGACCCGCCGCATCGGCGGGCGCGAGGCGCAGAACAGCGTCACCGCGACCTGGGTGCTGCAGCACCAGTTCCTGCGCCTGCAGATGCGCGACCTGGCCACGCCGTCGCGCTACGAGGCCGATGTCTACATCGGCTACTCGCACGCGGCCGGCGAGTACGTGGCGCACTGGATGGACAACTTCGGTGGCCACTTCGCGGGCGAGGGCCGCGGGCGGCGCGACGGCAACGCGGTGGAGTTCCGCTTCGCCTACGCCAGCGGGCCCTTCTTCAACACCTTCCGCTGGGACCCGGCGGGCAAGACCTGGACCTGCGTGCTGGAGTCGGTGGCCAAGAACGGCGAGCGCCAGCTGTTCGCGCGCGACACGCTGGTGCGGCGCGGCTAAGGCCTCATCAGCCGCGCGATCTGGCGGTCCTGCCAGCGTGCCAGCGTCAGCAGCGCGCAGCTGCCGCCTATCAGCGCGAACAGCATGTCGGACTGCGTGTCCCAGGGGTCGCCCTGGGTGCCCAGGAACTCGTCCGCCCCCTGGCCCAGCGCGACGGCCGCGCCCCATTCGATCAGCTCGTAGCAGGCGCTGATGGCCAGCACCACGCTGAGGCTCAGAAAGGCCAGCATGCGTCCGGCCCGCACATGGCCGCCGCGCAGCAGGATCTCGCGCACCGCGAGTGCGGGCACGAAGCCCTGCATGAAGTGGCCGATCTTGTCGTAGGGGTTGCGCTGCAGGCCCAGCCATTGCTGCATGTCGAAGCCCAGCGGCACGCGCGCATAGGTGTAGGCCCCGCCCACCATCAGCACCACCGCGTGCACAAAGATGCCCACATAGAGCAGCGTGCTCAGCGGAAAGCGCTGGCGCGTGGCCAGCAGCAGCGGCACGACGACGAAGATGGGCGCCACCTCCATCAGCCAGGTGGCGCGGTCATACGGCCGCCAACCGGACCAGGCCAGCAGCAGCGTCAGCAGGATCAGTGCGGCCAGCAGGGCGCGCGGGGAGGGCGTGGCGGTGTGGGTCATGGGGCGGGCAGCGGTTGCGGGGCCGACTATGCCAAGCAATTCGCCGCGGCGGGGCCGAATCAGCCCAGGCCCTGCAGCCAGGCCAGCGCCAGCTGCTGCTGGGGCCCGTCGAAGCGGTGGCCGCCGCCCACCGACTGCAGCCGCAGCGGTGCGCCCGAGGGCCAGGCGCGGCCCAACTGCTGCCACGCGGCCTGCACCGCGTCCCAGGGGAACAGCCTGTCCTCGGGCGAGCCCATCAGCAGCAGCGGGCGCGGCGCGATCAGCGCGGTCAGGTCGGGGTGGTCCAGCTCGGCGGCCAGGCCGGGATGCAGCATGCTGAACGCCGACTGGCCCTGCAGCGTGTGCTGGCCCGGGCGCAGCAGGCCCTCGCGGGTGCACATCCAGTGCGCGGCCACGCAGGCCCACACCGCGGGCCGCAGTGCGGCCAGCTGCCAGGCGCGCTGCGCCCCCATGGAAAAGCCCAGCACCGCGACGCGCTCGGGCCGCACGCCGGGCTGCGTGGCCAGCCAGCGGTGGGCCTGGAGGTCGTCCGCCGCGATCACGCCGGCCCAGTGCGTGCCTTGCTGCATCAGGTGATTGGCCAGCGCCTGCTGGTCGTCGCGCACCAGGCCCGGGCGGCTGCGCCCGCCCCAGCCCAGCGCGTCCAGCGCCAGCACCACAAAGCCGGCGCGGGCCAGCGCGTCGCCGACGAACTGGCCGCCGTAGAAGCGCTGCACCCAGGCCTGGGCCGAGGCCTGCACGCCAGCGGGCGCGTCGGCCCGCGGGCGGATCAGCTTCTCGTGGCCGATGTCGAAGCGCGCGCCGTGGTCGTGCAGCAGCAGCACGGCCGGGTGCGAACCCGGCGTGTCGGGGCGCAGCAGCAGGCCGGGCTGGGGGTCGCCCAGCGTGCCGGTGAGGCTGAGCGCCTGGGCGCTGTAGCCGTCACGGGCCTCCCGGGCGCCCCAGGCGACCTCGGGCAGCGCCTCCGGCGCCGGCGTGCTGCCCAGCACCAAGGCGCGGGCGCGGCTCAGCGCCTGGGCGTGCCAGCCGGTGTCGGGGCGCCAGGCCAGGCGCGGCGCGGGCAGCGGCCGCTGCAGCACGCGATCCAGCGGCGCGGGTGGGGCGGTGGTGAGCGGGTCGGCACTGGCCGGTAGCGCCAGCGCCCCCAGCGCGCCGCCCAGCCAGCCGCGCCGGGTGGGCATGTCAGCGCGGCGCCGGCAAGGGCCAGCGGCCGCCGGGGAAGAGCGAGGCCCAGCCGGCGCGGGGGCTCAGGTCCTCTTGCCAGTCGGCCGCCACGAAGGCGCGCCGCGTGGCGGCGCGGCGGGGCAGGCCGGCGGCGTTGTTCTGGGTTTCGTCGTCGATCAGCTGGCCGCGGTCCTCGGCCACGTCGGACAGCAGCTTCTGGTCCAGCGGGTCGCGCGCCCAGGGGCGGGCGCCGGCCCACAGCGGCAGCAGCGCCTCCAGTTGGGCCGGGGCCGCCCAGGCCAGGCCCGCCGGCAGCTCCGGCGCGTCCAGCGGCAGCAGGCGGGCCGGCGCGGCGGTGTAGCGGCCGGTCAGCGGCAAGGCCTGACCCTGGCGGTCCAGCGCGAGGTTGTCCTGCAGGTGCAGGGCCACGTCGCCGGCGCCGCCCAGCACGAACAGCGGCAGGCCGGGCGCGGTGTCCGGCCCGGCGCGGTAGACATTGCCCACCAGGGTTAGCCGGCCGGTCTGCCAGGGGTGATCGCTCCATTCGTGCGCCACCAGGTTGTAGTGCACGGCCTTGGCGCCCGGGTTGTAGATCAGGTTGTTGACCATGGCGCCGCGCGCGCCGCCCTTGAACAGCGCGTTGCGCTCGCGGTTGGACGCGTAGACATTGCCCAGCAGCAGCACGTCGCTGACGTTGTCGTGAATGAGACTGCCCTTGCTGTGCTCGCCCTTGGGATGCACCGCCTGGCCCAGGCCCTCGTAGATCAGGTTGTGGCTGTAGGTGAGCTGGTGCGAGGTGGCGGCACGCCAGTCGTCGGGCGTGGCGCCGTCGAAGCGCGGACCGCTGGCGGAGAGGTTCTCGTCGGTGGCCCAGGAGAAGCTGCAGTGGTCCACGATGACGCGGGCCGCGCCGCCCACCGTGGAAATGCCGTCGTGCTCGTTGCCGCTGCGTTTGGCGCGCCCATAGGCGCCGGGGCGAAAGCTCAGGTGCTGCAGGATCACGTCGTGCGTGGCGATCTGCAGCTCGCCGCGTACCAGCGTGATGCCGGGGTCGGGCGCGGTCTGGCCGGCGATGGTGACGAAGGGCTCGCGCAGCCGCCAGTGCCGCCCGCCCAGGTCGATGACGCCGCCCACCTCGAACACGATGCGCCGCGGCCCCCGCGTGTCCAGCGCGGCCTTGAGGCTGCCGGGGCCGTCGGCGGCCAGCGTGGTCACGCGCAGCAGCGGCCCGCCCAGGCCGCCACGCGTGGCGGCCCAGCCGGCATGGCGGTAGCTGGCCGGATGCAAGGGCGCACCGTCGGCGGGAGCGTCCTCGGCGGCCTGCACGGCCATGCCCGTCAGCAGCGCCAGCGCGCCCAGCAGGAGGCGCTTCATGTCGGGGCCATCAGGTCGCGCATCGCGTCGCGCGGGATCAGCGCGCCGGGATGCTGGATCACGCGGGCCGCGAGCCGGTTGCCCAGGGCGGCGGCGGCGGCCGGGGTCAGGCCTTGCAGGCGGCCGCTGAGGTAGCCGGCACCGAAGGCATCACCCGCGGCCGTGGTGTCCACCACCCGGGCCACGGGCTCGGTGGCCACGTCCTGCCAGCCCAGCGCGGCGCCGCCCACGCGGGTGGCGCGCGGGCCGCACTTGATCGCGATCTCCGGCGTGGGCAGGGCCTGGGCGGCGGCCACGGCCGCGTCCTCATCGGGCAGGGCGTGCAGCGCCTGGTGGTCGTCGGCGGTGACCAGGGCCAGCGTCGCTGCCTCGAAGGCTCGCGTCATCCAGTGGCGCGCCTCGTCGGCCCCGGCCCACAGGCGCGGCCGGTAGTTGTTGTCGAAGGCCACCAGCGCGCCACGGCGGCGCAGCTGCTGCATCAGAGCCAGCGCGCGCTCGCGGCCCGCGTCGGGCAGGATGGCCAGGCTGATGCCGCTCAGGTGCAGCGCGTCCAGCTGGCCGGCATTGGCCTCCAGCGCGGTCAGCGGTGCGTCGAAGAAGCTGCGCGCCGCGCTCTGGCCGCGCCAGTAGTGGAAGCGGCGCTCGCCGTGGGCGTCGACCTCGATCTGGTAGAGCCCGGGCAGGCGGCCGGCCAGGCGCTGCACCCAGTCGGTGGCCAGGCCCTCATCGCGCCAGCGCGCCAGCAGCTCGGCGCTGAGGCCGTCGTCGCCGAGCGCCGTGGCGTAGTGCACGCGGCAGCCGGGCGTGCAGCGGGCCAGGTAGACGGCGGTGTTCAGCGTGTCGCCGCCAAAGCCCTGCTGCAGCGTGCCGAAGGCCGGGCCGCGTAGTTCCAGCATGGCCTCGCCCAGGGCCGCGATATGGCGCGTTGCGCTCATGATGAACAATGAACCGTTTTTGTTGAAACGACGGTTCAATAATGTAGCGACGCACCGCGCTCAGGCGGACGTGGTTTACCCGGGGCGCGGCCGGCGCGGGCTCAGAGGCCGAGTTCGTCGAGGCCGGGATGGTCGTCCGGGCGCCGGCCAGGCGGCCAGAAGAACAGCCGCTGTTCGGCGGCGATGGGCCGGTCGTTGATGCTGGCCAGGCGCCGCCGCATCAGACCCTCGGGCGTGAATTCCCAGTTCTCGTTGCCATAGCTGCGGAACCACTGGCCGGAGTCATCGCGCCACTCGTAGGCGAAGCGCACCGCCAGGCGATGGCCGTCGCAGGCCCACAGTTCCTTGATGAGGCGGTAGTCCAGCTCGCGGGCCCACTTGCGCAGCAGGAACTCGCGCACCGCCTCGCGCCCGATCGGAAACTCCACGCGGTTGCGCCATTCGGTGTCGTCGGTGTAGACGCCCACGACCCGGTCGGGGTCGCGGCTGTTCCAGGCGTCCTCGGCCAGCCGCACCTTCTGCACGGCGGCCTCATGGGTGAAGGGGGGCAGCGGTGGGCGCATGGGCCGGCTCCATCAGGCTTCGCGCGGCAAAGCCTGTCGCGAGGGTCAATCTCAATAGGTCTTGTAGGGCAGGAACTTGCCGCTCATCACGATGCTGACCCGGTCGCCCGCGGGGTTGGGCTCGCGCTTGAGGTCCATCCGGAAGTCGATCGCGCTCATGATGCCGTCGCCGAATTCCTCGTGGATCAGCTCCTTGAACGTGCTGCCGTAGACGTTGATCAGCTCGTAGAAGCGGTAGATCAGCGGGTCGGCGGGCACGGCGGTGGGCAGGCTGCCCTTGTAGGGCACGACCTGCAGCCACTGGGCCTCGGCCTCGCTCAGGTCGAACAGCCTGGCCAGCGTGGCAGCCTGGGCGGCATCGAAGGTCATCTGCCCCAGGCAGCCGGCCGTGACCCATTCCTTGGACAGGCCCACGGCGGCGGCCACGTCGGCCCATTTCAGGCCCTTGGCGACCTTGGTCGCGATGATCTTTTCGGTGACTTCGAGGCGGCTCATGCAATGCTCCTGAGAGAGTGGTCGGCGGTGGGACTGGCCTCGCTGCGCAGCGAGGCGGGAATGTCGGGCGGCAGCAAGCCGGGGTAGACCTCGGGCGGATGCTCGGGCGCGCGGCCCTGCGAGAGCTGGGCGCTGCGCTCCACCAGGAAGTCCACCAGGTGGTTGCGCAGCCGGTAGAACTGGGGGTCGTGGTGCAGCGTGGCGCGCTGGCGGCCGCCGTCGGCGGCGCGCGGCAGCGTGTTGACGACGATCTCGGCGATGCGCGCCTGCGGGCCGTTGGCCATCAGCAGGATGCGGTCGGACAGCAGGATGGCCTCGTCCACGTCGTGCGTGATCATGAAGACCGTCTGCTGCGTGGCGGCGCAGATCTTCAGCAGCTCGTCCTGGATGGTGCCGCGGGTCAGCGCGTCCAGTGCGCCGAAGGGCTCGTCCAGCAGCAGCATGCGGGGCTCGATCGCGAAGGCGCGTGCGATGCCCACGCGCTGCTTCATGCCGCCGGAGAGCTGGCTGGGCTTCTTGTCCAGGTGCGCCGACAGGCCCACGAGTGCCACGTACTTCTCGACCTGCGCATCAACCTGGTCGCGCTTCCAGTCGGGCCACCTGCTGCGCACCGCGAACGCGATGTTCTGGCGCACCGTGAGCCAGGGCATCAGCGCATGGCCCTGGAACACCACGCCGCGCTCAAGACCCGGCCCCGTGACCTCGCGCCCGTCCATGAAGACATGACCCTCGCTGGCCTGCTCCAGGCCGGCCAGCACGTTCAGGATGGTGGTCTTGCCGCAGCCGCTGTGGCCGATGATGCAGACGAACTCGCCCTGGCGCAGGCTGAAGTTGACGCCGTCGAACACGGTGGCCGCGCCGTAGCGGCGGCCCAGGCCTTCGACCTTCACGAGCGTGGATTCAATCGGCATAGGTCACCGCCTTCTGGGCGCGGGCAAAGGCCAGGTCCAGCAGCATGCCCACCACCCCGATCACCAGGATGGCCAGCATCACGTTGGGCAGGCTGAGGTTGTTCCACTCGTTCCACACGAAGTAGCCGATGCCGGTGCCGCCCACCAGCATCTCGGCCGCCACGATGACCAGCCAGGCGATGCCCATGCTGATGCGCATGCCGGTCAGGATGGTGGGCGCGGCGGCGGGCAGGATCACCTCCAGTGCGCGGCGCAGCGGCCGCACCTCCAGCGTGCGCGCGACGTTGAGCCATTCGCGCCGCACGCCGGCCACGCCGAAGGCCGTGTTGATCAGCATGGGCCAGAGGCTGCAGATGAAGATCACGAAGATGCCGCTCGCGGCCGAGTCCTTGATCGTGTAGAGCGCCAGCGGCATCCAGGCCAGCGGCGAGATGGGCTTGAGCACCTGGATGAACGGGTCCAGCGCGCGATGGAGCAGGGGGCTCATGCCGATGGCGAAGCCCAGCGGCACGGCCACCACAGCGGCCAGCAGATAGCCCAGCGCCACGCGGCCCAGCGAGTAGGCCAGTTGCAGGCCCAGGCCCTTGTCGTTGGGGCCGTGGTCGTAGAACGGGTCGGCGAGCTGCTGGGCCAGCGTGTGGCCGAACTGGGCCGGCGTGGGGAAGCCGCTCTTGGACGGCGCGGGGGCGGCGTCCACCGGCTTGCCCATCAGCCGGGCGTACTCGATCTGTTCCGGCGTCAGGGCCGCGGCCGGCGCGGCGGCCGGGGCCGAGCCCTGCGTGGCCAACTGCCACACCAGCAGCAGCAGCGCGAGGATCAGCAGCGACAGGACCGCCGCGCGGAGATTCAGCGTCTTCATGGATCAGCTGCGCTTGATGGCGAAGCTGTCGACATAGGCCTGCGGCCTGGCCGGGTCGAACTGCTTGCCCATGATGCTGAACTTCGGGTAGCCGCCCGTCCGGTCGTCCGGCACGGTCTGGTCCAGCGCCTTCATCTGCTTCCTGGCGTCGGTCAGCAGGAAGACCTTCTCGGCCACCTGCCGGTAGTTCACGTCGCCCTTGAGGTAGCCCCAGCGCTTCATCTGCGTGAGCATCCACACGGCCATGCTTTGCCAGGGCATGGGGTCGAAGTCGGCACGGTCGGGCACCACCTTCACATTGCCCAGCCCGTCGGCGAACTTGCCGGTCAGCACCTGGGCGATCACGGTCTCGGGCTGGTTCAGGTAGGCCTGCGGCGCGATGACCTTGGCGATCAGTTCGCGGTTGCGCGCCTCGCGCGCCATGGCCGCGGCGGTCAGCACCGCGCGGTACAGCGCGATGAAGGTGTTGGGGTGCTTCTGGATGAACTCGGTGCTGGTGCCGAAGGCGCAGCAGGGGTGGCCGTTCCACAGCTCCTTGGTGAGCAGGTGGATGAAGCCCACCTCCTCGAACACCGCGCGCTGGTTGAAGGGATCGGGGCCGAGGAAGCCGTCGATGTTGCCGGCGCGCAGGTTGGCCACCATCTCGGGCGGCGGCACCACGCGGATCTGGATGTCGCGGTCCGGGTCCAGGCCTGCTTCCGCCACGTAGTAGCGCAGCAGGAAATTGTGCATGGAGTATTCGAACGGAACGGCGAATTTGAAGCCCTTCCAGGTCTTGGGATCGCGCTTGTCCTTGTGCTTCACGGCCAGCGTGATCGCCTGCCCGTTGGTGTTCTGGATGGTGGCCACGTTCATCGGCGTGGCCGTGGCGCCCAGGCCCAGGCTGATGGCCAGCGGCATGGGGCTCAGGAAGTGCGTCGCGTCGTACTCGCGGTTCAGCATCTTGTCGCGGATCAGCGCCCAGCCCGCCGTCTTCACCACCTCGACGTTCAGCCCCTGCTTGCTGTAGAAGCCCAGCGGGTGGGCCATGATCAGCGGCGTCGCGCAGGTGATGGGGATGAAGCCAATCTTCAGGTCCTTCTTCTCCAGCGGCCCGGTCTCGGCCGCCATGGCCTGCAGGCTGGCTACCGGCAGCACGCTGGAGATGGCGGCCATCGCCGTGTTGCGGCCCACGGCCTTCAGGAAGCGGCGGCGCAGCGCATCCTGCGGGAACAGCGCCTTCACCAGCGCCGCCTCCACGAACTGCCGTGCCTCGGCCTCCACCTCGGGGCTCTCGCTGCGGGCCTTCAGCTCGGCCGCGGCATGGTCGGCGGCGCTGGCGTGGCGGCCGCAGCTGCAGTGCATCAGCAGCGGGCGGTCGGCGTCGTAGGGGTCGTGGGTCATCGCGTGCTCCTGGGGTTGGAGCAACTCTAGGAACCCGCGGCCCGGCTGGGGATCGTGGCAGCCGGTGAGTTTTTGTAGGGGAGGAACTACGAGGGGCGGTCAGGCCGCCTACGCCGCCTACGCCGCGGTGCCCGCCTTCACGAGGCGTACGCCCACCTCCCCGCAGCCCGCAAACACATGGCGCGACTGCTGGCCCGGCAGTACGTCGTGGACGCCGGTGATCATGCCGGTGGAGATCACGTCGCCTGCGCGCAGCGGCGCGCCCTGGGCGGCGCGCTTGTTCAGCGTGAAGGCGAGGGCGCCCAGCGGGCCGGGCCTGAGCGCGACCTCGCCGGTGCCGACGGACTGCCCGTCGATGAAGGTCTCCACGGCGATGCGCTCCAGTGCCTGCCAGTTCGACACCTCGGCCCCGATGACGACGCCCCAGTTGTTGCCGAAGTCGGAGATCACCGCCCCCGGGCCGAGGGCGTTCAGCGTGGCCAGCGGGCTGCTGGCGATCTCGACGCCGATGTGCAGCGAGCGCACCAGCGGTGCCACCTCGTCGGCGGTCCAGTCGGTCTTGCCGGCCGGGGCGTCCGCAGCGACGACGATGACGATCTCGGCCTCCACCGCGGCGAAGCCGCCCTCGAACACCGGGCAGACGGCCTGCTCGCCCACGGCGGGGCGGTGGAGGTTGGCGCCGAAGGCCGGGCCGATCAGGCGCTCCTCGGGAAACTGGGTCGCAAAGGCGGGCGCCACGCGGGCGACCTTCCAGCCCTGCGCCGGCGCCGGCCAGCGGGCCAGCGCGGCAGCCTGCACGGCATAGGCCTGCTCCAGCGTGGCGGGCAGCGGGCCGGGGTAGTCGGCCAGCGCGCGGCCGGCGGCGCGCGCGGCGGTGAACTGCTCGGCAATGTGCTGCGCCTGCGCGGCGGTGAAGGGCGCGTGGTCGGCCATCGATGTCTCCTGTTGTCGCGCCGGGCGCGGGGTGTGGTGTGGCGGCGGCAATCTACCTCAGCCCCTGTGCGGCGCGCCTCCGGGCAAACGCGCCACGCGCGCTGCCCTCCAGCCGCTTCAGGCGCTTCAGCCCGCGCCGGCGGCCTGTTCCAGGCGCACGGCGAACAGCGCCAGCTCCACGTCGTTGCGCACGCCTATCTTCTCGAGGATGCGGGCCCGGTAGGTGGAGACGGTGTTGGACGACAGCACCAGCTGCTCGGCAATCTCGCCCACGCTGCGGCCGGCGGCCAGCAGCTGGAAGACCTGGTGCTCGCGGTGCGACAGGCGCTCATGCAGCGGCTGCTCGTCCTGCGCGGGCTTGCGTCCGCCGGCGCCCACCGCGCTGGCGAGCTGCTCGGCCACGCTGGGCGTGATGAACAGCTTGCCGCGCGCCACCTGGCGGATGGCGTCGATCATCTGCTCGCTGTCGGCGCTCTTGTTCAGGTAGCCGGCGGCGCCCAGTTTCAGGCTGCGCACCGCGTACTGGCGGTCGGGGTAGGTGGAGAGCATCAGCACGGGCAGCCTGGGGAACTCACTCTTGAGGGTCTTGAGCACGTCCAGCCCGTCACGCTGGGGCATGGCGATGTCCAGCAGCACGACGTCGGGGCCGTCGCCCGCGGCCAGGCCCGCGCGCACCAGGCGCATCGCATCGGCACCGTTGGCGGCCTCGCCGATCACGCGCAGGTCGTCGGCCTCGGCCAGCACCTGCTTGATGCCCTGGCGCACGATGAGGTGGTCGTCGCAGATCAGCACGCGGGTCATGCGGGCTCCAGCGGCATCACCAGCCGCACCGTGGTGCCGCGGCCGGGCGCGGTGTCGATGCCGATGCGGCCGCCGAAGGGGGCGGCGCGCTCGCGCATGCCCATCACGCCGTAGCTGCGCGGGTCGGCCAGCGCGGCGGGGTCGGCGCCGACCCCGTCGTCCCGCACCTGCAGGTAAAGCACCGGGTGCGGGGGTGCGTCCACGTCCATGCGTATGGAGACATGTCGGGCGCGGGCGTGGCGGGCGATGTTGGAGAGCACCTCCTGGAAGATGCGGAACACCGCGATGGCCAGGCCGCCCTCGGGCGGCGGCACGTCGGCGGCGACGAACATCTTGAAGTCCACCTCGCGCTCGTCGCTGCCGGCCAGCTGGAATTCCTGGGCCTGCCATTCCAGCGCGGCCCACAGGCCCTGGTGGTCGAGGATGCTGGGGCGCAGGTCGGTGATGATGCGGCCTACGGCGTCCACCGCGGTGTCGATGAGGCCGCCCATGCGGTCGCACTTGGCGCGCAGCGCGTCGCGCTGGGCGGCATCGCCGACGCGGCGCTCCAGCCAGCTCAGGTCCATCTTCAGCGCCACCAGCAGCGAGCCCAGTTCGTCGTGGATCTCGCGGGCGATGCGCTTGCGCTCGGTCTCGCGCACGGCCTCCAGGTGGTGGGCCAGCTCGCGCAGCTGGGCGGTGCGCTCGGCCACGCGGCGCTCCAGCTCGTCATGGCTGGCTCGCAGCAGGTCTTCGGCATGCTTGCGCGCCGAGATGTCGACGAAGCTGACCACCGCGCCCAGCACGCGCCCGTCCTCCACGATGGGGTGGCTGGTGTACTCGGCCGGGAAGGCCGAGCCGTCGGCCCGCCACAGCACCTCGCCGTCCAGGCGGCAGGCGCGGCCCTCGCGGAAGGCCTTGAAGATGGGGCAGTCGCACTCGGGGTAGTGGCGGCCGTCGGCATGCGAGTGGTGGATGAGCTCGTGCATGTTGCGGCCGAGCACCTCTTCGGTGCGCAGGCCGATCAGCTCGCAGGCGGCGCGGTTCACGAAGGTGCATGTGCCGTCCATGCCGATGCCGTAGATCCCCTCGCCGGTGCTTTCCAGCAGCAGGCGCAGGCGGCGCGCGGCATCGTCGGTGGCGGCCGTGCCGGCCGCCGGCAGCCAGGGGGCGGTCTCGGGGAGCATGACCTGGCACGCGCAAGAGGCGTACCAGCGGGCGCGCCCGCCTCAGGCCTCGGCGTTCTCGAAGCTGCGCAGCTCCACCAGCAGGTCGGCGAAGCGGTCACCCTGCACCATCACGTGGCCGCGCATCGCCTGGGCCGCCTGTTCGGGCTCGTTGGCGCGTATCGCGTCCAGCACGGCCTGATGCTCGGCCAGCGAGCGCTGCAGGCGGTTGCGTACGCGCAGCTGCAGGCGCCGGTAGGGCCGCAGCTTGCGCTGCAGCGAGAAGGCCTGCTCGATCAGGTACTCGTTCTGCGCGGCGCGGTAGACGGCCTGGTGGAACTCTTCGTTGGCGTAGAAGTAGGCGTCGGGGTCGCCGGCCTGGGCGGCCTGTTCGCAGCGCTCGTGCATGGCCTGCAGGCGGGCCAGCGCGTCGTCCTTGATGCGGCGCGCGGCCAGCCGGGCCGACATGGCCTCCAGTTCGGCCATCACCTCGAACATCTCCACCAGCCGGGCCGGCGACAGCTGGGCCACGACGGCGCCACGCCGCGGGCGTATTTCCACCAAGCCCTCACCGGCCAGCAGGCTCAGCGTCTCGCGTATCGGGGTGCGGGACACGCCAAAGCGTGCCGCCAGTTCCAGCTCGTCCAGGTGGGTGCCAGGTTTGAGCTTGCCGGTGGCGACCTCTTCCTCGATGGTTTCGCGCAGTTGTTCCGACAGTCGTTGCGATGCGGTGGCCATGGTGTCAGCAATGTTTCGCGACAAGCATAAGGCACGAAGATCTGATCAAAGGCCACTTCGGGTTTGTTTGTAATACAAACATCTCGCAAATTTATACATGGCGACGTAGGATCGCCGCATAGACGTTCATCGGACCGCGCAAGGGCTTGCGTGGCCGGGGTCGTCCGTCATCGAGGAGACACCCATGACACTTTCCCGTCGTCATCTGCTGCAGGCCGCTGGTGGCCTGGGTCTGGCCGGCTTCGGTTCTGGCGCGCTGGCCCAGGCGGGCGGCCTGAAGATTTCCCATCAGTTCCCCAGCGGTTCGTTGACGGAAGGCGACTTCCGCGACCGCCTGTGCCGGCGCTTCGCGGCCGAGGTGGAGAAGCGCACGAGCGGCGCGCTCAAGGCCTCGGTCTACCCGGGTTCGTCGCTGATGAAGACCAATGCGCAGTTCTCCGCGATGCGCAAGGGCGCGCTGGACATGAGCCTGGTGCCGCTGTCCTACGCCGGCGGCGAGGTGCCCGAGACCAACATCGGCCTGATGCCTGCGCTGGTGCCCAGCTACGAGCAGGGCGCGCAATGGAAGAACGCCGAGGTGGGCAAGCGCCTGGCCAAGGTGCTGGACGAGAAGGGCGTCATCATCGTCAGCTGGATCTGGCAGGCCGGCGGTGTCGCCTGCCGCACCCGTCCGCTGGTGACGCCGGACGATGCCAAGGGCCTGAAGGTGCGCGGCGGCAGCCGCGAGATGGACCTGATGTTCAAGCAGGCCGGCGCCTCGGTGATCTCGCTGCCGTCCAACGAGATCTATGCCGCGATGCAGACCGGCGCGATGGAGGCGGCGATGACGTCCTCCACCAGCTTCATCTCCTTCAAGCTGGAGGAGATCGCCAAATACCTGACCACCGGCCGCAACAAGACCTACTGGTTCATGCTGGAGCCGCTGATGATCTCCAAGGAGATCTTCAGCAAGCTGCCCAAGGCACAGCAGGACGTGCTGATGGCCGTGGGCGCCGAGCTGGAGGGCTTTGCCCGCGAGGCCGCGCAGGCCGACGACCGCCTGGCCGCCGAGATCTACGCCAAGGCCGGCGCCAAGGTCTTCGACATCGACGCCAAGGTGCTGGGCCAGTGGCAGGCGATCGCCCGCGACACCGCCTGGAAGGATTTCGGCGCCAAGAACGAGAGCTGCGCCGGCCTGCTGGCCGCCGCCCAGAAGCTGCTCTGACATGGGCGCGCACGACCTGACCCCGGGCGCCCAGGCCCGGATCGACCCCTGCCTGCCGGCAGTGCTGCGGCCGCTGGCGCAGCTGATGATCTGGGTCAACCGCGTGATGGTGGGCCTGGGCATGCTGGCGCTGCTGGCGGCCTCGCTGATCCTCACCTCCTCGGTGGCCTCGCGCTACTTCTTCAAGGCTTCCACCGACTGGCAGGACGAGGCCTCGGTGTTCTGCCTGGTGGGCACCACCTTCCTGTGCAGCGCCTTCCTGCAGTCGCTGCGCGGCCATGTGGGCATCGAGGCCGTCGTCGGTCTGATGCCCGTGTGGGCCAATCGCGTGCGCCAGGCACTGGTGGACCTGATGTGCCTGCTGTTCTGCGCCTTCTTTGCGTGGAAGTCGTGGGCGCTGTTCCACGAGGCCTGGGTGGACGGCCAGACGACCTCGTCGTCCTGGGCGCCACCGCTGTGGATTCCCTATGGGCTGATGTCGCTGGGCATGACGCTGGTGACGATTCAATTCCTGCTGCAGTGCACCGCCAGCCTGAATGCGCTGCGGCCCGCCGTGGCGCGCGCCGCCGAGGAGATTGCCGCATGAGCATGCTGGCTTTGGGTTTGCTGTTCGGCGCGGTGACGCTGATCATCATGTTCTCGGGCGCCCCCATCGCATTCGCGCTGGGCAGCGTCGCGATGATCTTCATGGTCGGTTTCATGCCGGCGTCCGCGCTGGACACGGTCACGCAGAACGTCTACGAGGAGATGGCCAGCATCACGCTGCTGTCGATCCCGCTGTTCATCCTGAAAGGCGCGGCGATCGGGCGATCACGGGCGGGCCAGGATCTCTACGCCGCCATCCACGTGTGGCTGAACAAGCTGCCGGGCGGCCTGGGCATCGCCAACGTGTTTGCCTGTGCGCTGTTCGCGGCGATGGCCGGCTCCAGCCCGGCCACCTGCTCGGCCATCGGCGCCTCGGGCATTCCGGAGATGCGCAAGCGCGGCTACTCGCCGGGCTTTGCAGCCGGCATCATCGCGGCCGGCGGCACGCTGGGCATCCTGCTGCCGCCGTCCATCACGATGATCCTGTACGCGGTGGCGGCCGAGCAGTCGCTGGGGCGGCTGTTCCTGGCCGGCATAGGCCCGGGCGTGCTGCTGGTGGCGCTGTTCGCGCTGTGGGCCGTCATCAACTACCGGCGCGAGTACCGCCGGGCGCAGGCGGCCTACACGGCCCGCGGCGTGCCGTCCGCACTGCTGAACCACGACCAGTTCACGCTGCGCGAGAAGCTCGAGATGCTGCCGCGGGTGCTGCCCTTCGTGGTGCTGCTGATCGGCGTGATGGTGGCGCTGTACGGCGGTTTTGCGACGCCGTCCGAGACGGCGGGCCTGGGCGCGGTGCTGGCGCTGGTGCTGATCGCCATCGTCTACCGCGTCTGGCGGCCGCGCGACGTGACGCCCATACTCACCGCCACGCTGAAGGAGTCGACCATGCTGATGTTCATCATCGGCATGTCGCTGCTGTTCTCCTATGTGATGAGCTACCTGCACATCAGCCAGGAGGCGGCCAACTGGATCGTGGGGCTGCAGCTGTCCAAGTGGCTGCTGCTGGCGACGGTGCTGCTGCTGGTGATCGTGCTGGGCTTCTTCCTGCCGCCGGTCAGCATCATCCTGATGCTGGCGCCCATCATCCTGCCGCCGCTGAAGGCTGCGGGCTTCGACCTGATCTGGTTCGGCGTGCTGATGACCATCGTGATGGAGACCGGCCTCATCCACCCGCCGGTGGGCCTGAACATCTTCGTCATCAAGAACATCGCACCCGACATCCCGCTGCGCGACATCATCTGGGGCGTGATGCCCTTCGTCGGGATGATGTTCCTGGCGGTGCTGCTGATCTGCGTGTTCCCCGGCATCGCGACCGGCCTGCCCGACGCCATCATGGGCGCGCTGCCCGGCACGGGCCACTGAAGGAGGCGGCATGAGCGATCTGTCCTCTCCCGCGCGCTGGCAGCAGCGCGCGCAGCGCCGCCGTGCGCGGCTGGCGCGCGCGGCCGCCACCGGCCTGCCGCGCCAGCTGGGCGCCGAGCGCGCGGTGGACCTGCTGGAGGCGCTGCTGGAGCCGGGCGACCGGGTCTGCCTGGAAGGCGACAACCAGAAGCAGGCCGACTGCCTGGCCCGCGCGCTCACGCAGGTGGACCCGGCCCATGTGCACGACCTGCACATGGTGCAGTCGGTGCTGGCGCTGCCCGAGCATCTGGACGTGTTCGAGCGCGGCATCGCCAGCCGGCTGGACTTCTCCTTCGCCGGCCCCCAGGCCCAGCGCCTGGCCGGCCTGGTGTCCAAGGGGCGGCTGCAGATCGGCGCCATCCACACCTACCTGGAGCTGTTCAGCCGCTACTTCGTGGACCTGACCCCGCAGGTGTCGCTGATCGCCGCACAGTCGGCCGACGCCGAGGGCAATCTCTTCACCGGCCCCAACACCGAGGACACGCCGGCCATCGTCGAGGCCACGGCCTTCAGCGGCGGCCTCGTCATCGCCCAGGTCAACGAGATCGTCGACCGCGTGCCGCGCGTGGACGTGCCGGCCGGCTGGGTGGACTTCGTCGTTCTGGCCGACAAGCCCAATGTCATCGAGCCGCTGTTCACCCGCGACCCCGCACAGATCAGCGAGGTGCAGGTGCTGATGGCCATGATGGCCATCAAGGGCATCTACGCCGAGTACGGCGTGCAGCGCCTCAACCACGGCATAGGTTTCGACACCGCGGCCATCGAGCTGCTGTTGCCCACCTACGGCGAGCAGCTGGGCCTCAAGGGCAAGATCTGCCAGCACTGGGCGCTGAACCCGCACCCGGCGCTGATCCCGGCCATCGAGGCCGGCTGGGTGCAGTCCATCCACTCCTTCGGCTCCGAGCTGGGCATGGAGGACTACATCCGCGCCCGCTCCGATCTCTTCTTCACCGGGCCCGACGGCTCGCTGCGCAGCAACCGCGCCTTCTGCCAGGCCGCGGGCCATTACGCCTGCGACCTCTTCATCGGCTCCACGCTGCAGATGGACCTGGACGCCAACAGCTCCACTGCCACGCTGGGCCGCATCGCCGGCTTCGGCGGCGCGCCCAATATGGGCGCCGATGCGCGCGGCCGCCGCCACGTGAGCCCGGCCTGGCTCAAGGCCGGACAGCAGGCGCGCGCGGGGCTCACCGGTGCGCGTGGCGCGCCGCGTGGCCAGAAGCTGGTGGTGCAGATGGTGGAAACCTTCCGCGAGCACATGCAGCCGGCCTTCGTGGAGCGGCTGGACGCCTGGACATTGGCCGAGCAGGCCGGCATGGAGCTGCCGCCCATCATGATCTACGGCGAGGACGTGACGCATGTGCTGACCGAGGAGGGGTTGGCCAACCTGCTGCTGTGCCGCACCGACGAAGAGCGCGAGCAGGCCATACGCGGCGTGGCCGGCTACACCGCGGTGGGCCTGGCGCGTGACCACCGAGCGGTGGAGAACCTGCGCGACCGCGGCGTGATCCGCCGGCCGGCTGATCTGGGCATAGACGCCCGCGACGCCACCCGCAATCTGCTGGCCGCGCGCTCCATGCGCGACCTGGTGCGTGCTTCCGGCGGCCTGTACCGGCCGCCCAGCCGCTTCCGCAACTGGTGAGGAGGCCGCGATGGATGTCGGTCTGGAAACGCTGAACTACGACTTCGACGGCAGCACGCCGGCCGGGGCCTTCGCGCCCGTGCTGGTGGGCGTGGTGGGCTCGGGCAATCTGGAGGTGCTGCTGGAGCCGGCCGAGGGCGGGCGCTGCGCGGTGCAGGTGCAGACCTCGGCGCGCGGCTTCGGCCCGATCTGGCAGGCGGTGCTGGGCGACTTCCAGCGCCGCCACGGCCTGGCCGGCGTGCGCCTGAGCCTGCACGACATGGGCGCCACGCCGGCGGTGGTGAGCCTGCGCCTGGAGCAGGCGGTGGCCGAATGGCGCGACCAGCGGAGGCCCGCATGAGCGCCGCGCTGAGCTACATGGAGTGCAGTGCGCGCGAACGCCTGCACGCGCTGCTGGACGCGGGCAGCCTGCATGAATGGCTGCCGCCCGCGGCCCGCGTGATGAGCCCGCATCTGCAGCAACTGGGCGTGCCCGGCAGCTTCGACGATGGCGTGGTCATCGGCCGCGCGATGCTGGGCGGCCAGCCGGTGTTCGTCGGCGCGCAGGAAGGCGCCTTCATGGGCGGTGGCGTCGGCGAGGTGCATGGCGCCAAGCTGGTGGGCCTGATGCGGCGTGCGCTGCGCGACCGGCCGGCCGCCGTGCTGCTGCTGGCCGACTCCGGCGGCGTGCGCCTGCACGAGGCCAATGCGGGGCTGATCGGCGTGTCCGAGCTGATGCGGGCGGTGTTCGACGTGCGCTCAGCCGGCATCCCGGTCATCGTGCTGATCGGCAGCGCCAACGGCTGCTTCGGCGGCATGGGCCTGGTGGCGCGCTGCGCGGACCGCGTCGTCATTAGCGACATGGGGCGGCTGGCGATGAGCGGCCCCGAGGTCATCGAGGCCTCGCATGGCGTCGAGGAATACGACTCGCGCGACCGGGCGTTGGTCTGGCGCACCACCGGCGGCAAGCATCGCTACCTGATCGGCGACGCCGACCTGCTGGTGGAAGACGAAGTGGGTGCCTTCCGTGCCGCCGCCATCGCGCTGCTGGACCAGCCACGCCCGCTGGACCTGGCCGCGCTGGAACGGGAGCACGCCGAGCTGCGCAGCCGCTGGGACGCGCTGCCCGCGGGCAGCGACGCACGTGACTGGTGGGCCCGGCTGGGCCTGCCCGAGCCGGCCGCCGTGCCCGAGATGGCCGTGGCCGAGCTGCTGGCCCAGGCGCCGGCAAGGAGTGCCTCATGAACTGGCAAGACCTGACCCAGCAACTCTTTGGCCCGGACCACGGGCTGCAGCCCGAGCGCGAGCTGATCCAGGGCCTGGTGAACTTCGACGGCCGGCCGCTGCTGGTGCTGGGCACCGTGGACCATGCGCCCATCGGTGTGGACCTGGCGCTGCGTCAGGCCCGCGCGGTGCTGGACCTGATCGCGCAGCGCCCCGGCTGCCCGCTGCTGCTGCTGGTCGACACCCAGGGCCAGCAGCTGCGCCGCCACGACGAGCTGCAGGGCATCAACCGCGCGATGGCCCACCTGGCCGCCTGCGTGGAGCTGGCGCGTCGCCAGGGCCATGCGGTGGTGGCGCTGGTGTACGACCAGGCGCTGTCCGGCGGCTTCCTGGCCACCGGCCTGATGGCCGATGCCTGCCATGCGCTGCCCGAGGCGCAGATCCGCGTGATGCGGCTGCCGGCCATGGCCCGCGTCACCAAGATCCCCGAGGAGCGGCTGACCGAGCTTTCGCGCAGCAACCCGGTGTTCGCGCCCGGCGTCGAGAACTATGTGGCCATGGGCGGCGTGCAGTCGCTGTGGAGCGGCGACCTGGCCGCCCAGTTGCGTGCCGCACTGCTGCCTGCCGACACCGCCGACCACCGCGCCGCGCTGGGTGCACAGCGCGGCGGGCGGCAGCTGGCGGCCGCGGTGATCGCCCAGGTGCTCACCGCGGCCTGAAGCCCATGAGCGCCGTGCACCGCCACCAGCTGGTCTACCTGCGCGAGACGGGCTGGCAGCGCCTGATTTCGGAAGCCTCTGGCGATGCGGCCCGGCAGGCCGTACTGCGTCGCGCTGCGGCCGCCGGCTGGCCGCTGGTGGTGGCCCGCCAGCCCTGCGCCCAGCCGGCCGCCAACGAGCCCGGCCTGCTGCATGTGGGCCTGGCGATGCCGCCGGACGGCGGGCCGCGCCGCTGGGCTGCGGTGGTGGGCTGGAGCGAGCTGTTGTTCTTCGGTGAATTTCCGCTGGCGGATCAGGTCTTGCCGCTGCTGGCTGCCGGCCAGCGCCCCGCCTGGCGCCAGCTGCTGGCGGCGTTGCAGGCGCTGGGCGTGCCGGCGCGGGTCTATGGCAGCCACGGCTGGGAGCTGCTGACCGGCCTGCCGCATCGCCGGCCGGGGTCGGACCTGGATCTGTATCTGCCGGTGCAGGATGCGCTGCAGGCCGATGCATTGGTGGCCCTGCTGCAGCAGGCCGACGCTGGCCTGCCGCGGCTGGACGGCGAGCTCATCTGGCCCGACGGCGCCGCCGTGGCCTGGCGCGAATGGGCGGCCTGGCGCGAGGGCCAGGCGCGCGAGCTGCTCGTGAAGCGCCTGCACGAGGTGGCCCTGGTGCCCCGTTTTGCCGGCCTGGACAGTCGGCTGAGCTGTGAGCGTGCCCATGCCTGAGGCCGCGCGCGGGCTGCAGCCCGCCGTCTCGGCAGAAGGCTGCCGGGCGCTGGGCCAGGCGGCGGTGCGCGCGCTATTCGACGAACTGTCGCTGGCGCCCAAGCCGGGCCTGGTGTCCTTCGAGGACAACGGCAGCCATGCCGACATGAACGCGCAGACCTTCATGCGCAGCCTGCGCTCGCTGCGCCACTACTTCCCGCAGATCGCCGCGCTGGGTGCCCAGCGCGCGCCGTTCGCGGCGCTGCAGGCGGCCGGCCTCGCGGCCGAGCAGCGCATGCTGGCGGCCACCGGGGGCATCAACACGCATCGCGGCGCGGTGTTTGCGCTGGGCCTGCTGTGCGCGGCGGGTGGGGCGCTGCAGGCGCAGGGGCGGGCGCTGACGCCGCCCGCCCTGCGCGCGGCGCTGCAGGCCCGCTGGGGTCAGGCCTTGAGTCAGCGCGCCCGGCTGCTGCCGGCCTCGCATGGCGTGGCGGCCGTGCAGCGTCATGGCCTGCGCGGCGCCAACGAGGAAGCCGCAGCCGGCATGCCGGCGCTGTTCGACGCCGTCTGGCCGGCGCTGCGCGCGGCGCTGCTGGCGGGCTGGGGCTGGGAGCGGGCGCGTCTGCAGGCGCTGTTTGCCGCCATGGCCACGCTGGATGACACCAATCTCGTGCATCGTGGCGGCCTTGCCGGCTTGCGCGACGTGCAGGCCGCCGCCCGCAGCTTTCTGCAGGCGGGCGGCGCCGGCCGTGCCGATGCGGTGGCCCATGCCCGCGAACTGCACCGTGCGCTGGTGGCGCGGCACCTGTCGCCCGGCGGCTCGGCCGACCTGCTGGCCGCCGCCTGCTGGCTGCAGCGGGTCTGCGTGGCGCCCGTCCCTCCACCATGAGCCTGGGGCTGCTGTTCCCTGGCCAGGGCACCCAGCATGCCGACATGCTGGGCTGGCTGGACGCAGACGCCGCGGCCCGCCCGGTGCTGGACGAACTGGCCCGGCGCCTGGGCGCGGACTGGCGCGAGCGCCTGTCGGATGCCCGCTGGGCCAGCAGCGCCGAGGTGGGCCAGTTGCTGGTGACGGCGATGTCGCTGGCGGCCTGGGCCGCGCTGGCGCCGCGCCTGCCGGCACCGGCGGCCGTGCTGGGCTACAGCGTGGGTGAGCTGGCCGCCTTCACGGTGGCCGGCGTGCTGCCCGCCACGCAGACGCTGGCGCTGGCCGCGCGGCGCGCCGCGGCGATGGCGGCGGCCAGCACGCAGCCGCTGGGCCTGCTGGCCGTGCAGGGGCGGTCGCTGAACGAACTGATCGCGCTGGGTGCCGCGTTCGGCCTGGAGCCGGCCATCCTGCTGGAGGCCGACCAGCTGCTGCTGGGCGGCCCGCAGGCCGCACTGGGCCAGGCCCGGGCGCAGTGGGAGGCGCAGGGCCTGCGCTGCACCGCCATCGCGGCGCCGGTGGCCTCGCACACCCGCTGGATGGCGCCGGCCCAGCCCGCCTGGCAGGCGGCGCTGCAAGACCTGACCCTGCAGCGCCCGCGCGCCGCGCTGATCTGCGATGCCGAGGCCGGCCCCGTGTTCGGCGCGGACGCGGCACGCGCGGCGCTGGTCGATCAGCTGGCCCGGCCCATCGACTGGCCGCGCTGCATGGATGCGCTGGCCGAACGCGGTGTGCGCGTGGTGCTGGAGGTGGGGCCGGGGCAGACGCTGGCCCGGCTGTGGGCGCGCCGCCACCCGCAGATTCCGGTGCGTTCGGTGGACGAGTTCGGTTCGGCGGCCGGCGTGGCGGCCTGGGTGGCGGAGCGGCTGGCGCCTTAGTTCCGCGCCGTCAGTGCAGCCAGCGTCTGCGCCAGCTCACGTGCCGACGGGCGCTGCGCCGGCTGCTCGGCGCAGCAGGCATCGCGCAGCTGCGCCAGGGCGGTGCCGGTGCGGGCACACGGCTCGCTGTGCGTGATCAGCTCGTCCAGCAGATGGCCCAGTGCCAGCACGTCCATGCGCTGCAGGGCCAGCGCCTGGTGGGCGGGCAGGGCCTGGAGCAGCGTGGCGGCGCCGAAGTCGCCCAGCAAGGCCTGACCCTGGCCGTCGTGCAGGATGTTGTGACCGTAGAGGTCGCCATGGGCCACGCCGCGTTCGTGCAGATGGGCCAGGGCGGCGGCGATGCGGGCCGCCACCTGGCAGGCCGCGGCGGCGCCCAACTGCCAGCCGGCAGGGTAGACATCGCGGGAGCAGCTCTCGAAGCTGGGCGGGGTAGCCAGCGGGCGCAGCGTGTCGCCCACCAGCGGCATCAGCAGGCCGTCGGCACCCTGGGGATGGCCGTCCAGCCGGGCCTGCACCGCGATCAGCTGCGGGTGCTGACCGGCCTGCATCCAGGCGGCCAGCTCGCTGCCGGGCAGGCCGTCGCTGGTGAGCTCGCCCTTGAAGAGCTTGAGCGCGGCGGCCTCGCCACCGGCGCCGCGCACCCGGTGGATCTGGCCCGAGGCCCCCTGGCCGAGCAGCTGCTCCAGCGTCAGCGCGCTCCAGGCGACATGGGGCAGCGGCGCGTGATCGCGCGCGGCGGCCTCGTGGGGCAGGCTGAAGGGGTTGCCGCCCACGGCCAGCCAGGCCAGCCGGGGCAGATCGAACAGGGCGTCGGGCAGGGACTGAAACTGGTTGGCCGCCAGGCGGATCAGCGCCAGCTGCCGGCACTGCGCGAGGCTGGCGGGCAGCTCGCGCAGCCGGTTGCCGGCCAGGGCCAGCTTCTCCAGCCGGCTGCAGCGGCCCAGCTCGTCGGGCAGGGCCTCCAGCCGGTTGTCGGTCAGGATCAGCCAGCGCAGCCGGGGCGGCAGCGCCTGGGGCGGTAGCTCGGTGATCTGGTTGTCCTTGAAGCCCACCATCTCCAGCTGCTCGCAGCGGCCCAGCACCTCGGGCAGGCGGGTGAAGCGGTTGCCCGAGCAGAACAGGATGCGCAGCCGGTGCAGGCGGGGCAGGTCGTCGGGCAACGCGCTGAGCTGGTTGTTGCCGAGGTCCAGGATCTCCAGCGTGTCCGCCAGTTCGTAGATCTCGGGTGGGAATTCGCTGAGTTGGGCCGACAACGTCAGCCGGCTCGCGCCGCGCAGGCTGCCCGCGCGCAGTTGTTCCAGGGTGTGCAAGTGAGGGTCTCGGGTGGAGCGCGGCGCGCCGGGCCGGCGTGGCCCCTGGAAATTCTAGGGGGCAGGGCTTGCCCGCTCTTGTGGTCCCAATAATAGTTGCGTACGCTACTAATAATGGAATCCATCGATCAGGGCGACCGCCTGCTGCTGCCCTTCGGCTTCACGGAGCTGGAATCCCGCGTGTATTGCGCCTTGCTGCGCCAGTCACCGGCAACGGGCTACCGGCTGGCGCGAGCCGTGGGCAAGGCGGCGGCCAACACCTATCAGGCGCTGGCGGCGCTGGCGCAGAAAGGCGCGGTCGTCGGCGATGAATCGGAGCCGCGCAACTTCCGGCCCGTGCCGCCGGCGGAGCTGATCTCGCGGCTGCGCCAGGACTTCGACCAGCAGGCCCGCACGGCCGAGCAGGGCCTGGCGGCGCTCTACGCGCCGGTGCCGGAGGACAGGCTGTATCAGTTCAAGAACCTGGCGCAGGTGCTCGAACGTGCCCGGGCGCTGATTGCCGGTGCCGGCGAGACGCTGCTGTTCGACCTCTTCCCCGGCCCCCTGGCGCAGCTGCGCCCGGCGCTGGACGAGGCTCATGCGCGTGGCGTGCAGGTAGGTGGCACGGTCTACGAGCCGCTGGCGGACGCTCCCTTCGCCCATGTGATGTCGCCCGGCACGAGCTTTGTGGCCGAGCGCTGGCCGGGGCAGCAGATCACGCTGATCGCCGATGGCCGCGAGCTGCTGCTGGCGCTGGTGGCGCCGGATGGTCAGGGTCTGCGCCACGGCTTCTGGAGCGACTCCGCCTATCTGGCCTGTTTGCATCATTCGGGGCTGTCGGCCGAGATGCGCCTGGCGGCCGCGCTGGCGCAGGGCGGCGATCCGCTGCGGCGATTCGGCCTGCTCAGCGCTGCACCGCCGGGTCTGCGGGCTCTGGTGGGAGATGACGCAGCGCCTGGCCAAGGGGAGCGGGCATGAAGCGCCTGACAACGGCCTGGCTGCTGGCTCTGAGCCTGGCGTCGGCGTGGGCTGACGGTGCGGGCCTGCAGCAGGCCCTGGTGGCCAATGACGTGCTGCGGCTGGAGCAGCTGGCGCGCCGGCCGGGCGAGCAGGGCGCGCTGGCCCGTGCGGTCGCGCTGTCGCTGCGGCATCGGGACGCCGAGGCCCGGCCCGCGCTGGAGCGCATGGCGGCAGCCCGGCTGCCGGCGGCCGAGCGTGCCGCGGCGCTGCAGGAGCTGTCTGCGCTGCTGACCCGCCAGGGCCACTACGGCGCGGCTGCGCGGGCGCTGGACGATGCCGACCGCCTGCATCCGCTGGATGCCGAGGCGCAGCAGGCGCGGGCCTTCGTGGCCGCGCTGGCCGAGCTGCCGCCGATGACGGTGGAGCCCGGGCCACGGGCGCGCCTGGCCATCACCCGCGATGCGGCCGGGCTGGCGCGGGTGGATGCGAGCGCCGAGGGGCAGGCCCAGCAGTTCGTCGTCGACACCGGCGCGGCCTTCTCAACGGTCACCGAATCCACCGCCCGACGGCTGGGCCTGCGCCTGCTCGATACCGAGGCGAGCGTGGGCACGGTGTCGCGTGATGCGCTCCGCACACGCTTTGCGGTGGGGCGCGAGCTGGCCTTGGGGTCGGCCGTGCTGCACGACGTGGTCTTCATCGTGCTGCCCGACGAGGCGCTGAGCTTTGCGGGCGGCGCGTACCGGATCGAGGCCATCCTCGGCCTGCCGGTGTTCCTGAAGCTGGGGCGCCTGGGTGTGGAGCAGGGGGATGGCCAGGAGACGCTGAGCCTCGGGTCCGCCGCGCCCGAGACGCGGGAGCCGGCCAATCTGATGCTGAGCGGGGTTCAACCCTTGCTGCTGGCGCGCAGCGAAACCGCCGGCCGCACGCTGCGGCTGTTCGTCGACACCGGGGCCAAGGCCACCCATCTGTTCGCCAATGCGGCGCAGGCCTCGCCGCAGCTGCTGCGCCAGGCGCGCCGCCAGGCCCACACGCTGGGCGGCGCCGGCGGCAGCAGCACGGACGATGCCGCCCGCAATCTCCCGGCGCTGACGCTGCGGGTGGGCACCCGGCGCACGACGCTGGCCGACGTGGCGCTGCTGTCCCGCGTGGCGCCCGACCGCGACGGCGCCGTCGGCCAGGACCTGCTGCGCCAGGGCCGGGGCTATGTGATGGATTTCGAGCGCATGTGCCTGAGCCTGCTGCCGTGACCCGTGTTCTTCAACCCACCCTGCCTGACCATGAACGAACCACAAGCGGCCAATGCCAGCGCCGCCCACGCCCTTGTCGCCGCTCGGGTGCGCGCAATCCCTCTGGCGGTCGACCTCGGGCGCTACGAGCTTGCCCAGGCCGTATTTGCCGCACGGCTGCGCATCGACTACCGCTCGCTCTTGGGTGGCGAGGCCCAGGAGCTGGATGCCGCCACGCTGCTCGCAGCCTGGCAGGCGCTGGTGCCGGGCTTTGATGCGACGCTGCACGAGATCGGCAGCGTGGCGGTGCGCCTCGACGGCGCCCAGGCGCAGGCCAGCGCCGATGTGGTGGCCAGCCACTGGCTGGACGACGGCCTCTGGCGCCTGACGGGGCGCTATGACTGGACGCTGCAGCGGCAGGAGGGCGAGTGGCGGGTCACCGGCATGAGCCTGGCGTTGCGCGAGGAGCAGGGCGATCGCGGCCTGTGTGCCCAGGCGCAGGCGCGCGTGGCTGCACGAGCCGGGGCTCGGGCGTGAGCGGCGGCCGCATGTTGAGCCGCCCGGTCCGTTTCGAGAGCCAGGGCGAGACGCTGGCAGGCGTGCTGCTGACCCCAGGCGAGGCGCGTGCGCCGTTGCCGGCGCTGGTGGTGGCCGGTGCGTGGTTCACGGTGAAGGAGCAGATGCCGCTGCGCTATGCCCAGGAGATGGCCGTACGGGGCTATGCGGTGCTGGCCTTCGACTTTCGCGGCTTCGGCGAAAGTGGCGGTGCGCTGAGGCAGCGCGAAACCCCGGCGAACAAGGTGGCCGATCTCGTCGCAGCGGCGGCCTACCTGGCCGGGCGACCGGAGGTCGATGCGCGTCGTGTCGGCGCCCTGGGCATCTGTGCCGGCGCCGGTTATGTGGTGCATGCGGCCGCGCAGGCGCCGGTGTTGCGCGCGGTGGCCGTGGTGGCACCGTGGTTACAGGACCGGGCCATCGTCGAAGCGGTGTACGGCGGTGCCGCGGGCGTTCAGGCGCTGCGCGAACGGGGGTTGGCCGCCCGCGCCGAGCAGGCTCGGACCGGCCGGCAGGCCTTCGTGCCGGCGGCCAGTCTGGAGGATGAGCGGGCGCTGATGTTCGGTGCGCCGTACTACACGGAGCCGGGTCGCGGCGTGATCCCGGCCTGGCGCAACGAGGCCGACCTCGCCTTCTGGCCTGACTGGCTGGACTTCGACAGCCTGGCTGCCGCACCAGGGATGCGCCAGCCTTTTGCGATGGTGCACGCCGAGACCGCGGCGGTGCCACAGGGAGCGCATGCCTTCTTCGATGCCGTGAGTGTCCCGAAGCGGCAGCTCTGGCTGGATGGAATGACACAGTTCGACTTCTACGATGTTGACGCCCCGGTTCGTGAGGCCGGCGACTTTGCGGACCTGCACTTTCAGCGATACCTGTGATGCCAGATCTCGTTCATCAGCCTCAGCGAGCCTCGGGGCCAGCCGACCGCAGGCTGCAAGCGTCTGCGTGGGCCGGGGCATGCCCTTGAAGCCGGCCTGGGCCCAGCAGCCTCCGTCCGGTTCGCCGGGCGGCTGAGGCATGGCGAGTGCGGCGCAACAGTGTGGTTGGCGGGCGTGGCTGGCGGCGCGCCCAGTGGCGGTCTATTACGCGCTGACCTTGCTGATGTCCTGGGGCTACTGGCTCGGCCTGCTGGCGCAGGGGCTGCAGGTCGCCCCGGGCACGGGTGTGTCTCACTTCCCGGGCCTGCTGGCACCCCTGCTGGCGGCCCTGCTGACCACGGCGCTGGGGTCAGGACGTGCGGGTCTGAGGGCCTTCATGGGCCGGCTGTTGCGCCGGCCGCCGTGGCCCGCCTGGGGCTGGGCGCTGTCGCCGCTGCTGCTGGGCGCGGCGGTGTTCGGCCTGCTGGCCGCAGCGGGGCATGGGTGGCCGGCGCTGCATGACTTTGCCCGCTTTCCAGGCCTGCCGACCGACTGGCCGGTGGCCGCGGTGTTTGCGGTGGTGCTGCTGGTCAACGGCCTGGGCGAGGAGGGCGGCTGGCGCGGTTTCCTGCTTGGGCAACTGCAGCAGCGTCATGGACGATTCGGGGCCGCGTGGCGGGTGGCGGCACTATGGGCGTTCTGGCATGCGCCGCTGTTCTGGCTGAACCAGAGCATGCAGGCGCTGCTCGGGCTCACGCTGCTGGGCTGGCTGTTCGGGCTGCTGTGCGGTTCTTTCGTGCTGGCCGATGTGCATCGGCGCAGCGCGGGAGCGCTGCTGCCCGTGGCGGTCTGGCATGCGGGCTACAACCTCATGGTCGCGTCAGCTGCGGGGGCAGGTCTTGCCGCCGCGCTGATCAGTGCGCCGGTGATGGCCTGGGGCATCGCCGTCGCGAGGGACTGGTGGCGTGAGGGCGGCACCAGTCCCTGAGCTCAGGCGGCGCGCTGCCGGCGACGACGCACCCACCCGGCCAGGCCGCCCAGGCCCAGCAGCAGCGAGGCGCCGGTGGACGGCTCGGGCACGGCGCTGATGGACACGTTGTCGATGGAGATGGAGCCCGGATCGGTGGTGATGTAGGCGCTGCCGGCGTTGAAGAGAGACAGCGCGATGTCGCCGGATACGGGGGCGGTGAAGTAGGTGGTGAGCTCGGTGAAGGCGATCACGTCGCCATAGGGCCCGCCCAGCGGCACGTTGTAGACGGTGTCCAGGTAGACAGTGGAGCCACCGTCGGAAAACATCACTTCCAGCTGAGGCGCCTTGCCGCCGTCGGAGTCGGCCACGTACAGCGTCAGGGCGTAGGTCTGGCCGGCGACGAAGTCCGACAGCACCTGCGACACACCGGCGCGAAAGCCTGTGCTGATCGGATCCAGGCCGACGTACTGGTTGCCGAAGGGTGTGACGCCGTACCAGTCGCCATTACCGTCCTGGATGTTGCCCGACACCAGTGCGATCGGGCCATGGAAGGTCTTGATCCAGCCGGTGATGGTGCCGGTGGATTTGCCGGGAGCGGCCAGCACCGGGCCTTCGAAGCTGCCGTTGACGATGCTCGGGTCAGCGAAGGCGCTGGCTGACGCCAGTAGTGCAGCGGTCAGCGTGGCCGGGCGTGATGAACGACGGAGGAACGAGATAAGTGGATGCATGGGAGGTTGCCGTGAGGCTCGTGGATGGACGGAGGCCGCAACGATCCCCCGGATGCGAGGCCACCTTGGGCGGCCCCTGACGGGAGGCGCAACGGAACTCCTGGGCAAGGGCGACACCCGGCCCGAAACGGGGGCGGCGTTGCCTCGTCGGGCGCCGGTGTCAGCGAAACCCCAATGTAGTAAATGTTTGCTGGTGTTATCACTGGTGATATTACGGATGTGAATGGATTGGCCGCCGCATTCGGCGGGCGGCTCGTGGGATCGGGCTCGCGGATGGAGGTTGCGCGGGGCTGACCGGCCTGGGCTCAGGGCGGCGAGCTGGCTGCCGGCTGGACCGGCCTCGGGGCCGTGGTCGACACATAGGATTTGCCGCGCACCGAGGTGTAGGCCGACTGCTCGGCCATCTCCAGCAGCTTGGTGGTCATCACGCTCAGGGGAATCTGGTCGCCGACATCGATGGCGGTGGCCTTGGGGTCGGCGTACTTGATGTTGTCCAGTTGCTGCTTGGTGGCCAGCACCTCCAGCGTGCGCGCATCCAGCGTGATGCGCTGGAAGTACATGTAGGTGGCCAGGTAGGTGTAGGAATGGCCGACCTTGCCGGTATGGGGGTCGACGGTCTTGTAGTCGGACTCCTGCTCCGGCGCCTGATCCACCGTCGCGGCACTGGCATCGGTGTTGATGTTCCAGTCCACCGGGATGGCGCCGTTGGACAGCGGCTGCACATAGAAGCCCACGCCGGACAGCTTGCGGCCCATGCCCGAGGTGGCTTCATAGAAATAGCTCGGCAGGATGGCTTCGATGCGGTCCCAGCGGGCACGCTCCGGCAGGCTCGTCAGGTGGGCTCGCAACGCCGCCAGCACGATGGCCTCGCGCTCGCTGCCCCGGGCCTCGGCCAGGCGCTGCTTCACGTCGGCCGGTGCGGTCCAGGCCAGCAGGATGCGCCGCGTCTGCGGTTCTTCATCCTCCAGCGCCCGGTCGAGCCCGCGCAGCACCGAGTAGTTGAGGGCCTGGCTGTTCAGGGCAAAGCTCTTGCGGCTGAAGGGCTCGATGTTGGTGCCGGTGCTGGGCCGCTGGCGCACCACGTCGAGCTGGTCGCCGATGGCAGCCACCAGGGCGACCGTCGGTACACGCGCCGGTGCTGCGCCGTCCGCCGGCGCGGGGGGCTGGGCCTCGATGGAGCCGGCAGAACACAAGATGGCGATGCAGAGCAGTTTCCTCACGTGCATTTCTCCGGGTGGCGGGGAGTCATCATGACTGATTGATTATGTCGGCTGCCCGGCGAGTTGTGTCCTGATACCTGCAGGCTGATGCTTGTGATGACAGCGTGGAGCACGCCGGCCAGGTCTGGCGCCGTGAGTGACGGGCCGGTCTTGCCTCGAGGCTGCTCGCCCGGGCGGCGTTCAGCCCGGCGGATATCGCACTGGAGGCGCTGGTTTACCAGAGCCCCCTAAGATCCGCGCCGTTGTATTCCAGATGACAGGACCCGTGGCTTCTTCGTCGGATCAGCCGGGAGCTGCGAGCCCGGCGGGCGGGCTCGTCCTGTCGGCAGCAGAGCGTCTGGCGCAGACGTTGGACAGTGCCCACCGGGGTGAATGGCCGGCCTGGGCGGGGTTCGCCGCACTGCATGCCCATGGGCTGCATCTCGGTGATCGAGCCCTGGCTCTGCAGGCCATGGCCGGCTTGATGCTGACGGGCCAGCATTTCCGGCGCTTCGAGCGCTTCGAGGAGGGGCTGGCGGCATTGACGGCCGACGACGCCGGCGTCGTGACGCTCGACGCCACGCAGGAACTGCTGGTGCTGAACGCGCGCCTGCTGGGCCTGCTGTTGTGCAGTCCGCTGGATCCGGCCATCGAGGGCTGCGCGACGCGATTGCAGGCGTTGATCGAGCAGGGGCTGGATGTCAACCTGACGCTGGCCGCAGCCCGCACGTTGATCTACTACTTCGAGCCCCGCAATCTGCGCGACCCGGCCCTGCGCGTGCAGGCGGTGATCGCCCCTCGCATGGCCGAGCCTGCGGCCACGCCCTACCGGCAGGCGCGCTGGCTGCACATGTGGCGCATCTGTGCGCACTACGGGCGGCAGCCGCATCTGGCGGCCAGGGCGCTGGAGCAGCTGTTCGAGATTGCGAAACGGCACCGGCTGAGGGATGTGGAGTTCCTGGCCGTGCTGGTGGAGGCCCAGAACGCGCTGCCTCACGGCGACATTGCTGCCGCACGCTCGGCCATCGAGCGTGCGCAGACGCTGCTCGACCCGAGCCAGCTGGGCGAGCTGCTGCTGCTGGAACTTGAGAAGACCCGGCTGGCCTTCATGCGTCGTGAGAAGGCCTCGGCGCTGCACCACGCGTCGCGTGCGCGCTGGCTGTGCGACGAGGTTCGCATGCCGCTGGCCATGCGCTGGCCTTATGCCGTCAATGAGGCCTTTGCGCAGCTGCTGGGCGAGGACTACGAGGCCGGTCGTGCGACGCTGCAGGCTCTCGCCGGGTCGACGCCGCCGGGCTATGCGCAGGAGGTCGGTGCCATGCTGGAGGGCATTGACGCCTTTCTGGCCGTGCGCGACGCGCGGCCCGATGCCGAGGAGCGCATCCGGGCCCTGTGGGAAGGGCTGCGTCGCCGGGGCAGCTACGACTTCTTCGACCATCTCCCCGAGTTCTGCGGGCGCCTGTGCGTGCTGGCGCTGGAGCGCGACATCGAGACGGACTTCGTGCGCAGCCTGATCAGCAAGTGCGAGCTTGCCGCCCCGGAGCATGCGCCGGCCAGTTGGCCATGGCCGTTGCGCATTCAGGCCTTGGGCGGGTTTGCCGTCTGGTGCCATGGCGAGCCGCTGGCGGCGCAGGGCAAGGCGCAGCGCAAGCCCCTGGCCCTGCTGCAGACGCTGGTGGCGCTGGAGGCCTTCGATGAGGAGCGCGCCGTCGAGGTGGCTCACCTCGTCGAGCTGCTGTGGCCCGACCTGGAGGCCGCGGCGCCGAAGTCGTCGTTCGAGATGAGCCTGTCGCGCCTGCGCAAGTGGCTGGGTGTCGAGCAGGCCTTGAAGCTTGCCAACGGCCGGCTCTCGCTGAACGCGCGCCTGGTGTGGTGCGATGTCGACGCCTTCGAGCGTGCCTGCGCGGCGCTGCAGCACAGCCTGCGGCCGCATGCCGATGCCACCGCACTGCCCACTCAGCTGCGCGACCTGATCCGGCTCTACCGCGGGCCCCTGTTCGGCAATGCCGTACTGGAACCCTGGCTCAGGCAGGCCCGCGAGCGCAATGGGCTGCGCTTCACCCGCTCGGTGCGCGACGCCGGGGCGCACCTCGAGACGGCCCAGGACTGGAATGCCGCGCTCAGCCTGTATGAGGCGGGCCTGGCGCAGGATCTCTCCGCCGAAACCCTGCATCTGGCGCTGATCCGCTGCCAGCTCGCCCTGGGGCGCGACAACGAGGCGCGTCGCGCCCTGGCGCGTTGCGAGGCGTTGCTGGGCATCGAGCTGGCCGGCCTGCCTGAGGCAGCGCTGAGCCTGCGGGCCACGCGGGTGATGCCGCTGCGCTGAGTCCGGGTTGGCCCGGCCCCGCGACCGCGGGGGCGCCGCCGCCAGGTTGGGCATCCGTGAGCGGTCCGCGCCGGTCGCTTCCTAGCATTGGTCCAGCCCCGAGCCAGGCGCAAAGCGCCGCCAACCCCGTTGGGCGAGGGCTTCCGTCATACCTCGGAGATTGTTCTCATGAAGCTTGCTTTCTCGCTGGCCGGCCTGGCCGGCGCCGTTCTTTCCTGCAGCGCGCTGGCCATCACCCCTGGAAGTTCCACGCTGTCGGACTTCAGCGACGGTACCGACGGCTGGTTCGGCCGCGTCGGCGTGCCCGCGGCAGGCACCACCACCTGGGACACGACGCTGGGCAATGAGGCGCCGTCGCTGCATACCGTCTACAACGACTTCCTGAAGGTTGGCCTGCGCTACTACACCGACAGCAGCGCATTCACCGGCGACTTCACGCAGGCCCAGTCCATCACGCTGAGCCTGGACATCAATCCCATCCGCATGGCGGTGGGGGCGTCTGGTGCCTCGGTCCCCAAGGACATCTATCTCGACCTGCTCGACTTCGACCACCCGGCCGATGGCTACGACGCATCCTTCGTCAGCTTCAAGCTCGGCACCTTGACCGAAGGCACCGGCTGGCAAACCCTGACGGTCACGTTGAACGCGACCGGCTCGGCGACGCTGCCCGATGGCTGGACCGCGGTGGACGCGAGAGGTAACCCGACGATGGCCAGCGACATGAGCTTTGCCCAGCTGCTGTCGGGGATCGACGAGATCGCCTTCCGCATCCCTGCAACCCGCTCCGGCAGTGCGGTCGCCTACGATGTTGCGGTGGACAACATCTCGATCAGCTCCATCGCCGCGGTGCCGGAGCCGACCTCTGCCGCACTGCTGCTGACCGGGCTGGCCGCGGTGGGCCTGCGACGGCGCGCGGCTGCACGCCCGGCTTCGGCCGGGCAGTGAATACGCCCGGTGGCTTGACCTGACGAAGCGGCCCCAGCAGGGGCCGTTCCTTTTTTCGAATGAGCTGTTGAGCGGTGAGACAGGCGCGGATGCGGCGGGAAGGGCCTCCGCCTCGCGTTTGCCCCCTGCAGCTTCGCGCCCTAGTTCACACCTGGCCCCAGTGTTCGGAGGCCTTTTTCCGTGTAGTGAAACAAGCAGTCGATAGAGTCGCGGCATGCCCTCTCATCTGGACCTGCTGGAGCTTGGCGCCGCGCCGGACGCAGCGGCGCTGAAGAGCCGTCTCGAGCGAGTAGCGGCCAAGCTGGGCTATGGCCTGTCTGGCGGCACACTGATTCGTGGCCGACTGTCGTCGGGCCGGGCGGCCGTGCATTCGTTCGGCAACCACCCGGAAGCGTTTCTGGAGGCGTCCAGATCGCTGGACAACGCCTTGCGCGATCCGCTGATGGCCCGGCTGCAGGCCGAGCCGGGCTGTGTGGTCTATGACCAGCAGCTCTACACGGCCGCGGGCAGCGCCGACCTGTGGGAGCTGCAGGCACGCTTCGGCTACCGGGCGGGCATGGCGGTGGCGCTGCACGAGCTGTCGCATGCGGAGATCTTCATCTTCGGCGTGGATGGCGATGCGGTGCCCACGGACCCCGCCGAGCGGCTGCGGCTGGAGATCGGGCTTCGCATGGTGGCCCTGCATGCGCAGGCAGCGGCGTTGCGCATCTACACCCCGGAGGGCGCGGCGGCAAATGCGCTCAGCGACCTCGAGGCCGAGTCGCTGCGTTGGGCTGCCGGCGGATGCTCGGTGTGGATGACGGCCGAGAAGATGAGCGTCAGCGAGGCCGCCGTGATGCACCTGCAGCGCGAGGCCAGCCGCAAGCTGGGGGCCCACAGCGTGCCCATGGCCGTCGCGCGTGCGATGGAAAGCGGTTTCATCGCACCCTGATGGGCAGATAAGCGCCGGTTATTCCCCGGCTTTGTCCCTGCAGACAAGGCGTTGGGCTGCCAAAGTTGGCGCAGGCCATGTGGCCTTCACTTTGGGAGTATTCAAATGAGCTTCATCAAGACCTTCCTGAGCATCCTGGGCATTCCGTACACCGGCGGCTGATCAGGCATGCAGAGGGCCGGAGGCTTGCACCGACGCGTGCGTCGCTGATCCTCTGGTCTGGTCCCTGTCCGGGGACCGATCGGACTGACAGGTGCGTGACGCACCTGTCACCTCCGACGATGGTCGACGGCAGGCCCGTTCAGACCTTCTTCACGAACTCCGACTTCAGCCCCATCGCGCCGATCCCGTCGATCTTGCAGTCGATGTCGTGATCGCCTTCGGCCAGGCGGATGTTCTTGACCTTGGTGCCGACCTTGACGACCAGGGACGAGCCCTTGATCTTCAGGTCCTTGATCACGGTGACGGTGTCGCCGTCCTGAAGCACATTCCCCACGGCGTCCTTGATGACGCGCACCTCTTCGGCCGCCGCAGCTTGCGACCCTTGAGCCGACCATTCGTGGCCGCATTCGGGGCACACCAGCTGGGTGCCATCCTCGTAGGTGTAGGCAGACTGGCACTTGGGGCAGGCGGGCAGGGTGCTCATCGCGGGCTTTCGTTCTGGCTAAGAAAAAAGCCCCGCTGCTTGCGCAACGAGGCTTTTGATTTGGCTCCCCGACCTGGGCTCGAACCAGGGACCTACGGATTAACAGTCCGGCGCTCTACCGACTGAGCTATCGAGGAATTGTTCGGTATGGGTGCTCGCAGTTCGATTGCTGCAAGCTTGTTTTTTTGAGACGACCACCGAAGTGATCGCCTCTGATTTGGCTCCCCGACCTGGGCTCGAACCAGGGACCTACGGATTAACAGTCCGGCGCTCTACCGACTGAGCTATCGAGGAATTGAGCCTGCCATTATAGACAGAAAATTGGAGGCTTCACAAGCGAATCTCCAAACTTGCTCGAACGGTGCGCGGCGCGAGGGGGTAAAGGTAGCTGTGCTCGTACTGCCAGGGCGATTCACGCCAGGCGCGGCGGTTGGTCAGGTTGTCCACGCCGGCGCGCCAGACCCAGGTTTGCGCGCCCACGTACTGCATCACGCGCAGGCCGGCATCGGCCACGGTCCAGGACGGGATGGTGATGCTGTTGTCGGGTGTCGCGTAGCGGCTGCCCTCGTACTGCAGCCCCAGTTGCAGCAGCCAACCTGGGGCCAGGTCTTGCCTGAACTGGGTCTTGATGGTGGTGCGTGGCACGTTGGGCGGTGTCGTTCCATTGAGGCTGGCGTCGACGCTCCCTTCGCGGCGGGCCTGTAGGCGCGTGGCGCTGCCGAACAGGCCTCCGCCGGTCCACTTCAGGTCGGCGCTGGCCTCGATGCCGCGGTGGCGGGCGTAGCCATCCTGCGTGTGCGTGCAGCTGAGGTTGGCGTCGCAACTGCCGATGTCGCTCCACAGCGGGCGGCGGATGTCGAAGAGGGTCAGCGCGCCCTCGACGCGCTGCGTGCCGGTCTTCAGCCCCAGTTCGGTCTGGCGGCTCTTCAGCGCCGGCAAGGCCTGGCCCGGGTTCACGTAGCGCGGGCGGTTGGGTGTGACCTCGCTCTCCACGCCCTGGCCCCAGCTGGCGTAGATGAGCCAGTCGGCCGCGATGGCGTGGCTCAGTGCGATCCAGGGGGTGGTGACGGACTGGGAGTAGTCGGTCGGGCGCGAGCCGTCGGTGCGCACGCTCTGGCGATGCAGGCGGGTGTGGCGCAGGCCCAGCCAGGCGGTGGTGTCGGCCGACAGCGCGACGCGGTCGCGCAGGTACAGCTCGTTGCTGCGTTCGTCGCGATTGGTGTTCTCGTCCGTCAGCTCGGGGGCGGCGGGGGTGACGGCCGTGCCGTCGATGTTGCCGGTGCCGGTGTAGTTGTAGGCCTGACCCTGGAAGCGGCTCCTGAAGCGGCTGGTCAGGCCGCCCAGGGTCAGGTCATGCCGCATGCCCGCGAGCTGGACCGGGCCGCTGGCCGAGAGGTCGAGCGCATCGGTGTCGCGATGCTCGTTCTCGCTGCGGAAGTCGTACATGTCGTAGCTGCCGTCCGGGCAGAAACGATCGGCGTAGTAGGTGCCGTCGCCGGCGGTGCAGCCAAAGGCATAGGCCAGCCGGTCGTCGCTGCGCAGGCGCTGGATGCCGACATGGGCCTGGGCGGTCCAGTCGCCGGCCAGCTTTTGCTGGATGCGCAGCGAGGCATGGGTGTTGTCGAACACCACGGGCTGCGACCAGGGCTGGTTGTTCAGGTTCAGTCGCGGGTCGATCAGGTGAGGGTCGGGCACGCGGTTGCCGAGCAGGCTGAAGGCCTGCTGGCTGGGCTGAGCCTGGCGGTTGATCTCGACCTCGGCCTCCAGCAGCGTATCCGCGCTGACCCGCCAGTCGGCGGCCAGTGCGGCCGTGTGGGCGTTGCCCTTGGTGTCGCGCAGCTGCGGGTCCAGATGGGCCTCCTGCAGGTTCACCCGCAGGCCGAACTCGCGCTGCGTGCCGAAGCGTTGCGAGTGGTCGATGGCGGCCTCGACGCTGCCGTGCTGGGTGACGCCGAGGCTCATCGTGGTGGCGTCGTCGGCCAGCGGGCGTTTCACGACGAGGTTGACCAGGCCAGCCGGCGCGCTGGTGCCGGCTTGCATGCCGGACGCGCCCTTGAGCACCTCGACGGCGCTCTTGTTGGCCAGCGACAGCGCGGTCTCGCCGCTGATGGGCAGGCCGTCGCGGCGCATGTTGTAGCGGTTGTCCAGATCGAAGCCGCGCACCTTGAGCTGCGACCAATAGCCGACGGCGTTGTACGAGTCGGTCACCGAGGCATCCAGCTTGGTGATGCCGGAGAGCTGCTCCAGGCCCATGTCGGCCAGGCGCTCGGCGGACAGGCTCAGGGTCTGCAGGGGCAGCTTGGCCGGCGGGTCGCTGAAGCCGGCCAAGCCGGGCGCGGCCTCCGCGGCCTTGCCGGTGACGCTGACCTGGGGCAGCGTCTGGGCGCTGGCGAGGCCGGCGACGAGCAGCGCCGCAGCGGCGCTCAGAACGGAACGGGTGGGTTGTGCCATCGAAGCGAAAAGCGATGGCAGGTCGGCAAACGAGAACGCGACAGGCCCGGGAGACTGGACGGATGGGCCCCGCTGATCGACTGCTTCCCTGCGCGAGGATTACCTCAATCAGGTTCAAAGGGACTGTCTCAGTCGACGACACGGGTTCGTCAACACCCCTAGCGGAGCTGCGCAAGCGGGCTTGCGCAGCGGGCCGGATTCTATCGTCGGGTGGCGCTGGGTTCGGGCGTGCGCGCGAGCCCCAGCAACGCGACAGGCCCCGCGAGGGGGCCTGGAAACTAGCAAGCCGCGCGGGGCACGGCCTGGTCAGCGCCTTAGGCGCCGTGGCGCTTGCGGCCGCGCAGCAGGCCGATGAGGCCCAGGCCGCCGGCCATCAGGGCCCAGGTGCCGGGCTCGGGCACGGGGGCGGTGGCGACGGTGAAGTTGGTGTCGTCCAGCACCGTGCCGCTGATGGTGCCGGCAGCCGAGGCCGTGCCGGTGATGGTGTAGAGCAGGAAGCTGGCGGACTGGTCGTAGGCGGTAGTGCTGATGCCGGTGGGCGTCACCGACGAGCTCGCCAGCGAGACGGGCGTGAACACGTCATTGCCGTTGGTGTCGGTGGACCACACCGACACCGTCAGGCCGCTGAACGAGATGCCGGCATCGGCGGCAGCAGAGAACAGCTGGTCGTACTCGGTGGCGCCTTCGGCGTAGACGGTCAGCGTGAAGTCGCCGGCGGCGATGGCCTGGCTGAAGCTGCCGGTCAGCTGCGTGCCGGATTCGCTGCTGATGAGGCCGAACACCGTGTAGTCATCGGCATGGGCGGCGCTGGCGAAGCCGGCGCTCAGGGCCAGCGAGGCGGCGAGCTGGACGGCCAATCGGGAGGGGGAAAACTTCATCATGGGAATTCCTGTGTGCGGGAGGACCGAGCCACCGGGCCTGCGCCCGGTGGCTCAAGCGGGTCAGTTGAAGATGGCGGACAGGTTGGCTGCGTCGATCGTGCCGAGGCCGGTTGCCGGGTTGTAGCTGTTGGTCGCCGGGTAGTAGAGGTTGGTGCCCGTGGTGACCGCGCGGAACGGCGAGCCGCTGCCGTAGCCGTAGGTCTTGAACGCGCCGTAGAGCTGCGGATGCAGCCAGCCCAGGCGGTGGCCGGCCTTCTGCGTCATCACCGCGAACATGCCGTTGAGCTGCGGCGCGACGAAGCTGGTGCCGCCATAGCCGGTGACCCAGGAACCGGTGCCGGAACCGTTGCCGCTGCTCGGGCCGAAGAAGGCGTAGCCGCTGTCCGGGTCGGCGTTCATCGAGATGTCGGGCACGTTGCGGCCGGCATAGCCGGCGGGCAGTGGCGACACCACGGTCTGGCCCACCGTGCAACCTGCCACCGAGCTGGTTGCCGCCGTGGTCTTCATGCAGATCATGGCCTGGCCTGCCACGCTGGTGCGCACGCCGGCCAGCCCTTGCTGGTAGTCAGGCAGCGCGTATTGCACGCTGACGCCACCGCCCGCCCCCACGGGGAAGTAGTTGGCGTAGTAGCTGGTGGCGCCGACGTAGTTCAGCAGGTAGTCCCAGCCCCACGGGCGCTCGGTGGGCACCGTGATGGCGCCGCCGGCCAGCGACAGCGGCAGCGTGGTGCCGCCAGCGCCGATCACGTAGGGGTGGCTGGCCGGGAAGTCGACGGACAGCACGTTGGAATAGTTCGGATACGGGTAGCCCGCACCCGCCACGTCGTAGGCGCCGCCGTCGGCCGAGGCCGCGGTAACCGGGACGCCCTGGGCCGCCGCCTGCAGGAACAGCGTGTCGTAGGCCGTCAGGTCGTCGCCGCTGTAGGCCAGCTCGGTCAGGCCCCAGCTGATGGACAGCGTGTCGGCCACATTGGCCGTGATGGCGGCCGTGTAGAGCGCCAGCGAGCCGGCATCGCTGTTGGGTGCCTCATAGACGATGACGTTGGCGCCGGGCGCCAGGCCGCCGGACTGCTCGACGTCCAGCGCGGTCTCGCCGGAGCCGCTGGTGCTGATGGTGCAGGTGCTGCCGCCGTCCGGGCAGACCTTCACCGTGGTGAGCGTGCCGGTGCGGGTGACGCCGACACTGCTCCAGTAGGTGGTGGCCCAGGTGTTGACGAAGCTTGCAAAGGTCATGATGCCCAGCGTCTTGCCGGCGCCGGTGTAGCCCGCGGCGTACAGCGGATCCAGGTTGTAGCGGGTGGCGACCTGCTTCACGCCGTAGCTGCCCGGGTTGGTGAACACCGGGGTGGCTGCGGGCGACACGGTCGAGGTGAGCGTCGCGCTCTTGCTCAGGCTCGTGGCCGTGGTGCGTGCGGTGGTCGTGCTGGCGGCGCTGGTCGTGGCCAGGGCAGCCAATTCACCGGGCATCTGCCGGTTGTGCGCGCGGAAGCGGGGCTCGGTGCTCAGACCGCTGACTGAGGCGACGACGCCCGACAGCGCCGCCGGAATCACCGGCTTGGACAGCGCGCGCTGGAACACATTGCCGGAGGCCGACGTGAAACTGTGCTGCGTGGTGCCGAACAGCGCGCTCAATTGGGCGTTGGTGCCGCTGGCGGTAATGAGCAGGTTGTTGCCGTAAACCTGCTTGATGGTCAGGCCGCTGGCTTCCAGATAAGCCTTCACGGCCTCGATATTGGCCAGACTCTGGCCATAACGGGCGGCGAATTGCTGGGGCGTGATGAACTGGTGGTAGTTCGCGCTGGCAGGGTTGACGGTGGAGGCGACGAAGGCCTTCAGGTCGTCGAGATTGTTGGGTTTGAGGGCGATGGCGACGTCGATGACGTCGGTGCTGGCGGCCAGGCCGTTGTCGACCGCCACGTTCTGGGGCGCGACGGCCTTGGTCAGATTGGCGGCACCGGCGCCGCCGGCCAGGAGGGCGAGGGCGGATGCCAAGGCCACGGATTTCAACGAAAACTTCACGCTTACCTCCAGAAAATCGGAATCTGCAGGTTAGCGAGAGGTATTCAGGCCTCCATCGGGAGAAGTTCTCCGCCTTTGATGAGGGGGGTAGGCGGGTGTGGAAATACTCTGGAAACGCGATTTGTATATTCGCGAGGCGAGCTTGTTAAATATGATTCATGTGAAATGATGAATCATTTTCTGTGGGCTGTCCATTGTGTAATGCGCTCCACGCCGAATCATCAGGATACTGTGCTTAACAATATGGAAACATGCGCCGTGTAGCTGATCTCGGCGGGGCCTGGGCACTCTCAGGCGGAGCCGCCCAAAAGCAAACGGCCCGCCAGGGGCGGGCCGTTCAAGGCTGGAAGCGGTGCTCGACTCAGTCGAACACGGGTGTGTCCACGCCCAGCACCTTGTGCAGCTTGGGGCTGGTGGTGGTGTATTGCAGGTGAATGCGCTTTTCCGGGAATACATAGGGCGCAGCGGCAAAGGCGGCCAGCGCGCACTCGTGGAAACCGCTCAGGATCAGCTTCTTCTTGCCCGGGTAGGTGTTCACGTCGCCCACGGCGAAGATGCCCGGCACCGAGGTCTGGAACTTCTCGGTGTCGACGACGATCTGCTTGCGCTCCAGGTCCAGCCCCCACTCGGCGATGGGGCCCAGCTTGGGGGACAGGCCGAAGAACACCAGCACCTCGTCGCAGGGCACGACGCGGGTGACGCCGTCGCCGCCGGTGACCTTCACGCCCTTGAGCTGGCCATCGGCCTCGTCCAGGTCGGTCACCTGGCCGACGATGAACTGCATCTCGTAGGCGTCGCAGAGCTCCTTCATCTTGGCGACCGAGGCCGGCGCGGCGCGGAAGCCGTCGCGGCGGTGCACCAGGATCACGCTCTCGGCCTTGTGCGGGTTGCCGTCGGCATTGCCGGCGCAGAAGTTCAGCGCCCAGTCCAGGGCCGAATCACCGCCGCCGACGACGAGCAGGTTCTTGCCCGCGAAGCGCGACGGATCCTTCACGCGGTAATGGACCTTGTCGCCCTCGTACTTGTCTATGCCGTCCACCTTCAGCGTGCGCGGCTGGAAGGAGCCCACGCCGCCGGCGATGAAGATGGTCTTGGACAGGAATTGCGTGCCCTTGCTGGTCTCGACGAAGAAGCGGCCGTCTGCCTGCTTGACCACCGTCGTGACCTCCTGACCCAGATGGAAGGTCGCGCCGAAGGGCTCGATCTGCTTCATCAGGTTGTCGGTCAGTTCCTTGCCGGTGCAGACGGGCACGGCCGGGATGTCGTAGATCGGCTTGTCGGGGTACAGCTCGATGCACTGACCGCCCGGATAGGCGAGCGAATCAATGATGTGGGCCTTGATCTCGAGCAGGCCGAGTTCGAACACCTGGAAGAGTCCGACCGGGCCGGCGCCGACGATGACGGCGTCCGTTTCGATCACGTTGGGGCCTGGGGTGGGCAGGGCGGTTTGTTCTTGGTCTTGCATAGGGTCACCCGGCCGGGCCGGGATGGATGGAGGGCTGATCAGCGGATCAGCTCGGACAGCTTGCCGGTCTTGTCCTTCCACTCTTCGGCGTCAGGCAGGGCGGACTTGCGCTTGGTGATACTGGGCCACTTCTTGGCCAAGTCCGCGTTGATCTTGATCATGTGCTGCTGATCGCCGGGCACATCTTCCTCGGGGACGATCGCGTTCACCGGGCATTCCGGGATGCAGACGGCGCAGTCGATGCACTCGTCCGGGTCGATCGTCAGGAAGTTGGGGCCTTCGCGGAAACAGTCCACCGGGCAGACATCGACACAGTCGGTGTACTTGCAGCGGATGCAGGATTCGGTGACGACGTGGGTCATGGATAGCTCTTCTGGGAGGAAGGAATCACGCGCGCGCGAGCCCGGCGGGCTGCGACGGCAAAACCTCGATTTTAGGGCTAGCGGCCGTTTCGCCCCGGGAAGACCCCAGGGCTGTGGCGCCGGCACCCACCGTAACCACTGTCGGGCGGCCGCGATGCAGCAGTGCGGCGGCGGCCAGGTCGCCCAGTCGATGCTCGCTGGTGATGGCGTCGGCGCAACCGGCCCGGCTCACCACCAGCGTCGCGGTGTCGGCGGGCCAGCCGGCCGCCAGCAGCTGGCGGCCCAGGGCGGGCAACTGGCGTCCGGCCATGTAGAACACCTCGGTGTCGGCCGAGCGAGCGGCGCGCAGTTCGGCGGACTCGGTCATCGCCGTGGTCAGGCTGACCGAGCGGCCACGGCCGCGGCGGGTCAGCGGGCGCTGCGCCTGGGCGGCGGCGGCCAGCGCCGCGGTCACGCCGGGCACCACCTCGCTGGCGATGCCGGCCTCGCGCAGCGCCAGCAGCTCTTCCTCCAGCCGGCCGAAGACACTGGCGTCGCCGCCCTTGAGGCGCACCACCAGGCCGTGCTCGCTGGCCATGCGCACCAGCAGCGCGTTGATCTCGGTCTGCTTGGCCGAATGCTCGAAGCCACGCTTGCCCACCTCGATCCAGCGCGCCTGGGGGGCCAGTTCGCGCAACGCGGGGTCGGCCAGCGCATCGGCCAGCACCACGTCCGCACGCGCCAGCGCGCGGGCGCCACGCAGCGTGATCAGGTCGGCGGCGCCGGGGCCGGCGCTGACGAAGATGACGGCGCCCATGTGGCTCACCAGTCCGTGTCGGCCGTGGCGGCCTGCGGCTCGACCAGCAGCGCGCCGCTGGTGCGGTGGCTGGCGGGGTCGACGACGATTAGCGCACCGCCGACGCGGTTGTCGGCGAAGGGCTCGACGGGCAGCTCGTGCTGCACCTCTATCTGCACGCGGCCTATCGTGTTGACCGGCAGCTCGTGCGCGTCCTGCGGTGTCAGCGTGTTGATGTCGAGGACCGAGTCGATGGCCGAGATGCGCGCTTGCACCCAGCGGTTGCCGTGGCGCACCCAGTACTTGCGGCCGGGCTTGGCGGCTTCGGTGTCCAGCCAGGCCAGCGTGGCCGGGAAGGTCTTGGTTTGCGAGGCCGAGCCGGGCGTGACGATCCAGTCGCCACGGCTCACGTCCAGCTGGCGGTCCAGCACCAGGCCGGCCGAGTCGCCGGCCGCGGCGCTGGCGACGGTCTCGCCGGCCAGGCGCACTTCGATGACCACCGCCGGCTGCTTCGATGGCAGCACCTCGATGGTGTCGCCGGCCTTCACGCCGCCGTGGGCGATGCGGCCCCACAGCACGCGCGGCTGCACGCCGGTGCCCTGGGACTGGTAGGCATCCTTCTGCACGTACTGCACGGGCAGGCTCAGCGGTGCGTCGGTGCGCTCACTCAAGCTCGGCAGGCGCTCCAGCACCTGCAGCAGCGATTCGCCGTTCCACCAGGGCGCGTCCAGCGGCTGGGTGACGTTGTCGCCGCGCAGCGCGCTGACGGGCACCGTGGCGGCCACGTTCAGGCCGGCGGCGGCGGCGAACTTGTCGAGCGCCGTCTTGACCTTGGCGAAGCCGGCGCCGGGATCGTCCAGCGCGTCGATCTTGTTGACGGCGAAGACGAGGCTGGGCACGCGCAGCAGCTGGGCCAGCAGCGAGTGGCGGCGGGTCTGCGGCAGCAGCGTGACCTCGGTCTCGTTCAGGTCCAGCTTGGTGATGTCCACCAGCACGACAGCGGCGTCAGAGCCGGCGGCGGCCGTGACCATGTTGCGCGTGTACTGCTCATGGCCGGGGGCGTCGGCAATGATGAACTTGCGCGTCTTGGTGGCGAAGTAGCGGTAGGCCACGTCGATGGTGATGCCCTGCTCGCGCTCGGCCTCCAGACCGTCGGTCAGCAGGGAGAGGTCGATGGGCCGGCCGGCGGCGCGGCGTTCCAGCGTGTCCAGCTGGTCGGCCAGGATGGCCTGACCGTCGAACAGCAGGCGGCCGATCAGCGTGCTCTTGCCGTCGTCGACGGAGCCCGCGGTGAGGAATCGAAGCGCCTTCATCAGAAATACCCTTCCTTCTTGCGCTTCTCCATCGAAGCTTCGCTGGTGCGGTCGTCCATGCGCGTGGCGCCGCGCTCGCTCACCGTCACGGTCAGCGTCTCGGCCACCACCTCGCTCGCGTTGGCCGCGGGGCTCTCGACCGGGCAGGTGCAGGTCATGTCGCCGACGGTGCGGAAGCGCACGGTAGCGGTCTCCACCGTTTCGCCGGCTTCCGGTGGCGTCACGTCGGTCAGCGGTACCAGCAGGCCCTTGCGGCGCATGACCTGGCGCTGGTGTGCGTAGTACATGGGCGGCAGCGGGATGTTCTCGCGGGCGATGTAGAGCCACACGTCCAGCTCGGTCCAGTTGCTGATAGGGAAGCAGCGGAAATGCTCGCCCGGGCGGATGCGCGTGTTGAACAGCGTCCACAGCTCGGGGCGTTGCTCCTTGGGCTGCCATTGGCCGAAGCTGTCGCGGTGGCTGAAGATGCGCTCCTTGGCGCGCGCCTTCTCCTCGTCGCGGCGGGCGCCGCCGATGAGGGCGTCGAAGCGGTGCTCCTCGATGGTCTCCAGCAGCGTGACCGTCTGGTGGCCGTTGCGGCTTTCCAGCGGGTGAGCCAGGCGGATGGTGCCGCGCGCCATGGAGTCTTCGAGATGGCCCACGATCAGGCGCTCGCCCATCTCGGCCACGCGCTGGTCACGGAAGGTGATGACCTCGGGGAAGTTGTGGCCCGTGTCGATGTGCACCAGCGGGAGGGGCAGGCTGCCCGAGTAGCCGCTGGGATGCGCCGCGTTCTTCATCTTGAAGGCCTTCTCGGCCAGGCGCAGCACGACGCAGGAATCCTTGCCGCCGGAGAACAGCAGCGCGGGGCGCTCGAAGCTGGCCGCCACCTCGCGCAGGATGAAGATGGCCTCTTCTTCGAGTGCATCGAGATGGGCGTGATCGACGTCGGCAATCATGTGTTCGGGTTTCACAGCAGCATTCATGACTTCACGTGCAGACCGCACTCCTTGGAACTCTCCTCCCACCACCAGCGCCCGGCGCGGAAGTCCTCACCGACGGCGATCGCCCGAGTGCAGGGCGCGCAGCCGATGCTGGGCATGAACTGGTCATGCAGCGGGTTGTAGGGCACCTCGTACTTCTGCACGTAGGCCCAGACCTCGGCCCAGGTCCAGTCGGCGATGGGGCTGATCTTGCGGCGGCCCTGGCCGTCGTCCTCGTCGAATGCCACCTCGGCGCGGGCACCGCTCTGCTCGCGGCGCAGGCCGGTGATCCAGGCCGTGCGGCCGGCCAGCATGCGGGAGAGCGGTTCCATCTTGCGCACACCGCAGCAGGCCTTGCGCAGCTCGATGCTCTTGTACATCGCATCCTCGCCCTCGCGGGCGACGAACTGCACGACGGCGTCGGCCACCGGGTGGAATACCTGCACCTCGCGCCCGTAGCGGGCCTGGATGCGCGGCAGCAGTGCCAGCGTTTCGGCATGCAGCCGGCCGGTGTCCAGCGTGGCGATGGGCAGTTCGATGTGGTGACGGGCGATCAGGTCGGTGATGACCATGTCTTCCACGCCCAGGCTGCTGCTCTGCAGCGCGCCTTCACCGTGCACGGCCCAGGCATCGCGCAGCCGGGCGACGGCGGCCGTGATCTTGGTGTCCAGCTCGGGCGACCAGCGGGCATACAGCGCGATGGCGCCACCGCTGGGGGCAGCAGCGGCCCAGGGCAGGACGGTCGTTTCGCTCATGGTGGCGCTCTGCCTCAGGCGCGGCGCTGGAACCAGGGTCGGGTCTCGCCCACGTCGCCCTGGTAGAAGCCGTCGTTGAAGAAGGCGAGCTGGCGCTCGGCGATGGCCAGGGCCTCGTCGAAGCCGGTGCGGGCCAGCATCTGCACCATGTCCACCAGCACCTCGCCACGGGCGCGGATGGCGCCAGTGAACTTCAGCCGCGTGCGCAGCAGGTGGGCCTGGCTGTAGGCACGGCCGTCGGTCCACTTGGGGAAGTCCAGCACCACCAGCGCGATGCGGTCCAGGTCAGGAGCCAGCGCCAGTACGTCGGCGTCATTGCCCATCTCCAGCGCCACCTTCACGTCGGCCGGCCAGTGGCTGCGCACGGCGTGCCACTGCTCCAGCGTCAGCAGCTTGTTGGGGCCGGCCTCCGGGTCGGGCTTGGGGCCGTCCTCGCCGACGGCGTGCTGCCAGGGGCAGCGATGGATGTCGATGAACTTCATGGCAGTGGGTGCCGGGTCGCCCCAGCTCACCGCGCCCCTCGGGGCGAAGCAGTGAGCGGAGCGAGCGTCGGTCTTCCTTTTCTTCAGGCCTTGGCGGTGGAGGTGCGCACCGCGTTGGCCGCGGTCTTGAACGGGTCCAGCCCCAGGCGCTTCACCGCATCGATGAAGCGCTCGGTCGGTCGGCGCTCGCGCTGGAAGGTCTCGATGACGGCGTCGATCGCGTCGGCGATCTCGTCGGCCGCAAAGCTGGGGCCGATCACCTTGCCGGCCACCGTGGCACCCGACAGCGTGGAGCCGTCGCTGCCGCCCAGCGTCAGCTGGTACCACTCGGCGCCGTCCTTGTCGACGCCGAGGATGCCGATGTGGCCGCTGTGGTGGTGGCCGCAGGAGTTGATGCAGCCGCTGATGTGCAGGTCGATCTCGCCCAGCGCTTCGAGCTCGTCGGCGTCCTGGTAGCGCTCGGCAATCTCCTGCGCGATGGGCAGCGAGCGGGCGTTGGCCAGCGCGCAGTAGTCGCCGCCAGGGCAGGCGATCTGGTCGGTCAGCAGGCCGGCATTGGCCGTGGCGAAGCCCGCCGCGCGGGCCGCCTCGAACAGTGCCGGCAGCTCGGCCGCGCGCACCCAGGGCAGCACCAGGTTCTGGCGGTGCGATACGCGCAGCTCACCGAGGCTGAAGCGCTCGGCCAGCGCGGCGGCGGTGTCCATCGCATCGGCCGTGACGTCGCCCGGCGGGATGCCCACGCGCTTGAGGCTCAGCGTCACGGCACGATAGCCCGCCACGCGGTGGCCGTGCACGTTGCGCGCCAGCCAGCGGGTGAAGGCGGGGTCCAGGGGCAGGTCTTGCGGTTCAGCCTGGGGCGCAACGCCATTCGGGTCGACGAAGCTGGCCTTCACGCGATCCAGCTCGGCCTGCGGAATGATCTGCTCGTGGCCTGCGGGATCGTCGGCCAGGATGCGGGCGAACTCGGCGTTCACCGCGTCGAAGAACTTCTGGCCCTCGGCCTTGACGAGGATCTTGATGCGGGCCTTGTAGAGGTTGTCGCGCCGGCCCGCCAGGTTGTAGCAGCGCACGATGGCTTCCAGATAGACCAGGATCTGCTGCCAGGGCACGAAGCCGCTGATTTCCACGCCCGGAATGGGCGTGCGGCCCATGCCGCCGCCCACGAACACCTGGAAGCCCACCTCGCCGGCGGCGTTGGTCTTGAGCTGCAGGCCGATGTCGTGCCAGCCGATGGCGGCGCGGTCCTCGGCGGCGCCGCTGATCGCGATCTTGAACTTGCGCGGCAGGAAGGCGAACTCCGGGTGCAGGGTGCTCCACTGGCGCAGGATCTCGGCATAGGGCCGCGGGTCGATCTGCTCATCGGGCGCGATGCCGGCGAAGGCATCGCTGGTGATGTTGCGGATGCAGTTGCCGCTGGTCTGGATGCCGTGCATGTCGACCTCGGCCAGCAGCTCCATCACGTCGGCGCTCTTGTCCAGCGGGATCCAGTTGTATTGCAGGTTCTGGCGCGTCGTGAAGTGGCCGTAGCCGCCCTGGCCCTTGAAGGGGCCCTCGGCAACCACGTCGTAGTCGCGCGCGATGCGGGCCAGCTGGCGCAGCTGGCGACTGGAGAGCTCGCCATAGGGCACGGCCACGCGCAGCATGGGGGCGTGGCGCTGCACGTACCAGCCGTTCTGCAGGCGCAGCGGGCGGAACTCCTCGCCGCCGAGTTCGCCGCGCAGGTGGCGTTCGAGCTGGTCGCGGTACTGGGCCGCGCGCTGGCGGACGAAATGGCGGTCGAAGTCGGTGTAGCGGTACATCGGCGGGCGGCGGCCCCGGGGGCCAGGGTTGAGGCCGCGACTCTAGGGAAATCCCGCCCGATGCCGAACTACAGAATTCTTGGGGCCATATGCCCAGGCCGAATAAGCAACTTCAGTTTGTTGCGAGTCGCGCCAGCGCAGCCACCTGCTCGGTGATGCGTGGCGGCACCGCCGCCTCGCCGGCCAGCATGGCGCGAATCAGCGCCGCATTGGCCAGGGGCTCGCAGGCGTCGGACAGGGGCCAGTCCAGGTCGGTGGTGTCGGCCGGGTGCAGCGTGACGGTCTCGCCGTTCTCGAAGCCGATCAGATGGGCGCGGCGCCGCAGATGGGCATAGGCCTCGCCCTCGCTGGCCCGCATCAGCAGCGCGCGGCCGCCGTCCGCGGTCAGGCCGGGCAGGGCGGAACCCATGCTGTCCAGGTACTCGGGATGGGTCACGGCCACCACCCGAACCGCGCGGCCGGGCTCGGCCGGGTCCAGCAACTTGGCCAGGCTGTGGGCGCTGTTGCGCAGGCCCAGGCGCGGGCGCAGCGCCATCAGCGCATCCAGCCCGGGGTTGAGCGCGGCCAGCGGCAGCACGGCCAGGCGCTGTTCGCGCAGGCCGGCTTCGGCGTCGCCAAGGCTGGCGGCCATGGGCAGGCCCAGCGCGTCCAGCAGTTCGAAGGGGCTGATGCGGCTGTCGAAGTCATGACGTCCGAAGATCAGCACTGGCACGCCGGCGCGGGCCAGCAGCAGGGCGGCCAGCGGCATCAGGTTGGCCTGCTTGCGGGCGCCGTTGAAGCTGGGCAGCAGCACGGTGCGCGGGCCGGGCGGCACGGCCAGCCTGGCGGTGCGGGCCTGCATGGCGGCCAGAAAGCCAGCCACCTCGTCGGCGCTCTCGCCCTTCACGCGCAGCGCGATCAGCAGGGCGCCCAGCTCCAGCTCGGGCACGCGGCCGTCCAGCATGGCGCCGAACAGGGTCTCGGCGTCCTCGCGGCTGAGGTCCCGCGCACCGCGTGAGCCGCGGCCGACTTCCTTGATCCAGGCGCTGTAGTTCATGCGCCCAGTGTAGGCAGGGGCCCTCGCTTCAGCCGGCAGGCTTCAGCGCCGGGCCACGGCAAAGCGCAGCGTTGGCGCCTTGGCCAGGGGCTGGCCCAGGCTGTCGTGCAGCGTGATCAGGGCCTCGTAGTCGCCAGGGGGGAGGTCCACGGTCGCTTCGGTGCGGCCGTCGCCCAGCGCCTGGCGCTGCACCGCGCCGCCACCGCGCTGCTGGATCACGAAGCGGAAATGCCCGGTGTCCTTGACCTGGTTGCCGGCCGGCGCGATGCCCAGCCCGCCCAGCACCCCCAGGCTCAGCGTGAAGGGGCTGGTGACCGTCTCGTCGTCGCGCAGGTTTTTCACATAGACCTCGGGCCCCTGCACCTTGCGCGGCGTGGCCCGGGCGTCCTGGTACCAGGCCTCACAGCTGTCGGCGTAGTCGCTGCCGCTTCGCACGCGGGGCGCAGGGTCGCTGCGCGGGCCGATCACCTCGATGGTGATTTCGGGGCTGTAGACGAAGTAGGGCCTGTGCGCATGGTCGGCGAACAGCAGTCGCAGCGTGTGGCGGCCGGGTGGCAGCGTGATCTCGGTGCCCGTCTGGCCCTTGCCGAAATGCTTGTGGGTGTCGGAGAAGGGGATGGCGGCCAGGTGGTTCAGCGGCAGCGGCGTGTCGATCAGCAGGTGGTGATGGCCGGCCTTGTCATTCGGGTTGCCGGCCGGGATCACACCCATGCCGCGGATGCCGAACTCCACCCAGAACGGCGAGCGCACCCGGTAGCCGCTGCGCAGGTTGCTGAAGTGCACCGACACCGGGTCGCGCAGGTCGACGGCGGTGCGCTGGGCGGTGTGTGCCAGCCAGCATTGGCGCTCCAGCGGGTCCGCCGGCAGGGGCTCGGCCGAGGCCAGGCGCGTCAGGGCCAGGCACAGGCCCAGTGCGATGGTCTTGCAAGACGGCGCGACATTCATCCCATTCCTCGATCCCGCTGCGGCTGAGCCGGCCATTGTGGCGAGCCGGGCCTGCAGTGCCAGCCGGCGCGCGACCTTGAATCGGGGATGGCGCCGCCCTCCGTCTTCAGGCCGCGGCGCGGCGCCGGGCCCGCGGCGCCAGCGTGCCGAAGAGGTCGCGCGGGTCGTCCAGTTCCGGCAGCAGCGGCAGCGGGGTGCCCAGGCCCAGGGGCAGGGCCAGGTCGTGCAGCAGGCGCAGGGCCGAGAAGTCTTCCAGCGCGAAGCCCACCGAGTCGAACACCGTGATCTGCTCCGGCGACTCGCGGCCGGGCGCCTCGCCGGCCAGCACGCGCCAGAACTCGGTGACGGCGAAGTCGGCCGGCATCTGCTGCAGATCGCCCTCGATGCGGGTCTGGGGTTCGTACTCGACGACCACACGGGCGCGGCGCAGCACCTCCGGGTGCAGCTCCGTCTTGCCAGGGCAATCGCCGCCCACGCCGTTGAGATGCTGGCCCGGGGACAGCATCTCCGGGGTGATGATGGTGGCCAGGGTCTTGTCGGCCGTGATGGTGGTGACGATGTCCGCGCCGCGCACCGCGTCGGCCGTGCTGGCGCAGGGCGTCAGGCGCAGGCCGGGCGCGCCGGCCAGGTTGCGCTGCAGCTTGGCGGTGGCGGCCGCGTCGATGTCGAACAGGCGCAGTTCGTTGATGCCCAGCAGATGGTGGAAGGCCAGCGCCTGGAATTCGCTCTGCGCGCCATTGCCGATCAGCGCCATCACGCGGCTGCCGGGGCGGGCCAGGCGCTTGGCCACCATCACCGAGGTGGCTGCGGTGCGCAGCGCGGTAGTCAGCGTCAGCTCGCTGAGCAGCGTGGGCAGGCCGGTGGCCACATCGGCCAGCACGCCGAAGGCCATCACGGTGGGCAGGCCGGCCGCCGCGTTGCCCGGGTGGCCGTTCACGTACTTGAAGCTGTACTGGCGGGCATCGGCGATGGGCATCAGCTCGATGACGCCGACCGCGGAGTGCGCGGCCACGCGCGGGGTCTTGTCGAAGGCCTGCCAGCGCAGGAAGTCGGCCTCCAGGTAGGACACCAGCCGCCGCAGCAGATCCGGCAGCCCCACGCGCTGCACGAGCTGGGCGATGTCCTGGGGCGTCAGCAGCGGGGTCATGGGCGTCTCCTGGGTGTCGGTGTGGGGCCCATTCTTTCCAGGGTGACTGGCAATCAGAAGCGCAAATCCTGCCAATGTTTGTGATGTGATTTGACAAATCGTCAGTGGCAAATGACGATTTGAACAATATGGACAGTCTGGATCAGCAACTGCTCGCGCTGCTGCGCGTGGACGCCCGGGCCAGCGTGGCGACGCTGGCGGCCCGGCTCAAGGTGTCGCGCGGCACGGTGACGAACCGCATCGCGCGGCTGGAGGACAGCGGCGTCATCACCGGCTACACGGTCAAGCTGCGGCCCGACAGCGTGCCGGACGAGATCACCGCCTGGATGAGCATCACGGTGGACGGCAACCGCACCCGCGAGGTGGTGGCCATGCTGCTGGGCGAGCCCGGCATCACCGGCCTGTTCGACACCAATGGCCGCTGGGACCTGCTGGCCGAGATCCGCAGCCCCAATCTGCAGGAGCTGGCCGCGGTGCTGGAGCGGGTGCGGCTGATCAAGGGCATTGCCAGCACCGAAACCTCCATCCATCTGCAGAGCTACAAGCTCGGCTGAATTCGCGACGCCATGGGCCGACGCAGCGGGCCGTGGCGAACGGCTCCCGATCGCAGCTCGGTTATCGTGCCCGGCCCGTTGCCCTCGCGGCGGGACTTTGATGTGCTCATGACGATTGTTTCTTCCCGACGCGCCTGGCTGCTGGCGACCCTGTCTGCGGCGCTGAGTGCCTGCTCCATGCTGCCTACCGCGCCCCCGGTGGCACCCAGCCCGTCTGCCAGCGAGCCCCCACCAGTTATCAAACCCGCCCCCAAGCCGCCACGCATCGGCCTGGCGCTGGGCGGCGGTGCGGCGCGCGGCTTTGCGCACATCGGTGTGATCCAGGTGCTGGAGGAGGCCGGCATCAAGGTGGACCTGGTGGCCGGCACCTCGGCCGGCAGCCTGGTGGCCTCGCTCTACGCCTCGGGCAAGAGCGGCCGCGAGCTGCAGACGCTGGCCGAGACCATGGACGAGGGCGCGATCACCGACTGGTCCTTCCCGCTGCGCGGCCTGATACGCGGCGAGGCGCTGGCGCGCTACATCCGCGACAAGACCGGTAGCCGGGCCATCGAGCAGATGACGCTGCCGCTGGGCATCGTGGCGACCGACCTGTCGGACGGCACGCCCATCCTGTTCCGTGCCGGCGACACCGGCACCGCGGTGCGCGCCTCCAGCGCGGTGCCGGCGGTGTTCCAGCCGGTCAAGATCGGCGCGCACGAGTATGTGGACGGCGGCCTGGTGGCGCCGGTGCCGGTGCGCTTTGCGCGCGACATGGGCGCGCAGCTGGTGATCGCGGTGGACATCTCCTCGCCGCCCGAGAAGAACCCGCCTGGCGATGCCTTCCGCATGCTGATGCAGACCTTCTCCATCATGAGCCGCAGCATCAACAACCTCGAGCTGCGCGACGCCGATGTCGTGATCCGGCCCAGGCTGGACGGCGTGGGCAGCGCCGACTTCACCGCACGCCGCCGCGCCATCCAGGCCGGGCGGGAGGCCGCGCAGGCGGCGCTCGCGCAGGTGCGCCAGTTGATCGACATGAAGACGCAGCGCTGAGCGCCGCGCCGGCTCAGGCCGGCAGCCGGGGCTGCATCCAGGCCAGCAGCTCGGCAATCACCGCGTCGCGTTCGGGCTCGTTGAAGATCTCGTGGAAGAGCTCGGGCCAGACCCGGGGGGTCAGCGCCTGGGCTGGTGCCGCGGCAGCGAAGGCCGCGCTGCCGCGCGGGGCGACGCAGCGGTCGGCGCCCGCCCACATCAGCAGCGTGGGCGTGGCCCAGCGCGGCGCGGCCTCCAGCGCGATGCGGCCGGCGTCGAGGATGGTGCGGGTCAGACGTGCGGTGATGCGGTCGTGCACCAGCCGGTCGTCCTCGTAGGCCCGCACCACGGCCGGGTCGCGGCTGATCCAGGCCGTCTTGAGGCCGTTGTTCACCGCAAGACCTGGCGCCAGCCGCTCGGCCAGCGCCAGGGCCGTGCGCTGGGCGCCGCTGAGGTTGGCATCCAGCGCGGGCGAGGACAGCACCAGCGCGTCCACGGGCCGGCTCCAGGCGGCTGGCTGCGCAGCCAGTGACTCCGCCACGAAGCGGGCGGCCAGCGCGCCGCCCATGCTGTGGCCCAGCAGCACCCGCGGGCCTGGCCCGGGGCGCATCGCGTCCAGCATGCGGGCGATGTCGCGCAGCATGGCCTCGGGGTCGGGCGTGTCGCCGCGTTTGCCGGCGCTGCCGCCGTGGCCGCGCAGGTCCCAGCCCTGCACCTGCCAGCCGGCGCCGTTGAGCGCGGCCGCCAGCGGCGCGTAGCGGTCCATGTGCTCGCCCAGGCCGTGCACGATGAGCACGCGGCCGCGCGGGTGTTCGCTGGCCCAATCGTGCCCCTGCAGGGCCAGGCCGTCGTCGGTCATCAAGGGATTCATCGCGTCACGATAGCGAAATTGCCGGGGGCCGCCGAAAAAAGGCCGAAGAACTGCGCCAGTGCGAACGGGTTGCCGCTGAACGAGAGCTCGCCCGCGGCCAGCGCATCGCGCGCCTTGACCTGGCCGCTCATCAGCCGCAGGTAGACCGGCTTGGCCAGCGTCAGCGTGGCCTGGGCGGCCGGGTCGGGCGGGGCCTTGCGGTGATGCAGCACCGAGTTCTCCACCTGCAGCACATAGCTGTCGCCCAGGTCGGGGAAGACCAGGTTCACGGTCAGCTTGAGCCCCTCGGCCTTGGCCGGGTCCAGCGACGCGGCCGAGCGTTCCAGAAAGCGTTCGATGGGCACCAGCGCCAGCATGTCGCCCAGCGTCTCCAGCCCCAGGCCCCGCGCGGGCGGGCCGTCACGCAGCTCCAGCGCGCCGCTCAGGTAGAAGTTGCGCCAGGTGGCGGCCTCGGCGCGGTAGCCCAGCGCCTCGAAGCTGCGGGCCAGCACCTCGCGCGCCGGGCGGTTGCTGCCATCGGCCAGCACCGCGTGGCGCAGCAGCTCGGCGGCCCAGCGGGCGTCGCCCGCGTCCAGCGCCTTCTGGCCCGCGGCCACCAGCGCATCCACGCCGCCGGCCAGCTGCGCATAGCGGCGCGCGGCCTCGACCGGGGGCAGGGGATCGAGGTGGCTGGGGTGGCCGTCGAAGAAGCCCAGGTAGAACTGGTAGACCGCGCGCACATTGAACTTCAGCGTCCCGTAGTGGCCGCGCAGCGCCGGGTCGGCCGCCAGCGCGGCCGGCAGGCGCATCTGCTCGGCGATCTCCTCGGCGTTCAGGCCGGCGTTGATGCCGCGCACCGTCTGGTCGTGGATGAACTGGTAGAGGTCGCGCTGGTGGGCCAGCAGTTCGGCGATGCGGGCGGGGCCGAACACCGGCCACTGGTGCGAGTTGAACATCACGTCCGCGCCCTGGGCCCAGTCCCGCGCCTGGTCCAGGTAGGCGGCCCACTTCATCGCATCGCGCACCTTGGCGCCGCGCGGGGTCAGCAGGTTGTGCTGCTGCTGGCTCACCAGCTCGGCGCCGCAGAAGGCGCGGTACTCGGGCAGCGCGATGACGAATTCGGCCGGCGCCTCGCTGCCGGCCACGTTGTGGAACACCAGCCGGCGGCCGTCCACCTGCAGTTCCTGCGCGGCACCGCTGACGCTCTGCGTGGGCACCAGGATGCCCACGCGGCCAAAGGCCACCGCCTTGCCCAGGCCGGTGTCCACCGAGCCGGTGGCGTTGCGTGGCAGGCGCTGGCCGTACATGTAGGCCGCGCGCCGGCCCATGGCCGTGCCGACCATCAGGTTTTCGCTGGTGGCTTCGTCCAGAAAGCCCTCGGGCGCGATCACCGGCACTTTGCGCTCGCGGGCCACGTCGGCCGTGATCACGCCCAGGGCCCCACCGAAATGGTCCACATGGCTGTGCGTGAAGATCACCGCCGACACCGGCTTGTCGCCCAGGTGGCGGCGCGCGAAGGCCATTGCGGCGGCGGCCGTCTCGCGGGAGGACAGCGTATCGATGACGATCCAGCCGGTCTGGCCCTCGACCAGCGTGAGGTTGGCCAGGTCGAAGCCGCGCAGCTGCCAGATCGCGCCGGCCCGGCTGTCGGTGACCTTGAACAGGCCGATCTCGTTGTTCAGCCGCGCATGGCGCCAGAGCCTGGCGTCCACCGTGGGCGGCGGCTCGCCCTGCACGAAGGCGTAGTCCGCGAAGTCCCAGACCACGCGGCCGTCCTCGGCCTTGATCTGCCCCTCGGGGCGGGCGACGAAGCCGCGCCGGGCGGCCTCGAACTCGGCATCGTCGGCGGCCCGGGCACCGACACAGCAGAACGCAAGGGCAAGCAGCAGCGCGCGCATGGCGGCCATTCTGCGCGCGGGCCGGCGCTCAGTGCCGGATCTGGATGCTGCCGCAGTCGGAGACGCCGCGCAGGATCAGCCGGCCCACCGTCGGCTGCACGGGCTGGGTGCGGTCTTCGATGCCACCGATGCGGGTCTGCACCTGCAGATCCAGCTGCCAGTCACGCGGGATCAGCAGTTCCACGCTGCTGAAGGACGCGGCCAGCTCCAGCGTCGCTTCCGGGCCAGCCATGCGGGCCTGGCTGAGATCCAGCTCGACGCTGCTGAACTGGGTGTCGATGCGGCCACCGCGGAACTGGGTGGCATCCACCCGCCGGCTGACCGAGCCAAAACGGGTGCTGATCTCGACGCGCTCGCCGGAATCCACCGTGCCGGCGGGGGCGGCGTCGGAGCGGCGGTCGCGCGTCAGCAGCGAGATGCCGCCCAGGATGATGGCGAGCGGCCACCATTGCTCGGGGCGGCCGGTGACCAGGCCCAGGTTGTGGGCGGTCAGCAGCAGGCCGGCGGCGATCAGCGCACAGGCGAACACCCAGCGGCCGGGGTGGCGTGGCGCCAGCAGTCGGCTCGCGCCCCACAGTACCAGGCCCAGCGGCCAGTAGTCGCGCAGCAGCGGCGTGGCGAAGGTGTGCAGGTTGTCCAGCAGCGCGAGCGTGCCGAAGGCGATCACGGCCAGGCCCAGCACGATGCGGTCCAGGCCGGTGGTGCTGCGATGCGAGGAGCGGGGAGCTGCGTTCATGGCGGTCGGGGTGGGTGTTGAGTCCTGCCAGTAGATCCGCAGATGGGCCGGGCCGCCTTGGGGAATTGCCGGATCAACGCTGCAGCCGACGGATGGACAGCCAACGGCGCCAATGACAAAGCCCGGCACTGGGCCGGGCTTTGGGGGAACGAGCGGCGGAGCCGCTGCGCTCAGGCGCGCTTGCCGCGGGCGGCGGTCTGCGTGGCCTTCACGGCCTGGGTCGTCGCGGCCTGGAAGTTGGTTTCGGCGATCTCGACCGCCTGCTTGGTGGCCTTCTGCACCGACTCGAACGCGTTGTTCGCGGCAGCCACGGCAGACTTCACCAGGGCCACGGCGTTCTCGGTGCCGGCCGGGGCGTTCTTGGCGGCGTTGTCGACGAAGGCGGTGAACTTCTTCTGTGCATCGGCCAGCTGGCCTTCCGTGACCTTGGCCACTTCGGAGCCGGTGCTGGAGGCGATGTCGTACAGATGACGGCTGTAAGCAGCAGCCTTCTCGGCCGAGGGTTGCAGCATGGCGGCCTGCAGCGTCAGCAGTTCCTGCGCGTCCTTCACGGACAGCGCGGCCGTCGTGTTGCCGGCGGCTTCGGACAGCGCGGTCTTGGCGACCTGCAGGTTCAGCTCGACGAGCTTTTCGACGCCTTCGAAGGCCTTGTTCGTCAGACCGAACAGGGTTTCAACGTTGGCCTTGTGTGCGGCGAGGATTTGTTCAGCGGTCAGCATGGGGAAGCTCCTGGTTTGATGGAAAACCGATTGCGGTGCCGAATTGCTGCACTGCAACATGAGTCAATGATAGGGGCTGGCCAGCGCATTGCAAGTGTTTTTTGTGCGGTGCAGCAAAATCGGTGGGATGAACCGCCAGGGTGGTGCGGGCCGCCGGCCGCTATCGTGCCGGCATGCTGGCCTTTCATTACGACGCCCTCAGCCTGCCGCTGCCGCCGGGCCATCGGTTTCCGCAGTCCAAGTACCGGCTGCTGCGCGAGCACTTCGAGCGTGAGCCCGGCCTGCTGCGCATGCAGGCGGCCGGGCCGGTGTCCGAGGCCGAGCTGGCGCTGGCGCATGAGCCAGCCTATATCCAGGCGGTGCTGGAGGGCACGCTCGGGGCGGCCGAGCTGCGCGAGATCGGCTTCCCGTGGAGCCCGCAGATGGCCGAACGCTCCTGCCGTTCGGTGGGCGCCACGGTGGCAGCGGCGCGCGCCGCGCTGGCCGAGGGCGTGGCTGCCAACATGGCCGGCGGCACCCACCACGCCTATGCGGACAAGGGCTCGGGCTTTTGCGTGTTCAACGACGTGGCCGTGGCGGCCCGGCTGATGCAGCAGGAGACGCGACGCGAGGGACGGGCGCCGCTGCAGGTGCTGGTTGTCGACCTGGATGTGCATCAGGGCAATGGCACGGCGTCCATCTTCCAGGGCGACGCCAGCGTGTTCACCTTCTCCATGCATGGCGCCAAGAACTTCCCCTTCCGCAAGGAGGCCAGCGACCTGGACGTCGGCCTGCCCGATGGCTGTGGCGACGACGACTACCTGGCCGCGCTGGATGACGCGCTCGTCCGGATCGAGCGGCGCCTGGCGCGAACGCCGCCGGGCCTGGTGTTCTATCTGGCCGGCGCCGACCCGCACGAGGGTGACCGGCTCGGGCGGCTCAAGCTGACCCACGCAGGCCTGGCCGCCCGTGACCGCCGGGTGCTGGACTGGACGACGCGCTGGCGCCTGCCCGTCGCGCTGAGCATGGCTGGCGGTTACGGGCACGACCTGACCCAGACGGTGGCGGCCCAGATCACGACCCTGACGCTGGCGGCCGAGGCCTGGCGCCGCCGGTCGAGCGGGTAGCGGTGGGCGGCGGCGCCTGGCCCGGCGCCACCTCGGGTCGGCAAAGCCTGCACCGATCCGCCGGGCGCAGCTCGCATGAAAGAATGGGGTCATGACGAGCCGCCCCCAACCCGACGCCCGCGAGGCCTATGCCCGTTTCGTGACGCTGGGCACGCGCTGGATGGACAACGACGTCTATGGCCACCTGAACAACGTCGTCTACTACAGCCTCTTCGACACGGCGGTGAACACGCTGCTGATCGAGTCGGGGGCGCTGGATCTGCACGGCGGGCAGGTGATCGGCCTGGTCGTCGAGACCCATTGCAATTTCTTCGCGTCGCTGGCCTTTCCGCAGCGCATCGAGGCCGGCGTGCGCGTCAGCCAGCAGGGCCGCTCCAGCGTGCGCTATGAGATCGGCCTGTTTGCCGAAGGCGAAACCCTGTGTGCAGCGCGGGGTCACTTCGTGCATGTCTATGTGGACCGCGACACCCGCCGCCCGGTGGCCGAGCTGCCGCCGCCCTATCTGTCCATCCTTCAAACCCTGAAACGATGAGCCGCTTCTACACGCCCACGCCCGAACAGACCGCCGCGGTCGACCAGGCCATCCTGACCCGGCATTCGATGCGGGCCTTCCTGCCGACGCCGGTGCCGCGCAAGACGCTGGAAGACATCCTGCGCGTGGCCTCGCATGCGCCGTCGGGCACCAACACCCAGCCCTGGCAGGTGCAGGTGCTGACCGGTGCGGCGCGGCAGCGCCTGTCGGACCGCATCATGGCGGCCTATCTCGATGCCGAGCAGAACGCCGCGCATCAGGAGGAATACGCCTACTACCCGCGCGAGTGGCGCAGCCCCTACATCGACCGTCGCCGCAAGGTGGGCTGGGATCTGTACGGCCTGCTGGGCATTGCCAAGGGCGACAAGGACCGCATGCAGGCCCAGCACGGCCGCAACTACGTGTTCTTCGACGCGCCGGTGGGTCTGATCTTCACGATAGACCGGGTGATGGCCCAGGGCTCCTGGCTGGACTACGGCATGTTCATCGAGAACATCATGATCGCCGCGCGCGGCCGCGGGCTGCACACCTGCCCGCAGGCGGCCTTCACGCAATTCCACCGGCTGATTGCCGAGGAGCTGAAGCTGTCTGACCAGCAGATGGTGGTGTGCGGCATGGCGCTCGGGTTTGCGGACCCGCATGCGATCGAGAACGGCCTGGTCACCGAGCGTGTGCCGGTGGCCGAGTTCGCCCGCTTCCTGGAGGACTGATGGCGCTGGCGGGAGCTGAACTGGGCCTGGTCTGGGCCCTGCCGTTTGCCGGCATGCTGCTGTCCATCGCGGTGCTGCCGCTGGCGGCGCCGGCGCTGTGGCACCACCATTTCGGCAAGATCGCCGCGGGCTGGACGCTGGCGCTGCTGCTGCCGTTCGGGCTGCAGTTCGGCTGGGGTGCCACGGGCGGGGTCGTGGCGCACACGGTGATCGAGGAGTACATCCCGTTCACCGTGTTGCTGTGCGCGCTCTACACCACGGCCGGCGGCATCTACGTGCGTGGCAATCTGCATGGCAGCCCGGGGCTCAACGTGGTGCTGATGCTGATCGGCTCGGCGCTGGCCAGCGTGATGGGCACGACCGGGGCCTCCATGCTGCTGATCCGCCCGTTGATCCGCGCCAACGACAACCGCCGGCACAACGCCCATGTGGTGGTGTTCTTCATCTTCATCGTCAGCAACGTGGCGGGCTCCATGACGCCGCTGGGTGACCCGCCGCTGTTCTTGGGCTTTCTGCAGGGCGTGAGCTTCTTCTGGACGGTGAGCCACCTCGTGCCCGAGAGCAGCTTCATGCTGTTCGGCCTGCTGGGCCTGTTCTGGCTGATCGACAGCTACTACTACCGCAAGGAGGGCTGCACGCCGCTGGACCCGACGCCGGACACGCCGCGGCTGGGGCTGGAGGGGCTGATCAACCTGCTGCCGCTGGGCGCTGCCGTGGGCCTGGTGCTGCTCAGCGGCACCTGGAAGCCGGGCATCGTGTTCGAGATTGCCGGCAGCCATGTCCCGCTGCAGGCGCTGGTGCGTGACGTCGGCCTGATCGGCGTGACCCTGGTGTCCCTGGCGATCACGCCCCGTGGCGTGCGCGAGAAGAACCAGTTCTCCTGGGCGCCCATGCAGGAGGTGGCCAAGCTCTTCATCGCCATCTTCATCACCATGGTGCCGGTGATTGCGATGCTCAAGGCCGGGCCCGACGGCGTCTTCGCCGGGCTGGCGCGGCTGCTGGCCACGCCTGAGGGTCAGCCCTCGCCCTGGGCCTATTTCTGGCTGACCGGCGGCCTGTCGTCCATGCTGGACAACGCGCCCACCTATCTGGCCTTCTTCAACCTGGCCGGCGGCGACGCCCAGCTGCTGATGACGGAACGTGCGGCGACGCTGGCGGCCATCTCGGCCGGCTCGGTGTTCATGGGCGCGATGACCTACATCGGCAACGCGCCCAACTTCATGGTCAAGGCCATTGCCGAGGAACGCGGCGTGGTCATGCCCAGCTTTGGCGGCTATCTGCTGTGGTCCTTTGCACTGCTGCTGCCGCTGCTCTTCCTGATGGCGCTGATATGGATGCGATGAACCCCAAACCCCGTGTGCTGGTCGCTCGCCGAGCGCCGCAGGCAGTGCTCGACCGCCTGGCGGCCCATTGCGACCTGGACGCCGTGACCGGCGACGTGCCGCTGACGCCGGCCGAGCTGCGCGAGCGCCTGCAGGGCAAGGCCGGTGCCTTCATCACCGGCACCGAGCGCATCGACGCCGCGCTGCTGGACGCCTGTCCGGAGCTGCGCGTGGTGGCCACGATGAGCGTGGGCTACAACCACATCGATGTGCCGGCCTGCAGCGCCCATGGCGTGCTGGCCACCAACACGCCCGACGTGCTGACCGAGACCACGGCCGATTTCGGCTTCGCGCTGCTGATGGCCGCCGCCCGGCGCATGTCAGAGGGTGAGCGCCTGCTGCGCGACGGCGGCTGGAAGAGCTGGTCCTGGGACTTCCTGGCCGGCTCCGACATCCACGGCGCCACGCTGGGCATCCTGGGCATGGGCCGCATCGGCCAGGCCATCGCGCGCCGCGGCCATCTCGGCTTCGGCATGCCGGTGATCTATCACAACCGCAGCCGGCTGCCCGCCGAAACCGAGGCCGAACTGGGCGCACGCTACGTGTCCAAGGAGGCACTGCTGCGCGAGGCCGATCACCTCGTGCTGGTGCTGCCGTATTCGCCCGAGGCCCATCACTGCATCGCGGCACCCGAGCTGGCGCAGATGAAGGCAAGCGCGACGCTGGTGAACGTCGCGCGCGGCGGCATCGTCGACGAGCAGGCGCTGGCCGACGCGCTGCGCAGCGGCCGCCTGGCCGCCGCCGGCCTTGATGTCTTCGAGGGTGAGCCCAAGGTGAATCCGGTGCTGCTGGACCTGCCCAATGTGGTGCTGACCCCGCACATCGCCAGCGCGACGATGAAGACCCGCCTGGCCATGGCCGGTCTGGCTGCCGACAACCTGATCGCTGCCCTGACCGGCGGCACCCCGCCGACGGCGCTGAACCCTGAAGTCCTGACCCGATGAAGAAGTTGATGATCGCGCTGACCCTGGTGTCGGCGTTGTGGCCGGCCGTGGCGCAGAAGCGCAAGCACGAACCGCCACCCCCGCCGCCGGAGCCGGTGGCGGCCTCGTCGCCGGCCGACGATGTGAAGCGTGACCCGAACAAGATTGCCGTGCTGTCGCTGCTGGGCGATGCCGTGCAGCTGCTCAACCTGACCCCGCAGCGTGGTGACACCGTGCAGCCGGGCGAATGGATGGCATCGCCGGCCGGCGGCGTGGACAACGCCGCACTTCAGGCCATCGATCAGGCGCTGCACAAGCAGGGGCGCGAGCTCAAGCTCTACACCTCGACGACCCGTAGCCTCTACGGCGACCCGTCGACCCTGTTCGCCGGCGGCAAGCTCAATCTGCCGGGCCAGCTGGGCGAGGCCGTGCGCTCCAGCGGTGCTGGCCAGCTGCTGCTGATCACCCGCAGCCGCCAGGAGGCCGGCCTGGCCGCGGCCCTGCCGGCGCGTGTGCTGACCAGCCTGGAGGGGCCGGGCTTCGTGCTGGACCAGCGCCCGACTGCCCAGATCGGCGTGGACGGGCAGGGCGGCCTGCCGGTGCTGGCGCCCTTTGTGTCGGTGCGGGTGGCGCTGATCGACCTGGGTGACCTGCGCCTCAAGCGCGAGCGCTCGGTGGCCGTGGCCCAGCGTCTGACGGTCGGACGCGACGTGGCCGCCAACCCCTGGGCGGCGCTGAGCACCGAGCAGCGCGTGAAGGCACTGGAAGCCCTGATCGAGGCCGAGCTGCCGGCGGCGGCCCTGTCCCTGCTGTCGCAATGATCGAAGCCCTGTTGATTGCAGCCATCGTGCTGCTGGTGGTCGTGGTGGCTCTGCAGCTGCGCCGCCCGCAGGACACGACCGGCGCCCTGGTGCAGCAGAGCACCGAGCGCCTGGAGCGCGAGCTGCGCGACGAACTCGGCCGCAGTGCCAGCGGCACGCGCCAGGAGCTGCTGCAGGGCCTGGCCCAGTTCCAGCAGGCGCTGGCCCAGGGCCTGCAGGGCAGCAACAGCTCGCTGGCCGCGCAGGCGCTGGCCGCGCGCGAGGCGCAGGACGCGGCCGCCCAGCGCAGCGCCCAGGCGCAGACCGAGGCCATGCAGCGCCTGTCCGACGCGATGCGCGAACAGCTGCGCGCGATGTCGGCCAGCAGCGAGCAGCGCCTGGCCGAGGTGCGCCAGAGCGTGGAGCAGCGCCTCACCGCCATCCAGCAGGACAACGAGAAGAAGCTGGAGCAGATGCGCGCCACCGTGGACGAGAAGCTGCATGCGACGCTGGAGCAGCGCCTGGGCGAGAGCTTCAAGCAGGTGGCCGAGCGCCTGGAGCAGGTGCACAAGGGCCTGGGCGAGATGCAGAACCTGGCGCGCGACGTGGGCTCGCTGAACCGCGTGCTCACCAATGTGAAGACCCGTGGCGTGTTCGGCGAGGTGCAGCTGGCCGGCCTGCTGGAGCAGGTGTTCACGCCGGAGCAGTACGCGTCCAATGTGGCGACGCTGCCGGGCTCGACCGAGCGCGTGGAGTTCGCGATCAAGCTGCCGGGCCAGCGCGACGATGGCCAGCCGCTGTGGCTGCCCATAGACGCCAAGTTCCCGCGCGAGGACTACGAGCGCCTGCTCGAAGCCCAGGAGCGCGCCGACGCGGCCGCCGCCGAGGCCTCGGCCAAGGCCATCGAGACCCGGCTGCGGCTGGAGGCGCGCACCATCCGCGAGAAGTACGTCGGCCCGCCCCACACCACCGACTTCGCCATCCTCTTCGTGCCCACCGAGGGCCTGTATGCCGAGGCGCTGCGCCGCCCCGGCCTGGTCGAGGGCCTGCAGCGCGAGCACAAGGTGATGCTGTGCGGCCCCACCACGCTGCTGGCCACGCTGTCCAGCCTGCAGATGGGCTTTCGCACGCTGGCGCTGGAGAAGCGCAGCGCCGAGGTCTGGGAGGTGCTGGGCGCGGTCAAGACCGAGTTCGGCAAGTTCGGCGAGGTGCTGGCCAAGACCAAGAAGAAGCTCGAGGAAGCCAGCAACACCATCGATGCCGCCGAGGTGCGCACCCGCGCGATGACGCGCAAGTTGAAGGGCGTGGAAGCGCTGCCCGATGACGCCACGCAGCAGCTGCTGCAACTGGGCCGGGCCGACGCCGAGGACGGCGAGTGAGTGCTGCCGGCGCGGTGCGCGCTGCCGAGCTGCGCCGTGCCTTTGTGTGGGTGATCGCCACGCTGATCTGCGTGCACGCCTGCATGGCGGTCACGCGGGTGACCGCCAGCCTGTGGGTGCTGGACCATGGCTATGGCGAGGCCTCGGTGGGCCTGCTGCTGAGCCTCTTTGCAGTGGCGCCCATCGTGCTGTCGCTGTGGGCCGGGCGGCTGGCGGACCGGTTCGGCTTTCACCGCCCGGTCGGCGTCGGCGTGCTGATGGCCGGTGGCGGGGCGCTGCTGGCCTTGCTGGTGCAGCAGGTCTGGGCGATCGCGCTGGGCTGCCTGCTCTGCGGCGGCGCCGTCGCCGTGGCGGCGGTGGCGATTCAGCGCGAGGCCGGCATGATGGCCGACGAGCCGGCACATCTGAAGCGCATCTTCGGCTGGGTGGCGCTGGGGCCGGCGCTGTCCAACGCGCTGGCGCCCATCGTGGCCGGTGTGCTGATTGATCATGTCGGCATGCGCGCGGCCTTCGGTTTCGCGGTGCTGCTGCCGGCGTTGAGCTGGGCGCTGGCGCAGAAGGTGCCGCGCCATGTGCCGACGCCGGTCAGCAAGAGCTTTCGGGAGCGGCCGGCCTGGGATCTGCTGCGCTAGCCGGCGTTTCGCCGCCTGATGCTGGTGAACCTGGTGATGTCGGCCAGCTGGGACGCCCACAGCTTCGTCGTGCCCGTGGTGGGGCATGGCCGCGGCCTGTCGGCCTCCAGCATCGGCGTGGTGCTGGGCAGCTTCGCGGTGGCCGCCACGCTGGTGCGGCTGGCCATCGTGCGCTTTGCCGACGAGCTGGACGAACTCAAGGCGTTGCGCACCGCCATGGTCGTCGCGCTGCTGACCTTCCTGGCCTATGCCTGGCTGCCCGGTACGCCCGGGCTGATGGCCGGCTCGGCGCTGCTGGGCGCGGCGTTGGGCTCGGTGCAGCCCATGATCCTGGCGATGCTGCACAAGGTGACGCCGCCGGATCGTCATGGCCAGGCTCTGGGCCTGCGGATGCTGACGGTGAACGGCGCCACCGTGGGCATGCCGGCCGCCTTCGGATTGCTGGCGGCGGCCACGGTGGTGGCGGCCCCCATGTGGCTGATGGCGGCGGCACTGGCGGCCGCCTGGTGGCCCGCCCGCCGTCTTGGCAAGAGCTGACCCTTCAATTCTCGCAATTCGCCGGGGGTTGACCCTTACGGGAATCCGCGCGTCAGTAATAACGCTTTCATCAACAACAGGGACAGGTCTTCACCCTCTGCTCCAGATCGCCTTGTGAACGATTTCACGGGCTGGCAAATTGTCTGCACCGGTAAACGTCCGGTTCATACGGAGTGAGGAGTTATGTTGAAGCAAAAGACATTGGCCATCGCCCTGGCCTCGGCCCTGTTCAGCCTGGCGGGCAGCGCCTTCGCAGCGGGTGGCGGCCTGGATGCCTCCCGCATCACCGCGGGCCAGCTGCAGAGCCTGGGTTCGGCGGTCCATCTGCCGGCCGACGCCGCCGCGTCCGACCTCTACATCTCGCTGGCCGGGATGTACTCGTACGACGCCATCGATTCGCCCTCCAACGTGCTGTTCACCGTGGACGCACTGGCCGGTGCGCTGGTGGATGCGGTGTCCTGGAACGTGACCATCCAGACCTTCGGTGGCAGCTGGCTGTCGGAAGCTCGCGTCGCCATCTACAACAGCGCCGGTGACGGCGTGCTGTTCTCGCCGGGTTATGGCAACAGCACGGGCGGCACCATGACCTTCACCGACTCGGTGTCCCTGGTCGAGAACAACCTGGGCTTCAACGTGCTGGATGACGGCGTGCTGTACGTGCAGCTGTACGAGGGCTATGACGACGGTGCCTCGCCGGCCGATGCGCTGTGGGTCAGCGGTGGCATCACGCTGGCGGGCGTTGCGGCCGTGCCGGAGCCGTCCACCTATGGCCTGATGGCCCTGGGCATGATGGGCATCGGCTTCGCCGCCCGTCGCCGTCGCGGCTGATGGCTGCGGCTGAGGGTTCGCGCCCTCAGCTCGGGCCGGCGTCGTGACGCGGGCCCAGGGGCATGGCGGCACTCCAGCCGCCTGCCCCGCTCGCCTGCAGCGCCGCCATCCACCCGGCCTGGAAGCGGGACTTGGCATTCAGCTGCTGGTAGAGCAGTTCCATGCGGCGCATCAACGTGCGCTCCGAGATGCCCAGGCGCTCGGCGGCCGCCTTGTCGTTGACCCCGCTGGCCAGCAGCGATACCAAGGCATCGATCTGCGGCGAAAAGCTCTGCGCGTGTCCCAGGCTCACGCTGCCGTCCGACCGAAAGCCCAGGGGCACGGCGGTGGCCCAGAGGCTGTCGAACAGGCCGCACAGCGCATCCAGTACGGCCGAGCGTCGCAGCAGCAGCACCGGCCCGGTGGGGTTGCCGGCCTCGAGCGGGAGCAGGCCGAGCGCCCGGTCGGTGATGATCATCTTGAACGGGATGCTGGGCAGCAGGCGCACCTCCTCGCCGTCCTCGATGTCGGCCTTCAGCACCTCGCGCCAGCCGGGCACCTGCAGGGTGTCGGGATGGACGATGTTGCGAAAGCGCACCCCGCGGCGGCGCGCCTCGGTGCGTGTGGTCTCGCGGGGGCCGGGGGCCGACACCATGAACGGCGGCCGCACGAGGCACAGCACCTCGGTGGTGGCCCGCTCCAGGCTCTGGCTGTAGGGCTGGCGCTTGGCCTCGAGGTCGGAGTCGATCACCTCCAGCACCGGCCGCTGATCGGCCGATTGCACCCGCTCCCGTTCCAGCTCGGCGATGGTGGCGCGGGCCCGCTGCAGCCGGGCCTGCTGTTCGTTGAGCAGCGCTTCGACCGCGATGTCGGGCGGCGCGGCGTGCAGGCGGATCGGGCTGCCAGGTGCCAGCGTCACCAGGCCCAGCCGTTCCAGCTCGCCGATGCCGCTCCCCAGCAGCGTCTCGTCCACCAGCAGCACGCCGGACAGTTCAGCGGGCGTCAGGGCCGGATGCCGCAGCAGCGCCCGGTAGATGGATTCGCCCAGTTCTGAAACGCCCAGGACCCCCAGGGACCCGATGCGGGAATGACTCTGCCGGATTCTCATCGCTCTCTATCGGTGGGGCGACCGCTGCCCCGCGCGACGACATCGATGTCGTTGCGGGCGGCACCATAACGGCGTGCCTGGAATGTTCATACCCGGGAATACCTGATCTTTGTCAGGGTCTGTGAGTTTCAGGCTGCTCGCGGGAGCATTTTGTGACGACGATGAAAACTCATTTGAAACCCTGTCGGTCAGCCGTCTCGTGATTAAACCCAAGCCGTGCAGCCTGGTGCCGGCGGCTTTCTGTCGTGGCAGAAAGATGCCAGCTCCGAAGGGGCATTTCGTGCATTCTCGGGGCGCGTGGTGACGCGGGAAGCCGGCCTGTCAGCATCCGCCTGGCCCCGGGTCTGTGGATCAATAGTCCCAACGGACTATTGATGTGTGATGGGTTTTCATGTTTTCACCTGTTTTGTGGGTGCTTTGAAATAAAAGCCGGCGGCGATGACCGATGAGATTGATTCATGAGGTCATTCCTGAATATCAATTTGTACTGAATGGTCGAAATCAGGTGTGACCGGCCGCGGCACGTCGGGCGGATGCCTCCGCCATCGGCAGACCAGGTTCTTTACCCCTGCGGCAGGCCCTCCGACGCCCTGATGGCGCCCTCGTGCAAGCTCCCTCGGTCAGGCACCCGGTGTGGCTGAGCGACACTGCCTCGCACAGGAGCCTGCATGAAGTTCATATCGTCTTTGCTTGTCGTGTTAGTTCTGGCCGCGCCCGCCTGGGGGACGCCGGCCAAGCCGCCCGCCAGTGCGGCGTCGGCTGTCGCGCCGCGGGGCGTCAGTGCGGCGCCAGCGGTGCCGGGCCTGATCCGCGAGCTGGGCGGCATCGAGGAATACCGCCTGCCCAACGGCCTGCAGTTGCTGCTGCTGCCGGATGCGACGCAGACCACCACCACGGTCAACATCACCTACCGGGTCGGCAGCCGCTTCGAGGCACCGGGTGAGTACGGCATGGCCCACCTGCTGGAGCACATGCTGTTCAAGGGCACGCAGCGCCAGCATGACATCCCGGGCGAGATGGCCAAGCGTGGCGTGCGCTTCAATGGCACGACCACGGCCGACCGCACCAACTACTTCGCCAGCTTCAACGCGAACGCTGACACGCTCGCCTTCCTGATCGATCTGGAAGCGGACCGCATGGTCAACAGCCGGGTGGCCAAGGCCGACCTCGACACCGAGATGACGGTGGTGCGCAATGAGTTTGAACGTGGCGAGAACGAACCGTTCTCGGTGCTGCTGCAGCGCGTGAACTCGGTGGCCTACAGCTGGCACCCGTACGGCAAGGCGACCATCGGCCCCAAGAGCGACATCGAGAACGTGCCGATCGAGAAGCTGCAGGCTTTCTACCGGCGCTACTACCGGCCCGACAACGCGACGCTGCTGATCGCCGGCCAGTTCGACAAGGCTGCCACGCTGGCGCTGATCGCCCGTGCCTTCGGGCCGGTGGCCCGGCCGGCGGCGGCGCTGCCGCAGCCCTACACAGTGGAGCCGCCCCAGGACGGCGAGCGCAGCGTGGTCGTTCGCCGCGTGGGCGGCCAGCCGCTGCTGCTGGCCAGCTATCACGTGCCGGCCATCACTCACCCGGATGCGGCCGCGCTGATCGTCTACAACCTGCTGATGAGCCTGCAGCCCAGCGGCCAGTTCTACAAGCGGCTGGTGGAGCCCAGGCTCGCGATGGGGGCCGGCATGTTCGGCGGTGGCGGCGTGGACCCGGGCACCATGAGCGTGTACGCGATGCTGCCGCCCGACGCGGATGTGCCCAAGGTCGAGAAGCTGCTGCTGGACCTGGCCGAGGGCCGCGACACCCGGCCGTTTGACGAGGCCGAACTGGCCCGCGTGCGCGAGATCGCGGTGAACAGCTACCGGCAGCAGATGAAGAACCCGGAGTCGCTGATCCAGCAGATCTCCGGCCTGATCGCCGCCGGCGACTGGCGGCTGCTGTTCCAGCTGATGGAGGACATCCCCAAGGTCACGCTGGCCGATGTGGACAGGGTGCGCGCCGCCTACTTCAAGCCCGCCAACCGCACGCTGGGCCGCTACCTGCCGGCCAGCGCGGTGGAGCGGGTCGAGATTCCCGCCGCGCCGGCGCTGGACGAGCGCCTGGCGCATCTGCAGAGCCCGCCCAAGGTGGAGCAGGGCGAGCAGCTGGCGCCCGTGCCGTCGGTGCTGGAATCGCGCATGAGCCGTAGCACGCTGGCCAGCGGCATCCAGCTGCAGACCCTGCGCAAGCAGACCCGCGGCAACACCGTGATGCTGCAGATGCAGCTGAACTGGGGCGATCGCGAGAGCACCTTCCCGCGCCGTGGCACCGGCTACATCGGCTCGCTCCTCAGCGAGGGCAGCGCCCATTACAGCAAGCAGCAGCTGCAGGACGAGCTCATCAAGCTGCGCGCCAGCCTGCAGGTGGGCAGTGGCGACCAGGGCGCCACCGTGCTGCTCAGCGCCGAACGCGACACGCTGCTGCCGGCCCTGCGCCTGGCGGCCGACGTGCTGCGCCACCCGCTGCTGCCGGCCGACGCCTTCGAGCGCATCCAGAAGGCCTCGCTGGCGAGCCTGGAGGCCTCGCGCCAGGAGCCCGGCGTGCTGCGCCAGGAGGCCACGCGCGCCCACTACAACCAGGCGCGCGGCGTCGTGCTGGGCCAGCCGGACTACGTGATGAGCGTGGACGAGCGCATCGCGCTGACCCGCGCCACCACGCTGGACGACGTCAAGCACTTCTACGCCGACTACTGGTCGGCCAACGAGGCGCAGGTCAGCGTCGTGGGTGCGCTGCCCGAGGGCCTGGGCGCGGCGCTGGAGCAGCTCTTCGGCGACTGGAAGAAGCCGGGGGCGCAGCGCTTCGTGCGCCACATTCCGAAGTTCGTGGCCATCCCGCCGGCGCGCTTCGACGCGATCGCGCGCGACAAGGCCAATGCCATCGTGCGCCTGCACCTGCCGCTGGCCATCAGCCAGCGTGACGCCGACTTCGCCGCGCTGCAGCTGGCGGTGCACATCTTCGGCGGTGGCGGGCTGGAGAGCCGCCTCGCCGAGCGCGTGCGCCAGAAGGAGGGCCTGACCTACGGCATCGATGCCGATCTCGACGCCGGCTACTGGGGCCAGGCCGGGGGCTTCGCGATCCAGGCCAGCTACGCACCCGACAAGCGCGATCGCGTCATCGAGGTCGTGCAGCAGGAGCTGCGCCGCATGACCGAGCAGGGCGTGAGTGCGGTCGAGCTGGAGCGTGCCAAGCGCGACATCCTGGAAGGGCGCCGCCAGGGGCGGGCCGACACCGCCACGCTGACCGGCGCGGTGGCCACGCTGGCCGAGCGCGGCGAGACCTGGGCGGCCGCGCAGGCACGCGACGAGGCCATCCAGTCGCTGACCGTGGAGCAGGTGAATGCGGCCTGGCGCCGCTACATCCATGCCGAGGGCTTCATCATCTCCACGGCCGGCGATTTCAAGTGAGCCGGCTGCCGTCCCTGCCGCCCGAGCTGCGGGCCGACTGCTCGGCCTGCGTGGGCCTGTGCTGCGTCATCCCGCCCTACGACGCGGTGCAGGGCTTCGGCTTCGACAAGCCGGCCGAGACGCCCTGCCGGCATCTGTGCGCCGATCATCGCTGCGGCATCCACGACACGCTGCTGCCCCAGGGCTTCAGCGGCTGCGTGGCCTTCGACTGCCTGGGCGCGGGCCAGGCACTGACCGCACTGGCCGTGCAGCGTTTCGGCAGCGCCGACTGGCGCGCGCGGCCCGACGTGGCCCGCTGGCTGTTCGAGGCCTATGCCGGGCTGCGCCGGCTGCACGACTGGCGCGCGCGCCTGTGGCTGGCCAGCGCGGTGGCCGGCCTGGAGGCCCGGGCGCTGATGACCGAGCTCGAGACCGGGGCGGCGCAGGCGCCCGACTGGAGCGCCGAGCGCTGGCAGGCCTTGCAGCAGCAGGTCGACGCGGCGCTGGCGCCGCTGGCCCGAGAATGAGGCCTGGAATGCACGAATGAGGATGTCGATGTCTGCAATGACGGGCCCGGGCCCGCGGGTGAGCTGAGATGCGCTGGCGTCGTCCGCGCACCATCGAACTGGTGGCCGCCGTCGGCGCGCTGCTGGCGGCCGGCAGCGTGCTGGTGGTGTTCAACCGCCTGACGGCCGCGGCCGGCAAGCTCGGGGGCAGCGAGCCGCAGCTGATCGCCACCGTCGACCTGCGGCTGGGCAACCCGGTCATCGCGACCGAACGCGGCGAGGCGCAGGCGCACAAGGACATCGAGGCCGGCCTGCTTCAGCTGCAGACCTTTGCCCGCGTCGAGCCGCAGTCGCCCGCCGATGCGGAGCGGGCGCGCCACTGGAAGACCCGCTACGGCGTCGTCTGGGTCCAGAAGCGCGGGGCCAGTACCTCGGTCACGCAGGCCTATGTGGCGGGTTACAACCGCGTGATGCACGCCGAGATCGAGCACCGCCACGGTCGCCGCGTGGCGGACGAGCTCACGCCGCCGCCGGCCTGCGCAAGCTCCGCCGCCTGCACATGAGCGGGGCGGCCTGATGGCGAATCGCAGGCTTGCGCAGACCGTCTTCGTCTTCCAGGGCGGCGGCGCGCTGGGCGCCTACCAGGCCGGTGTGGCCGAGGCGCTCGGCGCCGCCGGCATTGCGCCGGACTGGTTGGTGGGCACCTCGATCGGCGCCATCAATGCCACGCTGATGGCCGGCAACCCGCCGGGCGATCGGCTCGCGGCGCTGCGCGAGTTCTGGTCGCGCGTGACCCGGCCTGCGCTGCCCGAGGTGGGGCTGCCGCTGACCCCGCCGCTGGCCAGCGTCTGGCCGCAGGGCCTGCAGGCCTGGTCCACCTGGCAGACGCTGATGGGGGGCATCCCCGGCTTCTTCCGCCCGCGCGGGCCGCGCGCCTGGGATCTGAACCGCCGCATGCCGCTGGCCGAGCTGGGCTTCTACGACACCGCGCCGCTGGCCGATACGCTGCGCGAGCTGGTCGACTTCGACCGCATCGCGGCCGCCGAGACCCGCCTGACGCTGTGCGCGGTGGACGTGGCCGCCGGGCGCATGCGCCGTTTCGACAACCGCGACCCCTCGCAGCGTCTCGGGCCCGAGCATGTGCTGGCCAGCGGTGCGCTGCCGCCGGGCTTTGCGCCCGTGCCCATCGGCGATGCGGCCTACTGGGATGGCGGCATCTACTCCAACACGCCGCTGGACGTGGTGCTGGGCGATGGCGAGCGCCGTGACACGCTGTGCTTCATGGTGGACCTGTGGGACGCCCGCGAGGCCGCGCCGCAGACCATGGCGCAGGCACTCAAGCGGCTCAAGGACATCCAGTACGCCAGCCGCATGTGCGAGCAGCTGGATGAGCACCAGAAGCTGCAGAACCTGCGCCGCGCGGTGCGCCTGCTCGGGCGCCGTCTGGATGCCCGCAGTGCGGCCGACCCGGCGATCAAGGCGCTGCTGGCCCAGGGCTGCGATGCGCGCTTCGACGTGGTGCACCTGGTGATGCAGTCCCAGCCTGGCGAGGACTCCTGGCGCGACATCGACTTCACGCCGCAGCGCCTGCAGTCGCGCTGGGCGGCCGGCCTGGCCGACGCCGGCCGGCTGCTGGCCGAGGCGCCATGGCGGCAGCCGCTGGAGGACGACACCGGCATGCGCGTCCACACGCTGGCGCGCGACTGCGACTGATGCGGTCCGCCTGGCGTGCCGATCTCAGCGCGGGCCTGTGCGTGGCCGGCCTGCTGCTGCCCGAGGCCGTGGCCTACGCCGGCCTGGCACGCCTGCCGGCCTCGCATGGCCTGATGGCCTGCCTGGCCGGGCTGGCGCTCTACGCGCTGGCCGGGCGCAGCCGCGACGCCATCGTGTCGCCCACCTCGTCCAGCGCCAGCATGGCGGCGGCCGCCGCGCTGGGCATGGCCGGCGTGCCCTTCGCCGACGCGATGCTGGCGCTGACGCTGGCCACCGGCGGCCTGCTGCTGTTGATGGCCGCCACGCGGCAGGGCCAGCTCTCGGCCTATGTGTCGCGCCCGGTGCTGCGTGGCGTGGCCTTCGCCGTGGCGCTGACCGTGGTGATCCGCCAGCTGCCCGACCTGCTCGGGCTGGGCCCGGCGCCGCCGGTCGATGCGCTGGGCACGCTGCACTGGGTGCTGCACCAGATGCCGCACTGGCATGGCCCCAGCATGGCGGTGGCGGCGCTGGCCGGCGCCCTGGTCCTGTTGCTGCGCCGCTGGCCGCAGTGGCCGGGCCTGCTGATGGTGATGCTGGCGGCCATCGCGCTGGCGCACTGGGTGGATCTGCCGACCTGGGGGGTGCAGCGCATCGGCGAGGTGCCGGCGCCGCGCATGACGCTGAGCCTGCCCGAACTGAGCCGCGATGCCTGGCTGCGTGCGATGGAGCTGTCGGTCGGCGTGACGGTGCTGGTGTTCGCCGAGAGCTGGGGCAGCGTGCGCTCGCTGGCGCTGCGGCGTGGCGAGCGGCTCAGTGCCGACCGCGAGCTGTTCGCGCTCGGGCTGGCCAATGTCGGCAGCGCGCTGGCGCAGGGCATGCCGGTGGGGGCGGGCTTCTCGGCCAGCATCGTGAACCACAGCGCCGGCGCGCGCAGCCGCCTGGCCGGCGGGGTGGCTTTCGGCGGTGTGCTGCTGTTCACGCTGGTGGCGCTGCCGGCGCTGGCCTGGTTGCCGCGGCCGGTGCTGGCAGTGGCGGTGATCACCGCGCTGTCGCATGCGCTGTCGCCGGGGCCTCTGCTGGCCACCTGGCGGCTGCGGCGCGACCGCGCGGCCGTCATCGGCGCCGTGGCGGCGGTGCTGCTGCTGGGCCTGCTGCACGGCATGCTGGTGGCGGTGGCGCTGTCCATCGTGATGGCGCTGCGCAGCTTCAGCCGCCCCCAGGTGCTGGAGCTGGCGCAGCTGCCGGGCACCCGGGACTTCGTCGCGCGCGTCGAGCATGCGGAGGTGGAGGCGGTGGACAACGCGCTGATCCTGCGGGTGCAGGCGCCGCTGTTCTTCGCCAGCGCCGAGCGGGCGGTCAGCGCGCTGGCCGAGCGGCTGGACCTCTCCGGCGCGCAGACCCTGGTGCTGAGCCTGGAGGAAAGCCCCGACCTCGACAGCACCGCGCTGGAATGCCTGATGGAGCTGGACGCGAGGCTGGCCGCCAGCGGCCGGCATCTGCTGCTGGCGCGGGTGAAGGAGCGGGTGCGCGAGCTGCTGCTGCACGCCGACCCGCAGGGCCTGGGGCGCGGCGAGCGCCTGTTCTGGAGCGTGGCGGACGCGGCCGACAGCTTGCGCTAGGCCTGGTCCAGCGGGATGCGCAGCGAGAAGGTCGCGCCCTGGCCGGGCTCGGACTCCACGTTCAGCGTGCCGCCCATCAGCTGGGCCAGCGCGCGCGACAGGGCCAGGCCCAGGCCGGTGCCGCCGTGCTGATAGCTGACCTGGGCGTCGCCCTGGCGGAACTTCTCGAAGATCTGCTCGTGCTTGTCGCGCGGGATGCCGGGGCCGGTGTCGATGACCTCGATCAGCAGTTCGCGCTCCAGCCGGGTGGCGCGCAGCCGCACCTCGCCCTCGCTGGTGAACTTGATCGCGTTGGACAGCAGGTTGTTCAGGATCTGCTTGAGCCGCAGCCCGTCGCAGACCAGCTCCAGCGGCAGCGCCGGGTCAAGCTCGGCGCTGACGTGCAGGCCCTTGGCCTCGGCGCTGAGCGCGAAGAAGTCCGCGCTGCCCTGCAGCAGCGGCCGCAGCTCCACCGGCATCTGCAGCAGCGACATGGAGCCGGCCTCCACCTTGGCCAGGTCGAGAATCTCGCTGAGCAGCGCGTTGAGATGCTCCGCCCCCTTGCGGATCAGGCCGGCGGCCTCGCGGAAACGCTCCTCGGTGAGCCGGCGCTCCATCAGCTCGGCAAAGCCGCGGATGCTGGTCAGCGGGGTGCGCAGCTCGTGCGAGATCGCGGCCAGGAACTCGCTCTTGGCCTGATTGGCCGCCTGGGCCTGGGCCTCGCTGATGCGCAGCGCGTCGTGGCTGCGCTCCAGCCGGCGCAGGCCGGTCACGAAGATCAGCGCGGCGCCCGCCACCGCGACCGTCAGCAGCACGCACAGGCCCAGCAGAACCCGGCGGTCGGCCTGCCAGTCGACCAGCGACTCCTCGATGCTGGTGCTCACCGAGATGAACAGCGGGAAGTCGGCCACCCGGCGGAAGGCGAAGCTGCGCAGCAGGCCGTCGAGGCTGCTGGGGCCCTGGAAGTTGCCCTCGCTTTGCTTGAGGTAGGGCGCGATCAGCGCGGTCAGCGGCAGCTGTTCGCCCATGCCCGAGGGCTTGCCGCCGACGATGCGGGCGCGCACGTTCAGGTCCTGGCCCACCAGGGTGACGCTGCCGGATTGGCCCAGGTCCACCGTGGCGAACACCTGCTCGAAATAGCTGGGGTCCAGCGAGGCGACCACCACGCCGCTCATGTGGCCCTGCGCATCGCGCAGCGCGCGTGAGAGCTGGATGGTCCAGCGTTGCGACACCTTGCCCAGCACCGGCTTGCCGATGAAGAGGCTGTCCTGGGCCGCCGGCCGGTCGCGCTGCTGCAGGTGGACACGGACATGCTCGCGGTCCGACAGATCCACATGGGCGCTCTTGCTGCCGGTGGGGTCCAGGTTGCTGCCCATCAGTCGGCCGTCGGCGCCAATCAGCGACAGCTGCACCAGGATGCGCGGGGCCAGGCCGGTCTCGTTGGCAAAGCGCACCAGGTCCTGCGGCACCAAGCCCTCGTCGGCGCGTGCGCGGTTGACCCGCTGCATGGCCTGGTCGACGGTGGCAATCACGCGCAGCGTCTGCTCCGACAGTGCCCGGGCCAGGTTGCGGTTCTGCTTGACCTCGGAGTTCAGCGCGTCCTGACGCTTGGACTCCAGCGCGCTGAAGACGGCGACCCAGGCGGTCACGATCAGCAGCACCGCGAACAGCAGCACCATGGCGCTGAGCTGAACGCGGCGGCCCCCTTCGGGCGGCGTCAGCGGGGGGAGGGCGGGTTTGAGCATCGCAGCCGCCACTCTAGACCAGCGCGAAGGCGTCGGCCCGCGCCCGGCATCGTGCAGGCGTCGCAGGGTGTGCGGTTTGCTCGCCGCCGGCGCGGTATGTGTCGCGCCAGCCCTCAGGGTTGCTGCGAGAACACCAGGCGGCCGCCCACCCAGGTCTGCAGCACCCGGGTTTGCAGCAGCGCGGCCGGCGGGCTCAGCAGCGGGTCGCGGTCCACCAGCAGGAAGTCGGCGCGGTGGCCGGGGGTCAGCAGGCCGAGGTCGCGCTCGGCGTGGCCTGCCCAGGCGGCCGCGCGGGTGAAGCAGTCCAGCGCCTGCACCCGGCTCAACGCCTGGGCGCCATGCCAGCCGCCGGGCGGATGGCCCTGGGCGTCCTGGCGGGTGACGGCGGCATACAGGCCCGCCCAGGGGTTGGGCTCCTCCACCGGGAAGTCCGAGCCGCAGGCCAGTCGCGCGCCGCTCTGGCGCAGCCGTTGCCAGGCGTAGGCGCCGCGGATGCGCAGCGGGCCGACGCGGGCCTCGGCCATGTTCATGTCGGAGGTGGCGTGCGTGGGCTGCACCGAGGCGATCACGCCGTCGCGGGCGAAGCGTGGCAGGTCGCTCAGCGCGATCACCTGCGCATGCTCGATGCGGTGTCGCAGCGCCGTGCTGCCCGGGCCGAGCTCGCGGGCCAGGGCCTCGAAGCCGGCCAGTGCCTGGCGGTTGGCGGCATCGCCGATGGCGTGGACGTTGACCTGGAAGCCCGCGCGGGCCGCGGCCAGCATCTGCGCCTGAAGCGCGGCGTCGGGCTGGAACAGCAGGCCGCGGCTTGACGGGGCATCGCTGTAGGGCGCCAGCAGCGCCGCGCCGCGGCTGCCCAGCGCGCCGTCGGCAAACAGCTTGACCGCGCGCAGCGCGTAATGCCCATCGCCGGCGTCGGCGAGCGGCCCCTCGGCGCGCAGCCGGGCCATGAAAGCCTCGTCGCTGCCCTGCGCCATGCCGTAGACCCGCAGGCGGAGCCGGCCGGCGCCGGCCCGCTCGCGCAGCAGCCGGTCGGCCGCGGCGCTGGTGCCGGCATCGTGCATCGTCGTGATACCCAGCGACAGCAGTTCGGCTTCGGCGGCGTCGAGGTTGGCGCCCAGCTCGGCCGGGTCGTTCGCCGGCACCAGGCGCTCGACCAGCGCGGTCGCCCCGTCCACCAGCACGCCGGTGGGCTCGCCCTGCGCGTCGCGCTCGATGCGGCCGCCGGCGGGGTCCGGGGTGTCGCGGGTGATGCCGGCCAGCTGCAGCGCGCGGCTGTTGGCCCAGCCGGCGTGGCCGTCCACGCGGCTGAGGTAGACCGGGCGACCGGCCTCGGCGGTGTCGAGCTCGGCCGCGGTGGGGAAGCGGCCGAGCTTCCAGACCGCTTGGTTCCAGCCTCCGCCGGTCAGCCATGCGGCCTGCGGGCGGGCGGCGGCGTAGGCCCGGACGGCCGCCAGCGCGGCAGGCAGGTCGGCGGTGTCGCGCAGCTGCAGGCTGCGGCGGGCCTCGCCCAGGGCCAGCAGATGGCCGTGGGCATCGATCAGACCCGGCATCAGCACGCGGCCGCCGGCATCGACGCGGCGGGCGTCGCCGGCCTGGGCCTGCAGGGCGGCGAGGCGGCCTATGGCGAGCACCCGGCCGTCGGCGCCAACCCGCATCGCGTCGAAGCGCACGACCCGGCCCTGCTCGTCGAGGGTCAGGCCACGGGCGTTGTGTACCAGCAGGGCCTGGGCGGAAACGGCGCCGCCGCCCAGCGTGAGCAGGGCGGCGGCAAGCAGGGAGGCGATTCGCATGCCCCCAGTCTCGGCCATCCGGGCCGGGCGGGGTATCGGTTGCGCTACGGTGGTCGGCGCGCGCCGGAAGGCGGCGCCTATCGGGCGCCTACTCGGCCATGCCCTGGTGGCGCAGCAGGGCGTCGATGCGGGGCTCGCGGCCCCGGAAGGCCTTGAAGTTGTCCATCGCGTCGCGCGCGCCGCCCTGCTCCAGCACCTCGTGAAGGAAACGCGCGCCGGTGGCGGCGTTGAACACACCTTCCTCCTCGAAGGCGCTCCAGGCATCGGCGCTCAGCAGCTCGGCCCACTTGTAGCTGTAGTAGCCGGCCGCGTAGCCACCCGCAAAGATGTGCGAGAAGCTGTGCTGGAAGCGGTTGAAGGCGGGCGGGATCAGCACCGCCACCTCGGCGCGCACCTCGTCGAGCAGCTTCTGCACATCGTTCTCGGCGCCGGGCTCGCCGTGCAGGCGCATGTCGAACAGCGCGAACTCGATCTGGCGCAGCGTCTGCAGGCCGCTCTGGAAGTTCTTGGCCGCCGTCATCTTGTCGAACAGCTCGCGCGGCAGCGGCGCGCCGCTGTCCACATGGCCGCTCAGCTGGGCCAGCACCTCCCACTCCCAGCAGAAGTTCTCCATGAACTGGCTGGGCAGCTCGACCGCATCCCACTCCACGCCGGAGATGCCGGAGGCGCCCAGGTCGTTCACCTGGGTCAGCATGTGGTGCAGGCCGTGGCCGAATTCGTGGAACAGCGTGATGACGTCGTCATGCGTCAGCAGCGCGGGCTTCTCTCCGACCGGCGACGCGAAGTTGCACACCAGCTGAGCGACCGGGATCTGCTGCTCACCCGTGGGCTTGAGCCAGCGGCCGCGCACCTCGTCCATCCAGGCGCCGGGGCGCTTGCCCGGCCGGGCGTAGAGGTCGAGGTAGAACTGCGCGATCACGCGGCCCTCGCGCTGCAGCTCGTAGAACTTGACGGTGTCGTTCCACACCGGCGCGCTGGCCTCACGGATGGCCACGTTGAACAGGCGCTCGATGATGGAGAACAGCCCGGCCACCACCTTGGGCGCCGTGAAGTACTGCTTCACCGCCTGGTCGCTGAAGGCGTAGCGCGCCTCCTTGAGTTTCTCGCTGGCATAGGCCACGTCCCAGGCCTGCAGCTCGGGCAGGCCCAGCTCGGCCGCAGAGAACTCGCGCAGCTCGGCCAGATCCTTCTCGGCGAAGGGGCGGGCGCGGCGTGCCAGGTCGCGCAGGAACTGAATCACCTCGGCCGGGCTGCTGGCCATCTTGGGCGCGAGCGACACCTCGGCAAAGCTCGCGTAGCCCAGCAGCTGCGCCTCTTCCTGGCGCAGCGCGACGATCTCGCGCATGGCGGCCGAGTTGTCCCACTCGGGCTTGCCGCCCAGCTCGCTGGCGCGGGTGACGTAGGCGCGGTAGACCGTCTCGCGCAGCGCGCGATTGTGGGCGTACTGCATCACCGGCAGGTAGACCGGGAAGTGCAGGCCGAGCTTGTGGCCGCCGTCGTCCAGCCGGGTGGCGTCCAGCACGTCCTGCGGCACGCCGTCCAGTTCCTCGGTGCCGAGGATGTGGTTCCAGCCGTCGGTGGCGTCCATCACGTGTTCGCTGAACTGCTGCTGCAGCTCGGCGGCCCGCTCCTGGATGGCGGCGTAGCGCGCGCGCGCGGAGCCTTGCAGCTCGGCGCCGGAGAGCACGAAGTCGCGGATGGCATGCTTGAGTACCTGCTGGCGCGGCGCACTCAAGACCTGACCCTGCGCCGCCATCACGGCCTTGTACTTGGCGAACAGCGCCTCGTTGGCGCCCAGCGCGGTGCTGAACTCGGTAACGGCCGGCAGCATCGCGTTGTAGGCCTCGCGCATGGCCGGCGTGTCGGCCACGGCATTGAGGTGGCCGATGGCGCCCCAGGCCACGCCCATGCGCTCGGTGGCGGTGTCCAGCACGCGCGACAGGGCGTCGTAGTCGGCCGGCGTCTCGGGCTTCAGCGCCTCGTCCAGCGCGGCCTGGGCCTCGGCCAGCAGTTGCGTCATGGCGGGCTGCACATGCTCGGGCCGGATCGCGGCGAAGTCGGGCAGGGCGGCGGTGGACAGCAGGGGATTGGTCATGTCAGCCATGTGTTGCGTCTCTGAGGAAATTCAACCCGGCCCGCAGGGCGCGGCCGGTCATCCAGCAGCTGCCGTGGAACCGGCTTTGCCGGGCCACAGGCAGCGCCCCCTTGAGGGGGCTGAGGCCGGACACAAAGAGTCAGAGTCCGGTGGACTCTTTGTGCCTGCCGAAGGACAAGGTCGCTGACCTTGGCATGGCGAAGCCAGTCGGGGGAGGATCATCGCTCTGCGGATTCAAGCGTGTTGACCAGCAACATGGCAATGGTCATGGGGCCGACCCCGCCGGGCACCGGGGTGATCCAGCCGGCGACTTGGCTGACGCCGTCGAAGTCCACGTCGCCGCAGAGCTTGCCTTCGTCGTTGCGGTTCATGCCCACGTCGATGACGACCGCGCCGGGCTTGACCATGTCGGCTGTCAGCACGTTGCGCTTGCCCACGGCGGCGACGATCACGTCGGCCTGGCGGGTCATGGCGCCCAGGTCGGCCGTGCCGCTGTGGCAGACCGTCACCGTGGCATTGGCGGCCAGCAGCATCATGGCCATGGGCTTGCCGACGATGTTGGAGCGGCCGATCACCACGGCATGCTTGCCCTTGAGGTCCTTCATGCCGATGCTCTCCAGCATCTTCATGCAGCCGTAGGGCGTGCAGGCCTTGAAGCCCTGTTCGCCCACCATCAGCGCACCGGCGCTCTCGATCGCGAAGCCATCCACATCCTTGGCCGGCGAGATGGCCTCGATGACCTTGTGGTCGTCGATGTGCTTGGGCAGCGGCAGCTGCACCAGGATGCCGTGGATGGTGGGGTCGTTGTTCAGTGCCTCGATGCGGGCCAGCAGCTGCGCTTCGGTCATGCTGGCCTCGTGCTTCTCGAGCACCGAGTGGATGCCGGCTTCCTCGCAGGCCTTGACCTTGTTGCGCACATAGACCTGGCTGGCCGGGTTGTCGCCCACGAGGATCACGGCCAGGCCGGGCTGGCGGCCCTGGCCGGTGAGGGCGGCGGCGCGGGTGGCGACGTCGGCGCGGGTCTGCTTGGCAAGGGCCAGGCCATCGATCAGTTGTGCGGTCATGAGGGGCTCCGGATAAAGCAAAAGGCCGCTGGGGTGCAGCGGCCTTTGGGGGTGTTGGGCGGGTCAGGCCTTGGCGGTGGCACCAAGCGCGATTTTCAGCAGATCGGCGACCGTGTTGGCGTTCAGCTTCTCCATGATGTTGGCGCGGTGCGCCTCCACCGTCTTGATGCTGATGCCGAGGTCGTCGGCGATCTGCTTGTTCAGCCGGCCGGCCACGATGCGCTCCAGCACCTGCGCCTCGCGGGTGGTGAGGCGGGCCAGCAGCGCATCGCGGCTGGCGGCTTCCTGGTGGCTGGAGAAGGCGTCGCGGGCCTGATCGAGCATGCGCTCCACCAGGGCCAGCAGCTCGTCTTCCTTGAAGGGCTTCTCGATGAAGTCCATCGCGCCCTTCTTCATCGTGTTGACCGCCATGGGCACGTCGCCGTGGCCGGTGATGAACACGATGGGCAGCGGGCTCTTGCGCTCGATGAGACGGTCCTGCAGTTCCAGCCCGGTCATGCCTTCCATGCGGATGTCGGCAATCAGGCAGGCCACTTCGCGGGGGTCATAGCGCGCCAGGAAGGACTCGGCGGAGTCGAAGCACTTGACGCGGTAGTCCTTGCCTTCCAACAGCCATTGCAGGGAATCGCGGACGGCTTCGTCGTCGTCGACGACGTAGACGTTGCCCTTCTTGGGGATCAGGCTCATGGTGTAGCGGATTCGGTTCTATGAGCAGCCGGGTCGTGGCGCAGGTGATCGGGAGTGATCGTGACCGGTATCGTGAATGCGAAACGACAGCCAACGACGACCGATCCATTGTAGAGGTTCTCTGCCTTGATCCGCCCCTGATGGGACTCGACGATAGACCGGCATAACCCTAGTCCTATGCCCAGTCCATCGGACTTGGTGGAGAAAAAGGCCTCGTACATCCGGGAGATCACCTCGTCGGGAAGACCTGGCCCCATGTCGGTGACCGAGAACTCGATATGACCGCCCATCTCGGGGGTGTGCTTGGGCACGACCCGCAATTCGATGTGGCGGCGCGACGCCGGCAGCGAGGCGTTGTCTATGGCTTCGGCCGCGTTCTTCAGCAGGTTCATCAGCACCTGCTCGATCAGGATGGGGTCCACCTGCATCTGAGGCAGGCGTTGTGCCACGTAGGTGTGGATGGCCACGTTGCGGCGGCGCAGCTCGATGCCGGCGAGTTCCACCGCGTCCTCGACGATGTCGGCCGCATGCGAGGGCTGGCGCTGCGGCTCGCTGCGCTTCACGAAGTTGCGGATGCGGTGAATGATCTGGCCGGCGCGCTGGGCCTGCTTGGCCGTCTTCTCCAGCGCGGCCATCAGCGCGTCCTTGTCGATGCTGTCGTTGCGCACCCGACTGACCATGCCGTTGCAGTAGTTGGTGATGGCGGTCAGCGGCTGGTTCAGCTCGTGGGCCACGCTGGAGGCCATCTCGCCCATGGTCATCAGCCGGCTGGTCACCTGCGCCTTCTCGGCCTGCAACGCGGCCTGGGCCTCGGCATGGCGGCGCATCGTGATGTCGGTGGCGATCAGCATCTGCGCCAGCCGCCCGTCGGTCCATTGCAGATAGCGCGCGCGCACGTCGAACCACATGGCCAGCGACTCCACATAGACCTCGCGCGGGTCGGAGCCGGAGTCGGCGAGCGCCTCGGCGGGCAGGCCGGAATAGTCGTCCACCTCGTCCAGCGCGTCGTTGATGCCGTCGTCCAGCGTGCCCATGCGGCTGGTGGTGCCGGTGAGCTGTCCGCCGGCCAGCAGCGCATGGCCGGCCGGGTCCGCGCCGAACCACAGCCGGTAGCTGCGATTGGCGAACAGCAGCTCGGGCGGGTTCACCGACAGCACCGACACCGCCGCATCCAGCCCTTCCAGCACCGTGGTGAAGCGCTCGTGCGAGGCGGTCAGCTGGTCGCGCACGCGCTTGGCCTCGGTGATGTTGGTCATCGAGGTCATCCAGCCGGTCTGCTTGCCCTTGGCATCGACCAGCGGCGACACATAGACCCGCGCGTCAAAGATGGAGCCGTCCTTGCGCTGGATCTTCACCTCGACCCCGCCGGCCGGGCTGCGGCCCTGCAGCTCCTGCTGCAGCTGGCGGGCGTTCTCCTCGCGGCGATCGCTGGGCCAGAAGGGGTAGGGCGGCGTGCGGCCCACCAGCTCGGTCTCGGCAAAGCCGGTCATCGCGCAGAAGGCCGGGTTCACGTAGGTGATGCGGGTATCCAGGTCCATGGCCCGCATGCCGGTCAGCATGGAGTTCTCCATCGCGCGCCGGAAATTGGTTTCCAGCGTCAGCGCGTTCTGGATCTGGGTGCGCCGGCGCATGTGGCGCCAGGAGCCGAGCAGCATCCACACGGTCAGGCCGGACAGTGCCAGCACCATCCAGAACAGCGTGTTGCCGATCAGGCCGATGGAGGTGCGCCAACCCTGGCCGCGCAGCACCAGGCCGTTGAGCGCCGGGGCCAGCGGCACATCGTGAACCAGCGCGGCGCGCCGGTGGGTCTGGCCCGGCATGGGCGTGACCGTGCTGGCCACCACCTGCTCGCGCGCGTCCAGCACGGCCATGGAGTGCCGGGTCGCGACCTCGCTGGGCACGTAGTAGCGCAGCAGCGCCTCGACCGCGTATTCGGCGATCAGCACGCCGGCAAAGCCGCCACGCTCGATCAGCGGGATGTGCAGCTGGAACACGGTCGTGCCGTTGGCATCGACAAACGGTGGCGAATACACCGGCTGGCGCCGTTCCTTGGCCGCCTCGAACGCGATTTCGGCCGCGTTGGACTGGTTGGGCATGGGCATGGACGGGTCGTCGCCGTCCACCGTCATCAGCGAGTCGGCCTGGAAGCCGGCCGCCCCCACGCTGGAGCGGCGTTCGCGGCGTGAGCTCAGCCAGGTCACGTGGGTCAGCTCGGGGCGCTCGCGCGCAAACGCCTGGGCCTGGGCGGAGAACTCGTGCGCGTCGATCTGCCGCGTCACCACCTCGCGGGCGATGCGCACCAGCTGCTCCTGGTTTTCTATCAGACGCAGCCGGATCTGCTGCTGGGCGATCTCGGTGTCGCGCTTCACCGATTCGGTCTCGCGCTCGATTTCCTCGTTGCGCAGGTACCAGAACGCCGAAATGATGGCCGCCAGGAACAGCAGCACCGAAATCAGCGGCCCCAGTGTGGCCAGGCGGTCCTGACGCGAGGGGGATTGCCGGAACCACCAGGTGGTGATCAGGCGGCGCAATGGCGCCGCCAGTTGTTGTCCACGGGAGAGCGGGGCAGAGGGCATGGCCAATTATCCAGGGCGGGTCCGCAGGGTTTTTTGCAGACTCTCCCTAGGGAGGGATCGACCTTGAATTTCACTATAAGAAATCGCGTCGCGCCATTTGGAAGGTCTCGCGGGCTGTGAGACACTGCGCCGACCGAAGCTGGCGGCTTAGCGCCTGCTCGTCAGACACAGACCTGCGCCGTCGCCAAGGCAGGCGCGCTACCAATAGGAGACCGTTCATGTCCGCCCAGCCGCAAGACTTTCTTGGCGCAGCCGCGAGCGACGTCGACCCTCAGGAAACCAAGGAATGGCTGGACGCGCTGTCGGCCGTGATTGGCGAAGAGGGTGGCGAGCGTGCGCACTTCCTGCTCAACACGCTGATCGATCACGCCCGCCAGTCGGGCATCGACGTGCCGTTCTCGGCCACCACGGCCTATGTGAACACCATCCCGGCCGATCAGGAAGCCAAGTGCCCCGGCAACATCGAGATCGAGAAGCGCCTGCGCGCCTACATGCGCTGGAACGCGATGGCCATGGTGGTGCGGGCGAACCGCCTGAACCCGGCCGACGGCGGTGATCTGGGCGGCCACATCGGCTCCTTCGCGTCGCTGGCCTCCATGCTGGGCGCCGGCTTCAACCACTTCTGGCACGCCGAGAGCGAAGGCCACGGCGGCGACCTGCTCTACATCCAGGGTCACAGCTCGCCCGGCATCTACGCCCGCGCCTTCCTGGAAGGCCGCCTGAGCGAGGAGCAACTGGACAGCTTCCGCCAGGAAGTGGATGGCAAGGGCCTGTCCAGCTATCCCCACCCCAAGCTGATGCCGGACTTCTGGCAGTTCCCCACCGTCAGCATGGGCCTGGGCCCCTTGATGGCCATCTACCAGGCGCGCTTCCTGAAGTATCTGCATGCCCGCGGCATCGCCGACACGGCCAACCGCAAGGTCTGGGCCTTCATGGGCGACGGCGAGATGGACGAGCCCGAATCGCTGGGCGCCATCGGCCTGGCCGCACGCGAGGGCCTGGACAACCTGGTCTTCGTCATCAATTGCAACCTGCAGCGCCTGGACGGCCCGGTGCGCGGCAACGGCAAGATCATCCAGGAGCTGGAAGGCGAGTTCCGCGGCAGCGGCTGGGACGTCATCAAGCTGATCTGGGGCAAGGGCTGGGACGAGCTGCTGGCGCGCGACAAGAGCGGCAAGCTCAAGCAGCTGATGATGGAAACCGTGGACGGCGACTACCAGGCCATGAAGGCCAATGACGGCGCCTATGTCCGCAAGCACTTCTTCGGCAAGTACCCCGAGACCGCCAAGCTCGTCGAGCACATGAGCGACGACGAGATCTTCGAGCTGCGCCGCGGTGGCCATCAGCCGGAGAAGGTCTTCGCTGCCTTCCACAAGGCCCATCACAACAGCACGGGTCGTCCGACGCTGCTGCTGGTCAAGACCGTCAAGGGCTATGGCATGGGCAAGGCTGGCGAGGGCAAGAACACGGTCCACCAGACCAAGAAGCTCACCGACGACGACATCAAGTACATCCGCGACCGCTTCGGCATCCCCATCCCCGACAGCGAGCTGCCCAAGATCCCGTACTACAAGCCGGCCGACGACACGCCGGAGATGCGCTACCTGCACGAGCGCCGTGAGAAGCTGGGCGGCTACCTGCCGCATCGCCGCGTGAAGGCCGACGAGAGCTTCACCATCCCGCCGCTGGACACCTTCAAGGCCGTGCTGGAGCCCACCGCCGAGGGCCGCGAGATCTCGACGACCCAGGCCTACGTGCGCTTCCTGACGCAGCTGCTGCGCGACAAGGACCTGGGCCCGCGCGTCGTGCCCATCCTGGTGGACGAGGCCCGCACCTTCGGCATGGAAGGCCTGTTCCGCCAGATCGGCATCTACAACCCCAAGGGTCAGCTCTACACCCCGGTCGACAAGGACCAGGTGATGTACTACCGCGAGGACAAGGCCGGCCAGATCCTGCAGGAAGGCATCAACGAAGCGGGCGGCATGGCCAGCTGGATCGCCGCGGCGACGTCGTACTCGACGAACAACCGCGTGATGATCCCGTTCTACGTCTACTACTCGATGTTCGGCTTCCAGCGCATCGGTGACCTGGCCTGGGCCGCCGGCGACATGCAGGCCCGCGGCTTCCTGTTGGGCGGCACCTCCGGGCGCACCACGCTGAACGGTGAAGGCCTGCAGCACGAGGACGGCCACAGCCACATCCTGGCCGGCACCATCCCGAACTGCATCAGCTACGACCCGAGCTTCGCGCACGAGGTGGCGGTGATCATGCACCACGGCCTCAAGCGCATGGTGGAGAACCAGGAGAACGTGTTCTTCTACCTGACGCTGCTGAACGAGAACTACGCGATGCCGGGCCTGAAGGCCGGCACCGAGGAACAGATCCTCAAGGGCATGTACCTGCTGGACGAGGCCGCCGACAAGCCGCTGCAGGTCAACCTGCTGGGCTCGGGCACCATCCTGCGCGAGAGCCAGGCGGCCAAGGCACTGCTGGAGGCCGACTGGGGCGTGGGCGCCAATGTCTGGAGCTGCCCGAGCTTCAACGAGCTGGCCCGTGACGGCCAGAACGCCGAGCGCTGGAACCTGCTACACCCCACCGAGCTGGCCTGCGTGCCCTTCGTGACGCAGCAGCTGAGCCGCACGGCCGGCCCGGTGATCGCGTCCACCGACTACATGAAGAACTACGCGGAGCAGATCCGCGGCTTCATCCCGCAGGGGCGCAGCTACAAGGTGCTGGGCACCGACGGATTCGGCCGTTCGGACTTCCGCTCCAAGCTGCGCGAGCACTTCGAGATCAACCGCCACTACATCGTCGTGGCGGCCCTCAAGGCGCTGGCGGACGACGGCGCCATCCCCTCGGATCGCGTGGCCGATGCCATCGCGAAGTACGGCATCAAGGCCGACAAGATCAACCCGCTGCATGCATAACCCACCCCCGCGGCGCTGACGCGCCACCCCCTCGAGGGGGCGCACCCAGCAGCCCGGCCAAGCCGGATCTGCGGGTGCCGCTGGGAACACAGGTTGTGTGAGAGAACAAGCAAAACGGAGATATCCGAATGGCAATGGTTGAAGTCAAGGTTCCGGACATTGGCGACTTCGATGAGGTCGCGGTCATCGAGCTGCTGGTGAAGGTGGGCGACACGGTCAAGGTCGAGCAAAGCCTCGTCACCGTGGAGAGCGACAAGGCGTCGATGGAGATTCCGTCGTCGCAGGCCGGCGTGGTCAAGGAAATCAAGGTCGCCGTGGGCGACAAGGTCAAGGAAGGCAGCCTGCTCGTCGTGGTCGAGGGCGATGCCGCCGCGGCGCCGGCACCCGCTCCGGCTCCGGCTGCGGCCCCGGTGGCAGCGGCCGCCGCGCCGGTGGCCGCCGCGGCGCCCGCGGCCAGCGAGATCGTCACCATCGTCGTGCCGGACATCGGCGACTTCGACGAGGTCGCGGTCATCGAACTGTTCGTGAAGGCCGGCGACACCGTGAAGGTGGAGCAGAGCCTGATCACGGTCGAGAGCGACAAGGCCTCGATGGAGATTCCGTCCTCGCACGCCGGCGTGATCGAGGAGCTGCTGGTGAAGCTGGGCGACAAGGTCGCCAAGGGCACGCCGCTGGCGCGCGTCAAGGTGGCGGGTGCCGCCGCCGCGGCGCCGGTTGCCGTGGCTGCAGCGGCGCCCGCGCCGGCCGTGGCACCGGTGGCGCAGGCTGCCGTGGCGGCGGCCGCCGCGCCGGCCGCCGCCGCGCTGCCGGCGCATCAGCCCGGCACGCCGACGGCCCAGCTGCCGCACGCCTCGCCCAGCATCCGCAAGCTGGCCCGCGAGCTGGGCGTGCCGCTGGCAGAAGTGAAGGGCACGGGCGCCAAGGGGCGCATCGTCGAAGGCGACGTGCAGGGCTTCGTGAAGGCCGTGATGAGCGGCGCGGTGCAGACCGCGGCGCAGAAGGCCGCCGCACCGGCGTCCACGGGCTCGAGTGGCTCGGGCCTGAGCGTGCTGGCCTGGCCCAAGGTGGACTTCGAGAAGTTCGGCCCGGTCGAGCGCAAGGAGATGGGCCGGATCAAGAAGATCTCCGGCGCCAACCTGCACCGCAACTGGGTCACGATCCCGCACGTCACCAACCATGACGAGGCGGACATCACCGAGCTGGAGGCCTTCCGCGTGCAGCTGAACAAGGAGAACGAGAAGAGCGGCGTCAAGGTCACGATGCTGGCCTTCATGATCAAGGCCACGGTGGCCGCGCTCAAGAAGTTCCCGGAGTTCAACGCGTCGCTGGATGGCGACACGCTGGTGCTGAAGAACTACTTCCACATCGGCTTCGCGGCGGACACGCCCAATGGCCTGGTGGTGCCGGTGATCCGCGATGCCGACAAGAAGGGCATCCTGCAGATCAGCCAGGAGATGTCGGACCTGGCCAAGAAGGCCCGTGACGGCAAGCTGGGCCCGGCCGACATGACCGGCGGCTGCTTCTCCATCAGCAGCCTGGGCGGCATTGGCGGCACCTACTTCACGCCCATCATCAATGCGCCCGAGGTGGCCATCATGGGCGTGTGCAAGAGCTTCATGAAGCCCGTGTGGGACGGCAAGCAGTTCGCGCCGCGTCTGACGCTGCCGCTGAGCCTGAGCTGGGATCACCGCGTCATCGACGGCGCGGCGGCAGCCCGCTTCAATGTCTACTTCGCGTCGCTGCTGGCGGACTTCCGTCGCATCGCGCTGTGATCGGAGGCTGAACTCATGGCACTCATTGAAGTTCAAGTTCCCGACATCGGCGATTTCGACGAAGTCGGCGTCATCGAGGTGCTGGTCAAGGCTGGCGACACCGTGAAGGTCGAGCAAAGCCTGATCACGGTGGAGAGCGACAAGGCCTCGATGGAGATTCCGTCGTCGGCCGCCGGCGTGGTCAAGGAGCTCAAGGTCAAGCTGGGCGACAAGGTCGCCAAGGGCTCGGTGATCCTGACGCTGGAAGCCGCCGGTGCGGCGGCGCCCGCGCCGTCCGCCCCGGCCCAGGCACCTGCTGCCCCGGCCCAAGCACCTGCTGCCACGGCTCCCGCCCCGGTGGCGGCTGCGCCGGCCCCGGCCGCCGCGGCCTACACGGGCAGCGCCGACCAGGCCTTCGATGTCGTCGTGCTGGGCGGCGGCCCCGGCGGCTATTCGGCCGCGTTCCGCGCCGCCGACCTGGGCCTGAAGGTCGCCATCGTCGAGCGTTACGCCACGCTGGGTGGCGTCTGCCTGAACGTGGGCTGCATCCCGTCCAAGGCGCTGCTGCACGTGGCCGCGGTCATGGACGAGGTCAGCCACATGGCCGATCTGGGCGTGGCCTTCGGTGAGCCCACCGTGGACATCGACAAGCTGCGCGCCCACAAGAACAAGGTCACCGGCAAGCTGACCAATGGCCTCACCGCCATGGCCAAGATGCGCAAGGTGACGGTGCTGCGTGGTGTGGGCACCGTGCTGGACGCCCAGCACCTGAAGGTCGAGACGACCGAGGGCGCCGTGGGCCAGGCCAAGACAGGCGCGGCGCAGACCGTGGCCTTCAAGCGCCTCATCATCGCGGCCGGCTCGCAGGCCGTGCGTCTGCCCTTCCTGCCGAACGACCCGCGCATCGTCGACTCCACCGGTGCGCTGGAGATGGGCGTCAAGCCCGAGAAGATGCTCATCGTCGGCGGCGGCATCATCGGCCTGGAAATGGGCACGGTGTACTCCACGCTGGGCGCGCGCCTGGACGTCGTCGAGATGCTGCCCACGCTGATGACCGGCGCGGACCGCGACCTCGTCAAGGTCTGGCAGAAGTTCAACGCGCACCGCTTCGACAACATCATGTTGAACACGAAGACGGTGGCGGCCGAGGCCAAGCCCGACGGCATCTGGGTGACGTTCGAGGGCGAGGGCGCACCTTCGGCGCCGCAGCGCTACGACCTGGTGCTGCAGGCCGTGGGCCGCACGCCCAACGGCAAGAAGATCGGCGCCGAGAACGCCGGCGTCGTCGTGGGTGACCGCGGCTTCATCCCGGTCGACGTGCAGATGCGCACCAATGTGCCCAGCGTGTTCGCGATCGGAGACATCGTCGGCCAGCCCATGCTGGCCCACAAGGCGGTGCACGAGGGCCATGTGGCGGCGGAGGTCTGCGCCGGCGAGATCCTGGGTGACGACAAGCTCCAGAAGAGCCAGTTCGACGCCCGCGTGATTCCGAGCGTCGCCTACACCGACCCCGAGGTGGCCTGGGTGGGCCTGACCGAGGACGAGGCCAAGGCCAAGGGCCTGAAGATCGAGAAGGGCCTGTTCCCGTGGACGGCCTCCGGCCGCGCCATCGCAAATGGCCGCGACGAGGGCTTCACCAAGCTGATCTTTGACGCCGAGACCCACCGCATCCTGGGCGGCGGCATCGTCGGCACCCATGCCGGCGACATGATCGGCGAGATCGCGCTGGCCATCGAGATGGGCGCCGACATGGTGGACATCGGCAAGACCATCCACCCGCACCCGACGCTGGGCGAGTCGCTGGGCATGGCCGCCGAGGTCGCCCACGGCAGCTGCACCGACGTGCCGCCGGTGCGTAAGGCGCGCTGAGGTAGAAACGCCCCGGCGGGCTGCCAGCCCGGAAAGCGCCGTCCGCAAGGACCGGCGCTTTTTTTGTTCTTGAGGTGCTGCCCGCTCAGCCGCCCAAGCCTTCCGCGATGCCGCTCAGCGCATCGGCGACGACGCGCTCGCGCAGCGCATCGCGATCCGGCAGCGGGTAGCGCGGTATGCCCAACACCAGCAGCAGGTAGCCGATCAGCTTGGTCAGCGCGAGCGCGCTGACCTCGGCCAGCAGGTCGGCGCCGGGCGGCTGGCCACGGCCCGAGCAGGCGGCCACGCGCTGACCTTCCAGGCGCAGCAGCTCCGCATAGACCGGCAGGTCCTTCATCGGCACGGCGTCGCCTTCAGCCGTGTGCGGTGTGGACATGTAGATCATGCGGAACTGCTCGGGCCGCGCTTCCCAGAAGCCCAGGTAACCGCGCAGATGGGCCTCCATCACCTTCAACGGCGCCCGCAGGCCCTTGGCAGCATCGGTCAGCTCGGCCCGCAGGGCCTCGAACACCTCCAGCCAGAGCGCCTCCAGCAGCGCATGCTTGCTGGGGAAATAGCTGTACAGCGCCATCGTCGACAGGCCCAGATCCTGGGCCAGGCGGCGCATCGACAGCGCCTCGGGGCCTTCGCCGGCGTAGATATGGCGGGCGCGGGCCAGCAGGTCCTGCTTCAGCCGGGCCATTTCCGTCGGCCCGCGTCGCACGCGTGTCCGGCTTGCCAGGCCGGCCGGCCCGCGGGCAGTTCTTGTTCCAGCGGCAGCCTTGCCGACCACTTCTCGTGAACTCATCGTCTTCCTCCTGGCGGTCAGGGCCTGGCTGGCGACATCTCGTGTCTCGATGTCATTTGTTTGTTTCGAGCCCGTTAATTGCGCACGAAGCAGGCCAGCTGCGCATATGCGTTCTTATCGTACGCGTACAACAATAACGGCAGCGGACATGCGTGTACAGCGGCATGTCGGACTCCTCCCTTGTTCAGATCGAGAGTTTCCCGTGCAATTCCTTACCCGCATCTCTGTCGGCACCAAGCTGGGCCTGGCCTTCCTGATCGTGCTGCTGATCACCGCCACGCTGGGCGTGCTGTCGATACTTCAGCTCGGCCGGGTGAACGACACCGCCAGTGACATGGGCGACAACTTCCTGCCCTCCGTGCGCGAGCTGCAGGAGGTGGCCAAGCAGGCCACGCGCTATCGCACGTCGGAGTACCGGATGACGCTGGCCGAACCGGGGGCGGAGCGCAAGTCGGCCATCGAGTCGGCGCAGAAATACGTGCAGGCGGTCGACGAGCACCTGGCGAACTACGAGAAGCTGCCGGCATCGCCGCAGGAACAGGCGATGCTCAAGCAGTTCAAGGACAGCTGGGCGGCCTATCTCGAGAACAGTCGGGCCTTCAAGGCCGCGGCCCAGGCGGACGACGAGCCCAAGATGAAGGCCTTGCTGACCGGCGACGGCCTCACGAAGTTCAACGCGGCGCTGCAGGACATCGACGCGCTGGTGGCCCAGAACAGCAAGTCCTCCGACGAGGCCAATGCGCTGGGCGACCGCATCTATGACAGCAGCCTGAAGCTGACCATCGCGATGACCATCGCCGCCATCGTGATCGGCGCGGCGCTGGCCTGGGGCATCACGCGGCAGATCACCCAGTCGCTGACCCACTCGGTGAAGCTGGCCGAGGCCGTGGCCGGTGGTGATCTCACGCACAGCGTGCGCGTGTCCGGCCAGGACGAGCTGGCGCAACTGCAGCGGGCGCTGATGAGCATGGTGGAGCAGCTCAAGAGCGTCGTGAGCCAGGTGCGCGAGGGCGTGGACTCGGTGTCCAGCGCGTCGTCGCAGATCGCCACGGGCAATCACGATCTGTCGGCCCGTACCGAGCAGACCGCCTCCAATCTTGAAGAGACGGCCTCCAGCATGGAGGAGCTGACCGGCGCCGTCGGCCAGTCGGCCGACACGGCCCGTCAGGCCAACCAGCTCGCCAGCACGGCCGCCGAGGCCGCGTCGCGTGGCGGACAGGTGGTGGGTGCGGTGGTGCAGCGCATGGGGCAGATCAGCGAGTCCTCGCGCAAGATCGGCGACATCATCGGCACCATCGACGGCATTGCCTTCCAGACCAACATCCTGGCGCTGAACGCCGCGGTGGAAGCCGCGCGCGCTGGCGAGCAGGGCCGCGGCTTTGCGGTGGTGGCCGGTGAGGTGCGCACGCTGGCGCAGCGCAGCGCCGAGGCCGCCAAGGAAATCAAGACCCTGATCGGTCGCTCGGTCGAGACCGTCGAGGCCGGTGCCGCGGACGTGGCCCATGCCGGGGAGGCGATGCAGGAGATCGTCTCCAGCGTCGGCCGTGTCACCGACCTGATGGGCGAGATCGCCGCCGCGGCCGTCGAGCAGCGCGACGGCATCGCCCAGGTCAACCAGGCGGTCGCCAATCTCGATCAGATGACCCAGCAGAACGCGGCGCTGGTCGAGGAGTCGACGGCGGCCTCCGCGTCGCTGAGCGAGCAGGCCCAGCGACTGGCCGACGTGGTGTCGGTCTTCAAGCTGGCGTGATCAGGCATGGCGCCGGGCGGCGATCAGGATAGATCGCCGCAATGCGCCACGCCCCAGCGATCGATGGGCAGGCGCAGTCGCTGGCCTTCGCGATAGGCCTGCCAGCGCGCCGCATCGGCGCGGCAGGTCCAGGTCTGGCCCGAGCGATTGCGCAGCAGCAGCTCGTAGAACACCGCGCGGTGGCCGGTGCGTTCGGCGCCGGGCTCTCCAACAGGCAGGGGGCTCAGCGGGGGCTGGGGCCATTGCGGGGCACTGCTCACGCGGCCCTCCCGGTGTGCCACCCACAGCAGGCGCCAGGCCAGCAGGCTGTATTGGCAGCGCTCGGCCTCGCCGGGCCGCTGTCCGCTGGGGTCGTTCATGCGGCGGCGGCTCAGCACCGTGGCGCCGGGCGGCAGCTCGTCGCACCAGTCGGTGCCGGATTCCTGGCGCAGCCGCTCCACCTCCAGTTCGGTGCGCCACTGGCGGGCCACCAGTTCGACGGCCTCGCCGCGCGGGCCCAGCAGCCACCAGGCCAGCGGCGGCAGGGTGCCCACCGCCAGCAGCGCCGCGACGATGACGCGCAGCCGTGGCACCGGGGCTCAGCCCTCGTCGCCGAACTGCTGGCGGACCGCTTCTTCCCAGTGCGCGATGTCGTCCCCGCTGACCTGCAGCCATTCCAGCGCCGCGCCGTGGTGGGCGGCCCAGTCGGCGTCCTCGGGCATGCCCTCATGGCGCCGCATCAGGTGCTCGGCGATCAGTCCGGCCGCTACCAGCGTGTGGATCTCGGGCTCGATGTCCGCATGGCCCAGCGCGGCAAAGTCGTGATGCAGGCGGATCGCCCCCATCAGCACCGGCGGCAGGTTCCAGGCCCGCGCGACCAGCGCGCCGACGACCGCATGGTCGGTCTTGTGATTGGCGTTCTCGGTGGCGATGTAGGGGCGGTCGATGCGGGCGCCGGCCTCCACCATCGTGGCACCGTAGCCGCGCACGCTCTGCAGCAGCACCGGCATGCCCACGTGCAGGAACAGGCCGAAGGTGTGGGCCAGGTCGGGCGACATGCCCGGCAGCTGCTGCGCGATGGTGGCCATCGCGATCGCCCGCATCGTGCTGCGCTGCCAGAAGCGCGCCAGCAGCGGCGAGTTCACCGGGATGGCGTTCTGGGTCAGAAAGCTCGTCATCACCGACAGGCTTTCCTTCAGCCCGATGCGGTTCATCGCCTGGCCCACGGTGCTGCAGGGCAGGCCGACCGGCTTGAACAGCGGGCCATTGGCGATGCGCAGCAGCGTGGCCGACATCGCCACGTCGCTGGACGCGATGCGGGCGATGAGGGTCAGGTCGGGCTCGGGCGGGCTGATGGCCTGCTGCAGCTGCACCAGCAGCTCGGGGCAGGGCGGAATCTTGATCTGCTGCAGCGGGCCCCGGCGGCGTGACTGATCGAGATCCTCGCGAATTTGTTGCATCCTGGCGCTGGTTGCGCCAGCAGGTTTCTGGGCCGTCGTCTGCATGATTCGCAAAATCATAGGGGGCCCCACCCCGGGTACAGTGAAAACAGTTCTCGCCTAGCGTCAATCTTGCCGACTTCCTCATTTTGTCTCGCCCTCCTGGCGTGCCTGCGCCGGGGCCTGGCTCCGCTGCTGCTGTGCGCCTGGCCCCTGCTGGCCACGGCAGGCTATGAGGCAGCCAAGGTGCTGGAGGCGGCGGCCGAACGCGGGCCGCGCGTGGCCGAGCAGGGGCAGGCGCTGGTGCGGCTGATCGCCGACGCGGGCGTGCAGCCGGAGCCGCAGCGGCTGCGGCAGGTGAATGACTTCTTCAATCGCCGCCTGGCCTTCCGCGAGGATGCGGTCGTGTGGGGGGTGCCCGACTACTGGGCCAGCCCGCTCGAGGCGCTGGAAAAGCGCGCCGGCGATTGCGAGGACTACGCGATTGCCAAGTACTTCACGCTGGCGGCGGCGGGTGTGCCGGTGGCGAGGCTGCGCATGGTGTATGTACGAGCCCGGCTGGGCGGGCAGACACTGGCGCACATGGTGCTTGCCTACTACGCGGAGCCCGAGGCGGAGCCGTTGATTCTGGATAACCTGCGACCGGAGCTGCTGCCTGCGTCGCAGCGGACGGACCTCACGCCGGTGTTCAGTTTCAACACCGACGGCCTCTGGCAGGGCGTGGGGCAGACGGCCGCCGGCAACCCGTTGGCGCGCATCTCGCTCTGGCGCGATCTGGTGGCCAAGGTGAAGGCGGAGGGCATGTTTTGAGTTGGATGAAGAAGAAGGTGGGTCCATGTCGATGATGCGGCAGATTGCCTGGCTGGTGCTGGGGGTGGTGCTCGCGGCCCTGGTGGGGGCGGTGGGGGTGTCCACGCTGTCGACCCGGCAGCTGATGCAGACGCAGCTCACCACCAAGAATGCCGACAACGCGCAGGCGCTGGCGCTGGCCTTGTCGCAGCAGCAGGGGGACGCGGAGCTCATCAAGCTGCTGGTGTCGGCGCAGTTCGACACCGGCTCCTACGAGTTCGTGCGCTGGCGCAGCGCCAGCGGCCAGCTGATGTTCGAGCGTGCCGCACCGCCGCGGGCCACGCGCGCGCCGGCCTGGTTCCGCCTGCTGGTGCCCATCGAGGCGCCTGCCGGCGTCGCCCAGGTGTCCAACGGCTGGAACGCGGTGGGCTCGGTGGAGCTCAAGAGCCATACGGCCTTTGCCTACGACGAGCTCTGGCGGGCGTCCACGCGGCTGCTGACCTGGCTGGTGATGGTGGCGCTGGCGGCGACCGGCGTGGCCTGGCTGGCGCTGCAGCGCATCCGCCGGCCGCTGGACGCCGCCGTGCTGCAGGCCGAAGGCGTGCTGGCGGGCCGCTACGGCCAGGTGGTGGAGGCCCGCGTGCCCGAGCTGCAACGCCTGACCCGCGCGATGAACGCCATGGTGGCCCGCGTGAAGGAGCTGTTCGAGGCCCAGGCCGGCCAGCTGCGCGTGCTGCGCGACCAGGTTCACCACGACGCGCTGACCGGCGTGGCCACCCGCAAGCACTTCCTGGCCGAGCTGGAGTCGGCGCTGGGCCGCGACGACGGCCCGGTGGTGGCCGGCCTCGTGCTGTTGCGCCTGCGCCAGGTGGGCGAGCTCAATCTGCGCCTGGGCCGCGCGGCCGTGGACGACCTGCTGCGCACGCTGGTGGCGGCGCTGCAGAGCTACCCGGAATCGGTGCCGGGCTGCCGGGTCGGCCGGCTCAACGGCGGGGACTTCGCGCTGTGGCTGCCCGCCGAGGGTGTGGCCGGCGAGACCGCTCATGCGCTGGCCGATGCGCTGCGCGTGAGCCTGCCAGCCTTCGGCGCCGGCGTGCAGGTGGCGCTGGGTGCGGTGGAGCTGCCGCGCGAGCAGGCCGCCCGCGTCTGGCTGGGCGAGGCCGATGCGGCGCTGGCCCGGGCCGAACAGGCCTGCGAGAGCCGTGGCGGCATCGTCGTCGACGTGGTGGCCGAGCCAGGCGTGGGGCACCCGCAGGGCGAGGCGCTGTGGCGCAGCCAGCTGCTGGCCGCGATGGCCGACGGGCAGGTGAGGCTGGTGGAGTTCCCGGTGCGCGGGCGCTCGGGCCAGCTGCTGCACCTGGAATGCCCGCTGCAGCTGGCGCTGGAGTCCGACAAGGGCCTGCGCCCGGCCATGCACTGGCTGCCGCGCGCCACCCGCTGCCGGCTGACCACGCCTATCGATCTGCTGGCCGTGTCGCTGGCGCTGCAGGCGATCGCGGCCGATGGCCAGGCGCGCTGCATCAACATCGCGCCGGCCACGCTGGCCGACGCCACCTTCCTGCCGCAGCTGCGCGAGCAGCTGCTGGCGGCCCCGGTGGCGGCGCGTGCGCTGCTGCTGGACCTGCCCGAGGCTGCTGCGGGCGAACACATCGAGCAGCTGCTCGAGCTGGGGCGGCAGCTGCGCCCGCTGGGCGTGCGCCTGGGCGTCGAGCATGCGGGCGCCAGCCTGGCCGAGGCCGAGCGCCTCTACCAGGCGGGCCTGGACTACGTAAAGCTCGACGCCGGCGTGCTGCTCGGCGTGGCCGGCGACGGCGCGCGTGCTGCCTTCGTGCGCAGCATGGTCATCATGCTGCGCAGCCTGGCGCTCAAGGTCTATGGCGAGGGGGTGGTCGACGAGATGGACGCCCAGGCCCTGTGGGACTGCGAGCTCGACGGCCTCACCGGCCCCTGGATCACCGTCAACGGCCGGCCGCTGGCCTGAGGGCTGCAGCTCCCCGGCGGCCGGGCCGCCGGGGTCAGGGCTTGATCAGATCTTCATTTCCCAGCGCAGCTGCCACTGCGTGTAGCTGGGGCCGCCGCTGCGGCTGGTGACGATCTGGTCGCCGGTGTTGCTGATGCTTCCGGTGAAGTAGTTCTGCGCGCTCAGGTTGCTGGCCGACAGCCGCAGCGACTGCTCGGTGTTGATCGCCCACAGCGCGAAGCCGTCCGCCACCAGCTTGCGGCTGGCGGTGGACTCGGTCAGCAGCGTCTGCTGGATGGTGGTGGAGGGCGTCCAGTTCAGCGTCAGGCCCAGTGACAGCGGCAGGCTGCGCAGCCGGTAGTCGGCGCCCAGGTTGGCCGTGGCCTTGGGCTGGCCGTCGATGCGGTTGTTGGGGCCGGGGATGCCGTCCACCCGGGAGGTAAAGAAGCTCAGGTTGCTGCGGATGTTGATCGGCAGCGCGTCCGGGATGAACTCGTCCGCACGGAAGCGTGCCTCCAGCTCGATGCCGGCGGTGGAGGCCTTGCCGATGTTCTGCGGCCGCGCCACCCAGCGCGGCGTGGCGCTCCACTCCACGGTTTCCAGCGCGGTCACGGTGCGCATCAGGTCGGTGATGCGGCGCGCGAACAGGTTGACGCTGAGCAGCCCGCCCTTGCTGAGGTAGTTCTCGAAGCCGATCTCCAGGCCGGTGGCCAGCTCGGGCTTGAGCTTGGGGTTGCCCGCGCGGTCCGGTGTGTTGATCTGCTGCGGCACCTGGTTGTTGATGGTGGGCCGCGCGATCAGGTCCTGCAGCTGGGGGCTGCGATAGCTGCGGGTGAGGCTCATGCGCAGCATCTGCCGGCCGGCCTCGTCCAGCTTGTAGCGGGCATGGGCCAGCGGCGTGAAGACGCTGGAGCGGTTGCTGACCGAATAGGCCGCCGCCGTGCTGCGGGTGCTGATGCCCTCCCAGCGGGCGCCGGCGTAGAAGTCCCACTGCTTGCCGACGTTCCATTCGTCCTGCGCATAGGTGGCGATGCGGGTGGACGAGGCATCCAGGTCGTCGCCGAAATCGTCCAGCCCTGGCTGCGGGGCACCGTTCACCAGCGTCACGCGGTTCTGGTGCCGGGTGTTGCCTTCACCCTCCAGTCCGGCCACCAGGCTGTGGTCGTTGCCCAGCGTGTGCGACACCTTGGCCAGCGCATTCCAGCTGTTGTCGTGGCTGCGGGTGGTGTCCTCCTGCAGCCGCGTGGCCACGCCGGCCAGGCGCTCCTGGCGCAGGCTGTGGCTGTCGCCGGTCGCACGGCCCAGGCCGGCGCGCATGTCGATGCGGGTGTCCGTGCCTGGCTTCGCCTGCCACCGGGCGTGCAGGCGGCCCATCGTGAAGCGCGAGTCGCCGGTGGTGTCCACCTGGTCGAAGAAGTCCTTGGGCAGCGGGTCAGGTCTCGGCGTCGTCGTCTGGCGCAGATGGCTGCCGCTGTCGGAGCGGTTGGTCACCAGGAAGGGCTGGATGGTCAGCGTCTCGGCGGGCCCCAGCTTGAGCTGCAGGCGGCCGTTCATGTTCAGCGACCTGCGCGTGTCCTCGCTCTGGCCGCGCGAGCTCAGCAGGCTGTCGCTGTTGGTGGCGATCGTGTGCGTGAGCGTGTCGTTGATGATGTTGTCGACCCGCTCGCCGCGCATGCCGTTCACCGTGAAGGTGTAGGCATGGCCGTCGCCGAAGTTGTCATTGCGGGTCCAGCTCGCGCTGGGGCTGATGCGGCCGCGCTCGGTCGCGAAGCCGGCGCGCATCTCGTTGAGCTTCTTCTTCAGCGCCTCGCGCAGCACCACGTTGATGGTGCCGGCCACCGCGCGCGTGCCGTACTCGGCCGTCGGCGCGCGCAGCACCTCGATGCGTTCCACCTGTTCCGGCGGCAGCTGATCCAGCGAGAAGCCGGGCGGCATGCGCTCGCCGTTCACCAGGATCTGCGTGTAGCCGCCGCCCATGCCGCGCATGCGGATGTCGCCGCCGCGCCCCGGGCGGCCGCCGGTGGTCACGCCGGGCAGGCGCTTGAGCACCTCGCCCAGCGTCGAGTCGCCATAGCGGTCGATCTCCTCGCGGGTGATCACGATCTTGCTGGCGGTGGAGGCCCGGCGCACGGACTCGTCGCTGGCCGCGCCATTCACCTCCACGCGCTCCAGTTGCGCGGCCGGCTTGGCCGGCTGCGGGGCGGCTGGCGGCGCAGCGGGGCGCTGCCGGGTCTCGGCGCGTGCGGCGCTGGCGGGAGCGGCAGGCGTGGGTGCGGCGTCGTCGGGGCTGGTTTGGGCAAAGGCGCTGCCACAGGCGACCGGCAATGCGGCCGCAAGAACTCGAAGGGTTTGCATGGCCGGCAGCTTGCCATGCGGGTGCGGCGGGCCCGTGGCGGGGCCGTGAAGGAAAGACTTCTTTACCCGTTGTGGTGGAGATTTCAGGGAATACCCGGGCGCGCGGCGTCGCGCCAACCCGACGCCGCCCGGCCAGGGCGCCGGCCTTGCCCGTCGGCCGGCGCCGGGTGCAAAGCCCCGTGGAATCCGGGGCTTCGCGGCATCGCGGCTAGACTTCTGGCCCCGAGTTTTCATCCTGTGCCGACATGTCCGTGATTTCCGAAACCGCCCTGCAGCAAGCGCTGAACGCTGTGCTCGACCCGACGAGCGGCCGCGACCTGGGCTCGGCCAAGGCAATCAGGTCGGTGCGCGTCGACGGCGCCGACGTGACGGTGGATGTGGAGCTGGGTTACCCCTGCGCCAGCCAGCACCCCGCGCTGCGCAGCGCGCTGATCGCGGCCGCCCGCCAGCAGGCCGGGGTGGGCAACGTCAGCGTGTCCATCGCCACCAAGGTCATCGCGCACGCGGTGCAGCGTGGCGTGCAGCTGCTGCCGGGCGTCAAGAACATCATTGCGGTGGCCTCCGGCAAGGGCGGCGTGGGCAAGAGCACCACCTCGGCCAACCTCGCGCTGGCGCTGGCTGCCGAGGGCGCCCGCGTGGGCCTGCTGGACGCCGACATCTACGGCCCCAGCGTGCCCACGATGCTGGGCGTGTCCGGCCAGCCCGAGTCGCTGGACGGCAAGCTGATGGAGCCCAAGGAGGCCCACGGCCTGGTGGTGAACTCCATCGGTTTCCTGGTGGGTGATGACCAGGCCATGATCTGGCGCGGCCCCATGGCCGCCCAGGCGCTGGAGCAGCTGCTCAACCAGACCCGCTGGCAGGATCTGGACTACCTGATCGTCGACATGCCGCCGGGCACCGGCGACGTGCAGCTGACGCTGTCGCAGCGCGTGCCGCTGACGGGGGCCGTCATCGTCACCACGCCGCAGGACATCGCGCTGGTGGATGCCAAGAAGGGCCTGACGATGTTCGAGAAGGTGGGCGTGCCCATCCTGGGCATCGTCGAGAACATGGCGGTGCACGTCTGCTCGAACTGCGGCCACGTGGAGCACATCTTTGGCGCCGATGGCGGCAAGCGCATGGCCGAGCAATACGGCACCGAGCTGCTGGGCGCGCTGCCGCTGAAGCTGTCCATCCGCGAGCAGGCCGATGCCGGACGCCCGACGGTGGCGGCCGAGCCTGACGGCGAGATCGCCGGCATGTACAAGGCGCTGGCCCGCCGCGTGGCGGCCAAGATCGCTGCCCAGGCCAAGGACTACTCGGCCAAGTTCCCCAGCATCACCATCTCCAAGAGCAGCTGAGCCTGACGCGGGCGGCCATGCAGACCCAGCCTCCCGTGAGCGTCCCCGTGCCTGGCGACCCGTCAGGGCCGCAGGCCTTGCAGGCGCTGCTGGGGCGCTATTCGGTCGGCCCCAAGTACCTGGTGGAGCCCGCGCCCAGCGATGCCCAGCTCGCGCTGATGACCGAGGCCGCGCTGCGCGCGCCGGATCACGCCGAACTGGTGCCCTGGCGCCTCAAGCTGGTGCGTGGCGAGGCGCGGCAGGCCATGGCCACGCTGTTCGCCGAGGCGGCCCGCCGCGCCGGCAAGGGCGAGGAGGGCGCCGCGCTGGACGCCGAGCGCGCGCTGCGGCCGCCGCTGACCGTGGCCGTGCTGGCGCGCATCGACCTGGGCCACCCGCTGGTGCCCGCCCACGAGCAGTGGGTGGCCGTGGGCGCCGCGCTGGCCAACTTCCTCGGCGCGGCCCATCTGCTGGGCTTTGGCGGCAAGATGCTCAGCGGCGCCAAGGTGCGCGACCCGGCCATCGCCGCCGCCTTCTGCGAGCCCGGCGAAACCCTGCTGGGCTGGATCGCGCTCGGTACGCCCGTCAGGCGCCCGGGCGGCGCGCAGCGCAAACCGCCGGCGGCCGACGTGATGGCCGACTGGCATCCCGCTTGCAAGTAAGCTCGGTGCCGAGCCGACGGGCTCAGCGTGCCGACCCGGCGTCTGTCTGCGGGCGCACGCGTCACTTTGACGAGCGAGCGAGATGGAACTGACTCCGAGAGAGAAGGACAAGCTGCTGATCTTCACGGCAGCCCTGCTGGCCGAGCGGCGCCGCGCCCGCGGCCTCAAGCTCAACTACCCCGAGGCCGTGGCCTTCATCACCGCGGCCATCCTCGAAGGCGCACGCGACGGCAAGACCGTGGCCCAGCTGATGGGCGAGGGCCGCGAGGTGCTCGGCCGCGCCGACGTGATGGAGGGCGTGGCCGAGATGATTCCCGAGATCCAGGTGGAGGCCACCTTCCCGGACGGGACCAAGCTGGTCACCGTGCATCAACCCATTTCTTGACCCCCCCCTACTGGCTGCGCCATGCCCCCCGTGGGGGCGCAGCCGGAGGCCCGGCGGAGCCGGTTCCACGGCTGCTGCTGAGTCAGACACTCTGCTGCGAAGACACACCATGCGAAACAAGAGTTCCCGACTGCTGCTGCCCTTGCTCACCCTGCTGGCCGCCGCGCCGGCGATGGCGCATACCGATGGCACGGCGCATAGCCACCTGGCCAGCTTCTGGGCCGGTGCCGTCCACCCCTGGACCGGGCCGGATCACCTGGCCGCGATGCTGGCCGTGGGCGTGTGGAGCGCGCTGGCGCTGAAGGCGCCGTGGCGGGCGCCGCTGGCGTTTGCGGCCTCGCTGCTGGCGGGCGCGGTGCTGGCGATGAGTACCGGCTGGGCGCTGCCGGCGGTGGAGGCGGGCATCACCGTGTCACTGGCGGTGCTGGGCCTGCTGGTGGCGCTGCGCACCGCGATGCCGCCGGCCGCCGGCGCGGCCACGGCCGCCATCCTGGCCTTCAGCCATGGCGCGGCCCACGGGCAGGAGTTGGCCGGCGCGGCCGCGCTGGCCGGCATGGTGGGCAGTACCCTGGTGCTGCACGGCCTGGGTCTGGCGATGGGCTGGCAGCTGCGCGCCGCACCCCAGGTGCTGCGCGTGCTGCTGGGCGGCAGCGTGGCGCTGCTGGCGCTGATCCGCATCACCGGAGCCGCCTGATGATTCCCGGCGAGCTCATCACCTCGGACGGCGAGCTGGAGCTCAACCCCGGCCGCCGCACGCTCATCCTCAAGGTGGCCAACACCGGCGACCGGCCCATCCAGGTGGGCTCGCACTACCACTTCGCCGAGACCAACGCCGCGCTCGCCTTCGACCGCGAGGCCGCGCGTGGCATGCGGCTCAACATCTGCAGCGGCACGGCCGTGCGCTTCGAGCCTGGGCAGACGCGCACCGTGGAACTCGTCGAGCTGGGCGGCGACCGCCAGGTCTGGGGCTTCCGCGGCTTGGTTCAAGGAAAACTATGACGAAGATCTCCCGCCGCGCCTATGCCGAGATGCTTGGCCCCACCGTGGGCGACAAGCTGCGTCTGGCCGACACCGCCCTCGTCATCGAGATCGAGCAAGACCTGACCCTGCGTGCCGGCGGCTACGGCGAGGAGGTCAAGTTCGGCGGTGGCAAGACGGTGCGCGACGGCATGGGCCAGTCGCAGCGCGTGAACGGCCCCGGGCCGGGTGATGCGGTGGACACCGTCATCACCAACGTGGTGATCCTGGACCACTGGGGCATCGTCAAGGCCGACATCGGCCTGCGCGGCTGCCGCATTGCCGCCATCGGCAAGGCCGGCAACCCGGACGTGCAACCGGGCGTGGACATCGTCATCGGCCCGGGCACCGAGATCATCGCGGGCGAGGGCTTCATCGTGACGCCGGGCGCCATCGACACCCACATCCACTTCATCTGCCCGCAGCAGATCGAAGAGGCGTTGATGAGCGGTGTGACCACCATGATCGGTGGCGGCACCGGCCCGGCCACCGGGACGCTGGCCACCACCTGCACGCCGGGGCCGCATCACATCGCCACCATGCTGAAGGCGGCCGAGGCTTTCCCCATGAACCTGGGCTTCATGGGCAAGGGCAATGCGAGCCGGCCCGAAGGTCTGATGCAGCAGATCGACGCCGGCGCCATCGGCCTCAAGCTGCACGAGGACTGGGGCACGACGCCGGCGGCCATAGACAACTGCCTGAACGTGGCGGAGCTGACCGACACGCAAGTCGCCATCCACACCGACACGCTTAACGAGAGCGGCTTTGTGGAGGACACCATCGCCGCCTTCAAGGGCCGCACCATCCACAGCTTCCACACCGAGGGGGCGGGTGGCGGCCATGCGCCCGACATCATGAAGGTGGTGGGCGAAGCCAATGTGCTGCCCAGCTCCACCAACCCGACGCGGCCGTTCACCGTCAACACGCTGGACGAGCACCTGGACATGCTGATGGTGTGCCATCACCTGGACGCCGGCATTGCTGAGGACCTGGCCTTTGCCGAAAGCCGCATCCGCCGCGAGACCATCGCGGCCGAGGACATCCTGCATGACCTGGGCGCGATCAGCATGTTCTCGTCCGACTCGCAGGCCATGGGCCGCGTGGGCGAGGTGTCACTGCGCTGCTGGCAGACGGCGCACAAGATGAAGGTGCAGCGCGGCGCGCTGCCGGGTGACGGCGCGGGCAACGACAACGCCCGCGTGAAGCGCTACCTTGCCAAGCTCGCCATCAACCCCGCGCTGGCCCACGGCATCAGCCACGAGGTGGGCAGCATCGAGGTGGGCAAATGGGCCGACCTGGTGCTGTGGAAGCCCGCCTTCTTCGGCGTGAAGCCGTCGCTGATCCTCAAAGGCGGCTTCATCGCCGCCGCCGCGATGGGCGATGCCAACGCGAGCATTCCCACGCCGCAGCCGGTGCACTACCGGCCCATGTTCGGCAGCTTCGGCGGCGCGTTGGCCCAGGGCTCGTTGACCTTTGTGAGCCAGAGCGGCCAGGCGCATGTCGAGAAGCTGGGCTTGGCCAAGACCCTGGTGCCGGTGAAGGGCTGCCGCTCGGTCAAGAAGGCCGACATGGTGCTCAACAACTACCTGCCGACCATGGAGATCGACGCGCAGACCTACGAGGTGAGGGCGGACGGCGTGCTGCTGACCTGCGAGCCCGCGAAGGAGTTGCCGATGGCGCAGAGGTATTTCTTGTTTTGAGCATGGCTTCGCCGTGTTGACCTGGACGCCGTACCTTGATCGTGTGGGCCTGTTGCATGGCCTTGGTGCCTGCCTTCCAGGTGCAGGGAGACCCGATGACTTCAGCTCAGCAGGCGCGCTTTGACGCGCTGCGGGCATTCATCGCCCGCCCTAAGTTCACCCCGACGGATCGTTACACCGGGGTCCATGACTTGGCTGAGCGGCAGCGATTCAACGACCAGATGAATCAACTGGCTCGCGAGCTGGAGGCCGTCGTGATGTCGGCCGATGCCAAGGCTGCGTTGCTGCGCGCTTTCGAGGGCGCCTGGCCCACGTTCGAAATGGCCGATACCGAGGACCGAGAGGTCGCGCTCGAATATTTCGAGGAGCTGATGTCACTGTTCGGCGTCGAGAGCTCGGACGGGTTGTTAAACCGCTTGGCCTACGGATTTGACACGCAGTTGTCGCCCGACGCGCGTCAGCAGGCGGCGCTGGCTGTTATGACGCCCGAGGAGCTCGCGCTGGTTGCGCAGTTCGAGCGACTGAATGCCGTGAATGCCGCCAGGGAATTGCGCCGTTTGCTGGGCGCACCCCAGGTGGAGCAGCCGCAACTCATGGGCTGGATGCGGAGCGAGGACATGAAGAACCTGATCAGTCTGTCGCAGACGCAAGGCAAATGGGTGTTGAGCTGGCTGCTGCGCGGTCAGCTTTGGGGGTTGACGCTACCGCCGCAGTGACCGCTCAACACACCTACAGACGATAGAGATCGAAGCGCAGACCTACGAGGTGAGGGCGGTCGGCGTGCTGCTGGCCTGCGAGCCGGTGACGGAGTTGCCGATGGCGCAGAGGTATTTGTTATTTTGGTCAGATTCAGCCCTATCCGGCATCCGACATCTACTTGCCGTTGAGGATTGTATATAGAGATATCAATATTGACCCGAGTATTACGGATAAAAGTAGAGTGGACAACAATAGGCGCGCGATAGTTTCAAGTGCCCACGTCCACAGCACATGAAGCGCCACAATTGCTACTCCAAAAGCAGAAGCTGGTGCGTAGACGGTCGAGTAAGTCAAGCGAATCTTGCGCAGTGAAATTCGGGCTTCGCTATACAGCACGAATGCTTGCATCGTGTTGAGCAACAACAGAGCAGCGGCAAGCAGGTACATGGAGAACGCCGACACTGCTAGTAAGAATCGAGGGATGTCAGATAAGGCGCCACCTCCGCCTTTGAGAATCCAGCCAGCTAGTGCTCCAAGTAATCCCACGATGCCGAAGTTGCGGACGTTATCGAAGTACAATTTTAAGGATAAATGCGGTTCTGGAACTAGAAACTCTGTGAGGCTATTGTCCTTGATTTTGGTTTCTTCGGTGTTGCTGTCATATATTCGCTGGATTATTCTCCCGGGGGTTATTTTTTGAGAGTTCGCCTTGCCCAATTTCGCGAAATTTCTCGATTCATCCTCCCAGCGGATGCGTTCAGTTCGTTTCACTGCTGCTCCTCTTTACCTTTGGGAGCGTACCTGGGGCAGTTGAGTTGAACAACAGGCACCTCCTGATCTACGCCGCTGCCCCGCGAAGCAGGGGCAGGTCTCAAATCTATAGCTTTGTTGCTTTTGCAGAGAGCCTTTGTAATTCGCAGCACCGCCGCGGGAATCCGCCCCGCGAGGGCGGGTAACTTTTCTCTGTCGCGCCAGAGAAAAGTCACCAAAAGAGAGGCGCTGAACCGCACGCTGCTCAAGTCCTGCGGCGCGGCCCCCCAAGCCCACAAGCATTCGGCTCGTGCCTACAAGCGATCCGCTGCGCTCTCGCTGTGGACTTGTGAAGAGCACCAGCTATTGCACCTTCACGCCGATTAAGGCACGGCTGCACTGACCTGCCCGGTTTCTCCGAGACATTGATTCCCAGAGAAGATGGCTCCATCCCCCGAGGAGCCCATGAGAAAGAGTCGATTCACGGAAGAGCAGATG
>QFOD01000042.1 GCA_003241055.1 Roseateles depolymerans
GTGGGGAAGTAGCCGTTACGAATGAAATTGCGCGCCAGGCGCGGAAACATGAGTGCCATGGATTTCTCCTGATGATGGATGAGGGAAGGCGGGCACGCGTGGCGCGCATGCCCGTGGGGATGGCTCACGCCACACGCCGAAGCGGTGCGTTCGCGGCCAGTTCGTACTGCATGGCGCCGAGGGTGCCGTTGCGGATCAGCTCGCCCAACGCCTTCGTCAGCGCCGGGACATCGAGGGCCAGCCGATGGCCTTCCAGCGGCCCGAGGGCCAAGGGAAGACCGGTCAGCATCCGCCGTGTCTGCAACAGCGCCAGCACGGTGTCGCGCCAGTGGTCGAGCAGTGGCAGCGGGCAGGTGTCCTGCACCAGCGTCCACAGCCGGTCGAGCCGGTGTGCGGACTCGCGCGGCAGAAGCGCCAGCGCGCTGGCGTTGGCCTTGTCGGGCTTCACGGCGCGACGGTCGAACAGCCACACGTTGGTCAGCGAGCCGAACAGCGTGCGGCGGTAGGCGCGGGTAATGCGCTTCTCCAGGTTCTCGACGTTGCCGACGAAAACCGGGACGCTCGCGCCCTGGTCGGTGATGACATGGAACTGGTCCAGCCCCTGCTCATCGCGCCCGAGGGTCAGGCGAGCCAGGAACTCCTGAACGGCGGTGTCGCGCGCCCAGATCGAGAGAAAGACCAGGTTGCCGTTCTCGTCACCGATGCAGCCGTCGGCCATGAGGTCGGGGCATTCGTCGATGCGATACAGCGTCTTGGAAGGATGGGTGACAGGCATGGTGTTGTCCTCGAAGGAATCGGAGGCAGCACGGCCCGCCGGGGCAGTCACTGCCCCAAGGGGTGGAAGAAAACGCCGCGAGCGGCTTGGCGAAGAAGAACGACCTGCGCGTCGCAACGCACCGTAGCCTTGAAGGTCTTGGCTACCTGGGCATGCTGTCGGCTTCGCCGACGGACATGGGCCTAGCCTGCTTCAATACGTGGCGGGGGCGGGAGCAACAAACCGCTGCGCACGGTGCCCCCCTTTGGTAGGCCCTTATCGCCGGACCAAGGAACCACTTGGTGCCGAATGCGCGCCGAACCGTCGTGCCTGTTCACACGGGTCATGCCTTCTTTGGGAAGCGCTTATCGAGGAAAGCGATCAGCGCCGTCGTGATGGCCAGGTCCAGCACCGACTTGGCACGAGGCATTTGCCAGCCACGCGCGCTCATGCAGTGGTCGCCCGGCACCGCCCTACGATGCCGCCGTGAATTCCTCGATCCGAACCCATTCTTGCCGGCGTGGATTCGAACGGATGGGCAAAGCGCTAGGAAAGTGCTCCAGCTCTTACAAAATATAATGGTTCTCATGTATAATTCGCGGCGCGACAGCATGCCCACCGAAAAATTGATTGTTGCCAAGTAAATAACCCATCACTGCACGAGCCAGCCGTCGCCAGCCAGTGCCCACTCTGAACACAGGAGAAGCACTATGCTGCGAATGACCCCGGTCGCGCTGGCACTTGGTGTTGTCTGGGGTCTCGCACCTCTCGCAGCAATCGCCCAGCAAGCCCCTTCGACAACTGCCGCGCCCACCGCCCCGGTGCAGGCTGAACCCGTCTTGCCGGCGCAGATCCCCCAGAACCAAGAGGCCAAACTGCCCACGGTCACGGTGAGGGGCTCTGTCGCGCCCGGCGTGACGCCCGGCACGATCACCAGCACCACCAAGGGCGAGGCGCGTGCGCTGGAGACACCGCAGTCGATCACCGTGCTGACGCGTGAGAGACTCGACCAGACCCAGGTCAAGACTCTGGTCGAGGCGCTGGGCAGCGTGGCCGGCGTGGTGGCCGGCGATCACGGCAACCGCGGCTTCGACGATTTCGGCATCCGCGGCGTCGACGTTGGCAGCAACCAGGAAAAGTACGTCGACGGCCTGAACACCATGCGTTCCGGCTACGTCCCGGCCGAGGAGATCTTCGGCGCCGAGCGCATCGAGGTGCTCAAGGGCTCCGCCTCGCTGCTGTTCGGCCAGGTACGCCCGGGCGGGCTGGTCAACATCGTGAGCAAGCGCCCCCGGCCCGAGGCCTTCGGCGAGGTGGGCGTGACCGTGGGCAATCTCGGCATGAGGCAGGTCACCGCGGATCTGGGCCGGCCACTGTCGGCCGACGGTCGCTCGGGGTTCCGCGTCGCCGCGCTGGTCAACGAAAGCGACGACGTGACGGACCACGTGTTCTACAAGAACAATTACATCGCCCCCTCGTTTGCCGTCGCGCTGGGCGAGCGCACAGACCTGACGATACTTACCAGCTTCCTGGACCGCGAGTTCCTGCGCAACCAGGCCCTGCCGGCCAAGGGCACGGTGCTGCCCAACATCAACGGCCGGGTGGATCGCAGCCTGTTCATCGGCGATCCCTCCTTCGGCACCGTCGAGGCCCGACGCGCGCGTGCAGGCTACGAGTTGCAGCACCGCTTCGCCAACGGCTGGAAGCTGCAGCAGAATTTCCGCTGGGAGGACTACACGATGAAGCAGCGCAACACGGCTTTCATCGACACGCTGGCCGCCGACGAGCGCACCCAGTCGCGCACCGGCAACATCCAGCACGACGACTACCGCGCACTGGCATTGGATACCTACGTCAACGGCAAGCTCGGGTCGCCGATCGGCACGCACGAGATCACGGTGGGGCTGGACCTGGGCGACAAACATGGCCGCCTGTCCATGCGCAACTGCACCTCGGCCGACCTGGGCACGATCGATCTTTTCGCGCCGACCTACGGCCGCTTCACTACCTCCACACGCTGCACCGGTGCCTTCAGCGACAGCACGCAGGACATCCGCACGGCCGGGGTCTATGCACGCGACCACCTGCGTATCGGGCAGCAACTGCACCTGACTTTCGGCGCGCGCCATGATCGTGTGACGACGCGTACCTTCAACGAAGTCAAGTCCGTGGTCTCCAGCGAACCGAAGGACTCGGCCACCACCGGCATGGTCGGCCTGGTCTGGGAAGTGCTGCCGGGCATGGCCCCGTATGCCAGCCTGGCCAACTCGTTCAATCCCGTATCCGGCGTGGACCGGAGCGGCGACATGTTCAAGCCCGAGGCCGGCAAGCAGGCCGAGATCGGGGTCAAGTTCGAACGCGACGGCGGGCGGCAAACGGCATCGGTGGCGGCCTACGACCTCAGGCGCACCAACGTGCTGACGGTCGACCCGGTCAATTCCGCGTTCAACGTGCAGACCGGCGAGCACCACATCCGGGGTCTGGAAGCCGAAGTGGCCGCCGATCTGCGCAACGGCTTCAGTCTCACCGCAGCCTATGCCTACACCGACGCCGAGGTCTCGAAGAGCAACAAGGCAAGCGAGGTCGGGCGCACCGTCAACAACGTGCCGCGCCACAACGTGAGCGTCTGGGGCCTGTATCGCGTCAGCGCCGGACCGCTGGAAGGCTGGGGCTTCGGGCTGGGCCTGCGGCATGTGAGCGAACGCACCGGTTACTCCTACGACTTCACCATCCCCGGCTACACCGTCTTCGATGCCGCCGTGCACTACCAGGGCCAGGGCTGGCGTGCCGCGCTGAACGTCAGAAACCTGGCTGACAAGACCGTCTACGGCGGCTCCTTCAGCAGCAACAATCTCGTCACCCTCGGCGACCCACGCCAGATACGCCTCAACGTGGTGACCGAGTTCTGATCATGCCTAGTCAATCAAGCAAGGAGGCAGCATATGTCTGATGCAAAGCTGCTGGAAACCAGAAAGCTGGTGGTCGACTTCAACCGGCGGCGGGTGATCGATGCGCTCGACATTGCGGTGCCGGCGGGTACTGTTTATGCGCTGCTGGGCGGCAACGGTGCGGGCAAGACGACGACCATCAACACCTTCCTGGGGTTTGTCAGACCGGCCGGCGGCGAGATTCTGATCGATGGCCAATCGCCCCACGGAAATGCCGGGCTGGTTCGTTCCGTTGTCGCCTATCTGCCCGAGAATGTGGCGCTGTATCACTACATGAGCGGACGCGAGAACCTGAGTTTCTTCTGCGCGCTGGCCGGCCTGCAGATCACCCGCGCTCGCGCGCATGAACTGCTGTCGAGTGCCGGTCTGCAGGAGCAGGCGCATGATCAGCGTGTCAGTGCCTATTCCAAGGGCATGCGCCAGAAGGTCGGGCTGGCCATTGCGTCCGCCAAACAGGCCAAGGTGATGCTGCTCGATGAGCCGACCTCCGGCCTCGACCCGAGCGCGGCGAACGATTTCGCCCAGCAGGTGCGCACCGCGGCGGAGCGCGGCATGGCGGTGCTGATGGCCACTCACGACCTGTTCAACGCCAAGCAGGTGGCGGACCGTATCGGCATCATGAAGGAAGGGCGACTGGTGGAGGCGTTCGACGCGCATACCGTCGCGCATGACGAACTGGAACAGAAATACCTGGCGCATGCGCGGGGGCTGTCATGATCGGCGCCATCCTGCGCAAGGAAGCCCTGTCCATCCTGCGCGATGGGCGGCTGCTGCTGTTGGCGGTATCGCTGTTTGCGGTGCTGCTCGGTTTCTTTCTTGCCGCGACGCAAGAGTATCGGCACATGCGCAATGAAAAACAGGCAGCGGGAGAAACGGTGCGCGCGCAATGGGAGGCGCAAGGGGTCAAGGGCACCCACCAGGCGGCACACTTCGGCATCTACGTTTTCAAACCCGAGTCGCCGCTGGCCGCCATCGACCCCGGCCTGCGCCAGTTCACGGGACAAGCGCTGTGGCTGGAGCCGCACAAGCGCAACCTGGCGCGCTTCAGCCCGGCGGCCGATCAGGGCATTGCCACCCGCTTCGGTCAGATGAGCGCCGCGTTCGTGCTGCATACCTTGTTGCCGCTGCTGATCGTGGCGCTGGCCTTCAACGCCGTCACGCATGAACGCGAGCAAGGCACCTTGCGCATGTTGCATAGCCTTGGATTGTCCGCCAGGAAACTCCTGTTCGGAAAATTCTTCGGCTTGCTGCTGGCCTTTACCCTGCTGCTCCTGCCGTCCCTCTTGATCGGCATCTTCCTGTTGTTCGGCGTCAGCAGTGTCGGTAGCGACGACATCCTGCGCGGCGTCGTGCTGGGTTTTGCCTACCTCCTGTATTACGGCATCTTTGCCGCGCTGGCCATGGCGGCATCGGCCTGGCTCAAGAGCAGCCGCCTGGCATTTTTCGTCCTGGTCGCCTTCTGGCTGTCCAGTGTCCTGGTCGCGCCGCGCGTTGGCGCCATCATGGCCGAGGCGCTGGTCCCCATCCCCAGCGCCACGCAGTTCTGGGCGTCGATCCAGCAGGATATCGAGCATGGGCTGAACCAGGATGGCGATTCGACGACACGGTTGAAGGCTTTCGAGGCGCAGACGCTCCATCGATACGGGGTCAAGCGCGTGGAAGACCTGCCGGAGGGCTTTCACGCACTCCGCCGCCACTTCAAGGACGCCTATTCCAACCGAGTGCATGCGCTGCATTTCGACCGGCTGTGGGATAGCTTCGAGCGGCAAGGGACATTCATGCGCTCCGGCTCCTTGCTGGGTCCATCCATCGCCATGCGGGCGCTGTCGATGAGCCTTTCGATGACGGACTTTTCGCAGCAAAGGCATTTCGAAAATGCCGCTGAAGCCTACCGGCAATACTTCGTCGGTCTGACCGACATGTGGGACTGGCAGCGGACCCGGGGCACGGAGGTCGGCGGCCAAGGAAGCGCTGCCGATTGGCGCAGTGTCGACCGCTTCGAGTATCGGGCGCCACCCCTGTCCTTTGCGTTGCAGGCCAGCCGTATGGACATTGCCGTACTTTTGTTCTGGGCTTTGGCCGCCGCTGTGGCTCTGCTCATTTCAGCCAGGAAATTGACGCCATGACCTTGTTACTTCGCATGGAAGGTCTGCGCTTCGTCCGCAACCCGATCAATCTATGGGTGATTGCGGCCTTCGCACTGGTGCTGATCATGGCGGCGGTAGAGGGCGGCCTGAGCGCGCGCGCATGGCGTGAGCAGGCCGCGCAGGCGGAGGCGCAATGGCACAAATCCCTTGCCGCACAACAGGCAAAGGCAGCCCAGGCAAGCATTGGCGGCCTGAACGCGCCAGATTTGTCGGCGCTCGCCGCCAACAACGCCATCGCCCCGAGCGTGCGCCTTACTGCACAGGGCGGCCTGGCCCTGAGCGTGCCTCAGTTCGATCTGCTGAGCCCTGAAATCCATATCGACGCGATCCCGCGTAGCCGCCATACCGATGGCCGCAACAGCGACCAGATCTTCAACCCGCTATTGCGCGAAATCGGCGCGCTCGGTTTTTCCACCTTGGTGGCACTCCTGCTGCCGTTGGCGGTGATTGGCCTCGGCTATGGCCTGGTTCATGAGGAACGTGAGCAAGGCATCTGGCGGCTGGTCTGCGCACAGACTCGGCATGCCTGGGCAGGCGTCTTCGCCGCGCTAGGCATACGCTTCGGCGCCGTGTTGCTGGCTGCGCTCATCCCCTCTCTGCTGGCTCTGGCCCTGGATCCGGGCGCGACGCTGGCAGCCGCCGCCTGGTGGGCGGCCACGCTCGCAGCACTGACCTTCGTGTGGGTGGCCATCGTCGGGGTATTCACGCTTTTGCCGGTATCCTCCGGCGCCGGTGCGGTGGGCATGTTGGGTGTGTGGCTGGCGCTGACTTTTGCTGTACCGGCCGGTTTGGAGTGGGCGGCGAATCTGGAACAACCCATGCCGTCGCGCCTGGCGACCGTCATCGATCTGCGCAAGGCCATGCTCCAGACCGAAGCACAGCAGTCCGAGTTACTGGCGGCCTGGTACAGAAACAACCCGGCACATACGCCCGCCGCTCCCGCCGCGAACCCGCCCTGGCAGCAAGTCAGACTGCCGCGTTACCTCGCCTTCGATGCGACGGCCCGGCCAATGATGGCGACTTTCGATGAAGTTCGTGCCAGCCATTTCACCTTCCTGGAGCGCTTGGCCTGGCTTTCGCCGGGATTGGCCGCCGTGCTGTCCGCCGATCGTCTGGCGGGAATCGACGCTCCGCGCTATCTCGGCTATATCCACGCCGTCAATGGCTTCGAGGATGAATGGCGAGCGTTCTTCGTTCCGCGCATCATGAGCAACCAGAAATTGGCCGCATCGGAATACGACACGATGCCGCGGTTTTCCCGCCAGGCAGCCATTGCCGGCAGCTCGCCCATTTCCTCCATTCTGCGCCAATTTCTGACAGGCCTTGGCTTGCTTGCCGTACTGGTTGCGTGCCGCTTCAGAATCAACAGGCTGTGAGATGGAAGGTTTCGACCCGGTAGCCATGCCCGCGTTCCGTACACCCGCTACCTGCCCGCCAGGTGCGCGCGCTGCGCCGGATCGAACCCCGGCGCAGCGCGCGCCTCGCCGCAGCGCGCGGTTCCTGCGCTGGCTGCGCAAGATCCACCTGTACGTGGGCCTGTGGGGCGCGGCCCTGGGCTTTCTGTTCGGCGCCACCGGCATCCTGCTGAATCACCGCGCGGTCCTGAATCTCCCGGTGGAGAAGGTGGTGCAGAAGAGTACCCAGTTCCCGCTGCCGGACCCGGCGCTGCGCAGCTTCAAGACGCCGGAAGACATGGCCCGGTGGCTGCAAGCCGAACTGAAGTTCGAGGGGCTGCAAACGCGCATCAAGGCCGACCCCGCCAAAACGGTGACCTGGGCCGACCGCGAGGTGACGCAACCCGCACGCTGGACCTTCAACCTGCAAAGCCCGCAGCGCGGCGTCAATGCCGAGTACTACCTCGGCAACCGCTTCATCAAGGTGGAGACGCAGGACGCAACGCCGATCGGCACGCTGACGCGACTGCACATGTCGGTCGGCGTAAGCGCCTTCTGGGTGTTGCTGTCGGACACCATCGCCGGCGGCCTGATCGTGCTGAGCGTCACCGGCCTCCTGCTGTGGTCGCGCCTGCACACGATCCGCCTGTCGGCCGTGTGCGTCAGCCTGGCCGCGCTGCTGGCCGGCATCTGGTTCATGTGGACTGCTATCTGAGATTCTCTTTAACCCCGTCGAAAGGAACATTCCTGAAAACCGCTTCACTTCCCTGATAAGGGGATGGCCCCCAGGGCATTATTGACGCGGCCATAAATTGTTGAAACGTTCTTGCGTTTGGTGCGTTGAATGAAGATGGAAAGAACAGACGCGAGAACTTTGGGAATTGAGGCGCTCAACGAGCGACGGCGGCGAGCCGTGAAGCTGCGGTTGAGCGGAATGAAATTGGATGACGTTGTCGCGCAGGCGGAATTGAGCAAGGGCACGATCATCGCGGCGATGAAAGCCTACAAGGCCGGAGGGTGGCCGGCGGTGGCAGTTGGCGAGCGAGGCCGGGGAACGGGCGATGGTCGAACGCTGACGGCCGATCAGGAGGCGGCCATTCGCCGGATGATCTGCGACCGGACGCCGGATCAGATGAAGATGCCGTTTGCGTTGTGGAACCGGGCGGCAGTTGGCGAACTGATCCGGCAGCAGACGGGGCTCAAGATGCCGGTGCGGACAGTGGGCCACTACTTGAAGCGCTGGGGATTCACGCCGCAGAAGCCGATCAGGAAAGCCTACGAGCAGCGGCCGGCGGAAGTTCAGACATGGCTGAATGAGGAATTTCCGGCGATCGCCGATCGTGCCAAGACCGAAGGCGCCGAGATTCATTGGGGCGACGAGACGGGGCTGCGTTCCGACGATGTGCGCGGACGGGGTTACGCGCCGAAGGGTCAAACACCGGTCGTGCGCATCTGCAACAAGCGCGAGAACGTTTCGTTGATCTCGACGGTCACCAACCAGGGCAAGGTTCGCTGGATGGTTTTCGATGGCGCACTCAACGCCAAGATCCTGATCGATTTCTTCAAGCGACTGATCAAGGACGCCGAGCGCAAGATCTTCCTGATTCTCGACAACCTGCGCGTTCATCACGCCAAGGTCGTGCGGGAATGGCTGGACGAGAACACCGAGCGGATCGAGGTTTTCTATCTGCCGTCGTACAGCCCAGAACTCAATCCCGACGAATGCCTCAACGCCGACCTCAAGCAAGCCGTCACAACGAAGGCTCCGCTTCGAGCCAAGGGACAACTGAAGAAGGCAACCGTCAGCCATCTGCGCAAGCTCTCAAAATCCCCGAAACGCGTCGCCGCATACTTTCACCACAAACCGGTCCGCTATGCAGCGTGAGTTCGATATTTCATGGCCGGATCAATAATGGCATACGGGCGTAGCAGCGTAAATTGGGCTTTGGCGAAGTGCCGGGTGGGAGCCCCGACAAAGAAGAAGCGGACCATGCCGCGATGGGCACGATCCGCTTGAGGGTCAGGCTTTCAGCTTGCGCAGGCCTTCCGCAAGCAGCCAGAGTGCCCGGTTGAGTCGGACGTTCTGGTCGATGCCCTGGACAGGTCGTGTGCGCTGCTGGCGCCCGTTGGCACCGCGGCCGGTCAGGCCACCTTTGACGAGGTTCTCCTGGACCCGGTTGAACGTGGACCACAGATCCGCAAGGTTGTCGTCGAAGCGACGGGGATGCAGGACCTGGTTTTCCGTGATCGGCAGGGTCTTGCCGGGCTCGTCGTACTTGAGGACCAGGGCCGACTTGGCGAAGACCTCGGCCTCGCCGTCGTCGAGCGTGATGGCGCGCATGGCGTCGCGCGAGTCCTGCACTTGCTCGAAGCCATGCAGCACCTCGTAGGCACCCTCGATCACATGGTCGGTGACGTTGCCCTTGTGGGGCACACGCACGTCGGCGAATGTGTCGCCGCACACCAGGCCGTTCTGGCAGACGAAGCGGAACATGCCCGCCAGCATCTGGTAGCTGCTGGTGCCATCGTGCGAATTGAGCAGGATGATCTCGTTGGCCTCGGCGCCGTTGATCTGGCTCGCATGGCGAAGGCGCAGCATATGCTTGGTGTAGTCGCGGCGGTCCTCCTGGCGCACGCGGGTCTGGCACACCATGAACGGCTGGAAGCCTTCCTTGCGCAGTTCGGTCAGCACAGCCGCCGTGGGAATGTAGCTGTACCGCTCGGAGCGGCTCTCGTGCGGGGTGTCCGCGAAGATGGAGGGCGCGACAGTGCGAATCTGGTCATCGGACAGCGGATGATTCGACCGCAGCACCGGGGAGCGATAAGCGAAGCGGGATGCGAGTTGCATGACGATCTCCTTGGATAAGAGACCGGAGCCCCGCCCCACCGGGGAGGAACCCCGGCGGGTGGTGAAACGCCGCTGGCGCGGCGGTTGGAATCAGGCCTTGGCGAGATGCCAGTCCTGGGACAGGGGAGCGAACTCGTAGCCCAACGTACCGAGACGGTCGCGCTGCTGACGCAGGACGCGGCGATCGACGGTGGCGTCGAGCTTGACGACCTCGCCCAGCGGCCAGAGCGCGCCGAACAGCGCCGCGTCGTCCGCCTCGGCCGAGGCCTCGGGGGATGCGGCGGCCGGCTCGCTGCCGAACGGCGTGGTATCGACCAGCGGATCGCGCGGGCTTCGAGGCTTCGCCTTCGGTTTGGCCTGGGGCACTGCCGGCGCGGGAGCCTGCGCTTCCTCGTCGATCGGATCGACTTCCTGTGGACTCAGCCGGCGGGCTTCGTCACGGCTCAGGGCGTCGATGTTGGACAAGGTCATCCCGCCCAGGAGGGCGCGGATCTCGATGACCATGCGGCCGTTGGCGTTGTACGTGGAGGGACGGATTTCGGCGATGACGAAATCGCCCTCGTACTTGCCTTCGGTGTACTGATCGAGCTCGGCGTTCTTCACGACGAACTCGCCGATGGAGGTCGCAAGGCGGCCGACGTTGAAGTCGCCGTTCCTGCCGTGGATGGTCTTGATGGCCAATTGGCCTGGGAGGGTGATCATGAAGGTCTCCTGCTGATGATGAGAGGGAAGGCCCCAGGGAACGGGGCCTTGCGGATCAGAACGACTCGGCAGCGGCCAATGCGGGGGCATCGGCAGAGTCGTCGGCAGCATCGGCGACGGGCTTGGAAGGCTCCGGTGCCGAGGCATGCTGCGCGGCGGGCACGTCGGACGTCACAGGGACTTCCGGGTCGCGCCCGTCGGTCTCGGTCGGCCTGGGTTCGGCCTTGTAGACGAGCTTGCCGTCGACCTTGATCCAACTGACGAACAGCAGGCGGGCCTTGAGGCTCACACCCTGCTCGCCGGCACGCTTCC
>QFOD01000005.1 GCA_003241055.1 Roseateles depolymerans
GTTCAGGCCCAAGTCGGCTTGCTTCATGGATCAGATCGTCGCTGCTCAATCACGGCCAAGCAATCAGACTTGCCCGGGGTTTATGCAGACCTTCCCTAACCCATGAAAACATCGCACTCGCCCCCGTTGTCGGTGCGCGAGTATCGCCAGCGCCGCGGTCGCCTCGGCTGACCGCGGGCTGGCGGAGCGACGTTTTACTTCTTCAGCGCGACCTTGACCGTGTCGGCCACGTTCTCGGCCGTGAAGCCGAAGTGCTTGAACAGCACCGGTGCGGGCGCGGATTCGCCGAAGGTGTCGATGCCCACGACGGCCGCGCAGCCGTACTTCCACCAGAAGTCGGTCACGCCGGCTTCCACGGCGATGCGGGGCAGGCCGGCCGGCAGCACGCTTTGCTTGTAGGCCGCGTCCTGGCGGTCGAACACATTGGTGCTGGGCATGGAGACCACGCGCACCGCAATGCGCTGCTCGGCCAGCAGCTTCTGCGCGGCGATGGCCAGCTGCACCTCCGAGCCGGTGGCGATGATGACGGCGCGGGCCTTGCCCTTGGCGGGCTCGGCCAGCACGTAGCCACCCTTGGCGATCTCGTCCACATTGGTCTTGGGCGTGTAGGCCAGGTTCTGGCGGGAGAGCGCCAGCAGGCTGGGGCGCTGGGCGTTGCCCAGGGCCATGGTCCAGGCCACCACGGTTTCGGTGGTGTCGGCCGGGCGCCAGACGTCCAGGCCGGGGATCAGGCGCAGGCTGGCCACATGCTCCACCGATTGGTGAGTCGGGCCGTCTTCACCCAGGCCGATGGAGTCGTGCGTCATCACGTGGATCACGCGCTGCTTCATCAGCGCGGCCATGCGGATGGCGTTGCGGCTGTAGTCGGCAAAGGTCAGGAAGGTGCCGCCGTAGGGGATGAAGCCACCGTGCAGCGCGATGCCGTTCATGATCGCGGCCATGCCGAATTCGCGCACGCCGTAGTTGATGTGGCGCCCGTCGTTGGGCTGGCCGTCCGCGGCGATGCGCAGGTTGGGCGTGGAGCTGGTGTTGGTGAGGTTGGAGCCGGTCAGGTCGGCGCTGCCACCCAGCATCTCGGGCAGCTTGGCGGTGAAGGCTTCCAGCGCGAGCTGGCTGGCCTTGCGGCTGGCGACGGTCTGGCCTTCGGTGTGGGCCTTGACGACCGCGTCCACCGCGATCTGCGCGAAGTTCTCGGGCAGCACGCCGGCCATGCGGCGCTGGAATTCGGCGGCCAGCTCGGGGTGGGCAGCGGCGTAGGCGTCGAAGCGCGTGTCCCAGGCCTCCTCGGCGGCTGCACCGGCGGCCTTGGCATCCCAGGCGGCGTAGACCTCGGCGGGCACGACGAAGGGCTCGTAAGCCCAGCCGATGGCCTCGCGGGTCAGTTTGATTTCCTCGGCGCCCAGCGGCTCGCCGTGGGCCTTGCTGGTGTTGGCGCGGTTGGGCGAGCCCTTGCCGATGTGGGTCTTGGCGATCACCAGCGTGGGCTTGTCGGCACTCTTCTTGGCTGTGGCGATGGCGGCGTCGACGGCGTCGACGTCATGGCCATCCACCGGGCCGACGACGTTCCAGCCATAGGCGGCGAAGCGCTTGGCGGTGTCGTCCGCGAACCAGGGGGCGACCTGGCCGTCGATGGAGATGCCGTTGTCGTCGTAGACCGCGATCAGCTTGTTCAGCTTCCAGGCGCCGGCCAGCGCGGCGGCTTCGTGGCTGATGCCCTCCATCAGGCAGCCATCGCCCAGGAAGGCGTAGGTGTGGTGGTTGACGATCTCATGACCGTCGCGGTTGAAGTCGCGCGCCATCAGCTTCTCGGCCAGCGCCATGCCCACCGCGTTGGTGATGCCCTGGCCCAGCGGGCCGGTCGTCGTCTCCACGCCCGGGGTGATGCCGACTTCCGGGTGGCCCGGCGTCTTGCTGTGCATCTGGCGGAAGGCCTTGAGGTCGTCCATCGACAGCGCATAGCCGCTCAGGTGCAGCAGCGCGTAGATCAGCATGGAGCCGTGGCCGTTGGACAGCACGAAGCGGTCGCGGTCGGCCCAGTGCGGGTTGGTCGGGTTGTGCTTGAGGTGGCGGGACCACAGCGCCACGGCGATGTCGGCCATGCCCATGGGAGCACCCGGGTGGCCGGAGTTGGCCGCCTGCACCGCGTCCATCGCGAGTGCGCGGATCGCGCTGGCCATGAGAGTGGGGGAGGCGGGCGTTGCGGACATGGCCTGGGCTTTCCTGATCGGGTGGGACAAAGCTGGGGATTTTACGGGGGGGTTTGGAATCGGCTTGATCCAGCGCAAGGTGCGCGCGTGGGCGCCGGGCGACGCTAGCGGGATGGCTTCCTCGCAATTGCCACCGCTGCCGCTGCCGCTGGCCGTGCGCGTGATCCGCGCCGAACACGATGCGCTCGCCGCGATGCTGCGCACGCTGCCGCTGCTGCTGCGCGAACAGCGGCTCGGCGGCGTCGAGCCCGACTTCGGCGCGCTGCGGGCCATGCTGTTCTACGTGGACGAGTTTCCGGAGCGGCTGCACCACCCCAAGGAGAGCGAGCTGCTGTTCCCGCGGCTGCGGGCGCTGGCGCCGTCGCTGCGGCATTCGCTGGATGCGCTGGACGCCGACCATGTGCAGGGCGAGCGTGCCATCCGCGAGCTGCAGCACAGCCTGCTGGCCTGGGAACACATGGGCGAGTCGCGGCACGACAAGTTCGAGCTGCAGCTTGGCATCTATTGCAGCCGCTACCTGGGCCACATGCGCCGCGAGGAATCCGAGATCCTGCCGCAGGCCCTGGCCCTGCTGCAGCCGCGCGACTGGGAGGACCTCGACGAGGCCTTCGGCGCCAACCGCGACCCGCTCGCGCCGCTGGAGGGCTTCCCCTCCGACGCGGCCTATGCGCCGCTGCGCGAGCGCATTCTCAGCGCCCTGCCCGAGCCCTTCGGCTGGGCCTCGCCAGGCCTGGAACAGGTGCGCGCCGCACGGGGCGGCGGCGGTCGCGGTCTGGGCCCGCGGGCGGTGCATCAGGCGCGCGGCGGGGACTAGCGGCCTCAGCGCGACTTCAGCAGCGTCAGCCGGCCGCTGTCCGCCCAGGCGGTGAGCGTCTGGCGGCTGTCGCGGCGCAGGGCCTCCTCGCTGTCGGCACGGGCATCCAGCAGGCCCACCCAGGCATTGCGTCCCAGGGCCTTGGCCTCGTAGAGCGCGGCGTCCGTCAGGTCGATGGCGGCCCGCCAGTCCAGTGCGCGGGGCCAGTCCGGCACCAGCGGGAAGGCCGCGAAGCCGACCGAGCAGGTCAGCGTCAGCCGCTCGCCATTGGCCAGCACGAAGTCTTCGCCGGCAACGGCCTGGCGGGCCCGCTCGGCCAGTTCGGCCGCCTGGCTGCGCGGTGTACCGCGGGCCACGATGAGGAACTCCTCGCCGCCCCAGCGCACCAGGTAGTCGGTGGCGCGGAACACCTGCTGCAGCCGGCCGCGCATCTGGGTCAGTACCGCATCGCCCGCCATGTGGCCCAGGCTGTCGTTGATGCGCTTGAAGTGGTCGATGTCGACGAGGAAGAACAGCAGATCGCCGCTGCCCGCCGACACCTCCTGCGACGGATGGTGGCCGTAGTGCTCCACGCTTTCGTGCCGGCGCAGCGCCAGCGCGACGTCGATGGGCAGGTGCTGCTCCACGAAGCGGCGGTTGCGCAGGCCGGTCAGCGGATCGGTCAGGCTGGCTTCCTCCAGCTCGCGCGACTTCTGCTGCAGCGCGGCCGTGGCCTCGGCGACGCGGGCCTCCAGCTGCTGCTGGCGCCTGAGCAGCAGGCGCATGCGCAGCCGCACGATGGCCAGCAGCAGGGCCGCAGCCGCCACCAGGGCCAGCGCCTGCACGCTGCGCCACTGCCACCAGGTGGCGTCGACCCGCACCCGCACCTGCAGCTCGTGCGGGCTCCAGGCGCCGTCGCGGTTGCTGCCCTGCACATGCAGCCGGTAGGTGCCGGGCTCGAGGTTGGTGTAGGTGGCCGTGCGCTCCGCGGCGCCCACCTCCTGCCAGTCGTCGTCGAGGCCGTCGAGACGGTAGCGGTAGCGGTTGCGAGCGGGCTGGCTGTAGTCCAGCGCCGCGAAACTGAGGTTGAAGCTGCGCTGGCCCGGCATCAGCTCCAGCGTCTGGCCGTCGTTGGGCAGGGGGCGGCTCTGGCCGGCCACGCGCAGCTCGGTGGCCACCACCGGGGGCTGGAAGGTCCAGGGTGTGAAGCGCTCCGGCTGGGCCACCAGCAGGCCGCGTGCGCCGCCGAAGATGAAGCGGCCGTCGGCCAGTTCGGCATAGGCGCGGAACCAGCCGTTGCCGAAATCCACGCCGTCCACCGGCGTGAAGGCGCGGTGCATGCCGCTGCGCGGGTCGAACAGGCCGCGGTGGGTCCAGATGCGGCCGTCGCGATCGGCCAGCAGGTTGGCGCCGAACGCGCCGACCACCTCGTCGCCCGAGGCCTGCGGGAAGGCCTCGAAGCGCGCCTGCCCGGCCGTGCTCGTCAGCAGGCGATGCAGCCCGGCGCTGGTGTCAACCCACAGCCGCCCCTCGCGGTCCAGCGCCATGCCGACCACCGTGTGGCCGACCAGGCCTTCGGTGGCGAGCAGCTGGGCCGTCGGCGGATCGGCGGCGCCCGGCTGGGCAACTCGCAGCAGGCCGGCCGCGCCGCCGGCCCAGACGCTGTCGTCGGCCAGCTGCACCAGGGCATTCACCTCGCCGATGCTGCGTGCGCCGGGCTTGCCGGCCAGCTGCACGGGCTGCAGGGCCTTGGCGCCCGGGGCGAGGCGCCACAGGCCGTCGCTGGTGCCCACCCACAGGCTGCCGCCACGGTCGACGAGCAGGCGGCGGGTCAGCGCCTGGCCGGTGCTGACGGTCTGTTCCCAGCGGCCCTGGGCATCCAGCCTCAGCAGCTCGTTCTCGACCCCCATCCAGATGGCGCCGGCGGCCGTCTGGGCCATGGCGCCGATGCGGCCCAGGCGCGCATGGGCAGGGCCGGCCTCGAGGATCTCGCCCACCGGCTCCAGCGCCTCGTTGAGCCGGAGCACGCCGGCCGCCTGGGTGCCCAGCCAGATGCTGCGGTCGGCCAGCTGCAGCACGCTGCGCACGTCCAGATCGCCGAAGCGCTGCCAGCGGGCCAGGTCGTACTGCACCACGCTGAGCCCCGGCAGCGGCGGCACGTGGCGCATCAGGCCCGAGCCGTAGCTGCCGGTCCAGATCACGCCGGCCGGGTCGCGCAGCAGCGCGCGCACCTCGCTGCGCGGCGTGGGCGCGGGGTTGCCGCCCTCGGCCGGCAGCCGTTCGATCAGTTCGCCATCGCCGGCGCGGCGGCGCTCGATGCCGTTGCGGCCGCCCAGCCACAGCTCGGTGTCGCTGACCTGCACCATGGACAGCACCGGCCAGCTGCCGTCGTCGGGGCCCGCGTGACCTGCAAAGGGCAGCGGCCGCGCGTCCGGTGACAGCATGCGCAGGTCGCCCCGGCCGGTGCCGGCCAGCACGCGGCCGTCGCGGGTCTCGGCCAGCAGCGTGATCTGGGCCTTGCCCAGCCCGAGGTCCACGGCTTCGATGCTGTCGCTGCCGCGCAGCTTGCGGGCCAGGCCTTGCCAGGTGCCGATCCAGAGCGTGCCGTGGCGGTCCAGCAGCAGGGAGGCGATGCGGTTGTCCGGCAGGCCGCTGTCGCGGCCCTGCAGATGCTGGAACTGCTGGCTGCGGTCCAGTCGCGACAGGCCGCCCTGCGTGCCCACCCACAGCGAGCCGTCGCTGTCCAGCGCGAGTGCGCGGATGGAGTTGGAGATGGGCGCATGGCTGTCGGCGGGCTGGCCGTCGGCGCGCTTCCACTGCGCCCACTGGCCGCTGGCGGTGTCCAGCCGGGCCAGGCCGCTGTTGCCGGCCGCCACCCACAGGCCGCCGCGGCTGTCGGCCAGCAGCGCCCGGACGAACTGGTCGGAGGCGCCGGCGTTGCGGCTGCCGAGCGGATAGCGCTTGAACGCGTAGCCGTCGAAGCGCTGCAGGCCGTCGGGCATGCCCACCCACAGGAAGCCATGGGTGTCCTGCGCGAGCACGGACACCGCCGCATCACGCAAGCCCCCAGCCTCCCCGATTGGTTCAAAGCGCGGTGTCAGCGCCTGGGCGATCCCCGCCCAGAGCGCAAGCACGGCCCACGCCATCCTCAGCACCCTCATGGACGCACACTCTACAGCCGCCGGATGACGGCACCGACATGCGCGCAATCAGCGCTTGACTCAGGGGTTGACGGCGACGTCGGCCGGCTGGAGCTGCGGCTCCACGCTGCCGGCCACCCAGCGGTTGCGGCCGGCGTGCTTGGCGGCGTAGAGCGCGCGGTCGGCCGCGGCCAGCACGGCCTGCCAGGTCCAGGCCTCGGGGTGCTCCGGGCGCGCCGGGTAGGCCGCGAAGCCGATCGAGCAGGTCACCTGCAGCGGCCCGACCGGCGTGTCGAAGGGCGTGTCGGCGATGCTGGCGCGCAGGCGCTCGGCCAGTTCGGCGGCATGGTGGCGGTCCATGTCGCGCGCCAGCACCAGCAGCTCCTCGCCGCCCCAGCGCACCAGGGCGTCGCCGGTCCGGAATGTGTGCTCCAGGCGCGCGCGCAGGCCGCTCAGCACCGCATCGCCGGCGGCGTGGCCGTGGCGATCGTTGAGCTGCTTGAAGTGGTCCAGGTCGATCAGGAAGAACAGCAGGTCGGCGTCGGGTTGGCCGGCGCGGCGGCAGGCGGCGGCGCAGTCGGCGTCGATGCGGTCCAGCAGGTAGCGGCGATTGCGCAGCCCCGTCAGCGGGTCGGTCAGGCTGACCTCTTCCAGCGCCTGCGTGCGCTCGCGGACATGGCGCTCCAGTTCGTGCTGGCGAGCCAGCAGATGACGTTCCCGTCGGCGCACGGCCCAGGCCATGCTGCCCAGCAGCAGCAGCAGGGCCGGTGGCCAGACCCAGCCCGACTGCCACCAGTACGGCCTGACCTCTAGCGGCAGGGCCAGCGCCGCCGCCTGCTCGTCGGTGCGCAGCTCGAGGCGGTAGCGGCCCGGCGGCAGCTGCACGAAGCTGAGCTGCTGCTGGCCGGGCAGTGCGGTCTGCCAGTCCTTGTCGAGGCCGGCCAGCCGGTACTGGTAGCGCTGCTGCGCGGCGTCCGCCACGCCCAGCAGCGCGACGTCCACGTGCAGATGCTGTTCGCCGGGCTGCAGCTGCAGCCCCTGGAGCGCCTGCTGGACCGGGCGACGCTGGCCGTCCACTGCCAGCGCGGCGATGCGCAGCTGCGGGCGCGGCCGCGCCGAGGGCGGCTGCCAGGCCTCGGGGTTGACCTCGAGCACCCCGCGGGAGCCGCCGAACAGCAGACGTCCATCCGGCAGCTGGGTGTAGGCGTAGAACCAGTGCATGCCCATGCGCACGCCGTCGGCCGGCCCCAGGGCGGTCAGGGTGTCCGTGGCGGGGTCGTAGACCTGCATCTGCGTCCAGATGCGGCCGAGACGATCTTCCAGCAGGTTGACGCCGAAGGGGCGGCCGACCTGCCCCAGGCGCTCGCTGATGCGGTCGAAGCGGGCCTGGCCGTCGCGCCACTCGATCAGCCGGTGCAGGCCGGCCACCGGGGTGTCCAGCCAGAGGCGGCCCCGGCTGTCGTAGAGCAGCCCGGTGACGACGGTGCTGCTCAGGCCCTCGCCCGGTGGCGAGCGCACGGGGCTCGCCCGTGCTGCGCCGGCCGGCACCCGCAGCAGGCCCTGGGTGCCGCCCACCCAGAGGTTGCCCTGCGCGTCGAGCGCCAGTGCGCGCACCATGCCCGTCAGCGGGCGGCCGTCGTCCAGCGTCAGGCGCTGCAGCGCCTTCGCCCCCGGGGGCAGCCGCCACAGGCCGTCGCCCGCGGCCATCCACAGGCTGCCGTCGGGGCAGGCCAGCAGCCGTCGCGAGGGGCCGCCGGCATGGATCAGCGTCTGGCGGAGCCGGCCGTCCGGGTCGAACTGCTGCAGACGGCCGGCGCTGCCGACCCAGATGCTGCCGTCGCGGGCCTGGGCCATCGAGTCGGCACTGCGCTCCATGCGCGGGCCGTGGCCGACCAGCTGCAACTGGGCGTTGAGCACCGCGATGTCGCCGGACTCGGTGCCGGCCCAGAGGCGGCCGTCGCGCAGTGCGAGCAGGGTCTGCACGCTGGGCTGGGCCAGGGGACTGGCCGGGTCGGGGTCGGCGCCGCGTATCGACAGGGCGCCATGCTGCGAGGCCAGGCGCTGCAGCCCCGCGCCCAGGCTGCCCACCCACACGACGCCGCGGTCGTCCACCAGCAGCGCGGTGATGGTGGCGCTCGGCAGGCTGCCGGGCCGCAGCGGGTCGTGGCGCAGCCACTGGACCAGGCGGCCGTCGCGGGCATCGCGGATCTCGATGCCGTGGTCGCGTGCGACCCACAGCTCGCCCGCCGTGGGCTCGGCCAGCGCCCGCACGCCGCCGGCCAGGCTGCTGTCCAGCGTCAGCTCCTGGCCGTCCGGCCCGCGTCGCCACAGCCGCCCCTCGGCAGAGCCGGCCCAGAGCGCGCCGTCACGGGTCTCGTGCAGGGCATGCACGGCCTGGCCGGCCAGTGCCGGCGCCATCGGCGTGAAAAGTCCGTTCGTCAGCCGGGCCAGACCGCCCCACCCGCCGACCCACAGCGCACCGCTGCGGTCGAGCAGCAGAGACTGGATGCGGTCGTCGGCCAGGCTGCCCGGTCGACCGTCGGCCCGCCATCGATGCGGCGGGGCGGCCGGGCTGTCGTAGTGGCTCAGGCCGCCACCCATGCTGCCCACCCAGACGCCGCCGTGGCCGTCTTCGGCCAGGGCCAGCACGGCGGCTGCGCCCGGCGGGCCGACGCGGCGCAGGCTTTCGTCCCTGGGGTCGTAGACCGCGAGCCCCTGGGCCTCCGAGCCTATCCAGACCCGGCCGTCACGGCTGGCCACCAGGGTGCGCACCCAGCCGAGCTTGCGTTCGGTGTCGTTGCGCCCTTCGGTCAGCTCCTGGGCCTGCAGGCGCTGACCGTCGAAACGGGTCAGGCCGTCCCCGGTGGCCACCCACAGGAAACCCGCGCGGTCCTGGGCGAGGGCGCCCACCACCTCGCGCGGGATCTGGTCCGCCGCCACCGCCTCGAAATGCGGGCTCAGCGCATGGGCCGCCGCGGCCCATAGCGCGAGTGCCGCCCAGGCCCATCTCACCAAGCTCATGGAGACGGACTCTAACGTGCCCCTTGCGCAGGGGGAGGGGCTACTTGGCCAGGGTTTTCGTGAGGAGGTCCATGCGCTCGACGACCTCGGACGTCAGCTTGGGTGTCACCGCCAGTGCGCCCAGGTTGTCCTGCAGCTGCTCCAGCCGGCTGGCGCCGAGGATCACCGTGGACACGCGGGGGTTGCGGTTGGCCCAGGCGATGGCCAGCTGGGCGGTGTTGCAGCCCAGCTCCTGGGCGATCTCGCCCAACTGGGCCACGGCCTCGTTCTTGGCCTTGTCCTGCAGCTGCTCGCGCATCCAGGCCATGTTGTCCAGCGCACCGCGGCTGCCGGCGGGGATGCCGGCGCGGTACTTGCCGGTCAGCAGGCCCGAGGCCAGCGGGCTCCAGGTGGTCAGGCCCAGGCCGATGTCGTCGTACAGCCGTGCATATTCCTGCTCCACGCGCTGGCGGTGGAACAGGTTGTACTGCGGCTGCTCCATCACCGGCTTGTGCAGATGGTGGCGCTCGGCGATCTCCCAGGCCGCGCGGATGTCGGCGGCGCTCCATTCGCTGGTGCCCCAGTACAGCGCCTTGCCCTGGCGGATCATGTCGCTCATGGCCCAGACGGTTTCCTCGATGGGCGTGTGCGGGTCGGGGCGGTGGCAGTAGACCAGGTCCACGTAGTCCAGCTGCAGGCGCTTCAACGAGCCGTCGATGGCCTGCATCAGGTACTTGCGGTTCAGCGTGTCCTTCTTGTTCACGGTCACGCCCTCGCGGGCCAGGCCCCAGTAGAACTTGGTGGACACGATGTAGTCCAGCCGGTTCCAGCCCAGCGCCTTGAAGGCCGCGCCCATCACGACCTCGCTCTGGCCCATGGCGTAGACCTCGGCGTTGTCGAAGAAGTTCACGCCGGCGTCGAAGGCGGCGGCCAGCATCTCGGTGGCGGCTTTGGTGTCGACCTGGTTGTGATACGTGACCCAGGAGCCCAGCGAGAGCTCGGAAACCTGGAGGCCGGAGCGGCCGAGGCGGCGGTATTGCATGGTGGCGTGCGGGGTGCGGACGAGAGGCTGGCCAGCTTACTGCGCCACGCATGACCCGGCACGTGCCCGCAGACATGGGCGGGGCTTGGCCAGGGCATCACGCGGGCCGGGTATCGTTGCGGCCATGAAAGTTGCCGTCATAGGCGCCGGCCCCGCCGGCCTGGCCCTTGCGCTGCTGGCCGCGGAGCGGCTGCGCGACCTTGAAATCCATCTGTTCGACAGCCGCACGCTGGCTCACGACATCTCCCGTGACGCCCGCACGCTGGCCCTCAACCTGGGCAGCGTGCGCCTGCTGCAGCGCCTGGGGGCCTGGCAGCCCGAGGCCGCCGAGGCGATACGCACGGTCCATGTGAGCCAGGCGCCGCCGTCGCCGGTGGCCACGGCCGTGAACCTGAGCGCGCGCGAGCTGGGCGTGCCGCAGCTGGGCGCGGTGCTGCCCTACGGTGCGCTGGTGGCGCCGCTGCAGGCGCGCTGGCTGGCGCTGGCGGCCGCGCAGCCGCAGCGGCTGTTCACCCGTTTCGACACCGCCGTGCATGCCATCCGCAGCGAGGCGGACAATGTGGAGCTGGACTGTGGCGAGGCCCACCTGGCCGAGCGCTACGACCTGGCCGTGGTGGCCGAGGGCGGCGTGTTCGCCGAGCAGGCGCGCAAGTCGCTGACCCACGACTACCGCCAGAACGCCTGGGTGGGCACGCTGCGCCTGGCCGAGCCCGGCCTGCAGGGCCTGGCCGTCGAGCGCTTCACCCGCCACGGGCCGCTGGCGCTGCTGCCGCTGCCGGCCGACGCGCAGGGGCCGCGTGCGGCGCTGGTGTGGTGCATGCCGCAGGACGAGGACGACATCGCCAGCCTCAGCGATGCGCAGCGCCTGGTGGTGATCCAGCAGCAGCTGCCCGACGTGGCGGGGCGGCTCACCGGCATCTCGCCGCTGAAGTGCTTCCCGCTCGGGCTGAACGTGGAGACCCGGCTGGTGCAGGGGCGCACGCTGCGCATCGGCAATGCGGCCCAGACCCTGCACCCGGTGGCGGGCCAGGGCCTGAACCTGGGCCTGCGTGATGTGCAGACACTGGTGGACGCGCTGGGCGACGCGGCCGAGCGCGGCCTGGGCCTGGACGCGGTGCTGGCCCGGTTGGACCGCCAGCGCGCGCCGGACCGCTGGCCCATGATCGCGGCGACCGATTTCCTCGCGCGCAGCTTCGCCTGGCGCTGGCCGGGCCTGCCGGGCCTGCGCGGCCTGGCACTGGCGGGGCTGGAGCGGGCCGGCCCGCTGAAGGCGGCGCTGGCGCGGCGCATGATGTTCGGCGGCTGAGTCGGAATGGCCGGTCGCCGGCCGGCAATTCCAGCCTTTGATCCGCGGCCACCGGCCCTAGGATTCCCGCCCATGACTGCCCCGTCCGTGCGCCTGGCGCCCGCCTTGCCCCTGCTCGCGCTGCTGTGCGCGCTGGGCGGCTGCGGTGCGCCGTCCCAGCCGCTGCCCATGGCGCTGGCCGAGCCCGACGTGCTGCAGATGCGCGCCTGGGTGCCGGACGCACTGAAGCGCCAGGTGGCGCTGGCGCCGGTCAAGGGCGGGGTGGAGACCTGGCGTTGGTGGGGTTCCAAGGTCAGCGCGCGGGCGCTGCAGCTGGCGCTGGAGGATTCGCTCTACGGCGTGGGCCTGAAGCCGCTGTCGCCCGAGCCGCCGTCGCGCTTCGAGCTGCAGGCCGAGGTCGTGCAGCTGGAGCAGCCGCTGGTGCCGGTGGTGGGCGTGTCGGTCACGATCAGCGTGCGCTACACGCTGTACGAGCGCCTCACCGGCCAGATCATCTACCAGCGCCTGCTGAGCAATGTCAGCGAGGCGGGCTTCACCGAGGCCATGCTGTCGCCGTCCGAGCGGCTGCGCATCGCCAACGAACGCGGGCTGCAGTCCAACATCCAGATGATGCTGCGCGAGGTGCTGGCGCTGCGGCCCGGCCCGGCGGAGCGGGCCGGCGGCTGAGGCCTCAGGCGGCGGCCCGGGCGCTGGCGGCCAGCTCGTGCCGGCGCCGGCCGGCGCTCCACCACAGCAGCAGCGCGCAGACGCAGCCGGCCGCGCTGGCCGCGCCGAACAGGGCCATCATGCCGTCGTAGCCGGCGGGGTTCTGCGCACTGGCACCGGCGCGGTCGTTGAGCCAGCCGGCCAGCAGGTTGGCGCCGCCTATGCCGGCGTTCTGCACCACCCACATCAGGCCGATGGCCGAGCCGAAGCGCTGCGGCGCCACCAGGCGGCTGGTCAGCGGCCACATCACCGCGGGCACCAGCGAGAAGCTCACGCCGATCAGTGCGGTGGACACCCACAGGCTCCAGTCGGTCAGCGCCATCACGGCCAGCGCGATCGGCAGCAGCAGCGCACCAAAGGCCAGGAAGGGCGCGTAGCGGCCCACGCGGTCGCACAGCCAGCCGAAGGCCGGCGTCGCGAACACCGCGGCCAGGAACACATAGCTGTTCATCTCGCCGGCGGCGGCCAGGTCCAGCCCATGCACATGCTGGAAGTACTTGATCGAGAAGGTCGAGCGGAAGGCCAGGATCACCGAGTACCACAGCACGCACAGCGCGAGCAGATACCAGTAGGCGCGGCCGAAGTGCAGCAGGTCGCGCGGGCGGAAGCGCTCGGCCGTGGCCGCCGCGGGCGCGCGCGCGGCACGCGGGCCGCGGTCCAGCCACCAGTACAGCGCCGACGCGGCCAGCGAGGTCGCGGCAATGGCCGCGGCGATCTCCAGCGGCGGCTGCCAGCCGGCCGCGTAGGCGCCGTGGAACCAGGTCGGCGACATGTCCGCGCCATAGGAGCCCAGCCGGCCCACGGCCAGCGACAGGCCCATCGCGAAGGCCAGGCTGCGGCCGCCGAAGTAGTCGGCGATGGCGGCCAGCGTCGCGATCGCGAAGGTCTCGGCGCCGATGCCGAACAGCAGCCGGCCCGCGGCCATGCCCTCGAAGCCGGGGCTGAACGCGGTCAGCGCGGCGCCGGCGGTGCACAGCGCGGCGGTCCACAGCGTCATGCGCGCGGCGCCGAAGCGGTCCACCAGGATGCCACCCACCAGGATCAGCACCACATTGGGCAGGTTGTAGATCGCGTTGAGCAGGCCGATCTGGGTGTCGCTGAAGCCGCGCTGCTGCTGCAGCGCATCGGCCACCGGGCCGATGGAGTCGTAGACGTAGTAGTTGCCGAACAGCGCGGCGGCGATCAGCGCGCCCACCAGCCAGGCCGTGGTGCGCCCGGGGGCATGAGCAGTCATGGAGAGTCCTCAGGCGAGGGCCGGCCGGGCGGCTGCCCGGCCGGCCGCACGCATCACTTGGCGAGCAGCGACTTCACGGCCGCCTCGAGCTGCTGGTCTTCACCGGCATCCAGGCGGCGCTTGTCGTTGGGCACGACCACGTCGGGCGTGATCAGCGCGCGCTCCATGAACTGGCCGTTGTGCGCACGGAAGCCCACCTGGGGGATGCCGAACACGGTGGCGCCGTCCTGCATGGTCTCCCACCAGACGGCGGTGCCGGTGCCCGCGACCGGCATGCCGATCAGCTTGCCGATGCCGAGGTGCTTGTAGGTCCAGGGGAAGAGGTGGGCATCGGAGTAGTTGCTCTCGCTGATCAGCACCGCCGAGGGCTTGGTCCACTTGCCCACCGGCTCCCAGCCCAGGCTCTGGCCGCGCGGCACGAACTCCAGATACTTTTTGCCGGACAGCAGCGTGGCCAGTTCGTCGTGCAGGTTGCCGCCGCCGTTGAAGCGGGTGTCGACGATCAGCGCCTCCTTGCCGCTGGCGCGGCCCAGCGCGTCGGAGAAGGTCTGGCGGTAGCTGCCGTCGTCCATGCCGCGCACATGCACATAGCCCAGGCGTCCGCCCGAGAGCTTGTCCACCAGCGCGCGCTCCTGGTTGACCCAGCGGCGGTAGAGCAGCTCGCGCTCCACGCCGGGGTTGACGGCCCTGGCGGTCTGCTCGAAGCGCTTGGAGGTGGCCGGGTCCAGGACCTCCAGCACCACCTGCTTGCCGACCTTCTGGTTCAGCAGCGAGTCGAACTCCGCGCCGGCCACGATGGGCTCACCGTCGATGGCGGTGATCAGCATGCCGGCCTTGATCTGGTTGGCCGCCGTGTCCAGCGGGCCGCCCGCAATCACCTCGGCCACCTTGGCGCCCGCCCCCTGGTAGGCGGGGTCGTACAGCACGCCCAGCGAGGCCGTGGTGTCGCCGCGCGGTGCCGCGCGGTAGCTGCCGCCGGTGTGCGAGACATTGAGCTCGCCCAGCATCTCGCTGAGCAGCTCGGCGAAGTCCACGCCGTCGGCCACGAAGGGCAGCTGGCGCTCGTAGACCTTGCGGTAGTAGGCCCAGTCCACGCCGCCCATGTCCTTCACATACAGCTTCTCCTGGGTCTGGCGCCAGGCGTGGTCGAACATCTGCGCGCGTTCAGCCGCATGGTCCACGCGCAGCTCGGCGCCGAAGCGCACCGGCTCGGCGCGCACCTCGCCCTTGCCGTCGTCGCCCGGCACCTTGAACTTCTGCACCCGCCCGGCCGCCAGCACGAAGCCGTTGGCGCCCTTGGCGTCCAGCCACAGCGCGACCGCGTCGCCGCGACCCTCGCCCAGCGAGGCCACGCGGCGGCCTTCCTTGTCGCGCAGCCGGGTCTGCCACAGCTCGAAGCCGCTCTCGGTCTTGACGACGTAGAACAGCTGCTCGCCGTCCGGCGTCACCGCGAAATCGCGGATGTCGGCCGAGGCCGTCGTCAAACGGGTCACGCGGTTGTCCAGGCCGTCCTGCTCGATGACGACGGGCTTGGGTGCCTCGGTCTCGGCCGACTTCTTCTTGTCGTCCTTCTTGGCCTCCTTCTTCGCGTCGGCGTCCTCGTCCTTGGCGCCGTCCTTCTTGTCCTGCTCCTCGCGCTTCTTCAGCTGCGCGAACTCGGCCTTGTCCAGGCGGGAGCGGTCGAAGGCCTCGCGGGTCAGGTACATCGCATAGATGTCGCCGTCGCCGCGCGCGCCGCCGCCGTTGCCGTGCAGGCCCTGGCGGTCGCTCATCCAGACCATCATGCGGCCCTGGCGCGCGAACAGCGGGTGCAGGTCCTCGTAGCCGCTGTTGGTGAGGTTGAGCAGCTTGCCGCTGCCGTCGGCCGGCACCACGCCCACCTCCTGGCTCCAGCGGTTGCGGTCCACGAACTGCACCAGCAGGCTCTTGCCGTCGGGCGCCCAGTCGAACCACTGGTCGCCGTCTTCATACGAGTAGCTGTGCTCGGCCGACATCACCTCGCGGGTCTTGCCGCTGGCGATGTCCAGCACGTGCAGCGCCGCGCGGTCGTGCAGGTAGGCCACCTGCTTGCCGTCCGGCGAGTAGCGCGGCTGGAAGTTCTGGTGGGCGTCCTTCAGCAGCACCTTGGTGCTCACGCGCGGGGCGTTGAAGAAGCTGGGCACGGCCTTCTTGTCGCCGACGATGGCGCTCTCGCACAGGCTCCACTGGCCGTCCTGCTCGCAGGCGTACAGCAGCCGGCGGCCGTCGGGGCTGAAGCTCACCGAGCGTTTCTGGCCGGGGCCGTCGGTGATGCGGCGGGTGTTGCCGAACTCCGCCGAGGCGACGAAGACCTGACCCCGCACCACCAGTGCCACCTCGCTGCCGTCCGGGCTCACGGCCAGGTCGGTCGCGCCCTCGCCGAGCTTCAGGTTCTCGACGCTGGGGCGCAGCGCGTCGGCGGCGATGCTGACGCTGAGCTTCTGCGGCTGGGCGTCGTCGCCGGCCTGGGTGTAGAGCTCGCCGTCGTAGCCGTAGGACAGCGTGCCGTTGGCCGCCACCGTCAGGAAGCGCACCGGGTTCTTCGTGAAGTGGGTGATCTGCGTGGCGGCGGCCGGGTTGGCCAGCGGCATCTTCCAGACGTTGAACGAGCCGCTGCGCTCGCTCAGGTAGTAGATGGACTGCTCGTCGGGCGACCACACCGGGTTGCGGTTCTCGCCGCCGCTGCTGGTGAGCTTGGTGTGCTCGCCGGTCTTGGCGTTCCACAGCCACAGGTCGTGCGCCACCGGCGACACATGGTGCTTGCGGAAGTTGTTCTCGTAGCCCTTCCAGTCTTCATAGACCAGCTGGGTGCCGGCCTTGTTGTAGCGCCCGGCCAGGGCCGGCTCGCTGAAGACCTGCGTGGGGCGGCGGCCCCCGGCGATGCCGACCTGGTAGAGCTCGCCCATCGCCGGCGATGGGAAGGCCATGCTGGTGCGCACGTCCTGGCGCTGGGCCGAGAACAGCACGGACTGGCCGTCCGGCGTGAAGGCGATCGGCGTCTCGGAGGCCGAGTGCGTCGTCAGCCGGCGCGACGGGCCGCCGTCCACCGACACCACGAACACGTCGTTGTTGCCGTAGACATTGGCGGCATAGGCCAGCAGCCTGCCGTCGGGAGACCACACCGGCGCCATCGTGTGATGGCCGTTGGCCACCAGCAGGCGCGCGCTGCCGCCGCCGGCGGGCATCACGAACAGGTTGCCCTGGAAGGTGAAGGCCATCTGCCGGCCGTCCGGCGACAGCGCGGACTGGCGCAGCCAGAGCGGTTCGGTCAGCGGCCCCAGCGAGGGGGTGGCGGCCTGGGCCTGGAGGGCGGGAATTGCCAGCAGCAGCGCCAGCGCCGCACTCGTGAGTCGATGTTTCATGGCCAGTGACAGGGGCAGGAGAAGCGGGCCAGTCTAAGAGCCGCCCCCGCCCGTGCCAGAAGTCTGGTCCCGTGAGTGGGCGCCGTGAAAGCCCGGGGTCAGGTCGGCGCGTTCAGCCCAGCCGGCGGTGGCGCAGCGCGGGCAGCTGCTGGCGCACCTGGGCCAGGCGGGCAGTGTCCAGCTCGGCCAGCACCACGCCTTCGCCCTCGGGGCGCACGGCCAGCACCTCGCCCCAGGGGTCCACGATCATGCTGTGCCCCCAGGTGCGGCGGCCGTTGGGGTGGGTGCCGCCCTGGGCCGGCGCGATGACGTAGCACTGGTTCTCGACCGCGCGGGCGCGCAGCAGCAGCTCCCAGTGCTTCTCGCCGGTGGTGTAGGTGAAGGCCGCGGGCACGGCCAGCAGGTCGGCGCCATAGCCGCGGTAGAGCTCGGGGAAGCGCAGGTCGTAGCAGACCGACAGGCCCACGCGCAGCCCATCGGCGTCGAAGGCGGCGGGCGTGCTGCCCGCCTCCAGCACGCGGCCCTCGTCGTAGCTCTCGCGGCCGTTGTCGAACGCGAACAGGTGGATCTTGTCGTAGCGCGCGACGCGTTCGCCGCTGGGAGCGAACACCAGCGTCGCATTGCGCACCCGGTCCGGCGCGTCGCCCCTGAGCGGCAGCGTGCCGCCCAGCACCCACAGGCCCAGATCGCGTGCGGCGGCAGCGAGCATGGCCTGCATGGGCCCGTCGCCCAGCGGCTCGGCGATCGCGAGCTTGTCGCGGTCGTGCTGACCGATCAGGCAGAAGTACTCGGGCAGCGCGGCCAGGCGCGCTCCTGCCGCGGCCGCCTGCTCGAGCAGGCGGCGCGCGGTGGCGAGGTTGGCAGCCACATCGGGGCCGGAGACCATCTGGCAGGCGGCGACTTTCATGGCGCCATGCTAGCGAAGCGGCCTGGGGCGGTCCGTTGCAGGCCTTTGGGCTCGCGCGACGGCCCCGGCGGCCAGAACCTGAGCGCGGTGGTCGGCGGTTGCGAGCAATGGCGGCGGCGGCCTTTCGCCATTCGGCGGTGAATCGCCGTTTTGGGCCGATGGCATCGGGTGTTCTGCCTCATTTGCAGGCACTGATGACCGGTTTTGGCAAGAGCTGACCCCCTCGGGCGGGAGCTCTGGTGTGAGCTTGATCGAGGTCAATCTCGACGCTGCGGCGGCCCCGCATGCTCGGGCGTCAATTCAACTGATTCAAGCTGTTCCATGTCTGCCGTGAAAGACGCCTCGCCGCCCATCACCTCACCCGCCGAGCCCAGTTCCAACCGCAAGCTGGCCTTCCTGGCGCTGGCGGTGGCGCTCTATGTATTGGTGCTGTCCCTGCCACTGCCTGCCGGCCTGTCGCCGTCCGGCCAGGTGGCGCTGGGCCTGCTGGCGCTGGTCATCACGCTGTGGATCAGCGACTGCGTGTCGCCGGCCAACAGCGCCGTGCTGCTGGTGGGCATGGCGGTGCTGGGCCTGATGGGCAAGGCATTGAAGCCGGGCGGCAAGACGATGTCGTCATCCGATGCGCTGACGGCCATGCTGAGCGGCTTTTCGTCCACCGCGGTGCTGCTGGTGGCGGCGGCGCTGTTCCTGGCCGTGGCGCTCAAGCACACCGGGCTGGACCGGCGCGTCGCGCTGCTGGTGATGAGCCGTGTCGGCCTGTCGCCGGCCCGCCTCACGGTGGGGGCGATGCTGGTGGGCTTCGTGCTGGCGCTGTTCATCCCGTCGGCCACCGCGCGTGTGGGCGCGGTCATTCCCATCATGGTGGGCATCACCGCGGCGCTGGGCCTGCCGGTGGGCAGCACGCTGGGCGCGACGCTGATGATCGTGACGGCCCAGGCCTGCTCCATCTTCAACATGGCCATCAAGACCGGGGCGGCGCAGAACATCATCAGCCTGAACTTCATGCAGGCCACCTTCGGCCACGGCGTGACCTGGGGCCAGTGGTTCCTGACGGCGCTGCCCTTCACCGTGGGCATGAGCGTCGCGCTGTTCTTCACCGCGATGTGGCTGCTCAGGCCCGGCGTGCCGGAGGCCGGCCAGGCGGCCGCGCAGCTCAAGGCCCAGCTGGCGGCGCTGGGGCCGGTGACGGCCCCCGAGAAGCGCCTGATGGGCGTGGCCGTGCTGCTGCTGGTGCTGTGGTCCACCGAGGGCGTGCTCCATCCCTTCGACACCACCACCACCACGCAGCTGGGCATCGCGCTGCTGCTGATGCCGCGCATCGGCGTGATGCACTGGGCGCAGGCCGAGAAGCTGGTGCCCTGGGGAACGGTGGTGCTGTTTGCGGCCTCCATCTCGCTGGGCAACCTGCTGTCCAACACCGGTGCGGCCGCCTGGCTGGCGCAGCAGACGCTGGGGCAGCTGGGCCTGGCCACGCTGCCGGTGGTGGCGGTGATCGGCGCGCTGTCGCTGTTCAGCGTGGTGCTGCATCTGGGCTTCGCGTCGGCCACCGGCCTGGCCAGCACGCTCATCCCCATCATGATGGCCTTCGCGCAGACCCTGCCGGTCAGCAAGGAGACCGCGTTCGGCATCGTGATGATCCAGAGCCTGGTGGTGTCGTTCGGCTTCGTGCTGCCCACCAATGCGCCGCAGAACATGCTGTGCTACGGCACCAATGCCTTCACCACGCAGCAGTTCGCGAAGGTCGGGGTCGTGATGACCGCCGTGGGCCTGGCGTTGATCCTGCTGCTGTCGACCACCGTGTGGCCGTGGATGGGGGTGCTGTGAGATGAGTGCCCGTATCGGAGTGATAGGCGCGGGCCAGGTGGGCGCTGCGTCGGCCTACCTGCTGTCGACGACGCCGGGTGTCAGCGAGATCGTGCTGGTGGACGTGGACGCCGCGCGCGCGGCCGGCGAGGCGGCCGACATCGGCCATGCCGCCGCGTTCGGCAATGCCGCCCGGGTGCGCGAGGGCGGCTACGCCGAGCTGGCCGGGGCGGAGGTGGTGGTCATCACCGCCGGCGCCAGCCTCAGGCCCGGCCAGACCCGGCTGGACCTGCTGCAGCTCAACCTGCGCATCGTGGACCGCATCCTGTCGCAGGCCTTGGCCCATGCGCCGCAGGCCATCTACCTGTTCGCCACCAACCCGGTCGACGTGATGCCCGCCGTGGCGGTGCAGCGCTACGGCCTGCTGCCGCAGCGCGCGATCGGCACCGGCTGCATGCTGGATTCCATACGCTTCCGTGACCGCCTGGCCCATCACCTGGATGTGTCGCCCGCGGCCATCCATGCCCAGGTGCTGGGTGAGCACGGCGACTCGCAGGTGCTGCACTGGTCGGGGGTGCAGGTGGCCGGCTCGCCGCTGGCGCACTTCGCGGCGCTGCGCGGCCGACCGCTGGACGCGGCTTTCCGCGCCACCATCGCCGAGGACGTGCGCACCGCGGCCTACCGCATCAAGGCCGGCAAGGGGGTGTCCAACTTCGGCATCGGTGGCTGCATCGCGCGCCTGGTGCGTGCCATCCTCAGCGACGAGCGCGGGGTCTTCAGCATTTCCAGCCCGGTGCCGGAGCTGCTGGGCGTCACGCGCAGCTGCGTGTCGCTGCCGCATGTGCTGGGTGCCGACGGGGCCTCGCCGGCGCTGCCGCCGCCGCTGGATGCCGACGAGCAACAGGCGCTGCGTGCCAGCGCCGAGCTGTTGTCGCAGTCGATCGCGGCCGGGCTGGAGGCGCTGGCCCGGCCGGAGGTGGCGGCGGCATGATGGGCGCAGGCGGATTCGCCGCCGGTTCGGGGCGGCTCAGCGGCCGCGAGTGGCTGCTGACCTTCGACGACCTGGGGCTGCGCATCGTGCAGCTCGCGGTCATCTGCAATGTGCGCCTGGCCGAGCCCGGTGTCGTCGAGCGGCTGCTGCAGCCGCTGCCCGGCCGGGTGCGGCCGGCGCAGCGGGCGCACCAGGAACTGTGCGGCCTGCTGCACCTGTTCTTTCGCCAGCAGCGCCGCATGCTGGAGCAGCTAGGCCCCGTGAGCGCCACGCTGCTGCGCGAGCGCCTGGTGGGCGAACTGCAGCTCCATGGGCTGGAGCTGATGCGGGCGGAGTGATCAGCGGCGGGCCGGCGCCGAGGCGGACGAGGCCGCCGGTGCCGGTGCCGCGGCCTCGTCCGGCTTGTCGATCTTGTCGACCTTGGGGTCGTCCCAGCTGCCGGTGATCAGGAATTCGCGCGTGCTGGCAGCCGACACCGGACGGCTCAGCAGCCATTGCGCGAGGAAGGCGCCCAGGCCGATGGCCGGGTTGATGGCGGCATAGGCCAGCGACGCGCTGGCGCTCACCTCGGGCACCACCAGCACCCGCAGCTTCTGGGTTTCCTGCGCGAGGTCGGCGCTGCCATCCACGAGCACCATGGCCTGCAGGCCGCGGATGCGGATGTTGTCGCTGCGCGCGATGCCGCCGGCGATCTTCACGTCGCCGGTGACGCCGTCGAAGGTGAAGCCCTCGGCGAACACGTCGCGGAAATCCAGCAGCAGGCGGCGCGGGATGGACTGCAGGCTCAGCACGCCCAGCAGCCGGCCCACGCCGGGCTCGGCCTTCAGGAAGGTGCCGGTATCGAGCTGCAGGTTGAGCGTGCCGGCCATGCTGGGGTAGTGCGGGTCCAGCGGCGAGCCGGTCCAGCCCAGCTGGCCGTGCAACTGGCCCTTGCCGCCGCGCAAGACCTGGCCCTGCCCGAGGCGCTCCAGCAGTTTGCCGGCATCTGCCACCTCCAGCTTCCAGTCCAGCTCGGTGCGGCGCCGGCCGCCGCTGGTGCCGCCCCAGCGGCCGCTGGCGCTGAGCGTGGCGTCGGGCGAGCTCATCAGCAGCCGGTCGAGCTTCCATTCGCGGGCGCCCGGGGGCACCTGGGCCTGCACCTCGAGCCGGCCCAGCCGCTTGCCCCGCAGCTCGAAGTCGTCCACCTCGATGTCCAGCGCCGGCAGCGGGCTGGTGCTGGCGCTGGCCGCCGGGTCCATCAGCTGCGTGACCGAGTCGGCCTCCTGCTTGGGCAGCTGCAGCCGCGAGAGCCTTGCCCGCACCTGCTCAATCTGGCTGCCGCCGCGGCCGAGGTTCACGCCGCGCAGCTCGATGCGTCCAGCGAGGTGCTCGGCGTCGAGTTCCAGGCGCCAGTTGCTGCCGTCGCGGGCGATCTGCGCCTGCACGCGGCCCATGGCCCGGCCGCCCACCTTCAGGGCCTGGGTGCGCAGCTGGATCTGGCTGGGCAGCAGGCCGGCCTGGTTGAGATCGGCCAGCTCGTCCAGCCCGGTGCCGGAGCTGCTGGCCGCAGGCTGCGGCGTGCCCGTGGCGGCCAGCGTGGCCAGGCGCTGCTGCCAGGCATCCAGATCCAGCTGCGCCGGGCTGGCCTGCAGCAGCACGCCGGTGGCGGGCAGCGCGGGCAGCTTGTCCTGCACCGCGATGGCGCCGCGCAGCACGCGCGAGCTGGTGCCCGACACGTCGCGCTGCAGCTGGGCCTGCAGCAGCGGCGCGCTGGTGGCGCCCAGCTCCAGGCGCAGCTCGTCGCGGCCGCTGGCGGTGGGCGTCATCAGCAGGCGCAGCGGCAGGCTGGCCTCGGCGTCCTTGTGGGCCGGGGCGGGCAGATCCAGGCCGAGGCCCTGCAGATTGCTGGCCACGCTGAGCTCGGTCTGGCCGTCCTTGACCGACAGCTGGAAGCGGTAGGCCGCCTGACCGTTGGCGGCCTGGGCGATCTCGGTGACGGCGCCCAGCTCCGCCGTGCGGCGCAGGCCGTCGGCGGTGGCCAGGCCCTGGGCGGCGAAGCGCAGGCCGCCGTCACGCTGGCTGCCGCCTTCCACGGTCGCGTCGCCGCCGAGCAGCCGGGTGCTGATGCCGGAGAGCGCGAGGCTCTTCTGGTCGAAGTCGATGCGCCCGCGGGTGGCGGCCAGCAGCGGCAGGTCGGGGCGCAGCTTCAGGTCCACGCCGCCCAGCTGCAGCTGGCCCTTCACCGTCGACTGCTCGGTGTGGTCCAGCGGCATGTTCAGGTTCAGTTTCAGGGCAACGGGGCCCTGCGCGTTGGTGGTGCTCAGCGCGTGGCCCAGCCATTCATCGAGCGGCGAGCTGCGCACGAAGCGCAGCAGGTCGACGCCCTGGCCGTGGCCGCTGCCGTCCAGCGCCAGCACGCGCCGGTGGGTGAGGTCGGCGATGCCGCCGCTCACGCCACTGAGCTCGTAGCCCAGCATCCGGGCGTGGCCGTTGCGCAGCGCCATGCCGGCGCGCTCGAACACCAGCTCGGCGTCCACGCCCTCCATCGCCGGCCAGTTGGTGCCGACATCGCTGGGCGGCACATAGGCCAGGGTCACGCCCTGCGCCTGGGTGGCGACGCGGAAGATGCCGCTGGAGCGCGGCGCGTCGAAGGGGAAGTCCGCCAGCTCGCCGCGCAGCCGCACGTGGATGTTGCGCGCCTCGCCGGCCAGCAGGGCCCGGCTGAGGTAGCTGCGGGTCTGCGGCAGGCTCAGCGGCATGTAGCGGGCCACGCGGGTGGCCTCCAGCCGCTGGGCCTGGCCGCTCAGGTCCAGGAAGCCGGCGCCGCTGCCGCCGCGCGGGCGGCGCCACAGCAGCTCGAATTCGCCGTTCAGGTCCGGCGTCTGCAGCACCAGGTTGCGCAGGCGCAGCTCGACGCTGGCGGGCGTCCTGGCGCCGGCCGCTGCGCTGCCCAGGGTCCAGCTGACCTGGGTGCTCAGGCGGGTGATGGGCAGCACCGGGTCCTCGAACAGGCCGGGCAGCTCGATCTGGCCGTCCTGCAGCGACAGCCGGGCGCTGCCGCCCTGCTCGGTGGCGTCCAGCTGCAGGCTGGCGCCACGCAGGCCGGGGCGGCCCGGCTGGTCGGGCGCGTCGATCGGGCCGGCGGCAATCGCCAGACCGTCCACCTGCGCCTTCACGCGGTAGCTGCGCGGGGCGTCCAGCGGGCCCTGCCATTCGCCGCTCAGGGCGGTCAGCACGCCCTGGGGGGCGAGCTCCGCCAGCGTGCGGTGGGCCTGCTCGCCCAGCGGCAGGCGCTGGGCGATCTGTGTCATCAGCGCGAAGTCCAGGCGCTGGGCGTTCAGTTCGCCGCCGGTGACCATGTCCTGCGGGCCCAGCTGCAGCGCCATGCCCCAGTCGGAGCGGGGCCAGACCATGCCGTCGGCGCCGACGAAGCCCAGCTGGCGGGCCTGCAGGCTCAGGCGGTCCTTGCTGCGGGCCAGCTCCAGGCGGCCGCGGATGTCGGTCAGATCCAGTTCGGGGGCCGATTCCAGCAGCCGCAGCTTGACGGCGCGCAGCGCCAGGTCCAGCGTGGCGGCGGTGGGCTGGCCGTCGCGCACCTCGGCCCAGGCGCGCACCGCGCCGTCGCCCTCGCTGAGCTGGAAGGGCAGGTCCACATGGCGGCGCAGCTGGCTGAGGTCGGCCTGCGGCAGCTCCGCGAACAGCTGGCCGCTCCAGTGCTGGATCTCTCCGGGGCGCTTGAGCAGCGCCTGGTTGAACTGCCCGCGCAGCGTGAAGCGGCGCCCCCAGTCCTCGGGCGGCGTGGCGTCCAGGCGCATCTGGTGGCGGCGCAGGCCGTTGCGGATCACGAGGTTGAGGTCGGACAGCGCCAGCGGCACCACGGCCTCGCGGCGCTGGGCGGCGCGCAGCTCGTCGGTCCAGCGGATGCGGCCGTGCACGATGGCCAGTTCCGGCTGGCTGAAGATCCAGTCCAGCCAGGCCTCGGCGTTGCCGCCCGCTTCGGCGCGTTCGGCGCTGTCCATGCCCAGGCCGGCCACGAACACCCGGCCGCTGGCGTCGCGGCGGATCTCCAGCTCAGGCGTGTCCACCAGCAGCTGTGCGAAGCGGGGCTGCAGCACCAGCAGCGACTGGGCCGACAGCACGGCCGTCACCCGCGGCAGGCGCAGCGCCGGGCGACCGGCCGGATCGAGCACGCGCACGTCCTGCAGCTGCATGCGGGGCAGCCAGCCGCCGGAATCCACGGCCAGATGGCCGATGCGCAGCTCTACCCCTAGGGTCTTTGAGGCTTCCTTTTCCAGCCACGGGCGCCAGTCATCGGCGTGCGGGAGAATGACCCAATGCAGCCCGCACCACGCCATGACGGCCAGTGAGAGCAGTAGACCCACGGCCAGCAGCAGCCAACGCAGCCCGTGCCAGCACAGGCGCAGGGGCATGCCGAGGACTTGAAGGCAGAGGGTGAGGGCGGCCGAAGAGAAGGCAGACACAGGCGTCGGGATGGGCCGCTAAAGGACATCCGGCCGGCGGGCAATCTAGCACAGGGATATGAGCGAACTGTTTCGGGCCGTTGCTGATCACAGCCGCTTCGTGCAGCGGGTCAGGCGCCGCTATGCGGCGGAGCTGAGTCTGTTGCCGCCGGGTTTGCCGGATCGGGCTGCCATCGGCGCGCTGATCGTGCAGCTGCTGCAGACGCGCTCGCTCGCGGCCAGCCTGCGGGTGGCGCGCCACCTGGTGCTGGAGCGGCTGGCGGTGCTGGACGTCGAGCAGGGCGCCAGCGTGGACGACGTGACCCGGGTCATGACCCACCTCGCCGAGGTCACGCTGGACCTGGCCCTGGCCGCCGCGCGCACCGAGCTGGATGCCATCCATGGCGAGCCGCGCACGGCCGACGGGCGCGACATCCCGTTCTGGGTGCTGGGCATGGGCAAGCTGGGCGCCCGCGAGCTGAACGTGTCGTCCGACATCGACCTGATCTATGTCTACGAGGACGACGGCCAGACGGCCGGCCCCAAGCCGGTCACGGCCCACGAGTATTTCGCCGCCGTGGCGCGACGGCTCTATGCGCTGATCGGCGACGTCACCGAGGACGGCCAGGTCTTCCGCGTGGACCTGGCGCTGCGCCCCAATGGAAAGAGCGGCCCCCCGGTGGTGAGCCTGTCCATGCTGGAGGAGTATTTCCTGGTGCAGGGGCGCGAGTGGGAGCGCTTTGCCTGGCTCAAGAGCCGGGTCGTGGCGCCGCTGGACAGCGTGACCGACCCGCGCACGCTGGCGCTGCGCGACCTGGTGGCCCCCTTCGTCTACCGCCGCTATCTGGACTATGGGGTCTTCGAGGGGCTGAGGCAGCTGCACGACAAGATCCGCCAGGAGGCCAAGACCCGCGCCGCCGGCCGGCCCGAGCGGGCCAACGACGTCAAGCTGTCGCGTGGCGGCATCCGCGAGATCGAGTTCATCGTGCAGCTGCTGCAGGTGGTGCGCGGCGGCCAGTTCCCGGAAATCCGCACCCGCTCCACGGTGAAGGCGCTGGGCCAGCTGGCGGCGCGCGGGCTGATGAAGCCCGAGACTGCCGAGCGCCTGGCCGCGGCCTACCTGTTCCTGCGCCGCGTGGAGCACCGCATCCAGTTCCTGGACGACCAGCAGACCCACTGCCTGCCGCAGGGCGACGAGGACCTCGCCTGGATCGCGGCCTCGCTGGGCCTGCAGTGCTCGCGCGAGACCTGCGAGCTCTTCGAGCAGCTGGGCGAGGTGCGCGAGCTGGTGGCCACCGAGTTCGATGCGCTGCTGCACCAGGGCGCCAAGCCGGCCGGCCAGTGCCGCAACGGCCAGTGCGGTGGCCCGGCGCCGGCGCTGGACAGCGACGAGTTCCTGGCCCGCCTGCCCGAGCCGCTGGCCGACGCCGTGCGGCGCCTGGCCGAGGGGCCGCGGGTGCAGGGACTACGCGAGGAATCGCGCCGCCGCCTGGCCAAGCTGTTCGTGCGTGCCGCGCAGGCGGTGGAGGCCGACGAATGCTCGCTGGATGCGGCGCGGCGCTTCGTCGACTGGGTGGAGCCGCTGCTGCGCCGCGAGAGCTATCTGGCACTGCTGGTCGAGCGCCCGGCGGTGCAGGCCCGGCTGCTGCGCCTGCTGGGGCTGGCGCGCTGGCCGATGCGCTATCTGATGCAGCACCCGGGCGTCATCGACGAGCTGGCCGACCCGCAGCTGCTCAGCGCGCGCTTCGACCGCGAGGCCTTCATGGCCGACCTGCACGAGCGCGCCCAGGGCTGGGCCCGCTCCGGCCAGGCCGATGAAGAGGCGCTGCTGGACACGCTGCGCCGCGCCCACCATGCCGAGGTGTTTCGTACGCTGGTGCGCGACGTCGAGGGCAGCATCACCGTCGAGCAGGTCGCGGACGACCTCTCGGCGCTGGCCGATGCGGTGCTGCAGATCGCCATCCGCTGGGCCTGGAGCAGTTTCACCCGCGCGCACCGCGAGGCGCCGCGCCTGGCCGTCATCGCCTACGGCAAGCTGGGCGGCAAGGAGCTGGGCTACGGCGGCGACCTGGACGTGGTGTTTGTGTTCGACGACGAGGACGAGCGGGCCAGCGAGGTCTACGCGGCCTTCGTGCGGCGTCTCATCACCTGGCTGACGCTGCGCACCGCGGCCGGCGAGCTGTTCGACATCGACACCGCGCTGCGGCCCAACGGCAACTCCGGCCTGCTGGTCACCTCGCTGGCGCAGTTCGAGGCCTACCAGACCGGCCGCGGCAGCAATACCGCCTGGACCTGGGAGCACCAGGCCATCACGCGGGCGCGCTTCTGCGCGGGCGACCCGGCGCTGGCCGCCGGCTGCGAGAGCGTGCGGCGCCAGGTGTTGACCGCGCCGCGCGACATCGCCGCGCTGCGGCAGGAGGTGCAGGCCATGCGCGCGAAGGTGCGCGCGGCCCGCCCGGTGCGCGCTGGCCTGTTTGACGTGAAGCACAGCGAGGGCGGCATGATGGATGCCGAGTTCGCGCTGCAATTCCTGGTGCTGGCCCATGCGGCCGCCCACCCCGAGCTGCGGGACAACGCAGGCAACATCGCGCTGCTGCAGCGCGCCGAGGCCGCCGGCCTGTTGCCGGCCGGCGTGGGCACCGGCGCGGCCAATGCCTACCGCGAGCTGCGCCGCGTGCAGCACCGGGCGCGGCTGGACGAGCAGTCCACCGCGCTGGACGCCGAGGCTGCCGCCCCGCTGGCGCCGCACCGGGCGGCCGTGCAGGCGCTCTGGCAGGCCGTGTTCGGCTAGCCGTGGCCGCCGCGCCCAGGCCCTCGCCCTGGCTGCTGCTGTGTGCCGCGCTGGGCGTGCTGGCGGCGCTGGCGCAGGCGCTGCCGACCGCCTGGCTGGACTGGCAGCCCGCGCTGGCGCTGACCCAGCCGTGGCGCCTGATCACGGCCGCCTTCGTGCACTGGACCCCGCTGCATCTGGTGGCCAACCTGGCGGGCTGCGCCGTGCTGGCGCTGCTGGGCTGGCGGGCCGATCTGGCCGGGCGTGAGGTGGCGGCCGGCCTGCTGGCGCTGCCGCTGACCCAGCTGGGCCTGCTGCTGCGCCCCGACCTGGCCCATTACGGCGGGCTCTCCGGCGTGCTGCATGGCCTGGCGGTGGTGGCGGCACTGAGCCTGCTGGCGCGCCGCGGCCGCGAGCGCTGGGTGGGCGCGGCGCTGCTGCTGGGCCTGGCGGCGAAGCTGGCGCTGGAGCATCCGCTGGGCCCGGCGCTGCGCGAGACGCCGGGCTTCGATTTCGCGGTGGCCCCGTTTGCCCACCTGAGCGGCGCCTTGGCCGGCGCGCTCGCCTGGCGGCTGACAATGCGCCCTTTACGCAAATTTCCAAGGAGTCCGCATGGGACGTGAAGCCAGCTGCGTCGCCCGCGTGGGCGAGGCCTCGGCCGAGGTGAAGGCCCTGCTCGAATCCACCGCCATCGTGCTGCGCGGTGGGCTGCGCCACCACTGGGATATCGCCACGTTGCAAGACTTGACACTGGACGGCGAGGCGCTGCGCTTCGTCGCCGCCGGCGTGCCGGTGGCGCTGCTGCTGGGCGCCAAGGAGGGCGAGCGCTGGCTGAAGAAGCTGCAGACGCCGCCACCCACGCTGGCGGCCAAGCTGGGCGTGAGCGCCGAAAACCCGGCGCTGCTGATCGGCCCCACCCGCGGCGCGCTGGACCCGGCGCTGGCCGAGGCGCTGGCCCAGGGCCTCACCAGCAACCCGCGCAGCGCGCGCATGCTGGTGGCGGTGCTGCAGTCGCCCGCCGAGCTGCCGCGCCTGGCCGACTTCCATGCCACGCTGGCCTGCAAGACGGTCTGGGTGGTGCATCCCAAGGGGCCGGGCGCCAGCCCCTCCGATGCCGAGGTGCGCGCCGAGATGCGTGACCGCGGCTATGTGGACAACAAGACCGCCGCGGTCTCGGCACAGCTCACCGCCACCCGCTATGTGCGCCGCTAGCCCGGCGGCAGGCGGAGCCTAGGCGGCATGCGCCGCGAGCGGCTCGACCCGCCGGCCATCGCCCTCCTGCTGGCCTGCTGCCTGCTGTGGGGCATCAACCAGGTGGCCGCCAAGGCCGCGCTGAGCGAGATCGGCCCGCTGTGGCAGGCGGGGCTGCGCTCCGCGCTGGCCGGGGTGCTGGTGTGGGGCTGGTCGGCTGCGCGCGGCATCCGGCTGTTCGAGCGTGACGGCAGCCTGGGCGGCGGCCTGCTGGCCGGCGCGCTGTTCGCGGCCGAGTTCGCCTGCATCTTCGTGGGGCTGCAGTACACCAGCGCCTCGCGCATGGTGGTGTTCCTTTATCTGTCGCCCTTCGTCGTCGCCCTGGGCATGCCGTGGATCGCGCCGGGCGAGCGGCTCACGCCGCGCCAGTGGGGCGGGCTGGTGCTGGCCTTCGGCGCGGTGGCGTTCGCGTTCGCCGAAGGGCTGGGGGCGCCGGCGGGCTCGCGCCAGTGGCTGGGCGACAGCCTGGGCCTGGCCGCGGCCGTGCTGTGGGGTGGCACGACGCTGGCCATACGGGGCACCCGGCTGGCGCCGGCGCCAGCCGAGAAGACGCTGCTCTATCAGCTGGGCGTGTCGGCGCTGGCGCTGTGTGCCGCGGCGGCCTGGGCCGGCGAGCCGCTGCCCGCGGCCTGGTCGGCCCGGCTGCTGGGGCTGTTCGGCTTCCAGGCCGTGCTGGTGTCGTTCGTCAGCTATCTGGCCTGGTTCTGGCTGATGCGCCACTACGCGGCCACGCGGCTGGCGGTGTTCACGCTCAGCACGCCGCTGTTCGGCCTGCTGGCCGGGGCGCTGCTGCTGGGCGAGGGCATCAGCGCCCGGCTGGTGGGCGCGCTGGCGGCCCTGGCGGCGGGCATCGTGCTGGTCAACCGCTGATGTCGCCCAGGCGGCAAGCCGGCGAGGGCCGTCTGCCTAGACTCGCGGCTTCCCCTCAGAGGCCTGGAGACAAGCATGATCACGCTGTGCGGCATTCCGCTGTCCAACTACTACAACAAGGTCAAGCTGGTGATGCTGGAAAAGGGCATCCCCTTCGTCGAGGAGCGGGTCGAGACCCATTGCCTCGAGGAAGCCGTGCTGAGCTGCTCGCCGCTGGCCAAGGTGCCCTTCATCAAGACGGCGCATGGGCCGCTGTGCGAGAGCCAGGTCATCGTCGACTACCTGGAAGCCGCCTACCCCGACACGCCGCGGCTGCTGCCCAGCGACCCGTACGAGGCGGCCAAGGTGCGCGAGCTCTGCACCTTCGTCGAGCTGCATCTGGAGCTGGTGGCGCGCGAGCTCTATGCGCAGGCCTTCTTCGGCGGCCAGGTCAGCGACGGCACCAAGAAGCGGGTCGCCCGGGTGTTGCCCGAGAACATCCAGGCCTTCAGGCGGCTGGCGAAGTTCGGCCCCTATCTGGCCGGCGACCGCTTCACGCTCGCCGACTGTGCCGGCTGGGTCAGCCTGCCGCTGGTGGGCATGGCCACGCAGGCCCTGTACGGCGAAGACCTGCTGCAGGCCGGCGGGGTCGACTGGAAGCCCTATGCCCGCTTCATCGGCGAGCGTCCGCATGCGCAGCGGGTGGTGGCGGACCGCAAGGCCGACAGCCCGCCGCGGGCCTGAGCGCCTGGATGTCGCAGGCCCGCAGACCGGGATTTGTGTCGGTCCTGATAAGTTTCAGCAACGTTGTTGGCGAAGAGCGGCTCTAGACTGGGCTTCCCCCCTGTGCTGGAGTCTGCTCCGTGAAGAAGTCTTCCCTGCGTCGCCTGGTGTTGTTGCTGCCCCTGCTGGCGGGCGGATTGATGGGGGCGGCCCTCATCGGCCCGTCGCGCGAGGCGGGGCTGCCGCGGGTGCAGACGGCCGCCCAGCAGGACAGCAGCAGCACCGCGGCCCGCGTCATTGTCAAATTTCGTAACAACGCCAGCGTGCTGCAGGCCAGCGGCCGCGCCAGCATCCTGTCGGCCACGGCGCCGACCGCCGGCCCGCAACTGGCCAGCACGATGGCCGCGCGGCTGGGCGTCAAGCTGACCGATGGCCGCAGCATCAGCCCCAGCAGCCAGGTGCTGATGGCCGACGGCATGAGCTCCCAGGTGCTGGCCGACAAGCTGGCCGCCGACGGCGACGTGGAATGGGCGGTGCCCGACCAGCGGCGCTTCATCATGACCGCGCCCAACGATCCGCTCTACGGCACCCAGACCACCGGCACGCCGGCCGTGGGCCAGTGGTATCTGCGCAGCAACAGCGGCAGCGTGAAATCCGCCATCGACGTCGAGAGCGCCTGGGACGTCACCCAGGGCAGCGCCAGCGTGGTGGTGGCGGTGCTGGACACGGGCGTGGTCAAGACCCATCCCGACCTGGCCTCCAAGCTGGTGGCGGGTTATGACTTCATCAGCGTGTCGGCGGTCGCCAACGATGGCGACGGCATCGACAGCGATGCCTCCGACCCGGGCGACTGGGTCACCACGGCGGACACCAACACCAGCACCTTCAAGGGCTGCACGGTTGGCAGCAGCAGCTGGCACGGCACGCGCACGGCCAGCCTGATCGGCGCGGCCACCAACAACGGCATCGGCATGGCCGGCGTGGCGCCCAACGTGAAGATCATGCCGGTGCGGGTGCTGGGCAAGTGCGGTGGCTACGACTCCGACATCCAGGCCGGCATGCGCTGGGCCGCGGGCCTCAGCGGCACCGGCGTGGCCGCGCCCGCCACGCCGGCCAAGGTGATCAACATGAGCCTGGGCGGCTCGGGCAGCTGCTCCACGGCCTACCAGTCCGTCATCAATGAGCTGACCGCGGCCAATGTGACCGTGGTCGTGGCAGCAGGCAACGACGGCCTGGCCGTGGCGACGCCGGGCAACTGCTCCGGCGTGGTGGCCGTGGCCGGCGTGCGGCATGCCGGCACCAAGGTCGGGTATTCCGACCTGGGGCCCGAGGTGGCGCTGGCGGCGCCGGCGGGCAACTGCGTGAACACCACCGGCTCCTGCCTCTACCCCATCACGACGGCGGGCGACACCGGCACCCAGGGGCCGGTCAGCGCCAACTACAGCGACGGCACCAACTACGAGGTCGGCACTAGCTTTGCCGCGCCGCTGGTGGCGGGCACGGCCGCGCTGATGGTGTCGGCCAACCCCAGCCTGACCACCGCGCAGGTGGTGTCCCTGCTCAAGAGCACGGTCAACCCCTTCCCGGATGTGGCGAGCACCGGCGTGAACGCCTGCACGGCGCCCACGGCGGCCGCGCAGGACAGCGAATGCGCCTGCACCACCAGCACCTGCGGCGCCGGCATGCTGAATGCCGGAGCGGCCGTGAAGGCGGCGGCGGCCACCACCGCGCCCCCCACCGCGTCCATCGCCACGGCCAGCAACGCCTTGCTCGTGGGCGACACGCTGACGCTGGACGGCAGTGCCTCCGCCGGGTCCGGCGGCGTCGCGCTGGTCAGCTACCTGTGGCAGGTGACGGCCGGCACGGCCAGCTTCACCAGCGCCACCACGGCGGCCACGACGACCCTGAGCGCCACCACGGCCGGCACGCTGACGGTGCAGCTCACCGTCACCGATGCGCTGGGCCGCACGGCCAGCACCACCAAGAGCTTCACCGTGGCCGGCGGCCGCCCGACGGCCAGCATCAGCGTGCCCGCCACCAGCGTGGCCGTGGGCAGCACGCTGGCCCTGACCGGCAGCGGCACGGCCCAGGGCACGGCCGGCATCAGCGGCTACCTGTGGGAAATCACCAGCGGCACGACGCTGGCCTCGTTCAGCGGTTCCACCACCGCGGCCACGGCCACGCTGCAGGGCGTGGCGGCCGGCACGGTGACGGTGCGCCTGACGGTCACCGACAGCCTGGGCTATACCGGCAGCAGCTCGCAGACGCTGACCGTCACGGCCGCGAGCAGCAGCAGTGGCGGCTCGTCGTCCGGCTCCACGTCGAGCAGCAGCGGGGGCGGCGGCGCGAGCAGCGCCGTGTGGCTGGCCCTGCTGCTGGCGGCGGCGCTGGCGCTGCCGCGCCGGCGGCTGCGCGCGGCCCGAGTGGCCGCCCGGTCAGCCGGCCGCTGAGGCGGTGGCGGCCGGCGAGCAGGGGCGGAAGCCGCTGCCCAGGGCCGCGTCCTTCAGGGCCTTGAGCCGGGTGGCGCTCAGGCCGTCGGCCTGCGGCACGACCAGCAGATGGCGGGCCCGGGGGGCCACCAGCGTCAGCACGCGCAGGCCCTTGAGGCCGCGCTTTTCATAGGCGGCCAGCGCGCTGCGCGCGTCCGCGGCGCTGGTGTGGCGGCTGAGCACCAGCGAGGGCTGCTCGGCGGGCAGGCCGGTCAGCGGCTCGGTGGCGATGCGCAGCTGCTTGTAGGTGGCTTCCTTGCGGGCGCGGAAGTCGGCGTTGTCCAGCTTGATCGTGGCGATCACGAACTGCCCCGGGGTCTCGCTGCTGCGGGTGACCCAGTCCACCGCGAGGCCGGCGCCACGCAGCGCCGCCTGCGCCGCGCCCAGGCCGGCATCGTCCTCGAACGGCCCGAGCTCCAGGCAGACGCGCTGGCCCAGCGCGCTGACGGCACTGGCGCTCAGCGGCTGGATGAGTTCGGGGTGTTCCTGGGCCGCCAGCCGCTGTGGCTCGTGGCCGGCGTTCACCCGGTAGTCGGTGGCGGAATCCAGCCAGCCGCGGGTCCAGGCAAAGAACAGCAGGTTGGCGGCCAGCAGGCCCACCGCCAGCATCACCACCAGCACACGCATCACGAGTTGGTCTCCAGTCTGAGGCTGAGTTCACCGGCCACGCAGGGCTGGGTGCCCGCGGCCGTTTCGAGCAGCAGTTCGCCGCGTTCGTTCACGCCACGGGCGATGCCGGGCTGGGTGCCAACGCGCACGGGGCGCCCGGCGCTGAGGTCGCGCCGCTCGAAGGCCGCGCGCCAGGGCGCGAAGCCCATGGATTCGAAGTCGGCCAGCATCGCGGCCAGTGCGGGCGCGAGGCGGTTCAGCACGGCCGTGGCGGTCAGTGTGGCGTCCAGGCTGTGCAGCGCGGCATGGCCGCTGGCAAAGGCCGAGCGGTCCACGCCCTCGGGCAGCGGGCGCAGGTTCAGCCCCACGCCGATCACGACGCCGCGCTGTCCGGCGGGCGTGGCGACTGTCTCGATCAGGATGCCGCCGAGCTTGGCGCCGTCCAGGAACAGGTCGTTGGGCCACTTCAGCTGGATGCGGCCGGCGCCGGGGTCCAGCGCATCGGCGATGGCGCAGCCGACCACCAGCGACAGGCCGGCCAGGTCCAGCGCCATCGGCAGCGCCACGGCCAGCGAGAAGGTCAGCGACGCGTCATCGCTGAGCCAGGCCTTGCCCTGGCGGCCGCGGCCGGCGGTCTGCCGGTCGGCCGACACCAGCAGCGCCCCGCCGCCCTCGCGCAGATGGTTCAGCGCCTCGGTGTTGGTGGAGCCGCATTCGGCCAGGTGCCGGCGTTCAAAAATCATGGCGGCGCCTCCTGCCATCGCATGTGGTGTCCTCCCCAGCGGCTCCCGCAGATCCGGCTCTGCCGGGCTGCCGGGAGCGCCCCCTCGGGGGGCTGGCGCAGCCAGTAGGGGGGGTCATCGTTTAGGCGCCAGCATGGTGCCCCGGCAGGTGGCCGCGCCGCACCAGCAGGCGAACTGCTTCTTGACCTTGGCGGTGTGGCGCTCGTCCAGCACCAGGCCGTAGTCGTAGAACAGTTCTTCGCCGGGGGCCAGGTCGCGCAGGGCGTTGATGTAGACGCGCCCGTCCACCTCCTCGGCCTCGCAGTTGGGCTCGCAGGCGTGGTTGATCCAGCGCGCGTCGTTGCCGCCGTGCAGCGCATCGATCACCTGGCCGGTGTCCAGGTGGAAATAGAAGGTGTGGTTGGGCTGGCTGGGGTCGTGCGGGTGACGGCGCAGCGCCTCGTCCCAGGAAATCCGTTCGCCGGTGTACTCGATGATGCGGGCACCCGCCGGAATGGCCGCCGCGGCGTAGACGCCACGGCCATGCACGCCGGAATCACGAACCTCGATCTTGCGGCGGGGGTTTTTAGGCGGCATCGGCGCTGTGGTACGGTGATTTCATGGGTGCGCGCGTGCGTGTGCGTGCGCGAGGCCCGGATTGTAGGCAGGCCCATCCCGGGTCCGGCCTAGGGAAGTCGAAGAGAAATCCAGAGATGAGCAAGACCCTGATCATTGCCGAGAAGCCCTCAGTCGCCCAGGACATCGTCCGTGCGCTGACCCCGCAGGCAGGCAAGTTCGACAAGCAGGACGACTACTTCGAGAACGAGCAGTACGTGGTGAGCTCCGCCGTGGGCCACCTGGTGGAGATCGCTGCGCCCGAGGAATACGACGTCAAGCGCGGCAAGTGGAGCTTTGCCCACCTGCCGGTGATCCCGCCGCATTTCGACCTCAACCCCATCGACAAGAACAAGGGCCGGCTCAATGCGCTGGTCAAGCTGATTCGCCGCAAGGATGTGACGGCCCTCATCAACGCCTGTGACGCGGGCCGCGAGGGTGAGCTGATCTTCCGTCTGATCGAGCAGTACGCGACGCCCGCCAAGGGGCCGCTGAACAAGCCCATCCAGCGGCTGTGGCTGCAGTCCATGACGCCGGCCGCCATCCGCGAGGGCTTCGAGAAGCTGCGCAGCGACCAGCAGATGCTGCCGCTGGCGGATGCGGCGCGCTGCCGCTCCGAGGCCGACTGGCTGGTGGGCATCAACGGCACGCGGGCCATGACGGCCTTCAACTCGCGCGACGGCGGCTTCTTCCTGACCACGGTCGGCCGGGTGCAGACGCCCACGCTGTCCATCGTCGTGGAGCGCGAGGAGAAGATCCGCAAGCACGTGGCGCGGGACTACTGGGAGCTGCGGGCCAGCTTCGATGCGCAGGCAGGCCAGTACGAGGGCAAGTGGTTCGACCCGGCCTGGAAGAAGAACGACGACGCCGAGCGCCGCGCCGACCGGCTGTGGAACGCGGCCGACGCCGAGACCATCGCCAAGGCGGTGCTGGGCCAGCCGGCCCAGGTCAGCGAGGAGAGCAAGCCCAGCACCACCAGCTGCGGCGCGCTGTACGACCTGACCACGCTGCAGCGCGAGGCCAACTCGCGCTTTGGCTTCTCGGCCAAGACCACCCTGTCGCTGGCCCAGGCGCTGTATGAAAAGCACAAGGTGCTGACCTACCCGCGGACGGACTCGCGCTACCTGCCCGAGGACTACGTGGCGGTCGCCAAGGACACGGCCAAGATGCTGGCCACCGACGACCTGCCCGGCCCGCTGGCCGTGCTGTCCCAGCATGCGGCCAAGGCGCTGAAGGAGGGCTACATCAAGCCCACCAAGAAGGTGTTCGACAACGCCAAGGTGTCGGATCACTTTGCGATCATCCCGACGCTGCAGGCGCCGCGCAGCCTCACCGAGGCCGAGGCCAAGCTCTACGACATGGTCGTGAAGCGCTTCCTGGGCGTGTTCTTCCCGCCGGCCGAGTTCCTGGTCACGACCCGCATCAGCAAGGTCGAGGCTGCCGGCAGGACGCATCACTTCCAGACCAACGGCAAGGTGCTGGTCAAGCCGGGCTGGCTGGCCGTCTACGGCAAGGACGTGGACGACGAGGACGCCAACCTCGTGCCGGTGCAGCCGGGTGAGGTGGTGCGCACCGAGAGCGTGGACGTGAAGGCGCTGCAGACCAAGCCGCCGGCGCGCTACACCGAAGCGACGCTGCTGTCGGCCATGGAAGGCGCGGGCAAGCTGGTCGACGACGAGGAACTGCGCGAGGCCATGGCCGAGAAGGGCCTGGGCACGCCGGCCACGCGCGCCGCCACCATCGAAGGCCTGATCACCGAGAAGTACATGCTGCGCGACGGCCGCGAGCTGATCCCGACGGCCAAGGCCTTCCAGCTGATGACGCTGCTGCGCGGCCTCGACGTGGAAGACCTGACCAAGCCCGAGCTCACCGGCAACTGGGAGCACAAGCTGGCCGAGATGGAAAAGGGCCGCCTGAGCCGCGCGCAGTTCATGGGCGAGATCGCGGCCATGACCGAGAAGATGGTCGCCAAGGCCAAGGGCTACGACCGCGACACCATCCCGGGCGACTACGCGACGCTGAAGACGCCATGCCCCAAGTGCGGCGGCGTGGTCAAGGAGAACTACCGCCGCTTCACCTGCACCGGCAAGAGCGGGTCGGGTGACGACGCCTGCGGCTTCTCCATCGGCAAGATCCCGGGCGGTCGCAGCTTCGAGCTGGACGAGGTGGAGACCTTCCTGGCGCACAAGAAGATCGGCCCGCTGGAGGGCTTCCGCTCCAAGGCCGGCTGGCCCTTCACGGCCGAGCTGGCGCTGGTGTTCGATGACGAGATCCAGAACTGGAAGCTGGAGTTCGACTTCGGCGAGGACGCCAAGAAGGCTGAAAGCGACGGCGAGCCGGTGGACTTCTCCGGCCAGACCTCGCTGGGCGCCTGCCCCAAGTGCCAGGGCCATGTGTACGAGCACGGCAGCAACTACGTGTGCGAGCACTCGGTCGGCGAGAAGACCACCTGCGACTTCAAGACCGGCAAGGTCATCCTGACCCAGCCCATCGAGCCGGCCCAGGTGGGCAAGCTGCTGGCGCAGGGCAAGACCGATCTGCTGGAGAACTTCGTCTCCAACAAGACGCGGCGCAAGTTCAAGGCCTTCCTGGCCTACGACAAGAAGGAAGGCAAGGTGGTCTTCGAGTTCGAACCCCGCGCCGCCAAGGCACCCGCCAAGAAGGCGCCTGCCCGCAAGAAGGCCTGATGCCATGACGCCCCTGAGCACCTTGCGCCCCCTGTCCCTGCTGCCCGTGTTGCCGGGACGCTCGGGCGGGATCCGATGAGACTCGGCCTCCAGGCCCGGCTGATGGCGGGACTGCTGGCAGCGACATCGCTGCTGGTGGTGCTGATCGGCTGGTGGTGGATCGCGCTGGAGCGCCAGGCCCTCAACGAGGCGCTGGAGCAGCGCGAGGCGCGCATGGTCAGCCTGATCCAGCGCGGCTTCGCCGGCCCGATCTGGAACCTGGATCAGGTGGCGATCGAGAACCTGCTCGATGCCGTGATGGCCGACCCGGAGGTGCAGTCGCTGGAGCTCAAGGGGCTGGGGCTGCGTGGCGGGCAGACCCGGCGCGAGCGCTCCTCGGCGGCGCTGGCGCCGACGCGGCGCGAGTTCGCCATCACCTATCAGCCGGCCGTGGATGCGCCGGGCACCCAGGTCGCGCAGGCCGAGCTGGTCTACACCCGCGAGCTGGTGCAGGAGCAGGTGGAACGTTCGCGGCGCTTCGTCATCCTGCTGCTGCTGGCCGTGGTGGCGGCCGTGGTCGTCAGCAGCTATCTGATGGTGCACTGGCTGGTGCGCCGGCCGGTGGCGCGGCTGGGCAGCCTGGCACAGCGCGTGGCCGAGGGCGACCTCGGCGCACAGATGCCGGTGGAGCGGCGCGACGAGATCGGCGAGCTCACCGGTCGCTTCAATGCGATGAGCCTGAAGCTGCGTGCGGCGGCCGATCAGGTGCAGCAGTCCTCCGACGGTCTGCGCCAGAGCGAGCAGCGCTACCGCAGCCTGTTCGAGAACGCCACCGAAGGCATCTTCCAGACCGACCATCACGGCCGCGTGCTGCGCATGAACCGGGCCTTCACGCAGCTGCTGGGCCTGTCGCCCCAGTTGAGCCCGGCCGGCAAGCGGCTGCGCGAGCTGATCGGCCTGGGCCGGCCCGACCTGCTGCGCGTGATGAAGGTGATGCGCGACCAGGGCAAGATCCAGCAGGCCCAGCTGCGGCTGCAGGGCGCCGATGGCCGCGTGATCTGGGTGGAGCTCAGCGCGCACTGGGTGGAGGCCGATGGTGAAGCCGGCCGCCGGCGCGTGGAGGGCATGGTCAGCGACATCTCGGCCCGCCGCGAAGCGGAGGCCGAGCTGACCCGCCATCGCGAGCATCTGGAGGATCTGGTGGCCGACCGCACCGCCGAGCTCAGCGAGGCCAAGCTCAAGGCCGAGGCCGCCAACCAGGCCAAGGGGCGCTTCCTGGCGACCATGAGCCACGAGTTCCGCACGCCGCTCAATGCCATCCTGGGCTTCGCGCAGCTGCTGCAGATGGACGCCAGCATCGCCGACGGCCCGCAGGCCAAGCTGCAGCTGATCCGCGACTCCGGCCAGCATCTGCTGGAGCTGATCAGCGATGTGCTGGACATGGCCAGCATCGAGGCCGGCAAGGTCGTCATCAAGGCCTCGCTGGTGGACCTGCGCGCGCTGCTGGACATGGCCAGCGACAGCGTGCGGCTGCGTGCCGAGCAGAAGGGGCTGAGCTACCGGCTCTTCATCGATGGCCGGCTGCCGCACCAGGTGGTGGCCGATGGCCAGCGTCTGCGCCAGGTCTTGCTCAACCTGCTGTCCAACGCGGTGAAGTTCACCGACAGCGGCGAGGTCAGCCTGTCGGCCCAGCTGCTGGACGAGGAAACCGCCCGCGTGCGGGTGCGTTTCGAGGTGCTGGACAGCGGCATCGGCATGACGGCCGAGCAGCAGGCGCGGCTGTTCCAGGCCTTCGAGCAGGTCTCGGATTCGTCCCGCCACCTGGGCGGTACCGGCCTGGGCCTGTCCATCAGCCAGCAGCTGGTGCGCCTGATGGGCGGCCAGATCGAGGTGCACAGCCAGGCCGGCGAGGGCAGTTGCTTCGCGTTCGAGCTGTGGCTGCCGCGGGCCGGCGTCTGAGCGGAGTCGTCGCGTGAGCTGGGCGGTTGCGGCCAAGCTGCTGGCCATCCTGATCGCGGTGGCGATCGGCTGGGTGGTCGGGCGCATGCGCTGGCTGGGCCACGCGGCCGAGGGCAGCGAGGGCGACCCGGCGCGGGTGCTGGCCAACTCGGCCTACTACATCTTCGTGCCGGCGCTGCTGTTCCGCACCACGGCGCGGCTGGACACGGCCCATGTGCCCTGGTCGCTGCTGGCGGCCTTCTTCCTGCCGGTGCTGCTGCTGGTCGGGGCCTTCTACCTCTGGCAGCGCTGGGCCCGCCGGGACGGCGAGGCCGCGGCCGTGCCCAGCGTGAAGGCCATCACCGCGGGCTTCGGCAACACGCTGCAGGTGGGGGTGCCGGTGGCGGCCGGCGTGTTCGGCGAGCAGGGCCTGGCCATCCACATCGCCGTGGTCAGCCTGCATTCGCTGACCATCCTGACCCTGCTGACCCTGCTGGTGGAGCTCGACATCGCGCGCGAGAACCCGGGCGGTTCGCTGTGGCGCACGCTGGCGCAGACCGTGCGCAACACCGTCATCCATCCGGTGGTGCTGCCGGTGCTGTGCGGCCTGGCCTGGAATCTCACCGGCTGGCCGCTGCCAGCCGTGGCGGACGAGGTGCTGCAGACCCTGGGCACCGCCGTTGTGCCGCTGTGCCTGACGCTGATCGGCATGTCGCTGGCCTATTACGGCTGGCCGCGCACCTGGCGCGGGCTGTCCAGCCTGCTGGTGTTCAAGCTGCTGCTGCTGCCGGGGCTGCTGCTCGTCATCGTGCACTGGGGCCTGGGCCTGCAGGGCCTGCCGCTGGCGGTGCTGGTGATGCTGGCGGCATTGCCCACGGGCTCGAACGCGCTGATCTTCGCGCAGCGCTATCACGCGATGCAGCCCGAGGTGACGGCGGCCACTGTGCTGTCCACCATCCTCTATGTCGGCACCGCACCGCTGTGGCTGTGGCTGCTGAGCTGGCTGTCGCCCTGGTGAGCGACAGCCGTTCGCCGGAGCAATGACTCCCGGCACTTCTGCGGGTGAGCGCCAGGCCGCCCAATCGCTTCATTTACGTCCAGCCGTACCTGCCATGAACCGTCCTGCTCCACGCCGCCTTGTCGCCCTGCTCACCCTGGTCGGGGCGCTGTCGCTGCCCGCCATCGCTGCTGCGGCGCCGGCGGCACCAGTGACCGGTGCGGTCAGCACCGCTGCGGGCCAGCTGGCGATACGGCTGGACAAGATCACGCTGGACAACGGCTTCGAGGTCATTCTGGTGGAGGACCACCGGCTGCCGCTGGTGGCCTTCAATCTGTGGGTGCATGCCGGCCCGCGCAACGAGGCGGCCGGGCAGACGGGCTTCGCCCACCTGTTCGAGCACCTGATGTTCGCCGGCAGCCGCCATGTGCCGCGCGGCGAGTTCGACAAATACATCGATGCGGCCGGGGGCACCGACAGCAACGGCTCCACCAACTTCGACCGCACCAACTACTTCTTCACGCTGCCGTCCAACCAGCTGGAGCTGGGCCTGTGGCTGAAGTCGGACATGCTGGGCTGGATGATTGACGAGGTCGATTCCGTGGCGCTGGCCAACCAGCAGGACGTGGTGCGCAACGAGCGCCGCCAGAGCTTCGAGAACCGCCCCTACGGCATCGCCGAGGAGGCGCTCTATCAGGCGCTGTATCCGGCGGGCCACCCCTACCGGGCCGCGGTGATCGGCTCGCATGCCGACATCCAGAGCATCCAGCTCAAGGACGTGAAGGACTTCGCCCGCACCTACTACCGGCCCAACAACGCCACGCTGGTGCTGGCCGGCGACTTCGACCCCAAGCAGGCCAAGGCGCTGGTGCAGAAGTACTTCAGCTCGCTGAAGGCGGGCCCCAAGCCCCCGGCGGTGAAGGTGGAGACGCCGCAGATCACGACCGAGCGCCGGGTCGTCGTGACCGACCGGGTCGAGCTCGAGCGGCTGGACATCGCCTGGCACACACCGCCCATGTTCGCGGCCGGCGATGCGGAGCTGGATATCGCCGCCCATGTGCTGGGCGGCGGCAAGGCCAGCCGGCTCTACGAGCTGCTGGTGCGCGACAAGCAACTGGCGCAGAGCGTGCAGGTCGGTCAGGACTCCATGTCGCTCAGCTCGGTGTTCAACATCGAGGTGGTCGCCCGGCCGGGTGCGTCGATGGACGAGATCGAGCGCCTGGTGGATGCCGAGCTGGCCCGCCTGGCCGCCGAGCCGCCCAGCGCCGGCGAGCTGGCCCAGGCACGCGCCAGCATCGAGACCCAGCTGCTGCAGCGCATGGAGAAGGTCACGACGCTGGCCGACCTGGTCAACCACTACAACCAGATGGCCGGCGACCCCGGCTTCGTCGGGCAAGACCTGACGCGTTACCGCAGTGTCACGCCGGCCGCGGTCAGCGCCACGGTGGCACGCTGGCTGGGCAAGCAGGCCCGCGTCGTCGTGCTCGCGCGCCCGGGCGAGCAGGTGCTGCCGCCGGACGTGCCCACGCCGCCGCTGCCCACCCAGGCCGCCAAGGGCGAGCGCGAGTCGCTGAACGCGGCGGAGCCGTGGCGCAACAAGGCGCCGGCCGCCGCACGCGCCAAGCCGCTGACGCTGCCCGCGGCCCACAGCTTCACGCTGGCCAACGGGCTGACCGTCATCCATTCCCCCAAGCCGGGCCTGCCGCTGGTCAGCGCCAGCCTGGTGCTGCGCGCCGGCCAAGGCGCCAACCCGGCGCAGCAGTCGGGGCTGGCGGGCTTCGTCGCTGCGATGCTGCCCGAGGGCACGAGCAGCCGCAGTGCGCAGCAGATCGCCGAGGCCAGCGCCGCTGCCGGCATCACGCTGCAATCGGTGGCCGGTGGCGAAGGCGCGCAGATCGATTTCTCCGGCCTGAAATCCAGCGCCCGCCAGGGCCTGGAGCTGCTGGCCGACCTGGCCCTGCACCCCGCCTTTGCCCCCGCCGAGATCGAGCGGGTGCGGGCCCAACGCCTGGCCGCGCTGGCCCAGGGCCGCGAGCAGGCCGCGCTGGTGGCCAACCAGGTGGCCAACCGCGTCAGCTACGGCGACGGCCATCCGCTCGCGCTGCCGGCGCTGGGCACCGAAGCCGCGCTGAAGGCGGTGGACGCCGCTGCGCTGCGCGCCTTCTGGCAGGCGCACTACCGGCCCGAGCGGGCCGCGCTGGTGGTGGCCGGTGATCTTGGCGAGGCCGAGCTGCGGGCCCTGGTCGAGCCGCTGTTCGGCGGCTGGCATGGCGAGGGCGCCGCGGCGCCGGCCACCCCGCTGCCGCCGGCCCGGCCGGTGGCGGCCCGCACCGTGCTGGTGGACAAGCCCGGCGCGCCGCAGACGGCGCTGGCCATCGTGGCCCCCGGCCCGTTCGCGAGCGCGCCGGATGCGGCCGCCATCGAGGTGATGAACGGCGCGCTGGGCGGCCTGTTCACCTCGCGCATCAACAACCAGCTGCGCGAGGTCAAGGGCTACACCTACGGCATCTACTCCGGCTTCACGATGGGCCGCGAGCGCGGCCAGTTCGGCATCCGCGGCAGCGTGCGCACCGATGTGACCGGGCCGGCGCTGGCCGACATCGTCACCGAGGTCGCCGCAATGCGGGCCAGGCCCATGGGCGCGGCCGAGCTGGGCCGGGTGCGCAATGCCGAGCTGCTGTCGCTGCCGGGCCGCTTCGACACCAATGCGGCCGTGGTGGGCGGCTACGCGGCCAACTGGGTGACGGGCCTGCCGCTGAGCGCCATCACCCGCGAGCCGGCGCGCCTGGCGGCGGTGACGGCAGCGGCGGCCCAGAAGGCCGCGCGGGCCCATGTGGACCCGGCGCAGCTCATCGTCGTGGCCGTGGGCGACAAGGCCAAGGTGCTGCCTCAGCTCAAGGCGCTGGGCCGTGAGGCGGTGGAACTGCGCGCTGCCGACGGCGAGGTCGTGAAACCTTGAGAGGGGCTTCGCGCGGGCGCAAGGCGTGCCCGCGCGAGGGCGGCGACAATCGCGTCATGAAGCCCATCGCCTACACCCGCGCCCAAGCCCTGCCCGCGCTGCTGCAGCAACGCATCGTCATCCTCGACGGCGCGATGGGCACCATGATCCAGCGCTACAAGCTCGGCGAGGCCGACTACCGCGGCGAGCGCTTCAAGGACCACGGCAAGGATCTCAAGGGCAACAACGAGCTGCTGCTGTTCACGCGGCCCGACGTGATCCGCGAGATCCACGAGCAATACCTGGCCGCCGGCGCCGACCTGATCGAGACCAACACCTTCGGCGCCACCTCGGTCGCGCAGGAAGACTACGACCTGCCCGAGCTGGCCTACGAGATGAACCTCGTGGCCGCGCAGATCGCGCGCGCGGCCTGCGACAAGTACTCGACGCCGGACAAGCCGCGCTTCGTGGCCGGCGCGCTCGGCCCGACGCCGCGCACCGCGTCCATCAGCCCGGACGTGAACGACCCCGGCGCCCGCAACATCGACTTCGACCGCCTGCGCGACGCCTACTACGAGCAGGCCAAGGGTCTGCTGGACGGTGGCGCCGACCTGTTCCTGATCGAGACCATCTTCGACACGCTGAACGCCAAGGCCGCGATCTTCGCGGTGGACCAGCTGATGGAGGACACCGGCGAGCGCCTGCCCGTCATCATCTCGGGCACGGTGACCGACGCCTCCGGCCGCATCCTTTCGGGCCAGACGGTGACGGCCTTCTGGCATTCGGTGCGCCATGCGCGCCCCCTCGCCATCGGCCTGAACTGCGCCCTGGGCGCCACGCTGATGCGGCCCTACATCGAGGAGCTGGCCAAGGTGGCGGGCGACGTGGCGGTGAGCTGCTACCCCAATGCCGGCCTGCCCAACCCGATGAGCGACACCGGCTTCGACGAGACGCCGGGCGTCACGGCCAGCCATCTGGCCGAGTTCGCGAAGAGCGGCTTCCTCAATATTGCGGGTGGCTGCTGCGGCACCACGCCGGACCACATCGCAGCCATCGCCAGGAGCCTGTCGGCCTATCAGCCGCGGGTCAGTGGCGAGAAGTTCTTCAGCCAGCTGCTGGCGGCCTGACAAGGCCTGTCCCCGTCCTAGGGGATGGCGCATGACCGCGCCAGCTGTTCACATGGCGCCTTCGTTCAGGAGGAGTCCATGCTGAAAGCACTGTTCGCCGCGGCCGCGCTGCTGGCCGCGGGGGGCGTCTGGGCCGACACGCCCGCGCCGGTCGCCGAATACCGTTTCTCCGGCACGCTGGATTCCAGCGTGGCCGGTGCGCCCTCGCTGGTGGCGATCGACCCGACCGGCAGCGCCGGCTTCGCGGTCGACACCGTGCTGGGACAGTCACAGTCGGTCTACCAGTTCGGTGGTCTGGCCTCGCCGGGCAGCAGCCAGGGCGGCCTGACGCTGGACGTGGCCAGCCTGCTGGCCGGGCACAGCGACAACTACTCCATCGAGATCGTCTTCAAGTTCAACGAGCGCGATGGCGCCTGGCGGCGCATCCTGGACGTGCAGAACCGCCTGTCCGACAACGGTTTCTACGTGGACCCGTCCAACCGCCTGGACATCTACCCGGTGGCCGGCGGTGACAGCTTCACCAACGGCGTCTATCACGACGTCTTCCTGGTCAACGATCACGGCCTGGTGAGCTTCTACCTGGACGGCGGCGCGCCGACGACGGTCACCACGTCGGTGATGAACATCGACGCCAACCAGCGCCTGAACTTCTTCGTCGACAACCTGGTGGGCGGCGGCCAGGGCGAGTATTCCAGCGGCAGCATCGCGCTGGTGCGCCTCTACGACAGCGCGCTGTCGGCGCCGCCCGCGCCCATCCCCGAGCCGGCCGCCTACCTGCTGCTGGGCGCCGGCCTGGGGCTGCTGGCCTGGCGTCGTCGTTCGCAGGCCTGAATTCGCCCACGGTGCCCGGGTGCGGGCCGGCATCATCGCGTTCGCCTCTGAAAGGGAGAACGCATGAAAACCTGGACCCTGCCGGCGCTGCTGGCGGCCCTCGTGTGGAGTGGGTTGGCGCAGGCCCAGCCCTGCGATTCGGGACGCGCGGCCTGGCAGCGCGAGGTGAATGCCCGCCTGGGCTCGGCCGACGGCCACGGGCCCGACCTGGGCTCCGAGGAGTGGCAGATGGCCGTGTCGCGGCAACTGGGCCTGCTGGAGCTACCCTTGCGCGGCAGCAGGACCTGGTGCGAGCGGGTGCAGCAGGCGCTGGACCTGGCGCGCCGGGCGCCGGTGTGCCGGCAACGGGCGGCGCGTGGCGACGTGGAGGCGCTGGTGTGCCAGCGTGCCGGCCTGGCGCTGCTGGACGCGCGCGTGGCCGAGGCCTACGAGGCTGCGCGGCGCAAGGCGGTGAACGAGCACCCGCCGGTGCTGGCCGCCGAGCAGCGCGGCTGGCAGCGTGAGCGCCACGACTGTTGGAAGGCCGGCCCCGACCCCGACTCGGCCAGCGACAACGAGGCCCGCGCGGCCTGCGCGCGCGAGAGCTCGGAGCGCCGCCTGCTGACCCTGCAGGTGAACTACCGGTTGGTGCCGGTCAGTGCAAGTGCGCGCTGGCGCTGCGATGACGGCAGCGAGGTTGTCACCCACTTCTTCAACGCCACCGAACCGCCCAGCCTGATCGCGGAGCGCGGCGACGAGCGCTCGCTGATGACGTTGCAGCGCGCCGCCAGCGGCACGCATTACGTCGGCCGCAACGAGAGCTTCTGGGAGCACCAGGGCCAGGCCACGGTCATCTGGGGCTGGCAGGGGCCGGAGCTGCGCTGCGAGAAGCGCTAGCCCGGCCGCAGCGCGCCAGGCTCAGTCCCAGGCCGGCGCCAGGCCCTCGGGGTTGACCAGGCGCTGGCCGCGGTCCAGCGCGGCGATGCGGGCCATCTGCGCGTCGCTGAGGCGCAGCGAGGCGGCGAGCAGGTTGCTGGCCAGATGCTCGCGCCGGGTGGACGAGGGGATCACCGCATGGCCTCGCTGCAGCGCCCAGGCCAGCGCCACCTGGGCGGGCGTGGCGTCCAGTTCGGCGGCGATGGCGCGGATCACCGGGTCCTGCAGCACCTGGCCGTAGCCCAGCGTCATGTAGGACGTGGTGTGCACGCCGTGGCGGGCCGAGAACTCCACCAGCGCGCGGTTCTGCAGCGCCGGATGCAGCTCCACCTGGTTGGTGGCGATGCGCTCGGCGCCCACATGGGCGATGGCCTGCTGCTGCAGCGCGACGGGGAAGTTGGACACGCCGATCGCGCGGGTCAGGCCTTGCGCCTGGGCGTCCAGCAGCGCGTCCAGCGAGGCCTGCAGCGGCACGGCGCCGCCGGGCGAGGGCCAGTGGATCAGCGTCAGCTCCACATGGCCGGTGCGCAGCTTGTCCAGGCTTTCGCGCAGGCTGGGCAGCAGGCGCTCGGGGGCCAGGTGTTCGGTCCAGATCTTGGTGGTCAGCGCGAGCTGCTCGCGCGGCAGGCCGCTGGCCTCGACGGCCAGGCCGATCTCGGCCTCGTTGCCGTAGATCTGCGCGGTGTCAATGGCGCGGTAGCCCAGCTCCAGTGCGGTGCTGACCGAGGCTATGACGGCCTGGCCCTGCAGCCGGAAGGTGCCCAGGCCCAGGGCGGGGAGGGGGAAGTTCATGGAATCTCCTTTAGCGGATGGGTGATCAGTGGCCGGCCGGCCGGGCGCCGTGCAGCCGCACCGGCAGTCCCTGGCGGCTGTCCAGCGCGCCGCTCCAGCGGGTCAGCGCCAGCGACACCAGCACCACGGCCGCGCCTATCCAGGGCGTGTGCTGCAGGCCCAGGTGGGTCACGATCAGGCCGCCGGCCCAGGCCGCGAACGCGATGCCCAGGTTGAAGGCCGCGATGTTCAGGCCCGAGGCCACGTCCACCGCCTGCGGCGCCACGCGCTCGGCCTGCTGCACCACATAGACCTGCAGGCCTGGCACGTTGCCGAACGCGAACGCACCCCACAGCAGCACGGTCAGCACCGCCAGCACCGGCTGGTGGGACGTGAAGGTGAACAGCAGCAGCACCGCGGCCAGGCCGGCGAAGATGATCTGCAGCGCCGGGATGGGGCCGCGGCGGTCGGCCAGACGGCCGCCCCACAGATTGCCCACCGCGACCGACACGCCATAGACCAGCATCACCCAGCCCACCGCCCCGGCCGAGAAGCCGGCCTGCTGCTGCAGGATGGGCGCGAGGAAGGTGAAGGGGATGAAGCTGCCGCCATAGCCGATCGCGGTCTTGGCATAGACCAGCAGCAGGCGCGGCTCGGCCAGCACGCGGGCCTGCTGCAGCAGCGAGGCCGGCCGCTGGTGCTTGAGGCTGCGCGGCACGAACAGCGCGCTGCCTAGGAAGGCGATCACGCCCAGCGCGGCCACCGCCAGGAAGGTGGCGCGCCAGCCGAAATGCTGGCCCACGAAGGTGCCCAGCGGCACGCCGGTCACCAGGGCCACGGTCAGGCCGGTGAACATGGTGGCGATCGCGCTGGCGGCTTTCTCCTTGGGCACCAGGCCGGTCGCGATGGTCGAGCCTATGGAGAAGAACACGCCATGCGCCAGGCCGGTGAGCACGCGCGCGACGATCAGCGACTCATAGCCGGGCGCGGCCCAGGCCATCAGGTTGCCGGCAGTGAACAGCGCCATCAGCGCCAGCAGCAGCCACTTGCGCGGCAGCTTGCCGGTCAGCGCGGTGAGCACCGGCGCGCCGATAGCGACGCCGAGTGCGTAGAGGCTGACCAGCAGGCCGGCCGAGGGGAGGCTGACGCCGAGGTCGGCCGCCACCGTGGGGATCAGGCCCACGATGACGAACTCGGTCGTGCCGATTGCGAAGGCGCTGAGCGTCAGCGCCAGCAGAGCCAGAGGCATGGGAACTCCTAATGATTGCCAAGGCTGCGCAGTGTGGGGATTGGATTCAAAGCAAAAAAGCCGTGATTTGTCACAATGCTTTTGATTCGGAGTCAAGAATGAAGACCAGCCTGGATGAGATGGCCGCCCTGGTGGCCGTAGTGGACACCGGCTCCATCACCGCGGCGGCCGAGGCGTTGCAGCAGACCGTGTCCGGTGTCAGCCGGGCGTTGGGGCGGCTTGAGTCCAAGCTGGCCACGACGCTGCTGAGGCGCACCACGCGGCGCCTGGAGCTGACCGAGGAGGGCGCGGCCTTTCTGGCCCATGCGCGCGCCATCCTGGCCGCGGTGGACGAGGCCGAGGGCCAGATGGCCGCGCGGCTGCAGCGCCCGGCCGGGCGGCTGCGCGTGAACGCGGCCTCGCCCTTCATGCTGCATGTGGTGGTGCCGCGGGTGGGCGGCTTTCGCACGCGCTACCCCGACATCCAGCTGGAGCTCAACACCAACGACAGCCTGATCGACCTGATCGAACAGCGCACCGACCTGGCGCTGCGCATAGGTCCGCTGCGCGACTCCACCTTGCATGCGCGGCCGCTGGGGCGCTTCAGGCTGCGCGTGGTGGCCGCGCCGGCCTATCTGAAGGCACAGGGCCGGCCGCGCAGCGTGGACGAGCTGCGCGGCCACCGGCTGATCGGCTTCACCGCGCCCGAGCATCTCAACCAGTGGCCGCTGCGCGGCGCGCATGGCGACAGCCTGGCCATCACGCCGGCTATCAGCGCCTCCAGCGGCGAGACCGTGCGCCAGCTCGCGCTGGCCGGCGAGGGCATCGCCTGCCTGGCGGACTTCATGACCCGCGAGGACCGCGTGCGCGGCGACCTGGTGCAGGTCTGCCCCAGGGACACGGTGGAGGTGCTGCAGCCGGTGCACGCGGTCTACTACCGCAACACCGCGCTGGCGGCGCGCATCCAGTGCTTCGTGGACTACCTCGTGCAGCAGCTGGCCGAGATTGCCGAGTAGCGGGCGGCCCTTGTTCTGGGTCAATGCGGGCGTCTTCATGCGGGCGCAGCATGAAATCTGCGTTTGAGCAGGAAAACCGCATGAGCAAGAACTACCGAGAGATCACGGCCGAGGTGTCCACCCAGCTCGCCCACCTGCGGGCCGACACGCCCGAGCTGATGCGAGGCTTCGGCTCGCTGGCCCAGGCCGCGACGCGCGAGGGCGCCTTGGACAAGAAGACCAAGGAGCTGGTCGCGATGGCGCTGTCGGTGGCGGCGCGTTGCGACCCTTGCCTGGGCTTTCATGCCGAGGCGCTGGTCCGGCTGGGCTGCCGCCGCGCCGAGCTGGAGGAGGTACTGGGCGTGTGCGTCTACATGGGCGGCGGGCCCTCGCTGATGTATGCGGCCCATGCCCTGCAGGCTTTCGAGCAGTTCGGCGGCGAGGCGGCCACCGCATGACGGCGCTGTGACGCGCCCGCCTGCCCTTGCGCTGGATCAAGCGTCGGCCAGGCCGGGCGGGTGGGGGTGATCCGGGTCACGGGACTTTCATGCGGGCCGATCAGGCTGCAGGCCACGCGTTGCGCGTGTCCAAGGAGTACCGCTCATGTCCGTGTTCTGGGATCAGGTCCGCAGCCTGCGCTGGGACGACCACCGCTACTACCACCAGTGCCGCATCAACCAGACGCTGCACCTGGTCAGCGCCTTCAGCTTCCTCGCGGCCTATGCGCTGCTGTTCTTCGTCGACGCCGCCGCGGCCGCCTGGGTGGGCTGGTGTGTGGGCATGGTCACGCGCCAGAGTGGCCACATCTTCTTCGAGCCGCGCGGCTACGACGAGATCAACCAGGCGAGCGACGCGCACAAGGAAGCCATCAAGGCCGGCTACAACATGCGCCGCAAGGCGGTGCTGATCGCGGTGTGGCTGGCGATTCCGCTGCTGCTGACGCTGTCGCCCTCGCTGTTCGGCCTGATCGCGCCGGCCCAGGGCCTGGGCGGCTGGGCGCATGACGTGGGCCTGGCCTGGCTGATGCTGGCCGTGTCGGGCCTGCTGCTGCGCACGCTGCAGCTTGCGGTGCTGCGCAGCCCGTCCTGGGGTCTGGCCTGGATGACCAAGATACTGACCGACCCGCTGCACAACATCGACATCTACTGGCGCTCGCCGCTGGCGTTGCTGCGCGGCCAGCGCTACGACCCGCTGGAGGGCGGGCGCCACTGAGCGAACCGGGCGCGGGGTCAAAGCCTGGCCCCACGAACAACGCTGCTGAATCTTCCAAAGCACGGAAGTCAGGTTCACGGATTTCATGCTGGGTCTATCGGGCTTGCGCCCCTAAGTTCAGGGCTCCCGTCATTGCTGGAGACCGTCATGCAAGTCCTGTTCAAGTTCCGCGCGCCGCATGCGTCCGATCACCGCGAGCTGGCCCAGGCCAAGCTGCGCACCGCACTGTCGCGGCTGGCCTTCCGCGTGCCGCGCGCCACGGTGCAGCTGGCCGACGTGAACGGGCCGCGCGGTGGCGTCGACAAGCTCTGCCAGCTGGAGCTTCACACGGCCGGTGCCGGCACGCTGATCGTGCGTTCGGTGGCCCGTGAGTGGCGCGCGGCCTTCGACGATGCGCTGGCCCGCGCACTTCGGCTGCTGGCGCGGCAGCTGCATCGCCAGCCCCGCCGAGCGCTGCCGCTGCGCCGGCAGCTGGTCGAGGCGCATTGACGCGCTGCCCGCTTCGCTACCAGGGAACCTGACCCATGAAATGCCCCCATTGCCCCGACACGGCGCTCGTCATGAGCGAACGCCAGGGTGTCGAGATCGACTACTGCCCCAAGTGCCGCGGCGTCTGGCTGGACCGCGGCGAGCTCGACAAGCTCATCGAGCGCGCCGCCAGCGCCACCGCGGCCCCGAGCCCGGCCGCCGCACCCGCGCGGCGCCCGGATTTCGTCGATTCCGACTATGGCCGCCACGGCAGTCACGGGCACCACGGCAGCCAGCGGCGCAAGTCCTGGCTCAGCGATTTCTTCGATTGAAGCTCGCGCGGGCGTCGCCCGCTGCAGCGGCACGAGGAGGCACGGCGCCGACACAATCGGGGCCTACCGCCTTCGCCCCTTGCCGCCCATGCCCGTCCTGCCGCCCAAGCTGCCCAACGCCGGCACCACCATCTTCAGCGTCATGTCGGCGCTGGCCGCCCAGCATGGGGCGGTCAACCTCGGGCAGGGCTTCCCCGATTTCGACCCCGACCCCGCGCTGCTGCGGGCGCTGAGCGACGCGATGGCGGCCGGGCACAACCAGTACCCGCCCATGACCGGCGTGCCGGCGCTGCGCCAGGCCGTGGCGGCCAAGCTCAACGGCCTGTACGGCTCGGCCTACGACGCCGACAGCGACATCACCATCACCGCGGGGGGCACCCAGGGCCTGTTCACCGTGCTGCAGTGCTGCGTGGGCGCGGGCGACGAGGTGCTCATCATCGAACCGGCCTACGACAGCTACGACCCCGCCGTCCGCCTGGCCGGCGCCCTGCCGGTGGGCGTGCCCATGACGGCCGACTACCGGCTGGACTGGCCGGCGCTGGAAGCCGCCGTCACGACCCGGACCCGGGCGCTGGTGCTGAACACGCCGCACAACCCCAGCGGCCGCATCGCCGGCGAGCAAGACCTGGCCCGGCTCGCGCAGTTCGCGCAGGCGCACGACCTGTTCGTCATCAGCGACGAGGTCTACGAGCACATGGTGTTCGACGGCGCCCGCCACGAGAGCGTGGCCCGCCAGCCCGGGCTGCGCGAGCGGAGCTTCCTGGTCAGCAGCTTCGGCAAGACCTTCCATGTGACCGGCTGGAAGGTGGGCTTCGTGGCTGCGCCGCCCGCGCTGAGCGCGGCCTTCCGGCGCCTGCACCAGTACACGGTGTTCACGGTGCACACGCCCACCCAGCACGCGCTGGCGGCCTATCTGGCCGACCCGGCGCCCTGGCAGGGCCTGAGCGACTTCTACCAGGCCAAGCGCGACGCCTTCCGCGCCGCGCTGGCCGACACCGGCCTGCGCCTGCTGCCCTGCGAGGGCACCTATTTCCAGACCGTGGACTACGCGGCCGTGTCCGAACTGCCGGAGCTGGACTTCGCCCGCTGGCTGACCACCGAGATCGGCGTGGCCGCCATCCCGCTGGCGGGCTTCTACCAGCAGCCGCAGGAGCGCCGCCATGTGCGCTTCTGCTTCGCGAAGCGCGAGGAGACGCTGGCGCTGGCGGCCCAAAGGCTGAAGCGACTGGGGTGAGCCGCCGCGGATACTCCGGGGCCTGTTCCGGAGGTCTTCCATGTTGCGAGCGCAGCTGTTTGCGATCCTGCACCGCCCCGAGCCCGGCAATCGCTGGGCCTGCTATGTCAACTACGTGCTGGTGGCGCTCATCGTGCTGAACGCGGCCAGCGTGGCGCTGGAGACCGTGCCGTCCATAGGCCCGCGCTTCAAGCCGCTGTTCTGGTGGCTGGATGCGGTGTCCACCGCGCTGTTCGCGGTGGAGTACGTGGTGCGGGTCTGGGTCTGTGTGGAGCAGCGCCGCCTCAGCCACCCGCTGTGGGGCCGGCTGCGTTACGCGCTGCAGCCGCTGCCCATGCTGGACCTCATCGTCATCGTGGCCTACTTCAGCGTCTTGGATCTGCGCTTCCTGCGCGTGATGCGGCTGGCGCGGCTGCTCAGGGTGTTGCGGCTGTACGAGTTCGAGGCCGCGCTGGAGCGGCTGACGGTGTCGCTGCGCCGCCGCCGTCAGCTGCTGCTGGTGTCGGTGGTGCTGATGCTGGTGTGCGTGTATGCCTCGGCGGCGCTGCTGTACCAGCTGGAGCATCTGGCCCATCCGGACGTGTTCACGAGCATTCCAGGCACCTTCTGGTGGGCCTGCGAAACCTTCACCACGGTGGGCTATGGAGACATGACGCCGATCACGCCGGCCGGCAAGCTGTTCGTGGGCTTGTTCGCGGTGTTCGGCATCGGCGTGTTCGCGCTGCCGACGGCCATCGTCACGGCGGCCATCATCGAGTCCAGCGCACCGCATGGCCATGAGGACGACGGCCAGGACTGCGTCTGCCCGGCCTGCGGACACCATTTCTGAACGCGCAACCCGGGGACCGTGACCATGAGCGAAGACGAGGGCGAGCGGGCCGACCGGCTGTTCGACGCAGCGCGGGAAGCGGGCGACGATGACGAGGCGCTGGCGCTGTATGCGCAGTTCCTGGCCCTGCGGCCTGACCATGCGGCGGCGCACTACAACGTCGGCCTCATCCACAAGTACCGCGGCGACTGGCTGGCCTCGCGGGAGGCCAACCGTCGCGCCGTCGAGCTGGACCCGACCGACGAGGCCTCGAACTGGAACCTCGCGATCGCCGCCACCGCACTGAACGACTGGCACACCGCGCGTGAGGTCTGGCACCGGCTGGGCTACGGCATCGCCCCCGGCGACCAGCCCATCGCGGCCGACTTCGGGCGCGCGCTGACCCGCCTGAACCCGGACGGCGACCCCGAGGTCGTCTGGGGCCGGCGGGTGGACCCGGTGCGGCTGCGCATCGAGAACGTGCCGCTGCCGTCGTCGGGCTATCGCTTCGGCGATGTGGTGCTGCACGACGGCGCCGCCACCGGGCAGCGGATCTCGGAGGGGCGGGAGTACGCGGTCTTCAATGCCTTCGGGCTGCATCAGCCCTCGGCGCTGAGCACCTTCGAGCTGGAGCTGGAGGCGGCCGACGCCGACGCGGTGGAGCGCCTGCGTGCCGCGGCCGAGGCGGCGGGCCAGGAGGTCGAGGACTGGACGGCCGCCGTCCGCTATCTCTGCAAGGCCTGCAGCGAAGGTCTGCCGCACGAGCATCACGATGGCGACGGGGGCGTCGACGCGGGCTGGGTGGCCCGCCGACGGCTGGGCGTGGCCATGAGCGACGCGAGCGCGCTGGCACCCGTGCTGCAGGCCTGGGAAGGGCCCGGGCGCCGGGTGCTGGCGCTGAGGCTGGCCCTGTCGCCGCCGGTTCATTGAATCGGCAGCCTGAGCATTCGGCATGCCGCAACCCAGCTTTCGGAGCCGGGCCCGGCAAGCGGGAAGACCGGACAGGCGCGGGCGGCCTGCCAGAGAATCGGGTATTCCCGATTCGCACAGGTCAGCCGCCATGCCCACCTACCGTTCCAAGACCTCCACCGCCGGCCGCAACATGGCAGGCGCCCGCTCGCTGTGGCGTGCCACGGGCATGAAGGACGACGACTTCTCCAAGCCCATCATCGCGATTGCCAACTCCTTCACCCAGTTCGTGCCCGGCCATGTGCACCTCAAGGACCTGGGCCAGCTGGTGGCCCGCGAGATCGAGGCCGTGGGCGGCGTGGCCAAGGAGTTCAACACCATCGCCGTGGACGACGGTATTGCGATGGGCCACGACGGCATGCTGTATTCGCTGCCCAGCCGCGACATCATTGCGGACTCGGTCGAGTACATGGTCAACGCCCACTGCGCCGACGCGCTGGTGTGCATCTCCAACTGCGACAAGATCACCCCCGGCATGCTGATGGCCGCGATGCGGCTCAACATCCCCGTCGTGTTCGTCTCCGGCGGCCCGATGGAGGCCGGCAAGGTGCGCCTGGCGGTGCCCGGTACGGCCAAGATCGAGATCAAGAAGCTGGACCTGATCGACGCCATGGTGATGGCCGCCGACAGCAAGGTCAGCGACGCCGATCTGGCCGAGGTCGAGCGCTCGGCCTGCCCCACCTGCGGCAGCTGCTCGGGCATGTTCACGGCCAACTCGATGAACTGCCTGACCGAGGCGCTGGGCCTCTCGCTGCCGGGCAACGGCACGGTGGTGGCCACGCATGCGGACCGCGAGGCGCTCTTCAAGCAGGCCGGGCGCACGGTGGTGGAACTGTGCAAGCGCTACTACGAGCAGGATGACGAGAGCGTGCTGCCGCGCGCCATCGGCAAGAAGGCGTTTGAAAACGCGATGACGCTGGACATCGCGATGGGCGGCTCCACCAACACCATCCTGCACATCCTGGCCGCGGCGCAGGAAGCCGGCATCGCCTTCGACATGACGGACATCGACCGCCTGTCGCGCGACGTGCCGCAGCTGTGCAAGGTGGCGCCCAACACCAACAAGTACCACATCGAGGACGTGCACCGCGCGGGCGGCATCATGGCCATCCTGGGCGAGCTGGACCGCGCCGGCAAGCTGCACACCGACGTGCCCACGGTGCACGCCAAGACCATGAAGGACGCGCTGGACCAGTGGGACATCGCCCGCTCGCCCAGCGAGGCCGTCAAGACCTTCTACATGGCCGGCCCGGCCGGCATCCCCACGCAGGTGGCCTTCAGCCAGGCCACGCGCTGGCCGAGTCTCGACACCGACCGCGCCGAGGGCTGCATCCGCGCCTACGAGCACGCCTTCAGCAAGGAAGGTGGCCTGGCTGTGCTGCGCGGCAACATCGCGCTGGACGGCTGCGTCGTGAAGACGGCCGGCGTGGACGACAGCCTGCTGGTGTTCGAAGGCCCGGCCCATGTGGTCGAGAGCCAGGACGAGGCGGTCGCCAACATCCTGGACGATCAGGTGAAGGCCGGCGACGTGGTGGTGGTGCGCTACGAAGGCCCCAAGGGCGGCCCCGGCATGCAGGAGATGCTCTACCCGACGAGCTACATCAAGAGCAAGGGCCTGGGCAAGGCCTGCGCGCTGCTGACCGACGGCCGCTTCTCCGGCGGCACCTCGGGCCTGTCCATCGGCCACTGCTCGCCCGAGGCGGCGGCCGGCGGCGCGATCGGCCTGGTGCGCAATGGCGACCGCATTCGCATCGACATCCCGAACCGGACCATCGACGTGCTGCTCAGCGACGAGGAGCTGGCGAAGCGCCGTGCCGAGCAGGATGCCAAGGGCTGGAAGCCGGCCCAGGCGCGTCCGCGCAAGGTGAGCGCGGCGCTGAAGGCCTACGCGCTGCTGGCGACCTCGGCGGACAAGGGCGCGGTGCGCGACCTGGGGCAGCTGGAGGGCTGAGCGGCCGTCCGGCGCGGGGCCTAGGCAAGACCTGGCCATCGTTACGCCGGCTTACGTCCGCGATGCCATCAGGGCCAGCGAGGGCGGCGAATAATGAAGTCCAACCCTGGTTCAACAGCAAGGAGTCCGATATGAAGAACACCGCCATGCTCCTCGCCAGCGTCGCGCTGGCCGCCATCGCGGCCGGCCCGGCCCGTGCGGCCGATGTGGGCGTGTCCATCAGCGTGGGCCAGCCCGGTTTCTATGGCCAGATCGACATCGGCACGATGCGGCCTCAGGTGATCTACCCGCAGCCGGTGCTGATCCAGCGCGTGCCCTCGCCCCCGCCGCCGCTCTATCTGCGCGTGCCGCCGGGCCATGAGAAGAACTGGGCCAAGCACTGCGCCAAATACAACGCCTGTGGCCGGCCGGTCTATTTCGTGAAGGGCGACTGGTACGAGCGCGAATACGTGCCGCGCTATCGCGACGGCTACGACCGTGACCACGGCCGCTGGCGCGATGACGACCGCGACCACGATCGTGACCATGGCCGGGGTCGCGGGCATGACAAGGGCGACGATCGCGGTGGCCATGGCCGTGGTCACGGCAATGGCAACGGCCGCGATTGAGCGCGCTGGCGCCGGGTGGCGCTCACTCGCGGAAGCCGAACTGACGCTCCGGAGCCTGTAGCTCCAGCTGCCGGAAGGCCGAAGGCGAGAGGCCGGTGAAGTCCCGGAAGTCGCGCGCCAGGTGCTGGTGGTCGTGATAGCCGGCATCGAGCGCGAGATCCAGCCAGCGGGCCGCCCCGGCCTCGTTGGCCAGGCGTACCAGTCGGTCGAAGCGCGCCACGCGGCCGAACAGGCGCGGACTCACGCCGGTGCGGGCCTCGAACAGCCGGCGCAGCTGACGCGGGTCCAGCCCGTGGCGGCGGGCCAGCCCGGCCAGGTCGCGACCGGGCTCGTGCAGCAGGCGTTGCGCCACGACATCCGCGGCCGTCATCCCTCGCGTTGATGCGCGCACCAGCCGCAGCAGCCAGTCCTCCGCCAGGGCGATGAGCTGCGCGGGCGTTTCATGCTGGGCCAGCCGGTCCACCAGCGCACGGAAAGGCGCCGGGAATACCTGCTCGGCGTCTGTCCAGGTGTCGGTCAGCACCTGCAGGGGCAGGCCGGTCAGCCGGAACAGCGCGCCGGGCTCGAATTCGATCTGGTAGACGGAGAAGTCCGCGCCGCCCTGTCGCAGCGTGGCGACGCTCGGCTGCCCGATCAGCGCCGAGCGCGGTTTGCGGCAGGCGGCGGCGCCCGGTCCGGCGGCGACATGTTCGGCATCGCGCAGGTAGAAGGCCAGGGACGCCGCTGGCCGCGGCCAGTAGGGCTTGACCGGCACCTGGGTCGCGTCGTCGAAGCGCAGGCGGATCACCTGATGCTGCCTCACCCAGCCCCGCAGGGCCGGGGAGGGCGGCGCGAAATGGAAGGTCGGCGTCATCGGCTGCTCCGCTGGGCTCAGGCCGCCAGCGGCGGACCGACGACGCGCATGCCGTGCGCCGCGAACAGAGTGTGTGCTGTTTCGGGTGAGGGCGGGCCATCCAGCCGTGCCAGCGCGGCAAAGAAGTCCTCCATCTGCCCGGCCGGTGTGTACAGAAAGCGCAAGCGGCCGCTGGGGCTGATCTGCCGGAACGTGTGCGGCAGTCCTCGGGGCAGGAACAGGCTGTCCCCGGCCCGTAGCAGGAACTGGCGCTCCTCGCACTGGAAGCGGTACTCGCCGTCGTCGACGAGGAAGAGTTCGTCCTGCTCGGGGTGCAGGTGCATTGGTGGGCCGCCGGGCGCGCATCCCTGCCAGCGCATCACGCTGAGCTGGAGGCCGGTGGTGTGCGCGGGCACCTCGAGCACCCATTGATCGGCGCCGATCTGCAGCGGCGGGTGGGCATGGCCCGGGGCGGCGGGGGGCAGGGTCTGGAACGTGACGGGGGGCATATGCAGGCTCCTTGGGGCGCGGAGCCCAGCATGACCCAGGGCCCGCGAGCCGCGCTGGTACGGATCGGACAGCGCGCCGGCCCGACAGGGAGCCTGGGGCCTAGGGGCGTGGCGGTTCGGGCGATCGCGTGGTCAGCGGCGGTAGCCGGTCCAGCGCCGCGAAGCCTCCGCCCAGGAAGGCCTGGCGAACGGCGCGGTAGCCGGCCGGGTCGCGTTGCAGGCGGTGGCCGTCCTGCACGAACAGCAGGCGCGCGTCAGGATAGGCGTCGCGCAGGCGGCGGTTGATGTCGTCGTCGAACACCACATCGTCGCGGCCCTTCAGGATCAGCACCTCGCCGGCATAGCGCCGGTCCATGGTCAGGCGCTGCGGGGGCAGGTGGTGCTCGCGGTGCCAGGCGAGCAGGTCGGACAGCGTGCGCTGCGACAGGTCGTACAGCAGGTTGCTGCCTAGAGCCGGGTCGTAGGCCATCAGATCGGGGCCGACCAGCTCGAACCAGCGCACCCGGGCCATCAGGGACTGGGGCGACTTCACGAGGTAGTCCAGCAGCGCGAGGTTCTGCTGCGGTTTCCACTGGTAGGCCAGCAGCGGCATACCCGCCCGCAGCGCCTCCAGCGTGCGCCGCTGGGCGGCCCGCGGGTCGGGGGCCGAGCGGCCCTGCTGGTAGAGCAGCAGGGCGATGGCTGCGCGCTGGTCGGGGTGCTGGGCGAGGTAGCTGGCGAGCAGCGGCGCGGCGCCCGGGTTGAAGTCCTGCAAGGGCGGCGAATAGGGACGGCCGGCGGCGTGCGCGATGTCGGGCGCGCCGGTGGATTCGAGCAGCAGCCGCTCCACCCGGTCGCCGTGGGCCGACACGTACTGTTGGGCCAGCACGCCCGCGCCCGAGGCGCCGAAGACGCGGATGCGCCCGTCGGCGGGCAGCAGGCCCTGGCGCTGCAGGTCGCGGCGCACGGCCTCGATGTCCTCCACCTGCTGCGCCGAGCCGTAGAGCCGCAGCGCCTGCGCGGCGTCCACCCGGCCATCGGCATACACCTCGGGCAGCAGCGTGGGCGCCTGCCCGCGCACGCCGATCAGCACATAGGCGGTGTCGCCGAACAGCGCATCGAAGAAGCCGAAGTCGGTGTTCAGGCCCACCAGTTCCATCTGCCCGTCGGTCAGCACGAAGGTGAGGGGTTGGCCGGGGCTGAACACGCGGCTCAGCAAATAGAAGCCGCGGAAGCTGCCGCGTGCCGGGTCGGCATGGTCCAGCGGCAGGTCCAGGTAGTGGTGACGGGCATCGGCCGGCATGTCTGCATAGGTGGCGCCGGGCGCCAGCCGGCTTGCCGGTACGGCGTAGAGATGCGCATGCAGGGCCGCCAGTGCGGCGCCGGCCAGCAGCAGGCCGCCCAGCAGCGCGAGGGCGATGCGGCGCTTGCGTGTCACGGGCGGGCCTGTCCGTGGGCCTGGCGCAGCTGCTCGCGGAAGGCCTCGGCCACGCGCAGCGGCGGGGGCTCGCGCCGGTAGATGACCGAGAAGCGGCACTGGTAGTTCAGCTCGCCGGGGCTGACCGCGCGCAGGCGGTCGGCCTGCACGAAGGGCTGGGCGTAGTGGTCGGGCAGAAAGCCCAGGTAGGCGCCGGACAGCACGAGGTGGGCCACGCCCTCCTGGTCGGAGGCCGAGGCGCTGCGGCTCAGGCCGCGCGCATGGGCCAGCTCCATGTTGGGCGAGTTGTAGTCCAGCCCCACCAGCTCCTGGCTGCCCAGGTCGGCCCAGGCCCGCGGCGCGGCGGGCGTGTCGAACCAGGCATGGCCGCGGCCGGCGTAGAGCAGCATCTGCTCGTCGAACAGCTCCTCGTAGCCCAGGCTGTCGGAGCGACGGTGCTCCGGGATGAGCCCGAGGTGGAAGCGGCCGTCCATCACGCCGCGCTCGATGGAGCCAATCGTGCCCACATGCAGCTTGAGCCTGACGGCGGGCGCGCGGCGCCGGAAGGCGGCAATCGCGCGGTCGATGTGGGCGGCCGGGTTGGTGGCGATCTTCTCGAACAGCGCCACCTGCAGCTCGCCGCCCATCTCGCGGCCGATGTCGTGCAGGTCGACCCGAAAGGCGTCGGTGGCCTGCAGCAGCCGCGCCGCCGCGCCGTAGACCCGCTCGCCCTCGGGCGTCAGCGCAAAGCCGGCCCTGCCGCGCCGGCACAGCACCATGCCCAGGCGGTCCTCCAGGTCCTTGATGTGGCGGCTGATGGTGGAGATCGCGATGTTGAGCTCGAGCTCGGCGGCCGCCATGCCGCCGCAGTCGGCCACCACGCGGAACACGCGCAGCAGTCGCAGGTCCACATCACCCACCTGCCCCAGCAGCGCACGCTCTCTCGTTTGCATGAATCCTCAAGTGAATATGAGTATTTGTTCATTCAATTCAAGCATGGCCTGAGCGAGCATGGCAATCAGGCCCAACGCCCAGGGCTGCGAACCGATCAGCGAAAGGCAGGAGGGCTCCCATGAATTCACGCCAAACCGAAGTGGCCCAGGCCGGCTCCGATGTCGACCGCGAGTGGCTGCAGGCCCACTGGATGCCGTTCACCGGCAACCGCGACTTCAAGGCCAATCCGCGCCTGCTGACCGCGGCCAGCGGCGCCTACTACACGACGGCCGACGGCCGCCAGCTGTTCGATGGGCTGTCGGGCCTGTGGTGCACGGGCCTGGGCCATGGTCGCAAGGAAATCGTCGAGGCAGTGAGCCGCCAGATCGCCACGCTGGACTACGCGCCGGCCTTCCAGTTCGGCCATCCGCTGTCCTTCGAGCTGGCCAACCGGCTGGTGGAGAAGCTGCCGCAGGGCCTGAACCGCGTGTTCTTCACCGGCTCGGGTTCCGAGTCGGCCGACACCGCGCTGAAGCTGGCGCGGGCCTACTGGCGTACCAAAGGCCAGGCCAGCAAGACCCGGCTCATCGGCCGCCTCAAGGGCTACCACGGCGTGAACTTCGGCGGCATCTCGGTGGGCGGCATCGTCGGCAACCGCAAGACCTTCGGCCAGGCCATCGAGGCCGACCACCTGCCCCACACGCAGCCGCCGGCCGGCAGCTTCTTCCGCGGCATGCCGGAGCAGGGCGCGGAGCTGGCCGACGAGCTGCTGAACCTGATCGGCCTGCATGACGCGTCCAACATCGCGGCCGTCATCGTCGAGCCCTTCTCGGGCTCGGCCGGCGTGGTGATCCCGCCCAAGGGCTATCTGCAGCGTCTGCGCGAGATCTGCACGCAGCACGGCATCCTGCTGATCTTCGACGAGGTGATCACCGGCTTCGGCCGCACCGGCAGCTGGACGGGCGCCGAGGCCTTCGGCGTGGTGCCCGACATCCTGACCGCGGCCAAGCAGATCACCAACGGCACGCAGCCGCTGGGCATCGTGGCGGCCAGACAGGAGATCTACGACACCTTCATGGCGGCGGGCGGGCCCGACTACATGCTGGAGTTCCCGCACGGCTACACCTACTCGGCCCACCCGGTGGCCTGCGCGGCCGGCCTGGCCTCGCTGGACCTGCTGGAGCGCGAGAACGCGCTGCAGCGCGTGCGCGAGCTGGCCCCGCATTTCGAGAACGCGGTGCACGGCCTGCGCGGCGCGCGCCATGTGGCCGACATCCGCAACTACGGCCTGGCTGCCGGCATCACGGTGGCCGCCGCCCCGGGCGAGCCGGCAAAGCGGCCTTATGAAATCGCGATGGCGATGTACCGCAAGGGCTTCTATGTGCGCTTCGGTGGTGACACCATCCAGCTGGCGCCGCCCTTCATCAGCACGCCGGCCGAGATCGACCGGCTGCTGGACGCGCTGGGCGAGACCTTCAACGAAACCCCGTGAGACAACGTGAAGACCGTAGGACATCTGATCGCCGGTGAGCTCCGGCAGGGCGGCGTGCGCAGCGCCGATGTGTTCAACCCCGCCACCGGCGCCGTGGGCGCACGCGTGCTGCTGGCCGACAAGGCCACCGTGGAGCAGGCGATCGCGTCGGCGCAGCAGGCCTTCCCGGCCTGGCGCAACACGCCGCCGCTTAAGCGCGCGCGCGTGATGAGCCGCCTCAAGCAGCTGCTGGAGCAGCACGCGGACGAGATCTGCACGCTGATCACGGCGGAGCATGGCAAGGTGCTGTCCGACAGCCTGGGTGAACTGCAGCGCGGCATCGAGAACGTCGAGTTCGCGTCCTATGCGCCCGAGCTGCTCAAGGGCGAGCACAGCCGCAACGTCGGCCCCGGCATCGACGCCTGGACCGAACAGCAGGCGCTGGGCGTGGTGGCCGGCATCACGCCGTTCAACTTCCCGGCCATGGTGCCGCTGTGGATGTGGCCCATCGCCGTGGCCTGCGGCAACTGCTTCGTGCTCAAGCCCTCGGAGCGCGACCCGTCCTCGGCGCTCTACATCGCGCAGCTGGCGCTGGAAGCCGGCCTGCCGCCGGGCGTGCTGAACGTCGTGAACGGCGACAAGGAGGCGGTGGACACGTTGCTGACCGACCCGCGCGTGCAGGCGGTGAGCTTCGTCGGTTCCACGCCGATCGCGCAGTACATCTATTCGACCGGCACCGCGCACGGCAAGCGCGTGCAGGCGCTGGGCGGCGCCAAGAACCATGCGGTGGTGATGCCCGATGCCGACATCGCCAACGCCGTCAGCGCGCTGATGGGCGCGGCCTATGGCTCCTGCGGCGAGCGCTGCATGGCCATCCCGCTGGTGGTGGCCGTGGGCGATGCGACCGCCGACGCCGTGGTGGCCGGCCTCAAGGCCGAGATCGCGAAGATGAAGGTCGGCCCCGGCACCGATGCCACGGCCGACATGGGCCCGCTGGTCACGCGCGCGCACTTCGACAAGGTGCGCGGCTATGTGGACCAGGGCGTGGCCGAAGGCGCCACGCTGCTGGTGGACGGCCGCGGGCTCACGGTGGCGGGCCATGAGGGCGGCTACTTCCTCGGCCCCTGCCTGTTCGACCATGTGAAGCCCGGCATGGTGATCTACCAGGAGGAGATCTTCGGCCCGGTGCTGGGCGTGGTGCGCGTGCAGAGCCTGGACGAGGCGATGGCGATGATCAACGCCCACGAGTACGGCAACGGCACCTGCATCTTCACCCGCGACGGCGAGGCAGCGCGCTACTTCACCGACCACATCCTCGTGGGCATGGTGGGCGTGAACGTGCCGCTGCCGGTGCCGGTGGCCTACCACTCCTTCGGCGGCTGGAAGCGCTCGCTGTTCGGCGACCTGCATGCCTACGGCCCGGATGGCGTGCGCTTCTACACCCGCCGCAAGGCGATCACGCAGCGCTGGCCGTCGGCCGGCGTGCGCGAGGGCACGGTGTTCAGCTTCCCGTCGAGCCGCTGACGGCAGCGGCCGGGTGTGACCTCGGCCATCTGACATCTGCGGCGTCTAGACTGGGCGCCTCCTACGCCCGAGGGGCGGCCACAGCGCCGCCCTGCCTGCTGACCATGAAGAAGTTGCTGCCCTGGCTGCTGTCCGCCAGCGTGCTGATGCCGGCGCTGCCGGCGTCGGCCGGCCCCGTGCTCGATCGCATCCGTCAGTCCGGCCGCATCGTGCTGGCACATCGCGATGCCTCCGTGCCGCTGTCCTACGTCGACACGCAGACGCACAAGCCGGTCGGCTACGCGCTGGACCTGTGCCTCAAGCTGGCGGACGCGGTGAAACGCCAGCTCAAGCTCAAGCAACTGGACGTGAGCTACCTGCAGGTGACGCCGGTGGACCGGGTGCAGGCCATTGCCACCGGCAAGGCCGACCTCGAGTGCGGCGCCACCACCAACAACGCCGAGCGCCGCCAGCAGGTGGCGTTCACGGTGCCGCACTACATCACCGGCGCGCGCATCATGGTGCGCAGCGACAGCAAGGCCGAGAAGATCACCGATTTCGACCACCGCAAGCTCGCCATCACCAAGGGCACGACGGTGCTCAAGGCCGTGCAGCGCGCCAGCCAGGAGCGCATGCTGAACATCCAGTTCATCGAGACGCCCACCCACCAGGCGGCGATCGAGCTGCTGCGCAAGGGCGAGGTGGACGGCTTTGCGATGGACGACGTGCAGCTCTACGGCCTGCGTGCCGAGGCGCCCGATGCCGAGAAGTTCAAGGTGGTGGGCAGCTTCCTGACCATCGAGCCGCTGGCCATCATGCTCAGCAAGGACGATGCGGAGTTCAAGCAGCTGATCGATGCCGAGATGGTGAAGCTGATCCAGAGCCGCGAGGCCTACGCCATCTACGACCGCTGGTTCATGAAGCCCATCCCGCCGCGCCACGTCACGCTGCACATGCCGATGAACTACCTGCTGAGCGACTTCTGGCGCTACCCGTCCGACGCCGTGCCCTACTGAGGCGGGGCTGATCCGGCGGTGAGGCCGCGGCAGGCCTCACCGCGGCGGGCGTGGTGTCAGGCCAGCGCCCGGTCGGCGTTGAGCATCGCGCGCAGCAGCACGTTGCAGCCGGCCTCGATGTGCTCGGGCTTGGCGTCCTCGATCTCGTTGTGGCTGATGCCGTCCTTGCAGGGGATGAAGATCATGCCGGCCGGCGCTAGCCGGGCCATGTAGACCGCGTCGTGCCCGGCCCCCGACACCGCCGGCATATTGCTGTAGCCCAGTTCGTCGGCGGCCTGCTGCACCGCGGCCACGCACTCCGCATGGAAGGGCTGGGCCGGGTAGGCGCTGACCTCGGTGATTTCGATGCCCAGGCCGCTCTCGGCCGCGAGCCGCGCGGCCACCGCGCGGATGTCGGCATCCATGGCGGCGCACAGCGCGTCGCTGGAGTTGCGCAGGTCGATGCTGAACTTCACGCGGCCCGGGATGACGTTGCGGCTGTTGGGGTGCACCTGCACCATGCCCACCGTGCCGCGGCCGTGGTTGCTGCCGTCGGCCTGCGGGTGGCGGTGGGCGCAGGCCACCACCTCCTGCATGAGCTTCGTGGCCACCTGCAGCGCATCGCGGCGCAATGCCATCGGCGTCGGGCCGGCGTGAGCCTCCATGCCGGTGACGACGCAGTCGTACCAGCGGATGCCCAGCACGCCGGTGACGACGCCAATGGTCTTGTCGTGATCCTCCAGCACCGGGCCCTGCTCGATGTGGGTCTCGAAGTAGGCGCCGATGGGGTGGTCGCCCGGCTCCTGCTCGCCGATGTAGCCGATGCGCTCCAGCTCGCCCTTCACCGTCTTGCCCTCGGTGTCCGTCGCGGCATAGGCATGCTCCAGCGTGAAGGCCTTGGCGAACACGCCGGAGCCCATCATCACCGGCACGAAGCGCGAGCCCTCCTCGTTGGTCCAGAAGGCCACCTCGAAGGGCGCTTCCGTTTCTATTCCATGGTCGTTCAGCGTGCGCGCCACCTCGATACCGGCCAGCACGCCGTAGTTGCCGTCGAACTTGCCGCCGGTGGGCTGGGTGTCGATGTGGCTGCCGGTCATGATGGGTGGCAGCGCGTTGTTGCGGCCGGGGCGGCGCATGAAGACGTTGCCTATCTTGTCGACGGTCACCGTCATGCCGGCCTCGCGTGCCCAGCGCGTGACGAGGTCGCGGCCCTGCTTGTCGAGGTCGGTCAGCGTGAGGCGGCAGACGCCGCCCTTGTCGGTGGCGCCGATCTTGGCCAGTTCCATCAGCGAATCCCAGAGGCGGGCGCCATTGACGCGCAGGTGGGTCAGGTCTTGAGTCTTGGTGGGCATGTCCATGGGCCGCTCCTTCAACGCAGCACGGGGGTGGGGGCCAGATCGGCCGAGCGCCTGATGGCCGCATCGAACTGCGGGCCGAAGGCCGGGCGCTTGAGGTAGCGGCCGCGGCCGGGTTCGGCGCGCAGATCGCCATTGGCGAATGCCACGCGGCCCTGGCTGATGGTGTGGCTGGGGATGCCCTGGACCGTGCGGCCCTCGAAGATGTTGAAGTCGTTCTTCGAGAACTGCGTCTTGGCGGACAGCGTCTTGGTGCCGGCCGGGTCCCACAGCACGAGGTCGGCGTCGGCGCCCTCCTGGATCACGCCCTTGCGCGGGTAGAGGTTGAACAGCCGTGCGGTGTTGGCCGAGGTGATGGCCACGAACTCGCTGGGCGTCAGCCGTCCCGAGCCCACGCCGGCGTCCCACAACACGGCCATGCGCTCTTCCACGCCGCCGCAGCCGTTGGGGATCTTGGCGAAGTTGTCGCGGCCCACGGCCTTCTGGCTGGCGCAGAAGGTGCAGTGGTCGGTGGCCGTGGTGTGCAGCTGGCCGCTCTGCAGGCCGCGCCACAGGAACTCCTGGTGGATCTTGGGGCGGAAGGGCGGGCTCATCACATAGGCCGCGGCCTTGGCGAAATCGGGGTCGCGGTAGACGCTGTCGTCGATCAGCAGATGGCCGGCCAGCACCTCGCCGTAGACCCGCTGGCCGCGGGCGCGGGCGCGGGCAATCGCCTCGGCGCTTTCTATGCAGCTGACATGCACGATGTAGATGGGCACGCCCAGCACGTCGGCAATCGCGATGGCGCGGTTGGCGGCCTCGCCCTCCACCATGGGCGGGCGGCTCAGCGGGTGGCCCTCGGGGCCGGTGATGCCCATCTTGGCCACCTCGGCCTGCAGCAGATAGACCAGCTCGCCGTTCTCGGCATGCACGGTGGGCATGGCACCCAGTTCGAGCGAGCGCTTGAAGCTGTTCACCAGCGTCTCGTCGTCGCACATGATGGCGTTCTTGTAGGCCATGAAGTGCTTGAAGCTGTTCACGCCTTCCTCGCGCACGAGAGTGCCCATGTCGTCGCTGACGCTCTGGTCCCACCAGGTGATGGCGACATGGAAGGCGTAGTCGGCGGCGCTCTTCTCGGCCCAGCCGCGCCAGGTGCGGTAGGCCTCCATCAGCGGCTGCTGCGGGTTGGGGATCACGAAGTCGATGATGGACGTGGTGCCGCCAGCCAGCGCCGCGGCCGTGCCGGTGAAGAAGTCGTCCTGCGTGACCGTGCCCATGAAGGGCAGTTGCATGTGGGTGTGCGGGTCGATGCCGCCGGGCAGCAGGTACTGGCCGCTGCCGTCCAGCGTCTGGGTGCCGGCGGGCGCCTCGCGGGCGGCGCGCTCACCGACGGCGGCGATGCGGCCGTCCACGCAAAGCACGTCGGCGCGGGCTTCGGCGTCGGCGTTGACGACGGTGGCGCCGCGAATCAGCAGGGCAGGAGAGGTCATGTGGCGCTCCGGGGCTGGGCCAGGGGTTCGGTCTTGCCTGCCATCAGCGCGCCGTAGATGACGGCGGCCAGGGCCAGGCCCACGAACCAGGCGTAGGTGTAGATCTGCTCGAACACCGGTGCGATGGACGGCACGGCAGCGGGGAAGGCGGCGTGCATGAAGCCCGGCACATTGGGCAGCACGCCGAGGATGAAGGCGATGACCGCGGCGCGGTTCCAGCCGCCGTGGTAGTGGTAGCGGCCCTGCTCGGTGTAGAGCTCGTCCACGGCCAGTTCGGTGCGGCGCAGCAGGTAGTAGTCGACGATCAGGATGCCGGCCACCGGGCCCAGCAGCGCGGAGTAGCCGATCAGCCAGGTGAAGATGTAGCCCTGGGTGGATTCCAGGATCTTCCACGGCAGCATCGCGATGGCCAGGCCCGCGGTGATGATGCCGCCGGTCTTGTAGCTGATGCGGCCCGGTGCCAGCGCCGAGAAGTCGTAGGCCGGGCCCACCAGATTGGCCGCGAGGTTGACGCTGACGGTGTCGATCAGCAGCACGATGAGGGCGATCAGCACCGCCGCCCCCGTCATGCGGCTGGCCAGGTCCACCGGGTCCCACAGTGCCTTGCCGTAGATGACGACGGTGGCCGAGGTGACGAACACCGCCAGCGCGGCCAGCAGGCCCATGGGCGCGGGCAGGCCGATGGCCTGGCCGACGAACTGGTCGCGCTGGCTCCTGGCGAAGCGGGTGAAGTCGGGGATGTTGAGCGCCAGCGTGGCCCAGAAGCCGACCATGGCGGTCAGCGAGGGCCAGAACACGGCCGCGAACTGGCCGGCCTTGGCGCCGCCCGGCTCGAAGGTGGAGGGCTGTTGCAGGATGGGCCCGAAGCCGCCCGCCTTGTCGCCCGCCCACCACAGCAGCACGAAGCAGATGACGATCTTGATGGGTGCGGTCCAGGTTTCGAGCTTGCGGATGGAGTCGATGCCATGCATCACGAACCAGAACTGCAGCGCCCAGAAGATCAGGAAGCAGGCGAACTGTGCGGCGTTGATGCCCAGGCCGGGCAGCGCTTCGCCGCCCAGCGGGTGGCCCAGCAGCACGCCGGCCAGCGTGTAGATCATCTGCCCACCGAACCAGGTCTGGATGCCGTACCAGCCGCAGGCCACCAGCGCGCGCAGCAGCGCCGGCAGCCGCGCGCCGCGCGTGCCGAACGAGGCCCGCGCCAGCACCGCATACGGGATGCCGTGCTTGGCGCCGGCGTGGCCGATCAGCAGCATGGGCACCAGCACGATGAGGTTGCCCAGGAACACCGTGCCCACGGCCTGGCTCCAGCTCATGCCCGCCTCGATGAGGCTGGCGGCCAGCGTGTAGGCCGGGATGCACATGACCATGCCCACCCACAGCGCGGCGAAGTGGTACCAGCGCCAGGTGCGCTGGGCCGCCGTGGTGGGGGCCAGGTCCGGGTTGCTCAGCGTGGGGTCGGTCATGCGCAGCTCCCTGTGGATTCAGATGTGCAGCGGCCTAGCAAGTTGCGGGCCTCGGCCGCTGCCGGCTTCAGCCGCAGCTGGCGCGCATCGGGTTGTTGGGATGCGTGGTCCAGTTGGCGTAGCTGCCGTCGATGACGCGACCGGTGCGGGCATCGGTTTCGCCCCGCTGCAGCGAGCGCATCGTGATCGTGCCAGGGACGGGGCAGATGGACACGCAGAGATTGCAGCCCACGCACTCCGCCTCGTTGACCACAAAGTGCCGCTTGGCGTCCGCCGAGGCCGCGCTGGGCCGCTCCCGAGCGGCCGAGCCCCCCTCGGGGGGCGAGCCGGCACGCAGAGCCGGCTCTGGGGGCCCAGACTTCACGAAGATGGCCTGGTGAGAGGTGTCCTCGCAGACGATGTGGCAGCGGCCGCACTGGATGCAGCTGTCCTGATCGATGACGGCCTTGTCCACGTGGTTGAGGTTGAGCTGGTTCCAGTTCTTGACCGTGGGCACGGCGCGGCCGCGGAAGTCCTCGATGGAGGCGTAGCCCTTCTCGTCCAGGAAGTTGGACAGGCCGGAGCACAGGTCCTGCACGATCTTGAAGCCGTAGACCATGGCGGCCGTGCAGACCTGCACGGTGCCGCAGCCCATGGCGATGAACTCCGCCGCGTCGCGCCAGGTGGTGATGCCGCCGATGCCGCTGATGGGCAGGCCGGCGGTGGCGGCGTCACGGGCGATCTCGGCCACCATGTTCAGCGCGATGGGCTTCACGGCCGGGCCGCAGTAGCCGCCGTGCGAGCCCAGGCCGTCGGTGGACGGGCTCATCACCATGCGGTCCAGGTCCACGCCCATGATGGAGTTGATGGTGTTGATCAGGCTCACCGCGTCGGCGCCGCCGGCCTTGGCCGCGCGGGCCGGGAAGCGCACGTCGGTGATGTTGGGCGTGAGCTTCACGATCACCGGCATCTTCGTGTGCTTCTTGCACCACTCGGTGACCTGCTGGATGTACTCGGGCACCTGACCCACGGCCGAGCCCATGCCGCGCTCACTCATGCCGTGCGGGCAGCCGAAGTTCAGCTCGATGCCGTCGGCGCCGGTGTCGGCCACGCGGGCCAGGATGTTCTTCCAGCTCTGCTCGTTCACCGGCACCATCAGCGAGACGATCATGGCGCGGTCCGGGAAGTCGCGCTTCACGCGCCGGATCTCGTCGAGATTGGTCTGCAGCGGCCGGTCGGAGATCAGCTCGATGTTGTTGAAACCGATGACGCGGCGGTCCTGGCTCCACAGCGTGGCGTAGCGCGGGCCGTTGACGTTGACCACCGGCGGGTCCTCGCCCAGCGTCTTCCACACCACGCCGCCCCAGCCGGCCTCGAAGGCGCGGCGCACGTTGACCTCCTTGTCGGTCGGCGGGGCCGAGGCCAGCCAGAAGGGGTTGGGGCTCTTGATGCCCAGGAAGTTGGAGCTCAGGTCAGCCACGGGCCACCCCCATCAGTTCAGCGTGAATCGATTCGGCGGCGCGCTTGCCGTGCTCGACGGCCTCGACCGTCAGGTCCAGCCCGCCGGCGCGGCAGTCGCCGCCGGCCCAGACGCGGGCCAGGCTGGTGCGGCCGTCGGTATCGGTGCGGATGCGGCCGGCTTCCAGCGCGATGCCCGCGCCCACCGGCTCGGGCACGAAGCTCTGGCCGATGGCCCGCAGCACCATGTCGGCCTCCAGCGTGAACTGCTCGCCGGTGTCCACCAGGCGGCCATCCTGCATCGCCGTGGCCGCGCAGCGCAGGCCGCGCAGCACGCCGCCCTCGGCCTCGAGCGCCAGCGGTCGGGCCCAGACGCGCAGCGTGACGCCGTGGGTCTGCGCCCACTGCTGTTCGTGGCTGGAGGCCGAGAGGCTCTCGACGCCGCGGCGATAGAGCATGGTCACCTGCTCGGCGCCCAGCAGGCGGGCCTGCACCGCGGCGTCCACGGCGGTCATGCCGCCGCCGATGACGACCACGCGCCGCCCCACGGCAACGCTGGCCGGCGGGCTCTGGCGCAGCTCGGCGATGAAGTCGACGGCGTCGCGCAGGCCCTCGACCTGGGGCTCGGCGATGCCCAGCGCATTGACGCCGGCCAGGCCCAGGCCCAGGAAGACCGCATCGAAGCCCTCCAGCAGGCTGTCCAGCGTGAAGTCGCGGCCCAGTTGGCGGCTCAGTCGCGGCGTGATGCCGCCAATGCTCAGCAGCCAGTCCACCTCGCGCTGAGCGAAGCCGCCCGCGACCTTGTAGGTGGCCAGACCGTACTCGTTGAGCCCGCCCAGCTTGGGCGCGGCGTCGAAGAGGGTCACGTCATGCCCGCGGCGGGCCAGGCCATGTGCGGCGGCCAGGCCGGCCGGCCCGGCACCCACCACGGCCACGCGGCGCCCGGTGGGCGCGGCCCTGGTGAACAGCGGCTTGCCCGGCTGGTCCAGATGGCTCTCCACCGCGAAGCGCTGCAACAGGCCGATCTCCACAGGCTTGCTCTCGTGGGTGTTGCGCACGCAGGCCTGTTCGCACAGCACCTCGGTCGGGCAGACGCGGGCGCACATGCCGCCCAGCGGGTTGGCGGTGAGGATGGTCTCGGCCGCGCCGCGCAGGTTGTCCTGCGCGATGCGCTGGATGAAGGTGGGGATGTCGATGCCCGTGGGGCAGGCGGTCTGGCACGGGGCGCCGTAGCAGTAGTAGCAGCGTTCGGCTTCGATCAGCGCCTGTGCGCGGTTCAGCGGCGCGTGGGCGTCAGCGAAGTTGCGCTCGTAATCCGGCGGTGCCAGACGTCCGGGCTTCAGGTCGGCAAGGTCCAAGGCTGGCTCCTCATCCATGGAATGCATATGGATAGGAGCAAAACATTACTGCCTAGTAAAAATTCGCCTAAGCGTACAAACCCGCAGCCTCGCGATGGTGCGCGCTCGTCAGAATCAGTGCATGAGTGTTACCGCTGTCATTGCGCGCACCCCGCGCGCGGCCACCCTGCGCAAGCAGGAAGCCATCCTGGCCGAGGCCGAACGCCAGTTCGCCCGCTATGGCTTCGAGGGGGTGAGCCTGGATTCCATCGCCGCGACGCTGGCCCTGTCGCGCCAGAACCTGCTGTATCACTGGCCCAGCAAGGAGGAGCTCTACCGCGCCGTGCTGGACAGCGTGATCGACGAGTGGATGGCCTGCATGACCGACATCGCCGAGGCCGACGAGCCCGAGCAGGCCGTGCATGCCTACATCGAGGCCAAGCTGCGCTTCTCGCGCGAGCGCCCCAGCGGCAACGCGGTGTTCACGCGCGAGATCATGGCCGGGGCGCCGCGCTACAGCGATGTGCTGCGGCACCGGGTGATGCCCATACTGCGTGCCGATGTGGACCGCTTCGAGCGCTGGGCCAACGAGGGCCGCGTGCGCCGGCTGGACTTCACGCACCTGATGTTCCTGATCTGGGCCTCCACCCAGGCCTATGCCGACCTGGCCCCGCAGTTCTCGCTCTACATGGGCAAGCCGGCGCTGGACCTGGCGGACTTCGAGGCGGCCCGCGAGCTGATCAGCAGCCTGGTGTGGCACAGCCTGGCACCCACCTGAGGGGGCTCAGTGCAGCAGGCGTGCGGTCTCCAGCGCCTGGGCCAGTGACTGCGGCCGACCCAGCAGATAGCCCTGGGTCAGCGTGATGCCCAGGCGGGTCAGCATGGCCATCTCGCGTTCGGTCTCCACCCCTTCGGCCACCAGCCGGCCCTGCGTGGCGCTGGCGAAGTGGCGCAGTGCCACCGCGAGGGCCTGGCGGCTGGGGTCGGCATCGATGCCGCGCGTGATGCTGACGTCGAGCTTGATGATGTCCGGCGCCAGATTCAGGATGTGGCGAAAGCAGGCATAGCCCGCGCCGGCATCGTCCACGGCCACCCGCAGGCCGGCCGCGCGCAGCGGCGTCACCACGCGGGCGATGTCCTCGTAGTGGGCCACCTCCTCGTGTTCCGTCACCTCCAGCACGATGCGGCGCAGCGGGTGTGCGGCCAGCAGGCTGGCCAGCCGCGGGTCGAGCACCGTATTGGGCGAGGCGTTGACGGCGATGTAGAGCGGCTCGGGCAGCTCGCCCAGCCCGGCCAGGGCCAGCGCGATGGCGCGCAGTTCCAGCTCGCAGCCGCGCGCCACACCGTTGGCCTCGTTGAACCACAGGTCCGGCGAGCGGCTCGGCGCGCAATCGAAGCGGGTCAGGGCCTCGAAGCCGACGACGCGGCGCTGCGCGATGTTCACGATGGGCTGGTAGTCGGTGTGCATGCCGCCGGGCTGCAGGGCCAGGTCGAGCCGCCCGAACACCTCGGCCTGCGTGCGCTGGTGGCGGGCTTCACGGTCGATCTGGTCGGACACCAGCTCGGCGAACACGCGCATCGTGGCCAGGTCGCGCGGCGTGAGCGACAGGTCCGGTCGGGTGCTGAAGCAGCACAGCGTGCCGTAGACCCGGCCATCGCTCAGCCTTATGGGCACGCTCAGGTGGGCGCCCACCGGCAGCGCCAGCGTGACGGGCAGCGTCAGGGCCTCCGGATGGCGCCTGGCGTCCTGCATCAGCTCGGGCAGGCGGCCGTCCACCACCCGCTGGCAGTAGCTTTCCTCCAGCGGGTCTGACCCGTCCACCCGCAGCAGGGGTGGCGTGTGTGTGTCGTCCACCTGGCGGAACACCCGTCGCCCTTCGGCGAACTCCGAGATGAAGGCCACCTCCAGCCCGAGGTGTTCGCGCACCGCATGCAGGCCGCGGGCCAGCGTGTCGTCCAGCGCTGCGGACGCCGGGTTGGTGAGGCCGGGTCGCGACAGCCGGGTCAGCGCCTCGTCAAAGAGGTTGTCCATGGGATGCTCCCCCCTACGCGCCGGTGCCGGCCTGCGCCAGCTGCCGACGCGTTCAATGTGCGTTGCATTCGATCACAGGGGCCTGGCGCGGGGAATGCCTGCGAGCCCCTTCATCGACAAGGTGCAGGGTGGCCGTGGCACATTGCGTGACCTTGCCCTTGACTCCACAGGTTCCGCGATGATTCTCGAGATTGCCGACATCCGCATCCACCCCGGCCAGCAGGCGGCCTTCGAAGCTGCGCTGCGTGAAGGCATCGCCACGGCGCTGTCCCGGTCGCCCGGCTTCATCCGTGCGAGCGTGCAGCGGGGCATCGAGTCGCCGGAGCGCTATGTGCTGCAGGTCGAGTGGGAAACGCTGGCTGCGCACACCGAGGTGTTCCGCGGCGGCCCGCTGTTCACGGCCTGGCGAGGCATCGTCGGCGGCTTCTTTGCGCAGCCGCCGCATGTGGAGCACTTCGAGCAGGCGGTGTGAGGGGCCCAGGCCGCCTCGGCGGCCTCAGAGCTTGAGCAGGGCGTCGAGGTTGACCCGCAGCTTCAGCTCCTGCGGGGCTAGGCTGGCCGTGATCGCGTGGGCCGCCTGGCGGGTGTCCCGCGGGACGGGGTGGGACAGCGGCGTGCCGCTCTTGCCGATCAGGGCAGCCACCAGCGGCTCGCTGGCGCTGTAGCCGCGCTTGAACACCAGGCCGACCTCGCCATCGGCCAGTCGCACGACGCTGCCCGGCGGGTACAGCCCCACGGCCTTGATCAGGGCCGCCCCGGCTTCGTCGGGCTGCTGGTTCTCGTCCAGATAGACCGCGCGTGCCGCCGCCGCGCCGCTCATGGCCGTGCGGGTTCGCCGCGGGGCCAGCCGGGCGCCGTAGATGTCGATGCGGCGCAGCAGTCGGGCCAGTTGCTCACCCGGCGCACGCGTGCCCAGCGGGCCCGGGCCGGCGTCATGGTGCAGCCGCACGGCTTCCAGCCACGCGGGGTCGCGCACGCCCAGCGCCTGCAGCCGGCGAGCGGCGTGCTCGCCGTGGGCGTTCAGCGCCTGCCGCTGGGCGAGTGAGGCGGGCTCGGCCTGCTGGGCCAGGCGGTCGTGGGCCGGGCCGGCGCCATAGTTCATCGTCAGCGCCGCCCCGTGCAGGGCGGATCGCTGCTCGGCATTCAGGGACAGCTGGGCGGCGACCAGCTCGGCCAGCAGCAGCGTCAGCAGCGCATGACGGGCGCTGTAGTCCTGGAAGGACTGTCCGCTTTCGTAGACCAGCTGCAGCAGCGTCGCATCGGGCTGGCTGCGGGCGCGCGCCAGCAGGCGGTCGCGCAGCCGGGCCAGCCGGGGCTCGAAGTCGGCCGGCTCGGCCTCGCGCAGCAGCAGGTGGGTGTGCAGCAGCAGGTCGGCCCAGGCCTCGCGCGGCGGCAGTTCGACCCGGCTGGCCGGCGGGTCGAAGCGGAACTGCACCTCGGCATTGGCGATCTCCGTCAGCACGGCGTCCTGGTGCATCAGCGTGTCCATGCGATGGGCCAGCGCCTTCTGGTATTCGGCCGTGTCCTCGGGCCGCACCCAGGCGCCACCGTCGATCAGGCTGCGCACCAGCGGCGAGTCGCGCAACACCTGGCCACGCGCAAACATCAGCTTGCCGGCAGCGTCGTAGATGTCGTAGGGCAGGGTCATGCCCAGGCGCAGCATGCGCGGGGGCAGTTGGAGCAGTTCGGCAGGCATGGAGCCGGCCATTGTGTGCCGTGCGTCGCGCACCGCAAGCGAATCCGTACGGGGCGCGGGCGGCGGCCTGCGTAAAATTGCGTCATCCGAGGAGCGCTGCGAGGGCCCGCCCCCAGGCTCGGACCTAGACAACGGCGCTCACCGAACCCCCTTGGCGGTCACGGTGAGCGTGGCCGCCCCAGAGCTTTCAGCGAATGAGCGGCCCCATGCAGATCACGCCTCCCCCCCTCAAGCTCTCCGGCCTGGAACCGGTCGCCATCGGCGCGGGCACGCTGTTCGTCAACATCGGCGAGCGCACCAACGTCACCGGCTCCAAGGCCTTCGCCCGCATGATCCTCGCGGGGCAGTTCGAGGAGGCACTGGCCGTCGCGCGCCAGCAGGTCGAGAACGGCGCCCAGGTCATCGACGTCAACATGGACGAGGCCATGCTGGACAGCCAGGCCGCGATGGTGCGTTTCCTGAACCTGATGGCCGGCGAGCCCGAGATCGCCCGCGTGCCGGTGATGATCGACTCGTCCAAGTGGAGCGTCATCGAGGCCGGCCTGAAGTGCATCCAGGGCAAGGGCATCGTCAACTCCATCTCGCTGAAGGAAGGCGTCGACGAATTCAAGCGCCAGGCCAAGCTGGTGAAGCGCTACGGCGCGGCCGCCGTGGTCATGGCCTTCGACGAGAAGGGGCAGGCCGACACCTTCGCGCGAAAGACCGAGATCTGCGCGCGGGCCTACCGCATCCTTGTCGACGAGGTGGACTTCCCACCCGAGGACATCATCTTCGACCCCAACATCTTCGCGATCGCGACGGGCATCGAGGAGCACGACAACTACGCGGTGGACTTCATCGAGGCCACGCGCTGGATCAAGCAGAACCTGCCCGGCGCCAAGGTGAGCGGCGGCGTGTCCAACGTGAGCTTCAGCTTCCGCGGCAACGAGCCGGTGCGCGAAGCCATCCACACGGTGTTCCTGTACCACGCGATCCAGGCGGGCATGGACATGGGCATCGTCAACGCCGGCATGGTCGGGGTCTACGACGACCTCGACGCCGAGCTGCGCGAGCGCGTGGAGGACGTGGTGCTGAACCGCCGCGCCGATGCCGGCGAGCGCCTGATCGAGATCGCGGACCGGGCCAAGAGCGCCGGCAAGGACGATTCCGCCCGCCTGGCCTGGCGCGCCGGCGATGTGAACGCCCGCCTGAGCCATGCGCTGGTGCACGGCATCACCGACTTCATCACCGCTGACACCGAGGAGGCCTGGCAGGCCATCAAGGCGTGCGGCGGGCGGCCGCTGCATGTCATCGAGGGCCCCCTGATGAGCGGCATGAACGTGGTTGGCGACCTGTTCGGCCAGGGCAAGATGTTCCTTCCCCAGGTGGTCAAGAGTGCTCGCGTGATGAAGAGTGCCGTGGCCCACCTCGTGCCCTACATCGAGGAAGAGAAGCGCCAGCTCGAGGCCGCCGGCGGCGATGTGAAGAGCAAGGGCAAGATCGTCATCGCCACCGTCAAAGGCGACGTGCACGACATCGGCAAGAACATCGTCACGGTGGTCCTGCAGTGCAACAACTACGAGGTCGTCAACATGGGCGTGATGGTGCCGGCCCAGGACATCCTTCAGCGCGCCAAGGAGGAGGGCGCGGACATCATCGGCCTGTCCGGCCTGATCACGCCCAGCCTCGAGGAGATGCAGCACGTGGCCGCCGAGATGCAGCGCGACGAGTACTTCGCGTCGCGGCACATGCCGCTGCTGATCGGCGGCGCCACCACCAGCCGCGTGCACACGGCGGTCAAGATCTCGCCGCACTACGACGGCCCGGTGGTCTATGTGCCGGATGCCTCGCGCGCCGTCGGCGTGTGCTCCGACCTGCTCAGCGACGAGCGGGCCGCCGCCTACATCGCCGAGCTCAAGGCCGACATCGCGAAGACCCGCGCGCTGCATGCCGGCAAGAAGCAGACCCCGCTGGTCACGCTGGCGCAGGCGCGCGCCAACCGCACGCCGGTGGACTTCTCCCGCAAGGCACCGGCGCCGCGCTTCACCGGCCGCCGCGTGCTGAAGAACCTGGACCTGGCCGAGCTGGCCCGCTACATCGACTGGGGCCCGTTCTTCCAGACCTGGGACCTGGCCGGCCCCTACCCGGCCATCCTGGACGACGAGATCGTCGGCACCGAGGCGCGCAAGGTGTTTGCCGACGCGCAGGCCATGCTGAAGAAGATCGTCGACGGCCGCTGGCTGCAGGCGCATGCGGTGTTCGGCCTCTATCCCGCAGCGCCCGAGCATGACGATGACATCGCGGTCTACGCGGACGAGGCGCGCACCCTCAAGCTCATGACCTGGCACGGCCTGCGCATGCAGTCCGAGCGCCCGGTGGTGGACGGCGTGATGCGGCCCAACCGCGCGCTGGCCGATTTCGTGGCGCCCGAGGGCGACCACATCGGGCTCTTTGCCGTCACCGCCGGCCTGGGCGTGGACAAGAAGGAGGCGGAGTTCCTCGCCGCGCATGACGACTACTCGGCCATCATGCTCAAGGCGTTGGCCGACCGCCTGGCCGAGGCCGCAGCGGAATGGCTGCACGAGCGCGTGCGGCGCGAGTTCTGGGGTTATGCGGCCGACGAGCAGCTCAGCAACGAGCAGCTGATCGGCGAGCAGTACCGTGGCATCCGCCCGGCGCCGGGCTATCCGGCCTGCCCGGATCACCTGCCCAAGCGGCCGCTGTTCGAGTTGCTGGTGCCCGAGGAAATCGGCATGGGCCTGACGGACAGCCTGGCGATGACGCCGGCCGCCAGCGTCAGCGGCTTCTATCTGGCGCATCCGGATGCGGCCTACTTCAACGTCGGCCGCATCGGTGATGACCAGCTGATGGACTGGGCCGCGCGCAACGGCCTGGACGAGGCCGCCGCGCGGCGTGCGCTGGCCCCGCAGCTGGGCTGAGTGGCCCATCAGCCGGCCGCCGCCCGCAGGGTGGCAAGGCCTTGTCCTACACGGCACCAGGGCGCGGGCGCGCATGCTGTAGCCATAGTTCAGATCATGGAGTCACGCATGCAATCCGCTCACCCTTCCACCCCCGCCCTGAAGTCCACGCAGATCGTGGCCGGCGTTGCGGTCGTGCTGGCGCTGCTGGGCGGCGCCTATGCCGTGGGCCGCTCGCAGGCGCCGATCGAGCCCGCACCGGCCACTGAGTCGCAGGCGTCGCCCGATGAAGGCCGGGACACGGCGGCAACGGCCAAGGAGTCGGCCGCCAAGGCGCCTGTGGTGGTCGCGCAAGCTCCGACCCCGTCGCGCCGCGAGACCGCATCGCCGGCATCGCGCGAGACGGCCCCGCTCAGCCCGGCAGAACGCGAGCGCCAGACGCTCGCCAGTCTGTGCGAACGCTGCGCGCTGGTGACGGATGTCCACACCGAGAGCCGTCGTGGCCAGGGCAGCGGCCTGGGTGCGGTGGGCGGCGCCGTGGTGGGCGGCCTGCTGGGCAATATGGTGGGCGGCGGCAACGGCCGCAAGCTGGCCACCGTGGGCGGCGCCGTGGCCGGCGGCTATGCCGGCAACGAGATCGAGAAGAACCAGAAGACCCACACCGTCTGGGTGGTGCAGGCCAAGGACCGTGACGGTCAGGTGCACCGCTTCGAGCGCAGCAGTGATCCGGGTGTGCAGTCGGGCGACCAGATCAGCCTGCACGAGGGCGGCTTCAGCCCCCGCTGAGCGCAGGCCCGGGCGCTGGCCTCAGTCGCCACTGGCGCCGGGCAGCCCGCGGCGCAGCTGGATGGCCTCGGCCATATGTGCTGCGCTGACGGTCTGCGCGTCGGCCAGGTCGGCAATCGTGCGGGCCACGCGCTGGATGCGGTGAAAGCTGCGTGCCGACCAGCCCAGCCGCTCGGCCGAGCGCTCCAGCAGGCTTCTGGCGGCGTCGTCCAGCCCGGCCAGGCGGGCCAGGTCGGGCGGGGCCAGCTGGGCATTCGCGCTGCCCTGCCGGGCCCATGCCCGGGCGCGGGCGGCAGCCACGCGCGTGGCGACGGCTGCGGTGGACGGGCCTGGGGACAGGTCTTGCAGGTCGCGGGGCGGAATCATCGGCACCTCGACGAGCAGATCCAGCCGGTCCAGCAGGGGGCCGCTGAGCCGGCCCTGGTAGCGCGCCACCTGATCCGGTGAGCAGCGGCAGGCTTTCAGAGGGTTGCCGAGCTGGCCACACGGGCAGGGGTTCATCGCGGCGACGAGCTGGAAGCGAGCCGGGAATTCCGCCTGACGCGCGGCGCGCGAGATCAGGATGCGGCCGGTTTCCAGCGGCTCACGCAGCGCCTCCAGCGCGGCGCGTGGGAACTCCGGCAACTCGTCCAAGAACAGCACCCCGTGCAGGGCCAGCGAGATCTCGCCGGGCCGGGGGGGCGAGCCCCCGCCCACCAGCGCGACGCTGGAGGCGGAGTGATGCGGCGTGCGAAAGGGGCGCTGCCCCCAGCGGGCCAGTTCGAACTGCCCGGCCAGGCTGAGCAGCGCGGCGGACTCCAGCGCGGCGCTGTCGTCCAGCGCCGGCAGCAGGCCGGGCAGGCGCTGGGCCAGCATGGATTTGCCCGTGCCGGGCGGGCCGACGAACAGCAGGCTGTGCCCGCCGGCCGCCGCTACCTCCAGCGCACGCTTGGGGCCGGCCTGGCCCTTGACGTCCGCGAGGTCCGGCAAGTTCGGCGCCAAGGGGCGTGGTCGGGTGGCGGTGCGGGGCAGGGCGGCACCGTCGGGCTGCAGCGCCGCCACGACGTCCAGCAGATGGGCCGCTTCGCGCACGACCAGGCCTTCCACCAGGGCCGCTTCGGCCGCACTGTCGATGGGCAGCAGCAGTTCGCGCGGCGCAGGCATCTGGCGCAGGGCCAGGGCCATGGCGAGCGCCCCGCGCACGGGGCGCAGTTCGCCGGCCAGCGAGAGCTCGCCGGCGCATTCCATGCCGGCCAGTCGGGCCGGGTCCAGTTGACCGTCTGCGGCCAGCAGCCCCAGCGCCATCGGCAGATCGAAGCGCCCCCCCTCCTTGGGCAGGTCGGCTGGCGCGAGGTTGACGGTGATGCGGCGGTTGTGAGGAAAGCTCAGCCCGCTGCTCTGCAGGGCGGCGCGTACGCGCTCACGGGCCTCCTTGACCTCGGTGTCCGCGAGACCGACGACGGTGAACGACGGCAGCCCGTTGGCCAGATGGACCTCGACGGTGACCGGCGCAGCGGCCAGGCCGTCCAGCGCGCGGCTGTGCACGATGGCGAGGCTCATCGGTGGTCTCCGGGCGCTTGGCCGGCCGAGGCCGGGCTGGATGGCGGCATCGTCGTCTCCCTGGCTGCCGGTCAGTCTAGGACCTGTGTCGCCGGACGTCAGCGGGCCTTGTTACCTGAATTGCACCAAACAAGGGCTTTCGTGGGCCCAAAGGCGAGCGCCAAATTGGTGCGCAAGCCTATCGAGGGGCGCAACCTCACCGCTTTCGTGCGTTTGCATGGGGCGGCGGCGTTGGCACGGAAGCTGCAATGCGCTGTCCGACTACATCCTGACATGTCCACAAAGGAGATTTGCCATGAAGTTGACCCCCTCGCTGCTGATCCTGGCGCTGTCTGCTGCCGCGCTGCCGGCGTTCGCTGACGAGCCGGCACCGGCCGCGGACCCGCTGTCGTTCAACATCGGCGCGGTGAGCGACTATCGCTATCGCGGTATCTCCCAGACCCGCCTGAAGCCGGCGCTGCAGGGCGGCATCGACTACGCGCATTCTTCGGGTTTCTACGTCGGCACCTGGGCGTCGACGATCAAGTGGATCAAGGATGCCGGCGGTAGCGGCGACCTCGAGTGGGATCTGTACGGCGGCTACAAGACCGAGGTGGCGCCGGGGCTGACCGTGGATGTCGGCGTGCTGCAGTACTACTACCCGAGCAACAAGCTGGCGACCAGCGCCAACACCTTCGAGGTGTACGGCGCAGTGAGCTACGGCCCGGTCACCGCCAAGTATTCGCATGGCACGACCAACCTCTTCGGCGTGCCGGACAGCAAGAACAGCGGCTACCTGGACGTGTCCGCCAACTTCGACATCGGCGGCGGAATGACGCTGACGCCGCACGTGGGCCATCAGACCGTGAAGCACACCTCCGTGGCTTCCTACACCGACTACTCCGTCACCTTGGCCAAGGACTTCTCCGGCCTGGTGGTGAGCGCGGCCGTGGTGGGCACCGACGCAGACAAGGGCTTCTACGCCAGCCCGGCGAACGGCAAGTTCATGGGCAAGACCACGCTGGTGGTCGGCCTGAAGAAGACCTTCTGATTCATTGGAGCGCGACATGAAATTGATCACCGCCGTCATCAAGCCCTTCAAGCTGGACGAAGTGCGTGAAGCCCTGAGCGCCATCGGCGTACAGGGCCTGACGGTCACCGAAGTCAAGGGCTTCGGCCGCCAGAAGGGCCACACCGAGCTGTACCGGGGCGCCGAGTACGTCGTCGACTTCCTGCCCAAGGTCAAGATCGAGGCCGCCGTGAACGATGACGTCGTCGAACGCGTCATCGAGGCGATCGAGTCTTCCGCGCGCACCGGCAAGATCGGCGACGGCAAGATCTTCGTGTCGCCGCTGGACCAGGTGGTCCGCATCCGTACCGGCGAGACCGGCAACGACGCCCTCTGAGATTCAGTACGAACCCGTTGGAGAAACCGCAAATGAAGAAACTCCTTGCCAGTCTCGCCCTTGCGGCGGCCGTGCTGACGCCGGCTGCCTGGGCGCAGGACTCGGCGTCGGCTCCGGCTTCGGCCGCCGTCGCCACCGCGTCCGCTGCCTCGGCGGCTGACACCGCACCGGCCGCTGCGCCGGCCGCCTCGGCTGCGGCGGAGGCCGCGTCGGCTCCTGCCGCCGCGCCTGCCCCCAACAAGGGCGACACCTCCTGGATGATGCTGTCCACGCTGCTGGTCATCCTGATGACGGTGCCGGGTCTGGCGCTGTTCTACGGTGGCCTGGTGCGCAGCAAGAACATGCTGTCGGTGCTGATGCAGGTGATGGTCGGCTTCTCGCTGATCGTCGTGCTGTGGGTGCTGTACGGCTACAGCTTCGCGTTCACTGAGGGCAATGCCTTCGTGGGCGGTACGGATCGCATCTTCCTGAAGGGCATCTGGGACAACGTCGCCGGCACCTTCGCCAACGGCGCCACCTTCTCGAAGGGCGTGCCGATGTACGAGATCGTGTTCGCGGCCTTCCAGGCGACCTTCGCCGGCATCACGGCCTGCCTGATCATCGGCGCCTTCGCCGAGCGCATGAAGTTCTCGGCCGTGCTGCTGTTCCTCGCGATCTGGTTCACGTTCAGCTACATCCCGATGGCCCACATGGTCTGGTTCTGGATGGGCCCGGATGCCTACACCGCTGCGGGCGTGGTTGACGAGATGAACAGCAAGGCCGGCTTCCTGTGGCAGATGGGCGCGCTGGACTTCGCCGGCGGCACCGTGGTGCACATCAACGCCGCCGTCGCGGGCCTCGTGGGTGCCTACATGGTCGGCAAGCGCGTGGGCTACGGCAAGGAGGCCTTCACGCCGCACAGCCTGACGCTGACCATGGTCGGTGCCTCGCTGCTGTGGGTGGGCTGGTTCGGCTTCAACGCCGGTTCCGCGCTCGAAGCCAACGGCTTCGCCGCGCTGGCCTTCATGAACACGCTGGCCGCCACCGCCGCCGCCGTGCTGGCCTGGTGCGTGGGTGAGGCGCTGCTGAAGGGCAAGGCCTCGATGCTGGGCGCAGCCTCCGGTGCCGTCGCCGGCCTGGTGGCCATCACCCCGGCCGCCGGCAACGTCGGCGTGGGCGGTGGTCTGGTGATCGGCCTGATCGCCGGCTTCGCCTGCCTGTGGGGCGTGTCCGGCCTGAAGAAGCTGCTGGGTGCCGACGACTCGCTGGACGTGTTCGGCGTCCACGGCGTGGGCGGCATCGTCGGCGCGCTGCTGACCGGTGTCTTCAACAGCCCGGCCCTGGGTGGCCCCAGCGCCGTGGGCGATTGGGTCACGGCCTCGATGATCACGCCGGACGCCTACTCCATCGGCGCCCAGCTGCTGACGCAGGCCAAGGCCGTCGGCGTGACCCTGGTGTGGTCCGGCGTGGTGTCGGTGGTCGCGTACAAGATCGTCGACATGGTCATCGGCCTGCGTGTGCCTGAAGAGGAAGAGCGCGAAGGTTTGGACATCACGTCCCACGGCGAAACCGCGTACCACAAGTGATGCGCGCGGGGCCGGCCCAGCCTGGCCCCGTTCATCCGAGCAAGCCGCCCGCCGGGCGGCTTTTTTCATGCCGACTCGGGCTGGAACCGGCTGCGCGGGTATACGCTAGCGCGGGGCTTGAGTTCGCACCGGACGGCCCCACCTGTGCATCCCTTTCGAGTTTGCGATAGTTCGGCTCATGGTTCCCCATCTCATCACCGCACTGACCGGCCCCATCAACGAACTGGAGGCCCGGATCCTGGAATCCATGCCGGCGACCGAGCGCTGGTTCCGCCTCGAGTGGATGGAGCACACGCCGACCTTCTACGCGTCGGTGGACCTGCGCAACGCCGGGTTCAAGCTGGCGCCGGTGGACACCAATCTCTTTCCAGGTGGCTTCAACCACCTGACCGCGCAGATGCTGCCGCAGGCCGTCCAGGCCGCGATGGCGGCGATCGAGAAGATCTGCCCCGAGGCGCGCAACCTGCTGCTCATCCCCGAGACCGGCTCGCGCTGCAGTTTCTACCTGGAGAACCTGGCCACGCTGGCGCGCATCTTCACGCAGGCCGGCCTCAATGTTCGTTTCGGTTCGCTGGACCCGGCGCTCACCGAGCCCGCCGAGCTGAGCCTGGCGGACGGCAGCACGCTGCTGCTGGAGCCCCTGGTGCGCAAGCGCGGCCGGCTGATGCTGAAGGATTTCGACCCCTGCACCATCCTGCTGAACAACGACCTGATGGCCGGCACGCCGCCGCAGCTGATGGGCCTGCACGAGCAGTACCTGCTCCCGCCGCTGCATGCCGGCTGGAGCGTGCGGCGCAAGAGCCGGCACTTCCGTGCCTACGAAGAGGTGGCCAAGCGTTTCGGCAAGCTGCTGGGCATGGACCCGTGGCTGATCCACCCGATGTTCTCGGCAGTGGAGATGCATGGTGCCAAGGACCTCGATGCGCTGCAGACGGCCGCCGATGCGCAGCTGACCAAGGTGCGCCGCAAGTACAAGGAATACGGCATCCAGGAAAAGCCCTTCGTCATCATCAAGAGCGACGTGGGCAGCTATGGCCGTGGCGTGCTGACGGTGCGCGACGCCAAGGACATCGAGACGCTGGCGGAGCACCTGCCCGAGAACATTGGCACCGAGATCATCGTGCAGGAAGGCGTGCCCACGCATGAGCGCGTGCACTCCGCCGTGGCCGAGCCGGTGGTCTACATGATGGACCGCTACGTGGTGGGCGGGTACTACCGCGTCCATGCCGGCCGCGGCATCGACGAGAGCCTGAACACGCCGGGCGCCAGCTACGTGCCGCTGGCCTTTGCCGACTCCCTGCACCTGCCGCGCCCGGGCGAGAAGCCCGGCGTCAGCGCGCCCAACCGCTTCTACATGTACGGCGTCATCGGCCGGCTCGCCATGCTGGCCGCCAGCTACGAGCTGGAAGCGACCGACCCGCAGGCCGAGGCCGAAGCCGCCTGAGCCCGTCCCCTGTCTTCCCTGTCCCGCGCTGCGGCGGGCTCCGCCACCTCTACCCACCACTCATCCGGGCCATCCCCTTTGGCAGGGGTGGGTGCGTGGGCTTAGGCTCGCGGGTCCGCCGGGGCTCGCCCCGCCACTTTTTATTCGGAACGCGATGAAAGCACTTCGTCTCACCACCCTGGCCCTGCTGATGCAACTGGGCGGCCTGGCTCTGGCCGCGCCGGTTCAATCGGGCCTGGAGGCTCAGGCCGCCGACAAGGCCGTGCGCCCGCAGGATGACCTCTACCGCGCGGTCAACGGCCGCTGGCTGGCGAACACGGCCATCCCGGCCGACAAGTCGTCGTACGGGGCCTTCGTCCAGCTGGCGGATCTGTCCGACCAGCGTGTCAAGGCCATCGTCGAAGACCTGGCCAAGAAGAAGTCCCCCGCCGGCAGCGTCGAGCAGAAGATCGGCGACTACTACGCGAGCTACATGGACACCGCGGCCATCGACAAGGCCGGCCTGGCGCCCGTGCAGGCCTGGCTGGCCGACATCGCGGCCATTCAGACGCCCGAGCAGCTGGCCGCCTGGATGGGGCGTCAGATGGGTGTGGTCGACGCTCCCATCCAGCTGGGTGTCGACCCCGACTTCAAGCAGCCGGGCATCAACCGGCTGATGGCCTGGCAGGGCGGCCTGGGCCTGCCCGACCGCGACTACTACCTGAAGGCCGACGACGAGCGCTTCGCCAAGGCGCGCGAGGCCTACCAGACCTACCTGCAGACCCTCGCCCGCGAGGCCGGCGTCAAGGATGCCGGCGCGGCCGTGGCCCGCGTGATCGCGCTGGAAAAGCGTCTGGCCGAGGCGCAGTGGAGCAAGGTCGAACTGCGCGACCCGGTCAAGCTCTACAACCCGATGACGCCGGCCGAGCTGGCGCAGCGCGCACCCGGCTTTGCCTGGAAGGCCTTCTTCGACGCCGCGGCGCTGCCCGGCGTGGACCAGCTTTCCGTGGGGCAGCCCAGCTATGCGATTGCCGCAGCCAAGCTGCTGGGTGAGGCGCCGCTGGACGACGTCAAGCTCTACCTGACGCTGCGCACGCTGGATTCGCTGGCCGGCGTGCTGCCCCAGCCCTTCCGCGAGGCGAGCTTCGCCTTCCACGGCGCGGCACTGACCGGCGCGAAGGCCGAGCGTCCGCGCTGGCAGAAGGCCGTGGCCAATCTGAACGGCGCGCTGGGCGAGGCGGTGGGCGAGGTCTACGTGAAGCGCTACTTCCCGGCCGCCGACAAGGCCCGCATGCTGCAGCTGGTGGGCAACCTGATGGCTGCCTACAAGGACTCCATCGACGGCCTGAGCTGGATGACCCCGGCCACCAAGACGGCCGCGCAGCAGAAGCTGGCCAAGTACGCGGTCAAGATCGGCTACCCCGACGTCTGGCGTGACTACGGCAAGCTGGAGGTGAAGCCGCACGACGCCTTCGGCAACATCGTGCGCGCCGCCCAGTTCGACTGGCAGCGCACCGCCGCCAAGGCCAGCAAGCCGGTGGATCGGCGCGAGTGGGGCATGACGCCGCAGACGGTGAACGCCTACTACAACCCGCTGATGAACGAGATCGTGTTCCCGGCCGCCATCCTGCAGCCACCGTTCTATGCCGCCAAGGCCGACGATGCGGTGAACTACGGCGCCATCGGGGCCGTCATCGGGCACGAAATCAGCCACGGTTTCGACGACGAGGGCAGCCAGTTCGATGGTGACGGCGCGCTGCATAACTGGTGGACCGAGGAGGACCGCAAGGCCTTCGAGGCCATCACCGCCAAGCTGGCGGAGCAGTTCGACGCCTACGAACCCATTCCGGGCAAGCACGTGAACGGCAAGCTCACGATGGGCGAGAACATTGCCGACCTGTCCGGCCTGCAGATCGCCTACAAGGCCTACCTGCGCTCGCTGGGCGGCAAGCCCGCGCCGGTGATCGACGGGCTGAGCGGCCAGCAGCGCTTCTTCATGGGCTGGGCCCAGGTCTGGCGCAGCAAGACCCGTGAGGAACGCCAGCTGCAGCTGCTGACGGTGGACCCGCACTCGCCGACCGAGTTCCGCGCCAACGGCGCCGCGGTCAACCACGACGGCTTCCACGAGGCCTTCAAGACCAAGCCGGGCGACAAGATGTACAAGCCCAGCGCCGAGCGCATCCGCCTCTGGTGAGTGGCGCCCAGGACACGGCCCGGGAGGGCCGGTGTCCGGGGTGCGCCGCAGGGCCAGACCTGGCCCTGCGCGCAATTAGTGCGGCCCGGGCGGGGCGTCAAGCCTCGTTTTCGTGATTTTGCTGCAATGCACAAATCGCCCAATCCGGGCGCAGAATGCCCCCTTTAGGTTCAGTGCCGCCCCAACGACGGGTGGCTTTCGACAACGTGAGTTCTTCCCAACCGACCCACCACGGCCCAGCGGCGATGGCGGGTCTCACCCTAGGCGCCCTCGGGGTCGTCTATGGCGACATCGGCACCAGCCCCTTGTATGCGCTCAAGGAGGTCTTTCATGGGGGCCATGTCGCGACCACGCCCGACAACATCCTGGGCGTTCTGTCGCTGCTGTTCTGGACGCTGACGGTCACGGTCTCGCTGAAGTACGTGCTGCTGATCCTGCGCGCCGACAACCGCGGCGAGGGCGGCCTGATCGCGATGCTGGCGCTGGCCACCGGCGCGGTGCGCGACAAGCCCGGCCTGCGCCGCGTGCTGATGCTCGTCGGCCTGTTCGGCACGGCCATCTTCTTCGGCGACGCGGTGATCACGCCCGCCATGACCGTGCTGGGTGCGGTCGAAGGCATCGACGTCTATGCGCCGCAATACGACCAGGCCATCCTGCCGCTGACCCTGGTGGTGATGGTGGGCCTGTTCGCCGTGCAACGCCTGGGTACCGGCGGCATCGGCAAGGCCTTCGGGCCGGTGATGCTGCTGTGGTTTGCCAGCCTGGCGCTGCTGGGTGTGCCGCACATCATCGACAACCCCCATGTGCTCACGGCCGTCAACCCCTGGTACGCGATCGAGTTCTGCCTGAACCACCGCTGGGTCGCCTTCGTGGCGCTCGGGGCGGTCGTGCTGGTGGTGACAGGTGGCGAGGCGCTCTATGCCGACCTGGGCCACTTCGGCAAGCGCCCGATCCGCATCGCCTGGTATGGCGTGGTGATGCCGTCGCTGGTGCTGAACTACTTCGGCCAGGGCGCCATGCTGCTGGACGACCCCAGCGGCATCAAGAACCCGTTCTTCCTGCTCGCACCGTCCTGGGCCGAGATTCCGCTGTTCCTGCTGGCCACGGCCGCGGCCATCGTGGCATCGCAGGCGCTGATCACCGCAGCCTTCTCCGTCACCAAGCAGGCCATCCAGCTCGGCCTGCTGCCGCGCCTGCGCATCCTGCACACCAGCGTGCGCGATACCGGCCAGATCTACGTGCCCTTCATCAACTGGTCGCTGTTCGCGCTGGTGGTGGTGGCCGTGGCCTTCTTCGGCTCGTCCAGCAAGCTGGCGGGGGCCTATGGCGTGGCGGTCACGATCGACATGACCATCACCACCGTGATGACCTTCTTCGTGATCCGCTTCGGCTGGCGCTATCCGCTCGCGCTGTGCCTGCTGGCCACCGGCTTCTTCCTGGTCATCGACCTCACCTTCCTGGCCTCCAACCTGCTGAAGATCGCGGCCGGCGGCTGGTTCCCGCTGCTGATCGGCATCGGCATGTTCACGCTGATGCTGACCTGGAAGCAGGGCCGCCGCCAGCTGTCCGACAAGCTGCGCGAGGACGCGATCGACCTGTGCAGCTTCCTGGACGCGGTCTTCATCAACCCGCCCACGCGCGTGGCCGGCACCGCGGTCTTCCTGTCGGCCGAGGCCGGCATCACGCCCAATGCGCTGATGCACAACCTCAAGCACAACAAGGTGCTGCACGAGCAGAACGTGTTCGTGACGGTCAAGCACCACGAGGTGCCCTGGATAGGCCCGGAGCGCCGCTGCGAGGTGGAGAGCCTGGGCAACTGCTGCTGGCGCGTCGCGCTGAACTTCGGCTTCAAGGACGAGCCCGACGTGCCTGAGGGCCTGTCGCACCTGCGCGAGCACGGGGTGCAGCTCGACGAGATGGAGACCAGCTACTTCCTCAGCCGCGACATCGTCATCCCGACCATAGGCTCGGGCATGGCGCTGTGGCGCGAAAAGCTGTTTGCCAGCATGCACCGCAACGCGGCCGCGGCGGCGGACTTCCTGCACCTGCCCACCAACCGCATCGTGGAGCTGGGCTCCAAGGTCGAGATCTGAGGGCACGGGCCCGGAGCCGCGCGGCCCCGAATGGTGGGTGTTCATGATGGATAAATTCCTGCTGCAGCAGCAGGTGCTGGCGCGGCTGGCCGACGACCTGGCCCAGGTCGAGCAGGCCGCACGCACGGCGCATGAAACGGCGACTCACGAAGAGAACATCGCCGAGAACAAGTACGACACCCTGGGCCTGGAGGCCGCCTACCTGGCCACCGGCCAGGCGCGCCGTGCCCAGGCGCTGCGCGAGGCCATGGCCGCCTGGCGCCAGTTCCGCCCGCCCGCCTACGACGCCGCCCAAGGCGTACAGCTGGGCGCGCTGGTCTGCCTGGTCGACGCCGACGAGCAGCAGCAATGGCTGTTTCTCGGCCCCACGGGCGGCGGCATCAGCCTGCTGAGCGGCGAGCAGCGGGTGCAGGTCATCACCCGCGAGGCCCCGCTGGGCCGCGCGCTGCTGGGCAAATGCGAGGGTGATGAGGTGGTGCTGCAGATAGGCTCGGTCCGCCAGCAGTTCGAGGTGTTGCAGGTGTATTGAGCCTGCGGCGGCGGCCCACGCGGCGCCGTGCGAGGATCACGGCCACGGAATGCGGCGGGCCCCAGAGGGTCTGGCGCCTGGGATGTTCCGTTCAACCCGTGGTGGAGCGAGATTGAAACAACAGCTGATAGGGCTCTTTCTGACCCTGGTGGTCGCGGTGCAGGGCGCCGCGGCGGATTCGGAACCTGTCTCCCCGCCGCTGCTCAAGCCGGTGGCACAGGAGGCCAAGGCGGCTCACCTGGCGGCTGACCTGCTCTCGCGCTACCACTACAAGGCCCTGCCGCTCGACGACGCCTTGTCGAGCAAGATGTTCGACCAGTACCTGAAGGCGCTGGACCCGGAGAAGGTCTACTTCCTGCAATCCGACGTCGACCGCCTGGCCGCCGACCGGTCCCGCCTTGACGACGCCATCCTGAGCGAGGATCTGCGCGCACCGTTCGAGATCTTCAACCTGTACGAGCGCCGGGCCGTCGAGCGCATGACCTATGCCCGCAGCCTGCTGAGCAAGGGCTTCAGGTTCGACAGCGACGAGACGCTGATGCTGGATCGCAAGGGTCAGGCCTGGCCTGCGACCGAGGCCGAGGCGCAGGACCTGTGGCGCAAGCGCGTGAAGAACGACTGGCTGCGCCTCAAGCTCGCCGGCCAGGACGACGCTGCCATCGTGAAAGTGCTCGACAAGCGCTACGACAGCGCGGTCAAGCGCATGGGCAAGATCACGAGCGCCGATGCCTTCGAAGCCTTCATGAACGCCTACACGATGGCGATCGAGCCCCACACCAACTACCTTGGCCCACGCGCCGCGGCCAACTTCGACATCGCGATGCGGCTGTCGCTGGCCGGCATCGGTGCCGTGCTGATGGACATCGACGGCTACGCCACCATCCGCGAACTGGTGGCCGGCGGGCCGGCGAGGCTTTCCGGGCAGCTGCAGGTGGGCGACCGCATCGTTGGCGTTGCGCAGGGTGAGGGCCGCGCGATGGAGGATGTTGTCGGCTCGCGCCTGGACGACACGGTGAACCTGATCCGCGGCGCCGTGGGCTCGACGGTGCGCCTGGAGGTGCTGCCCGCCGACCAGGGCCCCGACGCGCCGAGCAAGACCGTGTCCCTGGTCCGCGACACGATCAAGATGCAGGACAGCGCCGCCAAGGCCAAGGTCTATTCGGTGACGACCGGCGAGGGCAAGCGCCTGATCGGCGTGATCACCCTGCCTTCGTTCTACGAAGACGTCGAGGCCTTGCGCAAGGGCGACAAGGACTACCGCAGCGCCAGTGGCGACGTGGCCCGCCTGCTGGCCGACCTGAAAGCCCAGAAGGTGGACGCGGTGCTGGTGGACCTGCGCAACAACGGGGGCGGCTCGCTGCGCGAGGCCATCAGCCTGACTGGCCTGTTCGTCGGCAAGGTGCCGGTGGTGCAGACGCGCGATGCCAAGGGCGACGTCAGCGTGGGCAAGAACGTCGACACCGACGTGGCCTGGGACGGCCCCCTGGGCGTGCTGATCAACCGGGCCTCCGCCTCGGCGTCGGAAATCTTCGCGGCCGCGATCCAGGACTACGGCCGCGGCCTCATCCTCGGTGAGCGCAGCTTCGGCAAGGGCACGGTCCAGACCGTGGCCAACCTCGACCAGATCGCCCGCAACGCCAAGCCGGTGTACGGCGAATTGAAGCTGACCATCGCGCAGTTCTTCCGCGTGAACGGCGGCACCACGCAGCTGCGCGGCGTAACGCCGGACCTCGGCTATCTGCAGAGCGACGACGCCGCGCAGTTCGGCGAATCCAGCTTCGACAACGCGCTGCCGTGGACCCAGGTCAAGCCGGCCGACTACGCGCCGGTGGGCGACATCAAGGCCCAGCTGCCGCGCCTCAAGGCCTGGCATGACAGCCGCGTCCAGCGCGATCGCGACTACCAGGCCCTGATGGACGACCTGGCCAAGGTGCGAGCGCAGCGCAAGGCCAACGTGATCTCGCTCAACGAAGCCGTGCGCCGCAAGGAACGCGCCGCCTCCCAGGCCCGCATGGCCGCGCTGCTGGGCGCCGACGGCGCCGCCGCGAGCGGCGCGCTGGCCGACGACGGCCTGCAGTTCAACGAGCGCAAGCTGAGCAAGGACCTGGCCATCGAGAAGACCCAGAAGTCCGTCAACGACGTGCTCTTGAACGAGTCGCTCAGCATCCTGTCCGACAGCGCCGCGCTGAAGGCCGGCAAATCGGCACTGGCGGCGAGTGCGCTGTCGACGCGGCCGGAGGTGGTGGCGGAGTTGCCCAAGGCAGCGACGCCGTAGGTTTGGCGGGCTTGGGTCGCTGGCGAGTCGAGCGTTCTGATGGGCGCTTGGCCTGATGAGCGTGTCGAGATCCAGGGCGCCGGAGGCCTCAGGGGGGCCAGGTGCCATCGGGCAGGTCTGGCGCTAATAGCGGCCATCGGCCCCTGATCCTGCGGTAGCCGTTACGACGGGAGAAACCGCAAAGGACTTCTCCAGTCAGCATATCGAGTGGGAAGGTCAGCAAGCGGCAAGGAGCTGTCAGTCGCGAGAAACCGCTATCGGGGAGGCCGTCGCTACGATGCAGAAGGTCGTCAAACCGGGTGCATTTCTTTCAAGGTCCGGTTGTACACACAAGGTGCGACCTCTTGGCCGGAGAAGGATCCGTGACGCTTTTCCTGAAGAACCAGCTGTTTTTGCTGGTCCTCTTTTTCGTAGTTGGCGGAGACCTCCTGCTGTGGGACCTGAAGGTGCCGACAGTCATGTGGGCGGAGTACACCTATGTGGCCGTACTCCTCTTTCTGGTGGTGTTCGAGTTCGTGAAGCCCCGCAATGCGTCGTGGAACTACATCACCAAAGACGGCGTCAAGTTTCGTGAACTGTCGGCCGACGTGATCTTCCAGGTCGTCGAGGCGGCGGTGGTTTCGGCGGCGGTTTACTCGCTGTCGGTGTGGCTGGCTGATCACCTACGGGCCCTCTTCGGTTGGACGCATCAGGTCGGCCTGCACTGGACACTGCAATGCATCGCCGCGGTGTTCATCATGGATTTCATCCGTTACTGGATCCATCGCTGGATGCACCAGGTTCCCCTGCTGTGGCGCGTTCATTCCCTGCACCACATGCCCGAACGTCTGGGGGCCATGTCCACGGCCCGCGGCAACCCGCTCGACGATCTGATCATCTATTCGCCGGAGCTCATCGTTCTGTTCGTTCTGGGCTTCGACAAAGACATCATGCTGGGGCTGTATTCCGTCGTCTGGATCATCCCCTTGATCACTCATTCGAACGTCGAATTTCCGGTGACCCGGCTCGCAAGCGTCTTCCAGCTGCCGACCTATCACCTGATCCACCATGCTTACAACGACGCTGAGACTCCCACCCACAACTTCGCGGAGATCCTGACGTTCTGGGACCGGGTATTCGGTACCTTCAACGCAGGGCCGATCGGCTTGGACCACCGCACCGGTGTTGTCAGCGACAAACCCCGTGAGTGGCATCGTGAATTCTTTGGTTGGCTTTACCTGCCGATCAACCGTCTGTAAAACGAATGAGCAGACAGGTCGCGACAGCCTGCATCCTGAATGCTGGCGCACCTCGAAGGAGATCCAGGCCCAGTTCGTGACGCTCGGCTACGACGGCTTAACTGGCCGCATGCTCCGCGGCATTGTTGTGGTCGGGGCTGGGCAGGGAACTGGCCGTGGCTGATCTTGCCGCGGATGTGGCCACCAAAGGCGGTTCGGAAATCGGCCCCGCGCCACCTTTGCAACAGATCGCCCGCAGCCGCAATGTCTGGTGACCAAGCGGTGCGTAGGCCGGCTGAGGCAATCGGGGTGAACGGAAGACCAGGGGGCTGCTTTGCAGCGATAGTAGGCATTGATCACTGAACTCCGACTGACCGCTTTGGAGTGTTGAGCTGTCTGCATTGCTTGCCTTTTGGGTTGTCCGAGTTTGGCAGCAACGGCGCCGTATTTCGCTCGCCTGGTACACACTTCGGGCTATTGCGCCAATCCGATCTGCTTGAGCAGCGACTGGTTGTCCCAGTAAAGCCATTCTTCGTCCATGACACCGTCCTTGTTCCAGTGGCCGATGGTGACCATGCCGAGCTTGAAGGACTTGCCTGTCGGCGCGGTCGTCTTGCCGCCACCGATGGGCATGGGCTTGGCGAACGTTCCCTCCACATAGCCTGAAACGGCCGTCCATTCGCCCGAAGCGATGCGGATCGGATGCTCCCTGATACGGGTATCTGGAGCGAACACGAACATCGGCTTGAGCTCCTCGATGTGTGCGGGCAGCCCTTTGGTGATGCGGCCATCTGGCATGTGGACCACGATGTCGGGCGAATGGCTCTTGGTCAACTCATCCCACTTCTGACCGCTGTAAACGTTGAAGTCGAGATCATCGAAGTTGGCCAGATTGGCCTGCTCAGTTCGGCGCTGGGCCGCGATTTCCGCCACTTGCCGCCTCAGTGCCTCAACCTGCGCCTGCTCTTCCGCATTCAAGGACGATTCAGGGATAGGCGCGGCTGCGGTGCTGCCCACCTTGGACAGACTGGTCGCAGCTTGAGAGAAGGCGCTCAGGGGTGCAAAAACCGCACAGAGAGCAATGCCGGTTTTCATGAGGGATCGTTTCATCGTGCGCTCCATTTCACCCGCTTCACTTGGCCGGGAACATGGCGTTCCCGTTGGCCGACTTCTCGGCCGGAACTTCCTCTTGCATGACGTCCCAGTGCTCAACAACCTTGCCGTTCTCCAGGCGGAAAATGTCTACCGCGATCATGGTCTTGCCGAACCAGTTGCGGTAACGGCCGTGAATCATGACCAAGTTGCCCTCCTCCATGACCAGGCCAGGTTCATAGGTCGGGCTAGGACCGTTGCTGCTGATGAAGTCACGCAGCACACCGAGGCCGTTTGGCATGCTCGGGTTGTGTTGAATCATGTTGCCGGCCCAGTAGGTTTCCGCCTTGGCGAGATTGCGCTGGTTGAAGACCGCGTCGAGGTAGGCCACGACGATGGCCTTGCTGCCGGTGACCTGCTTGTGGGTCTTTGCCACTTTCGACGCAGTGCTTGCTGCGGGCGCGGTCACGGATTGAGCGGAGGCTGTGAACGTGGCCATCGCCACGCCAAGGGCCAGGAAGACATTTGCAAATAGCGATTTCATGATTGATTTCAATGTTGGGTGAGGCGGTGAAGTTCAGTACTCAAGGACGATCTTTCCGAAGTGCCCGCCTGCCTGTTGCAGACGAAACGCCTCGGCCAGGTCGGCGAGCGGGAAGGACCTGTCGATGATGGGTCGGATGGGCAAGACGTCGAGCGCGCGCACGAGATCCTGCTGATGCTGGCGACTGCCAACGATCAGCCCCTGCAGGCGTTGCTGGCGCACGGTCAGCCCGGCTGTTGGCACGGGGCCAGCCGGGCCGGTGAGGACGCCGATGAGCGCGATATGACCCGCAACTCGCGTGGCCCTGATCGACTGCGCCAACGTACCGGCGCCGCCGACTTCGACGACGTGGTCGACGCCCCGGCCGCTGGTGATCTCCAGCACCGGTCGGGCCCACTCGGGCTCGCGCCGATAGTTGATCAGGTGATCCGCGCCTAGTTGACGTGCGCGCTCCAGCTTCTCGTCCGACGATGAGGTCGCAATAACCGTGGCACCCAAAGCCTTCGCGACCTGCAGGGCGAAGACAGATACACCGCCGGTGCCTTGCACCAGCACGGTGTCGCCGGGCTTGAGGTTGCCGTTGACCACCAGCGCACGCCAAACCGTGAGACCTGCCGTGGTCAGGGTGGCGGCCTCTGCGTGGCTCCAGCCTTGCGGTGCGCGGGTGAACGCGGTGGCCTGGGCTACGACACATTCGCGGGCGTAGCCGTCCACGCCGTCTCCGGGCACGGTCGAGAAGTCGCCGCTTACGGGATCGCCATTCAGCCAAGTGGGGAAGAAGGTCGACACGACATGGTCACCGACCGCTAAGTCGCTGACGCCTTCTCCCACCGCCTCGACGACGCCAGCGCCATCGGCCATGGGAATGCGGCGATCAGCCGCAGGCATGTGCCCGGCGACTACGCCCAGGTCGTGATAGTTCAAGGAACTGGCATGGAGCCGAACACGCACCTGGCCGGCCCCCGTGGCGCCAGGGTCCGGCAGGTCCGTCATCTCCAGGCGGTCCAGCCCACCCGGCGCGCGCAGTTGTATTGCTTTCATCAATTTCTCCGTTCATCGGCTTGCGCGGGAATCGACATCCGTTGCACTTCGACGATCCACTGTCGGAACGCGGTCATCTGCTCTTGCAGGAACTTGAGGGTCAGCTCGTCGACACAGCGGCCCTCGGCGTCGAACTTTCCCTGGGCATGGCCTACGAAGACCTCCGGCTTCTGAAGGACCATGGCGTTCATGAAGAGCAGAACCCGGCGCATGTCGTACTGAACACGCGCGCCGCCCGTCGGCCCCGGCGTGGCCGACAGCAGTGCGACGGGCTTGCGCGCAAAGGGCTGGTCGCTGCCTCGGCTGACCCAGTCGATGGCGTTCTTGAAGATGCCGGGCACCGAGAAGTTGTATTCCGGTGTGGCGATCAGCACGCCATCCGCGCTCGAGATCTTTTGCTGGAGCGCCGTGACTGCAGAAGGAACCCCCCTGCTCCATAAAGTCGGCGTCGAAGGGTGGGATGTCTCGCCACTCGGCGATCTCGAAGGTCACATCACGCGGCAGCAGACGTGCAGCCTCCATCATCAGCATTCGATTGATGGATCCCCTTCTCAAGCTCCCACACATGCCGAGGACTCTGATTTCGCTCACGATGAAATCTCCCTTTGCAGGCTTCAAAGCGCCGCAAGGGCTGGCTGGTTCGCCTGCAACCAGTCATCGAAGGATTGGGGCTGGCGCCCCGTGATGCGCTGGAAATCCCCCGTGACCTCGGCAACGCGGCCGGCCTCGGTGTTGGTATCGAACGACGCGAACACGCGCGCCAGTGGCTCGGGCAGGCCGGCCTGCACCATGCCCTGCACCAAACCCTCCAATGGCACCTGAACGACCTCGATCGACTTGCCGATCGCTGCGCTCACGGCGGCGGCCATCTCGGCCTTGGTCAGCGACTGGCCTCCGGACAAGGTGTAGGTCTTCTTGCCGCTTTCTACCCCCGCCAGCACCGTCGCTGCGGCCAACGCCAGGTCGCTGCGAGCGATATCGGCGCTGCCTTGGCCGCCGTCTGCTGCATACCACTTACCCGCCGCGATTGCCGGAGGCAGGAAGAGGAACAGGTTCTCGAAGTACCAATGGTTGCGCAGCACTGTCCAGCCGGTCAGACCGCTCTCGGCCAGCGCCTTCTCCGTGCCCTCGTGGTCGGGCGCAATCAGCAGGGGCGCGCCAACGGGGTTGGGCGCCGAGGTGTAAATGACGTGGCCGACGCCAGCGGCTTCCAGTCCCTTGATGGCGTTGGTGTGCTGCTCCAGTCGGCGGCCCGGACGGTCGAGCGCGTCGGTGCTGACCAGCAGGGCGCGATCGACGCCGTCGAAGGCGGCGGCGAACGTATCGGTCTGCTCGAAGTCGAGGGCTCGCGTCACCACGCCCTTGGCAGCCCAATCGGCCAGCTTGGCGGGGTTGCGACTTGCCGCAACGATGCGACTGGTGGGGACGGACAGTGTCTCCGTCAGATGCTGCAGAACGAGTTGGCCGAAGTGGCCAGAAGCGCCGGTAACGAGAATAGATTTGCTCATGACGAACCTTTCAGGGCCTGTGTTGACTTTCGAAACTCGATGCTAGTGATTACACTTTCTTTTGGGAAGTACATACAAAAAGGTTAGTGTGATGCTGAGCAAACACCACCGGGAGTGACAGATGCCACAAGACGCGCAAGGTAGGCCGCTGACCGAGAAGGTCAGGTTGGGGGAGTTGTTCACCGTTGACTGCCCCTCGAGGGATGTGCTCAAGCACTTGAGCAGCCTATGGGGGGTGCTGTGTTTAATCAGCCTGCGCGACGGGACGCTGCGTTTCAGCGAACTACGTCGCAAGGCATCCGGTGTGAGCGAAAAGATGCTGGCACAGACCTTGAAGCGGCTAGAAGAAGACGGTTTCGTGTCACGCTTTGCCCATCAGGTCGTCCCACCCTACGTCGAATACAGCTTGACACCCTTAGGACGCGAGGCTTCCGACCAAATTTCGACGCTCGTCGATTGGATCGAACTCAATGTCTGGCGGGTCATGAATTCCAGGCGGGAAAAGGGTGTTGAGTAGGTGCTTCCCGTTCGATCCGCAGGTTCGAGGTGGGAGCGCGGTGGCTACAAGCCGGCCTCGACGAGTCGCGTCAGTGGCTCGTGGGTGAGTCGCCCCTGTCAATTGCCGAACGGCCGGTCTTGGAGGTACGGTAACAATGCACATCGCTGCCCGCCGAATTGACCGGTGCTGATCGAAGCGGCCTCTCGCGTTACCCGTCACGAATGACTCTGACCAGCCTCTAGCAGCCCCCCACTGCGCCACCAGCCCAGCTACGCCCACCGCCCGCACACAAAAACGGCCCCTCAGGGCCGTTTCTCTTTCTTGCGGCAAGGCCGCTCTTCGTCAGACCGTCGTGACGAACTGGTCCTTGGCGCGGCGCACCTTCTTCAGGTTGACCAGCCAGTCGCCTTCCACCTGGCGGTAGCCCAGCGGCAGCAGCAGCACGGAGCGCAGGCCGCGGGCCTTGAGGCCCAGGATCTCGTCGATCTCGGCGGGGTCGAAGCCCTCCATCGGCGTGGCGTCCACCTGCTCCTCGGCGGCGGCGATCAGCGCGGTGCCCAGGCCGATGTAGGCCTGGCGGGCGGCGTGCTGGTAGTTCTCTTCGGCGCTGCGTTGCGGGTAGGTGGCCAGCAGCTTCTGGCGGTAGGCCTCCCAGCCTTCGTTCTTGAAGCCGCGTTCCTCGTTCGTCAGGTCGAACATGGCGTTGATGCGTTCGGCCGTGTAGTTGTCCCAGGCGGCGAACACCAGCAGGTGCGAGGCCTCGGTGATCTGGGCCTGGTTCCACGCGTGTTCGCGGATGCGCGCGCGCAGCGCCGGGTCGTTGACGACCAGCACCTCATAGGGCTGCAGGCCGCTGGACGTGGCGGTCAGGCGCACGGCCTCCAGGATGCGGTCCACCTTGTCCTGCGGCACGGGCAGGGCAGGGTTCATCTTCTTGGTGGCGTAGCGCCACTTCAGCTTGTCGATCAGGGTGGTCATGGGATGGATACGGATTGAACGGGGGCATGGTGCCGGGTCTTGTGCCCGGCTGCAGGCCGCCGCGCGAGTGCCCGAGGCCGGGCCCGGCCCTTGCTGGCCCGCGTGGCAGGGCGGGCCGGCTTGCGCTAGGCGGGGGCTGCCAGCCCTCTGCCAGCCGTCTGCCAGCCCCTCACCGGCCGCATCAGAAGCTCAGCTGCGCGCGGGCGTAGTAGTAGGCGCCGTTGAAGCCCACGGGCGACAGCACGTCGTACGGGAAGTTGCCGAAGTAGGCGATGTCGCTGATGGAGCGCGTGGGGTAGCGGTTGGTGACGTTCACGCCGCCCAGCGCCAGGCTCAGGCGCCGGGTCAACTGCACCTGGGCTTCCAGGTCCAGCTGCCAGACGGCCGTGTAGGTCTGCGTGGGCACGTAGCCGTCGCCGAAGTCGAACACCCGCGTGGCCTTGCCCTGGCGGGTGGCGCGGGCCAGCAGGCTCCAGCCGCCGCCCTGCCATTGCGCGCTCAGGATGTGGCGCAGGCTGGGCGCGGCGTCGGTCAGCGTGTTCACCTCTTCCAGCCCCACGTCGCTGCCGTCGTGCAGCTTCACACGGGTGCGGCTGAACGAGCCGGTCCACGACAGCCGGGCCTCGCCGCCCAGCGCCGCGCCGCTCCACTGCGTGACCAGGTCCAGGCCGTGGGTGCGGGTGTCCAGCGCGTTGGTGAAGAAGTTCACCCCGTCCACGCCGCTGACGCCGAACTTCTGCTGCAGCTCGTCGGCCAGACCGTCGCGGCTGATGCGCTGCGACAGCGTGATGCGGTTCTTCACGCGTATCGAGTACGCATCCAGCGTGGTGGACCAGGCCTTGGCTGGCTGCCACGACAGCCCGAGGCTGGCGTTGCGCGAGGTCTCGGCCTTGAGATCCTGTGCGCCCAGGTAGCGGGCGACGGGGCTGTCCACCGGCAGCGTGCGGATCTGGCTCAGCACGCCGCCGTCGCCGCGGTCGGTCACGCTGAAGCTGTAGCCCTGCTGGGCCAGCGAGGGCGCGCGGAAGTTGTTGGACACCGCGCCGCGCAGCGCCAGCGTGGGGCTCAGCGCATAGCGGCTGGAGAGCTTGGCCGTGGTGGCGTCGCCGAAGTCGCTGTAGTGGTCGTGGCGCAGCGCGAGTTCGCCCTGCCAGTCGCGTGTGAGGTCGGCGCTCAGGTCCAGGTAGACGCCGGCCACGCGGCGCGAGCGCCGGGTCGCGTCGGCCGCCTGCAGGCCGGGGCCGGCCTGGGCGCCCGCGGGGGCCTCCAGCGGGCCCACCTGGTACGAGGCCGCATCGCCCGCGCCGGTGACGAAGCGGTCCTGCCGCAGGTCCAGCCCCCAGGCCAATGTGGCCGGGCGCGCGAGGCCCAGGTTCAGCTCGCGGCTTGCGTCCAGGCTCAGGCCGGTGAGGCGGGTGCCGAAGTCGCCGAGATGGAACTCGGTGGGGCTGGCCGCGCCCAGCGAGGCGTTCAGCGAGTGGCGCACGCCGTAGGAGAAATCGTTCTGGCCGCGGTTCAGCGCGAGGTCGTAGTCCCACGCGCCCCAGCTGCCCTTGAGGCCGGCCACCAGTTGCAGGTCGCGGTTGTCGCCGGTGGTCTCGGGGCGGTAGCCCTCGGGGTAGACGCTCTTCACGTTGGCCGAGCTGTCGGGGTAGCGGTAGTAGGCCGCGCCCACCGAGCGGCGGTTCTGCCAGGTGCCGAAGGCGTAGGCGCGCTGGCCGCCGGCCAGGTCGACCGCGCCGTTGAACCAGGCCTGGGTCTGGTGCGTGGCCGGGTCGCCCGCCACGTAGTTGCGCCGGCCCACGGTGGCGAGGTTGTCGGGCGTGCTGTCTTCCCAGGGCGGCAGCTCGTCCAGCCCGGCGCGGTCGGTGGGGTTGCGGTGCAGGCCCTCCAGGCCGGCGCGCAGGAAGCCGCCATCGCCCAGCGCCCAGCCCTGGCTGATGCTGGCGGACTGGGTCTGGCCGTCGGTCAGCGTCTGGCCGGTGGGCGCGAATCTGCTGTGGAAGGCGCCGGCCTCGGTGGTCAGCTCGCCGCCGCTCTTGCGCTCGTCCAGGATGATGTTGACCACGCCGGCGATCGCGTCCGAGCCGTATTGCGCGCCGGCGCCGTCGCGCAGCACCTCGATGCGCGCCACGGCCGACAGCGGGATGGTGTTGAAGTCCACCGGGTTGGTGCCCTTGCCGGTCTTGGACTCCAGGTTCACCACGGCCGAGGTGTTGCGGCGCTTGCCGTTCACCAGCACCAGCACCTGGTCGGGCGAGAGGCCGCGCAGCTGCGCGGCGCGCACGTGGTCGGCTCCGCCGGAGTTGGACTGGCGCGGGAAGTTGAACGAGGGCAGCAGGGTCTGCAGCGCGGCGGCCAGGTTGCCGTCGGGGCCGGCGGCGCGCTGCAGGTCGTCGCGGCTGAGCACGTCCACCGGCACGGCGGTGTCTGCCAGCGTGCGGTCCTTGGCGCGGGTGCCAGTCACGATGACCGACTCCAGCGTGTTGCCGCTCTGCGCCAGGGCGGCGGTGGACACCAGCAGGCTGGCCAGCGCGAGGGGAGTGAGCTTGGGCATGGTGATGTTGTTCGAGTTGTCCGGGGCCGAGAGCCTACCCAAGCAGCAGCGCCAAGCCCTGGTTTGCCTCAGACGTCTTGCTTATATGCACATGCCCGTGGCGTGGCCGCATCACCCTGGCTGAACCGGGCCTTAGCATCGCCGGCCTGTCCTCGCGCTCCTGCCCATGTCCGCCGATTCCCAAGCCCTGCCCGAACGCCGTCTCGATGTGAAGCACGCGGTGGCGCTGTGCGTGGGCATGGTGGTGGGGGCGGGCATCTTCAAGACCTCGCCCATGGTGGCGCAGGCGCTGGTGGAGCCCTGGCAGCTCTACCTGGCCTGGGCGGTGGGCGGCGTGCTGTCTCTGGTGGGGGCGCTGTGCTTTGCCGAGCTGGCCGCGGCCTTCCCGGATGCGGGCGGCGACTACCACTTCCTGCGCCGCGCCTACGGCCACCGGCTGGGCTTTCTGTTCGCGTGGTCGCGCTTCGCGGTCATTCACACCGGCTCCATGGCGCTGCTGGGCTTCGTGTTTGGCGACTATCTCGCCCAGGTGGTGGACCTGAGCCCCTGGCTGGGCGCCCATGCCAGCGCGCTGCTGGCGGCCGGCCTCATCGTCGTGCTGACCGGGCTCAACCTGCTGGGCGTGCACGTGGGCCTGGGCACGCAGCTTGGGCTGACCACGCTGGTACTGGCGGGCCTGGCGCTCTTGGGCGGCGCGGCCGGTGCGCAGCAGCTGGGCGGCGTGGCGCCGGCCACGCTGGGCGCGGCCACCGCGGTGCCGGACTGGGGCATGGCCATGGTCTTCGTGTTCCTGGCCTATGGCGGCTGGAGCGATGCGGCCACCTTGTCCGCCGAGATGCGCGACGCCCAGCGCGGCATGCCGCGCGCGCTGCTGCTGGGCCTGGCGCTGGTGATGGCGCTGTACCTGCTGGCCAACTGGGCCTATGTGCGCGTGCTGGGCCTGCCCGGCCTGGCGCACAGCGAGGCGCCGGCCGCCGAGCTGATGCGCGTGGTGTGGGGGCGGGGCGCCGAGCTGCTGATGGTGGGCGTGGTGACGCTGACCGCGCTGTCGGTGATGAACGCCATCCTGATCGCCGGGCCGCGCACCACCTATGCGGCCGCGCGCGACCTGGCCACCGAGTGGCATCTGGCGCGCTGGAACGCCCGCCGCGGCACGCCCAGCGCGGCCGTGCTGGCCACCTCGGGCGTGGCGCTGGCGCTGGTGGCCTTTGGCGACCTCACGCGTGGCGGCTTCGCCACCATGGTGGACTACCTCTCGCCGGTCTACTGGTGCTTCACCACGCTCAGCGGCCTGGCGGTCATCGTGCTGCGGCACCGCGAGCCCGACGCGCCGCGCCCTTTTCGCGTGCCGCTGTACCCGGGGCTGCCGCTGCTGTTTGCGGGCTGCAGTGCCTATGTGCTGTGGTCCAGCGTGGTCTATGTGAAGGCCGGCGCGGTGGTGGGCGTGGTGGTGCTGGCCGTGGGTGCGGTGCTGCTGTGGGGGCACTCGGCGCGGCGTGGCGTCAAGGCAGCGTCGTCTCGCTGAGCGCGCCGTCGCGCACCTGCACCAGGCGGCCGGGTGCGATCGGGCGCCAGGCCTCGGCGTCGTCACCCAGCGGTTCGGACGCGATCGCCCAGCCGCCGCGCTGCGGCTTCAGGTAGAGCGTGGGCGGCCGGTCGTCGCTGGCCCAGCGCACCGCCCACAGCGTGGCGCCGTCGGCCAGCGCGGCGGAGAAGCGCAGCGGCTCCTGCACGCCGCGCAGCTCCATCTCGTCGACGGTGTCGCGCAGCACCTGGGCGATGGCCTCGGGCACGGCTGCGCCGGCCCGCACACGGGCCATCACCAGCAGGAACAGCAGCTCCGAGTCGGTGGCGCCGCGGCGCAGGTCGAACAGCTCGTCGGGCAGCTGCGCCTCCAGGCGCCGGCGCACGCGCGGGAACTCGCCCACCTGGCCGTTGTGGATGAAGAGGTAGGGCCCGAGGTGGAAGGGGTGGCAGTTCAGCCGCGACACGCCGCCGCCGGTGGCGGCCCGCACATGGGCCATGAAGAGCCGCGAGCGCACGTTGGCGCACAGCGAGACCAGGTTCTCGTCGCTCCAGGCCGGCATCACCTCGCGGTAGACGCCGGGCGTTTCGCGCTCGCCATACCAGCCCAGGCCGAAGCCGTCGCCCTGCGTGACCGTCTTGGCCTCGGCCGCCTGCAGGCTCTGTCGCATCAGCGAATGGCGTGGCCGGCAAACCAGATCCTCCAGATAGATCGCGTCACCTGAATAGGCCAGAAAGCGGCACATCCCTGCAGTCCCTCCGTGTACACCGTGGCGGCTATGCTGGCCGCATGTGCCGACTCCTGCAAGACCCCGCGCCGTGCCGGCCGGGAGCGCGTGGCGAGCCTGCGCGGCGCCGCTGAGCGCCCTCCCTGCATGCCCTCGAGGACCGTCTCATGAAAACACTGCTCTTCGTTGCCGACCCGCTGGAATCCTTCAAGATCTACAAGGACTCCACCTTCACGATGCTGCGCGAGGCCGCGCGCCGCGGGCACCGGCTGGTGGTGTGCGAGCCGCAGCAGCTGGTGTGGCGCCGCGGCGAGCGGGTCACCGCCCGTGCGGCCCGCGAGATCCGGCTGACCGGCGCGCCCGATGCCTGGTTCGAGGTGGTGAACACCGCCGACGTGGTGCTGGCCGAGGTGGGCGCCGTGCTGATGCGCAAGGACCCGCCCTTTGACAGCGAGTTCTTCTACGCCACCCACCTGCTGGGCCAGGCCGAGCGCGAGGGCGCGCGCGTGTTCAACAAGCCCAGCGCGCTGCGCGAGCATCCCGAGAAGCTCGCGATCATGGAGTTTCCGCAGTTCATCGCGCCCACGCTGGTCACGCGTGATGCGGCCGAGATCCGCGCCTTCCATGCCGAGCACCGCGACATCATCCTGAAGCCGCTGGACGGCATGGGCGGCATGGGCATCTTCCGCGTGAAGGACGACGGCCTGAACCTGGGCGCCATCATCGAGACGCTCAACAAGGACGGCGCCGAGACCGTGATGGTGCAGCGCTACCTGCCCGCCATCGCCGAGGGCGACAAGCGCATCCTGGTGATAGGCGGCAAGCCCGTGCCGTACTCGCTGGCCCGCATTCCGCAGGGCGGCGAGGTGCGCGGCAACCTGGCCGCCGGCGGCAAGGGCGTGGCGCGAGAGCTGACCCCGCGCGACCGCGAGATCGCCGAGAGCCTGGGTGCGGTGCTGGTGCAGCGCGGCCTGCTGCTGGTGGGCCTGGACGTGATCGGCGAGAACCTCACCGAGATCAACGTCACCAGCCCCACCTGCTTCCGCGAGATCAGCGACCAGACCGGCTTCGACGTGGCCGCGATGTTCATCGACGCGCTGGAGGCTGCGCTGGCCTGACGCTGCCGGGGCCGCGTGCCTTATCGCGTGCCCTTTGGCAGGGAGCGGCGCCGATGGGACACTGGGCGTTTCACCTCCAACGCCTGCTGTGCCCATGTCGCTGAATCGTCGCCAGTTCCACGGTTTCCTCGTTGCGCCCGCGCTGCTGCCGCTGGCCGCCCATGCCCAGGACGCCGGTTTCGACCGCCTGGTCGAGCGTTTTCTCGAAGCCCTGTGGGTGCTGGACCCGGACGCTGCCGTCGCGGCCGGCCGCTTCGAGTTCACGCCGCAGCTGACGCTGCCCAGCGCCGGGCAGCGGCGCAAGACCCGGGCCTTCCTGCAGCAGTGGCGCGCCGAGTTCGCGCAGGCGGCCGACACCGGCCTGTCCACCAGCCAGCGCATGGACCGCGCGATGCTGGTGGCCAAGCTCGACAGCGACCTCTGGCAGCTCGACACGCTGCGCGAGTGGCAGTGGAACCCGTCGGTGCACAACCCGGCCTCGCTGCTGGACCTGCCGCTGAACACCGAGTACGCGCCGCTGCCCGAGCGCCTGGCCGCGCTGCAGCGCCGCGTGGCCCAGCTGCCGGCCTTCTACCGCGCCGCCCAGGCCAGCCTGGCGCGTGATGGCGGCGTGACCCGCGAGCACACCGAGCTGGCCATCCAGCAGGCGCCGGGCGTGCAGGGGGTGCTCGACGAGATTGCCAAGCGTGCCGCCGAGGCCGGCCAGGCCGCGGCCTTCAAGCAGCCACTGGCCCAGGCTCGCGCGGCCCTGCAGGCCTATGTGGCGCATCTCAAGCGCCTGCTGCCGGGCGCGCGGCGCAGCTTCCGCCTGGGCGGCGCGCTGTACGAGCCCAAGTTCGCGCACGACATCCAGTCGGCCCGCAGCGCCAAGCAGACCTATGAGGTGGCGCTGGCGCGCCGCGAGGAGGTGCTGGCCAGCATGCTCACGCAGGCGCAGACGCTGTGGCCGCAGGTGATGGGCGACGCGCCGCAGCCGGCCGACCGCTTCGCGCTGATCGGCCGCGTGATCGACAAGCTCAGCGTCAGGCACGTGCCGCGCGAGCGTTTCGTGTCGGCCATCCGCGAGCAGCTGCCCGAGCTGGAGGCCTGGATCCGCGACCACGACCTGCTCAGCCAGGACCGCAGCAAGCCGCTGGTGGTGCGCGAGACGCCCGAGTACGAGCGCGGCATCGCCGGCGCCAGCATCGAGGCCCCGGGCGCCTACAGCCCTGGCGGCAACACCTACTACAACGTCACGCCGCTGGATGACCTGACCCCCGAGCAGGCCGAGAGCACGCTGCGCGAGTACAACCACTGGATCCTGCAGATCCTCAACATCCACGAGGCCATTCCCGGCCACTACACCCAGCTGGTGCACGCCAACCGTGCGCCCAGCAAGGTCAAGGCCCTGTTCGGCAACGGCGCCATGATCGAAGGCTGGGCGGTCTACGGCGAGCGCATGATGATCGAGAGCGGCTACGGCGCCTCGCCGGAGATGACGCTGATGTGGGGCAAGTGGCACCTGCGCTCGGTCACCAACACCATCCTCGACTACAGCGTGCACGTGCTGGGCATGAAGCGCGCCGAGGCGCTGGACCTGCTGACCCGCCAGGCCTTCCAGACCGAGCGCGAGGCCACCGAGAAGTGGCGTCGCGTGCAGCTCACCTCGGTGCAGCTGACCAGCTACTTCAGCGGCTACAGCGAGATCTTCGCGCTGCGCGAGCAGCTCAAGGCGCGGCCCGGCTTTGCGCTGAAGGCCTTCCACGAGCAGTTCCTGAGCTACGGCAGCGCGCCGGTGCGGCTCATCGCCGCGGAGATGCTGAAGGCCTGAAGACCCGAAAGCGCGGCGGCAGCGCATAGCATCCGGGCTGCGTTCCAGGAGCCCGTTTGATTTCCCCCCTGCGTCTCACCGCCGCCCAGCTCAACGGCATCAGCGCCGCCGTCGGCGTGGCCCTCACCCAGATCCTGGTGGCCAGCGTGTTCGGCACCTCGCCGGGGCTGGCCGCCGTGGGCGGGGCCGTCTGCGCCAGCCTCACCGACGTGCCCAATCCGCCGGAGCGGGCCTGGCCCCGCGTGCTGCCGGCGGCGCTGGCGAGCGCGCTGGTCACGCTGCTGGTGGGCCTCACGCACGGGGCGCTGCTGCTGACCATCCTGCTGGTGGCCGTGGTGGGCCTGCTGTCGCTGATGGCGCTGGCCTGGGGCGCGCGCGCCGGCCCGCTGTCGTTCGCGCCCATTCTGGCCATGGTGTTCGCGATGGCCTGGGGGCCGCCGGGGCCGCTGCCCGAGATCGCGCTGCACGCCGCCTGGGTGCTGTGCGGCGGGCTGGTCTACGCGCTGTGGGCCCGGGTCAGCGCCTGGGCACTGCGCCGCCGCTATCGAGACCTGGCCCTGGCCAGCGCGCTGCGCGCCACGGAGCGCCGGCTGCGCTCGCGTGCCCAGCGCATCACCGGGGCCGTGGCGCCCGAGCAGGCCAGCATCCGCGTGTCCATCGCGGACGACGTGCTGCTGGCCGATGCGCTGCAGTCGGCGCGCGACCAGGTCTTCGCGGCGCGCCGCTCGGCCCACAGCCGCCGGCAGACCGACGTGGTGCTGGGCCTGATCGAGCTGCGCGACCTGCTGCTGGCCAGTCGGCTGGACACCGAGCTGCTGGGCAACGATGCCGCCGGCCGGCAGTGGCGTGCGGTGCTCGCCGAGATGCTGCTGCAGCTGGCCGACGCGCTGTCGGCGCTGGCCGATGCCACCGACCGGGGCGGGCCGGCGCCGCAGCTGTCTGCCGCCGCCTGGCGGGCCGAGCTGGCGCGCCGGCTGGTGGAGGTGCAGGTGCACGAGGACGATGCCCGGCATCACCTGGTGGCGGCGTTGCAGGCGCGGCTGGGGCACATGCTGGACGACGTGGCGGCCATGGCGGCGCGGCTGGCGCGCCGGGACGATGTCGAGAGTCCCTGGTCGCGCGAATCGCTCAAGCCCTTCGTGTCGCCCGAGGGCTGGCCGCTGGGCGCGCTGCGCCCGCACCTGACGCTGAACTCCGGCGTCGCTCGCCACGCGCTGCGCTCCTCGCTGGCGCTCGCCTTTGCCTACGCGCTGGGCCATGTGCTGCCCTGGGCCGCCCATCCCTACTGGCTGATGCTGAGCGTGGCCGTGGTGCTGCGCGGCAACCTCGAGCAGACGCTGTCACGCCGCAACGAGCGGATCATCGGCACCGTCATCGGCTGCCTGTTGGTGCTGGTGCTGGCCCAGGTGCATGACGAGCGCCTGCTGAGCCTGGCCTTCATCGTGGCGGTGGGCACGGCGCATGCCTACATCAACGTTCGCTATCGGGTGGCCGCCACCGGCGCCACGCTGATGGCGCTGCTGCAGCCGCTGATGCTGCATCCGGGCAGCAACCCGGCGGTGTTCGAGCGCCTGGCCGACACGGTGATGGGCGCCGGCCTGGCCTGGGCCTTCAGCTTCGTGCTGCCGTCGTGGGAGAAGGCCTCGCTGAGCCGCATCTCGGGCCAGCTGCGCGCGGCGCTGGCCAAGCATGCGTCCAACATGCTGCGCTGGGTGCCGTCGCCGGCCGAGCAGCTGGCTCAGCGCCTGAGCCGCCAGCAGGCGTATGCGGCGCTGTCGGCGTTTGCCGGCGTGGCGCAGCGCACGATGGTGGAGCCCCAGGGCGTGCGGCTGCCGGATGCCGGGCTGGAGTCGGTGCTGAGCCACGGCTACCGGCTGATGGCGCTGCTGGGCGCGGTCCAGCATCTGGTGGGCCGGCGCGGCACCTGGCTGGACGAGGCCGAGGCCCGGGAGGCCCTGGCCGAGGCCCAGCGCCAATGTGTGGCGATACTGCGGCACGTGCCCTCGGCCGCGCCGTCGCCCTGGCCCGAGCTGCCGGACGGCGACGCCGGCGTCTGGCCCGAGCATCTGGGCCAGGCCGACCTCACGCCCTGGCTGCTGCGCCGGCTGCGCCTGTGCCAGGCCGAGGCGGCCGCGCTGATCGAGGCGCTGGACCAGCTGTCGCGCCCGCCGTCGGCCTGATCGCCCAACCTTCCATTCATGGCCCTTGCGGGCCTGGAGAAACAAGACATGACCCCTGCTGCCCCCCGTGGCTTCGCCCACTTCCTGACGAAAGGCGCCTGAGATGGAACTGCTGAGCGAACACCGCTGCTTCGGCGGCACCCAGCGCTTCCTGCGCCACGACTCGGCCGAGATCGGCCTGCCCATGCGCTATGCGCTCTACCTGCCGCCGCAGCCGCCGCGCGCGCTGCTGGTGTTCCTGGCCGGGCTCACCTGCACCGAGGAAACCTTCACGATCAAGGCCGGCGCCCAGGCGCTGGCGGCCGAGCTGGGCCTGGCGCTGCTGATGCCCGATACCAGCCCGCGCGGTGCCAATGTGCCGGGCGAGAGCGAGGCCTGGGACTTCGGCGTGGGTGCCGGCTTCTATCTCGATGCCACCCGTGAGCCCTGGGCGCGCCACTGGCGCATGGAGAGCTATCTGATGCGCGAGCTGATCCCGCAGGTGCAGCGCGAACTGGGCCTGGACGATGCCCGCACCGGCCTGTTCGGGCACTCGATGGGTGGCCACGGCGCGCTGACGCTGGCGTTGCGCCATCCCGGCCGCTTCGCGTCGCTGTCGGCCTTCGCGCCCATCGCGGCGCCCACGCAGTGCCCCTGGGGCCACAAGGCCTTCGCCGGCTATCTGGGCGAGGACCGCAGCACCTGGGCCGCGCATGACGCGACCGAGCTGATGCGCGCGCAGGCCGCAGCGCCTTACCCCGGCGGCATCCTGGTGGACCAGGGCGAGGCCGACAAGTTCCTGGCCGAGCAGCTGCACCCGGAGCGGTTCGCCGCCGCCTGCGCCGCCGTCGGCCAGCCGCTGACGCTGCGCCGCCAGCCGGGCTACGACCACGGCTACTACTTCATCCAGACCTTCATGGCCGACCACCTGCGCCATCACGCGGCGCGGTTGCTGGGGTGATCAGTCGGGCCGGCCCAGCAGCCGGCCCAGCAGGCGCAGCAGGGTCGGCGAACGCAGCTCGACGGGCAGGCTGTCCAGCGGCGGCTGCAGCAGCCGGTGGCGCAGCGCGAGCATGTCGGGGCTGGGGTCGTTCAGCGGGTCGTAGAGCGTGCCACGCACATGGCCGCGGGCCAGGCGTTCGCCCAGCAGGGCGCACAGCGCGGCCAGGGTCAGGCCCGCTTCGCGCCCGGCGGGCAGCACCAGCTCGGGGTCGAAACGCAGCGAGGCCACCAGGCGGGCGTCGTGGATCAGTTCAGGCGGTAGATCCCAGGCCCGCATCAGCAGGTGGCCGAGCTCGTGAGAGGCCAGGCCCAGCTCCTGCTGCTCCAGCAGCGCGCGCTGGTAGGCATCCAGCTCGGCCAGCGCGCTGGCGTCGGGCAGCAGCGCCACGGCGGCCTGCCGGCCCAGGAAGGACAGCACCAGCAGCGTGGTGAGCGTGCCCGTTTCCGGCAGGCGCAGCAGCGGCGCGAGCTGCTGGCACAGCTCGGCCGCGATGCTGCTGGCGTGCCAGAGCAGGTCGAACTCGCGGCGCTGCGTGGCGTCGCGCGGCTGGAAGCTCTCGGCCAGCATGTGCTGCAGGCACATCTGGCGCACGCTGGCCAGGCCCAGGAAGGTGGTGGCCTGGCCGATGGTGGTGACCGGCTGCTGCAGGCCGTAGAGCGGCGAGTTGGCGGTGGCGATGACGCGTGCGGCGACGGCGGGCTCGCCCAGCACCAGCGTGGCCAGCTCGGCCGAGGTGGCGTGCTGGACGAAGTGCGGCGACACCAGCTGCTGCAGCGCGCGCGGCGGGCGTGGCAGCTGGCGCAGCGCGTCCATCAGCGGCTCGGTCAGCAGCGGGTCCAGCAGCTCGGCGGCGTGCAGCGGCAGGGCCGGCGGGCGGGGCAGGGGGGCGTCGGGCACCGGCGAGCCGGACGGGGCGATCAGGTCGGCCCAGCCGGTGTTGCCGGGTGCCGTGGGGCTGCCCGTGGCGAGCGGCGCCGGCGCGGTGGCGGGCAGCCGGGCGGGCGCACGCGCCGCGGCCTGGCGCGGCGTGCCGCGATCGGTGCTGCCAGAGCGGCTGACCCACCACCAGACAACGATCGCGATCACTCCCAGCAGCACGAGCAGCGTCAGCGCCATGCGGTTCCCTCCTGTTTTTGCCTGAGCCCCGAGGATACGCAGTTCGCGCGACCTCCCGCCCGAACGAGCGGTTCGGCGCGAGCAGTCTGTGGCAGCGGGGACAATGGCGGCATGGCCGTTCTGTCCCTGACCCAAGCTCATCTCGCCTTCGGGCATGTTCCGCTGCTCGACGGCGCCTCCTTCGCGCTGGAGGCCGGCGAGCGCGTCGGCCTGATCGGCCGCAACGGCAGCGGCAAGTCCTCGCTGCTGAAGATCGTCGCCGGTCTGGAGAAATTGGACGACGGCCTGCTGCAGCTGCAGCAGGGCCTGCGCACCGTCTACGTGCCGCAGGAGCCCGACCTGCGCGCCGAGGCCAGCATCTTCGACGTGGTGGCCGAGGGCGTGGCCGAGGCCAAGGCGCTGCGTGAGCGCTTCGAGCGCCATGACCCGGCGGACGACCTGGACGCGATCCAGACCCAGCTGGAACACCTGGGCGGCTGGACCTGGGAGCAGCGCGTGGCCGAGACGCTGGCCCGCCTGGGCCTGGACGGCGAGCGCCAGGTGGGCGCGCTGTCCGGCGGCCTGAAGAAGCGCGTGGCGCTGGCGCGCGCGCTGGTGGCCCAGCCCGACGTGCTGCTGCTGGACGAGCCCACCAACCACCTGGACCTGGACGCCATCGCCTGGCTGGAAGGCCTGCTCAACGGCTTCAGCGGCAGCCTGCTGCTGATCACCCACGACCGGGCCTTCCTGGACAACGTCTGCAACCGCATCGTCGAGCTGGACCGCGGCCAGCTGCGCGGCTACCCGGGCAACTTCGCCGCCTTCCAGGCCGCCAAGGCCTACGAGCTGGAGAACGAGGCGCTGGCCAATGCCCGCTTCGACAAGCTGCTGGCGCAGGAGGAGGTGTGGATACGCAAGGGCGTGGAGGCGCGCCGCACCCGCTCGGTGGCGCGCGTGGCGCGGCTGGTGGAGATGCGCGAGCAGCACGCGGCGCGGCGCAATGTGCAGGGCCAGGTGCGGCTGGACATCGACACCGGCAGCTCCAGCGGCAAGATCGTCGCGGAGCTGGAGGGCGTGTCCAAGGCCTTCGGCGAGCGTCAGGTCGTGCGCGACTTCAGCGCCACCATTCTGCGCGGCGACAAGATCGGCCTGATCGGCCCCAATGGCGCGGGCAAGACCACGCTGCTCAAGCTCATCCTGGGCCAGCTGGCGCCCGACAGCGGCACGGTGCGCACCGGCTCACGGCTGAGCGTGGCCTACTTCGACCAGATGCGCGACGGCCTCAACCTCGACGCGACGCTGGCCGACACCATCAGCCCGGGCTCCGAGTGGATCGAGATCGGCAACCAGCGCAAGCATGTGAAGAGCTATCTGGGCGACTTCCTGTTCTCGCCGCAGCGCGCCAATTCGCCGGTGCGCACGCTGTCGGGCGGGGAGCGCAACCGCCTGTTGCTGGCGCGCCTGTTTGCGCGGCCGGCCAATGTGCTGGTGCTGGACGAACCCACCAACGACCTCGACATCGAGACGCTGGAGCTGCTGGAGGAACTGCTGGCCGACTACGACGGCACGGTCTTCCTCGTCAGCCACGACCGGCGCTTCCTGGACAACGTGGTGACCTCCACGCTGGTGTCCGAGGGCGACGGCCGCTGGCGCGAGTACGAGGGTGGCGTGCAGGACTGGCTGGAGCAGTCGCGCCGCGCGGCCACGCTGGCGGCAGCCGCGGCGCCCAAGGCCGCGCCGGCCCCCGCGCCGGTGGCTGCTGCGCCGGCCGTCGCGCCCAAGCGCAAGCTCAGCTACAAGGAGCAGCGTGAGCTGGAGGAGATTCCCGCCCGCATCGCCGCGCTGGAGGCCGAGCAGGCCGAGCTGAACGCGCTGCTGTCCGGCAGCGAGCTCTACACCCAGGGGGCGGGCCGCATCCAGCAGGTCACCGAGCGTGCCGCTGCGGTGGACGAGGCACTGCTGACGCTGCTGGAGCGCTGGGAGGCGCTGGAGGCCAAGTGATGGCCCGCGGCCTTAGCGCGGCTGGAGCTTGGTGACCGGGATCAGCATGGCCTGACCCTTGAGCTGCACGACGGTGGCGCCCTGGCGGTGCACCACGTATTGCACCGTGTGGACCTGGCCGTTGTAGCGCACCTGGTCGCCAGGCTTGATGGCCGGCTCCGCCGGCACCGTCACGTAGCGCGGTGGCGGCGGCGTCTGCTTGTTGAGCTCGTCCAGCAGCTTGTGCAGCGCGGCCCGCATCTGCTCGGCCGTGAAGGGCTTCTTCAGCAGGAAATGCGCCTGGCGCGCCTGCGCCTCGCGCTCGTGCTCGGCCGTGTGCTCGAAGCTCAGCAGCCCCAGTTGCAGGCCGGGCAGGGCTTCCTGCAGGCGGCCATGGAGCTGCAGCCCATTCAGGCTTTCCTTGCTGAACCAGTCGGTGATCAGGACGTCGGGCCTGAACGACAGGCCCTGGGCCAGCGCGGCCTCGGGGTCGGCGCAGCACAGCACGTGGTCCGGGGCGATGCCATGGCCCTGCAGCTGCTGTCGGGCGAAGGTCTGAACACCCGCCAGGGCGTCGACCACGAGAAACTTTCGATGGAGATGCGAGAACATGGCAACCGTACGCGGCGAAATCGCCCTGGGCGTGAAGGTGAATTGTGCCGGCTGACCGCGCGCTGACGGGGGCGAGTCAACCCGGAGGCGGGAACATTTCGCGCAAATGGCGCCAGATCTTGCTCCGCGGGTCAGCTCGTTAGCGTCTAACGGCCTCACCCAGCGCCTGCCAGAACTCGGGGGACTGGCTGGTGGCGACATTCACCCGCATCAGCGAGCCCGGCGTCCGGCATGCCGAGAAGAGGGCGCCTGGCGCCGTGAGCCAGCCGGCATCCAGCAGCCGCTGGCTCAGGCGCTCGGAATCCACGCCCACGTCCAGCCAGCCGAACAGCCCGTTCAGCGGCGCGGCCCAGCGCAGGCCCTGGCGGCCGGCCAGTTCCGCCACGCGCTCGCGGGCGGCGGCCAGGCGCTCGCGCAGGCGCGCCGCGTGGCGGCGCAGGCGCCCCTGTTCCAGGCACAGCGCGACGGCGCGCTCCAGCACCGGCGAGCTGGTGAGTCCGCCCACCAGCTTGGCATCGATGAGCGAATGCAGCCGCTGCGGCGCAGCGGCGACATAGCCGACCCGCCAGGCGGGGGTCAGCACCTTGGAGAAGCCGCCGACGAAGAGCACGCGGCGCAGGCCGTCCAGCGCGGCCAGGCGTGGCAGGTGGTCGGCGGCCAGGAAGCCGTAGCTGTCGTCCTCGACGACGAAGAAGTCGTGCGCGTCGGCCAGCTGCAGCACGCGGTGCGCGCTGGCCAGGCTCAGGCTGTTGCCGGTGGGGTTGTGCAGCACCGACACGGTCAGGTAGGCCTTGGGCGCGTGCTGCCGGGCCAGCTGTTCCAGCACGTCCAGGTCGGGGCCGTGGGCGCCGCGCGGCACCGGCAGCAGGCGGATGCCGGCCTGCGTGAGCCGCGCGAACACGATGGCCCAGCCCGGGTCGTCCACCAGCACCGCGTCGCCGCTCTGCAGCTGGCTGCGGATGATCAGGTCCAGCGCGTGCGTGGCGCCGTGGGTGGTCAGCAGCTGATCGGGCCGGGCGTGGATGCCGACGTCGGCCAGGCGCTGGGTCAGCGCGCTGCGCAGGCGCGCATCGCCGTTGGGGTCGCCGTAGCTGATCTGCAGCGAGGCCTCTTCGTCGCGCAGGTGGCGCAGCGCGGACTGCAGCAGGGCCGGGTCCAGCCAGTCGGCGGGCAGGGTGCCCAGGCCGGGGGAGCGGCTGACGTCGGCCTCGAACATCCCGCGCATCAGCGCCGTGGCGTCCATAGGCACCTGGCGCGCAGCGGGTGCGGCGGCGGTGGCCAGCACCCGCGCGCGGGGCTCGCGCACGAAAAAGCCGCGCTGCCGCCGGGCTTCCAGCAGGCCTGCGGCCTGCAGCTGGTCGTAGGCGGCCACCACGGTGTGCGGGCTGACCGCGTACTGGCGCGCGCAATCGCGCACCGACGGCAACCGTGAGCCGGGCAGCAGCAGGCGCTCGCGGATGCGCTGGGCGAAGCGTTTGGCCAGCTGTTCGGCCAGCGGCTGGCTGGCATCCCGTTGCAGCGGGTGGGGTGTAGCGGTCGACATGGCAGTACAGGCGGGCGATGTATGGCGCCAACTGTATTGGTTCTGTGTTGGTGTCTGTGCCTAGACTGCCTCCATGCCATCCCGTTCCGCGCCCCAAGCCCACGGCAGCGACGCCTTCATGGCGACGCTGTCGACCGGTCAGGCCCTGCGCCTGTCCGGCAGCCGCGAAGTGCGCCAGTTGCGTGTGCTGCGCGGCCGGCTGTGGGTGACGATCACCGACGAGCCCGGCGACCACTGGCTGCAGCCGGGCGAGTCGCTGACGCTGCCGCCGGGCCGGCGGGTGGTGCTCGAGGCCTGGCCCCAGGCCGATTTCCAACTGCTGCAGGCGGTGGCCCACCTGGCCCGCGCACCCGCGGCTTGCCGTGCGGCGAAGGTCGGCATGGCTGGCGGCACTCGGGCGCCGGTCGTGCCAGTGCTAGGCTGGCTGCTTCAACGATTCCCTACCACTCCATGAGCTCCGTCTGGACCCAAGCGCGCCGTGCCGCGCGCATGAACCCGTCGATCATTCGCGAGATCCTCAAGGTCACCGAGAAGCCCGGCATCCTGTCGATGGCCGGCGGCCTGCCGTCGGCGGACACCTTTCCGGTCGACGCGCTGAAGGCCGCCTGCGACCGCGTGCTGAGCCAGAACCCCCGCGAGGCGCTGCAGTACGCGGCCAGCGAGGGTTTTGCGCCGCTGCGCGAATGGGTGGCTGCGCGTGTTGCCACGCTGGGCATGTCCATCAAGCCCGATCAGGTGCTGATCACCAGCGGCTCCCAGCAGGGCCTGGATCTGGTGGGCAAGGTGCTGTGCGACGCCGGTGCGCCGGTGGCGGTGGAGACGCCCACCTACCTGGGCGCGCTGCAGGCCTTCACGCCCTATGAGCCGCTGTTCGCCAGCCTGGCCAGCGACGACGAGGGGCCGCGCCCCGAGGCGCTGGCGGCGTTGCCGCACGATGCGCCGGGCACCCGCTTCGCGTACCTGCTGCCCAACTACCAGAACCCCACCGGCCGCGTGATGAGCGCGCAGCGCCGTGCCGAGGTGGTGGAGGCGGCCCGCCGCGCCGGCGTGCCCATCGTGGAGGACAACCCCTATGGCGACCTGTGGTTCGACCAGCCGCCGCCGGCCGCGCTGTCCAGCCTGTGGCCCGAGGGTTCGCTGTACCTGGGCTCCTTCTCCAAGGTGCTGACGCCGGGCTTCCGCCTGGGCTACCTGATCGCGCCGCCCGAGCTGTATCCGAAGCTGCTGCAAGCCAAGCAGGCGGCCGACCTGCACACGCCGGGCTTCAACCAGCGCGTGGTGTACGAGGTGATCCGCGACGGCTTCCTCGAGCAGCACGTGCCGTCCATCCGGGCGCGCTACAAGGCCAACCGCGACGCGATGGCGGCCGCGCTGCGCGAGCATCTGCCCGCGGGCTGCGAGTGGCAGTCGCCCCAGGGCGGCATGTTCTTCTGGATCCGCCTGCCGGCCGGTCTGGATGCGATGGCGCTGCTGCCGCAGGCGGTGGATGCCGGCATCGCCTATGTGCCGGGCGCGGCCTTCTATGCACATCAGCCGGACGCGCGCACGCTGCGCCTGTCCTTCGTGACGCTGACCCCGGAGCTCATCCACGAGGGCGTGGCGAAGCTGGGGCGCATGCTGGCCCAGGCGCTGGAGGGCGCCGCCGAGTCCGCTCCCTGAGGCGCGGGCTTAACCAGCGAGGCTGACGCCGCGCTGAATGCAGGGGGTCGATGGGCCCCCTGCTTTCCATAGCCCCAAGTCCCCGGCGCTCTGGCATTGTTCGTCGTGCGTACCCGGCCACAGATGCCGGGCGGTTTTACACGACGGAGACGAGCGATGAAGCAGGTTTGGACAGCCGTGGCCGCGGCGGTGTTGGCGTGGAATGCACAGGCGGCGGAGCCGATCAAGATCGGCGTGTCGGGGCCCTTCACCGGCGGCTCGTCGTCGATGGGCGTGAGCATGCGCGACGGCGTGCGCCTGGCGGCCGAGGAGATCAACAAGGCCGGTGGCGTGATGGGGCGTCCCATCGAGCTGGTCGAGCGTGACGACGAAGCCAAGAACGAGCGCGGCGTGCAGATCGCGCAGGAGCTGATCAACAAGGAGAAGGTGGTCGCCACCGTCGGCTTCATCAACACCGGCGTGGCACTGGCCGCGCAGCGCTTCTACCAGCAGGCCAAGATCCCGGTGATGAATAACGTGGCCACCGGCTCCGTGATCACCAAGCAGTTCGAGGGCCAGCCCGAGAACTACATCTTCCGCAATGCGGCGCACGACTCCATCCAGGCGCCGATGATCGTGGAGGAGGCCATCGCCAAGCGCGGCTTCAAGAAGGTCGCCATCCTGGCCGACAGCACCAACTATGGCCAACTCGGCCGCGCCGACCTGGAGGCCGCGCTGCAGCTCAAGGGCCTGAAGCCGGTGGCGGTCGAGAAGTTCAACATCAAGGACGTCGACATGACGGCCCAGCTGCTGAAGGCCAAGGAGGCCGGCGCCGAGGCCATCCTGACCTACGGCATCGGCCCCGAGCTGGCCCAGATCGCCAATGGCATGACCAAGCTGGGCTGGAAGGTGCCCATGGTCGGCTCCTGGACGCTGTCCATGGCCAACTTCATCGACAACGCCGGCCCGGGTGGCGAAGGCGCGCGCATGCCGCAGACCTTCATCCAGGAGCCCACCACGCCCAAGCGCCAGGCCTTCATCATCAACTACCTGAAGACCTTCACGCCCAAGAACTCGCGCATCGATTCGCCGGTGTCCGCGGCTCAGGGCTACGACTCCATCTACCTGCTGGCCGCGGCCATCAAGCAGGCCGCCTCCACCGACGGCCCCAAGATCAAGGCCGCGCTGGAAGACCTGAAGGCCCCGGTGGACGGCGTGGTCACCACCTACAACAAGCCCTTCTCCAAGGCCGACCACGAGGCCATCACGGCCAACATCCCGGTGTTCGGCGAGGTCAAGGGCCAGCGCGTGGTCTACGCCTACCAGGACGACTTCAAGAAGGCCTCCGAGGTGCGCGTGAAGGACACGAGCGCCAAGGGTGCACTCGAGCAGAAGAAGCGGCAGTAACAGGCCCACCCCCTACTCGCTGCGCGAGCCCCCTTGAGGGGGCGCTGCCGGCAGGCCGGCAAAGCCGGACCTGCGGCAGCCGCTGGAGGAGTCGGGCGTGGTCGCTCCGCGGACCCGCCCTCGTGTTTTTGACGGGAACGACTGATGGAAATCCTGACCCAGCTTGTGTTCAGCGGTATTGCGCTGGGCATGATTTACGCGGTCATCGCGTTCGGTTACCAGCTCACCTTCGCTACCAGCGACACCCTGAACTTCGGTCAGGGGGATGCGCTGATGCTGGGCGCGCTGGTGGGTCTCAGCCTGGTGGGCTGGGGCGTGAACTACTGGCTGATGATCCCGCTGGTGTGCCTGTTCGGCGCCTTCCAGGGCGCGGTGGTCGAGCGCATCGGCGTGCGGCCCGCGATCAAGATGAAGAGCGAGTTCGGCTGGATCATGTCCACCATCGCGCTGGGCATCATCTTCAAGAACGTGGCCGAGAACGTCTGGGGCCGGGATGACCTGAAGTTCCCGTCGCCGCTGCCCGAGGCACCGATGAAGTTCCTGGGCGCCAATGTGCTGCCCATGGAGATTCTGGTCATCGTCGGTGCGGTCGGCATGATGCTGGCGGTCGAGGTGTTCAACCGCAAGAGCATCTATGGCAAGGCGGTGGTGGCCACCTTCAACGACCGTGATGCCGCCAAGCTGATGGGCATCAACACCGGCCTGGTGATCACCTTTTCGTACGCGCTGTCCTCGCTGACGGCGGCCTTCGCGGGCGTGTTGATCGCGCCGCTGACGCTGACCGGCGCCACCATGGGCGCGGTGCTGGGGCTCAAGGCCTTCGCCGTCGCCATCATCGGCGGCCTGACCAGCGGCATGGGCATCATCGTCGGCGGCATCATCCTCGGCATCGCCGAAACCACCACCGGTTTCTACATCTCCACGGGTTACAAGGATGTGCCCGGCCTCGTATTGCTGCTGCTGGTGCTGGCTGTGAAGCCGGCGGGCCTGTTCGGCAAGACCGCGATCAAGAAGGTCTGACCCCGTGAAGCCATTGAAATTCGTTCTCGGCTTGCTGGCCGTGGGTGCGCTGGCGGCGTTCCCCGTGGCGTCCGGCAACCCGTACTACATCCACCTGGTCGAGACGATCATGATCTACGCGATCGTGCTGTTCGGCCTGGACATCGTCGTGGGCTATACCGGCCAGGTGTCGCTCGGCCATGCGGGCCTGTTCGGCGTGGGGGCTTACACGGCCGGCACGCTGGTCCTCAAGCTCAGCGCGCCGCTGTGGATCACGCTGCCGGCGGCCATCGTGGTCAGCGCCGTCTTCGGGCTGCTGCTGGCACTGCCGGCGCTGCGCGTGACCGGCCCCTACCTGGCGATGGTCACGCTGGCCTTCGGGACCATCGTGCAGATCCTCATCAACGAGATGAGCTTCCTCACCGAGGGCCCCATGGGCATCACGCTCACCAAGCCGGTGGTGTTCGGCCACGAACTGGACGAGACCCAGTTCTACTGGCTGGTGCTGGCCTGCCTGGTGGCGGCGCTGATCTTCGTGCACCGGCTGTTGCAGTCTCAACTGGGCCGGGCCTTCGAGGCGCTGCGCGGCAGCCCGGTGGCGTCGGACTGCATGGGCGTGTCGGTCTATCGCTACAAGGTCTATGCCTTCGTGATCTCGGCTGCGCTGGCCGGCCTGGCGGGCTCGCTCTACGCGTACTCCGAGCAGTACATCAGCCCCAATACCTACAACTTCGAGCTGACCGTGCTGTTCCTGCTGGCCATCATCATGGGCGGCCGCAAGACCCGCACCGGTGCGCTGCTGGGCGCTGCCATCATCGTGATGCTGCCCAAGTTGCTGGACGACCTGGAGATGTTCCGCATCGGTGCCGTGTTGCTGGCCATCGTCGTGACGATCTCCGTGCTGGTGGGGCTCAAGCGCGGCAAGCTGCAGCCGCAGCTGGCGCCCATTCCCGTGATTGGCACCATTGGCCTTGCGGCGGTGTCGTACAAGCTCGATTCGATGACCGACTGGCGTCTGTCCATCTTCGGGCTCATCACGCTGTTCGTGGTCTATTACCTGCAGGACGGCATCGTGGGCTTTGTCCGCAATGCGCTCAACCTGCGGGTTCGCCACGAGCGCGACCAGACGGCGGGTCATGCCCAGGCGCTGACGCGGGCCGCCGTGCAGGGCGAGGCGGAGCTGTTGAAGGCGAGCAGCGTGCTGATGCAGTTCGGCGGGCTGAAGGCGCTGAACAACGTGGATCTGGTCGTGAAGCGCGGCACCATCCACGGCCTGATCGGGCCCAACGGATCGGGCAAGAGCACGATGATGAACGTGCTCACCGGCATCTATCAGCCGACCGCCGGCTCGGTGGTGTTCGCCGGCCGCGCGGTGAACGGCCGCACCTCATCCGACATCGCACTGTCCGGCATTGCCCGCACCTTCCAGAACGTGCAGCTGTTCGGTGAGATGACGGCGCTGCAGAACGTGCTGGTGGGCCTGCACCACAGCTTCAGGAGCAATCTGCTGGACATCGCGCTGCACCTGCCGCGCTACCTGCGCGAGGACCGCGAACAGCGGGCCCGTGCCCATGCGCTGCTGGACTTCGTGGGGCTCGGCGAACTGGCCAGCGAGGAGGCTCGCAACCTGCCCTACGGCAAGCAGCGGCTTCTCGAGATCGCCCGTGCACTGGCGCTGGACCCGCAGCTGCTGCTGCTGGACGAACCGGCGGCCGGTCTGACGGCCCCCGACATCAAGGAGCTGCTGGAGATCATCCGCAAGATCCGCGACGCTGGGGTCACCGTCATCCTGATCGAACACCACATGGACGTGGTGATGACGCTGTGCGACCGGGTCTCGGTGCTGGACTTCGGTCAGAAGATCGCGGAAGGGCTGCCCGCAGAGGTGCAGGCCAACGAGAAGGTCATCGAGGCCTACCTGGGCGGAGGGGCCTGAACATGCTGACGATCAAGAACCTCAGCGCCGGCTATGGCAAGGTCCAGGTGCTGCATGGCATCTCGCTGGAGGTGCCAAAGGGTCAGGTCGTGACCCTGATCGGCTCCAACGGCGCCGGCAAGACGACCACCATGCGTGCGGTCAGCGGCATGATCAAGCCCACCGGCGGCGAGATCACGCTGAACCAGCGTCGTATCGACGGCATGGAGAGCTATCACATCGCGCGTCGCGGTCTGGCTCATTCGCCCGAAGGCCGGCGTGTGTTCGCGACCATGACGGTCACGGACAACCTGCGCCTGGGAGCCTTTCCGCGTTACACCGGCGAGCGCCCCAAGGGGGACATCGCGGGGGACCTGGAGCGTGCGCTGGAGTTGTTTCCGCGCCTGAAGGAGCGGCGCCTTCAGCTGGCCGGCACGCTCTCGGGCGGCGAGCAGCAGATGCTGGCGATGGCCCGCGCCGTCATGCTCAACCCCGAGGTCGTGCTGCTGGACGAGCCCTCCATGGGCCTGGCCCCCATCCTCGTGGACGAGGTGTTCCGCATCATCGAGAGCCTGAAGGCGCGCGGCGTGACCATGCTTCTGGTGGAGCAGTTTGCGGCCGCGGCGCTCAAGGTCGCCGACTATGGCTACGTGCTCGAGAATGGCCGCATTGCAGTGCACGGCCCCGCAGACAAGCTGCGCAACGATCCGGCGGTGCAGGCGGCTTATCTGGGCGGCGGACATTGAACGAACAAGACGGCAAGCGGACCGGTTACCGGCTGAGTTTCGAGACGCATGACATCGACGTCGGGGCGGCGCACGCCTTTCTGAGCACCGCCTACTGGTGCGAGGGCATTCCGCTGGAGACCGTCCGGCGGGCCATCGCTGGGTCGCTGTGCATCGCGTTGCACCAGGCGGGCGCCGGTCAGGTGGGCTTTGCGCGCGTGGTCACCGACCGTGCGACGTTCGGCTACCTGTGCGACGTCTATGTGCTGGAAGCCCACAGAGGTCGTGGGTTGGCCGATTGGATGATTCAATCGCTGCTCGCTCATCCCGACCTGCAAGGCCTGCGCCGCTTCATGCTGTTCACCCGCGACGCCCATCCGCTCTATGCCCGGCACGGCTTCATGCCGCTGGGCACGCCGGACCGGGGCATGGAAGTGGTCCGGCCGGGGATGTACCTCCCCAAGCCCTAGTCCACATCTCATGCCCGAATTGCGCCGCTTCGTTCAGGTCGATGTCTTCACTGCCGTCCCGTTGAAGGGCAATGCCCTGGCTGTCGTGGTGGACGGCGCCGGGCTGGCCGATGCCGACATGGCCGCGTTCGCGCGCTGGACCAATCTGTCGGAAACCACCTTTCTGCTGCCGCCGACCGATCCGGCGGCGGACTATCGGGTGCGCATCTTCACGCCCAATGGCGAGCTGCCCTTTGCCGGCCATCCGACGCTGGGCAGTGCCCATGCCTTTCTGGCCAGCGGCGGTGATGCCAGGCGGCCGGGCGAGGTGGTGCAGCAATGCGCGATCGGCCTGGTTCGCGTGAAGCGCAGCGGGACGCGTCTGGCCTTTGCGGCTCCGCCCCTCAAGCGGAGTGTTCCGGTGGAGGCCTCGATACGTGCGCAGATCGCCGCATCGCTGCGTGTTTCGGAGGCTGAGCTGCTGGACACGGTCTGGGTGGACAACGGGCCGGGTTGGATGGTGGCGCGTCTGCAGGACGCGGCGCGCGTGCAGGCCCTGCAGCCCGATTTCGCCGCGATGAAGGGCCTGAAGCTGGGCGTCGTCGGTGCCCATCCCGAGGGCGCGGAGGCGCAGTTCGAGGTGCGTGCCTTCGTGCCGGATCTCGGCATTCCCGAAGACCCGGTCACCGGCAGCCTGAACGCCGGCTTGGCGCTGTGGCTTCAGGGGGCAGGTCTTGCGCCGGATCGATACGTGGCGGCTCAGGGGATGGCGCTGGGCCGTGCCGGGCGCATCCATGTGCAGCGGGAAGCTGATGCGACCTGGATCGGTGGCGACGTGGCGCCGCTGATTCACGGGCAGGTCAGGCTCTAACCCTGAGGCTGGGATGAGGCCGGCTGCTGCCGGCCTCGATACACTGGCCCTATGGCCGGCCCCGACATCCAGCTGATCACTCCCGAGTCCGCCGACGACTGGCAAGAGGTACGCCTGATCCTGCGCGAGTACGCCGGCAGTCTGGCGGTGGACCTCTGCTTTCAGGGCTTCGAGGAGGAGTTGGCGACCCTGCCTGGCCCATATGCCGCGCCGGGCGGGCTGATGCTGCTGGCTCTGGTCGATGGTGCGGTGGCCGGCAGCGGTGCGTTCCGGCCGCTGCCCGACGCCGACTACGCGAACGCCTGCGAAATGAAGCGGCTCTATGTGCGCCCGGCGTTCCGTCGCTTCGGGCTGGGGCGCCTGCTGGCACAGTCGCTGATGGACCGTGCGACCGAGGCGGGCTACTCGGCCATGTTGCTCGACACGCTGGACGACATGGAGGCCGCGCGTGGCCTCTACGAGACCCTGGGCTTCGTCGAGGTGCCACCCTTCTATTTCAATCCCATCCCCGGGGCCCACTATCTGAAGGCCGAACTCGGTGGCTTCCGGCCGAGTTACTTCGGATAACAGCCTAGAGTGCGTGCATGCACGCAGACATTCAGCCCCTGGGGTCCCACCGTTGCCGGCTCGGCGAGTCGCCGCTTTGGCATCCCGTCGAGCAGCAGCTCTACGCCGTCGACATTCCGGGGCGTCAGGTGTTGCGCTGGCGCCCGGGTGCGGAGATGCCCGACGTCTGGCCGCAGGACGCGGAACCCGGCTGCATCGCCGCACTGGAGGGCGGCGGCCTGCTGGTGGCGCGACGCGATGGGCTGTGGCGCCTGGACACCGTCAGTGGTGCGATGGCGCTGCTGGCCGCCGCGCCTTACGACCCGGCCCGCCTGCGCTTCAACGACGGCAAGGTGGCGCCGGATGGGCGTTTCTGGGTGGGCACGATCTCCGATGCGCGCGCGCCCGAATCGCAGTTGTATCGATACGACGCCGCGGGTTTTGAGTCGCAGGTGTCGGGCCTGGTGACTTCCAACGGCCTGGCCTGGGATGCGCGTGGCAGCCGCATGCATTGGTCCGACACCAAGGCACATCGCATCTATGTGGCGGACTACGACCGGGCCACGGGCCGCATGGCTTCGGCGGCACGGGTCTTTGCAGAGTTCCCTCTGCGGGTCGAGGGCCAGGCCTATGGCGGCCGACCGGACGGCGCTGCGATGGACGCTGAGGGCGGCTACTGGGTGGCGATGTTCGAGGGCGCCTGTGTGCTCAGGTTGTCGCCCGAGGGGCGTGTGCTGAGCCGTGTCGAACTGCCGGTGCAGTGCCCCACCATGGTGTGCTTTGGCGGCGAAGACGGGCGCACGCTGTTCATCACGACCGCCAGCGACAAGCGGCCGGCCGACGAGCTCGCGCGCCAGCCATGGGCCGGGGCCGTGCTGAAGCTGCGGGTGGATGTGCCCGGCTTGCCTAGCACACTGACGCGGGCCTGAATCGTTGACGAGTGTGCGCCGGCCTTTTCCCCGGTGTAACTCGTCACATATAATGAGTGGCTTTGTGAGTGGCGCCTTGCGCCATTTCGGTGCAAGCGGCGCTCGCTAATTCAGGGGCGGCTGTGCAGCCACCCAGGATCAGGCGCCATGACCGACAACGGCATCCCCACGACCTGGCGGGCCGCTCCTTCCGGGGCGGGCAGCTGGGACGATGACAACGAGGAGCCCCCCGTCAAGGCTCTGAGCCCGGAAGAGGCGGCTGCGCTGCGTTCCGCGTTGCCCATGCTCTCGCCCTGGCGGGTGCTGGGCTTGCAGTTGGTGGTGGGAGTGCTGTGTGCGGCTGTGATCCGGCTGTGGACAGGCTCCAGCATCGCGTGGGCGTCGGCGCTGTATGGCGTGGCGGCTGTCGTGGTGCCCAACCTGCTGCTGGCCCGGGGCATGACAAAGCGTGTGGATTCGGCGGTCAGTGCAGCTGCCGGATTCATGGGGTGGGAATTTTTAAAGATTGCTGCAGCAATCGCGATGCTGGTGCTGGCACCCAAGGTGTTGCCGGCCCTGAGTTGGCCGGCCCTGCTGGTCACGCTCGCGGTGTGCATCAAGGTGAACTGGTTTGCGCTGTTGTGGCGCAGCCGCTGATTAGACTGACGAGGCAGAACGAAACATGGCAGCAGAAGGCCACGAAACAGCCGCCCCGAGCGCCGGTGAATACATCATTCACCACCTGCATCATCTGCAGAGCGGCAAGCAAAACGGCATCGCCGACTTCTCCGTCGTCAATCTGGACTCGGTGTTCTTCAGCATCTTGCTGGGTGTGCTGGGCTGCTTCTTCATGTGGCGTGCGGCCAAGACCGCTACGTCGGGCGTGCCCGGCCGTTTTCAAGCCGCGGTCGAGATCCTGGTTGAAATCGTGGCCGACCAGGCCAAGGGCATCGTGCACAACGCCGAGAGCCGCAAGCTGGTTGCGCCGCTGGCCCTGACGGTGTTCGTCTGGATCTTCCTGATGAACGCGATGGATCTGTTGCCGGTCGACCTGCTGCCCTGGCTGTGGCAGACCGCCACGGGTGACCACCACGCCTATCTGCGTGTCGTGCCCACGGCCGACCTGTCCATGACCATGGGCCTGTCGGTGGGCGTGCTGATCACCTGCCTGATCTATAACCTGAAGATCAAGGGCGCCGGTGGCTGGGGCCATGAGCTGATCTCGGCGCCGTTCGGCGACAAGGTCTACCTGTATCCCATCAACCTGGCCATGCAACTCATCGAGTTCGTCGCCAAGACCGTGTCGCACGGCATGCGGCTGTTCGGCAACATGTATGCCGGCGAACTGATTTTCATGCTGATTGCCCTGATGGGCGGTGCCTGGAGCCTGTCGGCGACCGGCATCGGCTTGGCGATCGGCCACATCATCGCGGGTTCGGTGTGGGCCATCTTCCACATCCTGATCATCACGCTGCAGGCCTTCGTGTTCATGATGCTCACGCTGGTCTACATCGGTCAGGCCCACGACGCGCACTGATCGACGGCGCATTCAACCCAAGCAGTTCTTTTTCAACCCTTTCTCTAAATCCCCCTAAGGAGTCATCGTGGAAGTCATTAGCTTTGTTGCTCTCGCCGCTGGTCTGATCATTGGTCTGGGCGCTTTCGGTGCCTGTATCGGTATCGGCATCATGGGCAGCAAGTACCTCGAGTCGGCCGCTCGCCAGCCCGAACTGATGAACGAACTGCAGACCAAGATGTTCCTGCTGGCTGGTCTGATCGACGCGGCCTTCATCATCGGCACCGGTATCGCTCTGTGGTTCGCCACGGCCAACCCTTTCCTGGGTCAGCTGGCCGCCATCGCGAAGTAATTCGCACAGGTCGTGCCGCCGCGGCGCTGCTTTGGCGCCCTGGCGGCTTATCCACTCGAACCCTGTGAGGCTACAACGTGAGCATTAACGCGTCACTGCTGGTGCAGATGATCGTGTTCCTGATCTTGGTCGGGTTCACGATGAAGTTTGTCTGGCCGCCTATCGCGAAGGCGCTGGACGAGCGCGCTGCCAAGATCCGTGATGGTCTGTCCGCTGCGGACAAGGCCAAGGCTGATCTGGCCAGCGCCAACAAGAAGATCGACGAGCAGCTCGCGCTGACCCGTACCGAGACCGCCAAGCTGCTGTCCGATGCGGAGAAGCGTGCCGCGGCCATCGTCGAGGAAGCCAAGAAGCGTGCCGAGGACGAGGGCGCCAAGATCGTCGCCGCCGCCAAGGCCGATGCCGAGCAGCAGGCCACGCGTGCCCGCGAGACCCTGCGCGAGCAGGTCGCCGCGCTGGCCGTGAAGGGCGCCGAGCAGATCCTGCAGCGCGAGGTCAACGCCGGCGTTCACGCCGAATTGCTCTCCCGCCTGAAGACGGAGCTGTAAATGGCCGAAATCGCCACCATTGCCCGGCCCTACGCCGAAGCCCTGTTCCAGGTTGCCAAGTCGCACGACCTCGCGGCCTGGGGCCAGCAGCTCGACGCGCTGGCCCAGGTGGCGCAGGACGCCGAGCTGCGGCAGTTTGCCGATCACCCCAAGGTCCAGCCCGAGCAGGTCTACGCGGTCATCACCGCGGCGGCCAAGCAGGAGCTGGCCGCGGGCGTGCAGAACTTTCTGCGCACCGTGATCGAGAACGGCCGCCTCGCCGCGCTGCCGGCCGTCGCCGCCCAGTACCACGAGCTGGCTAATGCCGCCTCTGGCGTGTCCGATGCGCAGATCTACAGCGCCTTTGACATCAGCGCCGAGCAGCTGGCCGACCTCAAGTCGGTGCTGGAAAAGCGTTTCGGCCGCAAGCTGGACGCCCATGTGCAGCTCGAGCCCGCCCTGATCGGCGGCGTTCGCGTCGTCGTTGGCGACGAGGTGCTGGACACCTCCGTCAAGGCCCGCCTCGAGCGCATGAAGGTGGCCCTGACGGCCTGAGCCCCCGCGCATCGCAAGACATTCATCGATACCCCTGCGTCTGACCCCGCTCTTGATCCCGCAGACAAGGCGAAGGTTCGCAACCTGGGAGACCTAGCATGCAACTGAATCCCGCTGAAATCTCCGAACTGATCAAGAGCCGCATTGAGGGTCTTGGCGTCAGCTCGGATGTCCGTAACCAGGGCACGGTCGTTTCCGTGTCCGACGGCATCGTCCGCATCCACGGCCTGTCCGATGTGATGCAGGGCGAAATGCTCGAATTCCCGGCCGCGGCCGACGGCACGCAGACCTTCGGTCTGGCCCTGAACCTCGAGCGCGACTCCGTCGGTGCCGTGGTGCTGGGTGCCTACGAGCACATCTCGGAAGGTGACACCGTCAAGTGCACCGGCCGCATCCTGGAAGTGCCGGTCGGCCCCGAGCTGATCGGTCGCGTCGTGAACGCGCTGGGTCAGCCCATCGACGGCAAGGGCCCGATCAACGCCAAGATGACCGACGTGATCGAAAAGGTCGCGCCGGGCGTGATTGCGCGTAAGTCGGTGGACCAGCCGGTCCAGACCGGCCTGAAGGCGATCGACACCATGGTGCCCATCGGCCGTGGCCAGCGCGAGCTGATCATTGGTGACCGTCAGACCGGCAAGACCGCCGTGGCCATCGACGCGATCATCAACCAGAAGGGTCAGAACATGACCTGCGTCTACGTTGCGATCGGCCAGAAGGCATCCTCGATCAAGAACGTGGTGCGCGCTCTGGAAGCTGCCGGCGCGATGGAATACACCATCGTCGTGGCCGCCTCGGCGTCCGAATCCGCTGCGATGCAGTACGTGTCGGCCTACTCCGGCTGCACGATGGGCGAGTACTTCCGCGACCGCGGCCAGGACGCGCTGATCGTCTATGACGACCTGTCCAAGCAGGCCGTGGCCTACCGTCAGGTCTCGCTGCTGCTGCGCCGCCCGCCGGGCCGCGAAGCCTTCCCCGGCGACGTGTTCTATCTCCACAGCCGTCTGCTGGAGCGTGCCGCTCGCGTGAACGCCGACTATGTCGAAGCTTTCACCAAGGGTGAAGTGAAGGGCAAGACCGGTTCGCTGACCGCGCTGCCCATCATCGAGACGCAGGCCGGTGACGTGTCCGCCTTCGTGCCGACCAACGTGATCTCGATCACCGACGGCCAGATCTTCCTGGAAACCAACCTGTTCAACGCAGGTGTGCGTCCCGCCATCAATGCCGGTATCTCGGTGTCGCGCGTGGGCGGTGCCGCTCAGACCGGTCTGATCAAGGGCCTGTCCGGCGGTATCCGTACCGACCTGGCGCAGTACCGTGAGCTGGCTGCGTTCGCGCAGTTCGCGTCCGATCTGGATGCCGCCACCCGCAAGCAGCTGGACCGTGGTGCCCGCGTGACCGAGCTGCTGAAGCAGGCTCAGTACTCGCCGCTGTCCATCGCGCTGATGGGTGCATCCATCCACGCCGCCAACAAGGGCTTCCTGGACGACATCGAGGTCAAGAAGGTCCTGGCCTTCGAGCACGGTCTGCATCAGTTCCTGAAGACCAGCCACGCCGCCCTGCTGGCGAAGCTGGAGTCCGGCAAGGCCCTGAACAAGGACCCCGAGACCGAAGCCGAGCTGAACGCCGCGATCGCTTCCTTCAAGAAGTCGTTCGCCTAAGGAACCTTGCGAGGCCGGGGTGACCCGGCCTCCATCTGACGAGGAGCCTCCATGGCATCAAGCAAGGAAATCCGCGGCAAGATCAAATCGGTCGAAAACACCAAGAAGATCACCAAGGCGATGGAAATGGTCGCCGCATCCAAGATGCGCAAGGCGCAGGATCGGATGCGTGCGGCCCGTCCGTATGCCGAGAAGGTGGGCAACATCGCGGCTGAGCTCGCGAAGGCCAACCCCGAGTACCGTCACCCCTTCCTCGTGAAGAACGAGGGTGTGAAGACGGCCGGCATGGTGGTGGTGACGACCGACAAGGGTCTGTGTGGTGGTCTGAACACCAACCTGCTGCGCGCGGCGACCAACAAGCTCAAGGAACTCGAGGCCGAGGGCCAGACGGCGGAAGTCGTCGCCATCGGCGGCAAGGGCCTGGGCTTCATGAACCGCATCGGCGCCAAGGTCGTGGCGCAGGCCACGCAACTGGGCGACCAGCCCCACATCGAAAGCCTGATCGGCCCGGTCAAGGTGCTGCTCGACGCCTACGCGGCGGGCAAGCTCTCGTCCGTGTACCTCTGCTACACCAAGTTCATCAACACGATGAAGCAGGAGGTTGTGGTCCATCAGCTGCTGCCGCTGAAGGCGGCCGACCTGGCGACGGAGAAGCCGGCCCACTCGTGGGACTACATCTACGAGCCGGACGCCGCCACCGTCATCGACGAGCTGCTGGTGCGCTACACCGAGGCCCTGGTCTACCAGGCCGTTGCCGAGAACATGGCCAGCGAGCAGTCCGCCCGCATGGTGGCCATGAAGGCCGCGACCGACAACGCCGGCACGCTGATCGGTGAGCTGAAGCTGGTCTACAACAAGACCCGCCAGGCTGCGATCACGAAGGAACTCTCGGAAATCGTCAGCGGCGCCGCCGCTGTGGGTTGAACGGGTTCAGCAGGCAAGCAATACGGAATTGAAGGAACGAAGAAATGGCTAACACTCAAGCAGCAGTCGGCAAGATCGTTCAGTGCATCGGCGCCGTCGTGGACGTGGAATTCCCCCGCGACAAGATGCCCAAGGTGTACGACGCGCTGAAGATGGAAGGCTCGGCTCTGACGCTGGAAGTGCAGCAGCAGCTGGGCGACGGCATCGTGCGCACCATCGCGCTGGGCTCGTCCGACGGCCTGCGCCGCGGCACCGAGGTCTACAACACCGGCGACACCATCAAGGTGCCGGTGGGCAAGGCCACGCTGGGTCGCATCATGGACGTGCTGGGCAACCCCATCGACGAGCGCGGCCCGGTGTCCTCCGAGCTGACCGCGTCCATCCACCGCGCCGCCCCGGCCTACGACGAGCTGAGCCCGTCGCAGGACCTGCTGGAAACCGGCATCAAGGTGATCGACCTGATCTGCCCGTTCGCCAAGGGCGGCAAGGTGGGTCTGTTCGGTGGCGCCGGCGTCGGCAAGACCGTGAACATGATGGAGCTCATCAACAACATCGCCAAGGCGCACAGCGGTCTGTCCGTGTTCGCCGGCGTGGGTGAGCGCACCCGTGAGGGCAACGACTTCTATCACGAGATGTCGGACTCCAACGTGGTGGTCCAGGACAAGCTGGAAGACTCCAAGGTCGCCATGGTCTACGGCCAGATGAACGAGCCCCCGGGCAACCGTCTGCGCGTGGCCCTGACCGGTCTGACCATCGCCGAGTCCTTCCGTGACGAAGGCCGTGACGTGCTGTTCTTCGTGGACAACATCTACCGCTACACGCTGGCCGGTACCGAAGTGTCCGCACTGCTGGGCCGCATGCCCTCCGCCGTGGGCTACCAGCCGACGCTGGCCGAGGAAATGGGCCGCCTGCAGGAACGCATCACGTCGACCAAGGTCGGCTCCATCACGTCCATCCAGGCCGTGTACGTGCCGGCGGACGACCTGACCGACCCGTCGCCTGCCACGACCTTCGCCCACTTGGACGCGACCGTCGTGCTGTCCCGTGACATCGCCGCGCTGGGTATCTACCCCGCCGTCGACCCGCTGGACTCCACCTCGCGCCAGATCGACCCGAACGTGGTCGGCGAAGAGCACTACAGCACCACCCGCGCCGTGCAGGCCGTGCTGCAGCGCTACAAGGAACTGCGCGACATCATCGCCATCCTGGGCATGGACGAACTGTCGCCGGAAGACAAGCTGGCCGTGGCCCGTGCCCGCAAGATCCAGCGCTTCCTGTCGCAGCCTTTCCACGTCGCCGAAGTGTTCACGGGCACCCCGGGCAAGTACGTGCCGCTGAAGGAAACCATCCGCGGCTTCAAGATGATCGTGGCTGGCGAGTGCGACCACCTGCCGGAGCAGGCGTTCTACATGGTTGGAACCATCGACGAAGCCTTCGAAAAGGCGAAGAAGATTCAGTAAGACTTCGCACACGGCGCGCTGGCGTTGTTGCCGTGCTCGGTGGACGCGAGTCCACCTCCGCGCGGCGCCTAGCCAGCCCACCGGCTGCTCGCTTACTGAACCCTCTTTATGGTTAGCTAAGGAAGATTGAACATGGCAACCCTCCACGTCGACGTGGTCTCGGCCGAAGAGCAGATCTTCTCCGGCGAGGCCAAGTTCGTCGCCCTGCCGGGCGAGAGTGGCGAACTCGGCATCCTGCCGAAGCACACGCCGCTGATCACCCGCATCAAGCCGGGCGCCGTGCGCGTCGAGCTGGCTGATGGCAGCGAAGAGTTCGTCTTCGTCGCCGGTGGCATCCTTGAGGTGCAGCCGCATCGCGTGACCGTGCTGGCCGACACCGCCATCCGCGGCAAGGACCTGGACGAGGCCAAGGCCGCCGAGGCCAAGAAGCTGGCCGAGGAAGCGATGAAGAACGCCAAGAGCGACATCGACTTCGCCAAGGCGCAGAGCGAATTCGCTGCGATGGCGGCGCAGATCGCGGCCATCGCGAAGTTCCGCAAGAAGTGACCCTCAGGTGCCGCGTGCATCTGAAGCAAGAAAAGCAGGCCGGTGGCCTGCTTTTTTTTCGCTTGTGCGTGGCATAGCACACTGGGTTGCGGTCGGTAATCCTGCCTTTCTTTCATGCCTTTATGTGTCTCGTCTCGTAAGATGTTTTGCTGCTGAAGACTACCGAGACCGGGGGAGCGGGACGTGCTGCGCAAATCGATGATCGCCATGGCTTTGTCCGCCACGTCGCTTTGGGTGCTGGCTCAGGTGCCCTACGTCTTCAGCTACAACCCTGGCCCGACGCGAGGCACCAAATGGATGGCCAAGGCGTCGGACGGGCAGACCGAGTCGTCGGCTGCCGTACTCACCGCTGCACCGCGGCCGGTTTGGGCGCGGATCTGTTACACGATCGGGCCTTCCGACAGCTCGGTGACCATCTATTCGCAGACGCGCAACGACGACGTGCGGAGTTCAGAGGTCGCTTGGGGAGGCTGTGCCGACGTATTCGGCACCAGCATCTGGATCGGCAATCCCTACCAGCAGACGGTAGGGGGCTATTACGGCGTGGCGCCCGCAACACCCGCTGAGTGAAATCGGGGCCGCGCGGCTTGCCGACGGCCCTTGGCGCTGATTCGACAACATTGGAGGATTTATGGAAGCCGTCATTCGTATTGCCCGTTCTGCAGTCAAGCCTGCGCTGCTGCTGTCACCGCTGATGCTGGCGGGCTGCCTGGCCACCGCGCCGACCATGGGCGAAAACAAGGGCACGGTGTCTGGCGCCGCGGGGGGCGCCCAGGCCGAGGGCCAGAACAGCAAGCTTGAGCATTGCGACGAGACGCTGGGCACGCTGGCCATGTACGAAGACCAGCAGGCGCCGTGGTGGGCGCAGCTGCGCGAACGCCAGTTGGGCTCCACGATCCCGGTGCTGCGCCTGATGATCCAGCAGAGCAACTGCTTCGTCATCGTCGAGCGCGGCAAGGCCTTCGCCAACATGGAGCGTGAGCGTGCGCTGATGCAATCGGGCGAAGCGCGTGCCGGCAGCAACTTCGGTCAGGGCCAGATGGTGGCGGCTGACTACACGATGAGCCCCGAGATCCAGTTCTCTGGCAAGACCGGGGGCGCGGGTGGCGGTTTCGGCACGGGCGCGATCGGCCTGTTGACGGCAGTTGCCGCCAACGTGAATCAGAACGAGGCCTCCACGACGCTGATCCTGGTGGACAACCGTTCGGGCGTGCAGATCTCTGCCGCCGAAGGCACGGCCAAGAACTTCGACTTCGGCTTCTTCGGCGCGAGCTTCTGGGGCGGCGGTGCCGTGGGTGGCGGTGCCTACGCGAAGACGCCGGCCGGCAAGGTCATCACGGCCGCGTTCGCCGACTCCTACAACCAGATGGTCAAGGCCTTGCGCAACTACAAGGCGCAGACGGTCAAGGGTGGCCTGGGCACCGGTGGGCGCCTGGGCGTCCAGGGCGGCACGACGGCGGCATCGCAGGAGCTGAACCAGCAGGCCGCGCCTGCCGCGGCCGCCAAGCCGGCCCCGGCACCCAAGCCGGCAGCCAAGCCCAAGGCAGCCGCCAAGCCGGCGACTGCTGCCTCCGGCAGCAAGTAACGCTTGAGACGAGCGGGGGCTTTTGCCCCCGGATCGCATGTCTGTGACCCGGCCGGGCTGACCCGCGCCGGGTTCGTTTTTTAGCGCGCGGAGTACCTGCCGTAAGGCAGATGCATGGGGCCTCCGCCGCTGTCCCGCGTGGTTGCCTAGAATGCCGCCCCCACTGCTCGCACCAACATCATGTCTACGCCGATCACCCTGACCCGCTACCAAGGACTGGAGGCGCTCGAACTCGTTGCCCCCGATGGTGCGAGGGCCGTCCTGCTGTTGCATGGTGCGCATCTGTTGTCCTGGGTACCCGCTGGCGGGCGCGAGCAGCTTTATCTGTCGCCCAAGGCCGGCTTTGCTACCGGGCAGGCGATACGTGGCGGCGTGCCGGTGTGCTTCCCGCAGTTCGCCGGCCGCGGCCCGTTGCAGAAGCATGGCTTTGCGCGCAACAAGCCGTGGCAGCTGGTGCGCGCGGAGCAGGGCGAGGACGACGCCCTGGCCGTATTGCGGCTCACTGACGACGCCGCCACGCGCATGGTCTGGCCCCATGCCTTCGAGCTGGAGATGTGCGTGCGGGTCAGCGGGCAGATGCTGGAGATGGAGCTGTCCTGCGAGAACAAGGGCGACACGCCGTTCGAGTTCACCGCGGCGCTGCACACCTACCTGGGCCTGAACGAGCTGGACGACACCAGCCTGGTGGGCCTGGCCGGCCTGCACTATCTCAACTCGGTCACCGGCGAGGAGCAGCGCCAGCGCAGCGACCTGCTGCTGCCGGGCAGCCCGGGCCTGCAGGATCTGGACCGCATCTATTTCAACGCGAAGCATGACCTGGCCCTCAGGGAGCAGGGCATCAGCGCGACGCGAGAGCTGCTCATTGGCCAGCAGGGCTTCGAGGATGTGGTGGTCTGGAACCCCGGCGCCGAGAAATGCGCAGCGCTGGCCGATATGCCGGCCGACGGCTACCGCCACATGCTGTGCGTGGAGGCCGCGTCGGTTGGGCGCCCGGTGCGCCTGGAGCCCGGCCAGGACTGGGCAGGGCTGCAAACCTTGATGCGCATCAGCGACAAGGCCTGAAGCACGCGCGGGCGGGTGCTCTGCGATGGCTTGGGCCGGATAATCCAGCCCCATGCCTTTCGCTCCGCTCCAGAACGACACCTTCCTGCGCGCCTGCCTGCGCCAGCCGACCGACTACACGCCGCTGTGGCTGATGCGCCAGGCCGGCCGCTACCTGCCGGAGTACCGCGCCACGCGCGAGAAGGCCGGCAGCTTCATGGGGCTGGCCACCAACGTCGACTACGCGACTGAGGTCACGTTGCAGCCGCTGGACCGCTACCCGCTGGACGCGGCCATTTTGTTCAGCGACATCCTCACCGTGCCCGATGCGATGGGCCTGGGCCTGAGCTTTCAGCAGGGCGAGGGCCCGAAGTTCGCGAAGCAGGTGCGCGACGAAGCGGCTGTCGCCGCACTGCAGGTGCCAGATCTTGACCGTCTGCGCTATGTGTTCGATGCGGTCACCTCCATCCGCCGCGCGCTGAACGGCCGCGTGCCGCTGATCGGCTTCTCCGGCAGCCCCTGGACGCTGGCCTGCTACATGGTGGAGGGCGGTGGCTCGGACGACTACCGCCAGGTCAAGAGTCTGATGTATGCGCGCCCCGACCTGATGCACCGCATCCTGGACGTGAACGCTCAGGCCGTGGCCGCCTATCTGAACGCACAGATCGAGGCCGGCGCCCAGGCCGTGATGCTGTTCGACTCCTGGGGCGGCGTGCTGGCCGACGGCGCCTTCCAGCGCTTCAGTCTCGAGTACTCGCGTCGTGTGCTGGCCGAGGTCAAGACCGAGCACGGCGGTCAGCGCATTCCGCGCATCCTGTTCACCAAGGGCGGTGGCCTGTGGCTGGACGAGATCGCCGCAGCGGGTGCCGATGTCGTGGGCCTGGACTGGACCATGAACCTCGGCCAGGCCCGCGCCCGCGTGGGCGACCGCGTCGCACTGCAGGGCAACCTGGACCCCAACGTGCTGTTTGCGCCGCCCGCCGCAGTGCGCGCTGAGGCGCGTGCGGTGCTGGATTCCTTCGGTCGCCCGCAGCGTGCGGACGGCAACTGGGGCGGCCATGTGTTCAACCTGGGGCATGGCATCAGCCAGTTCACGCCGCCAGAGGCGGTGGCCGAACTGGTGGACGAGGTGCATCAGCATTCGCGCCGGCTCCGCCGGTCGGTTTGAGTGGCAGCAACCGCAGTTTCAGCGGCGTGCCATGGGGCTTTCCCTCAAACTTATCCCCAGAAAACGGGAAACGATCCGCGCCCCTGGCATTTGCTGCATTGCAGCTCATCGTTTCCCCGAATCCTGGCTAAGTCATTGATTTTCATGGGCGCTGATCTGGCGGCCGGCTGGATTCGCAGAAGTTTGCACTGCGGCGGTGCCGTCGTCGGAATGCCGTGCAGGCGTTTTTGCCCACAAAGTTATCCACAGAATTTGTGGGCAACCAAAGGCGGCCTTGAAAATCAGCCACTTGGCCAGGTTTGTTGCGAGTGCACATGAGCAATGAGCCGCTGATAGCGGGTGCGACTGTGCGTCTGCGGGTCGCCGTTGACGCGCCGCAGCACAGCGGGCTGGCCGGCCCGCTGGACTATCTGTGCGACCGCGCGCTGCCGCCCGGCACGCTGGTGCGTGTGCCGCTGGGGCGGCGCGAACTGCTGGGCGTGGTGTGGCCGGGCGAGCCCGAGGCCGATCCGACCATGGAATGCCGCGCGGTGCTGGAGGTGCTGGACGCGCTGCCGCCGCTGGGCGAGGACTGGTGCCGCCTGCTGGCTTTCGCGGCCGGCTATTACCAGCGCAGCGTGGGCGAGCTCGCCAGCGCCGTGCTGCCGCCGCAATTGCGCGAATTGCGCGCCGATCAACTGCAGGCGCGACTGCGCAAGCTGCAGCGCAAGGCCGCGCCCGCCGCCGCGGATGCGCCAACGCTACCCGCGCTGGCGCCCGAGCAGGCCGAAGCGGTCGAGCGCATCCGCGCCGCGCTGGCCCCGGCCGATGCGGCGCCGGCGCCACTGCTGCTCTACGGCGTGACCGGCAGCGGCAAGACCGAGGTCTACCTGCGCGCCGCCGAGGCCGCGCTGGCGGCTGGCCGGCAGGTGCTGGTGCTGGTGCCCGAGATCAACCTGACGCCGCAACTGGAGGCCCGCTTCGGCGAGCGCTTCGCGGCGCTGCTGCCGGGGGCGGCGGCCATCGTGTCGCTGCACAGCGGGCTCACGCCGGCACAGCGCCTGCAGAACTGGCTGGCCGCCCACCTGGGGCAGGCACGCCTGGTGCTGGGCACGCGGCTGGCGGTGTTTGCGTCGCTGCCCGAGCTGGGCCTGATCGTGGTGGACGAGGAGCACGACCCCTCCTACAAGCAGCAGGACGGCGCCCGCTACTCGGCCCGCGACCTGGCCGTGTGGCGTGCGCACGAGCGGCGCATTCCGGTGGTGCTGGGTTCGGCCACGCCGTCGCTGGAGAGCTGGCAGCACGCCGAGACCGGGCGTTATCAGCGCCTGGAACTGCCCAGCCGCATCGGCGGCGGCCTGCTGCCCGAGGTGCAGCTCTTCGACATGAAGGCGCTACCGCTGGCCACCGGCATCACCAGCGCGCTGACGCCGCAGCTGCTGGCCGCCCTGCGCGAGCGCCTTGAGCGGGGCGAGCAGAGCCTGGTGTTCCTGAACCGGCGCGGCTACGCGCCCGTGCTGCATTGCGGCGAATGCCAGTGGAAGAGCGACTGCCCGCACTGCAGCGCCTGGCGGGTGTTCCACAAGCGCGACCGCACGCTGCGCTGCCACCACTGCGGCTTCTCGGAGCGCGTGCCGCGCGCCTGCCCGAACTGCGGCAACCCCGACATCGCGCCGCTGGGCCGCGGCACCGAGCGGCTGGAGGAACAGCTGGCCGAGGCGCTGCCGAGCGCGCGCATTTTGCGCATCGACGCGGACTCCACCCGGCACAAGGGAGAGCTGGAGGCGCAGCTGCAGGCAGTGCATGACGGCGAGGTCGACATCCTCATCGGCACGCAGATGATCACCAAGGGCCACGACTTCCGGCGTGTGCGCTTCGTGGCCGCGGTGAACCCCGACGGTGCACTGTTCAGCAGCGACTTCCGAGCGCCCGAACGCCTTTTTGCGCTGCTGATGCAGGCCGGCGGTCGAGCGGGGCGCGATGCGGCGTTGCAGGGCCGCAGCCAGATGTGGGTGCAGACCTGGCACCGCGAGCATCCGCTGTTCCAGGCCCTGCAGAAGCACGATTACGCGCAGTTCGCCCGTTCGCAGCTCGATGAGCGCCGCAGCGCCGGGCTGCCACCCTTCGTGCATCTGGCACTGCTGCGTGCCGAGGCCAAGACCGTGGCTGCGGCCGAAGCCTTTCTGGCCGCGGCCGCCCAGCTGGCGCAAGACCTGCCCAGTGCGGCGGGTGTGCTGGTGTATCCAGCCGTGCCGCATGCGGTGGCGCGGGTGGCCAATGTGGAGCGGCTGCAGATGCTGGTGGAAGCGCCGCAGCGCGCGCGCCTGCAGGCCTTCCTGCGCGACTGGGTGCCGGCGCTGCTGGCACTCAAGCGCGAGCGCGCGGCCGAGTTCCGCGGCCTGCTGCGCTGGGCCATCGACGTAGACCCCCTGGCGATCTGAGGTCGCTGACGCTGGCGCTGGCGCGGCTCAGCCACCCTTGCCCTGCTGCGCATCGGTCGCGGCGGCGGCGGCCTTGGCCGCCAGTTCCTCGCGCAGGCGCTTGAGCTTTTCGCGCGGGTCTTCGCGCTGGGCCGGGTTGCCCTCGTTGAGTTTCATCTCGGCGATGAAGCGGCTGGGGATGCCGGCCACCATGTCGCGGCCCTTCTTGCGGCGGCGCAGCGTGGACACCGCCAGCGTGGTGCGCGCGCGTGTGATGCCCACGTACATCAGCCGGCGCTCTTCCTCCAGGCGGGCCGCGGTCATCTCCTCGTCCTCGCTCTTGAAGGGCAGCAGGCCTTCGTTGACGCCGGCCAGGATCACATGTGGCCACTCCAGGCCCTTGGACGCGTGCAGCGTCATCAGCGTGACCTGGTCCTGCTCCTCGCCGCGCTCGGCCAGCGACAGGATGACCGAGATGGTCTGCGCCACGTCCAGCACGCTCTGCTTGGGCTCGATGAAGCTGATGCCGTCTTCCTCGCTGTGCTGGCCGCCGCAGCGCTTGGCCACCCAGTCGACGAAGTCCAGCACATTGCCCCAGCGCGCCTGCGCGACCTTCTCGTTCTCCTCGCTCTCCAGCAGGTGCTGTTCGTAGCCGATGTCCTTGAGCCACTCCATCATCAGTGCGCGGCCGGCCACGTCGCCCTCGGTGGTGCGGGCGCGGTATTGCAGCTCGTTCACGTAACGCCCGAACTCGTGCAGGCTGGCCAGGCCGCGGGCGTTCACCGTGGTGGCCAGGCTCTCGGAGAACAGCGCCTCGAACATCGAGCACTTCCACTGCGAGGAGAACTTGCTGAGCGCGCCCAGCGTGGTGTGGCCGATGCCGCGCTTGGGCGTGGTGACGGCGCGCAGGAAGGCAGGGTCGTCATCCTGGTTCACCAGCAGGCGCAGCCAGGCGCACAGGTCCTTGATCTCGGCCTTGTCGAAGAAGCTTTGGCCGCCCGAGACCTTGTAGGGAATCTGCGCGCGCCGCAGCGCCTGCTCGAACACGCGCGCCTGGTGGTTGGCGCGGTAGAGGATGGCGAAGTCGCTGAACTTTGGGGCCGCCACCTGGCCGCGTATCGCGTTGATGCGCGCCACCGCGCGCTCGGCCTCGTGCTCCTCGCCGTCGCAGGGCACCAGCGTGACGGGCTCGCCATCGCCGAAGTCGCTCCACAGCGTCTTCTGGAACAGCTTGGGATTGATCTGGATGACGTTGTTGGCCGCGCGCAGGATGGCGCCGGTGGAGCGGTAGTTCTGCTCCAGCGGAATCACCTTCAGCGCCGGGTAGTCCTGCGGCAGGCGCTTGAGGTTCTCGATGGTGGCGCCGCGCCAGCCGTAGATGCTCTGGTCATCGTCGCCCACCGCGGTGAACATGCCGCGCTCGCCCACCAGCGCCTTCAGCAGCTCGTACTGCACCGCGTTCGTGTCCTGGTACTCGTCCACCAGCACGTAGCGCAGCTTGTTCTGCCACTTGGCGCGGGCCTCGGCGTCGGTGGACAGCAGCTTGAGCGGCAGCGTGATCAGGTCGTCGAAGTCCACCGCCTGATAGGCCGCCAGCCGTTCCTGGTAGCGCACCATCACCGCCGCGGCCACGCGCTCATCCTCGTTCTTCGCGGTGAGCGCCGCCTGCTCGGGCGTCAGGCCCTGGTTCTTCCACAGCGAGATGGTCCATTGCCAGCCGCGCGCCTGGTTGATGTCGGTCGTGCCGCCGGCATCCTTCAGCACGTTCAGCACGTCGTCGCTGTCCAGGATGGAGAACTGCTCCTTCAGGCCCAGGCGCGTGCCTTCCTCGCGCAGCAGGCGCACGCCCAGCGAATGGAAGGTGGAGATCGCCAGGTCCTTGGCCGCGCGTGCGCCGATCAGCGCCTTGGCGCGCTCGCGCATCTCCTGCGAGGCCTTGTTCGTGAAGGTGATGGCCGCGATCTGGTTGGCGCGGTAGCCGGCCTGCAGCAGCCGCGCGATCTTGGTGGTGATGACGCGGGTCTTGCCGGAGCCGGCGCCGGCGATGACGAGGCAGGGGCCGTCCAGGTGGTGGACGGCCGCCAGCTGGGCGGGGTTGAGACCGGCGGTCGGCGCTGCGTTGGACATGGGGCGCGGATGATAGGCGCCCGCGTCAGCGACGGGCGGTGAGCCAGGCATTTAAGGCGCCAATCGTCGATATAGCGAATACCAAATGTCAATCGCTTGTTAATGTATAGCGAGCGATATAAAGTTAGGCCCATGCCGACGCACGAGATGCGATGGCAAGGCGGCCAATAGATAGCAAGCGATATTCAAGCAAGCTAACTAGGCCGAATCAGGATTCGCCCCTGGCTGCAGGGGCTCAGTTTCAGACCAGGAGATCACCATGAAATTCGCTTTCACCCTGCTTGCCAGCGCCATTGCCTTCGGTGTCACCGTGGGTAGCGCTCACGCCGCCGACGACATCATCACGCCGGTGATCGAGGCCTCCGGCTCCAGCCAGACCCGTGCGGAGGTGGTGGCCGACCTGACGGCGTACCGCGAATCCGGTCTGGCCGACCTCAATCGCGTGGATGCCGATCGAGGCTTTGATCAGGACAGCCGCCGCCAGGCTGAACAGCGCTATCAACAACTGCGCAGCGCCGCCGGGCTCGTGGCACAGGCACCGGCCGTGCAGCTGCCGTCGCCGCGCAGCCGGACCGATGTGCTGGCCGAGCTGAATGCCTATCGCGCGTCGGGTCTGGCCGATCTGGATCGCGCCGATGCCGACCTGTCGATGGATCAGCGGGCGCGTGCCCAGGCCGAGCAGCGCTACCAGCAGCTGCTGGCTGCCGAGCGCGCCCACTCGGTTGCATCCAAGTAAAGCGTGACCGAAGTACAGTCCCATCATGGAGACGAACTGCACCGACGATCAGGTCCAGGACCTGAACAACCAGCTCTGCTTTGCGGTGTACTCGACCATGCTGGGGCTGAACAAGGTCTACAGGCCGCTGCTGGACAAGCTGGGCCTGACCTATCCGCAGTACCTGGTCATGCTGGTGCTGTGGCGGCGTGATGAGGTGATCGTGTCCGAGATCGGGCAGCAGCTGTTCCTGGACACCGCGACGCTCACGCCGTTGCTGAAACGGCTGGAGCTGCGGGGCCTGGTGTCGCGCCGCCGCTCTACCCGCGACGAACGGCAGGTCATCATCTCGCTGACCGAGGAGGGGCGTGCGCTGCAGGCCACCGCGCAGGAGGTGCCGGCCTGCGTCGGGACGGCGATGAAGCTGTCGGCGCAGGAGATGCGCGAGTACCGGGAGCGTCTGTTGACGCTACGGGAAAACCTGTTCAGCTCCTGCAATTGCCCGCCCGAGGCCTGAGCCACCGGCTCAGGCTGTCCGGGGCACGCCCTCGCCGGGCAGGGCGCGCAGGCCCAGGCCGAGCAGCAGCAGCGTGAAGAACACGAAGCCGATGCGCGGCGCGTCCAGCAGGCTGTCGAAGGCGCCGATGACGGCGAAGCCGATCAGTGCAGCAGCCACGGCGGGCGCCAGCGGGTGGTCGCGGCCATGGCCGAAGCTGAGCCGCCCCAGCGCCAGCAGATAGGCCGCGCCCGTCAACGCGAGCCCGAGCAGCCCTTGTTCGAACAGCACGTGCAGGGCGACGTTCTTGATGTGCCAGGGCAGGTGGTGGCGGTCGCTGGTGAAGAGCCAGCGCGACAAGTCCTGGCTGAAGTCGCCGTTGTGCAGCAATGATCGGCCGCTGGCATCGATCAGTTCGACGCTGGCGATGTCGACGCGGGCGCCGCGGTAGTTGAGCGACATCGACAGCGTCACGAAGCGAGGTGCCCACCAATGGCCACCCAGCCGGGGAAGCGTGGCCAATGGCTGATCGATGACCTGCCACTGGCCCATTTGTCCGGCCTGTGGCGCTCCCTGGGGAAGCACCATGGGCTCCATGCCGGCGCAGTTGTCCGGGTAGAGCAGGTTCTTTTCGCACAGCTGCAGCACGACCTGTGTATTGGCGGCCGAGCGAGCGATCAGACGCAGCCTGGCGGGCCCGGGCGCGGGGGCCTGGATGCGCTGACTGATGCGCAGCTGCTCACCGCCACTCTGCTCATGCAGCCCGGCAGCCAGGGCCAGGAAATGCCGGCCGCCGTCCTGCCCGACCCGATAGTCACCGACGTGCTGTTCAGGCCCATCGTAGAAGTTGCTGGCGACGTAGCGCCCCGAGCCCTTGCCGACCAGCCAATCCGCCGCTCCGTGCAGGAGCTTCAGGCTGTCCGTCCAGTGGGTGATGCGCACCTGCCCATCCTCTTTCCAGGTGGCCATGCGTTCCCGCAGATACACGCCACCGCCCAGCACCGCCACCAGCCCCATCACCAGCACCAGTCCGGCGGCCAGCAGCGCGCGCTTGCGCCAGCCCGAGCTCCCGGCGCGATGCAGGGGCCAGAGCTTGGGGAGCAGCAGCATGGCTGCCCACAGGGCTGCCAGCGCCAGGCCTGCCGCCATCGCCGTCCAGCGGCCCGAGGTGCCGCCCCAGTAGTCCGCGACGACCACCATCGTGAACAACAGCCAGAACCAGCAGGTCGTCACGGCCATCAGGTAGACCGGCTGAACGGCGCCGGGGCGATCGCGCCGGCGCAGCAGCCCACAGCAGAGCAGCGCCACGGCATTCAGCACGTAGGCGGCCTTGGGCATGGCGATCGACAGCGCCCAGCTCGCGCCCCCCAGGGCGAGAGCCAGTACGCCGCCCAGCAGCAGGGCGCTCAGCCGTTGGCCAAAGTTTGGCAGCCACAAGCTGGCCGGCATCGCGAGCAGGATGACCAGCACACCGAACAAGGCCAGCATGCCGCGGTAGCCACCGCCAGAGAACACCAGAACCGATGACAGCGTGAACGCGCCGGCCATCAGCAGCGCGCCGATCTTGGCGGTGCGCGGCAGTGGCTCCTCCACGACCCCCAGCTTGCTGTCCAGATGGCTGCTGACCAGGCTGTCGGATGCTGCGCGGCGGCGTTGGGCGTCCGCAAGAAGCACCAGCGGTATCAGCGACAGCGGCAGCGCCAGGTAGACACCGCGGGAAAACGTCGTCAGGCAGGCATACACGGCCAGCAGCACGACCGCCAGTGCCGCGGCAAAGCGCCACGGCGAGCGGGTACGCAACAGGGCGAGCACCCCGAACGGCAGGGTCATCATCAGGAAGCCGTCAAGCGCGGCGCCGCCGACATGCATCTCCCAGAACAGCGCGGTGCTGCGGTAGTCGGTGGAGAAGTCCAGCAGTGCGGTGTAGGCCACCCGCTCCCACAGGGCTGCGGCGCTGCCGCCGGCAAGGGCGATGACCAGCCCGAGCAGCACGCTGCGCGAGAAGGTGCGCGGCCGGGCTGCCGCAGCAGCCTGCCACAGCGGCAGCATCAGCAGCACCCAGAACAAGGCCTTGGCGTTGCGCCAGGAGTTCATGGGCTCCATATAGCCCTGGAACCAGCCGAAGCTGAAGCCTCCTGCATCGGCCATGCCGCGTCCCACGCTCAGCGCGGCCGACAGCGCCAGCAGCACGAGCAGCGTGCGCGCGACGGCGGAGTATTTCAGCGCATGGCGCCAGGCCGGCGCCCGATCCCAGGCGTGCAGTTGCAGGGCATAGGCCAGGTAGCCGCCGCAGGCGCAGGCGGTGACGAGCAGGTCCTGCTCCTCGAAGGTCAGCCATCCGGTCCAGGGCGCCAGGCCGATCAGCGGCAGCGGGGCCAGCAGCAGCGCCGGCGTGGCCACCCAGCAGAGTGCGGCCAGCACCGCCGTCAGCAGCCAGGCAGCCAGGGCCCCGGTGGCCGACAGCGGATGATGGCTGGCAAGCATCAGCCCGGCGGCGCCGGCGCCTGTGGCCGCGGCCAGGGCCAGCCATTGATACGGCGTCGCGGGAAGGCGCACGCGCAGATCGCGCCAGACCGCCGGAGTGTTCGGCAACGCGGCGGACATGTCAGCGGGCCAGCGCTGGGGGCAGCGCACGAAACGGCAGGTTCACGGCGGCATCGGAATGGAGCCTGGGAGGCCGGCATTGTTGCCGAGCTCGGCGACGCCTGATCCTCTTGGAAACCCCGCGTCGCAGGGGGCTCTCAGAGCCAGCGCGCGGACACGGCCAGCGCCGTCAGCACGCCTGCACCGATCGCCAGCCAGCGCCAGGGGAGGCCGGCCCGGTGTTGGGCGCGTGGAGCGGCGATGGGCTGGCGATTGCCTTGCCCCAGCCAGTCCCGCCAGGCGTCGGCCAAGGCTTCGGCGCCGACCGGGCGGTCACCAGGGGTGGGAGACATCGCGGCCTGAACCAGGGCGTCCAGCGGCTGCAGTCGCTCGGCGGGATGGTCTGGCCAGTGCGCTGCCAGACTGCCGCGCTGCGGCGCCAGGCCGTCGGGGTCCTGCTGCCAGCCGCAGAACATGCCTTGGGCCAGCCGCCCCAGCGCAAAAACCTCGCTGGCCAGGCTGGGCGGTCCGCCGGCGCGCCGCTCGGGGGCCAGAAAGGCCGGTGAGGCGCCCAGGCTGAGCCCGCGGTCGAAGGGGTCGGTCGGGTCGGGGATGCGGGCCAGCCCCAATCCCATGAGCCTTACGTCGCCACTCGGGGCGCGCCAGATCATGGCCGGGTCCAGCTCGGCCAGCAGCCAGCCCTGTTGATGCGCGGCACGCAGTGCCTCGCACAGCTGGATCAGCAGTTCGACGCGGGCCTCCAGGGGCAGCTGCGCCAACTGAGGGAGCAGCGGGCTGCCATGTCGTCCTTCAACGATCAGATAGGGTTGGCCGCCGGGGGCGACGCCGCTGTCGCTGGGGACCGCGATGTGGGGATGCTGCAGCCGGGCCAGGTCGCCGGCCTGGTCGGCATAGCGCAGCATCACGCCGGCGCCCTGGTCGCTGCGGTCCAGCACCAGCACGGCCGCCTGTTGTTCGGCGGCCAGCACATGCTGGGCGCCGTACCACTGACCGGCGTGGGCCTGTTCGCCGTCCGGCAGGGGCTGCTGCAGGCGCCAGACCCCCAGCGCCAGACCTTCGTCCAGCGGCTCCACCGCGGCGGGCGGCGGCAGGGAAAGGTTGGGCATGCGCATGGCGACGCATGTTAGGTCGTGACGCCGGCCTGGGGCCGGTCTGGCGATGCGCCGGACGCGCGTCGCCCGCGTTGCCGCGCATTTATTCGCGCCGAACGGCGTCTGGCGACCGCCGGCCGCCGGTGCAGGTTCAGCGGCGGCGGGTGGCCCAGCCGATCAGGCCCAGCCCCGCCAGCAGCAGTGCGTAGTGGCTGGGTTCGGGAACAGGCGCCAGCGCGCAGCTGAGCGTGTCGCAGATGGTGCCGCTGCCGTCGCCCGCGAAGCTGATGCCGTAGTCGCTGGCCTCGGCGCCGGATACGACATAGACCGCAGCCCCCTGGGGCAGGCGCATGCCGGTGAACTGCACGGTGTTGGAGAAGTCGGCCGAGCCGTTGCCGTCCACCCAGGTGTAGAGGTCGGACTTCAGGTAGAGCGCCGCACCGTAGGCAAAGCTGTAGACGCTGACGACATCGTCGTTGAGCGCCAGCAGGCCGGTGCCGCTGGTGGAGCTCCACTCGCCCGCGCTGAACACATTTTTCTCCCAGGCGTTCGTCGCCGCGTCGTAGTGGGCGTAGATCGCCGCGACGGTCTCGCCGGAGAAGCTGGTCAGCGACCAGTTCAGCCCGGCCGACCCCGTGCTGCCCAGCGGGCTCAGCGTGCCGTCGAGATGGATGCTGCCGGTGAACTGACCGGTGCCGGTGCCGCCGCCGATCTGATAGAGCTCTTCCCAGACGGAGTGGGCGTAGGCGCTGGCGCTGTTCTGGCTGCTGATCTGCATGGGCCAGCTGACGCCTGTGCTGCTGTCGAGGTAGGTGCCGGTGCGGTCCTGGGTGACCGAGGTGAAGCCGCTCAGCGAGGCGCTGGCGTGGTTGCTGCCCCAGTTGGTCATCGAGTAGGCGTTGGCGGTGACGACCGTCATGCCCTGGTTGGCGTCGCCGGCCCAGACACCGTTGACGCTGACGTTGGGCGCGGCGGTGGTCTGGTCATAGGCCGCGGCGCCCTGATAGGCGCTGCCGTAGGAGACGCTGCCGTAGATGCTGTTGGGCAGACCGCTGGGGTCCAGGCCGAACAGCGGGCTCGTCATGCGGTAGTCATTGGCGTAGTAGGCGCCAACCTCGCTGCCCAGGCGGTATTGGGATTGGGCGATCACGAGCGGGGTGGCGGCGATCAGGGCCAGGCCGGCCAGCGAGCGAAGCAACATGGCGACTCCAGAAACCTTGGCACAAGGGTCAGGGCAGTCTGTCACCCCCGGCTGGCGTTGCCATCCCCATCTGTCGGGATGGCGGGCTGGGGCAGCGTCAGCGCCACGCGCAGCCCGCCGTCCGGCCGGTTGCTCAGGGCGATGCGGCCATCGTGCGCTTCGACGATCTCGCGGGTCAGCGCCAGGCCCAGGCCCGTGCCCCCATGCGCCCCGCTGCCGGCGCGCTTGGTGGAGTAGAAGGGCAGCAGGGCCTGGGCCAGCACGGTCTCGCTCATGCCCGGGCCGCGGTCCAGCACCTCGATCAGCAGCTCGGCCGTGCTGCGCTGCAGCCGCAGCTGCACCCCGGCCGGGTCGCCGCCGGCCTCGTGGGCGTTCTTGATCAGGTTGAGCAGGGCCTGCTCCACCTGTGCGGGGTCGAAGTGGCCGGGCTGCGACGGCAGCGAGCCCTCCAGCTCGAACTCGCCCAGCGTGGCCAGCCGGGCGAGGAAGGGCGCCCAGGGCACCGCCTCGCGCCGTGGTGCGGGTAGCTTGGCGAAACTGGCATAGCCGCTGAGGAAACCGTGCAGATGGGCCGCGCGTTCGCCGATGCTGGCCAGCACGGCGGGCAGGCGTTCGGTGTCGCCCCGGCGGGCCAGCTCGGCGCCGCTGTGGGCCAGCGACGAGATCGGTGCCAGCGAGTTGTTCAGCTCATGGCTCAGCACGCGGATCACGCGCTTCCAGGTGGCGACCTCGGCGCGCGACAGCTCGCGCGTCATGCGGCGCAGCAGCCGCAGCCGGTGCGGCAGACCCTGGAGCCTGAAGGATCGGGTGGAGTGGTGGAAGGTCTCCTCGCTGCCGTCCGGCAGCGTGACGGCAAAGAGCCGGTCGCCGTCGCTGGCCAGTGCCTCGCGCAGCGGCCCGGGCAGCGATGCGGCCACATCGGCGATGTCGCGCCCCACCAGGCTGCGGCCGTCGCCCAGCAGCTGGCGGGCCGCGAGGTTGGCCACCGCGATGCGCCCGCCCGGGCCCACCAGCAGCATGGCCACCGGTGAGTTCTGCACGACGGTGTCCAGCAGCAGCTCGCGCTGGGCAAGGTGCTGGCGCTGCTCTCGCAGGGCCAGGCCGAGCTCCGCATGCCGGGCCATCAGGCCGGCCAGCTCGCGGGGGCCGCTGGCGCCCAGGCTCTGGCTGAAATCGCCATCCCGATAGGCCAGCACGGTGCCCTCCAGCGCTCGCGACAAGCGGGCCAGCGGCGCCACCCAGGCCTGGGCCAGCGCCAGCAGCACCAGCGCCGTGAAGCCGCCGCTCAGCAGCAGGGCGAGCGTCGCATCCGGCGGCGCCAGCGTCAGCTTCAGCAGCTGGTTGGCATCACGCAGCAGCGCAGGGCCCGGCCACATCGTCAGCGCGGCGTAGCAGGCCGGGCCGGCCAGCGCGGCCAGGCTTAGCGCCAGCAGCGCGCGCAGCCGTAGCGAGGGCTGCAGCATCAGGGCGCGATCCCGTAGCGCTCCAGGCGGCGATACAGCGCCTGGCGTGACAGACCCAGCTGCGCGGCCGCACGGCTGACCACGCCGCCGGCGGCCGAGAGTGCGGCCACCACCGCGTCGCGGCTGGGCTCGTCCAGGTTGCGGAACGCGGCGCCGCCGGCCTCGTCGGGCAGCTGCAGGCCCAGCGCTGCCGGCGTGATTTCGGCCCCGCCGCCCAGCAGCGCTGCGCGCTCGATGACGTTCTTCAGCTCGCGCACATTGCCGGGCCAGCGGTGCGCCAGCAGGGCCTCGCGCGCAGCCTCGTTGAGCGCGGCACGGCCGGCCAGGAAGTGCTCGGCCAGCGGCAGCACGTCGTCGCGCCGCTCGGCCAGCGCGGGCAGCCTCAGCTCGATGAGGTTGAGGCGGTAGAACAGGTCTTCGCGGAAGCTGCCGGCCCGCACCATCGCGCGCAGGTCGGCATTGGTGGCCGACAGCACGCGCACCTTCACCTGGCGGGTCTTGCTGGAGCCCAGGCGCTCGAACTGGCCGGTTTCCAGCACGCGCAGCAGCTTGACCTGGCCGGCCAGCGGCAGATTGCCGATCTCGTCCAGGAACAGCGTGCCGCCGTCCGCCGCCTCGAAGCGGCCCACGCGGGCCTTGGCTGCGCCGGTGTAGGCGCCGCTGTCGCTGCCGAACAGTTCGGCCTCGATCAGGTCGGCCGGCAGCGCGCCGCAGTTCAGCGCGACGAAGGCGCCGCTCTTCGCCGCTGAGTTCGCATGCACGAAGGCCGCGACCCGCTCCTTGCCTGCGCCATTGGGCCCGGTGATCAGCACCGGCACCGGCGCCGCGGCGATCTGGCCGGCCAGCTCCAGCAGCGCGAGCATCGCGTCGGAGCCGAACACCAGGCCGGCCAGGTCGTGCCGGCGGGCAAGGGCGGCGCGGCGCTCGCGCGAGGCCTCCCGCAGCCGCGCCACCTCGCGGTTGGCCTCGCCCAGCTCCAGCAGGTTTTCCACCGCCGCCAGCAGCTTGGCGTCATCCCAGGGCTTGGCGAGGTAGTCGGCCGCGCCGGCCTTCACCAGCGCAACGGCCGATTCCAGCCGCGTCCAGGCGGTCAGCAGGATGATGGGCAGGTCGGGCCGGCGCGCGCGAATCGCGCGGAACAGCTGCTCGCCCTCCTCGCCCGAGGTGGTGTCGGCCGTGAAGTTCATGTCCTGGATCACCAGGCCGAAGGGCCGCTGCTCCAGCAGGGCCAGGCCTTGCTCGGGGCTGGTGGCCACGCAGGACTCGATGTCGTGCAGGGACAGCAGCAGCTCCAGCGCCTGGCCCACGCCGGGGTGGTCGTCGATGATCAAAACACGTCGCATCGCGGCAGGATAGCCGCGCACCCACAATGCAGCCGGTTCTCACTCCCGCTGCGCCGACCATGAAACTGCTGGGCCGACTTTCCTCCATCAACGTGCGCAAGGTGATGTGGACCGCCGCGCAGCTGGACCTGGCGCTGGTGCGCGAGGACTGGGGTCAGGGCTTTCGCTCGCCGCGCGAGGCCGGCTATCTGACCCTCAATCCCAACGGCCTGGTGCCGGTGCTGATCGACGACGACTTCGTGCTCTGGGAGAGCAACAGCATCTGCCGCTACCTGGCGGCGAAGGCGGGCGACACCGCGCTGCTGCCGGCCGAGCCGCAGGCCCGGGCCGTGGTGGAGCAGTGGATGGACTGGCAGGCCGGTGAGCTGAACAACAGCTGGCGCGTGGCCTTCATGGCGCTGGTGCGTGGCCAGCCGGCGGCGCCGGAGGCGATAGACGCGAGCGTGGCGAACTGGAACCGCCACATGACGCTGCTGGAGGCGCACCTGGCCCGCGGCGGTGCCTACGTGACGGGCGAGCGCTTCACGCTGGCCGATGTGGTGCTGGGCCTGTCCACCCAGCGCTGGCTGAATGCGCCGATCACGCGACCCGAGCTGCCGGGGCTGCGGGCCTGGATGGCGCGCCTGGCCGAGCGGCCAGGCTTTGCCGCGTTCGTCGACAACGGCATGGCCTGACCCCTGCCCGGCGCAGCGGCTCGCCCGCTCAGCCGCGCATCGCCAGCTGGTGCGCGTGCAGGAACTGCGTGTTGCCGCTCTGGATGGCCCAGTCCAGCCGGTCCTGCCGGTGGCTCAATGCGAGCTGGGCCAGCACGTCGGGGTGGGGCTGCTCGGCCAGGTCGCGGGCCTGGCGGGCCAGCGCCTCGCGGGCGGCCTGCAGCTGGTGCGTCTGGTGCGGCGTGAGGCGGCCCTGCTCGGCGGCGATGTCGATGCGGCGCGCCTGGTCGGTGGCGCGGGCCATCGCCGGGGTGGCGCGCAGCGTGTCCGCCTCGGCGGCGCCGGCAAAGGCGGTGGCGAGCAGCAGGGCGCTGAGGGTGCGTGCGGTGTCCATGGGAATCTCCTGATGGGCGCGGGGTTCGGGCACCGCGCGGGCTCAAGCCATCCGGGCGGGCCGCCGAACCGGCCCGTCATCACAGGGCATCAGCCCAGCCGCACCGGCACGAAGATCTGCTGGCCGTCGCGGGCCACCAGCAGCGCCACCTGGGCGGGCTTGGTCTTCAGCACCTCGCGGATCTGCTCCACGTTCTGCACCGGCTTGCCGTTCAGGGCCAGCAGCACGTCGCCGGGCTGCACGCCGGCCAGCTGGGCCGGGCCGCTGACGTTCTCGATCAGCAGGCCATGGTCCAGGCCGGAGCCGCGCAGCTCGTTGCGGTCCAGCGGACGCACCGCCAGCCCCAGCGAGCCACCACCGCCACCGGCATTGGCCTCGGTCGGATCGCGTTCGGCGCGGCCCAGCGCCACGGTTTCGTCGTGGTGGCTCTTGTCGCGCCACACCTGCAGCTTGAGCTTGTCGCCCGGCCGCGCCAGGCCCACGAAGCTGGAGAGGTCCCCGGCCACGTGGATGGGCTGGTCGTTCACGGCCGTGATCACGTCGCCGGCCTTGATGCCGGCCTTGGCGGCGGCGCTGTCCGGCACGACGCTGGACACCAGCGCACCGTTGGGCGAGGGCAGGCCGAAGGACGCGGCCAGCGGGGCCGAGAGATCCTGCAGCGTGACGCCCAGGCGCGCGTGGTCCACCTTGCCGTGGGCGACGATCTGGTCCTTCACATGCAGGGCCACATCCACGGGAATGGCGAAGGCCAGGCCCTGGAAGCCGCCGCTCTGCGAGTAGATCTGTGCGTTCACGCCGATTACGCGGCCGCTGGAGTCGAACAGCGGGCCGCCCGAGTTGCCGGGGTTCACGGCCGCGTCGGTCTGGATGAAGGGCACGACGTTCTCACCCGGCAGCGAGCGACCCTTGGCGCTGACGATGCCCTGCGTGGCCGTCTGCTCGAAGCCGTAGGGCGCGCCGATCGCCAGCACCCAGTCGCCCACCTGCGACTGGCGCGGGTCGCCCAGCTGCACGGTGGGCAGGCCCTTGGCATCCACCTTCAGCACGGCGATGTCGGTGGCCGGGTCGCTGCCCAGCACCTTGGCCGGAAATTCGCGCCGGTCGGTCAGCTTGACCGTCACCTGCTTGGCGTCGCGCACCACGTGGGCGTTGGTCAGGATCAGGCCGTCGGTGCTGATGATGAAGCCCGAGCCCTGGCCGCGGAAGGGCTGGGCGCCCTGCGGCGGCATGCGCAGGCCGGGGATGCCGCGGAAGAAGCGGAAGAAGGGGTCGTCACCGAAGCCGGGCATGCTGGCCGGGTCGGCCTGCTGGTCCTGGGCGTTGACCGTGTGCAGGCCGGCAACGGTGATGCCGACGACGGCCGGGCCCTGGGTCTGCACGATGGCGCGGTAGTTGGGCAGCAGCGTGGGCGGCAGCGGGGCGGCCGGCGCGACGCTGGCGGGCGCGCCGCCGGAGGCGCCGGCATCGGCCACCGTGGTGGCGGTGCCGCTGCGGTGCAGCCAGTCGGGCAAGGTCCAGCCGGCGGCAGCGGCACTGGCGGTCAAGCCAACGGCCAGCAGCGCGGCCGAGGCGGTGGCGGTGAGAGTCATCTTGGACATGTGGGGCTCCTTGGCTTGGCGGCTGCGTCTGCAACCGTTGCAGCAACTCTAGGAAGCCCGGATGAGTCCTCGATGAGGCGAAGGTGAGGCGAAAGTTAAGCGCAGCCCCTTCAGGCCTTGGCCTGCGCCCAGCGAATCTCCGCCCTCAAGCCTCCCAGCGGCGCGTCCTCCAGCGTGACCTCGGCGCCCTGCTGGCGAGCCGCCGCCCGCACGATGGCCAGCCCCAGGCCGCTGCCCTGGGTGGACTCGGCCTGTGCGCTCTCGCCACGCTGGAAGCGGTCGAACACGCGCTCGCGCTGCGCGGGAGGGATGCCGGGGCCGTCGTCATCCACGCGCAGCAGGCGGCCACCGGCCTCGCGCAGCGCCTGCACGCGCACGGTGCGGGCGCCGTACTTGATCGCGTTGTCCACCAGGTTGCGGGCCGCGCTGCGCAGCGCCTGCGGGTCGGCCTCGACGATGACGGGCTGGGGCGCCTCCAGCTGCAGCGTGACGCCCGCGCGCTCGGCCAGCGGCTGGGCGTCTGCCACGGCCTGGCGGGCGATGTCGGCCAGGTCCAGCGGGCGCGGGTCGGCGGGGGCGCCGGGCTCGGCGCGTGCCAGGGTCAGGAGTTGCTCCACCAGGTGCACCGAGCGGTCGATGCCGCTGCGCAGCCGGGCGATGGCGGTCTCCTGCTCAGGGCCGGGCGCGGAGTCGCGCAGCAGGCCCAGTTGCAGCTTGAGCGCGGTGAGCGGCGTGCGCAGCTCGTGCGCAGCGTCGGCGACGAAGCTGCGCTGAACCTCGAAGGCCGCAGCCAAGCGCCCCAGCAGCGCGTTGAAGGCATCCACCAGCGGCGCGACCTCGCCGGGCAGGCCGGCGGTGGGCAGCGCCTCCAGCGCCCCCGCGTTGCGCGTCTGCGCGGCCTGCACGGTACGGGCCAGCGGCGCCAGCGACACGCCGATCAGCCACCAGATGGCGGCCGCCACCAGTGGCAGCGCGATCGCGATGGGCGCCACGCTGCGCAGCGCGGCCAGCGCAGCCATGTGGCGGCGCACCTCCAGGGGCTGCGCCACCTGCACGACGCGCAAGGGCGTGGCGGCGCTGAACACGCGCCACTCCTGCGAGCCCAGGCGCAGGTTGGAGAAGCCCAGCACCGCGCGCGGCGGCAACGCCTCGGTCATGCCACGCGGGCGGCTGGAATAGATCTCCAGCCCTTGCATGGACCAGATCTGCACCAGGTAGTCCAGGCTGGGGTCGGCCAGCGCGGCGGCCTCGTCGCTGGCGATGCGGCCCTGGTCGCGCAGCGACAGCGCGGTCTGGCGCAGCTGGTAGTCGAACAGTTCGTCGGCCTCGGCGCGCACGCTGACGTAGGTGGCCCCGCCCACCGCGAGCGCCGTCACCGTGCCCAGCAGCGCCAGCAGCGCGAACAGGCGGCCGCGCAGCGTGCCCAGCACGGCCCTCACGCGGCGCCGCCTTTCTCGGGGCCGGCGTAGTAGCCCAGGCCGCGCACGGTGTGCAGCAGGTCGGCGCCCAGCTTCTTGCGCAGCTGGTGCATGTAGACGCTGATCGCGTTGCTCTCCAGCTCCTCGCCCCAGCCGTAGAGGCGGTCTTCCAGCTGGGCACGCGACACGATGGCGCCGGGCCGCTCCAGCAGCGCCTCCAGCAGCGCGAACTCGCGGGCCGACAGTAGGATGGGGCGGCCGGCGCGCGTCACCTCGCGGGTGGCGGGGTCCAGGCGCAGGTCGGCCACTTCCAGCTGCGGGCTGGCGCGGCCGCCCTGGTGGCGCCGCGTGACCGCGCGCAGCCGGGCCAGCAGCTCGTCGAGTTCGAAGGGCTTGATCAGGTAGTCGTCCGCGCCGGCGTCAAGACCTGCCACCTTGTCGCTGAGGGCGTCGCGGGCGGTCAGCACGATCACCGGCGTGGCATCGCCGCGGGCGCGCAGCGCCTTCAGCACCTCGATGCCGCTGCGCCGCGGCAGGCCCAGGTCCAGCAGCACGGCGTCGAAACGTTCGGTGGTGAGCGCCGCATCGGCGGCCTGGCCGTCGCGCACCCAGTCGGCCGCAAAGCCCTGGCGGCGCAGCGCTTCGCGCAGCGTGTCGCCGATCATGGAATCGTCTTCGACGAGTAGGAGTCGCATCTGCCGGGTGGAACTCGGTTCGGGGCTGGCGATTCTGGCAGGCTAGGCAAGACCCGGCAGCCGGCCCGGGGGGCTGGGCTATAGTCCGTCCCTCGTCATTGGGGAGTAGCCGCCCTGCACCCCGCAGGGGCCTGCGTCAACACACTTGGCCGACACCGCGTGTCGCCATGGCGCAGGCAGCATCCAGCCTGGCAAGACCTTTGACCGCGCCACCACCGGATTGGGCCGGGGGTGCGGCGTGGTCTCTGGTTGTTCGTGCCGGCCCGTGGAGATCCCTTTCGTGGAAGCCTTTCTCGTATCCACCGGCGTCGTCGCGCTCGGTGAAATGGGCGACAAGACGCAGCTGCTGGCCATCGTGCTGGCTGCGACCTTCCGGCGCCCGATTCCCATCATCCTCGGCATCTTCGTCGCCACGCTGGTCAACCATGCGGCGGCCGGTGCGGTCGGCGGCTGGGTCGCGCATGCACTGGGGCCGGACATCCTGCGCTGGGTGATCGGCCTGTCCTTCCTGGCCATGGCCGGCTGGATCCTGATTCCCGACAAGATCGACGAGGAAGACGCTGCCGCCACGCGCCGCTTCGGCGTGTTTGGCACCACGGTGATCGCGTTCTTCATGGCCGAGATGGGCGACAAGACCCAGATCGCGACCGTGGCGCTGGCCGCGCGCTTTCCCGAGATCGTGCAGGTGGTGATGGGTACGACGCTGGGCATGATGCTGGCCAATGTGCCGGCGGTCTTCCTGGGCGACAAAATCGCGAAGAAGGTGTCCATGCAACTGGTGCACGGCATTGCGGCCGTCATCTTCGCGATCCTGGGCCTGCTGACGCTCTTCAACGTCGGCCAACTGTTCTGAGAACCTGACCCATGCACACCCACGACCTGAGCGCCTGGCAGCACGACCATGTCTTCGACGCCGGCAACGCGGCCGCCGAGCGCAGCACGCGCTGGGTGTTGTGGCTGACCGCCGCGATGATGGTGGCCGAGATCGCGGCGGGCTGGTTCTTCAACTCCATGGCCTTGCTGGCCGACGGCTTCCACATGAGCAGCCATGCGGTGGCCATAGGCCTGAGCGCCTTTGCCTACACGGCCGCGCGCCGGCTCGTGCAGGACCCGCGCTATGCCTTCGGCACCTGGAAGATCGAGGTGCTGGGGGGCTTTGCGAGCGCGGTGTTCCTGCTCGTCATCGTGGCGCTGATGCTCTACGGCTCGGTGGAGCGCCTGTTCCGTCCCGAGGCCATCCATTACCCCGAGGCCATGGCCATCGCCGCCATCGGCCTGGGCGTGAACCTGGTGTCGGCCTGGCTGCTGGGGGCCGCCCACCACCACGGACACGACCATGGCCACCACCACGGGCATGCGCATGACCATCCGCACGACCACCACCACGACCTCAACCTCAAGTCCGCCTACGTGCATGTGCTGGCCGATGCGGCCACCTCGGTGGCGGCGCTGGTGGCACTGGCGGGTGGCTGGCTGTACGGCTGGAGCTGGCTGGATCCGGTGATGGGCATCATCGGGGCGGTCGTCGTGGCGGCCTGGGCGAAGAACCTGATCGGCGAGACGGCCAAGGTGCTGCTGGACCGCGAGATGGATGCCCCGGTGGTGGAGGAGATCCGCGAGGTCATCGCCGAGCAGGGGGCTGCCGGCCACACCCTGATTGCCGACCTGCATGTGTGGCGAGTCGGCAAGGCGAGCTATTCATGCGCGCTCAGCCTGGTCACGCATGATCTGACCCTCACGCCGGCCGAGGTGCGCCGCTGGCTGTCGGTGCACGAGGAGATCGTGCACACGACGGTGGAGATCCAGCACTGCGACGACGAGCGCGCCGCCGTGCCGGGGGCTCAGGCGTAGAACTCGGGCGGCAGCTGCGGCACCACGTAGCGCAGGTGCTCGCGACAGCCCTGCAGGCGCTCGTCGGTGACCTGCTCGCCCAGGAAATCCAGAAAGCGGCGCACCGCCGGCGCCTGGCCGCGGCGTGACGGGAACACCGCATGCACCAGGGCGGGCGGCGGTACCCAGCCGGGCAGCACCTGCTGCAGTTGGCCGGCGTCGATCTCGGCCTGCACCATGAAGTCCGGCAGCATCGCCATGCCGGTGCCTGCGACCACTGCCGTCTTCAGCGTGAGCAGATCGTCCGCCACGTAGACGGGCTGGTGGGCGAGCTCGTGGCGCTGGCCCTGCGGCCCCAGCAGCGGCCACTGGCTGCAGCCGTCCACCGCCGACATCGCCAGCGTGGGCAGTTGCTGCAAGGCCTCGGGGGTGGCCGGCGCGCCATGGTGCGCCAGCAGCTTGGGGCTGGCCACCAGCAGGCCGAAGCTGCGCCCCAGGCGTTTCACCACCAGGCTGCCGCTGTCCTGCAGCGAGGTGCGCACCCGCACGGCGATGTCCAGCCCCTCCTGCACCAGGTCCACTGCGCGGTTGGTGACCTGCATCTCCACCCGAACCTGCGGATGGCGGGCCATGAACAGCGGCAGCAGGGCGCCGATCACGCCCTGGGCCAGCGACACCGGGCAGGCCAGGCGCACGGTGCCGCGCGGCTCGCTCTGCACCTGGGCGATGGCTTCGCCGGCGGCGTCGGCGGCCTCGCGCATCGCCACGCAATGGCGGTGATAGAGCTCGCCCGCCTCGGTCAGCGACAGCTTCCGGGTGGTGCGTTGCAGCAGCCGCACGCCCAGCCGTGCCTCCAGCTCGGCCACGCGGCGCGACAGCTTGGACTTGGGCAGGCCCAGCACCCGGGCGGCCGCGGAAAAGCCGCCCCGGTCCACCACCTCGGCGAAATAGGCCATGTCGTTCAGGTCTTGCATGGATCGTTCTGCATTTGGGACAAGCAGTTCTGATCTTGTCGACTAATCGATGGGCTGTCTTGCTGAGAGGATGAATACATCCTGAATTTCGATGGAGATGTCTCTGATGAAACTGCTGCAAATCGATTCCAGCCCGCTGGGCGATGCCTCCGTGTCGCGCCAGTTGACGCGCAAGATCACCGCCCGTTGGCTGGCCGAGCATGCCGGTACGACGGTCGAGATCCTGGATCTCGCGGCCACGCCGCCGTCCCACCTGGACGCCCAGGTGCTGGCACCGCGTTTCGGCGTGGCGGCCGCGGACCTGACCGAGGGGCAGCGCCGCGAGCACGAGCTGACGGAGCAACTGCTGGCGCAGTTCCTGGCCGCCGATGTCGTCGTCATCGGTGCGCCCATGTACAACTTCTCCGTGCCCAGCCAGCTCAAGGCCTGGATCGACCGTATCGCCCAGGCGGGGCGCACCTTCCGCTACACCGAGAAGGGCCCCGAGGGGCTGGTCACCGGCAAGACGGTCATCGTCGCCTCGACGCGAGGCGGCCGCTACGGCCATGGCGGCGCCCCCGAGGCGCTGGAACACCAGGAAAGCTATCTGCGCGCCGTGTTCGGCTTTCTGGGCGTGACCGACCTGCGCATCGTGCGTGCCGAGGGCGTGTCCATGGGGGACGAGGTTCGCAACCAGGCGCTGGCCGAGGCCGAGCAGGCCATCGCGGCGGCGGCCCGCGTGGCCCAGCCGGCCTGACGCGCGGAGGGCAGGGCGCCCTGTGGCGCCCTGATGAAATCTTGACCTTTGTTCACGTGGCCTGAATGCGGGCTTGACGCGCGCCTGCCTACAGTGGCGCATCGCCCGCCCCATCGCGGTGGTGCCGTGAAGGAACCAGCCATGCATGACCGTCGACCCAGCCCGCCGTCTTCAACGGCGCTGGCGCGCCCGCGAGCGCAGGGTCAGGTCTCGCGGCTGTGTCAGACCGGCCCCGCTCCGCGGGCGGATCTGCCCCGGACTGCAACGGCCGGGGGCGCGGACTGGATGGACGCCTGGATCGCCCGCCCGGCGCGGCGTTGAGCCTCGCGGCTCAGTCCTCGCCGGCCGGCTCGGCCCCGGCCGCCTGCAGCAGTTCGGTCAGCACCGAACGGTGGCAGCGGCCGGGCTGCTCGCAGTAGCAGCCCAGCGAGAAATTCGCCTGGCACGACAGCGTCGCCAGTGGCGCGATGAACACGACGCCAGCAGGCCGCGTGCGTGCGGCCTTCGCGACCTACTGTCGTAGTGTTTGCAGGCACTGGTGCGTCGTTGCGGTGCGTTGCGCACTGTCGGCGCACGCGGCGCGCACGAGCTTGATGCGCAAGACTTGCATACAAGACATGTAGACGCCTGGCACGCTTCTCGCTGAGGTGGGTCAACCTCCTGCTGACCATGTCTTCCAGCGAAATCGCCGACCGCATCGTGGCTGCCATCCTGGCGCAGAAGCTCGCGCCGGGCGCCCGCCTGGGCGAGCAGGCGCTGGCCATGCTGTTTGACTGCAGCCGCACGCTGGTGCGCGAGGCGCTGATGCAGCTGGCCGCGCGCGGCATCGTCACGGTCAGCTCGCGGCGCGGCTGGTTCGTCGTCCAGCCGTCCGAGGCGCAGGCCCGCGAGGCCTTCGATGCGCGCCGCGTCATCGAGACCGGGCTGATCCGCTGCGCCCAGCCCATGCAGCCGGCGCAGCAGGCCCGCCTGCGCCAGCACCTCGACGACGAGCGCGCGGCGCTGGGCGGTGGCGACATCGGTCGGCGCAGCTATCTGCTGGGCGACTTCCATGTCTGCCTGGCCGAATGCCTGGGCAACCAGTTGCTGGCCGACCTGCTGCGCGACCTGACCGCGCGCACCACGCTGATCGCGATGCTCTACCAGTCCACCCATGACGCGGTGCAGTCCTGCGCCGAGCATGTGGAGATCGTGCAGGCGCTGGAGGCCTGTGACAGCCCCCGCGCCGAGGCGCTGATGGCTGCCCACATCGGCCAGGTGCAGCAGGCGCTGCGCCGCGCCGCGCCCGACGACGACCCGCTGGCCGAACTCAGGCAAGCCCTGGCCCCGGTCCAGCCCCCCGCATCCCCATCGGCGAGCGCCGCGCGCGACGCCACCCCTGCCTCCGCCACCTACCTAGGAGATCTGCTGTGAGCCTGACGAAACGCCAAATCCTGTCCGCCGCCCTGGGCCTTGCACTGGCTGCCAGCGCGGGTCTCGCGCAGGCGCAGACCGCGCTGGCCGACATCCAGAAGAACAAGCTGATCAAGGTGGCCGTGCCCACCGACTACCCGCCCTACGGCTTCGTCGGCGTGGACATGGCGCCCCAGGGCCTGGACATCGACATGGCCCGCCTGATCGCCGACAAGCTGGGCGTGAAGCTGGAGCTGGTGCCGGTGTCCAGCCCCAACCGCATTCCCTACCTGCAAAGCAGGAAGGCCGACCTGGTGATCTCCACGCTGGGCAAGAACCCGGAGCGTGAGAAGGTCATCAACTTCACGGCCGCCTACTCGCCGTTCTTCCAGGGCATCTTCGGGCCCAAGGGCAGCAAGCTCACCAGCCTGGCCGAGCTGGCCGGCAAGAGCGTGGGCGCGACCCGCGGCGCCATCGAGGACCAGGAGCTGACCAAGCTCGCGCCGGCCGGCACCGAGATCAAGCGCTTCGAGGACAACAACGCGACCGTCGCCGCCTTCGTCGCGCACCAGACCCAGTTCATCGCGACCGGCGTGTCGGTGGCCGAGGTGATGATGCAGCGCAACCCCGCGCTGGGCGCCGAGTTCAAGCTGCTGCTCAAGGAGAGCCCCAACCACATCGGCGTCGCCAAGGGCGAGGACGCGCTGCTGGCCAAGGTCAACGAGATCATTGCGCAGGCCAAGGCCGCGGGCGAGCTGGACAAGCTCTCGCAGAAGTGGCTCAAGCGCCCGGCCGGCAACCTGCCGCAGTAAGGCGCGGCGGCCATGGCCATCGAGCTTGATTTCGGCGCGGTGCTGGCCGAGTGGCCGCTGCTGGCCCAGGGCGTGGCCTGGACGCTGGGGCTGACCGCGGTGTCCACCGTGGCCGGCCTGGCGCTGGGCATCGCCGCGGCCTGGGCGCGCAATGAGGGGCCGGCGCCGCTGCGCTGGGGCGTGGGCCTGTATGTGGAGCTGATCCGCAACACGCCCTTCATCGTGCAGCTGTTCTTCATCTTCTTCGGTCTGCCGGCACTGGGTGTGCAGCTCAGCCCCGAGCTGGCCAGCGTGATCGCCATGGTGGTGAACCTGGGCGCCTATGCCACCGAGATCGTGCGGGCCGGCATACGAGCCACGCCGCGCGGCCAGATCGAGGCCGCGCAAAGCCTGGCCCTCACGCCGGCCCAGACCTTCGTGCACGTGGTGCTGCCGCCGGCGCTGCGGCGCGTGTGGCCGGCGCTGGTCAGCCAGATCATCATCGTGATGCTGGGCTCGTCGGTGTGCGGCCAGATCTCCACCGAGGAGCTGAATCAGGCGGCCAACCTGATCCAGAGCCGCAACTTCCGCGCGTTCGAGTCCTTCATCGTCGCGGCCTCGCTGTATCTGCTGCTGGCGATGACGCTGCGCCGCGTGCTGAACGAAGCCGGCCGCCGCTGGCTGGGAGGCACCCATGGTTGAGTTCACCGTCTGGGACATCCTGCGCAACCTGCTGCTGGCCGCGCGCTGGACCGTGGGCCTGTCGCTGCTGGCCTTCGTCGGCGGCGGCCTGCTGGGGCTGGCGCTGCTGCTGTGGCGCCAGAACCCGGGGCGTGCGCCGCGCCGCCTGGTGGCCGCCTATGTGCAGGTCTTCCAGGGAACGCCGCTGCTGACCCAGCTCTTTCTCGCCTACTTCGGCCTGGCCTTCATCGGGGTGGACACCTCGGCCTGGACGTCGGCCGCGCTGGCGCTGTCGCTCTACACCAGCGCCTACCTCACCGAGATCTGGCAGGGCTGCGTGCTGGCCGTGCCGCGCGGCCAGTGGGAGGCCGCCGAGAGCCTGGCGATGAGCCGGGGCCAGCTCTTGCGCCATGTGGTGCTGCCGCAGGCCGGACGGCTGGCGGTGGCGCCGACGGTGGGCTTCCTGGTGCAGGTCATCAAGGGCACGGCGCTGGCCTCGGTGATCGGCTTCATCGAGCTCACCAAGGCCGGCACCATGATCACCAACGCCACCTTCCAGCCCTTCCTGGTCTACAGCCTGGTTGCGCTGCTGTACTTCGTGCTGTGCTTCCCCATCAGCCAGCTGGCCCGTTCACTCGAGAGGAAATGGCATGTCCCAGGTTGAGACCGAGGCAACGCCCGCGGTGCATCTGCGCGGGCTCTACAAGGCCTATGGCGAACACGAGGTGCTGCGCGGCATCGACCTCGACGTGCAGCCCGGCGAGGTGGTCTGCATCATCGGCAAGAGCGGCTCGGGCAAGAGCACGCTGCTGCGTTGCATCAACGGGCTGGAGCGCTTCCAGCGCGGCGCGCTGCAGGTGGAGGGCCAGGCCTTGCGCGCCGACGATGCGGCCGCGCTGCGCGAGCTGCGCCAGCGCGTGGGCATGATCTTCCAGTCCTTCAACCTGTTCCCCCACCTCAGCGCCGGCCGCAACGTGATGCTGGCGCCGGGCCTGGTGAAGAAGCTGGCCGGCGCCGAGCTGGAAAGCCGCGCGCGGGCGCTGCTGACGCGCGTGGGCCTGGCCGAGAAGTTCGATCATTTCCCCAGCCAGCTCTCGGGCGGCCAGCAGCAGCGGGTCGCGATCGCGCGGGCGCTGGCGATGCAGCCGCGCATCCTGCTGTGCGACGAGATCACGTCGGCGCTGGACCCCGAGCTGGTGGGTGAGGTGCTGCAGGTCGTGGAGGGCCTGGCGCGCGAGGGCATGACGCTGATGATGGTCACGCACGAGATGAGCTTTGCGCGCAAGGTCAGCAGCCGCGTGATCTTCATGCACCAGGGCAAGGTGCACGAGGTGGGGCCGCCGGAGCAGATCTTCGGCGCCCCTCAGACGCCCGAGCTGCAGCAGTTCCTCTCGGCGCTGCACTGAGCGATTCGGGGCCCGACCCCGGGCGCCGTAAGGGTTAAGTTTTGTAGAGTGCTCCGAAAAATCAGCGTGTTAGCCTGACCCAAATCAAGCTTCGGAGACTGTTCATGTCGGCTGCACGCAGTGCGTCCGGTGTGGGGGCCGTGGTCCGTGTGACCAGCGGCAACTTCATCGAGATGTTCGACTTCTTCCTGTTCGGCTTCTACGCGACCGCGATCGCCAAGGCCTTCTTCCCGACCACCAGCGAGTACGCCTCGCTGATGCTGACCTTCGCCACCTTCGGCGCGGGCTTCCTGATGCGTCCGCTGGGCGCGGTGGTGCTGGGGGCCTACATCGACCGCATGGGGCGCCGCAAGGGCCTGCTGCTGACCCTGGCCATCATGGCCTCGGGTACGGCGCTGGTGGCCTTCGTGCCGGGCTACGAGACCCTGGGCCTGCTGGCCCCGGCGCTGGTGTTGATCGGGCGTCTGCTGCAGGGCCTGTCGGCCGGCGTGGAACTGGGTGGCGTGTCGGTGTATCTGGCCGAGATCGCGCCGCCGGGCCGCCAGGGCTTCTACGTGAGCTGGCAGTCGGGCAGCCAGCAGTTGGCCATCATCGTGTCGGCGCTGCTCGGCTACGGCCTGAATCAGTGGCTGGACAAGCCCACCATCGACGCCTGGGGCTGGCGCATCCCGTTCTTCGTGGGCTGCCTGATCATTCCGGGCGTGTTCATGATCCGGCGTTCGCTGCAGGAGACCGAGGCCTTCCTGAAGTCACCGCATCGGCCCAGCTTCAGCGAGGTGCTGGCCGGGCTGGTCAAGCATCTGGGCGTGGTGCTGTCCGGCACGGCGCTGATCGTGATGACCACGGTGTCGTTCTACCTGATCACCGTCTACACGCCGACCTTCGGCAAGGCCGTGCTCAAGCTCAGCACCTCGGATGCGCTGATCGTCACGCTGGCGGTGGGCGTGTCCAACCTGTTCTGGCTGCCGGTGATGGGGGCGCTGTCGGACCGCATCGGCCGCGCGCCCATCATGATCGCCACCACGCTGGTGGCGGTGTTGACCGTCTACCCGGCGATGAGCTGGCTGGTGCAGGCGCCCAGCTTCGGCCGCATGCTGGAGGTGGAGTTGTGGCTGTCCTTCCTGTACGGCAGCTACAACGGGGCTACCGTGGTGGCGCTGACCGAGCTGATCCCGCCGCACATCCGCACGGCCGGCTTCTCGTTCGCGTACAGCCTGGCCACGGCGCTGTTCGGCGGCTTCACGCCGCTGGCCTCCACCTGGCTGATCGAGGTCACCGGCAACCGCGCGGCACCGGGCCTGTGGATGACGGCCGCCGCGGCGCTGAGCCTGGGCGCGGCGCTGTGGATGTACCACGGCCCCGGCCGGCGCTCGGCGCAGACGGCCGCTGCCGTGGGCCAGCGCGCCTGACGCGGCCCGAGTCGGCTCAGGGCCGCGCCATCGCGGCCTTGTAGACCGACTGGCGTGGCTCGCGCATCAGCCGGGCCAGCAGGGGCGCGAAGAACTCCAGCGGCAGGGCCTCGGCCGCGGGGTCGAACGCCGGGTTGTCGTAGCGCTCGACGAACTCCCAGGTCCGTGCGTAATGCGGATGCCCGCGGAACTGCTCGTGCAGGTCGCGGTTCAGCCCGATGTGGTGGAAGAAGTTGTACCCCTGGAAGATGCCGTGCTGCTGCACCATCCAGAGGTTGGCTTCGCTGACGAAGGGCTTGAGGATGGCGGCGGCGATGTCCGGGTGGTTGTAGCTGCCCAGCGTGTCGCCGATGTCGTGCAGCAGCGCGCAGCAGATGTACTCCTCGTCGCGCCCGTCGCGGTAGGCCAGCGTGGCGGCCTGCAGGCAGTGCGTGAGCCGGTCCACCGGGAAGCCGCCGAAGTCGCCGTCGAGCAGCCGCAGGTGCTCCAGCACCCGGTCCGGCAGCGAGCGGGCCATCTTCATGGCCTCGGGCACGATCAGCGCCCAGTCCTCCCGGGTGCTTTCGTCCATGCGGGTGAAGCCGGCGCGTGCGTTCATGGGGTCTCCTCGTCGGTGTTTTGGCACCGATTCTGGAGTGCCACCGCGTGTGCCGGTGTCACCCTGGCGGCAGCCCGGGTGCCGCCGCCGGCCGTGCCGGCGAGGCGCTCCGTTGGCGCCGCCAGCGGCAGCCACAGCGTGACCACCGTGCCGACACCGGCCTCGCTGCGTATCTCCACCTGACCCTCCTGCAGCTCCACGAGCTCCTTCACCAGATTCATGCCCAGGCCGGTGCCGGGGATGTGGCCGCTCGGGTCGGCCCGGTAGAAGCGCTCGAACACCCGCGCCAGCTGCGCCGGGCTCATGCCCACGCCCTCGTCGCGCACCCGCAGCCCGACCCGATGCGCCTCATGCTGGCCGGGCGCCGTGCACAGCTCGACCCACACCTGCGAGCCGGCCGGTGAGTACTTGATCGCGTTGGACAAGACATTGGTCAGCGCCTGGGAGGTCTTCTCGGCGTCGACCAGCAGCGCCAGGCCGGCCTGTCCGGCGTCGAGCGCGTTGATCAGCGTGTGCCCGGCAGCGGCACCGCCCAGGCGCTCCAGCGTGTCCTGCACCAGGCGGCCAATGGGCACGGGCACGCGGCGCAGGTCGGTGCCCTGGCGGGATTCGATGCGGGCCAGGTCCAGCAGGTCGTTGATCATCGCGATCAGCAGCGCCGCCTGGCGGTGGATGGTCTCGAGCACGTCGCGTCGGCGCTCGTCGCCGACGGGCCGGTTCAGCAGCAGTTCGGTGAAGCCGAACACGCTGACCATGGGGGTGCGCAGCTCGTGGGCTGCCGTGGTCAGGAAGTCGCTCTTCATGCGGTCCACCTCGAACTCGGCGGTCTTGTCGCGCAGGTAGTAGAAGCGCGAGCCGTCCGGGCTGCGGCGGTTGCGCAGCTCGATCACGCGCGGGCGTGGAACGCTCAGGTGCAATGTGCGGTGGTCCTGCAGGTCGGCGTCGCTGCGGGCGTGGGCGAGCTGCACCAGGCCGCGCTGATCGGGCGCGGTGCGTTCATCGAGCAGCGCCTGAACCTGCGGCAGCGTCATGCCGGCGAGCTCGGTACGCGGCACGTCCAGCATCTCGAGCAGGGCGGCGTTGACATGCTGGACCTGCCCCTCCTCGTCAACCGACAGCACGCCGCAGTGGTTGAGCTCCAGGATGGCGTTGAGCTGATCGGAGCGCTTGCGCAGCCGGTCGGCCATGCGGTGGGTGTCGTCGGCCGACATCTGCAGGCTGCGCGTCACCAGCAGCATCTCGCCGATCGCGTCGTGCTTGGCGAAGTCGTTGAAGCCCAGCTGGCAGTCGCGCAGTGCCTCCATCGAGGTCATCACCGGCGTGATCAGCAGCAGCAGGCTGTCGTCCTCCAGCAGCTCGGCGTTGCCGCGCAGCGCCAGCGGCGGCCCGGGCAGCTTCGAGCGCAGGGTGCACAGGTCGGCGCCGTGGCGCTGCCAGTCCGCCGCGGTCACTGCCTCGCGCGGGCGGGTCACGATGAAGGCTTCGTGCAGACGCAGCCCGAGCTGCAGCGCCGGCAGCGCCTTGCGCAGCGACGCGCCGGCGCCGATGACGCGCAGCTCGTGGTCCAGCCAGAGATGGAAGGGGAAGGCCCGGGCGAAGCGCCCGGCGTCCAACACGGGCGCACAGGTCGCCATGGCGTGCCCCTCAGGCGGCGTGGTAGGGGCAGCGAGCCGCCGCGGGTGCCTGGGCCTGGGCTTCGGCTTGGGCTTGGGCGGCAGGCAGGCAGCGGGCGCACCGTGAAGCGGGTATAGGGGCGGCTGTCGTCCGGCTCGCCGCTCAGCACCACCTCGACCTGCTCTCCGAAGCGCTGCGCCAGGCCCCGCACCAAGCCCATGACCATGGGGGCGAGCCCGGAGCGCTGCGATTCGTACTGCAGCTCGTAGGCGCCGTCGGTGTGGCCGGTGAGGTCGACCACGCGGAACAGCGGCAGCTGCATGTCGGGGAACACGGTCTCGACCCGCCCGTGCATGTCGTTGAGGTTGCTGAGGAACTCCCGCAGGTTGGCGCCGCCGGCGTCCATCAGTTCGCCGTAGCCCTGCTGCGCGGTGTAGAGCACCCAGTACTCGCCAAAGGCCTGCAGCACCTGTTCGGCAGGCATGTCGAGTGCCTCGCTGACCGCGCCGACCAGGCGGTAGGTGAGCTCGTCGCTGTAGGGGCACATGGCGACGAAGCCGGTGTCGTCCACACCGGCCTTCAGGCAGATCTGCCGCCAGGCCGCTTCGCCCTTGAGCGAGACGACGAGTTGTTCGATGCCGCGATTGACCAGTCCGTACATGGATGTCTCCGGTTTGAGGGTCAGGCCGTTGTCGGCGGTGCGGGCAGGGTGGCCGGCGCCAGCGGCAGCCACAGCGTGACCACCGTGCCGATGTTGGCCTCGCTGCGGATCTCCACCTGGCCGTCCTGCAGCTCCACGATCTCCTTCACCAGGCTCATGCCCAGGCCGGTGCCGGGGATGTTGCCGCTGGGGTCGGCGCGGTAGAAACGCTCGAACACCCGGGACAGCTGCGCCTGCGTCATGCCTATGCCCTGGTCGGTCACCGCCAGGCCCACGCGCTCGCCATCGCTGAGGCTGGAGATGCGCACGACGCTGCCGGGCTGCGAATACTTGATCGCGTTGGACAGCACGTTGGTGAGCGCCTGCGAGGTCTTGGTGGGGTCCACCCACAGGGCCAGGGCGCCGTGCTCGACGGGCAGCATGATGCGCATCTCGTGGCCGGCCAGCGCACCGGCCATGCGCTCCACGGTGTCGGCCACCAGGTCGCCCAGCGTCACGCGCTCGCGGCGCAGGTCGCGGCCCTGGCGGGACTCGATGCGGGCCAGGTCCAGCAGGTCGTTGATCATCGCGATCAGCAGCGAGGCCTGCCGGTGGATGGTCTCCAGCACGTCGCGCCGCCGGCCCTCGGGCACCGGCCGCTGCAGCAGCAGTTCGGTGAAGCCGAACACGCTCACCATCGGCGTGCGCAGCTCGTGGGCCGCGGTGGTGAGGAACTCGCTCTTCATGCGGTCCACCTCGGTCTCGTGGGTGACGTCGCGGAAGTAGAGGATGGACTCGCCCTGGCCGCCGGCGTTGTGGCGGGTCAGGCGGGTGAGGGTGCGGGCGCGCGGCGGCGCGAGGTAGAGCAGCTCCAGCTCCTCGGGGTTGTCGCCCGTGTGCGGCAGCGTCGGTGCATAGGGGCGCTCGGGCTCGCACAGGCCGGCCAGGCGCTGGTCGAACTCGGCCAGGTTCAGCCCTTCGGACAACTCGGCCCCGCACCAGCCCGTCATGGCGAGGAAGGCCGGGTTGGCGTAGACCAGCTGGCCCTCGCGGTCGAACACCACGAAGCCGTCGGGGCTGAGGTCGAAGATGGCGTTCAGGCGTGCGTTGCGCTCGGCAATCGCGAGCCGTGCACGCTCACGCTCGGTGACGTCGTTGAGGATGCAGACGTAGTGGCGCGGCTGGCCCTGCTCGTCGAACACCGGCGCGACGGCCACCTCGTCGAAGAACAGGCTGCCGTCCATGCGGTAGTGGCGCAGCACGATGCTGGCGCTGCGGCCCTCGCTGATGGCCAGCTGCAGGGCCTTGCTCTCGGGCTGGTCGGTGTCGTCGCCGAGCAGGAAGTCGCAGCTGCGGCCGATGGCGCTGCTCTTGTCGTAGCCGGTGATGCGCTCGAACGCGGCATTCGCATAGATGATGGGCCTGCCCGGCAGGCTGAGATCCGAGATCACCACGCCGTTGCTGCTGCACTCCAGTGCGCGCACATAGAGGTTGAGCATGGCGTCCAGCATGCGCTGGTCGGTCACGTCGCGCACCGCGCAGACGTAGCGCAGCGATTCGGCGTCATCCTCGCCGCGCGGCTCCAGGCGGGCGAGCGACACCTCCGCCGGGAAGCAGGTGCCGCCCAGGCGCAGCGCCTGGTGCTCGAAGCGCGCCACCAGCGTGGCGCTGGCGCGCATGTACAGGCCGGCCTGGGTACGGCGCTCGGCCTCCTCGCCGGTGATGTCCGGCAGCAGCTCGGTGAGCGGGCGGCCCAGCAGCTCCTGCGGTTCGCGGCCGAATACGCTGGACACCACCGGCGAGGCGCTGCGGATCAGGCCCTGCGCGTCAACGCCGATGATGGCGTCGGGCACGGCGTCGGCGATGCCCTGGGTGCGGCGGTCGCCGCTGCGGATCGCGTCGTGCTGCTCGCTGAGCATGCGCGAGGCCTCGTTCAGGGCCTGGGCCAGCTCGTTGACCTCCCAGCTGCCATTGCGCTGCTGCAGCTGCGCGCCGGGCGTGCTGGCCAGCGTGTGCGAGAAGCGGGCGACGCGCTGCAGAGGCTTGAGCGTCCAGCCCAGCAGCAGGGAGGCCGCGACGATGCTGAGCAGGCCGGTGGCGCCAATGGCCAGCACGCCGTCGAAGCGCAGGGCCTCGAGGTTGAGCAGCTCGGAGCGTGCGGTGAAGCTGATGCCTATGCTGCCGTCGCGGCCGCCGGGGCCGACCGGCGCCCAGGTCACCGGCAGGCCGGAGGTGTCGGGGGCGGGCGCGTCGACGATGACGCGGCGATTGCTGTCGACGCTCAGGCTGAGCGTTGCGCGGCCCCGGCCGTCCAGCACCTCGATGCGTTCGACGCCGGGCAGCGTCGCGAGCTCGCGCAGGCTGCGCTCGAGGCCGGCGGTGTCGCCGCTCGTCAAGCGGTCGGCGGCCGTGCTGGCTGCGGTGCGGGCGATGGCCTCGGCCCAGCGCTGTGCGCTGTCGTCGGCGATGCTGGAGAGGCGGTGGCCGGAGAGCTGCGACAGCAGCAGCATGGCCAGCGTGGTGACGCCGGCCAGCAGCCACAGCACCTGGTGGCGCAGACGCCAGTGGGTGGGACGCAGCCAGGCGGCAACGGAAGCAAAGGGACTGGGCATGGCGAACTCCCGCGGCCGCGGCGGGAGGCCACGGCCGAGTCAGGTCGGTGCTGTCGGGCGCGAGGCGGTCACGCCGTCTCGGTCAGGCGCTCGATGGTGTCGATCAGCTGCAGCGGGCTGAAGGGCTTGACGAGGTAGTCGTCGGCCCCGGCCTTGGCGCCGGCTTCGCGGTCGCGCGCCTGGCCGCGGGCGGTCAGCAGCACGATCTTGATGTGCGCGAGCTCCGGGTCGCTCTTGACGCGCTGGCAGACCTGCAGGCCGTCCAGTTCGCCGGGCATCATCACATCCAGCAGCATCAGGTCGGGCCGTAGCGCCTGGGCCAGGCGCAGGCCCTGGGCGCCGTCGGCGGCTTCGTGGATCTCGTAGGCCTCGAACTCCAGCGTCATGTGGATGAGCTTGCGGATATCGGCCTGGTCTTCGACGATGAGGACGCGCTTCATGCTTCGCTCCTGTCAGTGGGTGGGAGTACGGCGCGACCGCGCCATCAGGGCGGCGAGATCGCTGGCGTAGCGTTGGGCTTGGGCGATGTCGATCTGCGGGTCGGTGGCGCGGTGCGGCGCGCCGGTGGGCAGGTCGATCAGGAAATGGCGGTCGCCGTCTTCGACCTCGTCGCGCAGCTGGCCGCCGTGCAGCGCGACGATGTGGCGGCACAGCTCGAAGCCGATGCGCTCGCGCGCGGCCTTGGGCGAGGGCGTCTTGGTAGCGCGGGTGTCGAGCTCCACGCCGGCCGAGGCCCGGGCGAACACGCCGCTGTTGCGGAACACGATCAGCGCACGGGGCCCGAGCTGGCGGTGCTCGATCTGCAGCTGGCTGCCCGGCGTTGCTTCGCGAACGGCGGCCTCCAGGCACTCCAGCATCACGCGGCGCATCCAGCGTTCGCTGCCGTACAGCGTGGCGAGGTTGGAGAGCTCGTCCTGGGCGATGAAGCGCACCTTGACGTGGCGGTCCATGGCCAGTGGCTGCAGCTCGGACCACACGCTCTGGAGCAGGGGCCACAGCTCGATGCGCTCGTCGGCCAGCAGCGAGCCGCTGTTCCACAGCGAGGCCAGGTCGGTGATGCGGTCCAGCACCTGCAGCACCTCGCGCAGCGGCTCCAGCAGCGGCTCGGCCTGCGCGGCGAGGTCGCGGTCCAGCAGGCCCAGCGCCTGTTGCGCATCGCGCAGCGGCTCGCGCAGGTCGGTACGGATCACCTGCATCAGATTCTCGAAGGCTGATCCGGTGTCCTGCTCGCTGGTGTCGCGGATGAACACGAAGGCGTCGTCCTTGGACAGACCGGGCACCACGCGGCAGCGCAGCTCGGGCACCGGCTCGCCGGCATGGCTGGGGCGGCCTGGCGCGTTGACCACGGCGCTGGCGCGGGCGATCACGGCGCTGGCCACGGCGCGGGTGAGGTCCGGGTCGTAGAGCTTGCCGCCGGCGGCCAGCCCGGTGCGCGAGCAGGCCTCGCCGTTGGCGTAGCGAACCATGCCGTCCTGACTCACCCAGAGCAGGCCCGACTTCTGGTTCTCAAGGATTTCGGTAAGGCTGGCATGCATGTCGCACCTCCATTTGATACACATGATAGCAGCTATCAAATTTATCAAACGAGACTTTTCTCACGCCGCAATGCGGCTTGTGCACCTCAGAGCGTGGAGGGTGCGGTATCGCCGAAGCGTGCAGCCGGCAGCCGGATGTGCAGCACGGAGCCGCCGCCGGCGCGGTTGCTGGCCCAGATGTGGCCGCCGTGCGCCTTCATGATGCGGCGGCAGATGGCCAGGCCCAGACCGGTGCCGCCCGAGCCGTCCTTGGTGGCGCTGGACTGCACGAAGGCCTCGAACACGCTTTCGAGCTCGGCCTCGGGGATGCCGGGCCCACGGTCCGAGACGTCGAGCAACACCTGACCCTGCTCGTCGATGCTGGCGTCGACCTCGATGGCGCTGCCCTCGGGCGCGAACTTGATCGCGTTGGCCAGCACGTTGCGCAGCACCTGCTGCATGCGCGCGGCATCCACCATCACCACCAGCTGCTCCTGGCCGACCCGGTTGTCCAGGCGCAGCCGGCGGGCGTCCAGCAGCGGCTGCAGTTCGCCCTCGACATCCCGCAGCAGCGGCCGCAGGTCCTGGCGTTCCGGCCGCAGCGGCTCCTGGGCATGTTCGATCTTGCTGAGGTCCAGCAGGTCGTTCACCAGGCTCAGCATGCGCATGCCGGAGCGATGGATGTCGCTGAACATCTCGGCCACGCGGGGCTGGGCGCGCATGCGCACCTGGCCGATCTCCGAGAAGCCCAGGATGGACTGCAGCGGCGTGCGCAGCTCGTGGCTCACGTTGGCGATGAACTCGCTCTTGGCGCGCGAGGTTTCCAGCGCCGCGTCGCGTGCGGCGCGCGTGGCGCGTTCGGCCTCGCGGAACTCGCTGATGTCCATGAAGCTCACCACGATGCCCATGGGCTGGCCGCTGGAGTCGGCGAAGGTGGACTTGCTGATGTAGAGGTCGCGCTGGCGGCCGTCCGGCCCGTGCCACACGGCCTCGTAGCGGGTCTCGCCGCCGCGCGCCAGCAGTTCGGCGTCCTGGGCGTCATGCACCGCGGCCTCCTCGGCCGGCAGATAGCTGGCCGCGCGGCGGCCCAATACCTCGGAGCGCTTGCGGCCGGTGAACTGCTCCCAGGCGCGGTTGACGTCCAGGTAGCGGTTGTTGCGGTCCAGCACCGACATCGGCAGGGGGCTGCTGCCCAGCAGGGAGCGGGCCAGGCCCAGCTGCGCGTTCAGCTCGGCCTGCGCGCGCATCAGGCCGCTGATGTCGGTGGCGCTGCCCACCCATTCCAGCGCGGCGGCCTGGCGGCGCAGCGGCACCAGCGTCACCTCGAAGCTGTGCGGCTTGCCGTCGGCGCTGATCCAGTCGGCGCGGGTGCGGCGCGGCGGCTCGCTCTCGCTGGTCGGCGCCGGATGGAACAGCGCGGAGACCGCGGCCGATTCGCCGAACACCTCGTGCAGCGGCCGCCCGACCGCGCGGCCGACGGACTGGCCGCTGAGCTGGCTGTAGCGCTCGTTGATGAAGATGACCTGGCCGCCGGCGTCGACCCGGAACAGCAGGTCCTGCACGCTGCCGAAGATGGCGCTGAGCTCGCGCTCGCGGTCGACAATGCGCTGCTGTGCCTGTGCCAGCGCACGTTGGGAGCGCTCGCGCAGGCGCAGCGCCCGCGCGCCCACCAGCGACAGCGCCAGCAGCGCGCCGGCCACGCCCAGCGACGGCAGGCCGATGCTGCGCACGTCGCCCAGCCACTGGCGGGTGAGCTCGGCCTGCGGCATCTCGACCACGACGACCAGGGGGCGTGCCCGCAACGCGCGGAAGGCGCCCAGCTGGGGCTCGGCCCGCAGCCCCAGGCCGCTCCACGGCCCGTGCTCGCTGCCTTCCTGCACACGGGTGAGCGGCGCGCCGGCACCCGTCAGCGCCGACGCGCGTTCGCCGGGCAGCAGCTCGGAGCGATCGGTCGAGGCCAGCACCTGGCCGTTCAGGCTCAACAGCGCGGCGGCGCTCACGTCGTCGTTCAGCGTGACCTGCTGGAAGTTGGCCAGCGCATCCGGGTTGAGCAGCGCCACGAGCAGCGCGCTGTGGCCGCCGGGCAGGCGCAGCGTGCGCAGCAGCGGGATGAAGCCCACGCCACGGGGCGCGGGTGCCGGGGTGGCGTCGCGGCGCAGGCCCACGAGGCTGCGGGTGGGCACGAAGCGGCCGAGGGCATCGCTGCCGGTGGCGGGCCAGGGGCCCAGCGCCTGGGGGTCGATGCGCACGCCGCGGTCCGCCGGATCGGCGGCGGCGATGACCTGACCCCCTGCATCGAGCAGCGCGATGCCGCGCAGGAAGGGCAGGCTGGTCTGCGTCTGGCTCAGCAGCGTCTGCAGCACCTCGGGGGGCATGCCGCGTGCGGCGATGTCGGCCAGACCGTTGAGCGCGATCTGCGAGGAGTCGATGGAGCGCGCTGCGTGGTCTTCCAGCACCCGGGCGAGCAGCGCCAGCCGCTCGGAGGATTCGCCCTGCAGTTCCTCGCGGTCGCGCATCAGGCTGTACGCCGAACCCAGCAGCACCAGCAGCGCGAGCAGGATGCCCGCGGCGGCGGTGGCGGTGCTGGTGCGCCAGCGCGGGCGGGAGGACATCAGCGGGTGCGCACGATGGCAGCCAGCCCGTGGCGCTTGGCCGCAGCGGCCAGGCGCCCGTCGTGCTGGATGCGGGCCACGAAGTCGTCCACCGTCGCCAGCCAGACCGGATCGCCCGGCTTGACCGCGTAGCCGTAGGGCAGCACGTGGAAGGGCGCGGGCGGCACCACCAGGCGCGCCCAGTCGGCGTTGTCGAGCAGGCGGCGGCTGTAGGGATAGTCGGTCATGAAGGCATCGACACGGCCCGCCTCCAGCTCGCGCTCGCGCGTGGCGGGCGGCTGCACGATGACCAGCGAGGCCTGCTTCAGCGCCGCCTTCATCACCGGCTCCATGAAGGTGCCGGCCTGCACGGCGATGCGCACGCCGGGACGGTCCAGATCCTCCCAGTGCTGCACGACCCGGCTGCTGCGCGTGGCGACCGCGTAGATGTCGCTGGCCAGGTAGGGCCGGGTGAAGCGCAGCGCCTGCTGGCGTTGCGGCGTCATGCCCACGGCGAACATCGCCACGTCGCAACGCTCGTTCAGCAGGTCGTCCACCAGGGTCTGGAAGGACGAATCGACGTACCGGGTCTTGACCCCCAGGTCGGCGGCGAGTTCGCCCGACAGGTCGATGTCTATGCCCGAGAGCTGGCCGGTGCGCGGATGGCGCAGCGAGATGCCGTAGTAGTCGGGCCAGATGCAGACGCGGAGCTCGCCGCTGGCCTTCACCCGCTGGCTCATGTCGCCCGCCTGGGCGAACAGGCCGGCGCCGCAGAGCAGGGTGAGCAGGGCGGCGCGTGCAAGCGTCTTCATGTCAGTTCTCCAGGTGACCGCGCAGCAGGTCGGCGCAGGGCGGCAGCGGGGCCGGGGCCGAGCCCCGGGCGTGCAGGTCGCCGAAGCCGGGGCGGGCCTCGTTGACCCAGTCACGCAGCGCCATCAGCTCGGGCGCATGGGCCAGGAAGGTGGACACCACGTGCGGATCGAAGGCACTGCCGGCCTGCTCGGTCAGCATGGACAGCGCGCGGTCGTCGGCAAAGGCGGGGCGGTAGCAGCGGTTCATCGTGAGGGCATCGAAATAGTCCACGACCGCGACGATGCGGCCCGACAGCGGGATGGCCTCGCCGGCCAGCCCCTGCGGGTAGCCGCTGCCATCCCAGCGCTCGTGGTGATGCAGCGCCACCTCGGCCGCCAGGGCGAACACGGGAATCGCGGAGTTGCCGAGGATATCGGCGCCCATGCGCGGGTGGGTCTGCATCTGCGAGCGCTCTTCCGGCGTCAGCGAGCCGGGCTTCTTCAGCACGCCGTCGGGCACGCCCAGCTTGCCGATGTCGTGCATCGGGGCGGCCAGGCGCAGCATCTGCGCGCCCCGTTCGTCCACGCCCAGATGGCGGGCGAGCGCGCCGGCCAGGTAGCCCAGCCGCACGATGTGGGCGCCGGTATCGTCGTCGCGCAGCTCGGCCGCCACGGCAAGCCGCATCAACGCCTCCAGGTGGGCGGACTCCAGGGCTTCCAGGGCGGCATTGCGTTCCCGGTACATGCGGCCGAGGTCGGCGAGCAGCCGCTCCATCTGGGCGGATGCGCCGATTTCGAAGGCCGTCGCGGACAGGTGTCGATCGGCGGCAATTGCGGGCATGCGGGGCTCCAGGCTGACTGTGTTGCCGAGATTCTGATCCATCTATCGTTTTTATCAAATCTAGCAACAATTTTATGGCGCTCAATTTCGGCAAAATGTCGCGCGTGAACCGAAATACCCCCCCCGATTCCATGGTCCCGGAAACCTGTTCCACCACAGAGGCCGCTCAGCGTCTGGGGATGGCGGTTCGTTCGGTCCAGTTGATGGTCGACCGAGGCGAACTCCAGGCCTGGAAGACCCCTGGCGGACACCGCCGCATCCTGCGCGCGTCGGTGGATGCCTGGCTGAGCAGCCGGGGCGGTGCGCCCGGTGTGCCGGCCGCGGCCGCGCCGGCGGTGCCGGCCAAGCGGCCGCTGACGCTGCTGCTGATCGAGGACTCGGTGCACTTCCAGAATCTCATCAGCATGATCGTCAAGCGCGAGCTGCCGCAGGCCGAGCTGCACGTCGCCTCGGATGGCATCGCCGGTCTGGCGATGGCCGGGCGCCTGGAGCCCGATCTGCTGCTGATCGACATCCTGCTGCCTGGCATCGACGGCGCGGCGCTGATCACCAGCCTGCGCTCGCATCCGCAGTTCGCACGCAGCCGCCTGATCGTCGTGACGGCGCTGGACGAGGCCCAGCGTGCGCCCTACGCCTTTGCACTGCAGGGCGTGCCGGTGGTGCACAAGACCGACCTCGTCACCCAGCTGCCCGAGCTGCTGGTGGACGCCAACGCCGGGGCCGCCGAGTCGGCTTCCGCCTGACATGAGCCAGCGCCTGCTGCTGATCGAGGACGACCTCTCGATCGCGCGCTTCGTCGAGATGGCGCTGGAAGACCTGCCCGCGCTGGAGCTGCGCAACGTGCGCAGCCTCGCCGAGGCGCAGACGGCGCTGGCCGCCGGGGGCTGGCATCTGGTGATCAGCGACCTGATGCTGCCCGATGGGTCCGCCGAGCTGCTGCTGCGCGAAGGCCTGGCCCAGCGGGACGGCGCCCCGCCCTGGGTGGTGTTCAGCGCCGGGCTCAATGCCCAGCGCCAGACCCTGCTGTCGGGCCTGGGCGTGAAGCGGGTGCTGCACAAGCCGGTGGCGCTGGGTGAGCTGCTGGACACCGTCGAAGCCCTGCTGCTGCCGGCCGATGCCGAGACGGCGGCGCCTGAGGCCTCTGCCGCGTCGGCGCCTGCAGCACCAATGGCGGCCGATCCGGTCGCGCAGCATTTCGGCGGTGATCGGGTGCTGTTCGAAGGTTTTCTCGCCGGCTGCGTGGAGCGCTTCGCCGACGACCTGGCCCAGGGCGACGCAGCCTGTGCGCGCGGTGATGCGCCGGAGCTGCGGCGGGTGGCCCACGGGCTCAAGGCCGTGCTGCATCTGCTGGGGCAGCCGGCGCTGTCCGAGCTGGCGCGGGGGATCGAGGACGACGCTGCCGCCGGCGGGCTGGATGCCGCGGCCTGGCGCCAGCTGGCCGAAGGCCTGATCGGCCTCGGGGCGCGACGCGGCTGAGCGGGCGTTCCCCCCGGGGATGAGGGCCGCTTCCGTGGGGGGGCGGACTGGCCGACGCGGCCAACTGCGTCGACACTGCAGGCCCGCTCGCAACGCCGCGAGTGCCCGCCGCCGTTGCTGCTCCATGTGCCCTGACTCTCCCGCTGCTGCCTTCTGCCGATTCCGACGGAGGCCGGCGTGAGCGCCTTTGTCGTGCTCTATGTGGAGGACGATCCGGTCAATGCGCAGCTGATGCAGAGCATCGCGGCGCTGCGACCGGGCTGCGAGCTGCGGGTGGCGGCCAGCGGCGGGCAGGCCCGCGTGGCCGTACAGGACGAGCGCTTCGATCTGCTGCTGTGCGATCAGCACCTGCCCGATGCCGACGGCAGCGCGCTGCTGGCCGAGCTGCGGGCGCTGGGCCTGACGGCCCCCGCGCTGCTGGTGACGGCCGAGTCGGCCGACGAGGCCGAGCGCCTGGCCCAGCAGCACGGGTTCGACGGCTGCTGGACCAAGCCGCTGGATGTGCACGCGGTGCTGCGGGAATTCGAGCGCTGGCAGGCCCTCCGGCGCTGACACAAATCTTTGCGCCCCGGTCATACGGCTGCGGGCGCGGGCGGCGATCCTCCGGCCACGGCTTTGGAGGACGACGATGACGAACCGCCGCTTTGTGCTGGGCAGTGGCGCCACGCTGGTGGCGGGCCTGCTGCTGGCGCGTCGGGCACCGGCTGCCAGCGAGGCCGCACCGCTGTCCGCCGAAGAGCGCGCGCTGCATGCGCTGAACCGGCTGGGCTACGGACCCACCTCGCAGGATCGCAGCGCCATCGCCGAGCAGGGCGCGCAGGCCTGGCTGGATCGCTTCCTGGCCGAGCAGCTGCAGCCCGAGCGGCTGGCCCTGCCGACGCCGCTGGCCGAGCGGCTGTCGTCGCTGGAGGTGCTGCGCCTGTCGCCGGTCGAGGCCATTCACCGCCACCGCGAGGTGCAGCAGCTGGCGCGTCGGCTGCGGGCCGATGCCGAGGGTCAGGCCGTGCCCGACGAGCTGCGTGCCGCGCGCGAGCGCCAGCGGGCCCTGCAGCAACAGGCCGGCGCGGCGCGGCTGCTGCGCGCCCAGCAGAGCCCGGCCCAGCTCAGCGAGGTGCTGACCGAGTTCTGGTTCAACCACTTCAACGTCTACGCGGGCAAGGCGCCGGTAGGCCTGCTGGTGGCCGACTACGAGCAGCACGCCATCCGCCCCCATGTACTGGGCCGCTTCCGCGACATGCTGGGGGCGACTGCCCGCCACCCGGCCATGCTGATCTACCTCGACAACGCGCAGAGCTCGGGTGGCGACCGCCAGGGCCGGGGCGGTCTGAACGAGAACTACGCCCGCGAGCTGATGGAGTTGCACACGCTGGGGGTGGATGGCGGTTATTCGCAACAGGATGTGACCGAGCTGGCGCGCATGCTCACCGGCTGGGGCCTGGACGGCCGCGCCATCGCTGCGGGCGGGCCGGGCGCCGGCTTCCGCTTCGAGCCGCGGCGGCATGACACCGGGGTCAAGACCTGGCTCGGCCATCGTGTGGCGCCGAACGGCCAGGCCGAGGGCGAATTGGCGCTCGATGTGCTGGCCCGCCATCCGGCCACGGCCCGCCATCTGGCCTTCAAGTTCGCGCAGGCCTTCGTGGCCGATGTGCCGCCGCCGGCGCTGGTCCGGCGCCTGGCAGAGAGCTTCCAGGCCAGCGATGGCGACCTGCACGCGCTGACCCGCACGCTGCTGCGCTCCGACGAGTTCTGGAGCCGCGAGGCCTACCAGGCCAAGTTCAAGACGCCCTACCAGTACCTGCTGTCCAGCCTGCGGGCGCTCGATCTCGCGCCTGCCGAGGCCCAGCCCCTGCTGACGGCGCTGGCACAGGCCGGACAGCCGCTCTACGGCGCGGCCACGCCCGACGGCTACAAGTCCACGGCTCAGGCCTGGCGCAGCCCCGAGGCGCTGACCCAGCGGGTGCAGCTGGCCGCCACGCTGGGCGCCCGCAGCGGCGTGAGCGCCCAGCAGCTGGGCGACACGCTGGGCGGGCTGGTGACCGCCAGCACCCGCCGCACGCTGGCCGCCGAGCCGGCGCCGCAACAGCTGGCCCTGCTGCTGGCCAGCCCCGATTTCATGAAGCACTGAACCCCAGGAGTCCGCCATGCTCAGACGCCAATTGCTGCATTTCGGCGCCTTCACGCTGGCGGGGCTGCCGCCCAGCCTGGTGCGGGCGCAACAGGTGGCCCCGCGCAAGCTGGTGGTGGTGATGCTGCGCGGTGCGGTGGACGGGCTGTCCGTCGTCGCGCCCTATGCCGATCCGGCCTATGCCGCCGCGCGGCCGCAGATCGCGCTGCCAGCACCGGGCGAGGAGGGCGGGCTGATCCGGCTCGACGGGCTGTTCGGCCTGCACCCGGCGCTCGCGCCGCTGCAGCGGCGCTGGCAGGACGGCAGCCTGGCCTTCGTGCATGCGAGCGGCTCACCCGATCCGACCCGTTCGCACTTCGATGCCCAGGACTACATGGAATCGGGCACCCCCGGGCGCAAGTCCACGCCCGACGGCTGGATGAACCGCCTGCTCGGCGCGCTGCCGGGCGACCCCAGCCCGACCCGGGCGATCAGCCAGGGCGCGACCCCGCCGCGCATCTTTGCCGGCACGGCCAGCGTGGCCAGCCTGGGCACCGGGCCCAAGGCCCTGCAGCGCCGCGCGATCGACGATCCGCAGCTGCAGGCCGGGCTGGCGCGGCTGTACGCGGGTGACACGGCGCTGGCCGGCACGCTGCGCGACACCACCGAGGGGCGCCAGGAGATGGCCCGCAGCATGGGCGGTGGCCATGCGATGGACCCGTCGGCCGACGCCGGGGCGCCGTCGGCGCGCAGCTTTGCCGCCGATGCGCGCCGGTTGGGGATGCTGATCCGCAAGGACCCGCACACCCAGCTGGCGTTCACCTCGGTGGGCGGCTGGGACACCCACGTCAACCAGGGCGGCGCGCGCGGGCAGCTCGCCAGCCGCCTGGCGGCGCTGGGCGAGGGCTTGGATGCGCTGGGCCAGGGGCTGGGCGAGGCCTACAAGGACACCGTCATCGTCGTGATGAGCGAATTCGGCCGCACGGTGCGCCAGAACGGCACCGGCGGCACGGACCACGGCCGCGGCAACGTGATGTGGCTGCTGGGCGGGCCGGTGGCCGGCGGGCGCGTGCTGGGCGAATGGCCGGGGCTGGACGACGCGGCGCTCGTCGATGGCCGCGACCTCGCCGTTAGCACTGATTTCCGTCAGGTTATTGCGCCCTTGCTACAACGCCATCTGGGCCTGGATGACGCCGGGCTGGCCGCCGTGTTTCCTCAAGGGCCGCAGCGCTGGCGTGCTGCGGATCAGCTGCTGCGCACCTGACCCGGTGCGCGGCGCGTTTCACCGGGAGCTTCCATGTTGCGAATCCCGTCCTCCGGCTTTGGCCTGTGCCTGCTGCTGGCCGTGCTGGCCTATGGCTATCTGGTGATCGCCGCGCCCTGAGCGCAGCGCTCCTCCCTCATTCGGCCTGGGCCGGCATCACGAAGCGGGCCACCTCGGCGGCCAGCGCGCCGGCCTGCTGGCGCATGGCCGACGCGGCTGCGGCCGTCTGCTCCACCAGCGCGGCGTTCTGCTGCGTGGCCTGATCCAGCTCGGTGACGGCCTGGCCGATCTGAGCCAGGCCCTGGTTCTGCTCGCGCGCGCCGGTGGACACATGGCCCAGCAGCTCGTCCACGCGGCGCGAGCTGGCGGCGATCTGCTCGATCGTCGCGCCAGCCTGCTGCACCACCTGGCTGCCCGAGGCCACCCGCTCCACGCTGGCGCCGATCAGCGTCTTGATCTCCTTGGCCGCCTCGGCACTGCGCTGGGCCAGCGATCGCACCTCGCCGGCCACCACCGCGAAGCCGCGGCCCTGCTCGCCGGCGCGCGCGGCCTCCACGGCTGCATTCAGCGCCAGGATGTTGGTCTGGAAGGCGATGCCGTCGATGGTGCCGATGATCTCGGCAATGCGGGTGGAGGACTCGCGGATGCTGTCCATGGTCTGCACCACCTGCTGCATCACGCGCCAGCCGTCGGCCGCCACGTCGGCGTTCTGCCGGGCCATGGTGGCGGCCTCGGCGGTGTTCTGCGCGCTGGAGCCGACGGTGGCCGACAGCTGTTCCATGGCGGCGGCGGACTGTTCCAGGCTGGCCGCCGCGGCCTCGGTGCGGCCCGAGAGATCGTCGGCGCCGGCGGCGATCTCGTCGCTGGAGCCCACGATGGCGTCGCTGGAGCGGCGCACGCGGCTGACCATCTGGCGCAGCGCATCCTGCATGGTGGCCAGCTCACGCATCAGCTGGGCGGCCTCGTCATGGCCCCAGGGCGAGGGCGAGGTGGTGAGGTCGCCGGCCGTCATCGCGCGCAGGTGGCGGCGGGTTTCGTTGAGGCCGCCCTCCATCACCTTGTAGAAGCTCAGGAACAGATAGCCCCCGAGCAGCACGACGGCAGCGGCCACCAGGGCCGCGCGCAGCAGACGCTGCCGCTGGGCCGCCTGCAGGTCGTCGATGTAGATGCCCGAGCCGACCACCCAGCCCCAGGGCTCGAAGGCCTTCACGTAGGAGAGCTTGTCCACCGGCTGCTGCTGGCCCGGGTGGGGCCACTGGTAGGCGACGAAGCCCTGGCCGTGGCGGCGCGCCTGGTCGGCAAAGGCGCTGAAGAGCGCAAGGCCGTGCGGGTCCTTGATGCCGCTGGCGTCCTGGCCGTCGAGCTGCGGCTGGGTCGGGTGCATCACGATGCGGGCCTGCAGGTCGTTGATCCAGAAGTACTCGCTGCCCTCGTAGCGCAGCTTCGCCACGGCCTGGCGGGCCAGGGCCTGGGCCTGCGCGCGCGGCAGCCCCGTGGCCTCCTGCGCCTGGGCCCAGGCGAGCACGCCGTGGGCGATCTCCACATGCTGGCGTGTGGCGGCCTTGCGGGCCTCCAGCGCCCCGGTGGCCTCGCTGTCCAGCAACCAGGCCACCAGGGCCAGCATGGGCAGCAGCGTGCTCAGCGAGATCAGCAGCGCCTTGCTGGCGAAGCGCAGCTCGCGGAACAGCCGCACGCCGGGCGCCCAGAAGCCGTGGTACGCGAAGAAGCCCGCGTCGGCGCGATGCGTGGCGCCGGTCGAGCGGGGGGCCGCAGCGGCGGCAGGGTGGGAAATGGCCATGTCGAGACTAGGGTTGATCCGCCGCAGTCTAGGTGGGGCTAACCCCAGGCTTGTGCGAATCCAACCATATTGCAGTGCAGCATTTCACGCGGAGGCCGCAGGCTTGCTGTGGGCGTCCGGACAGCGTCCGGACACCCGCCGGACTGTCCATTCGGTGTCCGCGGACAGGTCTTGCGCGCCCAAGTCCTTGATTTGAATGAAGGACCCTGCTGGCACGTGGCTTGCAGAACAGGGGGCATGAGCACTGGCATCCGAGACACCTCCGAACAAGACCGCCCGCTGAGCCGCCCCGCGCGCCGTCGCTGGCCCTGGGCGCTGGCCGCCGTGGCCGCGGCCGCCGCGCTGGCCTGGGGCGTGCCCAGGCTGCGGCAGAGCTGGTCCAGCGATCTGGCCGTCAGCGCTGCGCGGCTGAACTTCGCCACCGTCGACGTGGCGCCGCTGACCCGCGACGTGGCCGGCGAGGGCCGGGTCGTGGCGGCGCAGAGCCCCACGCTGTACGCCTCGGGCGGCGGCGCGGCGACGCTGCAGGTCAAGGCCGGCGACGCGGTCAAGCGCGGCCAGGCGCTGGCCGTCATCGACTCCCCCGAGCTGACCAACCGGCTGGCCCAGGAGCGCAGCAACGTCGACGCGCTGAGGGCCGATCTGGCCCGCGCCGAGGTCGAGGCCCGCCAGCAGACTGCGGCGCTGCAGAGCGCGCTGGACTCCGCCCGTATCGACCTGCAGACCGCGCAGAACGACCTGGCCCGCCAGAACCAGGCCTTCGAGGCCGGCGCCACGGCCCGCATGCAGGTGGAGCGTGCGCAGGACGCGCTGGCCAAGGCGCGGCTGGCTTTCGAGCAGGCCCAGGCCTTGCGCGGGCTGAAGACGGACAGCCTGGCGCTGGACGTGCAGGCCAAGAAAAGCGCGCTGTCGCGCCAGCAGCTGCTGGTGCAAGACCTGGCACGCCAGGTCGACGAGCTGACCGTGCGCTCGCCGGTGGATGGTCAGGTCGGCCAGCTCTTCATCGACGAGCACGCCAACGTGGCGCGCGACGCCAAGCTGCTGTCGGTCATCGACCTGTCGCGCCTGGAGGTGCAGATGCAGGTGGCCGAGAGCTTCGCCCGCGAGCTGGGCGTGGGCATGCCCGGCGAGATCAGCGGCAACGGCCAGCGCTGGGCCGGCCAGGTCAGCTCGGTGTCGCCCGAGGTGGTCAACGGTGAGGTGGCGGCACGGCTGCGCTTTGCCCAGGCCCAGCCCGAGCAGCTGCGCCAGAACCAGCGCCTGTCGGTGCGCGTGCTGCTGGACAAGCGCGACAAGGTGCTGGGCGTGACCCGCGGCAGCTTCGTGGACGACGGCGGCGGCGCCATCGCCTACGTGGTGCGCAATGGCGTGGCCGAGAAGGTGGCCGTCAAGCTGGGTGCGCGCTCGCTGGAGCGGGTGGAGGTGATCTCCGGCCTGCAGGCGGGCGACCGGGTCGTGATCTCCGGCACCGACAACTTCAAGGGCGCGGACCGCGTCGTCATCGCGGACTGAGCGTCTGCCCCCTCTGATCCAACGAAAGGACATAGCCATGCTGCAGATGGAAAAGCTCCAGAAGGTCTACCGCACCGAGATGGTCGAGACCTACGCGCTGCGCGACTTCAACCTGAACGTCAACGAAGGCGAGTTCGTCGCCGTGACCGGCCCGTCCGGCTCGGGCAAGACCACCTTCCTCACCATCGCCGGCTTGCTGGAGGCGGCCAGCGGCGGGCGCTACCTGCTGGACGGCATCGACGTGAGCCGCATGAACGACGCCGAGCGCTCGCGCGTGCGCAACCAGAAGATCGGTTTCATCTTCCAGGCCTTCAACCTCATTCCCGACCTGAGCGTGCTGGACAACATTGAGGTGCCGCTGCGCTACCGCGGCATGGGCGGGGCCGAGCGCCGCAAGCGCGCGGCCGATGCGCTGGCCCGCGTGGGCCTGTCGGCCCGCGCCAAGCACTATCCGGCCGAGCTGTCGGGCGGCCAGCAGCAGCGCGTGGCGATCGCCCGGGCGCTGGCTGGCGAGCCGCGCCTGCTGCTGGCCGACGAGCCCACCGGCAATCTCGACAGCGCGATGGCCCGCAGCGTGATGGAGCTGCTGGAGGAGCTCAACCGCGACGGCGCCACCATCGTGATGGTGACCCACGATCCGCAGCTGGCCGCGCGCTCGCAGCGCAATGTGCATGTGATCGACGGGCAGGTGGTGGACCTCACGACCGAGGCTCGCGTCTGATGGCCATGAGCAAGCTTTCCCCGCTCCTGCTGGGCCTGTTGCTGGCGGCGGCGGGTTCGGGCGCGCGGGCGGACGACCTGCTGCAGGCCTGGAACCAGGCCCGCACGGCCGACCCGCAGCTGCGCCAGGCTGCCGCGCTCAGCGGCGCCCAGGAGGCCGCAGCCCGGGTGGCGCGCGCGGCGCTGTTGCCGCAGTGGAGCGTCAACGCCAGCGAGCAGCGTGGCGACGGCCATCTGCACACCGCCACCAGCAGCATCAGCCAGGCGCTGCTGGACCTGCCCGCACTGCGCGAATGGCAGGCCAGCCGCAGCGAGGCCAGCGCGCAGGAGCTGCGGCTGGATGCCGCGGCGCAGGACGCCCGCGCCCGCGTGGCCGCCGCCTATTTCGGCCTGCTGTCGGCCCAGGCCCAGCTCGCCACGGCACAGGCCAACGAGCAGGCCTTCGACCGCCAGGTGCGCGAGGCCGAGGTGCGCTTCAAGACCGGGCTGTCCGCCCAGGTCGAGGCCGAGCAGTCGCGCACCTACCGCGAACTGGCGCGCGGCAGCACGCTGGCCGCCGAGCTGGCCGTGTCCGACGCCCGCGAGGCGCTGGCCGAGCTGACCGGCGCGGCCCCCGGCGCGCTGCAGCCGCTGGTGGAGGCCTTCGCGGCCCAGCCGCTGGCCGACGGCGTCGACGCCTGGGTGGCGCGCGCACTGGAGGCCAACCCGGTGCTGCGCGCACTGCAGCAGGACGTGCAGGCCAGCGAGCGCCGCATCGCCGGAGCACGCGCCGGCCACCTGCCCACGCTGAGCCTGGGCGTGGACACCACGCGCCAGCGCGGCGATGGCGTTTCCAGCCTGGATGCCAGCCGCACGCCCACGGTGGTGGGGCTGCGGCTCACGGTGCCGCTGTTTGCCGGTGGCGCCACCAGCGCCGCCACGGACCGCGCGGTGTTCCAGCGCGAGGCCGCGCGCGAGCAGCTGGAGGCTGCGCGCCGCGCGCTGCAGCGCGAGGTGAGGGCGCAGTACCAGGCCGTGGCCCAGGGCGAGGCGCGGCTGCGGGCCACGCAGGCCGCGGTGGAGGCCGCCCAGCGCTCGCTCGATGCCACCGGCACCGGGCTGACGCTGGGCACCCGCACCATCACCGACCTGTTGCTGGCCATCCAGACGCTGGGCCAGGCGCAGAACGCGCGCACCGACGCCCGCCACGGCCATGTGCTGGCGCTGCTGGCCCTGCACCGCGCCGCCGGCTCGCTGGACGACCAGGAGCTGCAGACCGTCAACGCGCTGCTGGAGGCCCGCTGACATGCACCCCCTGACGACACATCAATGCCTGCGGGCATACGGACCTGGGAGGCCCTGAGATGTTCATCCATTACCTCGAACTCGCCTGGCGCAATGCGCGCTCGGCCAAGGGCCTGTCGGCGCTGATGGTGCTGGCGCTGGCGCTGGGCATAGGCGCCTGCATGACCACGCTGACGGTCTATCACGTGCTGTCCGGCGACCCCATCCCGGGCAAGAGCGCGCGGCTGTTCAATGTGCAGCTGGATGCGCGCGACATGATCGGCTACGAGCCCGGCAAGGATCCGGTGCTCGACCTGACCCGCTTTGACGCGACGGCATTGCTGCGCGAGAAGAAGGGCCTGCGCCAGAACATGTCCAGCGGCTTCAACACGGCCGTCGGCCTGCCGGATGCGCAGACCAAGCCGGTCTTCTCCTTCACCCGCTACACCACGACCGACTTCTTCGCGATGTTCGAGGCGCCGTGGGCGTTCGGCGGCGGCTGGAGCGCGGCCGATGACGAGGCCGAGGCGCGCGTGGCGGTAATTTCGGCGTCGCTGAACGACAAGCTGTTCGGCGGCGCCAACAGCGTGGGGCGCGAGATCGTCGTGCGCGGCCAGCCTCTGCGTGTGGTGGGCGTGCTCAAGCCCTGGAAGCTGCAGCCGCACTTCTACGACCTCACCACCGGCAGCTATGCCGACACCGAGGACCTCTTCCTGCCCTTCTCCACGGCGATGGTGCTGAAGATGGGCCACTGGGGCAACATGAGCTGCTGGGGGCGCGGCAGCAACGGCGGCAGTGCGACGGACCTCAAGGCCAGCTGCGCCTGGATTCAGTACTGGGTGGAGCTGGCCAAGCCGGAGGACGCCAAGGCCTACCGCGAGTACCTGGTGCACTACTTCGAGGAGCAGCGCCGCGCCGGGCGCTTCGAGCGCCCGACCAATCTGCGCCTGCGCAATGTGATGGAGTGGCTGGATGCGCAGGAGGTGCTGCCGCCCGACGTGCGCCTGCAGACCTGGCTGGCCTTCGGCTTCCTGGCCGTGTGCATCGTCAACATGGTGGGCCTGCTGCTGGCCAAGACGTTGCGCCGCTCGGGCGAGATCGGCGTGCGCCGCGCGCTCGGCGCCTCGCGGCGCGACATCTTTGCGCAGTTCATCGTCGAGGCCGGCGCGCTGGGCCTGGCCGGCGCAACGCTGGGGCTGCTGCTGGCCGAGGGCGGCCTGTGGCTGGTGCGGCAGAGCCCCAACGACTACGCCCGCCTGGCCGAGCTGGATGCGCTGATGCTGGGCGTCACGCTGGCCATTGCCATCGGCGCCAGCCTGCTGGCCGGCCTGCTGCCGGCCTGGCGCGCCGCGCTGGTGACCCCGGCCCTCCAACTCAAGGTGCAGTGATGAAAACGACAACCACGCTGGCTTCCGCCCCCGCCGTGTCGCGAGGCGGCCTGCTCGCCACGCTGCGGGCCTGGACGCAGGACTTCGCCCCCATCCTGTCCACGCTAAAGCGGCACAAGATCGCCGCGGGGCTGATCGTGCTGGAGGTGGCGCTGACCTGCACCATCGTCACCAACGCACTGCACATGATCCAGACCCGGGCCCAGCTGCTGTCGGTGAACAGCGGCCTGGCCGAGGCCGAGCTGGGCGTGTTGAACGCGCGTGGCAGCCGGCCGCAGGATCCCCTCACCTTCGACTCGCGCCTGCGCTCCGACCTCGCAGTGCTGCGTGCGCTGCCGGGCGTGAAGTCCGCGATCGCGGTGAATCAGCATGTGTTCGGCGGCAGCAGCAACAACTCCGGCGTGTCCCTGTCCCCCGACACGCAGGCACCGCGCGTGACGGTAGCCCAATACTCCAGCGACGAGCACCTGCTGCCCACCTTCGGCCTGCAACTGCTGGAAGGGCGCAATTTCCTGCCCAACGAGGTTCACGCCGATTCCCGCGATGACGAGGGCGACGACGCGCGCATCGGTGTGGTGCTGATCAACAAAGTGCTGGCGGACAAGCTGTTCCCGGGGCGCTCCGCGCTCGGCCAGCGCCTCTACGGCCTGGGCGGGGGCGACGCGCCCGTCACGGTGATCGGTGTGGTGGGCACGCTGACCCATCCCTATCTGCACAAGAGCCGCCGCCAGGACGGCTATGCGGTGGTCGTGCCGGTGCGCTCGGGCGGTTCTTACGTGGTGCGCACCGATCCCGCGCAGATGGACACGGTGCTCAAGGCCGCCAGCCGCGCGCTGGAGCGGAACGAGCAGGGCCGCGTCGTCACCTCCAACAAGCCGCTGACGCAGCTGCGGAGCGAGTTCTTCGCCCAGGACCGCGCGATGGCCTGGCTGATGGGCGGTGTGTGCGCCGCGCTGTTGCTCGTCACGGCCATGGGCATCGTGGGCCTGGCCAGCTTCTGGGTGCAGCAGCGCACCCGCATGATCGGCACGCGCCGCGCGCTCGGCGCGACCCAGGGGCAGATCCTGCGCTACTTCCTGCTTGAGAACCTGCTGCTCACCACCACCGGCATCGTCATCGGCCTGGCCGGCGCGCTGGGCCTGAGCCAGTTGCTGATGCAGAGCTATGCGCTGCCCCGCCTGCCCTGGTTCTACCTGCCGGCCGGCGCGCTGACGCTGTGGGTGCTGGGCCAGCTGGCCGTGTGGGTGCCGGCCCGGCGTGCGGCGCGGCTGTCGCCGGTGGCGGCCCTGCGGGCCTGAGCGCCAGAGCCCGCCGGGCCCGGGCGTTCAGGGCGCGGTGGGCGGGGTGTCGAGCAGCTTCTGCGCCTCGGAGGCCGGCACCGCGTAGCTGATGCCGGTGGGCACGGCCAGCGCGGCCTCCTTGGTGCCCTTGACCAGCACCATGTTGAGCACGCCCACCACCTCGCCGGTCTCCGCGTCCAGCACCGGGCCGCCGCTGTTGCCCGGGTAGGCGTTGGCGTCCAGCTGGAGGATGTCGAAGTTGCCCTGGCGTATCTGGTGAACGGCCCGTTCGTTGAGTGCCTGGAAGTTGCTCGCCGCGGCCGCGATCTGCGTGCGCGAGGCCACGATGCCGCGATGCGTCACATGGCTGAAGCCCAGCGCGTTGCCCAGCGGGAAGCCGATCAGCGCGATGGCCGTGCCCTCGCGCGTGGGCGTGGTGGCCAGCTTCAGCGGCTTCACGGCCGCGCCGTCGATGCGCAGCTGCGCCAGGTCGCGGAAGGCGTCGCGGTTCACCAGCCGGGCCTCGCGCAGCTGCCAGCTGCCGTTGACCCAGACCTGCACGGCCAGCGTGCGGTCGATGCGCCCCGGGTCTTCAGGCGGCAGCACGTGGGCGTTGGTCAGCACCGTGCGGCCGTCGCCCACCACGAAGCCCGTGCCGCGGAAGCCAAAGCGCGGGCTGTCCATCAGCCCGTAGCTGCCCACCAGCACCACCGCCGGCTTGGACTGCTCGATCAGATCGGGCAGGCTGAGCGCCCGGGCCACCGGCGCCAGCAGGCTCAGTGACAGGGGCAGGGCGGCGAGGCAGAGCGAGCGGCGTTGCATGGCGGTGCACGAGAGGGGAGGCGGCGTTCATCCTAGCGCCGGCAGCCGCGCCGGCGAGCGGTTATGGTTGCCATCCGTTCATGGCAATCCACCCCCCCCGCCCCGTGCCGCCTAGAGAGCTGCCCCATACGCTGAAACTGATCACGATCTGGCTGCTGGTGATGCTGGTGATCTTCCTGGGCATCAAGGCCTGGGAGCATCAGCGCGAAGCCAGCCGCTTCCGCCAGGCGGGCGACGCCATCGTGCTGAGCCGCTCGGCCGACGGCCATTTCCACTGGCCGGGGCGGGTCAACGGCCAGCAGGTCGATTTCCTCGTGGACACCGGCGCCACCTCCACCGCGCTGCCGCGCGCGCTGGCCGAGCGCGCCGGGCTCACCCCCATCGGCGAGGTGCGGGCGCAGACGGCCGGCGGGGCGACGCGCGGCTACATCGCGCGGGCGGACCTGGAGCTGGCCGGCGGCGTGCGCGCCGAGCGTCTGCAGGTGACCGTGCTGCCCGACCTGGCCGGCCCGCTGCTGGGCATGGACGTGCTGTCGCGCCTGCACTTCAGCCAGCAGGCGGGCGAGCTGCGGATCGAAGGAGGCGGGCGATGAGCGCCGGCTGGCGTCGTGCCACGGCCCGTGTTGCCGGCCTGGTCGGGGGCCTGGTGCTGCTGGTGCTGGCGGGCATGGCCCGGGCCGACTGCCCGCCGCAGATCCCGCAGCCCACGCCCGAGCAGGCCCAGCGCTGGGCCGCCCAGGCGACCGACCGCGGCGTGCTCTGGCGCATCACGCGCGACGGCCGCAGCAGCTATCTCTACGGCAGCCTGCACGTGGGCAAGGCCGAGTGGGCCTACCCCGGCCCCGCGCTGCGCGCGGCCTGGGCCGAGACGGAGGTGCTGGCCGTGGAGCTGGACCCGGCCGACGTCGGCCCCGCGCTGGCCGGGGCCGATGAGCCCGAGCCGCTGTCGCCGCGCCCGAAGGCCAGGCTCGAGGCCCAGGCCCGCGCCGCCTGCCTGCCGCCGGATGCGCTGGCCTCGCTGCCGGCCATGCTGCAGATCACCACGCTGATGCTGCTGGAGGCGCGGCGCGATGGTTTCGATGCCGGCTTCGGCCAGGACCTGATGCTGATCCAGTGGGCGCGGCGCGAGCAGCGGCCGGTGCAGTCGCTGGAGAGCGTGCAGGAGCAGCTCGACGCGCTGGCGCCCGCGCCGGGCGAGGCCGATGCGCTGCTGGAGGGTGGCCTGCGCGAGCTGCGCCAGGGCCGCGTGCGCGGGCCGCTGCGCCGGCTGGCGGCCACCTGGGCGCGCGGCGACCTGGCCGGCCTGGCCAACTACCCCAGCTGGTGCGCCTGCGCCGACACGCCGGCCGAGCGCGCCTGGCTCCAGCGCGTGAACGACGGGCGCAACCTGCATCTGGCCGAGCGCATCGACGCGCTGCACCGCGCCGGCCAGCGCCTGCTGGTGGCCGTGGGTGCGCTGCACATGAGCGGCCCCGAGGCGCTGCCCCGCCTGCTCGCGGCACGCGGCTTCGAGGTGCAGCCCCTGCTGCCCAGCGCAGCGTCCAGCCGTTAGCCCGGATATTTCGCGAGGTCGGCCCTGGGCGACCGGCGCCACCGATGACCTCGGAACGCTCGGCCGTTCAACGAGAGCTCCCATAGGGCTTGAGGGCCTACGCGGGCTGGCGCGGCGCCGGCCGGGCGCGCTGACCCTCAACTCCTCGCCCATGCCTGCGGGCATGGGCTGCGGCCGTCTCGGTCCATCTCGCCTCGCCCGGCATCCCCGCCAGTCCCGCGTCCCCCGCGAAATATCCGGGCTAGGATGGCCCGCGGGGGACATGGAGGCCCCGGCGATGAGCGACAACAGCTTTGCGAAGTTCGTGCCCGGATTCGACTTCCTTCAGGGACTGGTCAAGAACGCCAGCTCGGCGCTGCCCGGCATGGGCCAGTGGGTGGCGCCCACGCTCAATCCCGAGGAGCTCGGCAAGCGCATCGACGAGCTGCGCACCGTGCAGTACTGGCTGGAGCAGAACGCCCGCATGCTCGCCACCACCATCCAGGCGCTGGAGGTGCAGCGCATGACGCTGTCCACGCTCCAGACCATGAACGTGCCGCTGGCCGACCTGCGCGACAGCCTCAAGCTGCCGGTGGTGGCGCCCGAGCCCGCACCGGCGCCCGCTCCGGCCTTCGCCCCGAAAACCAGCGCCGGCCGCACGACCCGACCCCGCACCAAGGCGGCCGAGGTGCCGCCGCTGCCGGTGGACCCGACCCAGTGGTGGAGCGCGCTGAGCCAGCAGTTCACCCAGCTGGCCGCCAATGCGATGAAGGACACCGCGACCGACGCCGCCAAGAACCTGGCCAGCGCCATCGTGAAGCAGTCGTTCGACGCGGCGGGCGACACGCTGCGCAAGGCCGCCAGCGTGCCGGGCGCCATGGTGGGTGGCGTGGCGCGCGGCCTGGGCGGAGCGGCCCCGGCGGCCACCGCCAAGGCGGCGAAGGCCACGAAGCCGTCCGCGACACCTTCCACGAAGGCGCCCGCGAAGCCGCGCGCACGCACGACGAAGGCTGCGCCGCGCCGCGCCGGCGGCTGAGCGCGCCACCCGCGGCGGTACAGTCGCCGCGCGGCCGGGGCGAGAGACGGCGACAGGCGCTGACGACGGACGACGAAGGCATGACCAGGGCATGGGGCATACAGGCACAACGGGGACGCGAGCATGAAGACTGAGGCCGCCGGCCGCGAGGATCGCGGCGCACGCCAGGCTCGCCTAGTCGAGGCCCTGCAGCCGCTGCTGCCGCGCGAGGCCTTGCTGTGGACCGACGAGTCCACCACCCCCTACGAATGCGACGGCCTGACGGCCTACCGCCAGCGCCCGCTGGCCGTGGCCCTGCCCGAGACCGAGGAGCAGGTGGCGGCCGTGCTCAAGACCTGTCACCGCCTGGGCGTGCCCGTGGTGGCGCGCGGCGCCGGCACCGGCCTGTCCGGCGGCGCGATGCCGCATGAACAAGGGCTGACGCTGGCGCTGGCACGCTTCAACCGCATCGTCGCCATCGACCCGCTGGCCCGCACCGCGCGCGTGCAGTGCGGCGTGCGCAACCTGGCCATCTCTGAGGCCGCCGCGGCCCATGGCCTCTATTACGCGCCCGACCCCAGCAGCCAGATCGCCTGCAGCATAGGCGGCAACATCGCCGAGAACTCCGGCGGCGTGCACTGTCTGAAGTACGGCCTCACGCTGCACAACGTGCTCAGGGTGCGCGGCTTCACCGCCGAGGGCGAGCCGGTGGAGTTCGGCTCCGAGGCGCTGGACGCCGCCGGGCTGGACCTGCTGGCGCTGGTCATCGGCAGCGAGGGCATGCTGGCCGTGGTGACCGAGATCACCGTCAAGCTGGTGCCCAAGCCGCGCCTGGCGCGCTGCGTGATGGCCAGCTTCGACGACGTGCGCAAGGCCGGCGATGCGGTGGCCGCCGTGATCGCGGCCGGCATCATCCCGGCCGGCCTGGAGATGATGGACAAGCCCATGACGGCGGCCGTGGAAGACTTCGTCCACGCCGGCTACGACCTGGACGCCGAGGCCATCCTGCTGTGCGAGAGCGACGGCACGCCCGAGGAGGTGGCCGAGGAGATCGCACACATGGAGCGCGTGCTGCAGGCCGCGGGCGCGACGCGCTGCCAGGTCAGCGCCGACGAGGCGCAGCGCCTGCGCTTCTGGAGCGGGCGCAAGAACGCCTTCCCGGCGTCGGGCCGCATCAGCCCCGACTACATGTGCATGGACTCCACCATCCCGCGCAAGCACCTGGCCACCATCCTGCTGGACATCCAGCAGATGGAGAAGAAGTACGGCCTGCGCTGCGCCAACGTCTTCCACGCGGGCGACGGCAACCTGCACCCGCTGATCCTCTTCGACGCCAACGACCCCGACCAGCTGCACCGCTGCGAGGCCTTCGGCGCCGAGATCCTGGAGCGCAGCGTCGCCCTGGGCGGCACGGTGTCGGGCGAGCATGGCGTGGGCGTGGAGAAGCTCAACTCCATGTGCGTGCAGTTCAGTCCCGAGGAGCTCGAACAGATGCTGGCGCTCAAGGCCGCGTTCGACCCGGCCGGCGTCCTCAACCCCGGCAAGCAGATCCCCACGCTGGCCCGCTGCGCCGAGTACGGCCGCATGCATGTGAAGCGGGGCCTGCTGGCCTTTCCCGAGCTGGAGCGCTTTTGAAGCTGGCCGACCTGCAGGACCGCCTGCGCGATACCCGCGGCCCGCTGGCCATCACCGGCCAGGGCAGCAAGAGTTTCTATGGCGAAGCGCCGCAGGGTGAGCCGCTGTCCACGCTGGGCCTGGCCGGCGTGACCGCCTACGAGCCCAGCGAGCTGTACGTGACCGTGCGCGCCGGCACGCTGCTGGAAGACCTGGAGGCGCTGCTCGCCGCCCAGCGCCAGCGCCTGGCCTTCGAGCCGCCGCGCTTCGGCGGCCGCGGCACCGTGGGCGGCATGGTGGCGACCGGCCTGTCCGGCCCCAGCCGCGCGGCACTGGGCTCGGTGCGCGACCATCTGCTCGGCGCGTCCATCGTCACCGGCCGCGGCGAGCTGCTGCACTTCGGCGGCACCGTGATGAAGAACGTGGCCGGCTTCGATGTCAGCCGCGTGATGGCCGGCTCGCTGGGCGTGCTGGGCCTGATCGCCGAGGTCACGCTCAAGGTGATGCCGCTGCCCGCCGCCACGCGCACGCTGCGCTTCGAGGCCGACCAGACCGCCGCGCTGCGCCAGCTCAACCACTGGGGCGGCCAGCCCCTGCCCATCGAGGCCAGCGCCTGGTGGGATGGCGCGCTGCTGCTGCGCCTGGCCGGTGCCCAGGCCGGTGTGGACGCCGCCTGCCGGCAACTGGGCGGCGATGAGATCCCGCCCGAGCTGGCCCAGCCCTTCTGGACCGGCCTGCGCGACCAGAGCGACGAGTTCTTCGTCGGCGCCGAGCGCGCGGTGGCGGCCGGCGAGCGCGGCCAGGTGCGGCTGTGGCGCCTGTCCGTGCCCTGCACCGCGCCCGAGCTGCGCCTGCCCGGCGAGCAGCTGATCGAGTGGGGTGGCGCCCAGCGCTGGGTGGTCACGCCGCTGTCGCCCGAGGGCGTGCGCGAGGCCGCCGCCGCGGTGGGCGGCCATGCGACGCAGTTCCGCGCGGTCGACAAGAGCGCCGGTGTGTTCACGCCGCTGTCCGCGCCGCTGGCCGCCATCCACCGTCGGCTCAAGGCCAGCTTCGACCCCGACGGCCGTTTCAACCCCGGCCGCCTCTACCCGGAGCTTTGACATGCCGCTGCTGCGTGGACTGACCCTGTTGCTGCTGTGCCAGGCGCTGGGCGAGGTGCTGGCCAAGCTCACCCGCGCGCCGCTGCCCGGCCCGGTGGTGGGCATGCTGCTGATGCTGGCGCTGCTGAACTGGGCGCCGCTGCGCGAGCCGGTGCAGCAGGCGTCCGAAGGCCTGCTGATGCACCTGTCGCTGCTGTTCGTGCCCGTGGGCGTGGGCGTGATGACCCACCTGCACCTGATCGGCGAATACGGCGGCCGCATGCTGGTGGCGGTGCTGCTGTCCACCGGCCTGGGCCTGGGCGTGACCGCGCTGGTGCTGCGCGCCTTCCTGAACCGCGAGGCGCGTCTCGCGGCCGCCGAGGCGCCGGGCGGGGAGGGCTGAGATGCAGGACTTCGTGCAGCTCTGGGTCTTCCTGTCCACCACGCCGCTGTTCGGCCTCACGCTGACGCTGGCGGCCTATGTGCTGGCCCATGCCTTCTATGTGCGCATCGGCCAGGCGCCCTGGGCCAACCCGGTGCCCTGGACCGTGGTGCTGATCGCCGCGGTGCTGCTGGCCAGCGGCACGCCGTATCCGACCTATTTCTCCGGCGCGCAGTTCATCCACTTCCTGCTGGGCCCGGCCGTGGTGGCCATGGCCTGGCCGCTGTGGCAGCGCCGCGCCGAACTGCGCCGGCGCTGGCTGGCCATCCTGGTGGCAGGTCTTGCGGGCGGCTTCACCGCGGCCGGCAGCGCGGTGGCCATAGGCTGGGCCTTCGGCATGCCGGCCGACATCCTGGCCTCGCTGTCCGCCAAGGGCGTGACCGCGCCGGTGGCCATGGGCATTGCCGAGAAGGTCGGCGGCATCCCGGCGCTGGCCGCGGTGTTTGCGGTGCTGACGGGCATGCTGGGCTCCATGGGCGGCAAGTACATCTTCGACGGCCTGGGCGTGAAGCCCATGACCGCCCGCGGCTTTGCGCTCGGCACCTGCGCCCACGGCCTGGGTGCCGCCCGCGCGATGCAGGTGGACCGCGAGGCCGGCGCCTACGCCAGCCTGGGCCTGGGCGTGCAGGTGGTGCTGGCCTCGCTGCTGACGCCGCTGGTCTTCAAACTCTTCTGAAATGAAAGTGAGCCCCTCGCCCGGTCTCGCCACGCTGAACGCGGGCAAGCCCAGCCGGTCCCCCGAGGGGGCGGCGATGCTTGCGGCATTGAGCCGCAAGCACATCGCCAGGCGGGCCGGCTTGGGAGCTGGAGTCGGACACAAGCAGTCCCTGCGGACTGCTTGTGCCTACGGAAGGCCAAGGGCCTGTGGCCCTTGGCAGGCCCGGCGCTCGGCCCGAAAGACGACTTTCATGCGTCGCGGGCGCCTCGTTCGCGGAATGTAAAACTGACATGCAAACCCACCTCGCCCCCGAGTTCCAAGGCACGCACGACGGCATCGAGGCCGAGGCCATCCTGCGCCGCTGCGTGCACTGCGGCTTCTGCACCGCCACCTGCCCGACCTACCAACTGCTGGGTGACGAGCTGGATGGCCCGCGCGGCCGCATCTATCTCATCAAGCAGGTGCTGGAGGGCGCCCAACCCACGCGCGACACCCAGGCCCACCTGGACCGCTGCCTGACCTGCCGCAACTGCGAGAGCACCTGCCCCTCGGGCGTGGCCTATGGCCGCCTGGTGGACATCGGCCGGCGCGTGGTGGATGCCAAGGTGGAGCGCCCGGCCGGCGAGCGCCGCGTGCGCTGGCTGCTGAAGGAGGGCCTGACCTCGCCGCTGTTCAAGCCCGCGCTGCGCGTGGGCCAGGCGCTGCGCCCGCTGGTGCCCGGCGCGCTGAAGGACAAGGTGCCGCCCAAGGCGCCGCCGCAGGCGCACGACTGGCCCACGCGCACCCACAAGCGCAAGGTCGCGCTGCTGCTGGGCTGCGTGCAGCCGGCGATGGCGCCCAACATCAACAGCGCCACCGCCCGGGTGCTGGACGCCGCCGGCATCCAGACCCTGGTGGCCGACGGGGCCGGGTGTTGCGGCGCGATCCGCGAGCACCTGGGCGACCACGAGGGCGCGCTGGCCGACATGCGCCGCAACATCGACGCCTGGTGGCCGCTGGTGTCGGGCCACACCGAGTCCATCGAGGCGCTGGTGGTGAACGCGTCCGGCTGCGGCGTGGCGGTGAAGGACTACGGCCATGCGCTGCGCCACGACCCCGCCTATGCCGACAAGGCCGCACGCGTCAGCGCGCTGGCGCGCGACCTCAGCGAGCTGCTGCCCGACCTGGTGCCGCTGCTCAAGCCGCGGCTGCGCGCCAAGCCCGGGCCGCTGGCCTACCACCCGCCCTGCACGCTGCAGCACGGCCAGCAGCTCAAGGGCGGCGTGGAAGCCGCGCTGCGCGAGCTGGGGCTGCAGATCGCCTGCGCGCCGCAGGACAGCCACCTGTGCTGCGGCTCGGCCGGCACCTACTCGGTGCTGCAGCCCGATCTCTCCAAGCAGCTGCGCGACCGCAAGCTGGCCGCGCTGGCGCCGCTGGCCGCGGGCCAGATCGTGTCGGCCAATGTGGGCTGCATCCAGCACCTGCAAAGCGGCACCGAGCTGCCGGTGCGGCACTGGGTGGAGGTGCTGGACGACGCGCTGCGCGGCCAGGGCTGAGGCCCGCCGCGCCGCGGGCGCTCAGCGGTTTTCCAGCCGGTTGTAGTCCAGCACGCCGGCCTCCAGCGGCTGGTGCAGCGCGTAGCGGCGCGCCAGCGCATCGCTGAAGGCCCAGAAGCCCGGGTCGTCGCGGCGCACCGCCCAGCGGCGCGTGAAGGCGGCGTAGTCGGCCTCGGAACGCAGCTCGCCCAGCGCCTTCACCAGCGCCGGCAGCTCGGCGGCGCGGGCGCGGTAGAAGGCATTCGGGTAGCTGCCCAGCACGCCGGCCGCCACGCTCAGCGTGTGTTCGTCGGGCAGCAGCTCCTGCTGTTCGCCCAGCAGGTGCGAGACGCTGGCGTGCGCCGTGTTGCGCAGCAGGCTGTAGTCGCGCACGGTGCCGTCCGGCATCTCCACGGCCAGCAGCGCCACCTCGGGCAGCCACTGCAGCACGGCGCCCTGCAGACCGGCCAGCTGCGCCAGCGGGGCGCGCAGCGCGGCCGGCGTGCGGCGGTCCCAGTCGTAGCGGTGGTCCAGCACCGGCGCCAGACGGGCCTGGATCAGCCCCATCAGCTCCAGCCGCGGGTCGGCGCTGCGGTAGCTGACGCCGCTCTCCACGTCCAGCGTGGTGTCGGGCCCGCCGTAGACCTGCTCGCGCCCACGCTGGCCCACGCCGCGATACCAGAGGTCGCGCGTGGCAGTGCGCGCCGCCTTGGGCAGCAGCGCGATGAAGTTGAACTCGCCCTCCATGCGCAGGTAGTCCATGTAGAGCCGCGAGTTCAGCTGGTGGCCCAGGTTGCCGTAGACGTCGTAGTCGGCCACCAGCAGGTAGTGGATGCGCTCCAGCAGCGGGTAGTCGATGACCCAGGCCGTCTTGGGCGGCGTGCCCACGAAGCCCTTGACCACGCTGGCGCTGTCGAAGTGGCGGAACACCGTGAGGCCGGCGTTGTCGTTGCGGCCGTCGCCGTCCCAGATCAGGTCCAGGTCCAGCGCCTCGCTGCCCTTGAGCGCCTGGTTCAGGTGGGTGCTGCGCGCGCGGCGGTAGGCACTCTCCTTGCGGCCGTACTCCAGCCAGGTGACCAGGGCGTCGGTGTTGCGGCTGCCGGTGGGCAGCGCGGCCACCTTGGCCGCCTTCTGCAGCAGCTGGTCGATGGACTCGTCATAGGCCTGCGACGGCGCCAGGAAGCTGACCCAGAACTGGTCCTCGATCACGTTGAGCGCGATCTGACCCCGGCACACCGGCCCCTTGATGAAGCCCATGATGGTGAACTCCGCCTCGTCCAGCATGAAGCGGTAGCGCGCACCCACCGGCAGCGCCGCGAAGGTGGCGAAAGGGTTGGCCGCGGTGTCGGCGTCGTAGCCGGGCAGGCGCTCCACCGCATAGTCCGGCGCGAGGAAGAGCGCACGCCAGCGCGCCATGCGGGCATCGTCCAGCCGGTAGGGCATGTGGGTCTTGGCGACGATGGCCTCGCGCTCCGGCTCCAGCCGGTAGTACACGCGGGCCACGCCGGGGTCGTCCACCGGCCGGGCGGTGGTGATGAGCCGGGTGGCCTGGCCCGGCGGCGTGCTGGAGCGCACCAGCTTGAAGTAGTGGCGCTGCGAGTCGCTGCTGAAGTAGAGGTGGGCGAGGAACAGGTGCTCGTAGGCATAGCGCGCGAACAACTGCTCCTTGGGCGTGCTGCCGTTGAAGAAACTCTCCCAGCGCGACACCTCGCGCAGCACCGCGGCCGGCAGCGGTGCCGGCCCTTCGTAGGGCGAGCCCTGGGCGATCCAGCGCGACAGCAGATCGTGCTCGGCACGCGACAGCGCGGGCAGGCCGTAGGGCATGCCGCCCAGCGGCTTGGCGCGGGCGTAGTCGTCCATCTGCGCGCCGGTGGGGCAGATCAGCGCCTGGTCGGGCGCCAGGTTGAGCGTGGCCTGCTGGGCCGCGTCGGCGGGCCAGGGGTGCTGCTGCTTGAGCTCCAGCATGCGGTGCAGCAGGCTCAGCGCCCGGTCGGCCTCGGGCGAGGCCTGGCGCTCGTTGAGCACCGGAAAGAAGCCGTGCGTGCGCCACGCCGACGGGCTCTGCGCATCCACGTACAGCCGCGTGGGCGCGGCGGCCAGCAGGCGGGTGGCGTCGTACACCGGCGTCTTGCTGGCGCCGCGCACCAGGCCGTCCCAGCTGGTGGTCTTCATCTGGCAGGGCGCGTCGTAGCAGGCGTGGCAGACCACGCAGCGCTGGTTCAGCAGCGGCTGGATGCTGCGCGCATACGACTCGCCCGCCGGCGGCGGCGTGGGCGTGTCGTAGCGCCTGGGGTTGGCGGGGCCGAACAGCGCATCCAGTTCAGGTGCCACCACGGAGGCGCAGGCCACCAGCAGCGGGATGAGAAGAAGCAGGGCAGGGAGGTAGCGACGCATCGGCGGATTTTGCGATGCGCGGGAAGGGGGCGTTGAGAGGATCTGGCGTCTGGCGACTCAATGGGGGGCTACAGCCCCCGAGTCGCCGGTCGAATACCTTGATCGACCGGCCCGAAAGCTGTTGCTCAACGTTGAAGCTGAGCCGCGAGCGGCGGCCTGCCGACGCGAGTCGGCTCGAGCGACTGGTTAGTCCCTTGGTGCCATACCGGCGAACCGTACGCTGGGATTCGAGCACTGACCGGACAAGCTACCACTTCGGGACCTCGCCTTGAATCTCACGCAATACAACCTCAGTAGTGCATTCGTGCCCGCACGCTAGGCATCTCCCTACAAGAAACTCGCGTCCATTCTCACGAAACACCCTTGGCTCCTTGATTCCAAGATCAGCTTGCTGACACGCGTCGCACCACGTTTCCCTTAGGAACCAATTGCGATCTTCTTCGGGCAACGTGTCGAATGGGATGTCTTGTTTCATCTGAACGTTCTGCGTAGGGCCTAACTTGTCGTATGGCGATCGTCAACGATCACCATATCACTGGCCCCCGTCAACAGTCGCTTGCCGGCGGCCACTCCCGGCCGATAGCGTCCCTCTGAAAGCAAGTCGTTGCTCAGACATTCCAGGCCGGCATCGTCATTCAAGACACGCCCTACTTCCCCGGCATCGGCTGATGCTCGTAGCTGAACACCCGGCTGATCTGCCAGGTCTTGCCGTCGTAGCGCCACAGGATGAAGTACTGCCCCTGCTGGATGCAGTCGGCCTGGCCGACGCGCACGAAGCAGTGGCGGCCCTTTTGCAGGGCGCCGATCTTGGCCATGGGGTAGACCTCCATCGTGCCGTCCAGCGCCCGGCGCTGCAGCTTGCCGCAGATGTTCTTCTGCACGGCCTGGAGGAACTGGTCGCGGTTCATCACGCGGCCGTTGAGGTCGTGGAAGAACTCCACGTCGGGCGCGTAGAGCGAGCGCAGCGTGTCGATGTCGCAATGGTTGAAAGCGTCGAAATGCCGTTGATCCAGTTGCGCGATCAACGCGGGCAGTTCGGCGTCCGGCACGTCGGGCGCAACGCTCTGCGCGTTGACGGAGCCGTGAAGGCCGAGGCACAGGGCCAGGGCGGGCAGCAGGTGGCGGGGCATGAGGGGGCGTTGACGAGGTGAAGGGCAAGGGGCGGCGCCACCCCGGTGCGCGGCACCATGCCGCGCCCGCTGAACGGTAGCCGGCCCTGTCTCGGGCGGGCATCCGAAGTCACCCGGTGTGGGGTGACCCGGCCGCCGGGGCCTCAGACCCTGAACACCGCCACCAGCTTCACCAGCTCCTCGGCCTGGTGGCGCAGGCTCTCGGCCGCCGCCGCGCTCTGCTCGACGAGGGCGGCGTTCTGCTGGGTGCTGCGGTCCATCTGCGCGATGGCGTCGCCCACCTGGGCCACGCCGGTGCTCTGCTCGCGGCTGGCGGCGCTGATCTCGCGGACGATGGAGGCCACGCCGCCGATCGCGCTGACCACCTGCTGCATGGAGTCGCCCGCGCGGTTCACCAGCGCCGCGCCTTCGGCCACGCGCTCCACGCTGTCGCCGATCAGCTGCTTGATCTCGCGCGCGGCCTCGGCGCTACGCTGGGCCAGCGTACGCACCTCGCTGGCCACCACGGCGAAGCCGCGACCCTGTTCGCCGGCGCGCGCCGCTTCGACGGCGGCGTTCAGCGCCAGGATGTTGGTCTGGAACGCGATGGCATCGATGGTGCCGATGATGTCGCCGATGCGGCGCGAGCTTTCCTCGATGCCGCGCATGCGGTCCACGGCCTCGCTGACGACCTCGCCGCCCTGGCGCACCACCTCTCGCGCGTCCTGGGCCAGGCGGTCGGCCTGCTCGGCGTTGTCGGCGTTCTGGCGCACGGTGGCCTGCAGCTGCTCCATCGACGCGGCGGTTTCCTCCAGCGCGCTGGCCTGCTGCTCGGTGCGGGCGGAGAGGTCGTTGTTGCCGGTGGCGATCTCCGAGCTGGCCGTGGCCACGCCGTCGGCGTTCTGGCGCACGGAGCCCACCAGCTGGCGCAGGGCCTGCTGCATGGTGGCCAGCGTGCGGGTGAGCTGGGCGGTCTCGTCGGCACCAGCGCTGCGGATGTCACGCGAGAGATCGCCCTGGCCCACCTCCTCGGCCTCGCGTATGGCCACGCGCAGCGGCTTCACGACGGAGCGGGTGATCAGCCAGGCAGCCAGCGCGCCCAGCGCGATGCAGGCCGCGGCCATGGCCAGCATCACGGCACGGGCCGAGCGGCTGCCGGCCACGATGCTCTGCTGCCCGTCGTGCACCCGCTGGGCCTGCAACTCGGCCAGCGCGGTCAGGCTGGCCAGATAGGCGTCGGAGGCGGGGCGCATCTGCCGCTCCAGCTGCTGCAGCGCGCCGTCGCGGTCGCCGGCCTTGAGCTGGGCGAACACCTGGTTGCGCTGATCCACATAGGCCTTGCGTGCGCTGGCCACCTGGTCCATGGCGGCCTTGGTGTCGGCATCGTCGGCCACGCGGGTCAGGCGCTCCTGGGTTTCGGTGATCTTCTGGCTGGTGGCCTTGATGGGCTCGGCGAAGGCCTCGGCCACCGGGCCGCTGCCGCCGGCGCGGGCCACGGCGTCGGTGCGGGTGAGGTTCAGCAGCGTGAGCGTGCGCCACTCATGGGCCAGGTCACGGTGGTCCTGAAGCTCCAGCAGATCGGCCACCTGCGGTTCCACCTGGCCGAGCTGGCGATAGCTCATGCCGGTGGCCAGCATGAGCAGCACCAGTACCGCGCCGAAGCCCAGGGCGAGCCGGGTGCCGATGCGCAAGGACAGCAAGTTCATTGAAGGTCTCCATCATCTGGCGGGCCTCCTCGGGGTGGGCGGCCGCTCTTTGCGACGACTCTAAGCGCGCGATGACGGATTTGTGAAGATCAGTGTTGTCCCAAGGGTGCGGCACAGCGTCAGGGCTTGCGCGACATCAAGAACGGCGCGAGGTGCCGCGCGAGCAGCCGCTGAGCCGTGTTGGGGGCATTGAGACCTGACCCCGGAAATGACGACGGCCACGCATGCGTGGCCGTCGGGTGGGGGCGGTTGCCTTGTGGGCTGCGCTCATGCCGCCATGCGGCATGAGCTGTGCCCCAGGCCCCAGGGTTCGCTGCGCGAACGCCGTGCTTACAGCCCGGCCGCTGCGCGCAGCGCCTGGGCCTTGTCTGTCCTTCGGTCTCTTCTCACGCCGCTGCGCGGCATGAGCATCGCCCACTTACCGACCCGCGCTTGCGCGCGGTGGCCTTTACAGGCCAGCTGCAGCCCGCAAGGCTGCAGCCTTGTCGGTTCGTTCCCACGTGAACTCGGGTTCCTCGCGGCCGAAGTGGCCGTAGGCGGCGGTCTTGCTGTAGATGGGACGCAGCAGATCCAGCATCTGGATGATGCCCTTGGGGCGCAGGTCGAAGTGCTCGTTCACCAGCGCGGCGATCTTCTCGTCGGAGATCACGCCCGTGCCTTCCGTGTAGACCGTCACGTTCATGGGCTTGGCCACGCCGATGGCGTAGGCCACCTGGATCTGGCACTGGCGGGCCAGGCCGGCGGCGACGATGTTCTTGGCCACGTAGCGGGCGGCGTAGGCGGCCGAGCGATCCACCTTCGTCGGATCCTTGCCCGAGAAGGCGCCACCGCCGTGCGGGCAGGCCCCGCCGTAGGTGTCGACGATGATCTTGCGCCCGGTCAGGCCGCAGTCACCCTGCGGGCCGCCGATGACGAAGCGGCCGGTCGGGTTGATCAGGTACTTGGTGTCGGCCGTCAGCCATTCCTTGGGCAGCACAGGCTTGATCAGCTCTTCGCGGATGGCCTCGTAGAACTCGGGCGTCATCTTGTCGCCGAGCGACATCTCGGGCGCATGCTGCGTGGACAGCACCACGGTGTCGATGCTGTGCGGCTTGCCGTCCACATAGCGCATCGTGACCTGGCTCTTGGCGTCGGGGCGCAGGAAGGCCAGGCGGCCGTCCTTGCGCAGCTGGGCCTGGCGTTCCACGAGGCGGTGCGCGTAGTAGATGGGCGCGGGCATCAGCTCGGGCGTCTCGTCGCAGGCGTAGCCGAACATCAGGCCCTGGTCACCGGCGCCGGTGTTCAGGTGGTCGTCGGACGCGTGGTCCACGCCCTGGGCGATGTCGTTGGACTGTTTGTCGTAGGCCACCAGCACCGCGCAGCCCTTGTAGTCGATGCCGTACTCGGTGTTGTCGTAGCCGATGCGCTTGATGGTGTCGCGCGCGACCTGGATGTAGTCGACGTGCGCATTCGTCGTGATTTCGCCCGCCAGCACCACCAGGCCGGTGTTGCACAGCGTCTCGGCGGCCACGCGGCTGCGCGGGTCCTGCTCGAAGATGGCATCGAGGATGGCGTCGGAGATCTGGTCGGCCACCTTGTCGGGGTGACCTTCAGAAACCGACTCGGACGTGAAGAGGAAGTCGTTCGCCACTTTTAAACTCCGGTTGCAGATTAGTCGGCGTTGCCGTCGCTCCAGGAGGGTGCGGCGAACGCTTTAGCGGGATTTTTGAATCGCCCCGCAAGTTGTTCAGTAACTCGGCGATGCGCCAAGTATAAGAAACATGACCTGGTTGTTCCGCCTCTTGTCCCGCCTGCCGTTGGCGTTTTTGCACGCTTTGGGCGGCTTGCTGGGCTGGATCACGTTCTGGGCCTCGCCGTCTTACCGGCGGCGCTTCAAGGCCAATGCCGCCCGGGCCGGCGTGCCCAGGGCCGCCGCGCGGGCCGGCATCGCCGCGGCCGGCCGCATGGCGGCGGAGCTGCCCTGGCTGTGGATCAAGCAAAAAGGCCGGCCCTTCGGCGCCAAGCTGCGCTGGGACGGCGCCGAGCTGATCCAGCAGGCGCTGGCCGAGAAGCGTGGCCTGGTGCTGCTCACGCCCCACCTGGGCTGCTTCGAGATCTGCGCCCAGGCGATTGCCGAGCGCTTCACGACGCCCGAGGCCCCGATCACCGTGCTCTTCCGCCCCAACCGCAAGGCGGCGCTGCGCGAGCTGATGGACGGTTCGCGCGAGCGGCCGGGCCTGGCCACGGCGCCGGCCTCGCTGGCAGGGGTGCGCCAGATGATCCGCGCGCTGCGCCGCGGCGAGGCCATCGGCCTGCTGCCCGACCAGGTGCCGCCGGACGGCCTGGGCGTGTGGGCGCCGTTCTTCGGCCAGCCGGCCTATACGATGACGCTGGCGGCTCGCCTCGTGCAGCAGACCGGCGCGGCGCTGCTGCTGATCTGGGGCGAGCGTCTGCCGGGCGGGCAGGGCTATGTGGTGCATGTGCTGCCGGCCCCCGTCATCGCCCCCGACGCCCCGGCCGAGGCGGCCGCGGCCACCATCAACGGGGCGATGGAAGGGCTGATCCTGCGCGCCCCCGGTCAGTACCTGTGGGGCTACAACCGCTACAAGCAGCCGCGCGGCCTCGATATTGGGGCGGCCCCCGGTGAGGCCGCCGGATAATTGCCACCCATGAAAGTGCGCTTCACCAAGATGCAGGGCGCGGGCAATGACTTCGTGGTCATCGACGCGACCCGCCAGCCCTTTGCGCTGACCCCCGAACAGATGCGGCGCCTGGGCGACCGCCGCTTCGGTGTGGGCTGCGATCAGATCCTGGTGATCGAGCCCGCCAGCGGCGATGCCGATTTCCGCTATCGCATCTTCAACAACACCGGCGACGAGGTGGAGCACTGCGGCAACGGCGCGCGCTGCTTCGTGCGCTATGTGGTGGATGCCGGCCTGACGGACAAGCGCCAGATCAAGGTCGACACGATGAACCGCCGGCTGCTGCTGACGCTGCAGCCGGATGGCCGCGTCACGGTCGACATGGGCGCCCCGGTGTTCGAGCACGCGGCGCTGCCCTTCGACGCGCAAGGCCTGGCCCCGCGCGAGGTCAACGGCTTCGCGCTGTGGCCCGTCGAGGGGGCCGAGCTGGCCGTGCTGTCCATGGGCAACCCGCATGCGGTGCTGCGCGTGGATGACGTGGACGCCGCGCCGGTCGAGACCCTGGGCCCCGTGCTGGAGCGCCATCAGCGCTTTGCGCGCAAGGTCAATGTCGGATTCATGCAGGTGCTGTCGCGTGACCGCATCGCGCTGCGCGTGTTCGAACGCGATGCCGGCGAGACGCTGGCCTGCGGCACGGGCGCCTGTGCGGCGGTCGTCGCTGGCATCCGGCTGGGCTGGCTGGACGCGGCCGTGGAAGTGCAGACCCGCGGCGGCCTGCTGCGCATCGAATGGGCGGGAGGCGCGGCGCCGGTGCTGATGACTGGCCCGGCCACCCAAGTCTTTGACGGAGAGATCGAGCTGTGACCAACAACCCCGCCGACGCGGTGCAAGGCATCACCGAGACCGACATCGCCAACTACCTGGCGCACACCCCCGGCTTCTTCGAACGCCATGCGGCGCTGCTGGCCATGGTGCAGCTGCAGCACCCGCACAGCGGGCGCGCGGTGTCGCTGCAGGAGCGCCAGGCCGAGATGCTGCGCGAGAAGATCAAGGGCCTGGAGCAGCGCATCGTCGACATGATCCGCAATGGCCAGGAGAACGTCGCCATCGCCAACCGCCTGCATCGCTGGACGCTGTCGGTGATGCGCGCGGCCGCCACGCCCACCGCGCTGCCGGGCGTGCTGCTGGATGAGCTGCGCCACCAGTTCATGATCCCGCAGACCGGCCTGCGCCTGTGGGGCGTGCGCCCCGAGCTGGCCGACAGCGAGTACGCCGCCAGCGTCAGCGCCGACGTGGTGTCGTTCGCCTCCAGCCTGAGCCAGCCGTATTGCGGCGTGAACTCGGGCTTCGAGGCGGCCCGCTGGCTGGGCCTGTCGGAGAGCGGCGGCATCGCCACCTCGCTGGCGCTGATCCCGCTGAGCACGCCGGGGCGTGCCGAGGGCAAGCCCTTCGGCCTGCTGGTGCTGGGCTCGCCCGACCCGACCCGCTACACGGCCGAGATGGGCACGGACTTCCTCACCCGCGTCGGCGAGATCGCCAGCGCCGGGCTGGCGCCGCTGCTGGCCTGATGGCGACCGCGGGCGCGCCAGCGGCGGGCGAGGGGGCGCTGGACGCCGACTTCGCCGGCTATCTGCAATACGCCCGCGCGCAGCAACGCCTGAGCCCGCGCACGCTGGCCCTGTACGGCGATGGCCTGGCCCGGCTGCAGGCCCTGCTGGCCGACGCCGGCATCGCGCCGCGCACGCTCGGGCTGACGCAGGCGCGCCGCCTGGCCGCGCGCCTGCACCGCGAGGGGCTGGCGCCCAAGTCCATCGCGCTGCTGCTGTCGATCTGGCGCAGCGCCTACCGCTGGCTGGGCCGCCAGGGCTGCGTGGCGCTCAATCCCTTCGACGGCCTGCGTGCGCCCAAGGCGCCCAAGCCCCTGCCCAAGGCCCTGGGCGTGGACGACGCGGTGCAGCTGGCCGCCTATGCCGAGCCCGCCCCGGAGCACCCCGCGCTGGAGGCACGCGACCGCGCCATCGTGGAGCTGCTCTACGGCGCGGGTCTGCGCTCGGCGGAGCTGCTGGGTCTGGACGCGCAGGCCAGCGGCACGGCCGCCGGCTGGGTGGATCTGCAGGCCGGCGAGGCCCATGTGCTGGGCAAGGGGGGCAAGCGCCGCAGCACCCCGCTCGGCCAAGCCGCCGCGCAGGCGTTGCAGGCCTGGTTGCAGTGGCGTCCGCAGCTGGCGGCGCCGGGCGAGCCGGCGCTGTTCGTCGGCGCGCGCGGCGGCCGCCTGGCCGGCTCCACGCTGCGGGCCATGCTGGGCCAGCGAGCCATCGCCGCGGGCAGCCCGGCCCATGTCCACCCGCACATGCTCAGGCACTCGTTCGCCTCGCACCTGCTGCAGTCCAGCGGCGACCTGCGGGCCGTGCAGGAGCTGCTGGGCCATGCCCACATCACGACGACCCAGGTCTACACGCAGCTCGACCTGCAGCACCTGGCGCGCATCTATGACGCCGCGCATCCGCGGGCCAAGAAATGAAGCACACCCCCCTGACCTCGCTCACCCGTTCGCGCGGCCGCCGTGCGGCGCGCTGCGCGGCGGCGCTTTCGGCGCTCTCGTCGCTGGCCCCCGTGCTGGCCTGGGCCACGCCGGATGAGCAGCCCTTCGCCCGTGTGCAGACGGTGCGCCCGGCCGCGGTGGAGGGCAACTGGACCGCGATGAAGATGCCCGACGGCGGGCGCACCGCGTTCGCGTCGCTGAGCTATCTGATGGCGCTGGGCGACGACTGGGGCTTCGGCCCCGGCTTCTACGGCGCGGCCAAGGGCAACTACGGCGGCATCTTCACGGTCGGCTTCACCGGCCAGCGGCGCTGGCGCCTGAGCGGCAACACCCATCTGGCTGCCAGCCTCTACGTGGGCGCGGGTGGTGGCGTGTCCAGCGAACAGCTGCGCTTCGGCGGCGGCCTGATGCTGCGGCCGGAGCTGTCGCTGCGCACGGAGGTCGGCGCCTGGTACACCGGCGTGGGGGTGTCGCAGATCCGTTTCCCGAGTGGCAATGTGAAGAGCGGGGTGGGCCTGTCGCTGTCGCTGGGGCGCGCGATGAGCTTTGCCAGCTTTTCGCCCGAGGATGTGGGGCGCCTGGGCCGCGCCAGCCAGCGCACCGGGCTGGGCTTCGACGAGATTGCGCTGACCGGCGGCTTCGAGAGCCCGCGAGGCAGCAGCCGCGATCGTTCCGGCGCGCCGCGCACCAAGCGCGTGGGCAAGGCCGGGGCGGACCTGCGGCAGTACATCGCCGAAGGCAGCTGGTGGGGCGTCGAGGCGGCCGGCGCGGCGCAGGGCGGCGCCGACGGCTACATGGAGGTGCTGGGGCAGATCGGCCAGGACTGGCCGCTGTTTGGCATCCGGTCGCTGCGCGCCGGCGGGCAGTTGGCCGCAGGCCTGGCGGGCGGCGGCAACCTGGACACCGGCAATGGCTGGCTGCTGCGCGCGGGGCCGACGCTGCGCTGGATCACGCCGTGGGGCCCCAGCCTGCGTCTCGATGCGGGCTACACCCATGCGCCGAGTGGCGCCTACAGCGCGAGCTACGCGCGGCTGGCCTTGTCGATGCCGCTGGACACGGCGCCACGCCTGATCGGCGAGGACCCCAGCGGCGTGGTGCGCGAGCAGCAGCTGGGCGCCAGCGTGATCTACCTGCCCAAGATGCGCTTCAAGGACGGTCACGAGCAGGCCGTCACCCACTTGGCCGTCAACCTCAGCCGCGAGCTGACGCCCTGGCTCTATGGCAGTGCGCAGGCGGGCAGTGCCGCCGCCGGCGGGGCGGGGGCGTATTCCTTCGGCCTGTTCGGCCTGGGCGTGCAGAGCCGGCCGTTCTGGGGCGGCGCGCGGGTTGGCGCCGAGTGGCTGGTGGGGGCGGCCGGCGGCGGCGGCGTACAGGTGGGCGGCGGTGCCGTCACCCAGGCCGAACTGTGGGCGCAATGGCCGCTCAGCGAGCGCCTGCGCCTGCGCGCCGGGTTCGGCGAGTTCCGCACCGTGCGCGGCAATGATCAATCCAGCTCGCTGACGCACCTAGCCGTCAGCTATGCCTTCGGCAGCCTCAGCCGTTAGACGAATCCGAATGAAGAAGATCACGTTGCGCCCCGGCAAGGAGCGTTCGCTGCAGAAGCGCCACCCCTGGGTGTTCGAGAGCTCCATCGCCCGCGGGGGCGCCGATGCCGGCGAGACCGTGCGCGTGGAGTCGGCCGACGGCCAGTTCCTGTGCTGGGCGGCCTACAGCCCGCAATCGCAGATCCGCCTGCGGGCCTGGAGTTTTGACGAGGCCGAGCGCATCGACGCGGCGCTGATGCGCCGGCGCATCGAGCAAGCGGTGGCGATGCGTGCGCGGCTGAACATCGCGTCCGATGCGTGGCGCCTGGTGCACGGCGAGGCCGACGGCCTGCCCGGCCTGGTGGTGGACCGTTACGGCGACACGCTGGTGGCGCAGTTCGGCAGCGCCGGCGTGGAGCGCTGGAAGCAGCAGATCGCCGACGCGCTGCTGCAGGTGACGGGTCTTGCCCGGCTGTATGAGCGCTCCGACGCCCAGGCCCGCGAATGGGAAGGCCTGCCGGTGCAGACCGGCTGGCTGCGCGGCACGGGCGACACGGCCCTGACCATCCGCGAGCACGAGTGGCAGCTGACGCTGGACGTGGCCGAGGGCCACAAGACCGGTTACTACCTGGACCAGCGCGACAGCCGCAAGCGCTTTGCCGAGGCGGTGCGGCAGTACGGCAGCCAGTCGGTGCTGAACTGTTTCAGCTACACCGGCGGCTTTTCGGTGGCGGCGCTGGCCGGTGGCGCGCGCGAGGTGGTCAGCGTGGACTCCTCCGCGCCGGCGCTGGAGCGCGCCCGTGCCCACGCGGCGCTGAACGGCTTCGACGCCGCGCGCCACCAGACCTGGGACGCCGACGTGAACGCCACGCTGCGCAACTGCCTGAAAGACGGCCGTCGCTTCGACGCCATCGTGCTCGATCCGCCGAAGTTTGCGCCCACGGTCGCCCATGCCGAGCGGGCCGCGCGGGCCTACAAGGACATCAACCGGCTGGCCTTCATGCTACTGAACGACGGCGGGCTGCTCTACACCTTCTCGTGCTCGGGCGGCATCGCGCCGGACCTGTTCCACAAGATCGTGGCCGGCGCGGGGCTGGACGCCGGCGTGGACGGCTACATCGTGGAGCGGCTGGCGGCCGCGGCCGACCACCCGCAGACGGTGCGCTTCCCGGAGGGCGACTACCTCAAGGGCCTGGGCATCCTGAAGGCCTGAGCGCCGTCCGGGCGCCTCGGCGGCCAGCCCAGTTAGGGTCGGGTGTTGCCATTTGGCGGCGCAAAGCTTGTCCCTAGGTGTATCCCCTCCCCATGTTGCTGGGGGGTGTCTGGATGTAAAGAGGTCTCGACTGTGACAGGATGAAGACGCCTCTTCGCCGCGGGCAACCAGCGGCGCCAGGACTGTCTTCTACCTCCTGCTGCACACAACATGAAACCTGCATTCAAGCTCGCCACCCTGACCGCGGCCCTGCTGCTCGGCTCTGCCGCGCACGCCTACAACGCCCAGCTGACCGCCGACCTGGTGTCGCAGCTGGAGCCCAACACGGGCAACACCTCCGCCGCCTCCAACTGGCGTTTCGCGCCGGGCCAGGTGTTCAACGGCGTCGCGGGCGCGCTGGACGGCGTGGCCCGTCTGTCGTTCACCGCCGCCTCCGACGGCCTGGGCTATGCGTGCTCGGGCTCGCTGCTGGCCGGCGGCCAGTACGTGCTGACGGCCGGCCACTGCGCCGACGACTTCACCAGCATGACGGTGCAGTTCGGCTGGTACAACGGCACGGCCCAGGTGACCCGCAGCGTCGCAGTGACCGACGTGTACCTGAACCCGCAATGGAACGGCACGCTGGATACCGGCGCCGACATCGCGCTGATCAAGCTCAGCGCCCCGGTCACGACCATCAACGGCTACCAGATCTCCACCACCAACGACGTGGGCAAGCAGGTGCTGGTGGCGGGCTACGGCACGACCTCCGTGGGTTCGAGCAACACGGCTACCAACTGGAACGATGGCAACTACGGCCACTACGCCTACAACACGTACGACGTGCTGAGCTCCACGTTCAACCGCGACATCGGCACCCGCACCATCAGCGGCGAGCAGTGGTCCTACGATCCCAGCTTCTATGTGGGCGGCACCTACATGTCGGACTTCGACAGCCCGACCGATGCCAACTACAACACCCTGGGGCGCATCGCGAGCCTGTATGGTGGCACCTGGACCAGCGATGCGGGCCTGGGCGCCAACGAAGGCCTGATCGCCGGCGGCGACTCCGGTGGTGGCGACTTCGTGTTCGTGAACGGCCAGTGGGTCGTGTCCGGCGTCCACTCCTGGGGATGGAACAATGCCTGCGGCTACTTCAGCACGGGCTGTACCGACAAGGTCAACAACAAGTCCAGCTACGGCGATCTGTCCGGCTCGACCGCGACCTTCTCGCATACCGACTGGATCGCCAGCATCGCGGGTGCCCAGGTGGTGGCCGTGCCCGAGCCGCAGACCTATGCGCTGCTGCTGGCCGGCCTGGGCGTGGTGGGCGCGCTGGCGCGCCGCCGCCGCGCGGTCTGAGCGTTCACGCACCCAACTGAAAAGCGGCCCGCGGGCCGCTTTTTTCATGGGGCGCGCGCAGGGGGCGAGGTCGGGGCCGGGGCGTCGGTCAGTGTGCGCAGGAAGGCGACGATGTCGGCCACCTCCTGGGCGTTCAGCACTGGCGGGTCGCCCGGCTGGCCGCCGAAGGGCGGCTCGGTGTTGAGGTTGGCCTGGTAGCGCGCGGGCAGGTCGTCCGTGCGGCGCACCTGGCCCCGGCGGTCACGCGGGTAGAACTCGGCAGGGCGGGTGTCGCGCTCGGCATAGAAGCGCACGGCATCCTCCAGCGTGGTCATCACGCCGTTGTGGAAGAACACCTGGCGGGTGGCCACGTTGCGCAGCGTCGGGGTCTTGAACAGGCCGCAGTAGTCGCTCTCGCGGGCCAGGTCTTGCCGCAGCGGGCCGCACAGGCCCAGGTCGCGGTAGCGCGGGTTACGGTTGGCGGGAACGGCCGGGTTGCGCGGCACGCCCAGCGCGATGTGGCCCATGTCGGTGAACAGCGGAAAGGCGCCGCGCTTCACGCCGCTGGGATGGCAGCTGGCGCAGTTGCCCTTGTTGGCGTCGTTGAACAGCGCCAGGCCGCGTGCCTCGGCCGGGGTCAACGTGGCCTTGCCGCGCAGCACATCGTCGAACTTGCTGCGGTAGGGCGCGAAGTCAGGCGGGCTCTGCTGGAACACCTCCAGCGCCAGCAGCAGGGCCCGCCAGGCCTGCTCGTCGCTGCCGAACAGGCCGGGGCCGAAGCTGGCCCGCATCGCGGCCGCGCTGGGGGAGCGCTGCAGGCGCCGCAGCAGCGTGCGGCGGTCGGTGTTGGCCATCTCGAAGGGGGACATCAGCGGGCCAGCCGCCTGCTCGTGGGCACTGTCGGCGCGGCCGTCCCAGTTGAAGCCGCCGGTGGGGCCCTGGTCCACGCTGTCGTCGCCGTCGCTGTCGAAGAAGTGCGCGGAGAAGGGGGGCGTGGTCTGCTTGTACATCAGCGACGGCGCGGCACGCAGGCCGGGCCGGCGGCCGTCGGGGCCGCCCAGCTGGACGGCCAGCGCATTGGGCGGGCCGTAGGCGTGGGCGGGGTCATGGCAGCTGGCGCAGGATTGCCGGCCCGACGCCGACAGCGCCGGCTCGTGGAAGAGCCGCCGGCCCAGGTCCGTGAGTTCGGCGGCGCTGGGCTGGCGCTCGAAGCGGCTGGCGTAGAAGCGCTCGGGTACGGGCGGCGCGGCCTGGCTGGCGGGGATGGCGCCAAGGGCCATCGCCAGCAACAGGGGGGCGGCGCCGGTGGCAGCAATGGGACGGAGACATTTCTTCATGAACAGGGCGTGCCCGACGACACCCGGCGGGGCCGGCCCCTTGGCCGAGAATGCTGCCCCTGGTCGTCGATGGAAAAGCTCAAGGAGTATGAACGCATGAACACCAAGCCCCGGGTTCGCACCCTGATCGCACTGGCGGCGCAACTCGCCCTGGGTGGCGCGGCCTGCGCTGCCGAGCCTTCGGCCGCCGACACGCTGACGACCGCGCTGCGCGACAAGGTGCAGAACATCGTCGTGATCTACGCCGAGAACCGCGCGTTCGACAACCTCTACGGCGGCTTCCCCGGCGCCGACGGCCTGCGCACGGTGCTGGGCGCCGATGGCAAGCCCTCGGCCGGCTACATCGTGCAGAAGGACCGCGACGGCAGCGTGCTGCCGGTGCTGCCACCCGTGTGGGGCGGCGTGACCGCGCCGGGCCAGCAGGTGGTGGTCACCCAGGCCCAGAGCACCGGCCTGCCCAATGCGCCCTTCGACATCGGCACGGCCTTCAAGGCCAGTGCCAATGCCGAGCTGGGCCTGAGCAGCATCACGCGCGACCTGTATCACCGCTTCTACGAGAACCAGATGCAGATCAATGGCGGCCGCAACGACAAGTTCGCCGCCTGGGCCGACTCCGGCGCGCTGGTGATGGGGCACTTCGACTACAGCAGCTCGCCGCTGTTCAAGCTGGCGCAGCAGTACACGCTGGCCGATCACTTCTTCCAGGGTGCGTTCGGCGGCTCCTTCCTGAACCACCAGTACCTGATCTGCGCCTGCGCGCCCGAGTACCCCAACGCCGACACGGCCGCGGCCAAGCCGACGATCTCCGTGGTCGACAAGCTGCCGGACGGCAGCTACTCCGCCCACCTCAGCGTGGCGCCCGGCGCCAAGGCCTCGGCGCTGGACGGCGCTCCTCGCTTCGTGCGCAGTGGCAACCTGACCCCGGCCAACTACTTCGGCGACGGCAAGTTCTACGCGGTCAACACCATGCAGCCGGCCTACCAGCCCAGCGGCAATCCGCCGGCCGACATCCAGGGTGCGCATGCGCTGTTTGCCGACCCGGACAAGCCCACCACGCTGCCGCCGCAGACCCAGGCCACCATCGGCGACCTGCTCAGCGCGCGTGATGTGCGCTGGGCCTGGTATGGCGGCGCCTGGCACGCGGCCTCGCAGGACGGCCAGCAGGCCCCGGGCGTGAAGCGCACGGTCATCTACTCGGGCGATGCCAACGGCGTGGCCACGACCGCCGCGGTGGACTTTCAGGCGCACCATCAGCCGTTCAACTACTACGCCAGCTTCGACCCGCTGGCCCAGGCCGCCAATCGCGCCGCCCACCTGAAGGATTACCACGACCTGGTGGCTGACGCCGCCGCCGGCCGCCTGCCGGCCGTGGCCTTCTACAAGCCCGAGGGGCTCTACAACCAGCACCCCGGCTACGCCAACGTGGCCGACGCTGATCAGAAGATCGCCGACCTGATCGCCAGGCTGCAGGCCAGCCCGCAGTGGGCGAACATGGTCATCGTGCTGACCTACGACGAGAACGGCGGCCAGTGGGACCACGTCGCCCCGCCCAAGGCCGACCGGCTCGGCCCCGGCACCCGCATCCCGGCCGTGGTGATCTCGCCGTTCTCCAGGAAGGGCACGGTGGACCACACGCCCTATGACACCGGCTCGGTGTTGCGCCTCATCACCCGCCGCTTCGGCCTGGATGTGCTGCCCGGCCTGGCCCGCCGCGATGCGGCGCTGAAGGCGGCCGGCAGCGCGCCCATGGGCGACCTGACCAACGCGCTGAACCTGCAGTAAGCGCCGCGCCGCGACCCCCTGCCGACCAGGCCTGCTGAACCCGCCGCGAGGGGGCTCAGGAGGCCTGTTTCGTTTCGGCCGGCAGCGTGAGCCGGGGCTCGAACTTGGCCCGCTTCACGCTGAAGAAGGCCTTCACATTGCGCACATTGGCGTCGCTGGTCAGCAGGCGTTGGGTGAGCGCGTGGTAGGCCGGCATGTCGGCCACCTGCACCACCAGCACGAAGTCCGGCCCCGGTGACACGCGCCAGCATTGCTGCACCGCCGGCTCGGCCACCGCGCGCGCCTCGAAGGCATCCAGCAGCTCGGCGCCCTGGCGGTCCAGCGTGATCTCCAGAATGGCCGACAGCCCCGCGCCCAGACGGTCGGGCGACAGCAGGGCCACGCGCCGCTCGATGACGCCGGCCTCCAGCAGCCGCTTCACGCGCCGCAGGCAGGTGGCCGGCGACACCGCCACGCGGGCCGCCAGATCCTGGTTGCTCAGCGAGGCGTCGGTCTGCAGCGCATCCAGCAGGCGCAGGTCGATGGCGTCCAGATTAATCATTTGATGATTGATTTTGACTGAAAATTTCAAGCTGCTAGCTTGATGAAATTTTCATTCAAATCATCATAGATTGAGCAAGCTTCGTTCTTGGCGGGCCGCCTAGCATCACGCCCATTCCAACCAGGAGCCCAGCATGTGCGGCATCGTCGGCGCGGTCAGTCAACGCAACATCGTCCCCATCCTCATCGAAGGCCTGAAGCGCCTGGAGTACCGCGGCTATGACTCCTGCGGTGTGGCGGTGCATCAGGACGGCGGCTTGAAGCGCGCCCGCAGCACCTCGCGCGTGGCCGAGCTGCAGGCCCAGGCCGAGCAGGACGGCATCGCCGCCGGCACTGGCATCGCCCACACCCGCTGGGCCACGCACGGCGCCCCCGCGGTGCACAACGCCCACCCGCATTTCTCGGCCGGCCCCAACAGCGGCGTGGAGGCGGTGGGCCGCATCGCGCTGGTGCACAACGGCATCATCGAGAACCACGACGAGCTGCGCGCGGAACTCAAGGCCCGCGGCTACCAGTTCGTCAGCCAGACCGACACCGAGGTCATCGCCCATCTGGTGGACCAGTGCTACGAAGGCGACCTGCTGGACGCCGTGCAGCGCGCGCTGCCGCGCCTGAAGGGCGCCTATGCGGTGGCCGTGTTCTGCCGCGACGAGCCCCACCGCGTGGTGGCCGCCCGCGAAGGCTCGCCGCTGGTGCTGGGTGTGGGCCAGCAGGAGAACTTCGTCGCCTCCGACGCGATGGCGCTGGCCGGCGTGACCGACCAGATCGTCTATCTGGAAGAAGGAGACGTGGTCGACCTGCAGCTGGGGCGCTACTGGATCAGCCACCTCGATGCCGCCACCGGCCGCTACGCCTCGGTGCAGCGCGAGGTCAAGACCGTGCACGCCCACAGCGGCGCGGCCGAGCTGGGGCCCTATCGCCACTACATGCAGAAGGAAATCTTCGAGCAGCCGGTGGCCATCGCGAACACGCTGGACGCGGTGACCGGCATCAGCCCCGAACTCTTCGGCGACGGCGCCTACCGCGTGTTCAAGGACGTGGACAAGGTGCTGATCCTGGCCTGCGGCACCAGCTACTACTCGGGCTCAACCGCCAAGTACTGGCTGGAGAGCATTGCCAAGATCCCCACCAGCGTGGAGATCGCCAGCGAGTACCGCTACCGCGACAGCGTGCCCGACCCGCGCACGCTGGTGGTCACCATCAGCCAGAGCGGCGAAACGGCCGACACCATCGCGGCGCTCAAGCACGCGCGCTCGCTGGGCATGACACACACGCTGACCATCTGCAACGTGGCCACCAGCGCCATGGTGCGCGAGTGCGAGCTGGCCTACATCACGCGCGCCGGCGCCGAGATCGGCGTGGCCTCCACCAAGGCCTTCACGACCCAGCTGGTGGGCCTGTTCCTGCTGACGCTGGCGCTGGCGCAGACCCGCGGCCATCTCAGCGACGCGCAGGAGGCCGAGCACCTCAAGGACCTGCGCCACCTGCCCGTGGCCGTGCAGGCCGTGCTGGCGCTGGAGCCCCAGGTCATTGCGTGGAGCGAGGAGTTCGCGCGCAAGGAAAACGCGCTCTTCCTGGGCCGCGGCCTGCACTACCCGATCGCGCTGGAAGGCGCGCTCAAGCTCAAGGAGATCAGCTACATCCACGCCGAGGCCTACCCGGCCGGTGAGTTGAAGCACGGCCCGCTCGCGCTGGTGACCGCCGAGATGCCCGTGGTGACCGTGGCGCCCAATGACGCGCTGCTGGAAAAGCTCAAGAGCAATATGCAGGAAGTGCGGGCCCGCGGCGGCCAGCTCTTTGTGTTCGCCGACGGCGACACCGCCATCGAGAGCGAGCCCGGCCTGCACGTGATCCGCATGCCGGAGCACTATGGCGCCCTCAGCCCCATCCTGCACGTGGTGCCGTTGCAGCTGCTGGCATATCACACGGCCTGCGCGCGGGGGACGGATGTCGACAAGCCCCGTAACCTCGCAAAAAGTGTGACGGTGGAGTGAGGGTCAGGTCTTGCATTGGCTGGTGATCTGACGGAATAATTTCTGTCGGAGTTTGAATAAGGTCTGTCGGAGATTGGCGCAGAGCACGAGCTTGTTACAACTGCCGTGCTCTGGTCTGGGAGTGAGGCAATACTGCTGCTCGCAGGTACTCGATCAGTCGCGATTGGCAGCTGGTCGGGGAGCTTACGAGACAAGCCTGCACCTGCGGAAAGACCAGTCAGCGGCCGACTTGTCGCCCAGCGGCCAAACAGGAGTCCGTCTTGTCACTCAGCAACTAAACGGCGACCCATGCGCGAACGCAATCGCCCTAAAGCCAGTTCGGGGTCGCACCACACCGCGCGCGCGTACGGTGTCGGTGGAATACGGAGACGAAGCTCCATCGATCCCGTGAGGATGCCGGCGTCGTGGCTCAGGGAGCTTTATGGCTGTCTATACCTGCCTGCTTTAGGCGTCGGCAGGGTCCTGGGCGGGCGCCCGAAAGCTCTCATCGAAGGCCCAGCGGAATGGGGTTTCCCGCACCTCTTCGGTGAAGAGACCCTCGGCCATGAGGCACTCCACAGTCAGCGTCGGCTCGGCGTCACAGAAGATCTCGTGCTCGAAGAAAGCGCCTTGCAGGGCGTCGCAGTGGACGCAGCCGTTCGATAGGTACGCGCTTCCCCTGGTGCGGGAGAAGCGGCTGCGAACGGCACCGATACCGTGTGACTTCAGATCGGCCTGCTGTAGCGCCTCGGTCAATGCCGAGGTGCCAGCCGGAGAGTCGAAGTCCTCAATTTTCAGGCTGATCTGCTGCGCGCCAGGCACCAACTGATCGACTCGGAAATCGAGTCTGGTGATGATCGAAGTCGGCTTGCGGCACCTCCAGCAGTCTTCCTCTGCAGCCCAAATCTCTAGCGGAATCCGCTGGTTCAAGCCTGGAGCCCAGACGAACTTCCGGGCAATGCAGCCCTGCACAAAGCGACCGAGCTCGATCCTCTGCGACCACAGGTTAGCAGCATTCCTCGCCTGGTGATCTGTCAAATGCCAAGGAGACTCGGCGGGAATCCTGACCCAGGCGGCCTGCGCCTGGAGGTCAACCTCGATCAGCAGCGACGGCACCTCTTTGGACACTTGAATGCCGTTCGGGCGGCTCATCAGCCACAGCCCGCGGACGCCACTTGTGCGGTAACGCTCTTGGCGCTGTGCTGTCTCCTCGCGAGTCTGCGGCGACCATTGCGCCTCGAACGCGATGCGATGCGTGCCCCGCGATGCCATCACATCGGCAACCCACAAACTGCCGTCCGGCGCGCTGCCGCGAACTTCCGTTTCCACGTCCCAGCCGGTGCCGGCGATCGCCCGCGCGATGCACGCTTTGACGAAGAGGTGCTCTGCCGTCTCGGCCGCGGAAGTGCAATCACCGCGCTGCTTGTGGGCGAAGAAGCGGGTGCCGAGCTTCGAGGTCTTCAGCGTGACGCGACTGCCACAGCAGTTGAGCCGCAGGCGGTCGTCAGCCGCGTTCAACGCCCGGAGTTCGTCCCATCGTGGGTCGTCGTAGTCAATGGAGCAGATGGCTTTATCGCCAGATTTGCAGGAGAGCGGCATGTCTCAAACATCAGGTGGGTTTGCCGCATTTTGAGCAGGTGGTGAAGTACGAACCCGCCTTCGGTCGACGCGGCATCTTTGGCTTCGAGTCAGCGTGGCAGTGCTTGCACTTGATCGCGCCTTTGTGAGCGATCTCCATGCCGGCCGGGCATCGCCGCTTAGTCGCGACGCTGCTCAGGTAAGGCTGTGCAATCGAGTTGAGGGCTATGGGCACCAGTGCACCCGTCCATGGCGAACCCAGAAGTGCGACTGACAGCCGTCTCGGAGCCACACTGAAGGGACCAGGGACGGGCGGCCCTCCTCGTCCAGGAGCAGATCCCAGCGCGGTGCCGCCTCTTTGATCAGTAGCAGTTCGATCTTCCTGCCGCAACCGCAGGGGCACCGCATCCCTACACACCAATCTTCATCGTCGTCTCGTGCCAGCACGAGGGCCCTGAACGGCAGCCTCGGAGGCAGGCTGTCTCCACTGACCACCTGAAGACGGCGAGCCGGCGCCACGAAGTCGAACAGCCTCAGCAACAGCCTCTTGGCCTTCATGCGATTGCCGACTTATGCGCGAGGGCGGTCGTGGTCATGTCGAGCGGCTATTCCCGCCCTTGCCTGAATGATGCCCAACCCACCCTTCAATCGACCTGCCGCCCGCACATTCAGTTGATACTAGCTTTAGGCGCAACAGTGAAATCTAGCACCGCCGTCTCCATGCGCACATATACCGAAGAAGAAGTCGAGCGACTCCGCGAACGGATCCGGATGCTAGAGCGAGAAGTCGAGTTTCTTCGTAGTCATCCGGCATTGGCTCAGGGACTGAAGGGCGAGCGACTCATCTGCGACCTAACGGGATCAACAGCGACGCAGCTAAATGCGTCATTTGACTTGACGTCGAAAGTCGGACTCAAGATAGAGGTCAAGTTGAGCAAGCTGCACACACCGGTAAAGGCTGCTCCAAGCACTAAGAGATGGACTTGGACAAAGCCTATGGGGTGGCTTGATAAGGGCAAGGACTACGACTATTTGATCCTGCTTGGGGAGAAAGACCTTCGGTATCAGGACCAGTACTTGGATGACTCACCCTACGTCGCGTTCATAGTGCCGCTAGGAGACGTTCCTGCCATTTGCTCAGTCGGAAGGACTATAGGTGCGAACGTCAATCTGACGACGAATCTAAGAACTGTTAACTCTCAAGCGGGCAGGACGTTACTCACGCACATGACCTCGATGAGGTTGATAGACGAACTCCTAAGCTCGGCCCGTCCCGAAGGCAAAGCAGGCTAGTTGTGCGGCGATTCGGTGACGCCTAACCCATTGGTCAACCGGACACGCAACGGCATGCCACGCTTGGTCTTCATTTCATTCTGGCCCAAGCGCGGCCTGCCGCTGCGTGCCGGTTACCGCGAACGTATGCTTCATGCACGCATCACCCTGAAGGCGCTACTGGTCTTGATGCTCGCGGGAATTGCTCTCGCGAGCCATGCTTGCTCGTGCGTTGGGGCGCGGGCGCTCACAGAGCGAAGCGACTGGGCACAGCAAGCCTTCACCTCTGCCACCTACATTGCGCATGTTCGAGTGATTTCGGTTCTGCCGGGAAAACGAGCGCGTATTCGCGTGCTTGAACGATTCAAAGGCAGTGAGCAGGTGCAAATGTTGCAGGCACTCGACGCGGAGAGTTCCATGTGCGGTACAGGATTTGCTCCGGGCGAAGAGTTCGTTGCGTGGGTCGTGCGAGATACGGTGAACCTTTGCGGCAAGCTTTTCCCAGATGAGCAGCTTCTCACGGCATTACGGCGTCTCGCCGCCGCGGCGCAAAACACTGCCGTACGCCGCCAATGACGCCTGACCTGCCCGTGGCGCGGGCCTACTTCGGCCTCCGCCCGCATCCCCGTCGAATGGCCGCTTCACGGCACTGAGTTCGTCGAGCCGAAGGGCCGGACCCGCCGCTGCTTTGCAGAGCTCCCATCTGCCTTGCACGCGCTGGCCCCGTCGTCTTCGACTTGACGGATGCAACGCCATAGATCGCCCGTCGGCCAGGCCGCGCCGATGCTTCGGCGGCGTCATTGACTTGAATCGCCGAATCCCGGGTCACCAGAGCTTGACGCAATGGCCCGTCAGCACATATGCCCCCGGAGAAGCCGCCGGAGCGTTGGCGGGCTCCAGGGTCACACCCAGGCGTGGCACGTGTGAGAGCAGCTTTTCGGAGGTGTCCGGCATCAGCACGTCCAGCGATCCGCGAGGCGGCAGCGTGGCCATCGGGAACGGCGTGCCGGCATCCGGAATCGCCCACAGGCGAGCCACCATGCCCTCGGGAACATGGATGGGTGCCAGCACCTTGAGGGTCAGCTGTCTGCCGTGGCGGAGCGAACTCGCCAGCAGCACGGGCTGGCCCTGGGCGTTGTGGAGCAGGCCCACGTAGCTTTGAGGCAGCCCCTGCGACGTGGGCTGCAGCCCCGCCAGTTCAGGCGCCGTCCTGATCGTCAGCACCGCCACCAGGGCGCCTGCGGCCAGCCCTGCCAGGGCTCGGCCGGGGAGCCAGCGCTCCAGCCAGCCGCGCGGGCGCTCAGGCGTGCCGAACAGGCGCCGTTCGATGCCGGCCCAGTTGGACAAGGGCGGCTGAATCGGGGGGGTGGCACTCTCGAGCACGGCCAGGCGGGCCTGCCATGCCTGCACGGCTGCCCGGGCTTCGGGCGAGGCGCGCATCACGGACTCGAAGCGACGACGGGCCCCGCCGGTCAAGGTGCCCACGGCGTATGCGCGCGCCAGGTGGTTCAGGCGGGCGGGCTGGAGGTAGTTCATGCGCGCGACACCCCGGCCGCTTCCAGGCACAGGCGCAGCTGTTCCAGGCCACGGCGAACCCAGGCCTTGACGGTGCCCAGCGGGGCATTCATGGCCGTGGCGATTTCGGCATGCACCATGCCGCGGTAGTAGGCCAGCGCCAGGGCCTGCCGCTGGCTGGAAGGCAGATCGCCCATGCAGAGCTGGACGTGCGCCTTCTCGAGGCTGCCGGCGAGCAACTCGTCGGGGTTGCCGCACGGGTCGGCGCGCAACGCCTCGATCGCCTCGTCGGCGCTGTCGTCCGTCGTGGCCGGCTCGGTGCGGCGCGACCGCAGCGCGTCGATGGCCTTGTTGCGCACGATGTTGATCATCCAGGTCATCGGGGTTCCGGCCCCGGGGTCGAATGCCGACGCCTGTCGCCAGATGTTCATGAACGACTCCTGCAGGATGTCGTCGGCCCGTTGTTCATCTCTCAGCAGACGCAGTGCGATCGAGTACAGGTGCGCGCTGCTGGCGCGATAGACACGCTCGAAGGCCGCGCGGTCACCCAGGGCGACGCGTGCCATCAGGGTCGCCAGGTCGTCCGTCGGGGTCATGCGCGGCCGCAGAGGGCAGGGCCGCCGTTCTGGGGCGTGGGCTCCGAGCAGGGCCGCGCCTGTGCGGAAGGCGGACGATGGCGTGAGAGGGCTTTCGCGTTCGGAAGGATCAAGGGGGGACCTCGGCTGGAGCGCGCGATTCTGTAGATCGGCCGCTCCGGCCGGAAGACATTTGTCTTGATGGGCGCGATTGACGGCTTCAATGGTCCCGCAGCGCAGGGCGGCGCGGGGCCAAGATGCCGCGTTGCGCACCTACGGCCTGCTGCCGGCGGGCGCCCAGAACGTGTAGTCGGCCGAGTAGGCCACCTTGGCGATCTGGCCGGCGGTTGCGGCATGGCAGCGATCTGCGGTGGGCGCCACGCCGCCCTGGGTCGACAGCCGCTGGATCGCAGCGACGCCGTCCAGCCTGCCCGAGCCGCTGCGAGACCTGACCCCAAGCAGCAGCCACGGAATGGCCCCGGCCGCCGGCGCGGGCGCGCTGGCCTGCATCTGCCCCACCAGGCTGGAGCCGTCGTTCAGGGTCCAGGACGGGCCGGCGCCATGCTGGCCGATCTGGTGGCCCATCTCGTCAAACAGCTCGGCCTGCGGCTGCTTGAACTGCCAGGCCCAGCTGTCCTGGGCGTTCTTGGCGCATTCGTAGATCTGGCTGCCAACCGCATGCAGGGTCAGCACGGCCTGCAGGCCGGACTCGGGGCGCAGAGCCTCCGGGGTGGCGCTGAAGGCGGGCGTCGCGAAGACCTGCACCGCCGCCGCGGCGGTCGCGAGGGCGAGGGCTCGCATCTCAGGCCCCCACCACGCCGCAGGCGAGTCGGGCACCGCCGCCACCGAGCACGGCGGGGTGGTCGGCGTGGTTGTCCCCGCCGACATGAACCATCAGGGCCAGGCCGGCCACTTCCGACAGTTTCATCAGGCGGGGGGTGAGCACCGGGTTGGTGGCGCGGCCGTCGGCGTTCACGTACAGCGGCGGCAGGTCGCCCAGGTGGCCATCGCCCCAGGGTTCGCCGTGGTGCTTGCTGCCCTTGGGGTCGAAGTGCCCGCCTGCGGCGCCCGCCGGGATGACGTTGCCGTTCGGGCCGGTGGACGGTGCGCAGGAGCCGTTCTCATGGAAATGGAAGCCGTGCACGCCGGCCGGCAGGCCCGTCAGCTGCGGGTAGAGCGCCAGACCGTAGGGGGTCTCCAGGATGCGCACGGTGCCCACGGTCGGCCCCGCGCCGTCGGCGCGGGCCTCATAAAGGGTGACGGTCTGCTCGGCCGCGTGGGCGGCACACATGGCAAGGGTGGCGGCGAGCGTCAGCCCGAGCTTGGAAAACAACTTCATGAGGACTCCTGTGGTCTGGTGCGCCCGCAGCGAGGTGGGTCGCCGCGGCTGCGCGTGCATGCGAGGGAGGCGGATCTGCCCCCTTCGACACCCACTTACGCAGCTCGGCGTCGGTTGGATGCGCGTGGAAACAATTTGTTTCATCTGCGTGGGGTCAGGTCTCATGCCGAGGCGCTCGGCGCCCAGCGCCGGGTGATCGCGGTCGGCAGGCCGCCTCGGTGCCCGCGCCGCGCGCCTGCCGGATCCGGTCGGGCTCGGCCGGAGAATGGCCGGTGCGCGCGGAGCGTGCGATCCCGGATGTGGCCCCTGACGCATCGCGCCGATGGGCTGCTCCGCCGTGGCCGGCACGAGCCCAGATCCGCCGGCACCGTGGCATGCCGCATGCAGAATCGGCGATGCAGTGCCGCTCCAGGTCTGCCGCAATGCGCCGCGTCATGGCGTTGACATTGACCGGATGGATGCTGCCGCCATGGATGCCACGCCCCGCCCCCTTTCGCCGCCGCCGGCACTACCGATGCAGGGCCTGCGCGGCCTGGTGCTGGGGCTGGCCGACCAGCACAGCATCGCCTGGGGCTGCGCCCAGGCCGTGCGCGCGGCGGGGGCCGAGATCATGCTGAGCTGCGTGAACGACAAGGCCCATGCGGCGGTGCTGCCGCTGGCGCAGGCGCTGCAGTCGCCGCTGCAGGTGTGCAATGTCGAGGCCGACGGCGCGCTGGAGGCGCTGGCCGCCCAGGCCGCAGCCACGCTGGGGCGGCTGGACTTCGTCATCCACTCCATCGCCTGGGCGCCGCTGGCCGACCTGCACGGCCGCGTGGTGGACAGCACGCCAGCGGGCTTCCAGCGCGCGATGGAGATCTCCTGCCATTCCTTCGCGCGGCTGGCGCGCTGCTGCGAGCCGCTGATGCGCGACGGCGGCAGCCTGATCACCATGAGCTACCTGGGCGCCCAGATGGCCGTGCCGCACTACGGCCTGATGGGCCCCGTGAAGGCGGCGCTCGAATCGATGGTGCGCTATCTCGCGGTGGAACTCGGGCCGGCCAATATCCGGGTGCACGCGATCTCGCCCGGCCCGCTGCCCACGCGTGCGGCCTCGGGCCTGGAGGACTTTGACGCGCTGATGCGCGACGCGCGCGAGCGTGCGCCGCTGCGCCGCCTGGTGACGCTGGAGGAGGTGGGTGCGCTGGCGGCCTTTCTGGCCAGCCCGGCGGCATCCGGCATGACGGGGCAGACGCTCTACGTGGACGCGGGCCACCACATCCAGCACTAGCCCGCGTCGCCGGCCCGCAGCCGGGCCAGGCCGTCGAGCAGCGCGGGGTCGACCCAGCGCTGCGTCTGCGCCGCGCCGGCATAGACCTGACCCTCGTTGCCGTCCAGGGTGATCAGGGCGCCCTCGGCCAGCACCTGCTCGCCCACGCGCAGCTCACGGCGCTGCTCGTCGAGCTGCAGTGCCTCGCAGCCCACCAGGCAGACCCGGCCCATCTGCCGCGCCACCACGGCCGCATGCGAGGTGCGCGCGCCGCGCTGGGTCAGCAGCCCGGTGGCGTGCTGCAGCGCGGCCATGTCGGCGGTTTCGGCGTCGCGCCGCACCAGGATGACCTCGGCCCCGTCCGCCCGGCGTGCGGCCGCGCGGGCCGCGTCGAACGCGATCTCGCCCACCGCCACGCCGGCGCTGGCCGCCGCCGCGCTAGCCAGCGGCTGCAGCGGTGCGCCGTCGCTCGCCACCACGCGCAGCAGCGCGAGGGCCGGCTCGTCCAGCGCGGCGGTGCGTTCGCGGGCGGTGTCGGCGTCGATCAGGCCCTGGGCCAGCAGGTCCAGCGCGATGCGGGCGGCGGCCTGCGGCGTGCGCTTGCCGCTGCGGGTCTGCAGCAGGTAGAGCCGGCCCTGCTGCACGGTGAACTCGAAGTCCTGCATGTCGCCGAAGGCGCTCTCCAGCAGCGCGGTGGCCACGTGCAGCTGGGCCCACACCTCGGGCAACACCTCGGCGAGCTGCGCATGGCCGTGCGCGCTGCGCCGGCCCGACACCACGTCCTCGCCCTGGGCGTTGAAGAGGAAGTCCACCCACAGCGCGTTGGCGCCGCTGGAGGGGTCGCGCGTGAAGCCCACGCCCGCGCCCGAGCTGACGCCGGCGTTGCCGAACACCATGGTCTGCACGGTGACGGCCGTGCCGATGGCGTCGGAGATGTGGTGCGCGGCCCGGTAGGCGCGTGCCTTGTCGCTCTGCCAGGAGCCGAACACTGCGGCGATGGCCTGCTGCAGCTGCTCGCGCGGGTCCTGCGGGAAGGGCCGGCCGGCGGCCTGGGCGTAGACGGCCAGGCAGCGGCGGGTCAGCGCGCGCAGCTCGGCAAAGTCCAGTTCGCGCTCGCTGCGGCCCGGGCCGAACGCGGCCAGCTCGGCCTCGAAGCGCTGCGCCGGGATGCCCGCCACGATCTCGCCGAAGCCGGCCACCAGGCGGCGGTAGGCGTCCCAGGCCAGGCGGGGTTGGCCGGTCTGGCGGATGAAGCCGTCCAGCGTGGCGTCCGACAGCCCGATGTTGAGCAGCGTCTCCATCATGCCGGGCATGGACACCGGCGCGCCCGAGCGCACCGACAGCAGCAGCGGCCGGCGCGGGTCGCCCAGGCGCAGGCCGGTGGCCTGTTCGAGTGCAGCAAGACCCGGCCCCCACAGCGCGGCCGATGCGCCGGCCGCGCGCGTGGCGGCACTGGCGCACAGGCCGGTGCCCAGCACGAAGGCCGGCGGCACCGGCAGGCCCAGCAGGGCCATGCGCTGCAGGTTGTAGGCCTTGAAGCCCAGGCGCTCGGGCGTGGGCTCGGGCAGGGCGGGCAGGGCGTCGCAGCCGAAGGCGAACAGCTCGGGGTGCCAGACGGTGGCCACGGCGGGCGGCATCGCGGTCATGCGCTCACCCCGCTCTTGCTGAAGGCCAGTTCGCGCAGGCCGTAGGCGCTGCTGAGCAGGCGGTCGCTGGCCTGCTCCAGCTGCGCGGCCAGTTCGTTGGCCAGCATCAGCGCGGCGGCGTTCAGCGGCGCGCGCAGCATGCGGCGCTTGGCCTGGCGCAGCAGCTCGTCGGCCTGGCGCTCGGCGCGCAGCACCTGCCAGGTGGCGGCGATGAAGGCGTCGTGATCCTCGGCGTCGCTCTCGCGGCCCAGGCGCGTGGCGATGGCCACGGCCTTGACCTGCTCCTGCGTGGCCTGCAGCACGGTGTCGGCCAGCTGCTGCAGCGCCTGCTGCAGCTCGCGGTCCCAACCCTTGTGGTGCTCGGCCACCAGGCTGAGCAGGAAGGCGCACTCCTCCAGCGCGTCGGCGGCGTCGTCGGACTGTTCCAGCAGCCGCGCGAACACGCGCCAGCGCGGCTGGCGCAGCGCGCGCTCGCGGGCGGACATCACCAGGTGGTCGGCCTGGCGCTCCCAGCTCTTGGCCTGCTGGGCGCGCTGCGTGGCGGCGTGGTCGTCACCCGGCGCACGGCCCAGGGCCTCGGCGATGGACGCGGCCAGCGCCTCGCAGTAGGCGGCGTGCTCGGCCAGCAGGTCGAACTCGGGGCGGCGCTGCTGCAGCAGGCGGGCCAGCAGCAGCCGGGCCTCGTCGGCCACCAGCGCGGCGGGCTGCTGCTGGCGCTGGGCGGCGGTGGCCAGGCGCATCAGCTCCAGCAGATAGGCCTGGGCACCGGCCGAGCCCAGCACGTCCTCGAGCCGGTCGCCGATGCGGAAGGCGTCGTCGCCCAGCGCCTGCATCGCGTCGAATACCAGCTGCTCGCCCCCGTTGACCAGCCAGCCCATGTGGCCGATGTCCTGCCGCGCCGCCTCGGCCAGCACGGCGATGGCGCCCTCCTTGCTGACGAAGCGCAGCAGGCGCTTGCGGGCGCGGTTCCAGTCGATCAGGAAGACGATGCGCGACGCGATGCCCTCCAGCATCTGCTGCAGCTGGGCTTCGTCCTGTGCGTCGAAGCGGGCCGTGCCGAGCTGGTAGGCCTCGCCGCGGTTGAGGTGGGCGTCCACATGCGACTCGGCCGCGCTCCACTGCGCGCCGTGTTCGGCGAGCTGCTGCTGGAAGAAGGCAAAGCGGGTGCGGTGCAGGTCGGAGTAGGTCAGGCTGATCTGCAGGCCCTGCACCTGGATCACCAGCACGTGGGCGTCGTTGGTGCCGATGTCGTTCTGGATCAGCAGGCGCTCGCCGTCGCGGGTGGCGGCGGTGTCCAGCCCGGGGTGCGAGAACTTCAGCCCGGCCGTGCGCTGCAGGCCGCGCATGAAGGCGGCCACGCGGGCGCGGTCGGTCGCGTCGCCCAGCTGCCAGACGTGGGCGCCGGCGATCTCCTCGCTGCTCAGGCTGGCGGCCAGCTGGTTGAGCTGCTTGTGCAGATCCATCACCAGCAGGTGCAGGCTGTCTTCCGCGGCGGCGGGCGGCCCGCCGTGGCGCGGCCGGTGGCCGTGGGTGAACTGCAGCAGCCGCGTGGGGCTGAGCACGTCGTCCTGCACCGCGCCCAGGCGGGTCTGCCAGTCGGCGCAGCGCTCGCGCGTGGGGGCGTCCGTCTCGCTGGCCAGCAGCGGGCGCGCCATCGTGGCCAGCTCGGTGGCCAGCAGCGCGCACAGTTGCGGCAGCTCGGGCAGCAGCACGTCCTCGCCGTCACGGCTGGCGCTGGCGGGCAGCTCGCGCAGCCAGGGCGCGTCCAGCCCCGCCGTGGCCAGCTCGTGGCGCAGGTCGCCCTGCTTCTGCTGCGGCGCCAGCGCGTGGCTGGCGGCCAGCTGCAGCAGCGTCAGCAGCAGCTTGAGGCGGTCATTGGCGCGCAGCGCGGCATTGACCCAGGCGGGCAGCAGCAGGCTTTGCTGGCCCAGCGAAGCGACGGCATCGGTCTTGTCCATGCCGTGAATCTGGCCCGTGCAACGTGACGCGGTCGTGACGACACTCAGGTCTGCCCTCGCGGCGATTGATGCTGCGCAAGATCGCCTCACGTTGCCACTGTCGCTTCATCGCGGCCCGGCAGCCGCGAAGTGAAGGCCGGCGCCAGAGGCTGCTGTCAGCGGCGACGCAGACGCCGCATGCTGCCCAGGCCCAGCGCCAGCAGCAGGGCTGCCGGGGGCTCTGGCACGGGGCTCACCAGCAACGAGATGCCGCCGGCGTTGTCGCCCAGCGCATAGTCGGCCGACACGAAAGCCAGTTGGGCCGTGTGACCGAGGTGGATCGTGTACGGCGCAGCGGCCAGGAAGGCATCGCGCGCGGCTTCTTCGGTGTCCCAGGCGCAGAAGTGGTTGTGACAGGTCGGATCGCCGGGCCCGTTGCCGTCCAGCACGACCTGATAGCTGCCATCCTGCATCAGCTCGGCCGCCACGTAGTGGGTGCCCCAGCTGCCGGCAGCACCGGTCTGGAAGTTCCAGGCGTCGTAGAGCGCACCGGGCAGACCCCATGCATCGGCGATGCTGTAGTCGCCGGCCGCCAGCGTGAGCATCACCGGATTGATCAGGCTCACGGTGCTGCCTGGCGCCACCGGGTAGCCATAGATGTTGGCCCCGGCGCCGTCGTCGCCGTAGCCTTTGATGTTGACGAGGTCGGCAGCCTGGGCGCCGCCGGCCAGCAGCAGGGCCGCGGCCGTGCCGAGGGTTGAGAGTCGGGGCATGGGGGCTCCTTCAGCGGGGCAGGTGGTCGCGCAGCCGGCGCAGGCCCAGGACGCTCAGGCCGGCAGCCAGCAGCAGGGCCGGCATGGGCTCGGGGACGGGGGCAGCGGCGATCTGCCAGTTGAACGTGGCATCGGTCGCGTCGATGCCAGCCAGCGTGCCCTCGCTGGGGATCAGCATGAAGTTGTAGCTGGCACCTGCGGTCAGCGTCGCGACGAAGCTGCCGGTACCTCCCGCGGAGGCGAGGCTGCGGGTGCCTTCGGGGCCGCCGTCCAGCTGGATGTCCCAGCCGATCTGGGTCGAACCTGTGTGCGCGTACTGCACGGTCAGCACGTCGCCCGCGTCGGCGATGAAGCTGTAGAGGAAAGTTGGCGAGAGCTCCCCCAGGGAGCCGCTCGCCGCCTGGTCCTTGGGCAGGATGGACCAGCCGTCGTGAAGCACTACAACGCCGGTGCCGAACGTGGTGTCGGTCCAGTCGGCCGACGCATAGCCGCTGGTGGTTGCTGCCGTCACCCCGTCGGGGTCCTGGGCGCCGTCCTGGGCGCTGGCGTAGACGGAGGACCGCAGGCTCGCATAGGGCATGCTGGTCCATTGCGAGGCATCGGACTGCGAGTCGCTGTTGCTGCCGGCCTGGACGCGGGCGCTGGACTGCAGCAGGGCGGCGATGCCGGTTTCGGCCTGGGCGACCGAGGCGGCCGCGCAGGCCAGCAGGGTAGCGGCGGCCTGCAGGGCTGCGCCGCGGGAACGGAAGAACGATGTCATGAGCATCTCGAAAGGGTGGCTGTAACGGTGCTCACGCTATCGACGAGCGGGTGACCGATCGGTGATCGATGCGGCCCCGGTTCCGGGGGGAATCGTCGGGCGGCATCCTCTCGGCTGAGGATGCCGGCGGGTCAGCCGAGCAGGCCGCGCTCCAGGGCCTGGCGCAGTGCGATCACGGGCGCGGACTCGCAGCCCGCCAGCACCAGCGCTGCCGTGTGTGCCAGCGCCTGCGGGGCCTGGTCGAGCTGGCGCCACAGGTCGCAGCCGACACGTTGCGGGTTCAGCGCCACAAGGCCGCCGCGGACGACGACGGCATCATGGCCGAGCCAGCCGCGCAGGCGATGCACGGCGGCCTTCAGCGACACCTGGGCCCGGTCGCCGTCCGCGTCGGGCCACAGGGCGTCACACAGCTGGGACTGGGGCAGGCCCTCTCGACGTGCCACGAGCGCGCCCAGCAGCTCCCGCAGCGCGCGTGCGGGCTTGCCGCCTTCTGGGCTGTGGCCGTCGACCGTGACGGTCAGGCCGCCGATGGCGCCGATCTGCACCGGCCGCGGCCAGGCATTGGCTGCCGCCTGACCTGCGTCCGGTGGCAGCGGCACCCGCTTCTCCAGCACCCACTGACGTGCTACGGCAGGCAGCACGCCCTGCTCCAGCGCGAAGGCCAGCAGCCTCGCCCGCATCGGGGTACGCCACCCGCAGTCGCTGTGGAAGCCGCCGAGATGCTTGACGGTCAGCATGCGCTCTACCTGCTTGTGCAGTCCGGCCGTGTCGCCGCTCAGCAGCGCGATCTCCGCCCCCGCGCAGAAGGCGATGTAGGCGAAGGTCGGATTCTGGCTGCCCTTGGCCAGCGCGAGCTGCTGGCGGTAGGCCTGGCCGGCCGTTTCGGGGTCTCCGGCATGCAGCGCCGCCGGCGCGAGCGCCGACAGCACGATCACCTTGTGGAACAGCGAGCCCAGCGCCTCCGCCATCGGCAGGGCTGTCTGCGCATGGGCCAGCGCCAGCGCAGCATCGCCACGAGACAGGGCGTACCAGCTGCGGAAGAAGTGGTGGACCATGGTGTCCAGCCGCTTGTGGCTTTGCTCTGTGCGAGCAAGCTGGGCGAGATAGGCCTCCGCACGCGGCCAATCTTCCTGAGACAGGGCGCAGAAGATGCCCTGGGTCAGCAGGAAGAAGTCGCGCACATGCACGCCGGAGGCCTCCGCCAGCGCCAGGCCACGCTCCACCTTGGCATGGCAGCGGGCCGGATCGCCGCACTGCCAGTCGACGATGGCTGCGTTGCTCCACCACAGCAGACGTGCCAGCGGGGGCAGCTCTTCCCCGGCCTCGACTTCCGCATCCAGGGCTTCGTAGAGCATGCGGCCGCCGGGGAAGTCGCCGGCCCACCACAGTCGGTAGATCAGCAGGTGGGCGGCGGCCGATACGCGGCTCGCCGCATCGGGCGCCTGTTGCACGGCCAGCGCGGTGGCCTCGGCATAGCGGCGGATGCGCGGGTCTTCCGCGCGGCCGTACATCAGCGCCGTGAGCGCGTCGGCTGCGGTGCGGAAGCGCCAGTCGCCCGGGGCCGGGCCGAGCACGGCTTCCAGTCGTTCAAGCTCGTCGACCAGCTCGGCCAGGCCATGCACCGCACCCCACTGCACGACATAGCTGGCGACCTCGCCGCACCAGGCGCGGTAGGCCCCTTCGGCGCTGCCGGCCGCCAGCAATCGGGCGCGGGCGCGGGCGAACAGCGGCCGCGCGTCTTCGGGCGTGCCCGGCAGCCGGGCCTCGGCCATCCAAAGCAGGGCCTCCGCGTCGTCGGCGGCCTGCGGCAGGCCCTGCAGCCAGGCCTGCATCTGGACATGGCGCCCCTGGGTCAGCCAGCGCCGGCCATGCTCGCGCAGCAGCGTCAGAGCAGCAGGGGCATCGGCCGCCGCCACCAGCAGGTTCATTGCGGCGTCGGGTGAATGCGGGAGAACCTGCCTGGCCAACATCCGGCGTGCCTCGGCGAGCGCCTCGGGAGGCTCGGACTCCGCGTTGGCAGCACGCAGGCCGTCCCGCAGCAGGTCGTGCAGCCGCCACGCGTCGCCGCGGCTGAGGTCCACGAAATACCGCCGCGCGGCAAGCTGGTCGAGCAGGCGTGCCGCGGCCGGGGGCAGTCCGGCCAGCGCGCGTGGCAGCTCCGGCAGCTCGGCCAGCAGGCGAAAACTGCGACGTTCGTCGGCTGGCAGCATCAGCAGCAGCTCATGGCACAGAAAGGTGCCTACCTGCGCTTCAGTGGCCTCACCCAGGGCAGCGTCACTGCCACGGGCCAGCGCCAGCACATGGGCCATCCAGCCCTGTGCGGCGCGCAGGGCTTCCACGTCCGAGGCGCTCCAGCGCCGGCCTGATGTCTGTTCGGCCACGGCGGTGGCCTCGGCGAGCGAGAGCCCCAGATCGTCATACACCGTCAACCATCCTGGCAGCACGCCCCGCGCCAGCATGGGCGGTGGCGGGCGGCGGCTGATGCACAGCAGTCGCAGGCCGGGCCCGGCGCCGTCGCGGGCCGCGTCCAGCAGCTGCCACAGCAGAGCGGCGTCGGGCAGGCGGTGGCAGTCATCCAGCACCAGCGTGAAGGGGCCGGGGCCGTGTGCCAGCTCGCCAAAGAAGCGGCGGGCAAAGCGCCGCAGGTCGGGCTGGTTGTCGGGCGACCAGGCCGGCAGCCGAGCCGGTACCCCGTGCTCGGGGTGGTGGAGCAGCGCGTCCAGCAGGCTGGCGACGTCGGCGTCGTCCTCGTCCAGCCGCCACCAGGCGATGCGTTCGCCCTGTGCTCGGGCGGCCTGGGCCCATTGAGCGGCGGTGGAGGTCTTGCCGGCACCAGGCAGACCGAGCAGCCACACGACGGGCGTGCGCTGCAGCAGGTGTGCCAGCGCATTCACCTGACGGGTGCGCGGCAGTTGCCGCTCCGCTTCGGGCACGGTGAGCTTGTAGGGCGTTGGCGGCGCTTCCACGCGGCGATGCTAGCGCAGGGGCGAACGCCGTCCGGTGCGAGATGATGCGTCGCCGGGGCGCGGCCCCTTTCCTGCCTTCGAGACAATGACCCTGACCGAGAAACAGAAGATGCTGGCCGGCGAGTTCTACAACGCTGCCGACGCCGAGATCCAGGCCGACCAGGCCGCCGCGCGCGACTGGATGGATGCCTACAACCTGAGCCCCGGGCTCAGCAATGCCCAGCGCTTCGCACTGTTGCAGCAGCGCCTGGGTGCGGTGGGCGAGGGCGCCTGCGTGCGCGCACCCTTCCATTGCGACTACGGCTACAACCTCCGGCTCGGCCGCGGCGTGTTCATGAACTTCGGCTGCGTGGTGCTCGACGTGGTGGGCGTGGAGATCGGCGACATGACGCAGATCGGCCCGGGCGTGCAGATCCTCACCGCCGACCATCCGCGCGACCCCGCGCTGCGGGCCCAGGGCCTGGAGTTCGGCCGCTCCATACGCATAGGCCGCAACGTCTGGATTGGCGGCGGCGCGCTGATCATGCCGGGCGTCACGATCGGTGACGACGCCCTCATCGGCGCCGGCAGTGTCGTGACCCGCGATGTCCCGGCCGGCGCCACCGTGGTGGGCAATCCGGCCCGGGTGCTGGCGCCGCGTGCTGGCTGAGGCTCAGCGTGGCGCGGGCTCGCTGAGCACGAACGCGGCCCAGGCGTGCGCCGGCTGGCCGCCGCGCAGGGCCTCGGTCTGGGCCGTCTGCAGCGCGTCGGCCAGGTCGCTGCCGGGGCGTGCCGCCAGCGCATAGAAGCGGCGCATCAGGGCGGCCGTGCGGCGGTCGTCCACCCGCCACAGGCTGGCCAGCACCTGCCCGGCGCCGCTCGCCAGCAGCGTGCCGCTGAGCCCATCCACCTCGCGGCCATCGGCCCCAGCGCCCGCGGGCACCGCGGTTTCGCAGGCCGACAGCGTCAGCAGCCGGGGCGACCCCAGCGGCCACTGGCGCAGCCGTTCGAGCGGCAGGCGCCCGCCGTCGCCCAGCAGCAGCCAGGACTGCGACACATTGCCCGGTCGCAGCACGAAATGGGTGCCGACATGCACGACCCCACCGGGCGGCTGCGCCGGCCCGGCCTCGCGCCAGGCGGCCTCGGTGAAGTGGCTGTTGATGTCGGCCTGCCCGGGCAGCACGCCGTGGCAGGCGGGAGTCTCCCAGCCGCGCACCGGCCCGTCGACGATGCCGCACAGTTCGTCGCCCACGCCGGGCAGGGCGGGCAGGCCGGCCAGCGCCTGCGTGACGCCCCAGGCCCGCACCTGCAGGGCCTCACGGCCCGCGGCGGGCGACGTCGAGGCCCGGCGCTCCACCGGCGTGGCCACGCTCAGCGCATAGCGCTCGACGAGAAACTGCCGGCCGTCGTACAGCAGGCCCAGCGGCAGGTAGCGCAGCGGGCCATCCAACCAGACGACCAGGCGGCGGATCTTCCATTCGCGCGCCGTGGGCTCGAACAACGGGGCGATCTGGGCCTGCAGCGCCTGGGCGGGGCCGTGGATGTCCTGCTGCAGGCGTACGGCGTCGAGCAGCGCGGCCACCTGGCGGGTCAGTTCCGCGGCGCTGCTGCCGTTCTGCACCACACGCTGCCCCTGGCGGCCCACCAGCACCGCCTGCAGCCGCTCCGGTCCGCTGAGCAGGTAGACATGCAGCGTGCGGGCATCGGCCGGGCGGGTGGTAGGCGGGCCGCCGCGTGCGGCGCGCGGGCGCTCGTTGGCCGGGCTGTGCACCAGCGCCAGGGCCTGTTCCAGCTGGGCCGATGCCATCGGTGCCTGGGCTGCCTGCTCGGCCTGCAGGGCCAGCAGCCGGGAGGCTTCCTCCGTCGTGATGCGTCGTGCCGCCTGCAGGCGGCTCAGCCGTTCGATCTCCTGGGCGCGGGCCTCGTGCTGGCGCAGCGCAGCATCCAGCGGGGTCTGCCAGGCCTGTTCGCGCGCGGTCAGTGGCAGCCCGGCGCTGAGGGTCGGCCCGCGGTGCTCGTTGAAGTCGTCCTGCTCGCTGCGCTTGAGCAGCTGCAGCACGGCCAGGCCCTCGGGCACGCGGCCGGCATCCAGCAGCCAGCCCGCCACCTCGCGGTAGAAGCCCAGCTTGTCGGTCAGATACAGCGCGTCGGCGTCGGGGCCGACGCCGGCCAGCCGGTTGCGGGTGAACTGCAGGCGCTCCAGCGCCAGCTTGCCGAAGAAGATGGCCTCCGCCGGGCGCCGCCGCGCCTGCAGGCTTTGCGCGTAGACCGCATAGGCCTGCCATTGCAAGAGCGGGCTGGCGGCATCGGTGGCGGCGCGCACCGCGGCGACGGCCTGGGTCTGGGCGGCGGCGGCATCGCCCTGGCGCAGGTGGTCGCGCGCCAGCGCGAGGCTCGCGGCGGCGATCAGGCGGGCGGGCCGGGTGGGGCTGGCCTGCAGCAGGGCGGGGAGGGCGGCGCAGCCGCGCCCCAGGCCGCAGGCCCGCACCAGCAGGTCGAGGCGGTTGACGTGTTCGGGCGGGAACTGCTCGGCCAGTGCGCGGTCGGCCTCGTCCAGCGTGGCGAGCGCGGCCGCGGGCTGGCCGGCCAGCTCCTGGGCCTGGGCCAGCACCACCAGCCGTTGCCCGCGCTCGGCCAGGTTGGCAGGGGCCCGCGCGGCCTCCGTGCCGGCGCGCTCGAGCACGGCGCGTGCCGCTTGCAGGTCGCCCAGCGTCAGCAGCGCCTGGGCCTGGCCCAGCAGCACACGCAGCCGCAGCCAGGCCTCGCCCTGGGGCGGGTCGAGATCGACGATCTGCTGGGCGCGGCGCCAGGTGTCGAGCGCGGCGCCGAGATCGCCCAGCGCGATCTGCGCACTGGCGATCTGGTGCAGCGCGTTCAGCCGGGCGCCACCCTGGGTGCTGGCGGCGGCCGCCTCCGCATGGATCAGCGCCTCGCGCGGCTGGCCGCGGGCGAGCAGCAGCGTGGAGAGGTTGCCGCGCATCTGGGCCAGGGCGCCGGAGGCATTCACGTCCGACGAGCCCGGCCCGTCGGCCTCGACCAGGGCCTGGCGCATCAGCGCGAGTGCCTCGTCGTAACGCTGCAGGTTGGTGAGCGCGCTGGCCTGGTTGCCCAGGGCCAGCGCCAGGCCGGCGCGGTCGGCGGCGAGATGCTGGCGTCGATGCGCAACGAGCCGCTCTGCGGTGGCCAGGGCCTGCTGCCAGCGTCCCTGCACGGCATAGGCGTAGACCAGCTGGTTCAGCGCCACCGCGGCCGGATAGCGCAGGGCCGGGCTCGTCAACCCCGGCTGGAGGCGGGTCAGCAGCTGCTCCAGCTGCTCGGCGGCCGGGCCGAAGCGGCCGGCCATGAGGTCGGCCGTGGCCCGGTTCGACAGGGCCAGCGCGCCTTCGGTGTCAAGCGGCTCGTCGGGGCGGGTTTCGTCGACGGCGCGCTGCGCCCAGACCTGCGTGGCGGCCTGGTCGCGCACCTGCAGATGGGCCAGGGTCAGCGCGATGGCGGCACGCCGGCGGGCGAGACGCCCGTCCTCGGCCAGTGGCTGCGCCTGGGTGTAGGCCTGCTCGCCCAGCGCCAGCGCCTCGGACCGGCGCTGCGCACCCACCAGCACCTCGGCCACCAGGGCCTGCCAATCGAGGGTGGCGCCCGGTGGGCTGTCGGCCCGGAGGGCGTGGGCGACCCAGCCTCGGCAGGCGAAGTCCAGCGTCACCTCGCGGGCCTGGGCCCCCAGTTCGTCGCGCTCGCGCAGGGCGGCGGCTGGGTCCAGTTGCTCGGCCGGCAGCGTCATGGCTGGCGCACACAGCGTGCCCATGCGGATGTCGGGCGTGGGTTCTGCCGCGCCTGCCGAGGTGGCCAGCAGTGCCAGCATGGCCTGCAGGGGCCATCTCATGGCGCGCTCCCGCTGGCGGCGCCGCCCGACAGCGGCAGGATCTCGATGCGCAGGCTCGGGCCACCCGGCGGCCGCAGGCCCTGCGCCTGCAGCGCGCGGGCCTGCGCGGCGGACAGCGGCACCGGCAGGGCGAGGTCGACACCCGGCCGGCCGAGTTGCTCGTAGGGCTGGGCGTCCAGGCCGGCGCCCCGCAGCGCCTGCAGCAGGGCCTGCCGGCGCGCCATGGGGTCGGCATCCTGCAGGCGCTGGACGGCCGGGCCGCGCTCGGCCGAGCCTGTCAGCGGATCGGCCGGCTCAGGGCCGCCGTGGGGCCAGAGGACGACGGCCAGCAGCCCGGACATCGCCAGGCCCAGACCGGCGCCGGCCCAGGGCTGCCAGAGCTGCCGCCACAGCCGTTGCCAGACGGTGCCGTGCCGCTGCCGCGCCAGCTTGGGCGGCGGCAGCACGCCGGCCCGCTGCGCGCGGTCCAGCAGCCGCTGCACGCGCTCTGCGGGATCGGGCATGGCGCCGGGCAGCGGCTGGGGCGCGTAGGACAGCAGGGCCGCGCGCAGCCAGGCGGCTTCGGTGCGGGTGCCGGGGCGCACCTCATCGACGGCGCGGCCGGCCATCAGCTCGAACCACTGCAGGTCGTCCTCGGGGGCATCGTCCGACGGCGTGGGGGGCTGGCGGGACGGGCTCATGCGTCCTCCGGTTCACGGATGTTGGGCTGCACGGCGTCGGGCTGCAGCAGCGCGTACCAGGGGGCGAAGAAGGGCCGGGCCTTCTTGCGGCACTGCGAGATGAACTCGCGGGTGGCGCCCGGGGTGCGGTCCAGGATGGCGGCGACGGCAGCAGTGTCCAGGCCATCCTCGACCACCCAGCCCAGCACCAGCGCATGCTCGGGGTGAGCGAGTCGGAAGCGCTCGAAGCAGGCGCGGAACACCTGTTCGACCTGGCGCTCCTGCAGCTCGCGCTCGGGCCGGGCGGTGGCGTCGAGCGACAGGCGGTTGATGGCTTCCTGGGCGGCCAGCGTGAGGTCGCCCTGCTCGTCGTGCAGGGGCTGCTCCGCCGGGCGGTTGCGGGCCGCGTCAATGATGGTGTTGCGCACGATGGTGCGTATCCAGCCGAGGGGGTCGGCGGGGCCGTGGAAGGTGGCGCAGCGCAGCCAGACCTTCACGAGGGCCTCCTGCACGGCATCCTGCCCCGCCGACCAGCTCCGCAGCGCATAGGCGGCCTCGCGGTAGAGCGCAGCACCGTGCTGGCGGTCGAAGACACGCAGCCAGCGGTCGATCAGGGCGCCGCCCTCGCGGCAGGCTCGGATGAAGGTCTCGGCGCTCAGGTCCATGCAGGGGGCAGGTAGACGTTAGACGGATGCGACCACCCAGGACCAGCCCCTGGCGTGCAGAAATCGTAGCAGCGGCTAACGACATGCTCATCGGCAAGATGTAGTGTGAGGCCGTGCCTGCCCCCCGTGCATGGACGGGGTCAGGTCTGATGACGGGCTTGCCTTGGGGCCGGCGTCTTTGGGAGCGCCGGCCCGGGTCAGGCTCAGGCCTTGCGTCGGCGGCGCATCAGGCCCAGCAGCGCGGCGCTGCCCGCCAGCCACAGCGCCCAGGTGCCGGGTTCGGGCACGGCGGACGTCACCGTCAGCGTGATGTCGTTGGCGTTGTAGACCACGCTGAAGGGGTTGAGGCCGTCGCCCAGCCAGCTGATGCCGCTGAAGGTGCTGCTGCCGATGCGCTGGCCGAAGGTGGCGATGACGAAGCTCTCGCCCCGCGTGAACACGCGGTCGCTCGGCGCCCACACGGCCAGCGTGCCGCCCCAGGTGGCGCCATCGCCGATGGCCAGCTGGTCGGCCGCACCGCTGCTGCCGAAGTCGATGTGCAGGCCGGAGCCGGCGCCCATCAGCAGGTCGCCGATGAGGGTCAGCGTGCCGGTCGGGCCGGTGCCCACGGAGCCAGGGTCGATGGTGCCGGTGTTGTTCAGCGCGGCGCTGTTGCTCTGCGTCTGGACCGTGCCGGTGCCGGTCAGCAGGCCGGCGTTGTTCAGCACGAAATCCACGCCGTACACGCGGGCGCCGCTGTCGATGCGCAGCGTGCCGGTGTTGACGAAGTTGTCATGCAGACCGAGCGCGCCGGACTGCACCAGCACCGTGCCGCTGTTGTTCAGGTTCTCGGCGACCGTGGAGCCCAGGCCGTTGCGCACATAGGTGCCGGCGTTGTTGACCTGGCCGCCGTTGTAGCCGATCTGGCGCAGGCCGCCGGCGGCGAGCGC